>NZ_AUIY01000004.1 GCF_000423945.1 Butyrivibrio sp. XPD2002 | reverse complement strand
CAAATCGAGCAGGCTGACTCCTACTCGATTTCGCACACGAACATTCCGCACTTCGTGCTCCATGTTCTTACAACCGGCAAATGAATTTGTATGCAAACATCCATTCGCTTGCCGGTCTTATGCAACAAAAAACTCCGCGTAGCAAAAGCGCTCCGCGGAGAGATTCGTTCACTTGCAATTCACATTCATTCCTTGCAAGCCATATTAACTTTTTGAAATAAAATAGTTGCTCCCAAAACTAAACAACTTATAAGTCGTACTTAATCTTATCATCAACGGAAATATCTGTTCCAAGCTGAACCTCAATAAGCTGAAGTTCCTGATCACTATTATTTATTATTGTGTGTTTTTCACCGGCCTTCATGGAAATGACATCACCGATGTGAACGCTGCGCTCTACACCGTCAACGATGGTTCTGCCGGTTCCGCGAACAACACTCCATACTTCATCACGTCGTTCATGGCTGTGATAGTTCATGGCGTGTCCGGGGTTAAGTGTTACCTTGATTGTAAGTGAATCCTTCTCAGCATCCAGAACACGGTAGCTTCCCCAGGACTTCTCAGCGAACATAATAGGCTGCTCGATCTGCTCAACAAAGGGCTTGATGTAAGAGCTCTGCTCTTTGTCGGAAACAAGAATTCCTTCAGGAGAAGCTGCAATAACTGCATCCTTAATTCCCATGACAATTACAGGGATATTCATGTCGTTGATAACGTGAACATCTTCACACTTCTCATTAAGAAGGGCTTCTCCGATCACATTCTCATCCATAGCCTCTGTAAGAGTGTTCCAGGTTCCGAGGTCCTTCCAGAGTCCGCCGAAGCGCATAACGCTGATATTGGACTCCTTCTCAACTACAGCGTAGTCGAAGGAAATTTTTTCAAGAGTTTCATATTTATCAAAAAGATTCTGATAGTCTGTAAAATCAATGAGCTCGTGAGCCTTATCAAGAAGGTATGAGAGCTTATATGCAAAAATACCGCCATTCCAGAGAGCACCCTTTGAAATGTAGTTCTTTGCAGTTTCTACATCAGGCTTTTCCTTGAAGGATACAACCTTTGATACGTCGTTCTTATCCTCAGGGATGATGTAGCCATACTTCTCTGAAGGATAGGTGGGATTGATTCCCATAAGTGTGAGGTTAGCTTCTCCGTCCTCTGCAAGCTTTGAAAGCTTCTCAAGAGCGAGGAAGTAATCCTTCTCAACATATGGATCGACAGGGCATACAACTACTGACTCATCCAAGCCAACGCCCTGAACGTCGTGAAGATATGCGCTTGCAAGAGCGATTGCAGGAAAAGTGTCCCTTCTGCAGGGCTCGATTGAAACTCCAACATTTTCACCAAGCTGGTTATTAATAGCTGAAACCTGAGTCTTACTTGTTGCGATTGTTACGTTTGCGCCGGGGTCTATCTCAAGAATCTGGCGATAGACGCGCTGAACCATGGACTCATATTCGCCATCGTTACCTTTAAATATTTTTATAAACTGTTTTGATCTGACATCGTTGGAAAGAGGCCAGAGACGCTGACCTGATCCACCGGATAATAAAATAATGTTCATTTATAATTCCTTATTCCACAGTAACGCTCTTAGCAAGGTTACGTGGCTTATCCACATCAAGACCCTTGGCAACACTGATATAGTAGCCAAGAAGCTGGAGCGGGATAACTGCGAGAGATGCAGCGAAATGCTCCTCAATCTTAGGAACGTATGCAGCAAAGTTAACTGTATCCTCAATCTCGTAATGACCGTAGGTTGTAAGCCCCATGAGGTAAGCACCTCTTGCCTTACACTCAACCATGTTGCTGATGGTCTTCTCGTAAAGGTCGTTCTGAGTAAGCACACCGATAACAAGGATGTTGTCCTCGATAAGGCTGATTGTTCCGTGCTTAAGCTCACCTGCAGCGTAGGCCTCTGAGTGGATGTAGGAAATCTCCTTCATCTTAAGGCTTCCCTCGAGGGAAACTGCGTAGTCGATACCACGTCCAACGAAGAATACATCCTTAGCGTTAGCGTATTTAGCAGCAAACCACTGGAGTCTCTCCTTATCATCGAGAACCTTTGTAATCTTCTCGGGGATGGTCTTCATCTCTGCGATGTAGTTTGCATACTTTTTACTATCAATAGTCTCTCTTACAAATCCGAAGTGAACAGCAAGAGCATAGGTAGCAACAAGCTGAGCACTGTAAGCCTTAGTTGTGGCAACAGATATCTCGGGACCTGCGAGAGTGTAGAGAACATGGTCAGCTTCTCTTGCGATTGAAGAGCCGACAACGTTAACAATACCAAGGGTTGCTACGCCCTGACTCTTAGCCTCACGAAGAGCAGCTAAAGTATCCGCTGTCTCACCAGA
Source organism: Butyrivibrio sp. XPD2002 (assembly GCF_000423945.1). Taxonomy (GTDB): domain Bacteria; phylum Bacillota; class Clostridia; order Lachnospirales; family Lachnospiraceae; genus Butyrivibrio. The sequence goes on along the minus strand of NZ_AUIY01000004.1, from coordinate 245,780 downwards.
CTGGGAGATAACGATTACCAGGTCATTTTTATCAAGAAGTGGCTTCCTGTATCTGAACTCGGATGCAAGCTCGACGCGGACAGGAATACGTGCAAGATCCTCAAACACGTACTGAGCTGCCATGCCTACATGCCATGCAGAACCACAGGCAACTACAAAGATCTGTCTTAAGGACTTGATCTTCTCATCGCTGATTCCGCACTCTGTAAGGTCGATCTTTTTACCCTTAATAACTGAGTTAAGCGTATCCTCAACTGCCTTGGGCTGCTCGTGAATCTCCTTCATCATAAAGTGCTCGAAGCCGCCCTTCTCAGCAGCCTCTGCGTCCCACTTGATCTCAACCTTTTCCTTCTGGATCTCGTCACCATCGAGGTTGTAGAAGTGAGCTTCGCCCTTACCAAGACGAGCCATCTCCTGGTTGCCGATGTAGTAAACGTTTCTTGTGTATTTAAGGATTGCAGGAACGTCAGAAGCAACGTAGGTTGCGCCGTCTGCAATACCGATAACCATAGGTGAATCCTTACGTGCTACCCAGACTTCATCCGGATAATCCTTGAACATAAGTGCAAGGGCGTAGGAACCACGAACACGAACCATAGTCTTAGCTATAGCATCGATAGGTCCGATCTTGTATTTATTGTAATAATAGTCAACGAGCTTAACTGCAACCTCAGTGTCAGTCTGTGAGTAGAACTCATAATCGTGACGCATGAGCTTCTCCTTAAGCTCCTGATAGTTCTCGATGATACCGTTGTGAACACCAACTACGTTAGCTTCCTCAACTGTTGCACCATGCTCAAAATGATTAGATGAAACATGGGGATGTGCATTGGTCTCAGAAGGCTCACCATGTGTAGCCCATCTTGTGTGACCGATACCGATTGTTCCCTGAAGGGATGCTCCATCATTAGTTTTCTCCGAGAGAACCTTAAGTCTGCCCTTAGCCTTAACGACCTTGACCTTACTATCTGCCCCTCTTACAGCAAGTCCTGCTGAATCATATCCACGATATTCAAGCTTAGAAAGTCCATCCAGAAGAATGGGCGCTGCCTGTTTCTTACCTACATATCCAACTATTCCGCACATATTTTTTCCTCTTAAGTAAAACTGCGTTTATTTGTTTAGTTTACCAACATATTATATTCATTTTTCAAAAATACACAAGTTTTCGAATCTTTCCCTGAGTATTCCTGCTGCCCTCTCAGGTGACATGCGCTCCCTGATATACTTCGCAGCAGCCTCTTTTTTGTAGTCATAGAAAGCCTTGTCGTCATGAAGCCTTCTGATAAAACCTGCTGCCACATGCACGTCCGGATCAGCCCAGTGATTACCCTTGTGATACGGAGGTGTCTCCTTCTCAATCTCGATAATCTTCACAGGAACCATGCAGCAGGCATCCTCAGACATGAACTCTGAGTTAGCAGACCAGTTCGTAGAAACTGTAGGAGTTCCAAGGAACATAGCCTCCGCCATAACAAGACCGAAGCCTTCTGAGCGGTGAAGGGAGATGTGAGCGTCTGCGCATTTAATCAGACTGTTAAACTCCTCTTTGCTGTAGCTGTCCGTAAGGATATAGATATTCTCATAGCCATGCATAAGCTCTCTGAGGTGTGCCATCTCTGACTCCCCTGCGTGAGTTGCCTTGATGATAAGACCGACATCCGGGAGCTCAGTGGGGAATGCCTCGCGATAAGCTGCGATAGCTGCCTCAGGATTTTTACGGTCGGAATTACTGAACCCATCATAAGATAAGATATATAAAAACTTATCCTCAGGAATTCCAAAGTATTTGCGATCAAATCTGTCATCTGTCACAGGTGTATTCATGGCATATGGCACTGTGTAAACAGGCTTCGAGGTCGCGGTTCTTACCGCATCAGAAACAAACTCTGCCGGAGTCCAGATCTCATCGAACAAATCGAAAGCATAGCTCCACTCCTTCGGAAACTCCGGAAGTTCCCAGAGCCAGTAGCCGATCTGATATCTGTTATTGAAAACATCGCTGGTCATGGATCTTATAGAAACCGGAAGCTCGTTAGGATTTAAGTGAATCAGATTCACATTGTATTTAAGCTCCTCTGATTCATATTCCTTGTAGGCTTCGTTGGTCTCGAGAGCCTTTTTATTCTGGAATATGTTCTTAATTGTAAAAGGAATTCCGGAAGTCTTAATAGCCTCAGCTACCAGGCGGCAGCTTTCCCCAAGTCCGTAGTCACCTCTGGCATGACCGATGAGATTTATTCCATTCGGATATTTCTTAAAATCAGTCTCCGTTCTTTTTATCTGTGAGTGCTTCACCTTAAACAGAACTCCGCGAAGTCTCTCGCGAACTATGTAAGGGAGTAACATTTTTACTATTTCTCTAAACATCTTAATTCCTATCTAATCAGTCTTTATTCTTTGAGTTTCGCAGCTTTCTAATCCCACCGATAAGAGCAATAACAGAAAACATCTTAAACACCTCCAAAATCATATATGCAGAAGGTGCATACGCTACATATGGTGATGATGCCGCATCTTTCGTCATCCAAATTGAAAATAACCCGGTAACAAAAATAACACTAAATGAAGTTAAAAGCAAAGCGGCAGAAATAATCAGGGCTTCCCATGCCTTTTCTCTTCTCCTGATTGATTCGTATATCAGATAAACAAAGCCCAAGATACTTAGCGGAAGCACCACATACGAGCCATATCGGTAAATGTAGTAGACGCCAACAGCTGCAAGAATATAACACTTCTTCTCTTTTATAAGAGTGTTATTCTCCTCATATTGCCAATCGCGCTTAAACTTCATGCTCTTAATCTGCTCATCAGAAAGAGGAACTCTTACTCCAAAGGCCTTTTCCAAAAACCACATATTTGCAGGAGTAGTGTCTATATAAGAAATATCAGTTTCCACCCTTTCGTTCTCATGCAGAGCAAAAAGAGCCTGTGTCTTTATGGAATTACTTATTGCTAATCCGATTTCATCTAGTGTAAAGGGCTTTACATATTTTGAAAGAGTAATTCCCTTTTTCTCTTTTAATCTTCCGTCATCAAAAGCTTTCTGAATCTCATCAGCCGCTTCTTTATAAAATTGCTGCACCTTATTTGCTGATTCATAATACCCAGCTTCATCAGCCGCACTTCGTATTGCCCAGGTAGAAATATCACCTTTGGGCCATCCATTATGAGGCGCATCACTACCGGCACTTTCACACTTATCAAAAAGAGTATCAAGCGACGCCATTTTGTCACTTACAGAAACTGCCTGTTCCAGGGCACTCCTTGCAATCCATACATCAGGATCGATATCAGCATCATCAACATCGATTCTATATAATAATCCGCACAGCCGCGGAAACTCTCCCTTTGTTCTCTCATTGCTCAAGCTGACATTATAATATTTTTCGTTCATTCCTGTTACTACATGATTAGCAAAAAGCATCCCACAAAATGGCAATAGCTGCGCTACTACAATCGCTGCAAAAACCTTCTTTGAAGTTTTCCCCTTTTTCAGATTAGAAAAAACTCCAATGATACACACAATTGTTTCAACAAACAAAAAAGGAATAATCCAGACAGAGTCCTCCTTAAGGATCCAAAAAAGGCCGCCAAAGATAAACCCAATCAATCCCCAACCTATGTACGTATATGTTTTCAGATTATCATTTCTTCTAGCAAATAACGCAAAAGCGCTGGCCATCAGCCCTATGGGAACCATGATCAAAAGAGCGGATCTATAGATGTAAACCGTCCTAAACCCAACAGGACAATATAAAAGCGATAAATAAAACAACATTTGCAGAATAGCATCTTTGATATAAGGTCTAAGCGAAGTAGCCATAAGACAAGCACATATTACCAACAATAATCCAACTCCAACACCGTAGGATATCTGCAAAGCATGAATCATTGCCCCGAAAATAGGAAAGCCCACTTCCTTAACCAAGGTAGTAGAGTCAAAGGTTCCAAGCCAATTACCACCAGCAATACTTGCGGTCTGCTTTACCTGAAGCCATCCATCAACACCTCCGCCCTTTACAGCAACAGAGATATTTTGAAGCTGCGAAACCCAGATTCTCAAAAGTGATGCGGCAATACATATCCAATTGCACAATATATTTATGGTTTTCTTACTTTTCACAATCATTAGACCCTATTTTTTACTATTACTTTATCTCATTTAGATCACTATATTCTTCAGTAACTCCAACTATCATACCATCAACTTCATAAATATGAAGGTTGGTATCGCCTTCAACTATATCTTCAGGAAGTTCACTAAAAACATATAAATATCTCTCGTTTGCTTTGCCCTTAAGAATCTTCTCTTCCTCCTCTTTCCGGGCTTTTTTTATTCTGGTGTCATCCTTCCTGGCAACATAGAAATCATTCATCACCATATTATGCTCTGCCGCATATTCCCCCAGACACATAGTGTTAACTATCAGCTCGTTATGTTTGTGAGGAGTATAAAAAAGATAGATTTCATCCTTATCTACTCTCTCCCAAAACTCAGCTTGTAACAAAGTACTTTGCCCCGTATACGACTGAGCATTCATTGCTCTTACATTTTTAATCTGTGGATATAAATCTATTAGTTGTACTATAAGTAAGCCACCTATAACATACACAGTCCATTTTTTAAATCTGTTGGAAGTTTTAACAATAACTCCAATCATGAAAAGGTAAAACACCGGCCACATGAAACGGCCATTTGCTCTGAACATAGAAAGAATATTATAAATAGCCTCCGGCCATTCTATCGAAAGCAGAGTAATCTTGCCAAATCTTATCTCCGGCTCTGTGCACATAAATAAATGAGCGATAATTATAAACAATAATGGAGCTATATCCTTTTTCTCCTTTTTTATATTTCTCGCAAAAAAAGAAGAAATGAATAGTATCAGAACCATCAAAATCACTCCGAACCCAATATACGCAAATGTTTCACCACTTCCTGATCCTACTATTGATAGTCCTAAAAGCTTATAGAAATATGATCCTCCCTGATCATCAAATAATGAAGTCAGATTAGAATTATAATATCCAAGCCCTTCGTCAGATAGAGCCTTACCTCCATAGAAATCCCCAACCACATACATCACCAACAAGGTAGCTGCTATAGGTATCAGTACTTTAATAACACCTCTGTACCATTCTTTTGAAATAAGATCATGGAAATAAAATCCCAAAATAAAAATAACAGTCATCGGGATATAATAAAGATGAACCAGACTTGCCACCATAAGTAAAGCAGTCCATGCAATGATATCCCGGTTCTTATCCCTAAGATCCTGTCCTGAGATAAACAGTAATATCATTGTCAAAATCAGACTATTACAAGCCAGCGCAGTATGATTAAACATTCTCTGAATCATTATCGAAGAAAAAGAGAAAAATCCAGAGCTTATCATAGACACCATCTTCTGGCCAGTCAGTTTAAAAATGATGACTGAGGATAGTCCGCCCTGCAGCGCAAAAACCAGCATTCCATATATGCCAAAATACTGAAACGTTTCCGGCAAAAGCGGAGATAAAAGCTTAAAAAATATAGCAAATAGTGGAATTGAATCCATATATGTAATAGCAAACTCATCAGGATAAGTAAGACCACGCAACAGGCCAACAGGAAACCTCCACGGAGTATTTCTATAGAAAAGCCATCCAATATAATGATGTGACAAATCCGCTCCACGATAAATAATCCAGGAATCATCCGTTACATCAAGCGGTTTGAATCCATATATGATCAAAAAGGCTGCTGCCCCAATCAAAGCGCCAATAGCAAAAACTACTCTGCTAGTTCTTTTTTCATCCATGTCAGGTTCCTTCTATCCATGTTTTTGTACACAGTATACTCATCCGTACTCACTTCTTCTATACGCTCCACATTCTGAAGCTCCACATCCTGCCTCGCACAATCGTTTTCAACGATTATATAGGAAAACTCCTCAGGAGCCTCATACTCACCCTTGTAGGTAGCCTCAAGCAGATGACTATCCTTAGCGGTGATAGAATACTCTCTCTCGATAACTTCCGGAATAAGATCCGCCTCATCTACAACATATAAAAGTGAAACCTCATCAAAATAAGAATCCATGTATTTAACGAAGGAACGTATACCCAGTCCGTAAGTAATATATATAACAGACTTACACTCATCGTCTGCTTTGAAATATGACTCCAGCTTCAGAACATTTTCTGTCCTTACTTTGTCAGCCTTATAGTACTTTCTGTTCCAGCGCATTCCATATAAGCAGCTAATAACTGAAGTAAAAATTAGCGCACCTACAAGCACCTTCTTAGCAAGAAGCTTACTCTTCTTACGATAAATATAGTGCACAACAATTCCAAACATGCAGAATAAAAAGCTCATCAATATACCTGCAATATCTATTGAAAGCTCCTTTATACCAGGGAATATCTGCCTTATGAGATTCCTTGTCTCAGTATACCAATCAAGGTTGTACTGGTCTATCGGAACACTTCTATAGGCACCTCTGAAAATAAATAATACAAAAATCAAGAAGCATGCAAGTGCAATCAAGCTCCACTTATTATTATTTGCCTCTTCATCCGCTTCCCTACAATCAAGAATATTAAAAAATGGAATAAGTAAAAGAATCGTGGCAGGAGCCATATACCTTAAGTGAAGTCTTGGAACTATTTTACCAATGTCTTCTCTTACCATGATGGTATAAGCAACCGTACCTACTGCCACAAAGGAAAACAGCATGACATATTTAAACAGCGCCTTATTACTAACATTCATGCGCTTATACTCGCATACCGAATAGAGCACAGGGAGAGCCAGTACTTCAAGAAAAAAGGCACCATAATAATATACAAAATAATAGCCAAGATATAAAAGACTTCTCACAGAAAGAATAGCCTCAATCCCCATCTGGTTATAGGAATTGCCAAGGCCGCTAAACATGGTTACTTTTGCCAGTACATGGCACAACGCGAATGCAGCTAATAATATAGCTGTCATCGCATATTCTTTCTTTTCTCTGGTTCTGCTGATAATAAGATAAAGAACATCCGCGATTAGAAATGCCAGGAATATCTCCTTGCAGACATAACCGATATAGCATAGAACGCCAAGCGATCCTGCCAAAACCAAGCTCTGTTTATCTCTTTGAATAAGCCACAGATAAACGAACCACAATGCAAGAGGATAATATATCACCTCAGACATATAAGACATCGATATCATAAGCTCTGGCCAAATAGCAGAAATAATCATGATAAGAGAAAGGCTCTTTTCTGATAATCCTACCTTTTTAGAAATCAAATAAATCGGAATAATTCCCGAATACATAACGATAGTATTAGCCACACCTATTGCCAACATACGCTTTTCGGGATCAGAAATTGCAAAAAATGGAACAAGAAAAATAGAATATAATATCTTCTGATAATCAATCGGAGCATTTCTTATGGACAGCCCGGTCCCCATAAAGAGACTACGGGCTATCCCATAATATCTAAGCTCATCCCCATATAGATTTATATGTCTGTCAAACCAGACCCAAATTATTCTTACTATCAGCATGACAAGAACGAATTCTATTGTCATGACCCTGGTTTCTTTTTTCATACTTTTAAACAGATAGTTGCCTGTAAAGCATCTGCCCCCATAATCCAAGATTCACTATTGCAACTAAGCCCATAGTGAGAAACAACAATTTCTTATTAACAATACTGTTTCTATAAAATAATAATCCCCCGATCGCCATTAAGAATACAATCATAATCATGCAAGTTCTAAATCCCGAAGCATATATCGTTGGTGACAATCCCATCATCCATCTGGAGCCAAAGCCCGCAAACAGAAGACTCATCCAGAAGCATAGCTCCTCCAGATTCACACAGATCAGCATCACCGATATTACTAATGAAACATAAAGTAATCCTATCAAAATCCATGCGCAAATGCCACTTGGAGAAAAAGCTGTAGTCGGATTCACAAGACCATTTCTTGGAATTTCCTTTGTAATACGTGGAAGATATGGGATCAGCTTACCAACCGTGGATCTTCCAAGAATAAAAATCAAAGATAATAGTAGCGGCATAGCACCAATAGCTCTGTATATGGCGCTGTTATGCCTTTTATAAATAGCAGTAAACAACATAAATGCTACAATAACCCAAAACATATTCTGAGCTCGCATAAACCACGACGCTGTAGTTGTAACGCCTATTTCAAGCTTATCAAAAAGTGTCAGCATGCCATAGGACGGAAACCAATGTCCGGTGTCTGCCACTGTTCGTGTTTTATTTCCGGGATTTAAAACAGCTGCAAGCACACCAAGTACTGCGAGAATCAACATCCATACATGAAAAGCATCGACTTTCTTACTTATTATTTCATAGCTAACTATAACGAAATAAACAAATGATATCGCAACAGCCATCTGTTCCAGATTGCATGCATAAATCATAAGGAGCGTATATCCTGCTGCCTTTATAAAGGATATCTTTTTCTTATCAACATCCATGTATACGTATCGAAGAGGAAAAAGTGTTATTAACCCAGCCGCAATTGGAGTCAAATAAGTAAATGACGTAGCAATCCATCCAGCGCTTGACCATGTTATAAAAGGAAATATCAAAGACATCAGTGCTAAAAAAATATTAAGTTCTATTTCAGGTTCATCTGTAATAAGCTTTGAAATCCCCCATTGGAGAACCACCCAAAAGAGTCCCGAAAAAAATGCCCAAAGAGGTTTAGGCATTTTCTCAAATATCAGAAGAAAGAATTCTATAATAAACCTTGAAGACCAGGTAAAAAGACGTGTATAAACGTAGCTAAGCATCTCCATAAGAGAAGCTGATTTTGCAAACGAATTATATGCATTAAGATCATCATGAGTTAATGGAACAACGCACAGGAAAGAAGCGACTATCAAGCCGCTTATAAAAAATGGTATATACTTTTTGCAATCATACTTAGTCATAGTTCTATAAATTATCTAATGCTACAAGCTTCCTCTCACCATTTAGTTCGTACAGCATATATTTCTTAAAAGAAGCACCCTTACCAAGAGCACTTTCCAGACATTTTGCCGTAACTCCGGACCACTTATATTTTAATCCGTCATTCATAACTTCCCTGGCCTGTTTATTCTCTGCCACATCTGTAGGGAGGACAAACCATATATCCCGGGACTCATCATAATATACAACAGACATTTTTAGAGTTACAAATTCTGTGTCCTGTCCGTTTTTCACGAACCATCCTTCTATCTTAATAAAGCTTCCTATGTCAGTTTCTGATAAATCCCAGGTATACAGTGAACTATCATCAATCTGAACGCCCGACAGATTCTCCTTAACAGGCATCACCTCTTTATAGCTCATGATTAGTCCTATAATTATCCAAAAAGCCATAAAGATCAGAGCACCTATAGCCATTAAATTTTTCTTAGAGGCGCTTGTCACAACCAGTTACCTCACAATTTTCTCAAAGTCAGCCTTAGGGTGTTTGCAAATAGGACAGATGAAATCATCCGGAAGCTCCTCGCCAACCCACTCGTAGCCACAGATCAGACAGCGCCATACGGTCTCACCCTTAGGTGTAGTGCCAACAGCCTGGGGCTTCGGCTTAATGTTATTCTGATAATACTCATAAGTACAGGATGAAGTATCTGAGAGCACTTCCATCATAACAGGTTCACAGATGAAAAGAGTGTGTGATCCGAGATCCACAGTCTGCTCTACCTTAAGTGAAAAGTATGCATTGATACCTGTCTCTACATAAGGGATACCATTCTCTGCCAGCTTATAGGATATCTTATCCTCTGCGATTTTGCCAGCGCCGGTCTCCTCGAACTTATTAACATCCCTACCTGACTGGAAACCAAAATGCTTGAAAAGATCAAAGGTCGCATCGTTGCTGATAACGGAGATGTTACACTCTCCGGTCTCCTTGATCATGTCGTGAGTATAATTAGCCTTGTTAACAGCAATAGAAATGCGGTTAGGCTCTGATGCTACCTGGATCGCAGTATTGATAATGCAACCATTGAGCTTATCGCCCTTCTTAGCTGTGCATACATAAAGTCCGTAGGATAACTTAAACATTGCCTTTGTGTTCATTTCGCCCATGATGGTTCCTCCTTATAAGTTTTCATCTGCTCGTTAAATTCCTTTGAATGAATAAATAAGGTATGAAGCAACTGCCACATACCTTACTTTAAATCTTATTCAGCTTTAAATTCTTCCTTACCAACTCCGCAAAGGGGACAAACCCAATCTGCCGGGAGATCATCCCACTTTGTTCCGGGTGCTACTCCATTATCCGGATCGCCTGCTGCCTCGTCATAAACGTAACCACATGTACCGCATACATACTTCATAGAAATGCTCCTTCCTGTGAAAAAATGCCAGTTATGTTAACAAGACTATTATATCATTATTACGTATAAGTTTATATCTATTATTTGTAATTCATTTTACCATCCATTGTGAGATATCTTTATCCCAATACATTATACGATAATTATAAATATCCTTTATCCAATCAGGCTCTCCCAAGAATCCTATTATCTCCTCATTTTTTACACCCACATCATCATTTTCATCATCATTCTGAAACGTAACTGTATAATGTATCTCCGTTTCATCATACCACCTGGTATTAACAAGATTCGAATACTCTTTAAAGCCATCCTCACTGGTATATATCGGAAGAATATTATACTTATAGTCTGTCATAGCTGCTATGATAGGTCCGCACCAAAACTGACCATATCCCGTACCAAGATTGTTTTCAAGAATAAAATCCGCAGCGTTCTGTGTCTCAGTTAAATACGTATAAGGCTGCATCTTAATGATAGCTTCTCCTCTATACCATGAAACACTTATTGTAAAAAACAGCGATAATACAATCGCTACAACCCTAATAACAGATATTTTATTATTAGAAGATTGAGATTTCTTCCCTTCACATATAGCTGTAACATCAAAAACAAAATAAAGAACAAGAATAACCCCAAATATAAAGGATAAAACACAATACCTGGGATGGATATCTGCATTAGTAAAAACGCATCCCCCAAGATTAATAACTACGATCAGCCAGGCAAGTAAGGCCTTATAATCTATCCTGAATAAAACCGCCTTTATAAAAAAGTACGCAATAGAAATCCCAAACAGAACCATAATTCCCACTATTGCCACATGATAACAATGCCCAAAAAAACCAGCGCCCCAAGGCGTATATCCCCAGACAATCTCAACCTGTCCAAACCATTCAATCGCACGAACCTTAGCCTCAGCTAATCCAACAAGCTTAGTAGGATAGCCTAATGTTACTATGCCTCCTAACATTCGAATCACACGAGAAAATAGCTTCGCAAGCACAAAAATAAACGCAGTCGCCCAAAACATAATCATCCAACGAATAAGCTCAGGAGTATTCTTCCTCTTAAGCAAAATCATATAAGCACAAAGACACAGCACCGGCGCTATCAATCCCATAAGTGCCACACTGTCCGAATACAAGGCGAGCACCCCAATGACCATATATGCTATCACAAGACCATATCTATTGGATTCAGACTCTATATACTTGAGCAGGATCCAAAACTCCAGCAATAATACAGCGTATAATCCGTTGTGTGAATTTGAGTTGATAAGAATGTGCGACATACCAACAGGCACCATTCCAACTATTGCATAGTAAACAAGCACATAAAGGAATCCCTTTTGTCTAAGAAAAAATGCAGAGGCCTCTACAACAATCAACGCCATAGTCAAAGAACTAAGCACCGCTTCAAGAGTATATCCGCTTACTCCCAATGCCAGTCCCGGTAAATAAAACAATGTCTCAGTGAAGAAAAAGTTATTAGATCCTGCCACCCAACCTTTTAGCAACAAGTTGCCACTAAGAAAATCTTTTGCAAATGGGATCATAGTGACATGGTCAGAAGACACCCATATCTTCGTATGGTAGTAGCAATAAAAAATAGTCCAAGCTATTACACTTAGAAAATAGAACCAATTATTCCTTACATTCTTTATACTCTTTTCCATACAAGCTCTTCCAACCATGTAAAAATGTATTATTTCCATTCATAATCTTCTGTCATATAAATACTGGCGCCTTTGTAATCATCCAGCAATTTGTAACTTTCAAGTACATCCTCCGGAACCTCTTCTACTCTGTCAGACGCAACCACAAATAGATTTTTGTTCTTTATTTCTACATCCTTCAATGTTCCCCAACCAGCTCTCTGAATATCCGATTCGTTAATCTTACTTACCATGATAACATTTAAATTTATGTCAAAAGCTGATAATTGTGTTGAATTTGAATCATCCCAGTACACAACACTATCTATTCCATTCTCAGCTGCTATTGTAGAAATTCTGCTTCGAACTTTATTTATCTTTGTTTTCATGGCAAAAAGTCCTCTAGCGGAAAATACATTCACAATCAAAAGTCCACAAATCAAACATGACCAGAGAATAACTCGTTGTTTAGTATTCAACGAGCCACCCTGCTTACTTATATAACTAATATCCCACAGAATTACAGGAATCAGCCATATAATATGGTATCTGCTCTCAAAATGAGCTTCCGTATACTGAGTATTTGCAAAAGTAAACACTATAAAGTTTATAGCTACCATAAGGATGGTAACCAGGTAATATAACTCCGTTCTATTATCCTTGCCATGGGTCACCATACTATATACAAAAATACCGATAACTATTAAAACAAAAACAAATCTAATCAGTTTCAGGAATCCGCTAATAGAAGTAACAATAACAGCATCACCTGTTGTTGCTCCGAAAGCTGCAAAGATTGCAGTTAATACAGCATGAAAATTTGAAGACATTTCGCCTTCAACAACCATATTCATAGTATCTCTAAATGCATTAATATGGGCAATTGCCCTGATTATAATAGCAATAACCATCTCTGCTACATAGATAACACACCACTTAATATCTCTAAAATAGCATTTATCTTCCATCGCAGACTTAAGAATAACCGCAAGTACTAACGGCGCTCCAAATACCAGTAACAGATACATCCCCATAGACAAAGTTACTATGAATGGAAAAAAGCAGCTAAGTAATACCACCACATATTTCTCCCACCTAAAAGTCTCTGTATCATCTGCATATGTCAGATTAGTAAGCACGAATATCACAGCCAAAATCCGAAACTCATATTGGCCATCTGATAAGAAAATCATATTATCCCAGGCCAACTGTCCATAATCCCAAAGAGCCATAACAATAAGAATAGCCACATATCTCCACTTCTTTTCTACTCCAAGATTCCTCAAGAGAAGATATATCCCTGCTACAAGCATGCCATCAAATACAATATGGGAAATCATCATAGATAGTCCCAGATTATTAGAAATTATATAAATTGGAGCTGCGAAAAAGCCCGGACAATCTATTTCCATGGAAGTTGTATAAACATATCCCCTCAAAAAGATTGTCCCGCCTCTCCACATATTGACTGCATGGCGTATCGCCATCGCAGAATCAAAATCCAAAAACTCATACGACTTTAATAAATTCAGCAGTTCGATCACAACCATGTGTGCAACTAAAAAAATCTGCAAATAGGGCTCAATTATATTTCTCCCCTTGTCTTTTTCGGTCATTACTTCATTTCCTCCGCACAACCTCAATCAGCCCACTTAAATTTCCAATAATAGTGTCCCAGGTATAGTACTTATCTACATACTCCTTACCCTTTAATCCCATGCTCTCATTCAGATCATCATCAGATACAAGGGTATGCAAGTTCCTCTCAAACTCATCATAATCTTTATAAGTAAATCCAGCCTCTGACCTCTTAATATGCCCCCTTAGCACCTCGCAGGCATCATTAACAAGTACAGGGCGTCCTAAGCTTAAGGATTCAAGGACTACAATTGATAAGCTCTCGAACTTGGAAGGAAGAACCAATGCCTTGGCTCCAGCATAAGCATCAAACTTATCCTCCTCACTGACAAATCCTGGATACACAATATCAACTCTATCCGGAATCTCAATAATATTCTTCCCAAGAAGCACAAGCTTCAAATCTCCGGGATGAGATTCCTTATAGCGAATAAAGAACTCAAAAAGTTCCTCACAGTTCTTACCAGTGTCAATTCTTCCTGCATAAATAATATAGTCAGAAACACCATACTTCTCTTTAAACCTTGCGCCATCGACATTTGATGGAAGATCAACTCCAGCTCCTCCAAAGGCATAATCTTCAGACAGTCCTGTAAACCTGCTGCATACAAGTTCCTTCTCTTCAGGAGTCTCATAAAAAAGTCCTCTGGCCTGAGAAAAAATCGGCTTGATACAACTCAAATTAAGATACGGCTCATCATGAGCCAGAGGAAGTAATATAGACTTCTCCTTAACCTCAGCTATTCCCTTTACAATCGGATAATACAGATATGTGATAAACACAAACACATCATACTCATCCTTCTTATCACGAATGTACTTCACAAGTGACGGAACATAGGGTCCCTGAAGCTTCAACCATAAATCATGCATGAATGAAGGTAATATCCCCATTAAATACAATTTATTTATCTTATTAAAGAGCCAGGTGTGTCGCTCATATTGGACACCGAATCTGTGGACATTAACACCATTTATCACCTCGAAGTCATTCTCGTACTCATTCTTCCAGGTTATATAGTCAATAGCCTTGGTCGTAAGGACATCAACCGAATAATCTTCTCCTTTGTGAGCACGCAAAAGTCGCTCTGCCAATTGCAAGCAGAGCTGATCTGCGCCACCATTTACTTCCTTCCCATATCTCTGGATTACAAAACAAATCTTCATAAGCTAAAAATTATGGCAGAGGCATTATAAAAATGCTTCTGCCCACTTTCCTTAATATATAAAATTACTTCAAAATTGATCGTACTCTGCTCTTAATATACTTGTAGCTATCTGTCTTTCTAAAGAACAGATAGTAGAACAGATTAACCAAAATCGTGCAACAAACCACCCTCAAAATAAGACCAATCCAGTTCTCAGCTAAATATGAACACACATAATGTATTCCAAGCTGCAAAACCACGGTAGAAGCCATCATGAAAGCTGTAAGTCTCCAGTACTTAGCCGCAGACCTGTCAAACAACTTCTTATAAAGCAAATATGGCTCTCTCCACCATGCAGTCACACCCTCACTGACAATAGTTCCTATGCACACACCTGCTACGCCATAATACCGGGCAAGAATAACTGATAAAACTATATTTATACCAGCCTCCAGCAAAGGTCTGAACTGATCAAGGTAATATAATCCGCAGGCATTTACATAAATAGTATTGATAAACCGGGAATTAACCACATAAAACGAAAAAGCTATGGTGAAAACATCCAATACGCTAAGGCACAGCTTCTTCCCAACCCAAATAGTGATAAATGGATTGAAGCATACAAACAGACAAACACTGCAATATGAAGCTGCCCACATAACCATCAAGCTAAGGTCCATATAGATGTTATGCAGTTTATCGGATGACTCTGTAACATTAACATTACCAACGCCAGCAACCGTGCCATTGAAGAACTTTGCAACCAAAGCCGCAATCGTCTGTGTTATTACTGTATAGTTGGAGTAAATACCAACAACACCAAGTCCCAGGAACTTGGAAATAACAAGACTATCCGTACTTTGGAGAACTGCTCCTCCTACTTTATGGAATAGAAGTGCCTTAGTCTCATGGAAAATCTCATTCTTCTCTTCCTTAGCCAAATCCGTCTGTTCAGCAAAGACCTCCTTGTACTGGTATTCGATCAGAACGTAATATACCCAGTTCATGATTACTCCGAAAAGAGTAGCCACAATAAGAACAAGAGTATAGTCTCTGTAAATAATCATGCATCCGATCTGAACCGTATACAGAAGGATTGAATAGATTATTCTGAAAACATTATTGATATAATCCTGCTGCCACGCCTGAAGAAGTGTCTGTCTGCATGTAAACAAATAACTGGTGGAGCTCTGTACGAGCATTATGATATACACCAGATAAATATTCACATCGCTTGATACTTCATTTAAGTCCTTAATAAGTAACTTCAAAAATGGCATTAGGCAAAGGCCCATAACCAACACTATCAGCGCTATAACTTTATATATTCTCTCAAAAAAGCTTATCAGTGCTGATAACCTGACATAGTCCTCGTTCTGTGCAGGTTCATACATCCTAAAGGTGATGGCCACATTTATTCCAAGCTCAGTCAGAGAAAGCAGCATAAGGACGTTAGAGAAAAGGCCATTTATACCAAGGTACTCAACTCCCAGTACCTTAATAACCGCAGTTCTGTAAACAAGTGCCAGAACTGAATTTAAGAGTTGGTACGCCATTCCTGAAGCAGAATTATATGTTGCATTTTTTATTCTTGAATTTTTATTCGACATATCTTATCTGACAACTACTGCACCAAGAATCTTAACTCCGAACTTCTTGCACAGCTCAACTTCCCTCGCAATATCCTCAAAACGTGATTTTCCAACCATCTCCACAAGAACTACTGCATCTGAATCAGATAGCTCCTGCATGGAAACCGCATCATTAACAGCAGAGCTTCCTGCTTTAACGCTCTTTACATGATGATCCTCTGTCATCTCCTTGCGCATAGTATTTCTAACCTTCACAGATATATCATCATCAGAGGCACCCATGATATAAACACTATCGCTTGAGAGCTTGGAAGCGCCAATTGCTGCTCCCTGAGACATAAGGCCAAACTCGGAAGCATCGCCCTTAACCTCACCAATTACAGAAAGTCCAAAGGCACTTCTGAGATCATCTGAGGTGTGGAGTTTTCCTGACAATACATACAGAACAGCATATAAGAATGCTGCAAGGAAAAGTCCTCCAATAAGGCCAAGCGCTACATACTTTTTACTGATTGTTCTTACAACTACAGTCTCTACAGGATCGGAATCCTCAGCTCCCTCAGAATCCTCATCAAGACCTGCACTATTTTCATCAATAAGCGCTGTAAAATATGCCTTCTCATCTGCAGTCATTGCAGAAGAAAGCGTTGCGATGCCGCTTCTGATAGTGCTGATTCTGGATGCATTATTATTCTGAAGTCCTAACAGATAGTCGTCTGCTCCTACTGAAACATTGGAGCTGGCAGACTTTATCTCATAATCATAGATAGCAGATATAGACTGAGTTGCCTTATCCACGCTCTTATCCAGAACATCCATAATTGCGCGGACCTGATCCTCACTCTCGCCATACACGCTTACAGCCAAAATAGCATTGCCTTCACGAGTTACACTGATCATCTCTCGAACAGAGGCATCTGAAATATCTTCATCCAAGATATCCTTAATCTCCTGGATAGTCTCAGTAGTCAGAAGTTCACCCTTGTAGGCGCTGATGATGTTACTGACATCTCCTAAGACATAACTCTGAAGTGCAGCATCATTAACAGACGTTGAAGCTGTATCAGCTTCATTTATCACAAATGCAATATCTGTATTTGCAGATTTGTCATCAATCGCATATCGATTGGTAAGCTTAACTGCCTCATAGGCATTAACGTTTAGAGCAATTGACTCTTTGCCATGCTCTACAGCATCACGGTAATTCTCCATTCCCTCAAGATATTGGCTCGCTGACAGCTCAACCATCTCTGCGCTTTGATCCGTCAGCTTAGCCTTAAGAGCCTCCACCTCAGATACGGAATTAGTCACAGGCTCTCCGGTTTCCTTGCTGACAGTGACACCGCTCCTCATGTAGCCAAAACCGCCACCAAGAACAGCACCGATAATCATGCATACTACCAATACCTTCCACTTACGAAGGAGATATAATGCAAGATCTATTAAATCAATCTCCATATTGTCTCTGTAATCCATTAAAAGTTACTCCTTTCACACTTACCTCACGATTATTATATATTATCAGTCAAATTCACACATTCAAGAATTCTTTTCTTTAAATGCTTGTCTAATATTTCATCCTTAAGTTTGTACCCGTGGTATATATAATTCAGAGTTTTCCTGAATTCATATATTTCTCCGTTATATACTCCGTACAATCTATCATTCAATACTATCGCTTTGTTTAGCACTTGCTGTGCAGTTTCATCATCAAGATCCATTTCAGATACTTCTTCACCAAAGCTTCTTATGTACTCTTTTTCTCTATGTTTTTCATTTGGCTGATAAACTCTAACTATGATATAGTTTGCATGTTCATAAATATGTGCATTTTCTGCAATATTTCTGACAGAGCATATATTATTATCACTGTCATAGCAATCAACCAGCTCTCTATTAAACAGTTCCCTGCTACTAAGACTGACCATCACTCCATTATCAAAATACGCATAAGAAGCACCTTTAGCTTCTACTCCTTCTACAAAAAGAGCATTCTTAGCATCGCAATATTCTCGCGTATTAACAAGAAGAGAAAACATCCTTGATCGACACTCTCTATCAGGAATCTCTTTTAATAGCTGCGAATAATTCAATTCTTCAGTTACCAACATCAAAGGGTTGATATCCTTACCAAATATATCCTGAATTCTAATTCCAAACTTATTATTTAGTTCATTTATTATAGAATCAAGCATATCAATGGCAATAAAGAATGCATATTTATCTGCAAATCCCACAAGAGATAGTTCATTAATTACAAGACTCATATTTTAAAACAACTCCATAAGTGACTGATCCCATTCATCAAAGAAACCATCCGGCCAATAGTCAAATTTTCCGCTACTTGCCAGCTTTGGATATATGCAAAGATGCTCAAACGTCTCCACATCCTTATAAAAATATGCAAAGCAGACACTATCTTTACTAAGCATTTCATTTCTTACAGCTATCCTAATACCATTCATAATATGGTCACTGTGGGTTTCCAGGATAATCTGAGCACCTTTCGCTGCAGCAATAGCCAATAATTCTCCCAATTTCCTCTGTCCTCTGGGATGAATGTGAGCCTCGGGGTTTTCTATAAGTATATAATCACCAGGTTTTGAGGTAAGAAGAGTTACTATTACAGGCAGAACATAGGTTAATCCAAAACCTACATTAATTGCCCTATATGCACTAGTCTTCAAATTTCCTTCTCGAAAAGCAAATCTAAGATCAGAATAAATCATATCCTGATTAACAGTTATAACCGGTTGCACTCCAGGTGTAATCTCCTGCATCCATTTGTTAATTTCCATATTAAGATTAGTATCAACCGATTGATCTATCTGATCTGAACCATGAGCATCAACATATTGAAGAGTATACTCTCCACTCTTATCAAAGTCCCTTTTATCCACATCCTTATTGTTTCCAAGTCCATATCTAATTTGTGGAATAATGCGGTTAGCTGCAAGATATATGAATTGCTCAGAGGATAGAATATCGCAAATATTTTCAGCCTGCTCGGAATTTACATTATTGAGGATTTTTGAATCAGCTTCATATTCAAAACTGTAATCATACTTTCCAACATCAGATGTTAATGAAATACCAATAGTTGGTCTTAACTCATCAGCTTTTTCATATAGCACATCCTTGCCATTACCCAACTCAATATATTTTCCGTCAAGTAATAAACCTTCCCTCATCTTACTCGCGATATATGACTGACGTAATCCTAATATTCCCTGGATTACCGTTGATTTTCCCATACCATTTAATCCAGTTAATACTGTTAAATTAGACAGATTTATATCACTATTCTTATAGCATTTGAAATTTTTAAAACTTATATTAGTAAGCATCTATTAACTCCCTGATAAAGTCATCAACCATCACTATTCTTCGACTTACAGTATATTTATCTCCCGCTCTTAAATAATCCACAACATCATCCAAAAAAGCAAAATATTTATTTCTTACATCCATCTTATTGCTAACTAATTTATCCAATTCTAAATCACTTCTCTTGGCAAATGCCATTGTAAAGGTTTCAAACAATGCCTTATTTATTGGACCTCTCCTATAATTCTCATTCACTCTTCTGAATGTATACTCGCCAAATACCTTCCTACAATAATCTAAAGACCTCTTATAAGCTTTCATTACATCATCTCTTTCACCCTGACTCATCTGATTACCAAGCGCCATAGCAGAGTCAAGAAAATCATCTATATTACTCTTATATTCGGAAATATCCATTTGAGTAAATGCTAAAAATCTTGTAGCATATTCGCAATCAAGCATCCTGTCGGTTTTGATTGAATACTCGGTAGCCTTCTTAAATTCGTCACACGATGCCATATTCTTAAGCAGCGAGATAACCTCACCCTGATTAAGAGCATGCCTGATTTCCTGAGATGTCAAAACAAGCCCCCCGGTATTTAGCCTTTTAAATATATTGAAAACTATTTTCCTGGGAGTTCCTTTTTCAATTGTATACAGCGCGAGCTGTGTCTCCATTATTCTACGAGAATATATTCTGGGCAATGTATCAAATGATGCTCCCTCCAGCTCTGACAAATACTCAAGTCCTGTCAATTTATAATTCTTGTCTACAATAAACCCTTTTAAAGCAGACAGCCTTTGTAATCCATCAATGACTATCCACTTAGCATCATTAGAAGCATCAAAGTAAAAAGATGGTATCGGGATCTTAAGCATCAGCGATTCTATCAGTCTACTCTTTTGTTCTACACTCCACAAATTTGCCCTGCGCTGAAAATCCGGATTAAGATTTATCTCGTCGTATTTTAATCGGGAAATAATCAGCTCCAGTGACAAATTACGCATAATTATATTTACATCAGCCGGAAAAGACGGATTATCAGACTTTCCATATCCGTAATAATCCTCATCATCCGTTTCTGTAATAAGAATACCCTTTTGTTCAATTTCATATATAGCTTCTTCCGTTTCTGCCTCGGAAATATCAGTATTCCTATCCCTTATTATGTCATAAAACATACGTCTGCTGATTTGATTACCATTTTCAACAGCCCAACTTGTTATTTCATTTATTCTTTGAAAAACAACTTCTTTCATATCAATCCCCTATGCAACAAAAAAGCCGGCATATCACCATAATAAATGTTTAGCATATAAATAGTCCTTCTATACCATACTCATTATAAATGATAGCATAACAAACCTATAGATATCATCTTCTGTATGATTAAGGCAAATACACCCTCTTCTGGTCTCGGATGAAAATCAAGTTTATGTCGTTCCATTTAGCCTATTCCCCCATTATTGGATTTGTTTCTTGTAATAATATATCCCTAATCCTCTTCTTCAACCTCATTCCCATTAACATCACGGAACACCTTCTCCAAAAGCGCACCATTATCCTCATAAACATACTCTATAGAAGAATACCCGTCAGAAGTATTCACTGGTTCATCATTTATTCCGTAATATTCCTCCCTAATAACTCTCTTCTTCTCATCAAAAGTTCTTGAAACGTACCAATATCCCTTATCGCAAAGAACTGGCTCACCATCTAAACCATAATACCTATCTACAACTCTGTTTCCTGCATCATCATACTCATATTCTACAGAAGACTGACATCCAAAGCATGCCATAGGCTTATCATTCTTATCATAGAATTCATCCCGAATAAGCCTCTTATCATCGTTATAGATATGATGACTTATAGCATAACCAGAAGCTGTAATCACAGGATCTCCATCTACTCCCAGATATACATTCTTTGTAACAAGACCCTTATCATCATACTCATTAGTATATCCGGCATAGCCATTCTCGAGAAGAATAGGTTTGTTGTCTGTTCCGAGATATTCTTCCTTAACACAGCGCTTCTTCTCATCATATGTTCTTAATACGCACCAATATGAATCATTATACAACACAGGCTGATTCTCAATATTGTAGTATCTGTCAATTATACGGTTTCCAGCCTCGTCGTATTCATATTCTACCGAAGCCTGACCACCTGAGAGTTCTACAATTACATCATCTGCATCATAGTACTCTTCACGAATGAGCTGATTATCATCGTTATAGTAGCAACGACGTACTGCATAACCCGAGGAATTAATAACCGGCATCCCATCAGTACCAAGATATACATACTTAACTGCCCGGCCGTCTTCGTCATAATCAATAGTATATGCCGCATATCCCGCAGAAATCATTCGAGGCTTATTATCTGTGCCAAAATATTCCTCCTTAACACATCTCTTATCTTCATTATATGTTCTGGAAACATACCAATATGCATCATTATAGTTAACAGGGTTACCATCAGCGTCATAATACCTGTCAATCACCCTGTTCCCTGCTTCATCGTACTCGTACTCTACAAATCCCTGTCCAGCTGCAAGAGCTACAGGATCACCATTCTCATCCAGATATTCCTCTCTCTCAAGCTGATTAAGCTGATTATATAACTTCTTAAGTACAGCATACCCTGACGTAATAATAACAGGATTGCCGTCAACGCCTAAATATCTATACTCTACAGCATTCCCATGATCATCATACTCATACTCCACAGAAGCCTGGCCACTGGAAATCTCAATAGGATTACCATCTGTGCCAAAATATTCTTCCTTTACACACCTCTTATCCTCATTGTAAGTACGCTGAACATACCAAAATGCATCATTGTACAAAATCGGCTGATTATCTGTATCATAATACCTATCTACAACACGATTCAAATTATCATCATACTCATATTCTACAGCAGCCTGGCCATAAGTAAGAGCAAGAGGATTATCATCTACATCATAGTACTCTTCCCTTACAACCAAATCCTTATCATTATACTCTCTTCGAAGGACTGCATATCCTGAAGAAATCACAACAGGATTACCATCCTCTCCAAGATATGTATACTTCTTCACACGGCCATAGCTATCATATTCATATGCTACACCAACATAGCCACCAGATATTACTACAGGATTACCATCAGTACCATAGTACATATCCTGAGATAACTGATCTTTATCATTATATTTCTTCCTGATTTCAGCATACCCACCTGATAGCAAAATTAGGTTACCGTCAGCTCCGAAATAGCTTTCCTTTTTCAAGCACTTCCTTGCGTTATATTCTCGTCTTACCTCCGCATAACCAGAACTGATCTCAACTGGCTGCAAATCTTCCCCAAGATACCTAGTCATAAGATTATTGTCATTATCATCATACTCGAACTCTGTTCCATAATACCCCCCGGACTGCTCATAGGGGTTACCCTCTAAATCGAAATACTGGGCAAAAATCGTTCTTCCGGCATAATCAACCTTAATTCTCTGATCATAGTCGGGCTTACGAGCATACTCAACCTTATCAAAGATAAGACCATACTCCTCACCGCCCTCAACTGTAAACTCAGCCTCGTAATAACCCAAAGTAACTATGTCATCATAGATTAGATGACCATTTTCATCGAACTGACTCCTGTAAAAATGTCTCTCATAAATCTTAGAATCATCCGCAGTATTGGTAACCTTCAGTTCGCATACCAGATAATCATCCTTATACTCATTAGGCTCTATACTAATGTCATAGGACACTTCATATTTCCCGGGATAAATAAAGGCTCTGTTACCTTTCAGTATATCTAAAGTCTTTACCTCAGGATTATAGCCATATAAGCGCACGCCCTTTTCATCAAGAGCTCTGATCACAGCCTCATCATTGGTATAAATTGCATCCCACTCAGAAATAGGTGCATACAGAAAGCCTCTGCTTGAAAACATATGTGAATCAAGACTCTTATCCGCAATAATTGTAGTGTCATCATAAACCACCAGCCCCCGAGAGCACAGAACCGTATTGCTAATGTCACCCAAAGCCCTGTCATAAACAACCGGGAAGGTGTCAACATATAGTCTTCCCTCTGTACTCTCTCTTAATTCCTCTATAAACTCCCTCTCGGCAGCTACTCTTTCTGTAACAGCTCCCTGTACCTTCGCCACAAAGCTATTAGCGAACACACCTCCGCCAATAATCACAAGCATAAATACAGCCATTCTGATAATATCTCTATTTAGGAGTCTGCCTATGGAAAACATTCTGTAAGAAGAAATACTGATAGCACAAATTAGCCCCAGTATAGCTACTGCAATAATAACTATAACTGCAGGCACAGCACCAGCATATGAACCGCTGCTTACCACTGTAACCCCGTTAGTCATGGTCTTAACCCATGATAAGCACTTAGGAAGAATATAAATAACCGGTATCAAAAGTCCGAACCCCACTAATCCGGGAGCAAGCATCCTCTTCTCATTAAGATCATCCAGCCTTCCGAGGAACATACCTACAACAATCCATTCTACAAACATAATGGCAGTAAGGTATTCCATATCAACTGTAAGACCAATAGTCATTATACTGATAAGAATGAGCGCCAGCTTCCGTAAAAAGGCATCCTTACTCTTGATAAAGCTAATAAAAGAAGCCACATATACTGCGCCATACATAGAAAAGCCGGCAGCCCCGGAGTCATACATCATAGAAAGAAAAGTATTCTCTGCGGGACCGGCAATCCCTCCACCTGCAATAGCAAACAATTTTGCAGTCATAGGTCTTATGGCAAAGTTATATTGATGCATAAGTCCGCGACCCAGGAGTGCCTTCAGAATATCCTTTGTAGGATATGTCTCAAGGGATTCAAGGGCATCCATAATTCTTATGGTGGTACTTGTACCAGAATCAGCGGGTTGGCCCTTGCCGCTAATAACCCTCATCAGATCATCCATCATTACTTTATATCTGATCCAAAGATTATCTACAGTACCTTTTCCAAATTTGTAAAGCAGAACAAGCACCGCCACTAAAACAATGACAGAACCGGCTATTAACATAGCTTTTTTACGTTTATTGTTAACCCCTATGTTACTACCACTATTATCCTCAGAATCCGACTGTTTCTGCTTATTTCCACTGTTTTTCTTTTTTAGCACAGCAATCCTTATGATATACCCGGCAACTACAACTACTGCAACCAATGTATTAGCCTTACCACCTGTGCAGGGCAAAGCCACCAGAGCATAGATAGTACCAACTATCATCTTCGCCCTGCTCTCCACAAAGAACAAACTGATAAAAAGGAAAAAGATAAGAGAATACCCTTCCCAGTTAGGATTCTGGAAGAACAAAAGCATCCTCCCACGACCATGGTTATAAACAATAAAATTCACAAAGCAGCACATGGACAAAATGAAGTATACAAGCCACATCTTGTCAAAAGTTGCCCTGACATATTCTTCCCCCTTCTTAGCAAGGAGGTATCCAACAAAGATTATTCCAAAAACAGAAATCGCATACTTATCAGAATAAGGCTTTTCTCTATTTATAAAAACAAAGAATATTGTCCACGCCACAGTGGCAGCCGCATAAACTGGAAATTTACAAACAAATTCCCATAGACGCCCTGCATTTTCCTTTAAACCTGTAAACACAAAGAAAACAGCTATCAGCAAAAGCTGAAAAAACTGCTCTCTTGAATCCACCCTTATCTCCATCATCACGGCTATTGCAAGCCCTATAAATAAATAGTCCTTCCAGGACACTAATCTCTTTTCCATTATCCTACCCAATATTCCAAATTAACTGCTAATAAATCTTACTTTACTTATCTTTACTACGTGCCCTTACTCCAAGAAAAACACCTATTTCAGCAAATAATAAAAACGCTCCATTCTCCCAATAAACTGCTGAGTAGAACAGACTCATAATCATCAAAACCATCAGCAGAAACGACTGTTTCTTATTCTCTTTGTCCTTATCAGTAATAAGGACATAAAGAGCATATATAAATAACACGCAAAATAAGATTACAGCCACAAGTCCATAATCATACAACAATTCCCCCATCGTATTGTTTGAAATCCCATTTGTATTCTTCATCAATTGAAGGAATCCATGCCCCAGAATTTTCTCCATAATTCCTCCATGCGAAAACTCCTGGGCAGCATCCTTCACCAAAAACGCATTTGAAAAGTCTAACCCTCCCCTTCTTAGTAACAACACACCTAGAAATATAATAACAGCCTCGCCTGCAAGAATAATCTTTCCATCATCGATAAACAGAAAAGTCATAACTGCCATAACCACTAAAATCCCCATCTCTATATCAGCATTCGCGAAATATAAAGAACGACCTTCTAAAACTGCAAATATATTTATAAAGGAGATACTAAATAGAACCATCCAAAGCTTTCGATGAGCAATCGACACATCCCTGCCACCAGTCGAAACACAAAATCCTGCAAATATTACGCAAAATACAGTGAGCGGAAATAAGCATGAAGGAACGTCACGACTACTCACAAAGTTGTATGCAGCATATACAACTGCCATTCCTAAAACAATAGGATTACACTTTATGAACGTGAGCAATAGCCTATAGCTATTCTTAATTCCGGTAAAAGCCATAAACATAATTACAAACAATATCTGGTAATATCCATAACTGCCCGCCTTAAGAATGGAAAGAAGCATAGCAAACAAAATCCCATAGCATAAATAATCATTCCATGTTTTAATCCCTTTATCAGCCACACTAGAAGATATTACATTATCACCACTCATATTATAAATACCCTATATTCCTGCACAAAAATTTCTAATCAAATACTATACGTCCCTACAATATCCGCAACCATCTTCTTAATATCAAGGCTATCCTTCTTGGACGCCTCATTAAGAACCTTAAGCTTCTCCTCAAAAACAGCATCATCCATCTCTATAGGATGCCCAATATATATCATTTTGTTTGCTGTTTTTTCCTTACCCTCTTCATCCATTAGAAGTTCCTCATAGAGTTTCTCCCCTGGACGAAGACCAGTATAGACAATATCAATATCCACATCGGGCTTATATCCGGACAACTATATAAGGTTACGAGCCATATCATCAACCCTTACAGGTCTTCCCATATCAAGTATAAAAATTTCGCCACCTGTGGAATAGAAGGCTGCCTGCAGAACCAGAGAAACCGCCTCAGGAATAGTCATAAAATACCTGACAATCTCCTTATCTGTAACAGTAACAGGGCCTCCTTCGGCAATCTGCTGCTTAAAAAGCGGAATAACAGAGCCATTGGATCCCAAAACATTTCCAAATCTAACAGCAGCGAAAATTGTATCCTGGCACTTTCTGTCCATCATCTGAATAATCATCTCGCATACACGCTTAGTAGCTCCCATGAGAGAAGTAGGATTGACTGCCTTATCCGTGGATATCAGAACAAACTTCTTTGCCCCGTATTTTGCTGCAGCCATGGCAGTTTTATAAGTTCCAAATACATTATTCTTAATAGCCTCATTAGGGCTCTTCTCCATTAATGGCACATGCTTATGAGCAGCTGCATGAAAAATAATCTCAGGTCTATAATACCTACATACACCATTTATCCTGTCCGTATTACGAACAGAGCCAATTAGCGCCTCTACATCAAGCTCTGGGTATCTCCTCTTAAGCTCCTGCTCAATATCATAGGCGTTATTCTCATATATATCAAAAATAATAAGCTGTCTGGGAGAAGCTGCTGCAATCTGTCTGCATAACTCAGATCCTATTGAGCCACCGCCCCCTGTAACCATGACCACCTTATCCCTTATTGTTTCAAATATCTCCTCGTTATTGACCTTAATCTCATCTCTCTCAAGAAGATCCTCTAAGTTAACATCTCGAAGTATTGCTACGCTTACTTCCCCTGACACAATCTGTGACAGCCCCGGAACTATCTGTAGCTTACATCCGGTTTCTTTGCAGATATTAAGAATCTCTCTCCTGTCCTTATCACTAGCAGAAGGAATTGCAAAGATAATCTTATCAATATCATAATTATCAGAAAGCTCTATAATACTATCCCTTCCACCACCAATTCTGACACCACAAAGGTATCTTCCCCAGGTAGTCCTGTTATCGTCAACAATAACCCTTACTTTATACCGCTTATCAAGCTGTAAGTCTGATATTATCTCTCTTCCAGCATATCCAGCACCTATCACCATGACATTAGCTCTGTCCATGAGCTCACGGTCCTTAGGATTAATCCTGAAAATACTCCCCCTGAACATCCTGTATGAAAACCTGATCCCCATACAGAAAATCACATTCAGAATAATCCCCATAAACATACAGCTACGGGGAAGATTGATACGTTCGATTCTGTTCTCTGCAAATAGCAGAACTGCTATAACAAAATACGCCCCAACAATCCTGTAAACCTCCGTAAGGGACGCAAATCTCCATATGCTATGATAAAGCCTAAAAATATAATAAACCGTCAGAGTAGTCACTATAGCTACCGGAAGCATATAAACAATGTTCGCAATATACATTCTGGGTATACCCCAAAATTTGAAATCAAATCGAACAAGCAAAGAAAGCAGATACGCTACTACAACACTTAGCGTATCTGCAAATAATACAAGGGTAATTCTATAACAATATCTAAAATCTGTTTTCTGTTTGTTCCCCACCAAAACTTTATACCTACACATCAAACATAAGTACATCCCACAAATTTCGACAAATTTGCAATCTCTATTTTTCCTTTTTCTAACTCTTCCAATTTTTTTGTTCTTTTAAATAATTATTTTCTGCATCAGTATCTCAGCAAGTTTAAAGTCAATATCCGTATCAATATCCAAGCTTCTATTCTGAGGCATTATATATGCATAGCTTCCCTCTTTATATAAGAACTTATCATTATTAAATTTCTCAATATATACAATATAGATAGCACCATTAAGCCGGTAAAACGTTCCTGCATCCTGTCTCCTTTTTTCAGATTCCGGATTAAGAAAATTTATAAACTCCTTATTCGCGGGCAGTTGCCCACACCAAAGAGGAGAATGCTCTGCTTCACACACAGAAACAACGGCAAAAGAGGCTTTTTTTTCAAAAAGCTTATATGCTGCAATAATATCATCAGCATTCCTTAGTGGAGATGTCGGTTGCAACAAACAAAACGTATCAAAAAACTTTTCTCTTTTTCTATACCCATCTAGCACTTCCTCCACCATATCCCATGATGATGCAGTATCTGAAGAAGTACGTTCCGATCGAAGAAATGGTACCTCTGCTCCATATTTCCTTGCTATATCTGCATAGCTCTCTGAATCTGTTGATACCATCACTGTATCAAAATATTTCGATTTTAATGCAGCTTCTATGGAATAAGCCATAAGCGGTTTCCCAACTAATTCTTTAATATTCTTGTCAACCAGTCCTTTTGATCCAGATCGTGCAGGAATAATAGCTATATTTTTCATTTTCTAATTTCGTAGATTTATGATATTCTACGCCTCCATCAAGATTTATCATAATCATAAGCAACAATAAACAATTCTATTTCCATATAGAACTACTGGATATCTAATTCCTTAAATTCATCAAGCTATTCCATCTGGCACAATACACACAGTCCCCAAAATGTTGAATTCCAAACCAAAGTCATAATATTCACAAGTCTAATTAACATATGCTTTTTCCCTTTTGTTATCTATGAAATTCTAATCTTTTCATTATATACTCTTTATTGTCTAACGGAAAGAAACAATAATAAAACTTGCTCGTTTCATGAAAACCGTTTGATGTAAAGCTCTTCATTGAAGATATATTGTCTTCTCTAACATAACAAAAGAAATCGGTATATTCTGAAAAATAATCCATAGCAGTTCCAATAATATGTTTCCCAAACCCATAACCTCTCTTATTCTCGCATATTCCCATAGAGAGACCAATACTACTGCCATCAAAGACTGCTTGGACATATCCAATAGACTCGAAACCATTAGTTAGAATCAGTATCTTTCTTTCTAGACTCCCCAAATTCACAAATTTTTCCCAAAACTTAAAAAGATTCTCTCTGTTCGGAGCAGATTCAAAGCCACTCCAATAGATAGCGCTGTCCTCAGACTTTAGTTTGTAATAGAACTCAAAATCTTCACTCTTAGCTTCTCGTAAAAAAAAATCCGGCATATAATTTCCCTTTAAATAATGTCTATTCCTTCATCAACTTTAAATGAACGGCTTGCTTTCTTTCCCACAATAATATCCCATTGTGAAGCTAATACTCCAGTATCATTCCTCTTGATGCAAATATTATCTTCCAGAAATATATCACCATCAGTTATTTCTCTCTTTGCTACTATTCTTTTTGTAACAACTTTCGATATTTCCCGTTCGGCTGAAGTTGGTCCTTTCACGCCTGTTCCTAGGCAAACCTCTACATTACGGATGCTGTTAACCAACCTTTTAAACTCTTCAGGTTCTGTGCTTGCCTTATGGTCGGGACCTTCCATACCTGTATCTAATGTAAAATGCTTCTCTATTACCCCTGCTCCCATAGCAGCCGCTGCAACTGCCACATCTGTCCCAATAGTATGATCAGAATATCCTATAGGTAAATGAAATGCATCTCTTAATGTTAGCATCGCTTTAAGATTTACATCCTCATATGGACATGGATAATTTGTAGTGCAATGAAGCAGCGTTATATCTGTAGCTCCGCCCTTAATTAGCGCTCTGATTGATATATCCACATCAGCAAGGTTACTCATCCCTGTGCTTAAAATCACTGGCAGATGCTTTGTTCCCATATATCTTAAAAATGAAATATTTCCGATATCACCTGAACCAACTTTAATAAATGGTATTCCCAATTCAACCAAAAAATCAAGGCTCTCAGGCTCATCTGCTGTTGAAGCAAAAATTATGCCTATATCATCACAATGCATTTTTATGGCACAAAAATCATCATAGGAAAGTTCCAACTTCTTCAGCATTTCAAACTGTGACTCTCTTATTCCAGTATTTGTAGTTTGATAATCTGCTTGCGCCACATTTCTAGTTAAAAGATTCTCTGTTTTCCATGTCTGGAATTTTACCACATCTGCCCCGGCCTCTTTAGCAGCATCACATAGTTTCATCGCCAAAGAAAGTTTACCATTGTGATTTACTCCTGCTTCTGCAATAATCAAACAGTTTTTATTATCCATTTATAACCCTTTCAGTCACATACAATCATAAAACCCTTTTTCGATGGTGTGATTTCTCTGCTTAAGGTATTTCATGATACACTCTTCAATCATCTCTGATGTGCTTCCATCACCAAATGGTGAATTTACATTTTTACACATTTCCCAGAACCCAGGCTCCAACACTTTTTTGACAGCAGCCTCAATTTCCGATTTATACGGGTTACAACAAACAACGCTATCTGCTATCATGCGTCCCTTTTGTCTATCGCCTATATTCACTGTTGGGACCCCCATTGAAGGTGCCTCTACAATCCCACTTGATGAATTTCCTATAACAACTTTCGCATACTTCATCGCTGATAAATACCTGATTACTCCAAGAGAACTTACAACCAACCAATTGTCACGTCTATTCCCTTCTTCTAACCAACAATTATTTATCGCTTTTCCACCCGCATCCGCATTTGAAAGAGTAATGACGTAGGATATGGTCTTCAGCGAATCCATTGCGCCTATCAGTTCGTTTAGCTGTTCGAGTCCTGTATCGTCCTCCATTGTAGTCGGATGAAATGTCACCACAGCATAATCGTTTAACATTCCCTCAAATTTTAGGTTCTGAGCCAAAACTGATCTTTCCATCAGCGACAGTTTTTTTATATTCTCAACGCCAGGCTCACCAACGTTAAAAACTGTTTCCGGAAATTCTCCCATCTGTATAATTCTTCTTCTTGACTGCTCACAACCAGGGAAATGCAGCTGACTCATTTTTGTAACACAATGCCTAATCGTGTTGTCAATTGCTCCTTCCGTAATGTCTCCTCCAGAGATATGTGCAATTGGTATACCCAGCATATGTGCAGCCGTTGCAGCTGAAAAAATCTCATAACGATCTCCTAGGACAACTAAAATATCTGGGCGATGTACCAAGAAATAGTCAACAAAGCAATGCATGGCATCTGCAGTTGCATGTATCATACCCGCCTTTGAATCATCTCCTAATGGTATGGCTAGCCTCGTGTATGTCGCAAATCCATCACCTACTATTTCATTTTCTGTTTTTCCAAAACTGTCACTAAGATGCGCACCTGTCACAAGCAGGTCCAAATCAATCTGATTATTATCATATAGTCTTCTGATGGTTTCTCTCAGCAATCCATAATCAGCCCTTGTTCCCGTGACAACACATACTTTATATTTCATCATCATTCCATTAATATCGATATTGAGTCATCCTACTATTATTTGTATTAAACGAAGGGTCCAACTCCTTTCTTACTTCCAAAAGACCATTGTACTCTTCGTTATCAAAAATCGTTCGCCCTACATAAAATGGCAATCTTCCATTTTTATTAAACTGCTTTTTGAAACCAAACAAACTGTCATCCTCCACCATCCCTCCACCGAGATGAAATTTTTTTATACCATGCTCACTTGCCCAACAGGCAGCTTCATAAAGAAGAAGATTGCTTGGTGAATACTTTCGATATTCTGTGTGTGTACCTGCCAGATGATAATGCATGTAATTATCATTGTAATACATTATTGCACCGGCAATTGGCTTATTATCCAGCATTGCATAGAAAAAGCATGCATTATCTTTTAGATTCAATTGTTCCTTGAAGTAATCCTCTGCAAAAAAATAATAGTCCTCTGCATCATCTTTTACCATTGTTTCCTCATAAATTGGAAGAAAATCCTGGTATTCTAATATACTCTTTCGTTCAACTGTCACACCATTTTTTTTAGCTTTTCTAACCATATTTCTATTTTTGCTATCCATATCTGACATTATCTGATCTGGAGAAATAGTCTCTATAAAAATTGTCTGATGAAGATATCTGGTTTCAAATACCAATGGTAATGATTCCTGATTATTTAAAAGCGGATGAAACCTAACAAATTGCGATATTATTCCATTTTCTCTTGCATACTCTTTTAGTTCATTTAAGAATCGCCTTTGAGAATCTTCTGTTAACGTCTTGTTGCATAGAGGTCCGCCATACCCATATGGAGTCTCATAATCAAAATATTTCCCAGATTCCAGCCTTCCTTCAAATTTTGTATCATCTGAAATATCCCTTTTCATCACCACATAGCAAAAGCTCTCCTCATCACTTTCATATTGAATAAGCAGCGGTTCTCCATCTCCATGGTGCTGAAAAGAAACAGCATATTCGCAAAGGTAATAAATATCCCAATTATTATATGATTTTACAATAGCATTCCATCTATCTGGTTTGGAATGTGGTATTACATTCAACATAATTCCAATTCTCCATATTGCTCTAAAACCTCAATCAAATAATACATATCGTCGTCATTGTATCTCTGATCTATTGGCAAGGAAATAAGGTGATTTGCACACTCTCTTGCAAATAGTCGATTCTCTGGCTGAAAATTGTCGCAAGGCCAATGAACAGCACAGTATATCCTATTATCCATAAGATATGCCCTCAGCTTATTTCTACTTTTCACTCTTATGGGTAGCACTAGTGGACATTCTCCATTTTCCAGAGATATCGCCGGAGTCACACTCTTCTTAAGCATTTCATAATTCTTAATACGTATTTGCCTTAATTCTTCGACATCAACACATTCTGCTATGAATGATGAAAAATCTGACATTTTATATATTTCTTTTTGTTCATCCAAAATCCGCTCACAATCTTCAAATATTCTTCTATATTGCTCATTAAAATCATAATTCTGGCGAAGGAACATGTCCTTTAGTACCATTCCATAAGTTCTACGGTTATTTGTGCTCACAGAGTATTTCAAATTCCAGAACAAATTCAATTTGTCTGTTTTTGAATACAAAAAACCGCCACCCGAAATCGGAATCCATTTCCGAATACTACATATTTGATAATCACCAATGGTAGATGAAGCAGAAAAAATACTATGAGTAGTGTCCTCAATAATTAAAAGATCATTCTCATCGGCAATGTCAGCAATCGCCTCTAAAGAATCATTAGGCTGTATATGTCCAAAGTAATGCATTAGAAAAATTGCTTTTGTTTTATTTCCAATCTTCTCTTTTAAATCATCTACATCAATAGAAAAGTCTTTGTTCACCTTATAGAAATTGACCTTGTTAAAGCAATTGATTACAGACTCGCAGATAAACTCTGGCAGCAAAATTTCCTCATCTTCCATAAGAAAAGATGCTAAATGCTTTAAAGCACTTCTTCCACTATCAAAACAAGCCATATAAGTATATGGAGATAAATATTGAAAAACATTATTTTTTTTCTTTGTCAATTTTTCCAAAGACAAGTTGAACTCACTGCCAAGCTCTCTATTCCCCATACAGTTTCACTCTCATTTTCTCAAGCTCACTCAATTGTCCCATATCCATCCAATCATTCTCAGACACTGGGAATGCTGCCACTCTCTTTCCCTTCTGACGTTCTCTTTCAACAATATCTGGAAAGCCAACAGAAACATCATCCTCAATGTCATCAATGACCTCTGGTTCAACAATGTATATTCCTGTATTAGTAAGGAATGACATTAGTGGTTTTTCCTTCATGCTTTGGATGACTCCGCCCTCTCCCATTTCCACAACCCCATAAGGAATATTAACATTTTTATATGCACAGATCATCGTAATCACATTACCATTTTCCTTATGAAATTTTAGCATTGATTCATAATTGGCAGTCAACAGCGCATCACAATTGGCAAAAAAGAATGTTGATTCCATTTTACCTCTTAGAAGACTCAGTCCACCTCCCGTTCCTAGCGGTTCACACTCATCATACCAAGATATATTATAGCTTTTCTCGGCATCAAGAAAATATGCTTTCATAAGCTCTTTCTTGTAATTTACAATGATATGAAAATCATTACATGAATATGATTGATACTCCTTCATAATCAACTCAATAATAGGTAATTCCCCCACAGGGATCAAAGGCTTGGGAAGAACTTTTGTAAATGGATCAAGGCGAGTTCCTCTTCCACCTGCATTAATAACTACAGGAGTGTTCAGAACAGCCTTTTTGTGCTCTTCATTTCCATCCCCTGTATACACATCTATTATTCGATTATTGTTATCAACTATTGGAATAGCAATCCAGTTTCGCTTATGGTAAAGATTTTTAGCTTCCTCAATGCTTGATGCAACTTTAGGCGTTTTATTTGCGGCATCAATTGCAGGCGCATCCATACTTCCGCCTGCCAAAAGAAACCTGCGGATATCTCCATCAGTAATACAAGCTGATAACACTCCTGTTTCCACTATCAGAAAAAGAATTCCGGAAGCATTAGTATTAATCTTACTCATTGCCTCAGAAATAGAAATTGATTGTTTATCTATATATCGTGTATATACCGGCAATTCACTTCCGTCCATCATATTTTATATTTTTCCTCTCTCTATAACAACCCCAGACTCAATTTTGGTGTATGATTCTACCCTATTTTCACCTTTTAATATAGCACCCGGTGCAATATGAACCCCTGCCCCCAGTATACAATCATGATCAATAATCGCATTCATGTTTACAATACATCCATCTCCTATTACTGCATTTGTTCCTATAGAAGCATTGGGCATCACAACCACACCTTTACCTATCTTTGCCGTAGGGCTTATATAAGCTGTCTTATGTACTAATGACATCACATATCCCTTTGCAAGATCAATCTCTCTTATCAGCTCACACCGAATTCTATTATCTCCTATTGCAGGATAAAACGCAGTATCATCATCTATATACTTTTCGAAATCACCAATCTTACCAACAACAGAAGGCATTATCAAGTTATCATCCATAAATTCGATTTTTTTATAAATCTGGCATTGCTCTGCCAGATCAGCAATAGTCCTACCATATCCACCTGCTCCTAAAATAATCAATCTCATATTGTTGAATCTCCTTAGCAAATTCGCATACATTATTCAAATCAACTACCAATATGAAATAGAAAAAGGTCACGCCATACTTTATAAATCGATTATTCCAACAATGCTCATCTTTGTACAATCACTTTCATTGCTGCCTTTGATACTACTTTCCCATTCTGATTCTTAATAAGTGCATCTATAATAATCAAGCTTAGATCATCCTGCTTTTCGTGTATGGTCCCCGAAACGGTAAGCACATCGCCAACAAAAACAGGCTTTCTAAAATCAATCCGATCAAAAGAATGAATCAGTGAATACTTCCCAGGCAAATACATCCCTGCAAGCGTTGAATATAAAGAAGCAGTTAACATTCCAAACGTTACATGCGACGAATATTTCCCTCCACTTATTTCACCTGCAAAACCATCATCTTTATGAAGCGGATTTTCATCTCCTGTTATGCTTCTAAAAGCATTTTCCATCTCAGCTGTAATCTCTTTTGTAAATGATTCATTTTGCCCTATTTCTAATTCCTCATAAGTATACTCTCTCATCTAAGGCTCCTTCGAATGCTAGTAACTATTGTTTCCGAATCCAATCCATTCCAATGCTTCAACCTCTCTAAGCTTCCATATCCCTTTGTAAAGCAATCCTTTAGTCCAATTTTCTCCATTTGTATATTCAATCCCTCAAAATATAGGCATTCAGCTATTGTACTGCCTAGGCCACCAATTACATTGTGTTCTTCAACAGTAAAAATGCGCCGAGCACTTCTCGCATATTTTAAGAATTGAACAGAATCAAATGGTTTGACTGAAAACACGCTTGCCACAGTGATCTCTATATTTTCAGAATGAAGAATAGCTGCAGCATCAATTACCTCCTTTAGTTCTGCCCCAGTAGTAACCACTAATGCATCAGCGCCTTCTCGTATTATATCAATTCCACCTTCCGGTATCTTGTAGTCTTCGTCAAAAAACTCGGACTCCTTGCTCATTCCCAATCGAATATATACTGGTCCAGGAGTATTATACGCCTCCTTAATAGATTCATATGCCTGTTTTGGCGTAGCAGGCGAAAAGATAGAGAGATTAGGTAAACTCCTTAAAACAGCAATATCTTCTGTTGTATGGTGAGTCGGTCCCAACGAGCTAACAGATATACCACTTCCAGATCCAATTAGCTTCACCGGAACATTCTGAAGGCAAATGTCATCACGGATAAATTCAAATGCTCTGTAAACCAAAAAGGGAGCTGCAGTATATACAAACGGTTTTTTTCCACACAAAGCCATCCCTGCTGCTGCTGCCACCATATTCTCTTCTGCTATTCCAAAATTGAAACATCTATCAGGAAAGTTCCTCTTATACAGTAAATCAAGTCCGCCCTCTCCGCTATCTGCGGTCAAGTACATAATATCGTTATGTACTTCTGAAAGCTCCATCAAACTCCCCATAAAAGAACTCTGCATTTCCTACACCTCCAATTCTTCTTCAGAAATCCCCAGTTCTTCAATGAAATATTTAAGTTCCTTTTTTGTAGGCATCTTAAAATGCCACTTGGGGCTATTCTCCATAATAGAAACACCCCTGCCCTTAATTGTTTCAGCCATGACAATAGTGGGCTTTTTACACATCTGAATTTCCCCCAATACATTTCTTAACTGCTCTACATCATGGCCATCTGTAATCAGCACATTCCACCCAAACGTCCGCCATTTATCAGCCCATTCCACATACTTCAGTGTTTCATCCACCCTGTTTGTTTTTTGTAGTTTGTTATAATCCATCACTACAATCAGATTATCCAATGAGAAACTAGAAGCTGACATTGCAGCTTCCCACATGGTCCCCTCTTGGCATTCGCCATCACCGATTAGTACAAAAGTTCTTGATCCTTTTCCATCGTTTTTTTGAGCAAGAGCCATTCCTACTGCCATGGATAGACCATGCCCCAATGACCCTGTCGATGCTTCTATCCCCAGGGCATCTCCAAGATTGGGTTCTCCTCCAATTCCGCTTTCACATTTTAAATATGATTCCATCTCGGATTTAGATATAATGCCCGCCAATTCCAAAACAGAAAACAACGCCAATCCCGAATGACCTTTGCTTAAAACAAAGCGATCTCTTTCTTCTAAATAGGGATTATTTATGTCATACTTCAGTATCCCCTTCATATATAACGTGTATAGTATTTCAATCGCGGAAAAGCACGATGCTAAATGAGCATGTCCCCCTTTATATCCAGTAATAAATACACGTTTTCTTAATTCTTTACATCTTGCTTCATCTAAATCGCTCATCTCATACACTCCTAAAATACAGCCCGCAAAGTGTATAGTCCATTGAAAGTTCTTTGTAATAAACTAATTGTGAATCATTTTCAATTTTTTAAATTCACCTTGATTACATTTTGCTTTTTTTGATATATATCATGTATTATGTATTTCCAAATAGTATTCCCCTGCACATCTTCACTTATTTTCTCGAAGCCTTGGAGAGAATAGAAATCCTTAACCATTGAATTTTTGGCTGTTGGATAATAGTAACCGAAAATAGTCCTTATTCCTAAACTTTTGGCTTTATCTACAAGTTCATCCATCATTGCATATTCCATATCTCTCTTTAGTACTCTGCAACTCATTAGCCATAATTCCATATGCAATTCATCCTTGTTCTCACCTTTGATTCGTCCTATAACAATGCTTACTACTCCATTATCTCCAAACTTATCTTCTAGTTTACCATATAGAGTAATATAATTAGAATCTTCTGCAACTTCTTCAATCTCGCTTTGACTATATCGTTTTGTTGTCAAGTTAAACTGATTACTCTTGTTTGTAAGCTGTGCTATTCTGGACATATATAGCGGATCAAAGCTATGTATTTCTCCTTTCATCTCCAATGATTTTAGATAATCTTCATAATTTGCATATTTAGACTGATATTGTTGTCTCTTTACATTTTCCTGATACATCTTGCTACGTCTCAAATCATCATTTGATAAACTTGTAGTCTCAAAAAAGCCTGATTTATCTAGAACTTGAATATAATGTTCAACACTTTCGATTTCAGGAACTGATACGAACGGCATTTCTCCATCAATTATTGCTCTCTCTGCAGGATTGTCATCCACAAACACAAAGCTTTCAGGAAGCAATGATATTTCTTGAGCTGTTTCTGCCAAATTCACACTCTTTGGATTCCAGTTTGCTTTGAAGCTCACAAAATCATCCATTTTTAAAATACTATCAGGGCGATTAAAACCACTTACCGCCATATCATTATCATTCTTTGAATTAACAGTAAGTAATATGCCCATTTGCTTATGCAGCTTGATATACTCCTGAAACTCACTATATGTTTGTGCCAAAGCTGTCTCTTGGCCAATCTCAATATTGTCAGCACCATCATCGCCGATAATCCCTCCCCAAAGGGTGTTATCGAGATCAAGATTGAATACCTTTTTATTCTTGCCATAAATGGACTTTATAATATTAGCCACATTAAAAGAAAGGTATGGTATCGCAGGTACAGAAACAGCATATTTATACATATGCCAATAATATGGGTCTGACCATCTATCCAGTCCGTATGCTGATGAAATATAATTCACATCACAAATATAAAAATTCCCATGCGATTGCGCATAATCATACAAATCACAATTAATTCTTGTTATATAGTTCACTCGTCCATGGTAATCACTTGCATCCATATTACCCATCAAACGAAAAAATGGGTATTCGAAATTATTCTGAATAATGGGACAGTTATATCTTTGGGACAGCGATGCCCATAATCCACGAAATTTGTCAACAACCTCTTTCCTTTTAAGTTCAACAGCTTCTTTATCATCTGAAAATTGAGGGAAATCAGTAATATTCCTAATACATGTACAAACATATATTAAATCTGGTGCAAAGCTTTCTAAATCAGAATTAGAAAACATTCCATCTTCAAACCATTGATTAAATTCAGACTCATAAAAAGAAGGTTTTATACCATAATTGAGTAAAAACAACTCCAATACCAACTTAATATCTTGAGTTGTCTGCCCTCCAAGAATAGCTATCTTCTTTTCAATAAATGAAGTAGTTGATTCAGATAAAAGCTGCTTCTTATATGATTTTTTCTTTTTGATTATCTCTTCCGCTTTAAACGGATACTCCAGTTCTCTCATTGCCATCTCTCTATAATAATCTTGCAAATACTATAGTCTGTGTATTCTTTACATAATTTGACGATTCTTTCGTCTTAATGCTAAATCAAAAGCATAACACATAAACGCCAAAAAAAGGGTTATAAAAACATATATTACTGCTCCCACTATTTTCCCTAATTGGCTAATTAGAGTTGTGTGGTTAATTGCCATAATCACGGGAAAGTGAATTAAAAAAATGTAACGACTCAAATCTCCGAGAAAGTTCATCAGAACTGCTATTGCAGATTTTGTATAATTCCCCCCCACAAATAGAAATAGTATACCACCAGAAAACAACATTACATTCAAGGGGAGCCTTTCCCATACTCCATTGTATGTATAATATACAGTTAATGCCATTGATAAACTGCCAATTACAATTAGCATCATTCTCATAAAGTACTCATTTGATTTATCTATTTTTTTCTCTAAGCCATTTGCCATTTCGTACAAAAAAATTCCCATGCATAAACTAGCAAATCCCCTAGCCAGGTCACTAGGCCAAATATCTCTTTCCACAAAACCTGCACGACCATAATATAACAAGAAAATGAGTAGAGACAGACATTTCGAAAAAACGTCTTTGACCCTAGAATTTAACAGTATAACCACGATCGGCAAGCACATAAACATGGCAGATAAATACCATACCTGTGCTGGGCACGCTATAGTATTCGCTGTTCCTTCCGGAGAATACACAGCTGACAGCATAAACAGATTCATTATAAATCTAAAAAATTCGTCTCCATATTTCAGATTTTTTAAGCCAACGCCAAGATTTTGAATTACTACAGCCAGGGAAACAACTATAAAATAAACAGGAAAGAATTCTCGATACTTATTTGCAACATATTTTAAACCATAATTAGCATCAAGACTTCTCTTCGAGAAATGCTTTGCTGTAAAAAAGCCGGTTAACATAAAAAAGAATTCCACATAAATAAACCCCGTACGAAACCAAAAAAAGCTATTCTCTTCACGTATCCCACGGCAATTACCACAGAAATGAAAAATCACAATTATCATCATGAATACAAATCGCCAAAATTCAATGAATGGATTTTTCTTTCTTGTATATACTAGTCTGCCCAACATCATATAGTTATTCCCCACCCAATTATGGTAATGCTTTGATTCAAATCACCTATCTTCCAAAAGTAACTGAAATATTTTGCCCATTTATAGCATTACTACCATCAGATAACAGGAACTTAATTGTAGGGATAATATCACTCACCACTAAGTTCCTACCTATAGGACTCAAATTGGCATTTTCCTCCCTATAATAGTCCAACAATCCACCAACAAATTTTGTTTCAGTAAATCCTGGTGAAATACCATTTACTGTTATGCCTTTCTCAGCATATTCTAATGCAAGAGCTTTCACCAGACCCAGCAACGCATATTTTATAGTCACATAGTCTGCAGAGTACTTAGGAGGCATCCCGTCAACTACATAAGATAGCATAACGATAATCTTTCCTGATTTCCGCTTAGTCATTTTGGGCAAAAGTGCCTGTGTAATAAGCACAAAAGATTTCAAAGAAATATCTAATCCTCTCTGAAACACCGGCCAATCCATCTTAATATACCTGTTTATCTGTATTTGCTGAGCAGGAAAATGAATTATATGATCTGGAACCATATCTAATTCTTTCAGCTTGTCTGTCAAGTTTTTTGTTTCCTGTTCAATAGAGAGGTCCGCTTGTAGCATAATCATTCTATCGCTCAGTTTGTTCTTCAGTTCCTGAAGCTTATCGTTCATATGAAAGTAATGTGCGATTATATAATCATAGCTATCACTAATACTATCAATCGTTGCCACACCAATATCAGACGAAGCACCTATAACTAAAACTGTTTTCATCATTCCCCCATCTGTAATATAATGTCAACCATCTCTCCTACATTCTTCATAGTAACCGTCTTCCCCATTGGTATCTTAAACCCAAATTCTTCTTCAATTGCCACAATCAGATTTATATGTTCAAAAGAATCCCAGTCTTCTATATCATCTGCAGTTGTAGAATCATTGACAACAATGGTGTCATCATCAAAAACCTCTCTAAATACACCATTAAGTCTCTCATATACAGCTTCTCTACTCATCATAATAGTTATTCTCCTTCCTGATACGTATACGAATCAACATCTAAAAGCCTTGATAAATAAATGTGCTCGAATTATACTCTGGTCCATACATTCCATAGATAAGAACTACTAAAAAAATGCCTATCCATATGAGCCATCTAAATCCAAAGCTCTGATTTCTAACCCAAATCCTAGCATAATCGTACCGTTCACGCAAATAATCTGCCAAGATCAAACACACGCATCCAAAAATAATCAGATTTATATCTTTCCAGCTCACGCCTAAATTCAAAACTGTTCCATCAAATAACGTCCACGGATTAAGCTGCGACAAACTTGAACCCAATACCCTGTAATGAGCCAATGCAATTTGTAGACTTGATGATGTAAAAAAAACAGCTCCTAAAGCATATACCGCATAGGTTCTGCCGCTTTGATAAAAATGCCATCCAAAACTCTCGGTCTTGATTCTTAATACGCAAGTTATTTTTTTTGTTATAGGTTCAAACAGCTCGCTTATGACTAGTGCCAACCAAAACCATAAACTCACTCCAAAAATATGATGAACCGATCCATGCCAAACTCCCATTACAAACCAGAGTATAGCCATCGAAAGACTCCATGGAATAAATTTCCCCCATCTCTTTCCATATTTTTTCTTGCACTTTTTTCCAAAATTAACCATCCATCTGCTTTTCATAACTGGATAGTATACATAATCCCTCGCCCAGGATCCCAACGTTATATGCCACCTCTGCCAAAACTCTTGCGAATTTCTTGAAAAAAAGGGGTTTCTGAAATTCTCAGAAAGATGAATATCGAATAGTT
This sequence comes from Butyrivibrio sp. XPD2002, assembly GCF_000423945.1. Taxonomy (GTDB): domain Bacteria; phylum Bacillota; class Clostridia; order Lachnospirales; family Lachnospiraceae; genus Butyrivibrio. The sequence continues at coordinate 202,900 of NZ_AUIY01000004.1, read as the reverse complement.
CTGAAGTCCCAAGTACCACATCCATACATCCGGAGAAGTCAGTATATATCTCCAAAGGATATAGAAACACCGCAATCCATGGCCATACCCCACCATATGTTGTTGTGTCGTTCCATATTGAATTAACTATTATCGCTACTCTGTCCGAAATTACAAGCTTCTTAAAAAAACCCCACAGTATTCTTTGTGCCCCAATACAAATGTTTTGATAGGAAAACTTATGATAATCATAAAGCACCAACAAATCATTGTATCGGCTTACTGGTCCTACAGTAAGTTGCGGAAAAAAACAAAGAAATAAAAAAAGCTTTATTGGGTTTTTCTGTGCATCCGCATTCCCCCATAATACATCTAATATATATCCTATAATTTGCGCAGTATAATATCCCATTCCAAGGGCACTAACCACTGGAAGGGCTCTCAATACTGGAACTCCCGGAATAACCTTGTTAATTAGAATGGATCCCAAAATCCAAAATGCACTTCCTTTAAGGAGAAACCACATCAATATGTTTATCAATACAGAAACAATCGCGACAATCGAAACCGTCTTTGCATAGATTTCAGCATCCTTATGACGATATATATAAATTGTTGATGTATAAGCTATTATTGTAGATGCAATCAGGAAAACAATAGTGTACGGAGTCGCTGCACTCACATAAAAAATCAGGCTAAGAAGAAGCAAAATAATCCACTGCACTTTTTTAGGTACAGCATAATAAATCAAAACTCCGATTGCGAGGAAAAACAAATAATAAAAAGATACTACAGTCATTAAATAATCACCTTCCGACTCATCTACAACCAGCAATGTGCTCTATAGCTAGATCCCCATCTGCATTCTCAATAATAATATCATCCACCAATCTTCTATACTGATTATTGATTACAAGGATTCTTAAAGCATTATTGCATGATGAAAACACTCCTACCCCATTTATGTCGATTCCAAATTCATCATCTGTATCGATGATGCTAAAATCTATTGGACATCTATCATTTCCAGTTGTTCCTTTATTATCATTAGTCTTTCGATAGTCAAATCTCACCTTACCATCTCTTATTGTAAGAACATTGGTTCCCATATTCAGAATAATGCCATTTGTATCCAGAAAACTTTCAAAATCCTCATTATCTACATCCCAATCAAGACTCTTGTCTTGGATTAGCACCAACGAAAAGCCTTTCATATTGGCTATGCGTAGCCAATCCCGAAAATCAGACTCCAAAACAAGCTCCTTCTCTGATTCCTTTGCTTCGTCTAGAGAGTCCTTTAATGCATTTATTGCACTTTGTCTTTGAGCACTGATAATTGAATACTCACTATAATCATCATTCCATTTCTCGGCACTTTCTGCACTTTGCTCAGAAAAAGAATAGTTAGATGACAGATAATTAAATATATATGCCGAAACAGCCTTTGCTCCAAGATAATTAGTATGATTTACATCACAAAAATGGGTGTTAAAATCAATTCCTATTTCTTCACAATGATCGTTTAAGTTTTGAAATGTATAACCTCTTTCAGAAATGATCTTCTCTGCAGCATCAAAGACATCATAATCTTCTTTGCTCAGTATATACGGAGTGCAAATAAACAATGCATTTAAATGATTATTATCACAATAATCCAGCACTTCTTTTAAGACCTTCATTTGTAATTCCGACATTCCCTTGCCTTCTGGTGTCAACATAATGGTATTATAAGCATTTATCTCGCACACATCATCAGCACCTTTTGTTATATCTCTTATCTCACTACGCTTCAATGGCGCCCATTGTGTATTGACTCCCAGATTTTTATCCTGAGTATGAAATCTCATTATATCCAAGAAAAAAGATGGTATTTCATTCAAGTCGTAGTCTCTTCTAAAAAAATAATCACATATGCCTCTTATCCTAATGGGATCATATATGTCGTAACAATCTGCCCATCCTCGAATAGCCTTTTCTTCTACACCTTTTACAACTAATGGCAAGGTTCTCAAATCTATAACAAATAACTCAGGACTATTGTACTTTCTAATCACGTCCATATACCGAGGAAACAAATCAAACTTTGCCGCATTAGCTGCATAATTGTAAGATGTAATTCCATATTCCTTCCATCCTTCTAATGGTTGTATTGCACATCGTACATTGCTCCCACCAACAAATACGACATTTACATGGTCTTCGTTTTCAAAACCAATTAGTGCGTCTCTATGTGCATAGTTATAACGAAAAATGTAACTAACTTCATTTACACAAAAAACAACTATACATAAAAAAAGGAAAAATGAAAGAATCACTTTTGGCTTTGCCAGTATCTTTTCCTTATCCTTAGAAAACGGTCCTGCCATTGGTCTAACTCCTTAATGCACTATCCAGTCAGTGCCCTTACTATTCTATTTTTTAATTGTCTTCAAAGACCCAAATCTGTTGAAACTTATAACTAGCAAAATACAGCAGGAGATCAACAAAAGCTTTCGCCACGTTGCTGTGCATCCCTAATGTGCTTAATCCCCACGTGCCAAATGCACTAGCTAGCATAATCCCCCCACACAATAAAGTATATCTAAAGAAACTACCTTTATTTCTATTACTATCAAACACATATTTTTGATTTAACGAATAATTTACTATTCCACTAATAACTCGAGCAATTGCGGTTGAGGCAAAAATATAACCCGCCGCTTTGGTATCACCATTTGTAAAAAGAATAATGTCCAAAAAGAAAAATAAGCCCTGGTCAAGAAACATGCACATCAGACTATTTCTTGCAAACAGTAAAAAATTCCCAATAAGTATCCTGTAAATCCTAAAACTATCTGTGACAGGATTAAAATGAGAGCCTTTGTTGTTATTCTCATAAATTGTATCGATTGGAACTCCGACAAAAGGGATTCTTTTTTGCGCACATCTTATTAGCACATTCATTTCATATTCGTAACGCTCCCCTTGCGTTTCTATCATAAAAGGTAGAAGCCTTTTGCTAAATCCCCTAAGACCAGTCTGTGTATCAGGAAGATATCTGCCATAAAGCACAAAAAAAATAGCGGAAGTAATCCGGTTTCCAGCTCTACTTTTAAATGGTATATCTGGCAAATGGAAATTTCGTGTTCCAAGATAAAGAGCGTTATCGGCCCCACCTCTCATCTTTAAGACAACTTTTTCCAAGTCTGACGACGTATGCTGTCCATCGCTGTCAGCCGTTATTATATACTTTGCATCCCGCAAGTATTTTTCTATCTGCTTGAATCCAGTTTTCAGTGCAGCGCCTTTTCCAAGATTTCTTTCATGTCGAACCAGCATTACCCTCTCATCCAGTGCATCAAAAATATGCTGAAAAGACGGCGCACTCCCATCATCTATAACAATTATTCTTTTAAAGTTAAGTTTTATCAATGTATCTACATAATATATGAGTTTTTCATCCGGATTCAAAGACGGAATAACAACTACAACATCTTTGTTAACAACCATTTTGTCTCCCAACTTATAAATTTTTACTGCTCTCTCTGGAAATCTAAATCATTTTTCAGCACGTACATAAACGGGTTCTAACAATCTTCTCTCTCTATTAACTCTATATATCGAATGAGGCAAAACATTATCTATGTTCATAAAGATAGATATAAATGTCTCTTGAAAATAACTATCCACTTTTGAAATTGCCACATAATCATACATGTCCTCTTCAAATAGTTCATTACTCCATCGCTCTAAAGACATCTCTTTTACATAAATATCATTAGGATCGTCCTCTTTAACAAAACTCCAATTATAGTCATCTCCCACTATTGACTGTAAACAAATACTTGGTCTCGACATGAATTTTATAACCAGATAATCCCAGCCTCTATCACGCTGAGATACCAAATAAACATTAGCTCCATCATTGCAATTCTCAACTATTTCTTGAGCAAATAAATCCGCATCTTTCCGAGCCTCATGTTGTGTTCTTGGGTAGGCACGTGTTATATAGCTAAAAATATTGTTAATAGGGGCTATTATCAACAATACGCCTAATGTAATTACTGCAATTCTCGAGCTAGGTATTGAAGAATCCGTCAAATAAAAGAGAACTAATTCGACCAAAAGAACATTAACCAACGTATTTACATATCTCGTATATGATGCCAATGATACTGCTTCTGTATAAACGAACTTGTCCATATATACGCCACCAAGTCCAAAAAGAAACGTAACTAGCATTGCACAATAGAATATTAGATTCGCAAGTAAATATCCCTGTTTCCCCCTTCTCTTCATTTTCATATACCATAACAAAAATGTTAGTAACATAACTGCAAACAAAACAAAGAAACTAATATCAACCTTTAAAAAAGAATTACCAATAAATGCTGTTTTATCAAACAGCGCCCTACGATAATTTGACACACATTGTATCTTGTATTCCTCAAGATCTCCATATTCCCCCAAAAGAGCCAAAACATAATTATACCAATTTACTGAATTAGGCTTGGCATCTACTGCATGGTTTATTCTTATCACTTCATTCCAGCTGATCTTAGCTACAACAGTACCTATTAAAGGAATTATCCCACACCTGCTTTTCTCTTTGACTGAACAATACAGTAGAAATGCCGCACCAAATGCAGCAAACAAAAGACCAAGATCTTTAGTTATCGCTATTCCTGGTATCAGCGCGCAAAGAATAATGTTGCTGCACCTGAACTCTTTCCTTTTAGCTATCAGAAAAAACATCACTCCTGCAGCAACTGACATAAAGGGATCTATCATCGTACTTGCAAATACCCGCTGAAATAGGATGGTTGGAAGAATTATAATGATACCAACCCAAATCATATAATTTGTCCATTTTGCTTTCTTCGATATAATCCCCATTACCGGAAGAAAGAGTGAGAATGTGAACATATGGTAAATATAGATGTTGATCCACTCACAGAATTCCGTTCCAAAAACACTCATCTGTAGCACCTGAATCACATACTGTATTAAAGCCATAAAAGGAGGATATGTCCCAAAAGTCGAATGGCCAATAGGATTTGCATAAAAGTCATCTATACAAATCATAGTTTTTACGCAATCTTGCCAGTGTCCGATATCATCATACCCACTTGCCAGCTGACCATAATCACCCCATAAAGCTAAAGTTCCAACTATAAGGAAAGTCACAAACGTGTATTCATAAAACCCATTTTTGAGCAAAGAAAAGTCTCTTCTTTTATACAAAAAAACCGTACCAACAATATAGGCGCCTGCTGCAAAAAAACACACAGCATATGCGCCTATATGCAGAATATTTAGCAATCCAAATATATATGCAATAAGTGGTATGATACAAAATGTAAATGGTGTTATCTCACCAAATTTACACCTAAAAACTGATACTGCCAGGTAATCTCCTGACAGTATTAAAAAGCAAAAAATAATCAGAGGAGCCATTGTCATCTCTCTTTCATGGTTTGAAGCTGCTCATTAACATATTCCGTAGTCATTATCTTTTTTACAGTACCATCAACATCTAATCTATTTGTATTATGGCTAGTATATGCCTCATCCGCTTCAATCAAAGAACCATAAGTTGCCAGATACTTATCATAGTTTAATCCTCTTTCATCTGGTGTAACACGGAAGTAATCACCCATGTCCTCTGCCTTAACACGCTCTTCCTTTGTTAACAGTGTCTCGTAAAGTTTCTCCCCATGTCTAGCGCCAATAATCTTTGTGCCAGTATCTCCAAATAGCTGCTGAACCGCTTTTCCCAGCGTACCAATCGTACTAGCATCAGATTTTTGAACAAAAAGATCCCCAGGCTTTGCATGTTCAAAAGCAAACATCACAAGATCTACTGCCTCGTCTAGATTCATAAGGAATCTGGTCATATTCGGATCTGTAATTGTTATCGGATTACCGGCCTTTATCTGTTCAATGAACAATGGAATAATAGATCCACGAGAACACATAACATTTCCATATCGTGTGCAAGATATTACAGTACCTCCTTTTTCAGCCGCCCTTAAGGCATTTGCCCTAATAACCTTCTCCATCATAGCCTTGGAGATTCCCATAGCATTAATTGGATACGCAGCCTTATCTGTTGAAAGGCAAACCACGTTCTTAACTTTCGCCTGTATTGCAGCATTAAGCATATTCTCAGTTCCTAGCACATTTGTCTTTACAGCTTCAACAGGAAAAAACTCACAAGACGGAACCTGCTTAAGCGCTGCCGCATGAAAAATAAAGTCTACTCCATCCACAGCATCCCTAATAGAGTTGAAATCTCTCACATCCCCAATAAAAAATCTTACTTTCTCTGAATAATCTGGATACTTTGCCTGAAGTTCATGCCTCAGATCATCCTGTTTCTTTTCATCACGTGAAAAGATTCGTATTTGTTCTATATCTGAAGATAAGAAACGTTTCAAAACTGTTGTTCCGAATGAACCAGTACCCCCTGTTATCATAAGTGTTTTTCCCTTGAAAAACTCTGGCGAATTGTACTTTGGCATTAAAATAATCCTCCTACTATGTTCATACAATGTATACTTTCAACAGAAGTATTATTACTTCCTGTGTTCTTTTGCAGGACTACCATATACTACAGTAAACTCTGCAACATCTCTTGTTACTACACTTCCTAATCCAACCTTTGCTCCTTTTCCAATAATCACCCTATTAAGGACAGAAGAATTTGGTCCAATCCATGCTCCATCTTCTATCCTTGAAGATCCGCACAGTATCACATGGGCTGTAATAACAGCTGCTTTACCTATATATAAATTATGTGCTATATGCACTAAATTATCTATCTTTGAACCTTCTCCTACGTAGGTTTCCCCTCCAAATAAGCTATTACATACGCATGTATTATCTCCCACATAGACATTAGAACAAATATGACAACGTCCAACATGAGTAATATGCATTGGTAATAAGTCGCTATCCGTGATTAGTTGGAATCCTTCTGAACCAATTGTTGTATTGCAACCTATTATAACATTATTGTCAATCACGCTGCCTGACCGTATAACTGTATTGTGTCCAATCCTTACATTTTCACCTATAATAACTCCCTTCTCAATGACTACCGAATTAGCTATTTCACAGTTGTTTCCGATTATTGGACTAAAATCATACTTTTCATATAATTCACCCGATTCACAGAGTGCTTCGTGAATACGATAAAAGCACACCTCAGGTTTTTCCGATACGATGAATGAAACATCTCTTCTTCCTACTACAGATGAATATGTTACAAAAAACCTTTCGTCTGCAACTAAAGCTACAATTGCTTTATTCTCTATGACATTATCTATATATGCCTCAGATGTAACATATGAAAGAATGGATAAGTATTCTGTATCACGATTGCATAACCCCAATCCATCTATCTCAACATCTTTGCCCTCGTACCTAAGATTAAGTTTCTGTGCAAGTGTAGACAACTTTATTGATTTACTCATAACATCCTCCGTGTAAACGATAATTACACAGAATGATGCAAAATCTAATCAGTATCTAAAAGTTCCTGGACAACTCTATAACCATCGGTCTTTTTAATATAACCATGTTATTGGGATCGTAAAGCATTACTTTATGCTTAAATAATTGATCAACAACAAACGTTTCACTTGAAAAAACCTCAATCCAGCTTGTTTGCTTGTAAAAACTGACTAATTCTTCTTTGCACAGCAGAATCCCTGGGCGTTCAAATTCCTTAATAAGGCTATTCATAAAAGACATGAGTACTGTTCCCGCCCCTAGATGTGTAAATTCTTTTCTCACACACACGTTCCCTATGCCTAACATTCTGTGTAGGTATTTATTAATGCTTACATTAACGTTAATAGCATTCAAATAGGCGACAAGTACCCCCCCCTTAAAAATCAAGAGATGGCTGTCGTCTGGCAGGATATTATTATCCAACCACACTTTTTGCTCTTCATATGAATAACCCCAGTGTTGCTGCTTGAGAGAAATTATCATGTCACTTTCTTCATTCAAAAGCTCTGAGGTCTTTTTAAAAATAATCCTATAATCAATCATTCCATCCACCATCCACATGGCAAAGCTACAAATCTTCTATAAAATTCTTCAACACCTGGTAGTCTTTCATTATGATTCCCGAACACACTATATATATCATTCCTAATGTGAACCCCAGATGCAAAATATCCCATTTCTCTAAATCTTTTAATCGTTCCGATTTTATCATCGGCCAGTAACCCATACACCCAGTAATTCGGATTGCACTGCTCACGATATATAGGAATTAAATCCTTATGTTCTTCGTGCAGTATTCGCCAATTTTCAGCCTGACTACGGTGCTTTTCTAATAAGTCTTCAATTGCGTCCATCTGCCTTATCCCAATATAGCCGTTTACATTGCTCATAGTAGCACTATAACCCACAAGACTAATATCGCATTCTTGACTGATTTCACCAAGTTCATCTCTAAAAATTTTTCTGTCAATTCCACAATCACGAATGAGCAGGCTTTTCTCATACAAATCTTTGTCCTTGAAAATAACAACTCCGCCATCAATGCAATTGCAAAAACGTACTGCTGTCAAAGAAAAAATTGTTAAATCTGTACCACAGTTGCCTATTTTCATTCCGTGATATTCTGAGCCAAAACATTCTATGCCATCATCAATTACAGGAATCCCATGGCGGGCACCTATCTCATTGATTTCATCTATATATCCTGGATACCCACAGAAATGGTTATGAATGATGGCTTTAGTATTTTCAGTAATTTTTTTTTCAGCAGATACCGGATCTAGAGTCCCTGTCTTAGGATCCACGTCGGCCCAATGGATATTGAGGCCATAAGAAAGATACGGTTGTGTGGAAGCCAGGCAGGCCATTGGTGACACAATAACACTATCTCCAATTTTGATATCCATAGCAGTTAATGCAACAGATATCGCCAAATGAAAGCTAGTAGTAACCATAAGATATGGTACGCCAAAGAAATCTCTTAGTTTCTTTTCAAATTCTTTTGTATAATCACCGTACGCCAAAGCCCCTGAATGAATGATGCTATCCAAGTCTGGAAGCTCTGGCATATAAGGTTTATACAGTGGAATCATGTTTCATTCCTCCGTGGAGCTTTTCTAGAATCCTGATATAAATCTTATTAAAAATGTATGTTGCAATAATTGATGCTATAAGAGTCACTGGAAGACTTATAATCCACTGCTGCATTAGCCTCATAACAATCTTAAGAATTAACCAATGGAACAAATAAAGCACATAAGAATTGTCCCCCATAATGACAAAAAGTCGAATGATTTTTCCTACTTCTTGCTCACTTCTTTCAGAATCTCGTATATATATCAGGCCTACAAGACCTGTAATCATCATAGAAATATACAAATAGATATTGCCTGTGAACAAATTGTTAAGGTAGTTCTTCGACGAAGATAAAAGCAAATAACCTTGCCAAATTGATACATCGTTGTTTATTGCAATTACACAAACACATGCAACAATCCCAACCAATCCTATCGCACTCATAATTCCAATACTTTTGTTTAGCTTTTCGTTCTTGCATTCAATAGCTAATAAAGATCCACATGCAAATGCATCAAAATGTGCTACCGGACAAAGCGAGACCATATATATATCGCATCCCAAGTAGATGCTTAGTGTTCTATACAATACCCCAATAAAGAGCATCATATACATACTGTTTTTAAAATGTTTCTGATCAAGATAACGGAGTAACAAAAGCCACACCAAACCACTCCACACCTCAATCGATAGTGTCCATGTATGGGCTGTCATTGGCTGCATCGGCGATGAGTACCTTGTTATCATCCATTGAAAGTTCTGGCAAGACAACAAATGTGTTACAAAATCAAACGGGATAACCTTCGTCAGCAGTGCATATAAAGCAGCCACAATCAACACCACTATATACGGAGGGTACAGCCTTATTATCCTATGAGCAAACTGCTTTTTTACATCCAACGTGCCAGTTCCCCAATACTTTTTTACAAGAAAAAAAGCACTAATAACAAAGAAGGCCTCTACCCCCCCCCACCCAAAACTGACAAATGGGGCACCGCAATGGAAGGCAAGAATCAGTAGAAATAGCACTCCTCTTAGCACCTGAATTCTCGGATAATACTTATTCATTATTCAATACCTTTCTGCGGTCGATTTTATTACCAACCTCTTTTTATTGCTTCAACAATCCTCTCTCTCGACTCCTCATCTACCCACCAGCCACACGGTATATGAACAAAACTCTTATACCATTCATCCATGCCAGGTAGTTCACATTTTGATTCCTTAAAGAGGCTATGTGTGTCACTTCTATGATGTAACGGAGATGCCGTGACATCAGCCTCTTCCATCATCTTGCAGAAATCGTCTCTATTTTCAACCTTTAATGTATACAGCCAATAAGAAGGTTCTGTGCTTTTATAATACGGAACTAACGTCACACCGGGAATACCCTTTAATGACTCATCATAATACTTTCCATTACTAATGTATTTATCAATAACTTCTTGTGCATGTCTAAGCTGAACCTGACCAATTACTCCCGTTATATTATTGATGCCATACTTGTAGCCAGCTCTTGTAATATCGTTCTGAAGTCTCGGCACTTTCTTGTCAAGTCCAAACCACCTCAGCTTGCGTGCAGGCTCAACCTCATCCGGATTCTTAAATGCAATTGCTCCTCCATCAATAGTAGTCATCTGCTTTATTGCCTGAAATGAGAAGCATGTGTACTGCGAATTTGACCCGATTACTTTTCCTTTGTACTTCCCCCCCATACAATGCGCAGAATCTTCTATAATAGGGACGCCTGTTTCTTCAGACAGCTTATTAAATTCGTCCATATCACAGACCATACCCGCATAATGGACAAGCATAATCGCCTTAGTCCGTTCTGTTATCTTTTCCCTTACAGATCTTGGATCAAGTAATCCTGTGGCTGGGTCAACATCTGCCCACACAACCTTAGCGCCTGTAAAAGCAATTGTGGTATTTGTTGGCTCAGCAGTCATAGGCGTACTAATAACTTCATCTCCGGGTCCAACATTAAGCGATAGCATAGCTAAGTGAAGTGCGGCGGTCCCAGATTGTACGACTAAAGTGTTGGGGTTTCCAATAAATTTTTTAAATTGTTCTTCAAACCCCCAAGCTTCTTCTCCTTCAGCTATGTATCCACTATATAGCACCCTCTCAATTTCGGGCATTAGTTCTTCACGTGGCGATAAATATGGCTTCACAAGCGGTAACATATTCTTTACTCCTTCTTTGTTCTTTTCGCAATAAGTCCCTTTAAATATCTAAACTCCTCTATTTTGAGAATAATTGAAAGGCAAATATAAATCACACTTCCCAAGCATACCTGAATCATTATACACAAAATCGAGTTTGTGACAATTCTAGGTATAAAATACAAGGGTATACACATCACAACGCCTATCATTCCCGGTATAAATATATCTATAAACTGACTTTTTAAGGAGTACCCAATAAACCTAGACACATATACGCCATATATGAGAACTGCTATTATCTGACCAATCAGCATGCTCATAGCAATAGCCTTAACACTATTAATGACAAAAACTGCGCCTGCAAGTAGTATCAGGCCACAAATCTTACTTATTATTTCGATTCTCAGGTATACATCTGATTTTCCAATTGCTTTTATGGCCTGAGCCGAGCAAGTCTGAGTTGGCTGCAACCACCACATAATGCTCATTATCTGTATGTATGGGATGCACGGCATCCATTTGCCCCCCAGAAGCACGTTAACCAGTGGCTCGGCTACTATAGCCAATCCAAACAAAAATGGGGTCATTAGATATGCACTGGTTTTCGCAGCCCTCCTGGTCATTTCACAAAGCCTTATACTATCATCCTGCTGTTTAGATAAGGCAGGAAAAAGGACCCTATTAATCGTTGAGTCAATATTAGCAGCTATGAGCCTGGGGAATGAGTATCCTCTGTCATAAAAGCCAAGATCCTCAGCGCTATATCTTTTGCCAATAATCAAAGATCTAAGCTCTGCGTATCCTGTGAACATTAACCCCGTTGCTAACAGCTTCCATCCGTACCTGATTAGTGGCACTAATCGGTCTATTGAAAAAACAAATTGCGGCCTCCATTTCACAACTACCATAAGTATTATTGTGTTGAATAATACATTCAGCAGACTCTGGGCAACCAGTGCCCAAATCCCATATCCCAAATAAGCTAATACCACCCCAAATATTCCAGACAATAACGCTCCGCCCGAATTGGAAAGGAACGATTTTTTAAATACCATATGACTGGATACATACGCCATTTGTACACTGTTATATGCAGAAAGAGGAATTCTCAATGCAAGTACCCGGAGAATTGTTCCCAACTCTGGATTATTATAAAATTCTCCCACAGCTGGCGAGCCGATAAATAATCCAACAAAGAATACAAAAGATATACCCGTTATAAACCAGAACATCGTACTGTAATCAATTTCATCTGCATCCTTCTTCTGAATTAACGCATAGCTAAACGAAGAAGTAACAAATACATTCGCCAAATTAACAAAAACATTCACTAGAGCTATTGTTCCATAATAACTTGGCTCTAGAAGGCGTGCCAAAACAATAGAAACAATAAAATTCACAATCTGAGCGGATATGTTCTCTAAATATACCCACATCAGCCCGGAAAAAACCTTGGTCGCGCCTTGCCTATTATCTACCATGCCGTCACCTTTTATGAATTTGATTTATTGCTAACAAAATGATAGCTTGTTATTCTCGAGCTTAATTCTTCAGTAATCTGTTGAGCCTCTGCAAGGGTCTTAACCCCTTCATACTCCTTATAATTTGAGTTGCCTTTTGGATTAGCCAGATATACCTTCCTATCATAATATCGTTTTATTATTCCCCTTGCTAGAAGAAATAATCTTCGGGGTTTCTTAAGACAAAATCTTAGCATTCGGCAAGTAGCATCTTTATGGTGCAATAAAAACACCCCATATACCCTATCAAATCCAAATCTCTTTATCAAATCCTTCCTTCCCATTGCATTCAGCGCCTCCAACATGGATTGCGCTAAAATTGTCTCTGCCGAGAAAATGGGCGGTAAATCATCATTCCATCTCTCCAGGATGTCTTTTGGTAGCCAAGGCTTATCCTTTAATTCACCATAATGCTGGCCTCTGTTCCCTTCGCCTCTGGCACTACCTTTCCCATATCCAGATATGATTGCATAATCAAAAAACATCGCTGGCTTTTGAGTTTCCAAGCATACCGGCACGGAGTTTGCTGCATCCGGAGATGGTCCAGGAAAATAGGTTCCTGTTTTTTTGTAAATGCGATCAAGACATTCCCTACCAACAAGTCCATGATATAATCTTGGCATTTCTGGTGAAGGGGCAGATCCCACCTTAAGAGCTTGCGCTAATATTTCTTCAATATTCAGTAGCTTAACAGTACCTGTAGCTTTTTTTAGAAAAAAAAGATTCGCCTCTCGTTTCTTTGCCTCAAAAGTCATATCAGGCCAATTAAACCCTGGAAAAATAAACGAACAAGAATCAATTTTATTAGCCTCACAAAACTCAGCAACCTTCAATATCCTTGAGCTAACAGTATCATCATCTCCAATCATACAAACATATTTTCCGGACGAATGACTTACTGCCAAATCGCTATTTTCCATAACACTTATATGTTTTGGTTCGTGAAAATAGTGAAAACGAGGATCCGAAATACTACTAATATGCTGTAATACTTCACTGTTATCTTCTGTATTATCCTGAATTACAAACTCAATATCGTTTTCTCTTATGCTTAAAAGAGTGTCAATGCAATCAATTAAATATTTGTATCTTTTATATGTTGGAACAACTACGCTGACAAGTGGTGCACACATAAATTATATTCTCTCTTTCATGTATTTAAATATTCGTAATCTATCTTCTCTTGACTACCCTTAAAGCCTTATTTATCAACCTATCTAGGAGCTTATGCTTATAATATTTTTCACAAACTTCATGAACGTTATGTTTGTCCCGCTTCAACTCCCAATTTATGACAAATCTTTTGATATTTAGAGGGGCTGGAGAAACTATTCGCTGATTCTTTTCTATAATACTTTCTGAACTTGCATTACATAAATCTAAGCTATCCCCTATTAAGCCAAAAAAATCATTCCCTTCATTAGTTAAACATATTACATCGGATAGCCCCATACCATCTTCCAAAGAGGAATATTCTTTATCCATGCCCCAGGCATCCCCCAATAAAATATCGCAACTTATATTACTTCCCTTGTACTTACAGTTAAGGCACCGCTCTCTTTCAAACATTCCTTGAGTAAAACAATTTAGTAAATATCCATCTTGATTTTTATATGTCTTTTTCTCGGAGCCATCCTCGTATTTAAAGTGTAATCCGTAATTAAGCCATCCATTTCCTTTCTCTCGCATGGATGCATAAACAATTTTTCCGTTTGTTTCTTCTTCTTCTCGCAAATATCTTCTCCAGATATTACGATCTATTGTCCCATGGCATACTATAGCCACTTTGAGAATGCCTTCGTCGTGTTCAAAGACATTTGCAACTGATGAAACCTGACAAGGAGTCCCAGTAAACAATACTGGTATATCTTTTGCTCTAAGATTTTTTATAATCTTTAATGTATCCCCCAAATCGCTAGTAACATATTTAGATCCTTTCATCTGCATAATATCTTCTAGCTTATTTGAAATGATATGTTTTGGCATCATTTCTTCATCGTACACGACCCCTGCTACGTACCATCCCTTTTTCAGCGCAATCTTTGCAAGTTCAATAAATACACCTCCGGAAGAGCTCCCCACCCTTTCTTGAAAATCCTTATTCTTACATACAAAACTGCCTTTCGCATCAATTCTTTTAGAGTATGGCTTTTCATTCAAAAATCCACACACCTTCTCACACATGTGACAATCTATACACTTATTTTTATCTACAATAGGCTTCTGTAAGTAATTAAATCTAATAGCCTCAGTAGGGCATACAGCATCACATGCTTTACACGAATAGCAGTATTTGTCAAAATTGAAATCTATCATTATTCCATTTCTTTCTACTGTGTTATTTCCATCAGCATCCTTCTTAAGTAGTCAAACGAATCTGCACGTTTTTCTGTTAAGATTGAGTTTGTTACAGAATAATCAATATTCATTGTTTTCGGTATTTCTTCCTCAGAACCAATCAATCTGTTTCCAAGACCAAACATGGCTAACGAATCATATACTCTTGAATTATTAGATGCTTTCTCATTATCCCTCATTCTTCGAAATGCAAAAAATGATTTATTGTAGTTTACGGAAAACATTGTTGCATGAAAGGAATCAGTACAAACCAATGATGCATGGTGTATTAAATACAAAAAACCAGATGGTCCTACGATTGCCTTTTCCCAATCATTATCCAACATCTCTCTATATGTCATAGGAACAGCTACAACGGGATAGCCCGTAATGTATTTTATGTGATTAATGATATCTCTATGTCTGGAATTTTCACCTAATAAATAAACAAAAATATAATTTGGGTGGGCAATTCCTGCTTCATTTTTTTCGTATTTCTCCCAATCTTTCTTATCGACTAGCAAAGTTGGATCAAGTACGTTTTTTACTTGCCTTCCCAAAATTCTTTCCAAATACTCCGCACCACTCCTCTCACGACAAGAAAGGAATGCGAAAGAACCAAGTTTTTCACGCAGGAATTCTTCCTGCTCCTTTGTTATATTCGATACTGGAAAACTTGGCGCATAACTGCCCTTTTTCTTATTATCATTAACAAATGTCAAATAAAACGGTTCTGGTCTGTTTCCAACGTACGGATTCCATGTCTGATCACTTCCAACAACATATCCATCATATAGCGGCGGATCACTGATTAAATCCTCATTAGTACTGTATTGTTTCCCACCAGTTTTTATATATGCTTTATAAAACTCCTCCATTATTTCACATCTTTTTGAAAGAATCTGCTTTGATGTGGCAAGAGTTATGTATTTTTTAAATTGCAATAAATATACTGGAACACGCCTAATTCGTAGCAAAATAATCTCTGATAATCCTAAGGACTCATCATTTTGAAAGTCAATCAATTCAGCAGAGCACCCGCAGCTCTCGACTAGTTTCTGTAATGCAAATGCTTGAAGCATTGTTCCATAATTATAATAATGATGATATGTGATAATCCCTATTTTCTTCAAAGAACTCATTACCACCTTTCCACGCAATCTTATTCTTATTATCTTTTCCTATATTAGAAGTTATGAGCATCATAGTCAAATACAAAAAAAATGCAGGATTTAGCAACAAAGATTGCCCTATACTAAGCAAAATGAAACAAATCGATATATATTTCGACTCAACATTCTTAGCAAGAGCAATTATTGGCAGGTAGGACAACACCATTCCGATCATTCCATACTTAAATATCAAATTTGTCCATGTATTAAGGAAAACATCTCCGGCTACGTTGTAATATAATAACGCAGTTCCTTCCTGAGGGAACAACTCCATTCTGTCTGTTATGTATTTCATTACTTCATTATAATTTGTGCCAAATATCAATTCCATTGGGGACATCGTAGAAACAACTTCATATCCACAACGTAGCCTACTTCCAACTGTACTTCCCCCACCAACAACTGTCATAAATTTTGATGCTGATTCACTAAACGCATTTAGATTAAAAAATAAAATAATAAGCCCTATAAAGAGAACAATAATCGTTGCTTTCTTTCTTTGTGACATTTCTTTATCCATAACGAGTAATGTCCACATTGCGAGGGTAATAATTACTGCAACAGAGGAAGTCGAAATGAACATGCCCACAGATGTAATTATTGCCCATATATAATCTTTCCGCTGTAATGAAAAAATAAGTAAAAAGATTAGACCCAAAACAATTCCAGCCGGTTCGCTAAAAAAAGACAAGGGTCTACCAAAATTTTTTGTATCTTCACGCAGTATGTATCCAGGTATAATTGTTATCCAAGTGACTGTTCGATGGAAAAGATAGATAAGAACCGCATGATACACAGCTCCTAAAATATACAACGCACCAGCTATCTTATACCATTGATAAAGATTATCAGAATCTATTCGCACATATGATATTATCAGCATAAGAAATATCATAATAATATATTCAATCATCCTATGAATCTGCGTTGTTCTCGAATCCATGCCCACAATAATCCTTACAACATCTCTAACAATGACATATATAAAAAAAGTCACAAAGCCGTAAAGCCTTCGCGGAAAGGATAATCTAATTCCTTGCTTGCTCAAATAAATAAAAGCTATAACAGTTAACCCTAATACACCTAGAGATAACACCCCTAATTTATACTGCAAAAATAGTGGAAAGAATGGAAGAAACCACTCTACCATATTTCCTTTTGTTGACACCTTAACCCTAGTATCCATCCATTAACCACCACTAGCATATTGGCATGTATTTTTTAAGATGCTTACATAATTACAAGCCATGTTTTCCAACGAAAATTTTTTAGAGTATTCCCTAATAAAATCTCTATCCCATATTCTGATAAGCCCTGAGTCAATAGCTGTTACTATTTCTTCCGGTACTAATGACGTTGAAACGCAACATTTTTCATCAAACAAATCAGAAAAAGCATCCAGATTTTTGTTGATAACACACGGTATTCCACATTTATATCCTTCAATAATTGCGAGACCAAAACCATCATTCTTGCTGATAAAAACATTTAGGTCAACGTTTTCCCATATTGATTCCATCTCTGTACAAAAACCCGCCAGTATAGCTTTACTATAAAGATTATTGTCTACTAGTTTCCTACGAAGTCTGTTTCCATCTCCCTCTCCGCCAGCAAAAACCGCTATTATCTTTTCTTCTTGTATATCATTCAACACTTCTGCGAGACTTAACTGATTTTTATTATCAGTGATATTCCCTACATAGCACAAGACTTTGTATCCAAAATGTCTCATTATTTTAATATAGTCAATAGTTCTGCTTTGATTTGGATACCCCCCCGTTTTGAGTATTTCAATATACTCACTTTGATAGTCTAAAGCCATTTTCTCGAGTGAGATCCTTTTTGCATATTCAATAATCCAATCTTTATCCCACGTTCTATCTAACGCCATATTAATAGCTTCTGCCAAATCACTATCTTCCCGTCCCTTTGCTAATACCATGGCATTTTCATTGAATAAATCGTTAACAGCATCAAGATCTGGAAAAGTTACAGTCGGAACACCCTGCACAAAGCCTTCAATAATTGATAGCCCATACCCTTCATCTATACTTACTACAACATTTAAATGAGCCTGTGCAAGAATCCCCTTAATACTCTCCTGTGACTGGTGCCCTATAACATATATTACATCTTGAAGTCCAGCGTTAGTAATTTCTCTGCTAATATATCCATTTGAGGCATCCTGTCCACATAATAACACCTTGCAATTATGATTGATGCCCCCATTTGCAAAAGTGCGTACAATCTGTATCTGGTTTTTTCTTTCACACAAAGTACCTAGCACTGTAATAACTTTTATATCTGGATCATTAAGTGTGTCTATAATGCTTGTGCATGAATTATACATGAGCTTTTCATTAGGAACTCTTGTTCCATTTAATACCACCGAAATATTCTCAGATGGATGCCCCAAATATGCTTTTTCAAGTCTTTGCTTTACGCCAGTACTTACTACTGTAATAGGCACTTTTTCCTCGTATGAATTCTTAATAAGCTCTTCTTCCGCTTTCTTATCATAAATTGTTGCCTCGTCATCCTCCTTTATCATTCCATGGAGTGAAACAACATATGGTACTTTCGTTTCTTTACACACCTCAATCACCGGTATTATCGCAGTTCCAATTCCGTGAACATGAATCACATCAGGCTTTAGTGTTTTTATAGTTCTTCTCACATAACCCTTATTTAGGTAATAATAAATATGCTTTAATCTATTCTTGAATGAAAGGTTGTATTTAAAAAAGGCCTTAATCCCTTCAAAAAAATCATACATTCTAGCGCATTTTAATAAATCCCAAAAAGTATGTGAAAGAATATTTTCTCCTCTTCCTGATGTAATTGTATAGCTTATTGCATATACTTCCTCTAAATCTCCCAATGCATTCACTATATCATTAAGTATTTTCCCATATCCGGTTTTATTCTTTGTAAACTCCGGCCATGATTGATTATATAGATAACTTGAAAAAATCAGTACTTTCATAAAAACCTTTTCCACACAGATCAGTGCCGTTTCACTTAAATGTATTCTAGCGAAAGCTCTTTTTCAAGCCATGCTATCTTCAGAATCAAATCAGAGATTGTTGATTTACTCAGCATAATCGTTCTGTAATCAATTTTAAAAAGCTGGACAGTCTTCGTGGTTTCCAATTCCTTCAAAGTTTCATCAAAAGAAGTCAGTGGATAAGTATCATAATACATTCCGCTGCCACGAATAACACGCTCTGCTATATTAAAATAATTATTTCTATTCTGGTAACCATTTGAGATGCTTGATTTCATAGTTTGATCTCGTACTTCACTTATGCTGCCACACATGTTAATCAACGACTTCTGCACCTTTCTTTCATAAAACAAATCATCTGACCAATTAGTCATTTCGCTTAGCACTACAGGGTTAAAATATACTCCCAATGATGGTACTGTCCCCTCAATCGTAGAGTAGTAGCCTGTAATTACATTCTTGGATTGTTTATATAAAAACAGCTTAAACAATGCATTAGTCTGAGACAGACCATTGTCTAAATCCCTTTTGATAATTCTCTCTATTTCATCTTCTAATTCTTGACTTATGTCATCGGTAATTATCTGATTAAGCTGATTAAAGTGATACCTCTCTTTAATTACTGGCAATTGGTTAAATATTTTACCATGAATAGAATATTTTGCTGTGGATTTAGGCACACAGTTTAATGAGTTGAGGTACATGGCAGCAATATCATGAGCATCCATAGGATCTTTTCTCTGAAGGAACGAAATTCCACCAAATAACTCTCCCCCCATCATTCCATGTATCAAAACATCAAAGTTCTTCCAATCATACCCTATATTCTGCGCCACATTTGGCGATCCTATTGGTGCATGGAGTGCATCGCCAATTAGTCGCTTTTTATATTCGAATCCAGTATTATTTATGAACGCTACATCACCAATCCCAAGCGCATCTGCCACCTCAATACTTCTACATGCATCATTAGTTCTTATGCCTAGAGCATTCTTTTCTCTGCCTAAGAAGTATGGAACAATTTTATAATTGTGTTTATTAGCGAAATATCCAGCAACACGTGAATCAAGCCCACCGCTAACTCCAAGTCCGTACTTCGTATTATTACTATAATTATCAGCAAAGACCAAGTCTATTGCACCATAAAGTCTAGATGCAGCTTCTTCCTCGCTATTAATCTCTCCTTTAAACCTGTAATCTTCATACTGTAAAGAATTTACCATTCCATCAGTAATACTTATCACAACATTAGTTGCTGGAGGTACAATAGTAATATTTTTAAATATTGTTTTCTCTGTGTAATTGTATCCAGCATATACAAACTTTCTTGTTTCCCTCTCATCTAAATAAACTTTTCTGCCTGTAGATTGGATGTCTTTTATCATTTCAACAAGATTATTTGAGATGAAAAAAAAACCATCTTCTTGGTATAGGTAACAAGTGTGGCTTCCAATAAAATCTGTTTGTATATACAACTTATTTTCATTTACAGAATACTTCACTACCAAATAAAAATCCCTGTCAGAAATCTTATTGGCTATGCCTGGCTTTTTTACTATTTCTCCTATACATTCAACAAACTTTTGTAGTCTTGCGCCATATGCGTTGGTGGCACAAAAAGCTAACACCCCCCCAGAATTATAATAATTATCCTTTGATCTATAATATATATCATGTTCTTTTTGCGCTTTAGAAAACGTTCTATTTGAAATCACAAAACTCATTATAACTCTCCTAACACATCAATCAACTACAATGGTTTGAAAGAAACTTGGTATTGAACTGCAACAATGCATATTTTTAATTCTTCAAGCTTCCTAAATTGTTCATGCCTACTTACATCATCAATCAAGGGTAAACTTTATTCGCCTTTGCTTGCATCAACACAGTTGAATACACAGAAACAACATTTCTTGTTCTGAGTATCGACTCCTTACTTATCTTTGTCCCATCTTCAACTTCAAACTCACCAAATATTTTCATTATTATCTTCATGTCCAAATATATCGGATATGGTCTAAATGCATTCTTATTGCATTTTTTGCCACAATCTTTGATAAATATGTTCTAAAACAAGTTCATTCTCATCCTGAAATAATCTGTATTGTAAATTACGTTTTCAATAACCATGGCATTCTTAAATATCATACTATCTGGAACGGCAATAATAACCTGGCTATCATCTACACACTCGTCATTAAACAGATGTTATATATGTCTCATTTCATATATAACATCTATAGAAGTAGATCCTTCACAACAATTATTTTTTCATCAGTCAAGTGATACTGCTCACAAAAGTCAATCTCCGCAAGATTAATTAGTTCTTCATTATATGGTATCCTCGTCCCGTTACAAAAAACAGATATAATATTTGCTTAATGATGTAGATACCTCAATCCTTCTCTTCATTCCCGTACTAATATCTGTAACCGGAATGCCCTTTCCTATCTGCTTCAATTAAGAAATCTTTTCCATCTGCTTATCCCCAAAAACCGCATTATTCGTCTTATCAAGGCCAATAATCCAATGGAGCGTAACTATGTAAGTCCCCCTCTTCTTCACATACATCAACAAAAAGCTTAATCTGCTTCCCAATTCCATTAATTTGTAATACATCAGTATTGGTTTCTAAAATTGTTTTACGCATGCTGCCGGTATTCAGCGTATAATAAAAATATCTGACTCTTCCCTTGATTCCTTGATTATATCTGAAAAAGTACTGGAAGCCGTTCCCCAGTCCTTAATTTTTTTCTCCTCTAAGCACATTTTTCTTCAGGTATGTTTGAGTCCCTTCTCATATCCTTCGGAAAACACA
This sequence comes from Butyrivibrio sp. XPD2002, assembly GCF_000423945.1. Lineage (GTDB taxonomy): Bacteria > Bacillota > Clostridia > Lachnospirales > Lachnospiraceae > Butyrivibrio. Next base: position 180,827 of record NZ_AUIY01000004.1, on the reverse strand, counting down.
TGTGAAAGAAGAAATATGTCTGCATATTTAAAAATTTAAAAACACTATCAAAAATGTCATTGATCTTTATTCCAAAGCAATATTGTTTCTTGTTCATTCCAGCCATTTTTTTCTTGTATATATCTGTTATTGTCATAAGAACTCTCATCTGCTTTCCTCTGGAGTATAATTTATATCTTTTTCACATAAAGCTCCCTTGTTCCTTTAATTGATAATAATGATTCTTATCCCTGTATTTAAAAGGAACTGCAGGGTGTCCACCTGCAATTGCTAGTGGTGAAACATCTTTACACACAACACTTCCAGCTTGAATAACGGCACCTTCACCAATTGTTACACCTCCGAGAATCATCACAGACTCCCCTAGCCAAACGTTATCCTCGATAATGACATCTCTGTCATATGTGGTTTTATCATAAGGAATCGCAGTCCCATGATCAAAATTGTGAAAAGTAGTAAGTATCCGAATATTTTTACCGGAATGAAAATTACTTCCGATAACCACCTTTCCACTACCAGAAATGTTCATTCCATTAAAATGACAGTTATTTCCTATTTCAGTCTTTGCTGTAAAATGACAGGGAAAATTACACTTTACCCCTACCCCATGCTTCACTCCACGCAATGAACGAGTTGTATTGATTTTTGAGTATATTTTTTTTATTAACGTTCTCATTATCTCTTCTCCAATAAAGCTGATAGTAACTTATGCGGCTTATTAAGCATTATGTATTGCCTCTCTTCAAGTTTCTCATATTTCACTCTATCTGAAATATCGTCTATCACTACTCCAATGCCGTTGTTATATGCCTGATTAAGAACCGTCGAATATACAGAAATAGCATTCTGGGTTCTCTTCAACGATTGCTCAATTGCCATAGCCTTACAATCTTCTATTTCTAGTTCAGGAGCATAGGATCGAATCTCGTTCAAATCAGAATAACGAGGATGTGGTCGTATCGCCACTTTTAATCCCTGATTATTTAACATCATCATAGTTTTAACAATAGTTTTCAGTCTTTCACCACCTTCACATCCGAAATAGTACGTATAATCTATCGTTTTTGAAACCACCATATCATCCTGAAATTGTAACGAAGGAGGAACTGCAACCCTAAACTGGCTCTGATCTGCTCTCATTTGAAGAAATAGTTTGCGATAATAATCATCCCACACATAACATTCATGAAACCGAAAAAAACTGTCACGCATGTAAAATAACTTCTCTCCATGCATAACATTGATGTGCTTTATACCTTTTTCTTCACAATAGTTAGTTAATACAGAAGATGTAAAAGAATACTCGTTACAAGTAATAATGTTTTCTGGATGCATTCGTTGGATTTCATAGCTGTAATAACGAATTTTCAGTACGCATTTCACAATAAATTGAAACGAAAAAGGATACCGCCTCCACAGAGCCCGAATATATTTCTTATCTTCTTTCGTAAGATTTTCTTTTTTATTATTAACTATCGCAATAACTCCAGCTTTTTCCCGAAGCATATTGGGAATAATAGTATCCATCATCCCATTTGCAAAAAATACACTCTGAGCATTTTCTATAGAGTCATCAATGCTATCATTTGATTTATGTAAATACCATAGTAGGAGTGGAAATGAAGCGAGATTAATAAAAAAAGAAATAATCCACTTATTAAACTTCATCTGGCATCTGTATTGAAAATAACTTCTCTGTATATCATTTTTAGGTTCATGGAAATGAGCAATATATGCCTTCTGCTTTTCTATTGGATACCTAAAAACACTGCCATTACATATCTCAAGCTTTACAGATATTTTCTTCAATTTTTTAGCTATATCCATACTATCAGATACTCCAATTATTTACCTTTTCTGATTCGTGCTGATAAAGCAGCTTTATCATGTTGTTAATCATAAGATTCTTTGATTAAAGCCTCCACCAAAACATTCCTGAAGCTTTCAAATCTTCAACTTTATACAATCCCTTCACATCGATAAGAACCTTTTCCCTGTCAGGCCCGTTCTTGAATAAGGATTTTATCTTATCTAAACCCATAGCCTTAAACTCATCATGAGCCACAGCCACTATCACACAGTCAGCATCATGAACATCATCGAGTTTAGTAAGATCTATTCCATACTCTTTTTTCGCATCTTTCTCATTTGCCCAAGGATCCACAACAATAGGTCTAATTCTGAATCTTTTCAGTTCGTTTATAATATCATTAACCTTACTGTTTCTTGTATCAGGACAATTCTCTTTAAAGGTTAATCCAAGAATTACCACATTGCTTTTCTTCGGTGCCTGGCCAGCCTTAATCATCTTTCTAATAGCAGCATCAGCAACATATGCCCCCATATGATCATTCACAATACGACCATTAAGAATAATCTGGCTATGATATCCAAGTTTTTCCGCCTCATAAGTGAAGTAATATGGGTCAACGCCTATACAATGACCTCCTACCAATCCTGGTCTGAAACCAAGAGCATTCCATTTGGTATTCATGCCATCCACAACTTCATTTGTGTCAATGCTCATGCGGTCGAATACCATTGCAAGTTCATTCATAAAAGCGATGTTTATATCTCGCTGACTATTCTCAACAACCTTAACCGCCTCTGCTGTTCGAAGATTCGAAACAGGATATGTCCCAACCTCAATTACTATGTCATAAACAGCTTTTATGGTATCGAGTGACTCTTTATCAATTCCTGATACAATTTTACAGATATTTTCTAAACGATGTACTTTGTCTCCTGGGTTAATACGCTCCGGCGAATAGCCAACCTTAAACTCCTCGCCACACTTTAATCCTGACTCCCTTTCAAGAATCGGAATACAAACATCTTCTGTGCATCCTGGATAAACGGTAGACTCATACACAACAATCGATTCTTTCAGAAGATTTCTTCCTACAATCTCAGAAGCACAGATAACTGGTGTCAAATCTGGGGTATGGTCTGTATTAACTGGTGTTGGCACAGCAACAATAATAAATTTTGCATTTTTCAATTCCGCCTCATCTGCAGTAAAATGAATCCTTGTACTCTTTATCTCATCATTACCAACTTCATTTGTTGGATCCACACCGGATTTATACAGCTCTATCTTTTCTTTATTAAGATCAAATCCTATAACATTAAGCCCCTTCTTAGCAAAAGCGTGCGCTATAGGCATTCCGACATAACCAAGACCAACAAGAGCAATTGATTCTTCTTTAGCTACTAATTTGTTATAAAGGTCCATTTATAATTATCTCCTTAATTCTCTACAGCTTCTTTATAATATATCTTTTTCAAAAAACCATGAATTATATTATTAACAGTAAGTGCTCCTGATATTACTGCATTCATCCCCAGTCCATCCCTGAACAATTTGTAATGCCATGTTATTAGCTTAACCTTACTTCCACTCGATACTGAGCCATCATGCTTAATATAAAAAGAAAGGCACTCAGGTAACCTATACGCATTACTCTTCTCAATTGCCTGCAGCCACATAGCATAATCATTATTTTTTTTCAAATCAGCTATTTGAATAAGTCCTATTTTTTCTCTATCATACATAACTGTAATTGTCGAAAAATAGCAGTAATCATACATTTTCCTTTTATTTACGACATTGGGACCTGTACAAATATATGGCATCCATTCTCCATTCAAACAGATTCTATAATCTGTAAACGTGAATGAATAATTGTTATCCTTCATAAACTTTATCTGCTTTAGTAGTTTTTCAGGCCCCCATGTATCATCCGAATCAAGAAATGCTATCCATTTCCCTCTCGCTTCCCTAAGTGCATAATTCCTCGATATTGCTGCCCCTGAATTCTTTTCATTATAAAACAGTCTTATACGAGGTTCATTGAATGACTTAATCACTTCTACTGTATTATCTGTAGAACAATCATCTACAATTAGCAGTTCCCAATTTTCATAAATCTGTGCCTGTATAGACTTGATAGAATCTGATATGTATTGTTCCGTGTTATACGATGGCATGATGATTGAGACCAATTCGTCCATCAAAAAAATCCTCTCATACTAATAGTACTAAATAAAAAACAAAAGATTTCATAGAAATCTTTTTATTTCTTCTGGTGGTTCCGGAATATCTTTTAGTTTTTCCCACTCAGTATGTTCCTTAATAACCGCCTCAATTGTCATCACTAACAGTAGCCAATACAAAAACACATTTTTATGATTAACATACCAAGCTTCAAGCTTACCTTTATATGGCATAATGACATCAAAGTAGAACTTATCTTTTTCCTCATGACTATTAAAGTTCTGGAGAATTTCTTCTTCGTTCCGAAAAACTATTGATCCTATCCCAGATAATCCCGGTCTTGATTTTGCAAGTTCTTTCTTAACTTCAGGACTATACTCTTTGAATTCCTTTTCAACCAAAGGTCTATATCCGATTATACTCATATCTCCGGATAATATATTTAATAGTTGTGGCAGTTCGTTAATCTTTGTCTTTCTTAAGAAGCGTCCCATAGGAAGTATCCTCGGATCATTCTTTTCTGTATATAGTCCGCCAGACATATTTGGACTATTTCTAAGCATTGTAGCAAATTTTAACACCTTAAATGGCTTACCACCTTTGCCAATTCTCTCCTGTCCGTAGAAGATGTCATGTTCCCCGGTAAGCTTTAATCCTATCATTATCGGAATCATAAAAGGAAGAAGCACTATTATTGCCAATAGAGAGAATAGAATATCAAAAAACCTCGTCATTTATATTATTGTCTCCACTTTGTTATTGTTATTTGTGTGACGTATTGCCTTGATGTCACATCGGTGTATTGTAGCACAGAATGGAGTAGGTTTCAATTTGGAGCATGTAAACTTCATCATGTTTTATCGAATGCCAAGCGTTCTTGCATACCCTATATGAAAAGTATACCTTTCATTAGTCTTTATACTCGGTCGTATATTTGCATAACTACGTTCTTTACATGACCAGTGATATCGTGTTTCAATTTTGCCATTAGGAGTTTCTATTTCCTCAAAATAACCAATCAAATTAGCATCATATAATAGCTGAAGTGCCTTCTGAGGTGTATCTAATTCAGTTGGTACATTTCGCCCTATACTCCTTAAATATTGTATATATTTTGTATGTCGAGACTTAAACTCCTCATAATTAAACTTGTTACATCCGTGAAAATAATCAAACAATATTCTAAAGTTTTCGTAGTCACCTTCATTCATATATATCAGTAAATAATCCTTCAGCTCACCTTCCAAATATTCTTCATAATTATTCAACATCTTTACAAAGTCATCATGCACAAACCGTTCACCAGATGAGGCTCTTACCATTTCGTTAAGCATGGTCAGAATATCTCTAGGTTTGTAAGAAGAGTATCTCAAAAACTCCACAAAAGCATCTTCCTCTTTCCATTTTCTTCCTGAATGACTCTTATTTATTTTGTAAGGAAAATAATAGTTCCAATTCTCTCCTAATTCAAAAAAAGTTTTTTGTTGCTTTGAAAAATAGTCATCGGCTATTTTAAAAAGCTTTGATCTTACATACCCTGTATAACTTGTATCCCAATTTAACAAAACAGCGTTATCTCTAACCTTTTGATTCATATTCTGGATAGGAATTCTATACATTACGTCTGGTCTCATAAGAGGCATTACTTTAATCCCCTTCTTTCCCAAGACGCCTCTATTAATCTCCAGCACACAATCAACAAGCCCAGTTATACATTCAAAGTAATCTTTATTATCAATCTCCGACGGTCGTCCATCTATTCCATCCACAAATAGTATGTAAGAAAAATTTATTTTAAGCTCTTCAAATGCATCTTCAAAGCCTTTCTGTATTTTTAACAAACTAATTTGATAACTCTGCTCCTCGTATTTCTGCTTAATTTCATCACCACAGCTACCCCCTATCGAAAATAGCCCTTTGGAAGCCATAACATTTATTGAATTTGAAGCATTCTGAACAAATTCGAATGCATTCACTAGTTCTGGCTTGAAAGCATTACTATAGAATTGATCTATAGCTTCTTTCAGCTTTTTCATCCGAATTTGAGAAAAAAATCCACTCCCACTAGCTTGACAAAGCTTTTCTGCTATCACTAGATATAATAGATTAACCCATATATCCTTCATTTCCGACAAATCCAACATGCCATTCTTTTTCATGTTTAAAAACTTCCGATATAACAAATCATTAACCATTGAAATACTGCATTTCATTTCCGGATTTTCTTTTTTGCACATGTAAACAGAATAAGCCGTCTTTCCAGCCCCCTTCTCCCCAATTAAAAAGCATTTAGAAGGCCGTTTAATCTCATCAACTATTTCTCCAACAAGAAAGATTTTTTCAAACAAATCATCATCCTCATTGGGATATGCATAGTAATCATATGCATCACCTTTTATTGTCTTTAATTCTTCAATCCTTTTCATTTAGTATCCTTCACCCCATTTTCTCACATCTACTTATTTCCTTGACCAAATAAACCATTAATCTTATAAAACCAGATATAATCAGCCTTTAGTAGGATTACTTAATAGTATTTCTTGAAGAACTCTCTGTTTTTTGACATCTAGTATAGTATACTGCTCAAATAATCTCAGGCACTTTTCTCTAGTCTTATTGTGAACCTTAATTTGACCCATTAATTTTTCTAGTTTTTTCTTTGATAATTCTTGAATAATATTCGAATAATCTACATTCTCGATATATACATTCATAAAAAAAGTATTTCCATATCCCGTATAAAACCTATGTTTAATATATTGCTTTCTTTTTTCATCTGAAATATCCAATGACCATTTTCTCCAAATCATTTTTTCCACATCTGGAAATTGCTCTAAGAAATATTTAATTATTGTAAACTTAGCTATATTCTCATAACTTCTGTATACTTGTTTTGCATAATTTTTATTAGAAGATATTACATTATATATAATATGTTGATTTGGAATTTTCCCTATATTTTTTACTATTTTTTCTTTATTAGATATTAAAAATTCAATATATTTATGCATATATATATTGTCGTCAATCGTTTGCATACCTAATGTCAATATATTGAACGCGTTTAAATCTGTCCCTTTACCTTCTACTTCAATATTCACTCTTTCAAAAATATACTCAACTAACTCCTGATACCTTGGTTCATCTTTTTGCTTCATCATTGCAAGTGTTAATTCATAAACTTCTGAATCTACATCAAATTGCTGTAATGAATTATATACTTCTTCCACATTTCTTAAACGCATAAAAATATATTGAGAATAAAAATACTCGAAAAAAGATCTATGAAAAAATTTAAATCTATCCTCACCCGCTGCAGGCACAAATAATTCAGTTCGATCGGAACAAAACGACAGAAAATCTTCTGCCGCACGCTCTGTCTCTGCTTCTGAAATATACTTGCCCCTATATGTATCACATAACATATCAACTATCTCTTTTTTCCCAATAGCACTATTATTAGGGAAACACATTTTTGCCAACTCCATAAATGTATTGTCTTTCATCATACAAGAGATCAGATCCCAATTATATTTTGCCTTTGTTTTCTCTTTTTCTCGCTTATAAGCAATATAATCAAAGCATTTCTGATATAATTCCATTTTGTTTTCCGGTAATTCTCTCTCTGCTTTATAAATATTTATCAACAAAGACAAAACCAAAAAACTATTAAGAAATCCTTTTTCAACTAGAACATTGGATTGCCGCAAAAAGGTTTCTTTATCCTTAATATCAAACCTCCCCAAATTGATTATGTTATCTACATAAGTTTCAATTTGTTTTCTGTCTAAAGGCATAATATCAAATGTTTCTACTTCCTTCTCTGGAATAAAACCTCTATTTCTAGATGTTATGCATATTTTGTTATTAGGATTTTGATTTTTAAAATAGGATATTATCAATTTATGTAATTTTTCACGTTTTTGTTTTTCAACTTCATCTAATGCGTCAAGTAAAATAAGACATCTTCCCATTTTAATATAATATTCTATCATATCAATAGAAAACTTCTTCTCACTAACTAACGTTTCTTTAACCATACTATCTTGAAGAAATTTAACTACCGGAATTGGTTGATCACCTTCCACATAAAAAGATTTAAGATCTCCATATATAACTAAATACTCCGAACTGTTCAGAATATTTATTTCGCAAAAATCATTAATCAATTTTTGCAAAAACAAAGACTTGCCATATCCCGCTCCACCAGTCACATAAACTATTCCATTTTCATCAAATATATGTTTCCAATCATCAAAATATACCTTTCCTCCAATAGTTTCTTCTTCATGAATGTATAATAAATCATGACGGAGCACCTTTAGGTTGCTTTTTATCTCATGACCAGGCGATATGAGTCTCAGCATTGGCGGTACATAAAACTCAGCAAAATCAAATGTATCTAAAAGATATATATGTGCTTGTGAGTGATTTGCTTTTAATAATCTATGATATTCTTTAACATTATCCTCATATTTTTTGTTCACAGGTATTATTTCACAATTTATAGTACGCTTAATTGTTTCAACTGTTTCTTCGAATCTCAGAAGAATTTGTTCCTGGGCATAGTCAATCCTTCTGTTTATAAAAAAAACATTTAATTTGTTTTCTTCGTTCATATTAGCGGCAACAAAGTCTGCAGCCACCTTGAAATAATGCTCAAAAAAAGTACGCACTAATGACGACTCTGGCCTTGTTACTGCACCAGAATAATAGTTATCAAATAAATTACTTAAAAGAAATTCAATTATATCCTTTTCAACAATTATACTGTTATTCCTTTTTACCATCCCCAAATTACTATTACAATTTCCTGTTATCTTATATATAATGTAATTTTCTATTGTATCTTTAAAAAATGGGGTTTTCAAGAAATCGTGGAATTCACTTGACATATACAATATTTCATAATTATCACCAAGTTTTTCTTTAACTATTTCTTCACTAGACTTTCTATTATGACTATTATTTATCCCATTTATCTTACCGACACAAACCTTGCAAATATCATATATTATAGCAGCTAAAACACTGCATACTACATTAGAAACTGCACCACCCATATTCAATCCATCCTTTAGTTTTCGTAAGTACTTACAATAACCCAAGAAGTCTCATCACAAATTCGCTTACTTCAATCTGACATTATCTTTGTATCTAACTGATTTTGCGTATTTTTACTATTAAAAATATAGCTTTTAATCAATACTTTTCAAAAATTATATCACAAATATGTCATATTAACATAAAATGCGTACCCCAAGACAACTTAGTGTACGCATAAAAACTTATTTATTTCAATAGGTCCCATATTTCTGTAAAAATATAACTTGTACGCCATAGTAATGCATCTATTCACTGAAAGCATCTATGGATTATTTCAATCACCTTCTCCTGCTGTTCTGCTGTCATCTTGTTATCTGACGGCAAGCACAAACCTCTACGGAAGATATCCGCTCCGCAATCTACCATACCACTCTCTTGTATATAGGCATTACTACGTGCTCTCCCGTTTCCTGTTTTCGTAATAAACGCATTGCTTCTGTAGATAGGCTGACAGTGCATAGGCTTCCATATCGGTCTCCCTTCAGCGCCAAACGTATTAAGCACTGCCAGGATCTCACCAGGGCTACTCTTTCCACTTTCATGTTGCCAAAGCTGATCCTTCTCTCCACGTACAAACGGCGCCATAGCATCTTCATCAACAAGAATACATGACAACCAAAAGTTAGGCTCAGATTTTTCCGCATCATATGGATTCACAGATACGGGTAGATCCTTCAGACCTTCTTTATAACGTTCATATATAGCTTTTTTCTGGCTAATATGCTTTTCCAGATATCCAAACTGTCCTCTTACAATACCCGCAACGATATTGCTCATCCTATAGTTATAACCGATTTCCTCGTGCTGATACCAGGGTGCATCCTCGCGACTCTGTGTGGACCATTTTCTAACCTTGTTCGCATCATCCAAACTGTCTGTAAGGAACATTCCACCTGATGATCCGGTTATAATTTTGTTTCCATTAAAGCTGATGCAGTTATAGTTTCCAAGTGATCCTGTCTCTACCCAGTTGCCATTGAGCTTATACTTTGCACCAAGAGACTCTGCGGCATCTTCAACAATTAATGCACCGTGCTCATCTGCAATTTTCTTTAACTCCTCCATTTTTCCAGGAGTTCCATACAGATGAGCTAATATAATCAACTTAACATCAGGATAAATCTCAAAAGCCTTTTCAAGTGCTTCGGGATCCATGTTCCAGGTCTCGTACTCTGTGTCTATGAATACAGCCTCGCCATCCTCATACGCAACAGGATTTATAGATGCATCAAATGTTACATCTGAACAAAATACCTTATGTCCAGCCAATGTACCTGTATCTGGTTTTGCCTGACCGTACAACTTTTCACCTGCAAGTTTTGTAGCTAAATGCAACGCAGCTGTGCCTGCAGAAAGTGCAACTGCATATTTCACGCCAACATATTCAGCGATCATCCTTTCTACTTCATTGATGTTAGACCCTGCTGTTGTAACCCAGCCTGTTTCTATTGCCTCGTCAATATATTTCTTTTCGTCGCCATGCATTGTGGGTGAAGCGAGAAGGCATTTACCTTCCATTTTCTGTATTCCTTTAAATCTTGAATCGTTACTAAAGTCTGTCATAGTTTTTGTCCTTTACCTTATTTTATAAATCAGCATCATGCATATTCTTGCTTGCTTCTTCTGTAAATCCCTCTGTACTCTCTTTCTGTACAAGAATTTTCACAGTTTCAAATATTATCTGCAAATCTAAGAGCAAAGAATAATTTGTTATATACAGAAGATCCAATTTGAGTTTATCAAGCGCTGTGGTATTGTACTTTCCATATACCTGAGCATATCCTGTAAGGCCACCCTTCATCTTATGCCTATAGTTGAATTCCGGAATCTCCTCACAATACTTTTCAACATGTTCCCATCTCTCAGGTCTTGGTCCTACTATGGACATGTCGCCCTTTAAAATATTTATAAGCTGAGGCAATTCGTCTACTCTACAGGCACGGATGACTTTTCCGATTTTAGTGATTCTGTCATCCTTTTCACCCGCAGGATGTGGTCTTCCATCCTTTTCTGCATCCACTATCATGGATCTGAACTTGAGAATCATAAACCTTCTGCCACCATATGTCACTCTCTCCTGCTTAAAGAATACTGGTCCACCATCCTCTAAATGTATAGCTATAGCAGTAATCAAAAAAACTGGGCTGAATATTATGAGTGCTATAAAGCTAAGAAGAATATCAAACAATCTTTTAAGGAAACGCTGAGTAACTGTAATCCCATTATTTCTATTTAAAAATAGTGGTGCATCTATAAGGTTAAGTTCCTCGGAATTTTTAACTAAAATATCTGATATCTTGGGAACATAATACACTCTTTTATTAAGTTCATAGCAAATTTTCAAGAGTTTGTTTTTTCTATGTGCAGGAAGATCATTTAGCAAGACAGCATCAAATCCCACAATTCTGTCCCTTATTACCTTTTCATCCTCTTTATCAGATATACTATCTGCAATGCTATACTTATAGTGTACACCATTTATTTTACTATCAAGATCATTCTGGTAATCACCATGTATCTCTATAATTTTAAGTGGTGGGAATGTCTTCCTATATAAATTCACCATGGGGAATATTAGAATACAATTAATCACAAGCTGAATAAAAAAAGTTTCTCCATATAGCAAAATAAACTGAAAAAAGAATCTGAACTGTCCGGAAATAGCACAAGATACAAATATCTCTATAACATCAACAGTGAACAATGCAAGGGCCTGACCAGCCATAATATTTGCTATACGTTCAACTCCGATTGTAAATGCATGAAGCCATTTACCTATAACTGTATATAAAATCAGATATATTCCAACCGCCATTCCCAAGTTACCTAGGCCCATAAGATAACCGGTATTATTATGCGTTTCTGCAAAATTTCGCCAAAAGACAAAGAAAATACCTGCTGCTATTGCAGTAAGTATAACCTGGCATACAAATCTGTATATGTATTTGCTATTTTTTCTAGATGTGCTGGGCACATTTTTACTCATAAGTTGTGGCTCTCCCGATTATTTGGCACGACATAGACATGCCATATTAAGGAGTTATTATAGCATAGGTAATGATTCAGGGCAATTTTGAGTATTAGTAGTGTAGTCAGTTGCCTTCAAGTTAATTTGTTCGAACATATGGCACGGAAGTTTGACACCCAAAATCCTCAGAAGCCAGTGATGGCTTTATTTTTTGCACAAATTTGAATGTTGTGTATTGCGTATATGCGTATATAGTGGTAAAATATTAGCATACTATTAAGTGTTGTGGAGGTATCACAGATGCGCATAATGAAAGGTAAATCCTCAAATCCCACTTACCATGTGATACAAGATGTAAGAAGGAATGGAAAAAGGAGCACAGAGATAATTGAAAATCTTGGAAGTGCGTCAGAAATATGCGAAAAATATCATGTTTCTGATGCTGATGCATGGGCTGCTGATTACATTAAAAGAAAGCGTGAAGAGGCTGCCTCCAAAGATCATAAAGTCCTTGTTTCTTACAACACCAGCGCAGTAATCGATAAAGATAAAAGACTCTCATTCAATGCCGGTTACCTCTTCCTGCAGCAGATATATTATCAGCTTGGTCTGCCTTCCATCTGCAGGAAGATAAAGAAAGAGAATTCTTTCGAGTATGATCTCGATAACATACTCTCAAGACTTATTTATGGAAGAATACTCTTCCCCTCATCAAAGCTTTCCTGCTATGAGCAGTCTCAGAAACTCATTGAGGAGCCTCAGTTTGACCTCCACCAGGTTTATCGTGCCCTCACCACGCTTTCTGAAAACTCAGACATGATACAGGCAGAGCTTTACAAACGTTCTAAGAAACTTGTGAAAAGAAAGACCGGTGTCCTCTTCTATGACTGCACGAACTACTTCTTTGAAATGGAGCATGAAGGTGGATTGAAGCAGTACGGTCCCAGCAAAGAACACCGTCCCAATCCCATAGTACAGATGGGATTGTTCATGGATAAGTCAGGGATACCTCTCGCGTTTTGCATCAATCCAGGAAATCAGAATGAACAGTTATCCTTAAAGCCTCTTGAGCTACAGATAATGCGTGACTTTGAGTTATCAAAGTTTATCGTATGTACCGATGCAGGGCTTTCTTCTGATGCAAACAGGAAATTCAACAATTATGGCGAAAGAAACTTCATAACTACCCAGTCAATAAAAAAACTTAAAGCAAATCTGAAGGACTGGTGTCTCGCCCCAACAGGCTGGGAGCTTGAAGGTAGTAAGAAAAAACATGATATATCTGAGCTTGAGGACACTCCGGAAAACAGAAAAAAGATTTTCTATAAACAGAAACTGATTGAGGGCTATGACGAAGAACGTGACATCACCTTCGACCAGACCATTATTGTCACCTACTCTCTTAAGTACAAAGAATACCAGCAGACTGTAAGAAGCCGCCAGATAGAAAGAGCAAAAAAGCTCATCAAAAAGCCATCATCAGCTGACAAACGCTCACAGAATGATGCAAAGAGATTCATAAAGAAAACTCCATTTACAAACGATGGAGAGATTGCAAACAGGGCCATTTATGAACTTGATGAAGCAGCCATTGCTGATGAAGCAAGGTATGACGGGTTCTATGCAGTATGCACCAACCTAGATGACGATCCTGCCGATATAGCAAAGATAAACCATGACAGATGGGAAATCGAAGAATCCTTCAGAATAATGAAATCTGAGTTCGAAGCAAGGCCTGTATATCTGCAGCGTGATGACAGGATCGAAGCTCACTTCCTAACCTGCTTCATAGCGCTTATGATCTATAGGATACTTGAAAAGAAACTCGGTGATAAATATACCTGTGAAGAGATAATAAAAACTCTAAGAGAAATGGATATGAGAAAAGTCGGAGAACACGGATATATACCAAGCTATACAAGAACACAGCTGACCGACTCTCTACACGAAAATGCAGGATTCAGGACTGACTATGAACTGATAACTCCTAAGTCAATGGCAGGAATAATCAGAAGAACTAAAGGGTTATGACAAATGGTCCGCTAGTCGGACACCCTTAGTTCATATCCGCTTGTCAAACAGTCCTCATGAGTCATATATCTGTCAAGGCCGTAGCCGCGCAGCGGTGCTTCGCAGCCTTGACAGATATATGGCTCATGATAAAAAGGTAATCAAGCGGATATGAACTTAGGCCTGGCATAGATGCCCGGCTGCACCGTAGATTCAGAGGCTTGCCGAAGGCAAGGCTTCCTTTTCTAACAAGTTTACGCAGCATTACGCTTTTCACGAGGCAAAAATAAAGCCGGAATCCTAGATGTATACTGGGATTGCGGCTTTTTAGGTGTCAAAGATGGGATTATAGCATAGGTAATGATTCAGGGCAATTTTGAGTATTAGTAGTGTAGTCAGTTGCCTTCAAGTTAATTTGTTCGAACATATGGCATATTGAAGCAATTCCTGCATGGGCGGTTTCCGCCCATGCAGGAATTATGAAATCATATTATTGCGGGTATGTAATGTCTTGATTTCTCCGGTAGCGGATGCTGCTGGATGTTCTTAGAGTCTGATTGTTCTTGAGTTCCTCACCGTCGGTGTGGAAAGTGGAGCAGTTATTATCAGTTGTGTCAAGGGTGGCGCCGAGATTCATCTATTCCCCCATAATACTTTCCTTTATTCTTCTCACTTAAGCTTCAGATATGTTCAAATATTATTACAACGTTCTATCCATTATTTAAATGAAATCTCGTATCCCATATCCTTAATATACTTTAAATACTCATATACTCTTGCACGAGATTTTTTCCCCTGATCCTTTCGCATCTCATAGATAGCTTCATACATAAGCGCATATTCATTTTCAAGAGATGTGTCAAAAACGCCTAAATCATCTGTATTTATTGATACCTTTACTTCAGGATTATTTTCATTATCCTCCAATATATAGTTGTTAAATCTAGTTATAGGGTGCTCACAGTATTCATTAAACGGTCCTATTAGCACATTTGATGAGGGATTACACTCTATGGATATACCTTTATCAGCGATTATTTCAAGCATTTTATCCTGCATAGCACGCATCACACCTTCAAACCATTTCTCTACCTTAACATATTCTTCCTCAAGTCCCCTATTAATACAATCAACATCATAATGATAAAATGACGGGACTTTAGGTAACATAGGACGTCTTATTCCGCCTCTGAGTAATTCCTATTATTAGGCATTTTGCCCATGCCCTAATCTCCCGTGATTAGCCTTAGTTCTGCAGTTTTGTTATATTTACTAAGTAACTTAGGAGAGAAATTCTATGATGCAATTGGAATTATTATCTCTTCCTTCAAGCTGCCGTTTCATCTCACGCCAAGGCTCACCAAGAAGGTCACTCCATATTTCATTCCCTTTTTTTCATATCTAGCGGCGGTAAAGGAACTGCTTTCTTGTACTCATAATCAGCACGATCCTTAAGTCCATATTCTTTAAGAAGTTTTACAGCTTCTTCTGCTCCGCAAAAATCGTTGTTTTCCGCATTTGCCATGATAAACCTCATTCATACTTTCTACGCTTCCACGTCATTATCAATCAATGTCAATCCGCTTTCTTTCAAGTTCTACTGTTTCCTTGATATATTCTGCCGGATTCGCAAATGCCAAGCCACTATTCTCACTTCTGATTTCTACTGCCTCTTTTGTCTGTTCGTTTATTAATCTCTCACGATATGGAATATACGAATTAACAATCCCCACCAATACTGCTCTGTTAAGTGCTTCTGTTCCCTTAAGTGATCCTATTTCTGGTCTGGCGATAATCGGACTTCCTGAATTACCCGGATAATTGTGAATATCTACTAAAAACTTCTTTTCATCCTTCATCAAATCTGGATCCATCCGTGCTATGCATCCGCCTCTACAAATAGGCGTATTTGAATACTTTCCAACCGTCATCTGCGGAATCGGAAATCCTATCATAAATACGGAGCCACCTTCATAGCCAACATATTTGATATATTCATCAGATTCCATGACATTCGTGTCCAGAACATAGCCGTAAAAATTCAAGTTGTTTTTTTGTACAATCTCAGGATTGATAAAAACTGCTGCAATATCAACATTTGGATCAATATGATTTGAAAAACATGCTTTATTATCTATTAAAAGTGGCAAATCTATTATCACTAATTCATCTGTATCTTTCCGCTTTAGTCTTATTACAATTGTATTCTCGCCTTCTAAAACATGCTTATTCGTGACTAAGTATAGTGTATATTCTCTCTCCTCAGCATCTCTGTCCTCAGAACCATTCTCAGGTCTTAGTACAAAAAATCCTGTCCCAAACCATCTAAGATCATTTTTGTTTAATGGATTTCTTCTCCCAATAGAAACAACCGCAGTAACATAATTTTGTGGTAATAATGCCATAGTTAAGTCACTCCTCTCTCAACCACTGTGCCTGATTCAACTTTCATACATCTTGTTATTCTGTTCATTCCTTTAACCACAGCTCCTGGTGCAATGTGTACGCCATCTTCAAGCCCAAAGTCCCGTCATTTTATACCAAGGTTTGATCATGCCGGGACATCAACCCCCATGAGCTCATAGAGCTCACGCTGTTTCATTGTTATCTCAGACAGATGATGCGCCTTGCCAGGCTGCTGGCAGTACTCAATGGTATCCAGCTCATCAAGTAATGACTGTATTTTGTAGTTAGTGAATAAGCCATTTTCATCCATCTGTTTTTTGATATAAGACACTATCTGAAGGGCTACAAACTGTACAAACTGCTTGCCTTCAAAGTTTTCTTCTGATGCAACGGACATGCGTCGCATCGAAAGTCGTTCCTTGAGGTTGCCAAAGGATTTCTCAATAAGATCCTTAAGGCAGTATATGCGCAGGGCTTCCACGGGATCCTTGATTCCGTTGGACATAAGAGCAAAGTATCCGAAGTTCTTCTCTGCCTTGCGGATTGCATCTTCTTTGTAGCTGTAGGTTTTACCTCTGACAGGTGTCTCGTTTATTGTAAAGTACTTCTGATAGAGCTTTTCATCAGCAGGATCAGGAGTTCCATTTACCAGGTTGTATTCAAGACGATCAAGCATTCCATTGAATCTCGTCTTGTCATCAGTTGCCTTCTGGTCATTATAGTAGAACGGCTTGCCCCTGATCCCATAGTCCTGTTCTTATTGTTGGTATATATAAATTATTACGTTGTATATGTGTTGGAGCTATTAGAATATCCGTTTTTAGACAATTTAATATACCAATATAAAAAAGACCTTACCTTACGATGTAAAGTTCTGCTTGACATTCAGAAAGCATTTGATGTAGCAATGCCTGATGGCTGCAGTCCGGACTACACGTCTAAGAGAAAGCTCGCAAAACGACGTGGTCGCCCACGCAAGCCGTTATTGGAACGTGAAGTTTGATACAGGACTTTTTAGTATAAAATTTGCAAAATTCATGGTTGTTAGTATCTTCAATTATATTTCACAATGTCATATATCGCTTTGGATAAGATTTCATTTTGGAACATATCACTATCAAGGCTAACACCATAATACATTTTATCCCCCAAGTACCAGTGAACAAGCTTTGCCATTATTTTTTTCACTGATAAATGAAGCGACCTGCTTTCCAACAAGTATTTCTTCTTTTGAACATACTGAAACTCATCAACATCTGACTTATACACCTCATTAAGCCCAAATAATTCTATGTTATTCTTTATCAGATTCTTCTGTTCCTCCGAAAGAGCTCTCTGGGGACCGCTTAAAGTCCATCTTAAATCACTTACAGGTTTCTCACCTATTAGTTCTTTAACGGATGCATATCTCAATTCCAATATAGCAGCATCATCAAATCCTTCCAGATATGGATTTAGAATTTTCAATTTCTTATCTCTTTTGAATAACTGGTTACATGGTTTACATGCTGGAATAAGGTTGTAAAAAGAAAGTGCAAAGAGAGGAAAGTCACTTTTAGGCTGAATATGGTCAATATCACCAAGGTATTTCTTATTGCCATATTTTGTTATTGATTGGATATACTGTCTGTTACAATAAGGGCAAACCTTGATGTTAAGGCGAGATACCAATTCGCCTTTTAAATATGAGTCCTTATCGAGCCAAGCCCAACTAATATGATTTTCAATAAATAATTTGCTATAATCAATATATTTCTTTGCATCTTTTAACATGTTTTCAAAATTTTTCCATGACTGTTTAGCATCCGAAATTTTTGCTTCTTGCTTCACAGTATTCAGCTTCTCATATATTATTAGCAGTTCACTTATATGATCCTCAATATATTCCGTTCGTTTTTCTAAATATTTAGCTTTATTATTACGGTTAGATTTTATACTTCTTATACGACGTTCATAAAGCATTCCTTCTGTGAAAAGCTCGATAATTCTGCAATATTCTTCGATTACATCATAGCGTTCTCGTAATATATCTACCGGAACTGATATTAACTGCCTAACATTATCATAATCAGTTAGCCAATTATCCAGTTTG
The DNA here is from genome assembly GCF_000423945.1 of Butyrivibrio sp. XPD2002. Classification (GTDB taxonomy): domain Bacteria; phylum Bacillota; class Clostridia; order Lachnospirales; family Lachnospiraceae; genus Butyrivibrio. The sequence continues at coordinate 162,248 of NZ_AUIY01000004.1, read as the reverse complement.
ATTACAAAAGGATGATCATGCGGAATTATACTAATAGTCGCATTCTTCTTTACTATTTTCACTATCTCATCTGTATACCAATCATTGATCTCATCAATATTTGATATTTTTAGATGTATCATCGATTTTCTCCCCTATAATATAATCCAAGGTTATTTTTAATCTGTTAAGGCGTTTCAGTAAACTGGTCTTAATAAAGCCTCTTCCTATTACGCTTACCTTCTCTGATATTTTTCGTAGCTCATTCATAACTTCATAACGTTTTTCATCAAGTATCTTCTTCCTATCAACACAATCTATATCATATTCCATCAGATGCTCGCACAATTTATCAATATCATCCTCGATTTTACATATTTCTGAAATGATATTGTCTGCATAATTCTCACCAAATTCTCCAAACAAAGAATCCACAAAAAAATCATTATCTAGAATGTCATTTATATTACTCAAGAAGCCATACTCGCTTCCTATTTTCACTCTGGTTCTTCCACTCTCCTTTTTCATAGATATGACATTATCCTTCATAACATCTGATAACATTATAGGTGAATGGGTACTAATTAAAATCTGATAATTGTACTGACTCATTTCTTTTGAAGTCAAAAATGAACACAGATTTTTTATAAGTCTTCGACTCCATTCAGGATGAAAACCAAAATCTGGCTCGTCCAAAAGAAGGAGACATGTGGCGCCAGATCTTTGTTTTGCTCCCAATACCCCACTCCATAAAGTCGCATAAAGATTTAGAAAATATGCTTCGCCAGTACTCATACCATCAAACATAATTTTAATGCAGGATTCTTGCATTATTTCATACTTATCCTTTATGTCCTTATCGATTAAGTTTACTAATGCTTCGACTGACGAAACAGTAATATCAGAATAAGGAATCTCTATTCGATCCCATCCGACAAAGTAGCGTTCCGGTATGTTTTTGATATCTTCGACTATTTTTTGAGACAGTTCATAATCGATTCCACTTTTAGGTATTCCATCCTTCAAGTTTACTATCGCTTTCGACTCATTCTTTATAAACTTCAGCAAATATACGATGCGTTTCTCAACAGAATAATAATCATCAGAAGAAATAGTTTCATATGTTTCATTGAAATCATAAGTATCTATAAGTTTTTCCTTTTGGTTCACTAATATATATGCTATCTCTTCAAGAAATGCTATTCTAAATGCATCTACATTGTTTAATTTTGCTGCTTCTCTTGGCACATTATTTTGCATTATGAATGCTTCTGTAGTTTCAGCCGCCAAAGTGTTCACAAGAAGAAAGCCTTTGCCATATATTCTCTCTGCAGCATTTAATTCCTCGTTTTTCTCACTATCATTTATAGTTTTAATAATGTCATCCTCATCTCCATAATCAAAGATGTTAATTGCTTTAGGCTGAAATACCTTTAATAACTTTATCTCAATTTTACCACCTGGTTTAGTCTCCATCAGCTTTTTGAAGTCATCATCAACATATGATTTTGAAATAAATTTAATAATTCCAGAATAGTTAATTGTTTCTACAGGTATCCTTTCAAACGTTCGATCTGCACCACTATCCTCATCTGTAATATAGCTGTTCCCACTATACCACGGGAGCCTAATATTGTTCCTGTATAAGCAAAAAAACAATTCGTCATTTGGTCGTTGTATATTATTGCCAGAGGAATGATAATACTGCAATAAATTAGTAAACTTAGCTATATTATTATCGTAATCGTATCTGAAACATAAAGAATAAGTATATTTGACTTTACTAGGCAAATCTTCCCTCATAAAATCCAGTTTTTTTGGCCAATATCCCTCCATTGCAAATACATCATCTATAATATGGTATACAGCAAACCAAAAAATTTTTACTGTTTTTTCTCCGCCTTTTTGCTCAGAAACCAAAGGACTAAACTCTCTTATCCTGTTTTGCTGAGTCTGCCCCAATAGCCTAAATAATGTTGACTTTCCTGAACCGTTATTTCCAATAATCATATTTATACCAAGAATATTTTTACCGTATACTTTTGATTCAAGCGATTGTTCATCTACAACATTCTTCTTTATACTGAGGTGCCCAGTCTCTTTGTCGTAACTTACGATAAATTCTCGATCAAAATTGAATTCGAGATCGTTAAGTCCTCTATCAATATTTCCAGTATTTAAATAGATCAGTTTTGCTTTTGACATGCTTTCCTTTTGTCTCCCCGTATCACTAATTTCATGATTATTACTTGAAGTCCCGTCATTTTATACCAATGGTTATTCATGCTGGTACATCACCCCCATGAGTTCATAGAGCTCACGCTGTTTCATTGTTATCTCAAACAGATGATGAGCCTTGCGGATTGCATCCTCTTTGTAACTGTAGGTTTTACCTCTGACAGCTGTTCTCTTTTTCTTTCAGTAATAGAAGTCATCATATAGGCTGTCCCCATCCCCAACTTTGATTCTTCTATTATACCATAAAAGTACTTTGATCCTAGATGAATACTGGATTTGTGGCACTTTTGTACAAGAAAAATACCTGATATTATTCATCATTTTTACATACGAAATATCGTAATAAAATGGATTATCTATTCCCAACAACGTTTTCATAAGCATCTTCATGTTAGTTCTAGTCTGTTGCATTTCATTATATTGAGCACCTTTGAAATATACTAATGGGGCTGCTTTTATTTCCTTTACATCACCACAATTAAAGCTTTTCTTCAGATTATTTTGATCTACTATTTTATAGTATGTATAGCACTCAAGAATACATCTAAGCATGGTTTCTCTATTATCTGGTTTTTTCAATTCGAGAATATACATAATATCTTCATTTACAGAAAGCAAATCTATTTTTCCAGCTTTACTAATCTGTTTATCCTTCAATGGTGTCTGATAATCAATGATTTTTCCTATCCCATCAAAACCGCTGAATCCTGGTTCTTTACATCTTTTAAACATGTCGCGCCACAGACCATTGAACGCTGGTACCGCAACTACAAGAAAGGAGGTTTTGATGCTCTCATTCCTGCAGGCCGTGTGGATCAGGGTCTGCCCCGAAAGCTGGATACAGATCTTCAGGAGCAGATCAGATATCTCAAAACCAACTACCCCCGCATGTCCGCAGCATCAATACACAGACAGCTTCAGGATAATGGAAGCATAAAAGCAGGTACCGTTTCCGAATCAACAGTTAACCGCTACGTCAACCAGCTTGCTCTTGAAATGAAAACTACAACCAAACAAGACATACATCTGTATGATGTGACAGATATTTTGCCAAAGCATGATATTTTTCATCAGCATTCTTGTACATTGATGGCGTGATGTCCAAGCTCTCAATTATTCTTAATATATCTCGTTGTCTTTCATTTTTCTTGATCATAATTACTCATTTTTTTATTATCATGTTAATAGTTTTCCATGTTTTTTATTTATCACTAACTCTATATCTCTCATATGTATCTTAGTGTAATTAACAGCAAATAACCTCTCTTATATAATACCTATTTCGTATTTCTCTATCTTTTAACAAGCCATCCTATCTTTTACTTTCTATTGTTATTTTTAATAACTGTCATGCCATCCCATGGATATAAAAATCACTTAGCCTTATTTACCCTCTCAACAATTTTTTCAATAATTGGCTTAAGATTTATCAAAACTCTTTTTTGAGTTTCACAATCCATATTGCATATATAATCACAAAATTTCATTTTTAAAAAATCTTTTTTTGTTTCAATTTGTCCATAATCCTTTTGATATGTATGTGTCTCGTAAAAATTGTCTAACAAGGAGATATTATCTAACTCTAATGCATTTTCTATTCCTTTATTCATAATCTTATGATCACTATAGTATGGCATAACCATTATTATAATATTCCCCTCATCATGCTCCTGCCGCTTTGTATCACAATCAAACAAAAAAAATTGTGGCTTATCTAGATTTCTCCCTTTCATGAATTTAATACCATAATTTAGGCTTTCAGCACCAGTAAACTCTTCTTTATCCTTCTTCGTAAGATGTCCTATCCACTGAAACTCTATATTTAATTCTTCTGGATTGAATCCAAATATTTCCAATGCCTTTTTAAAATATTTTTCATCTGTCCTTCCCTCTACATAAATCACAGACTTACCCGTATCTGCATCAAAATCGTCAATATTGAAAGCATCTTGTATAGGACTTAATGAATTGCATTCATAATATTCTGGTTTATCATTAACCACAATATTACCGTCCTCATCTCTTTTCAAAACTATCACTTTATCCTTTTTTCTGGTTTTGTTATGAATAATAAATGGAGAATGAGTAACAATAAAAATTTGTGATGTCTGTATACCATCATTATCTGTGAAAATATTTTTGTAATAATCTAATATTTTTTTCTGCCACTCTGGATGTAGACTAATTTCCGGTTCGTCAATAAAAACAAATGCTCCACTAATTGCATTTATATCCTTCAGCAAAAAGCAACCTCTGTATACTATTTGCTTTTCACCTGAACTCAAATAATCTATTGCAATTTCATCTTTTCCTTTAGCAAATACTATTGCTTTGCTATTATTCCTGTTTTCTACCCTGCAATAAGTAAGCTTATCAAACATCTTGTTAAATGCATTCGTAAACCTATTCATCCTTTCTCCAGGAATAATGCGGTCTATTGTTTTTTCTCCTGTCTCTATAGCCCTTCTATAACTCTCCGCCGTTTCTGCATCATCAATACTTTGAATATCTACAATTAACTGTTTAATCTCTTTAGGTAGATTATTTGTTGATCTACGATTTTCTTCATTTTTATCTAGCTCTGAACTTGTAATAGTTTGTATATTTCCACCATTGAAATTTATATCTACATCAGAAAAAATAGCTCTAAATGGATATATGTTCAGAACTTTCGGAGCACCCTGAAAAGTTGAAATACCCTTTTGGTCCCTAATATAAATAGCATCATCCATTTTATAATATTGTAAAACTATTTCATCCCCATCTTTGTCTACAATCATCTTTAGTTCACAATATGAACTAAATCCTACCGCCTTATACAATGCATCTAAGACCGTGCTCTTACCTACTCCATTCTCGCCTGCAATAATAACTGTATCCACCGGATTTCCAGATAAATCACAAAAATCCAACTTTAAGTCTTTCAATATAGGATGCTTATGAAATTCTACACTTTTTATCTTATACATTATTTTCCTCACACCAATAAAATAATTACCGCTAAACAAATACTACCGTAATGATTATAACGCCAAACCATATTATTGAAATCCTGTTAAGAATATAAATATAATTAATTTTCAACATTCCTCCTATGCATGATCTTTACGCCTTTTTCATATCAGCAATTACGACATTATCTGCTTTTCATTTATCTTATTCTGAATTTCTTTTTATTTAAATTCTCAGTTTTTTGGAGTTCGATTGACAAAGAGCGCCGATTAGTAATTTTGTCTATCCTCACAACTTCTATTGTAGTGTGTTTTCCGTTTTTCAAGTATGATCTTGTTCTTGGGCACAATATTTCATTCCATCTGATGCGAATCGCTTCAATCGCTGATGGTTTAAAATGCATGCAATTCCCAGTTCGTCTGGAGTCTCTATGGGTCAATAATTACGGTTATGCCACCGGTATGTGCTATGGTGGTATTCTGCTATATATCCCCGCGATATTGTATATAATCGGTTTTCCTTTGAGCGAAGCATATAAGATCTTCATTTTTATTATCACGCTGGCGACCGCCACTATTTCATATAAGTGCTTTGCCAGGATCAGCAAGAATTCTGCGCAATGCGATTTATTCCGCTTATTATTCTCGCTGCTTTTGAGCTTCTAGTAGATAATAAAAATAAGCTTATCCCTGTATATCTTGTCACAGGTTTTACAGGCTTAATAGAAACCCATGTCTTAAGCACACTGATGATTTCTATTTTCTTTGGTATATTTATTCTTGTTTATTTTAAGAAAACCTTTAATAAGACTACTATTTTTGTTCTGTTGAAATCAGCTCTGCTTACTATTTTTATAAATGCCGGATTCCTGGTTCCTTTCATTGATTATTATGTTTCTGTTCCAATGAGCGCTACTTCAGGCGGGATTACTACTATACAGAATCAGGGCGCATTTTTCTCACAGCTTATATCCTGGTTTGGGTATTCAAAAGGTGGCAGCGAACCCTATTTACATGGGCCAAATGAGATGCCCCTTGGAATTGTTGTTGCACTGGTCGCTATAATACTTGTCATTACTTTTTCAGTTTTGATATCTGAAGATAAGCATGTACCGAAAGCGGCCTATCCTATTGTTGTTTTGTTCGCTTATTTGATGTCGATTAATGGGAACTTAAATAGATCTGTGAAAGCAGCACTGATGGCATCAGCTGTTTTCATTACTGTTTTCCAGAGCACCTGGTATTTGAATGATTATTATCTTCAGGCTGATAGTGCGCGACATGTGGGAGTCGATAATGTTGATCATTATTTATATTTCATAGAGTATGGTCTTACCGATACTGATAGGGAGCTGACAAAAAGTATCCCGGAAGTGGTGTCAGACGATGCCGGGTTGGTGATAAACAATTCCTCTCGCAGGGGATATGATTTTAAGGGTAGTGAAGTCAGACCCTCAAAAACTTTGGCAAACCCTCAAAAAGTTTGATTATCCTATTTTCTATTATTCATTTTTTAGTCACACCACCAAGATTATCCCTTAATAATACCAATTACCATTAAACTCTGAACGAGACAGATAAGCCAACCTCTTCAACAAGACTATTTACTTGCTTTTTAAAATCAGCCTGAAGGGCAGAATTATAATCTTTCAAACGTAGTTTACACCAACTTTCAGGACTTACAATTTCATAGGTCATATCATACTTCAGTTGCGTAATCAACAGCGAAAAAGAAGCAAGTATAGGGAGATAATTCCGTTCTTTAACATTTTGGGATTCATATTCATATGACATACGCTGCATTTTTATTGCAATTTTTATTGCATCATTACTACCATAAGCAAGAACTCTTGATAGAATTGCACTATACTCTTTATTAAAGTCCTCATTCATTGTTCTTGTATTTTTAATCATGTCATCCATTAACTGACATATATCATAAGGTAACGTTTGTATTTCTTGAGCTACTAACGCCATCTTATCTTTTTGGATCTCATTATGAAAATTTATCGATGTCATAATGTATGTTATTACAAATCCCATTATTGTAACAAATACGGTAATAATCGTATCAAAATGATCTACTAGAAAAGTCTTCATGTCTCTTTCACACTTAAAACACTATCCCATTAAAGCAATTATGCGTTCTTCGCTCCACAACTCATTCGGAAAAATAGAAATATCATCTTTATGTTTACGAATAATCCTTACAGGTTCTATCGTATTATCATAAACATGCAAAATATCACATATCTTTAACATCTCTTTTATATTCGAAAGAGATTTATCATAGCGCGAAATTATCTTTTCTTTATCAACTCCATGTCCACCTTGAGCTACACGACTTTCAACTCTTGCTACATTAATATATGGATCTACAGTAAGTACAAAAACACATTTGATAAAATAACCTTCGTTTTTCGCTTTTTTAAGTATGTCTAGTTTGTATTGTGATGATAGAACCGTCTCAAACGTAAAGTCTCTCTTATCATCTATCGATGCATACCTTCTCTCATCCACAGCTTTTGCTGCTTCAAATGGATCTCCACCTGTAGATGCTACAACATCATCAGCATTTGTGTATTCACCAACTATATCAAAATAAGGAGTAATTGTACTTTTGCCAGACCCATTGGGACCAGCAAATACTAAAATCATTGGTTTTTTAGTCAACATATGTCTTTGTCCCGTCAGGATTCTCTACAAAAGCTTTTTTTGTTTCCAAATCATAACCTGCTATAGGTTTTTTACATATTTTCGCCTTCTGAATAGCTGCCTTTACCGCTGCTTTTGCTCTTTTGTCCATCTCTCTATCTCTGTCACTGATAATTCGCGATGAACTCCATTTACTATCAGCAACCTTTACAGTCATATCACCAATCACTATGCTTTTCATTTGTGTACCTCATCACAATATACAAAATGGGACTTTTATTCAGTAATAATCAATAAAAATTATATCACAAAAACAACATACCAACAGAAAATGCGTTCCCCAAAGTAACTAACAAGATGCAGATACGCAATTTAAATCCATTTTAACCTAAAAATTATAATAAGTTTCATCAATTATCAAATATTGGCGGCTTACACCTTTTACAAGGTCGATACCCATTATCTACGGCATCCTTAAGAGTCGTTTGAATTTTACTGTGGCTAAGACTTGAACATCCATCCTTATGATAGCAGTCTCCCGTCTTTGTAATATAGACCACAGTATCTCCGTTCGCAGCAATGACCGATATTGTGTCAGCATGTCCTCCAGCAATCATTACTGTTACTATTGCAAGTGTCATAATTGTTTTCCTAATAATCATTTTCATAGGCATCTCTTTCTCAGAATAACTCTGTAAAGAAAAAACACCGCATTGTTGCAGTGTTTAAAGGTTGCAGCTGGCTGACTCATAGAGTCCCTATAGCTTTGTGTCGCCAGATCGCTCTGGGTTTACTAATTCTTATTATGATTATATTTTTATAGCATTAACAATACAATAAAATTTACATTAAATTTTTCCGCCAATAAATCTAATGGACCCATTATTCATGTAGCTCTATTGGCAGCCCGTCCGGATTCTTCATATAGCAGTACCTGATACCAGTCCAGTCTTTTCCTACATCTCCACACTGAATACCTTTTTCTGCTAAAGCTGAAATGGTTTCTTCGATATTTAGTGTTTTTAATGCAAAATGGCGCAGGCCTAAATTTTCAGGATCATTTGCTTTGGCTGGATGACTTGTATCTATGAACATCTCTATCTGCATTCCGTAGCCTTCCATAAGAATAATGGTGTCAGTTGGCCTGTCTTTTCGAAAGGTTACTGAAAAGCCGAGCTTTTCATAGAATGTTACACTTTTCTCTGAGGATTACGGTTTTGTAGAATCCGTCACGTTCCTCTTGGGTCTTGAAGCGTTGGAGTATCTGCTCTTCAGATCTGAATACTATGGGTCAGATGCCGCTAAGTCCGGGTCTGCATTTGCTCATTGCTTTCTTAACCTCGGGGCGGTAGCTTTCATACTGCTTTTTAACCTGGGGTCTATAGCCGATTATGCTCATATCTCCGTTAGTGCTTAAACTTTCACCTATTTCTTATTAGTTTTATTCAAATGGTCTCCACCCTCCAGGTCTTGAAGGCACAAACTCATTTGGCCTTGGCATATCCCCGGAAAAAATCATTCGCAAACATTCCATAGGAATCACCACTGAATCATTACCGTTATCAAAAGCTATTGCTGCCGTTTCTTCTCTATTAAAAATATTATTTAGAATATCCTTAGCAGATGCTTCACAATAATCTTCAGGACTATTACTGTTTCTAGCAGCTTTCATGCTTGTATAAAACATATATAACCTGCCCATCTCTGTCGGAACAAATAAATGATGTACCATCCCCAGGCGTAGTGGATCAAGCTCACATTTAATAACAACACTAAGGTCATCATCATATGCATGTTTCAAAAGAACTGAAAACTCTATTAACTTTTCTGTGAGGGAAAGATCTGAAGTATGAAAAGTAGCTACTAGTCTATCAAGTTCTTTCCAAAATCTATATTTCGTCATTAGTACCAAAATCTTCAGTTACACTCTATTTTGTCTTATGTGTAGTTTCTAAATACAATGTTCTATTATTCCATATCTTATGTATCTCTTCGCGGCGGGATCGCTCTTGCATAACATCCAAAACATGCTTCATATCCTTCCAACTAAGACCACAATTCGGATTTGATGCAATTTGAACAATTACATCCATTGAGTCATATATCTCCAGCTTATTATTCCGAAAAGATATATGTCGATTTGCTATATCTCTCAAAGCTTCAATATCAGAATCTTCTGTTAATATAATCGGTAAATGCATGTATGCAGCCATCAATATCATATGAACATCTCCCAAACTACTTCCTTGCTTATGATGTTCATAAATATCAATTCCATCAAATGATAGAAGCATTCTTTCTGCTTTACAATTATGTTCCGCTTCCAACATCCTACGTAACTCCTCATACAACAGCTTATAATATCCCTCATAAAGAACTTTACTACTCTCATCCTTTATGAAATCAGAATATTCTTTTTTAAAAATATAGCCTTCATCCAAAAGATTTACATACGCTGCCTTAAGAGACAACTCATGTTTAGCAATATATGGATGAACAACTGGTATGATCTCGTATTCGTTAATTACACGCTTTAAATTATCTATATCACATGCTGAATTAGAAATTTTCTCCAAAAAACATGTGTCAACAACCGCTTCGCGTTTACACATCCACATTTCCTCCAGATTCCAAATCTATAACATCATCCGAAGGAATAATATCAGCAACTTCAAAGTCTTTTACAGTCTTCAAAATTACATACTTACTCACACCTGGTTTACCAGTTTTTTCTTCAATCAAGTCTCTTAGACCAGGAATTGTTTTTTTATTAGTGCATGTATCTAAAGTCGTATTAATGTCATCTGAAAAAGCTTTTATCAATTCATCAACTTCTTTTCGATCGTTCTTAAGAACTTCTGCTGTTTTTTCGCTAATAATACCAACTTCGACTAACCTTCGTCTTACAGATTCATACGTAACCATATAATCATTCATCTGCAAAACCATAACTTTGATAAAATCGTCCAGTCTTATTCTCGATTTATCGCCTTCAATTTGTTCTACATGTTTATTAAATGTATTAACAAAAGTATTAGTAGGCATTAATAGCTCTGCTGCAAAACGATTAACTATTTCTTCTTCCATTCCAACTATACTATCATCTCTTAAATACTTAGCTATCTTTTGAGCTACATTCCATACATGTCCCAGCTCATGAGCAGCCGTGAAAACCTGCTTAGAAAGTGGTTTGGCAGTATTGATATAAACAAAATCTGTCAATTTTCCATTCATCATTCGCTTTACATGAAACCCGCAATTATCCTCATTTACTAATGGATAATATATAACAGAGCAATGTTTTTCTAGAACAGCGAAAATATCATCCCTTATTACATCGTTCTTTACTACATAATCCTTCTTAAGCTTTGTAATCATTTTCGGCATACATGCCACAATTTCATCCCATACCATATTTCAATACCAAAAAAGGCTGCACTTTTGTACAGCCTTCACCTTTATGATTCTACTAATTCAACATATTCATCAATTAAATCTAGTATTCTGTCTAGATTATCTGGATTTGAAAATCCTTCCATGCATTCCAAATTAGGAATAGACAGTTCAGAATCTAGTTGAAGCAAGTTATTAGGAGTCGTCCCTAAAATCTCAGCAATTTTATCTAACATTTCTGGAATTACCAACAACTTTCCTTCTATAATTCTCCAAACATCTCTTTCTGAACAATTTAACTTATTAGCGATAGTTATAGGTTTTATGCCCTCTTTGCGCATCAACTCGCCTATGTTATCGCCAAGTATTCTGCCAAAGTTAGCCATAACGCATCCTCCTATCTATAAATAATTCGAATTGAACACATATTTGATAGTTTAACAAAACAATTACTGAATTGCAACCACCCCATATATAATATATCATAGTAGATTCAAGCACATTCTAAAAAAATCATTAATTTTCATTTCCTCTAGCAATCTCTACCTTTCCAATCACTAATCCACATCTCCGCCAAAGAAGCGAACATTTCTAGTGCTCACTCCCCATTCGTTTTCCAAATCAAAGTTTTCAAGTTGATCTAATGAACAATACTTTACTAGGCCACCATTCCAATTTGGCTCTCTATCAAAGCCATTATCTGTAATTCTTTCCATTATAAAAACAAAATGATTGGCACTTAACGTTCCGGTTGTCCCATCATCAACCGTAGCTGAATACATCCAGTCATTGCCTCCCCAAAGCGGATTCTCAACTATAGTAATTCCACTCAAATTAAACGCACAAAAATGCGACAGCCCCTTAACAAACATATCTGAGCTTGCCTTACTAGCTGAATACGGGCTGTGGGGATCGTAAGGAGTTGTCTCGTAGAAATATGCATCAGGATCCTCAGGAAGTGAACCGTAAACCTCATCTGTACTTACATGAAGGAACTTCATACCTTCCTTATAAGAGCCATCGGGAAGCTCCCATGCCTTCTTGGCTGCATTCAGCATTATTGCTGTACCAAGAACGTTAGTCTCTGCGAAGATCTCGGGATTAACGATAGATCTGTCAACATGACTCTCAGCGGCAAAATGTACCACGCGGTCGATGTCGTTCTCCTCGAAAATCTTGTTAATAGCCTCTCTGTCGCAGATATTAGCCTTAACAAATGTATAGTTATCTCTGCCCTCTACATCCTTTAGGTTCTCAAGGTTACCTGCATAGGTGAGGACATCCACATTGATAATGCGGATATCCTTGTCGTACTTTTTAAACATGTAATGAATGTAGTTGGAACCGATAAATCCGGCACCGCCTGTTACAAGGTAGGTTAACATGTTGGTTTGTATCTTTATTGATTTATATCCTTGTGTCACACTTCCTAATTATTTTCTGTAATTACTCCAATCAAACCGTTTTCGTTTGTATAAATCTAATATTTGGATGTTCTCCACCTGTACGTACTATAAATTCATTCTGTCCAATCACTCTAATCAAATTCTTTAGCTGATCTGCATACGACTTTCTTGAATGATAGTAAATGGTCGTATTAACATTCTCATTCAATATAAGTTTTCGCAAAATATCTCTATCTGTAACGCCCAGAGAATGACCATAAATAAATATTTCATGTTTGGGGTGATTATCTTCAAAAATTTTGACCTTCTTTCTGAGTGATTTTTCAAAATCTTCATAGTTATATCGCTCATCTGAAATTGGTGAATTATTAATCAATTCATATTCTATTTCATCATTATATAAAAAATCTCTTGCTTTTTTCTCATATTCCGCATCTTGCTTTATTTTAAACGCCCAGTCATCAGACAGCCTTTTACAATTAAACAATTGTCTTTGATAGTATTTCTTAAACTCTACAAATCGTAAGTCATTATCTTTGCGATCATCATGGTAGTATTCGTCTATGCCTAAAACTATATCATTATTCTCTAGATTTCTTGATGCATCTGCCTTCCCGTGCAAATAATCATATTCTATTAAAGCATTCCTCTTCCCATAAACCCTTTCATAAGTATTAGTATAATTGAAACTGATAACTTTCGTTGGGTTCAAATTCGCTATTTCCGTGAGCCTGTCATCTATTTTTATTTCATTTATGCATAATGATAAATATAATTCTAATGCCCGTCTGGTCTTGCTCAAATCTTCCAAAAGCATTCTTATGATATTTCCAATGTTAAAACTATACTTTCTTGCAACTAAATAACTGTTGCATCGATCAAAAATAGGATTTCCAATAGATTTTAAGAGTATCTTATTTTCGATGGCATTGTCTATTCTTTTTATAACTGCCTGAATTTCCTCCTCAAAATCTATCCATTTTTCACCATGGATGCTTTGTTTTTCAAAATAATCCAACCAGAAATTATTGTTTAACAATGATTTCCATACTGGCAATTGTGCTAACAGGTTTTCATTGTCATTTTTTCCAGCTTTAATGTTTTCACTGATCTTATCGGAAATCTTGTAATCCAAAAAGCTTAATGAATCGTAAAAAGCACCTTCATCTTTTCCGGCCACTTGATCAAAATTCATTAAAGCCCTCATGGAATTTACAAACAAAAGAAAATCTTTATATCTTGTTGGTAACCCATGTGCTATATCAAAACCATTCCCAATAACTAATATGATCTCTTTATTCAATACAGACATATTTCTTTTAATAAATTCCTCCTACATAGGTATATTCTTCATTTCACAGAAAAAGTAAACTACCTTTACGTTATCCAATAGTCTCATGCCTTTTATCCATAACTATTCCATCTTGATATTTCCTTATAAATTTTTTCTATATTACTTTTTAAATCCAGTATATCAGCAGAATTGTCATAGGTAATATACTTACTCATTGTTCTTGCATATTCTACTTTATGTTGTGAAAATCATTACAGTTATCTTTTATATATAGGGGAAACTCTGTATATTGGTCTATCTGTTGAAGCTTACAATGAAACACTTTATTAACTGCTTCCGCTGGTAAATAGTTCTCTATCTCTTTTCCTTTTGTAATCCAACATATAAGACTTCTTCCTATATATTTCCTCGAATAGTCATAATCGCTAACCATTATATTTAAAGAAAGCGGACTCGAATATGTATCCTCTGTAAACCCATATTTTAGATGTTCTTCATCCAAAATATAAATTAAACGTTCTCCTTCCACCTTGTCGATAATTCTATTTGATTTATTAGCCTTTATCCCATAAGAGCTTTCTAAAGCATCAATTAAATTTGATTTACCGCTGTTATTCTTCCCAATTATTAAGGTTATATTTGGATCAAAACTAATGATATATGGTCCCTTATTTTTAAAACTCTTATACCGATCAAATTGTATAGCTGACAATAAAGATTTAGTTTCTTCAACCATATTTTTTCTCCTTAGTTATCGTTAAATGTCAGAAATGCGCCCCTTCTGACAACAACTCTACAGCTTTTGGCATGTATAGCCTGGTAAAATCCAAATATTTCGGCTCATCATTTACACCAATCAGCAACAAGTTTTATAAATATGCGGAAATACCTCTGCTATATGTTGGAAATATCCTCATTGTTATAAGAGCATGTGTCAAAAATCCCCTCAAGGAGACTCGCGATATTCCATTGTCTACTTGAGGGGAATCATACTAAACTGTCTAATCCTGATTCTTTTAATACAGTGATCATTAACTATTTGATCCTTTTACAAATCTTTTATAGATATTGATATCATTTTTTATTCTTTGTAAATCCTTACATATCATTTCTCCGCTGATTTTTGCTTTTTACATATTCTTACATACTCTTCCTTCGCTTTTTGCAATGAATGAAGAGCAGTCTCCACATTCTCCTCCTCATTTTGAAGAAAAATATACATCTTGTTTGCCTCTTTTTTACACGAAACTGGTTGCCCTCCATGTCTAAACTCCATGTCCTCATCAACGTTCTTCCCGTTAAAGTAGGCAATCCAAGTCTCAATCTCTCGTTTTGGAATCCAGATAAGCATCATTTCATCATCGATATCACCGTCAGGAAAGGACTCACTGTATGATTTATGCAGAAACTGCTTTCTTTCATCGTAAGAATATTTGTCAGCATCTATACATACCAACAAAGTTTTTCTCAAGTGTTTATTCCTATGAAGCAACTCCAGCTCTTTTGTTAATCCTGTTCTTACATGTGCCTCTCCGCAACCTACTCCGGCAGGTATTGGTACAACAGAAATCTTATGTGTATTAATACCCAGACACTTTAAAAAAGCAACCAAAAAGGTTCTCATCTGCGCATCCTCACAGAGAATTGTGTATTGATGCTGATTACTCAACTTCATCTAACATACCTCTTACTATCAGTTCAGAATAGGTAAATAAATCCTTATTGTCCTTATTTTTTAATGGATCATCAACTATTGTACTTTCACCGGAAGATAGTCTGGATAACCAAATCCCATTTGCTACTGCAAAATAATCTATGACTTCCGGGTTGTGTGAAATCATCAGACATTGTCCATTGTCTGATATCTCACTTTCTATTTCAGTACACCAGGGTTGTATCTCTCTAAGGGATAAATAATTATCAGGTTCATCCAACAAAACTGTGTACCCCTTCTTTATGAATCCGTAAAGAAGTAAATAAAGCGAAAATGTCATCCTTTCCCCATCCGACAGTTCGCTAAAACTGTATGAACAAAGAACATCATTATGTTGATATTCTGCTTCCAAACGCCTTCCAAATTGGCTCACATTAATACGATATTTCCTTAAATCAGGATATATTTCCTTAAGTGTATCCATAAGCTCAGAGTATACCTCTGGATCAGACTGAACAGCATATGCATAAACCGATGCTATGTTAGAAAAATTAACCTTAGCTCCTAATTCTTCATTCATAACAATATCTACCATGGCCTTAGGATCTGGAGAACAGAATATTATGCTATTTACAACAGATTTGAATCCGAAGATTAATGTATGATTATTATCAAACGGAGCATAGCTAACGCCTGATACTGATGAATCAGTAAGCACAGATATCCCGGTATAATCGTCATCAAAAAGAACAGCACTTCCTTTACTAAGTTGATATAATGTTTTCCCATCACAAGTAACCTTTTCTGATATAATGGTACTTTGGTTCTTATATATATCCTGTTCTATTTCCACAACATAAGTAAACTTATGCGAAGTATCAGAAAGACCTAATTCAAATGTCTGAATCTTGCTATTTGTCCACCTTGTCAATGTTAGAGGTGAAAAGAATAAACGCATAGCTTCTTTATTTCCCCTAATCAGTTCCAAAAGTGAAAACGTCAGCGAAAAGATGTTACTTTTTCCGCTGCCATTCTTCCCAAGAATAAGGTTCACCTGCTTAAATTCTATTTTAAAATTCACGAATGATTTGTAATTATTGGCATATAAATAATCAATCATAGTTTATTCTTCCCTTCAACATATCCAATATAGCCATCCATCAAACTCTCAAAATAATAGCTTATCATAATTATATAATCAGAATATCGTTTTTGAAAGGTACAATATACTCGTATGATTGGCACCCTATCTGATAAGCCTGCTGATTGCCTATCGATATGAAATTGCCACTGCCGATCCGTATCTTTACTCGATTAAGATAACTTCAACTGTACCATCGATACCCCTCCAGCATCTCACACATAACCTTCCTTGTAGGATACATCTCCATCCATTCTAGCGCGAGCTGCCTTACACGTGCCTTCCCGCCGGTAAACTGGGACATGCGCATCAGGTATCTGCTCAGATCATTATATCGTGAGCGATTGCAGGCTGCATCTGCCAATCTGGAAACAAACTCAGAATAAAAATCCAGGATCTGCTCTGAATACTTATCCGCCAATGCAAAACCATACTTGTTTACCAGTCTCAACTTATCTTTCTGCGCCCATATGGTATCAAACAGCTTTTCCTGCATCTTTTCATCTGCGAGGAATTCACACCTCTTATCAATGTCCTTTCTGAAACCGATTATCTTAAGGCGTTCTTCTGACCATTCCTTATCAGTACACATGGCGCGATATGCCCTAAAGTCCTCCAGTGATGCTCCCTGATTGGCCAAAATATCTGCTCTTCTCTCAAGTTTCTCTGACTCTTTGTCCTTATTCTGGGCGTATAGTTCAATGAGCCTTTTGGAATATGAATGCACCGTATACTCAGAGTCCTTATCATATTCCTTGCCAAGTTTAAGGAGGCTGATCTCTTCCTTGGTATCCCCCTGCTCCCTGGCTTTCTTAATAAAGTAATCCCGGACTGACTTAAAGCTCATGTAACCACGCATGTATTCTTCAGTTTCTTCATCCGTTGCGCCAAGGCGCTTTGCAAATATATTCCGAAGTTCAATAGCATCACAGCTGTATCCGTAATACGAGGTAAAAATGCCAGGGCACTGTGTCTGGCCTTTGCTGCTCTCTATCTTCCCCTCAAGGCCTTTTATTATTTCCCGGAGTTCATCATCCGACGCCAGCTCGTACTCAAGGAAATCCTGCAGCATGTCTTCCATATAGTCAATCACCGTGCCATCATCAGAATGCTCCTCAAACCATTCCTTAATACGCTCACGCTCCCTGGACTCACAGTTTTTGATTATGTCCTGCCACAGCTCATAGCAGGTACTTGAGATTGATGCTATCTCCCCATCATCATCAATGTCCCAGTTTCCAAGCTTGGTATAAGCATACATGGAGGTATTAAAAGCATCCATGTAGCTCTCATTATCGATCAGTTCTCCAATTCTGTTTCTAAGAAGGCTGTTCAGGTCGGATTCGAAAGACATAGCGCTATAGTAATCTATATCCCCAGCCCTGCCACTGTAGGCGTTAAAGACTGAATCTATTTCCTTTTCTATCTGCTTTACATCAGAAAACATCCCTATGCCGAGATGCGCTCGGATAAAGCTCTCTGTCCGGTCGTCCTGATTTGCAAGATAAATCAGAAGCTTTTCAATGCTCTTACGGTCAGCAGATCCAATAATCTCTTTAATGTTTTGTATTTCAGCACCATGAGCAGACATGGCTAAAGCTCCGCCTGATGTCATACCATTATCTGCCAGGTATAGTACAGCTGCCATATGTTTGCACCACTCGCCCTTTGCAGCATACGGGCAGGAGCAATATCCGTCAGTAATCTCAGCCCCCGAATACCTTATCTTTACCTTATAATACTCACTCCCCTGAACAACTGCAGATATACAGTCATCAGTCTTTACAAGATTTGTAACAGAACCATCACTGGCATAATCCCAGCCTCTTTCCAATATATGAGAACGAAACAATCCTTTCCAATTGAGCATAATAGTCCCTCTTTCTGTTTGGTTCCCTGCGAAGAACCCATAGAGTATTTACACAGACCATTATACCGCATAGACATCTCTCTTTCTCGATATAACTCTGTAAAGGAAAAACCAGGGTTAATCAGTTGTTTATACTGACTGATCCTTCTACTTCTTTTTCATCCAATCAAAACTTTCTTTCCTTCAAATGCAAATCCATAGTGATGGATATTTTCCTGCTTTATCCCTCTAGCTAATAAAGCTGCATCATAATTTTTCTCTATGATCTGATTTAAAGCTTTTTGAACTGTCTCTTCGAGAGTCTTCTCATCCTCCGGATCATGAACTTTAAATTCCAGAACATATGCCGGAGAATCATTGTCTTTGGGCTCAAGACATACATCGTTGCGACCAAATCCGCTCTCTCTGTTTGAAATGATGTTGTACCTATTTCCTAAATCTACTATGAGCCCAAGGACAAAGCCGTGATAAAATCTCTCTGGTTCAGTGTTGGAAGACGGTTTATTACCAACATCAAAACTGGAAAAGGTGTTAAGGGCCATATCATTCATGAAGCGATTCATGTACTTTACATCATTTAAAAGAAGCGCTTTTATAAAGTCATTGTATCTCACACTATCGCCTTCAAACCAACGCTTTATCATATCCTCAAATGCATGTCTGACCTCAAGATTTGTCAGGGAGACACTGCACTTTTTGCGCACTCCCTGATTGTCTATAGCGTGGTCTATCTTAAGATAACCGGCAGCAAGTAAAAGGCTGTAAATACCCGATTCATTAGTATTTATAAGATTAAAAACTATTTCATCATCTATAAGTGCTTCAATGCTATCACCTACCAAGAGACTTTCCATAGCCTTCTTTACATCTACGCTACCTTCACGGATTAGTTTTTCAACTAAAGAGTTTTCGTTTGTGTTCGCCCAATAATCATCAAGTGTCCCCGTATCAAGAAACTGAGTGATAGACCACGGATTGTAAATATCTATAGCTTCTCCTATTTTAAATCCGTCATACCATTCCTTTACATCAACAGCGCTGTCATTCAGTTCATATGCCGACAAAGCATTTCTGACTTCGTTTTCTGTAAAGCCAAAGTCAGTATTGTATTTTGCGTTTGTCATAGTATCTACTTTTAGGTTATTAAGATCTGAAAAAATAGATTCTTTGCTGATTCTGGTAATTCCTGTCATTATTGCTCTCTCAAGATGTGTATTGGTCTTGAAAGTGGAATTAAAGAGATTCCGAATAAATCCGGTCATTTTATCCCAGAAACCATTTGTATATGCTTCCTGAATTGGTGTATCGTATTCATCCAGAAATACAAGTACCTTTTTCTTGTAGTATCGGTGCATCATTTCACAGAGAAATCTTATCGAATCTGCAACAGTTGCATCTGTCATATCATATGTAACCATGCTCCAGAATTTCTTATCCATTTCTGTAATATATGGTGCTTCTATAAGATGGCTATTGTTTCGGTAAAGACTAACGATTTCCTGTATTATCTGACTGCGAGATGTTTCATAATCTGTTCCCTTAACCGATGCGAAGCTCATAAACAGAACCGGGTATTGACCCTGAAGCAGTCTATATTCTTCATCGTTCCATATGGATAATGATGTGAATAATTCACTACTTCCTTCGTGACGATTAGAAAAAAAGTAGTCAAGCATACTGAGATTGAGTGTTTTTCCAAATCTTCTGGGTCTTGTGATAAGAGTAACAACATCAGCACTTTCCCACCATCTTTTGATAAAGGAGGTTTTATCAATATAAAAGTAACCATTTTCTATAATGGCAGCAAAATCCTGGTTCCCTATAGATATTTCAGGTTGAGCCAAAGTGTTTTTGTCTGACGTACTATTGAATAATACACTCTCCAATGCTAGCAGAGTATCTTCTCTTGGTGCTGGTATCTTTCCACCAATCACTTTTTGAACAGTGCTAAGAGGAACACCTGATCTTTGCGAAATGACCTCATATGTTAACTTCTGTTCCTTTTTCAGTTTTTTGAGATTTTCTATTCTTTTACTGTTCATATGATGTGTACTCCGATTTGATTACGAGAATTAGTTTTGAGAGTAATTGCAATTTTGTGGTTCTAAATTGCAATTTTTGTTTATATAATTGCAATTTATATATAAAAATTAACATTTTGCTATTGCAAATGCAATATCAAAATGATATTTGGAGATGGAATAATGAAAAGAGCTAGCCGGATTATCTCCTGACTAGCTCTTTTAAAAAGACAAATTTTAATTATTTGAATTATAGTTTAAATTAAGCATTTTCGCAATAGCATCCTGAAGCACTCTCGAATAATTCAATCCTGCCTCATCAGCTTTTACAGTCATCCAGTATGGCACTGTACAATTCTTCCTAACTGCCCTGTTATCATACTGCCTCTTATATTCAGTCAAATCCACATCAACAATTGTCTGAAGTCCATCAGAGTAGTCAAATATATCCTTATTTGCTTTTGCCTTTTTCAGAGCCTCCTTATAACTTGATGCTTTTGGCATATTTTTATTCTGATCAATTCCCACAAGACCGATATAGTCTCTTGCCATTTCTATAGCATCCGCCAAATCCTTCCCTTCAGTATATCCATCGAGATCTGGAATATATACCAAGAAATCCTTGCCTGATTGCTTAATAAATACCGGATAAGTAACCTTCATATGGACGCTCCTTTCCCCAAAAACAGAAATATCAAGTAAGGTAGGGATTAAATCCCTGCCTTCTTGATGATCTGCTTGGCAGTTATCTCATTGAGTTCTTTGTGTCGGGGAACTGGAATAATGATATTACCATTAGTGTATATATCGTGCTCTCCTCCATGCCTCAAGAGATAAAAGCCAGCATTTTCAAGGCTTTTAATTAAAATTTGTCTTTTCATGCTGCACCTCGAAAATGATATTAACTTCAATAATTATTATACGCATAGAATGCGCATTGTCAATACGGTTCTCCAAACCAATTATCCGTATATTATACAAAAAGGTTTTGAAAGCACTGCTCTCAAAACCTTTTACTTATCTCATATTATTGGCATAACTATCGATCCAATCCCACTTACATTCTTCCATCCAGAAACTTACCAGTCTCCTTATGATTAAAGTTAGGAATCATCTCGTTAAACAGATCAATAAGCTCTGCTCTGTCCCAGGATCCTCTGCTTCTCATTTTAGCTATAGCGTCAGAGAACATGTCAAGCTTAGCGCCGTCGAATCCGGGCTGGTTCTTGATAATTCCGATGGATTCAAATCTGTCCATATCAAGTACTTCGTTGTCTGTATAGAACTCCTCGAAGTCCTTCTCACCTGTGGTATCGCTGGCAAAGAAATATACAGGATATTTGCGAAGCGCTTTGAGCTCAGCAACTCTTTCTCTTGCTTCCTGCTCAGTTGCGCACTGCACAGGCTCGTAGCCGAGATTCTCAAGATATTTCTCAGCAATGCTGCTGAAGGTTACAAGATTAAGCTCCTCATCAAGCTTAGGAAAGTAAATGTCTCTGTTTTCACCGGTAAGGCATGACATAAGGCACAGCTCACCAGACTCCTTGGGAGTTACGAAGTATCTTCTAACATCATTAGGTGCTGCAATGGGCTGGTTCTTCTCAATTCTTCTGTTGAAACCGTAGAGCAGACTTCCGTCTGAAAAAGCAACGTTGGCAAATCTTGCTGTTGATACAGGCATTTCTTCACTTCTTCTTGCAAGGAACATCTCCATTATGCGCTTACTTGCACCCATCATGTTAACCGGGTTAGCTGCCTTGTCAGTAGATACGCAGAAATATTTCTTTGCGCCTATTTCATGAGCCATCTTCATTGTGATATCTGTGTTGAAGATATTGGTGTCAATCATGCGCATGAGAGTGTAAGGATCCTTCTCAGAACGCACATGCTTAAGGGCTGATGTGTTGAATATGTAATCATAGCCACCGATGCGCTTTTTCTGATCCTCGATGAACGCCTTGAAGATATCACTTCCGCAGTCAAGCGCGAAGGTTGCAAATTCACCTGTGCCGTAGCCCTTAGAGGATCTGATATCTCTGACAAGCTCTACCATGTTGTTTTCAGATATATCTACTACATGGAGCACCTTGGGATCTCTTGCAAAAAGCTCTCTGCAGATAGCTGAGCCGATTGTTCCTGCTCCGCCGATTACAAGAAATCTGGAATTCTTTATGATTTCTGAGAGTTCCTTTTCTCTTGCAAATATGTCATTTTCAAATAAGGGCTTGGTTCTGCCCACCATAGAAAGTATATTGTCTGCCATGTTTTTTTGTAATTCCTTTTCTATAAAAATATCGTAGCGAGGTGGTCGACCTCTACTTTGTCACCTTCCAATTATACACCATGATATGTATTAAAGCCTAATTCTTTTCTCTGCTTTTTGTTTTAGCGCTCTTTTGTGGTATTATTGTTAGAAAGACTATTTCAGAAAAAGAGAGTATCGTATGAAAAAAGTACTAATCTTTGGCGTAGGTGGTTTTGTAGGAAGCTATCTTGCAGCCGAATTCAAAAATCACGGATATGATGTATATGGAAGTGACCGCGTCGGAATACAGGATTCCCCGGACATGGACGGAACCTATGTATGCGACCTTTCTGATACAGACAGGGTTAAATCAATAGTTACACAGGTTAGGCCTACGCATATAGTGAACCTCGCAGCAATAAGTAATGTCGGGCTTTCCTGGAAGATACCACGCACTACAGTTGAAGTAAACGTCAGTGGCGCCCTCAACATACTTGAGGCAGTCCGTGATAATGACCTTGATACCAAGGTATTGCTCATAGGTTCCAGTGAAGAATATGACATCACTGATGGTCCTATGAATGAGGATACCAAGCTCAATGCTTCCAATCCCTACGGAATATCCAAGGTAATGCTTGAGCAGTTTTCAGCAGTATACCGCGACTATTATGGCATGAAGGTATATCACGTTCGTGCGTTCAATCACACCGGCGTAGGCCAGAGTGATAACTTCGTAATTCCCTCCTGGTGCAAACAGGCTGCAGAGATATCCTGCAGTGGCCAGCCGGGTATAATGCGGGTTGGTAATCTGGAGGTAAGTCGCGACTTCAGTAATGTTAAGGATGTTGTCAGAGCTTACAGAATGATCATTGAAAGTGATAACTGCAAGGAAATCTATAACGTAGGAAACGGACAATCTATTCCTTTGAGAGAATTATTAGAGTATATAACAAGCCTCTCAGATCAGCCCATCACTATAGAGACAGATCCAAAGCTTGTAAGGCCTGTTGAAAATCCTGTGATCTGGTGTGATCACAGTAAGATCACCAGAGAACTGGGTTGGAATCCTGAGTATAATATATTTGAAACCGCCAAAGAACTTTATGATTATTATTTAGAAATAGAGCGCAGCAGAAATAAGTAGTTCTCATGTATAGCCATATAAATAGCGCCAAAAGCCCGATACAATGAAATAACTTGGCTTTTGGCGTTATTTTTTCTGTCCTTTCCAGTATGCTGTCAAAGACAATTCTTACCTCACAAACTTCTCAAAATCTGCCTTATCAATGATCTACTGCTTCGCTAAGTCTGTTTCTAATGTCCTCCACGCTCATCCATTCAGTGTTATTGCCTGAGCTGTAGAAGAAGTCATCCGCTACCTTCTTACCCTTCGGGTCAGGCTGCTGTCTGTCGTTAAATACAACCTGAGGATAAACGATGTAATGTTTATCAAATTCGTAGGTAAAAGGTGCATCCTCAACTGTTACCATGCATTCATCAAGCTTCTCACCGGGTCTTATGCCAACTTCGGTTGTGGCAATTCCGGGACACATAGCCTCTGCAAGGTCCTTAACATTGAAGGAAGGAATCTTACTGATAAAGGTTTCACCGCCCTTAGCTTCATCAAGTGCCTTGAGAACAAGCTCAACACCCTCGGGAAGGCTGATCCAGAAACGTGTCATTCTGTAATCGGTTATAGGAAGCTCCTTCTCTCCATTTTCAACAAGTCTCTTAAACAACGGAATGATGGAGCCGCGGCTTCCTGCTACGTTACCATATCTTACTATTGAGAAGTTGATATCCTTATTGCCAGCATAGGCATTAGCTGCGATGAAGAGCTTATCAGATACCATCTTGGTGGCACCGTAGAGGTTAACAGGATTAACTGCCTTGTCAGTACTAAGCGCAACCACACGCTTAACACCTGTGTTAAGAGCTGCATTTATAACATTCTGAGCTCCGTTTACATTAGTCTTGATAGCTTCATCCGGATTGTACTCACAGGCGGGAACCTGCTTAAGAGCAGCTGCGTGGATGACATAATCTACACCTTCCATAGCGCGCTCCATACGGGCTGCATCCCTTACATCACCGATGAAAAATCTCATCTGATCTGCATGCTCTCTATATACCTTCTCGTTGGCCATTGTGAACTGTTTATACTCATCACGAGAATATACTATTATCTTCTTAGGATTGTAATGCTCAAGTAAATACTCTGTGAAGCAATGTCCGAAAGAACCTGTTCCTCCTGTCACGAGTATTGTTTTATCATCTAATCTCATTTTCTACCTCTTTTATATATCTTGATTAAACTAAATCTAAATTATTGTAGCACATAATTTGAATCACTTTCCATACTTTGATAAAATATGTTGAAAAGCTTGACAGATACTTAATCTGTATCTGCCACCAATTTATATAAAAAAGAGGACATTATATTATGGATAAACCGGCTATACTTGGCGGAACACCAATCCGCAAGGACAAGATATATTATGGATCTCAGTGTATTACTAAGGAGGATGTTGAGGCAGTTTCAGAGACCTTGACGAGTCCCTTTATCACCTGCGGTCCTAAAGTTGACGAGGCTGAAGAGAAGCTTTGCAAAATCACGGGAGCAAAATATGCCATCGCTATGACCAATGACACCGCAGCACTACATGCTGCTTGCTTTATAGCAGGTGTTGGTCCAGGAGATGAAGTCATCACTACGCCTCTCACCTTCATGGCCAGCGCTAACTGCGCATTGTACTGCGGTGCTAAGCCTGTGTTCGCAGACATCAATCCCGAGACCTACGAGATTGACCCCAGGAGCATCAGAGAAAAGATTACAGACAAGACTAAAGCCATTGTCGCTGTTGATTATACAGGTCAGGTGGTTGAAGCTGACGAGATCAGAAAAATCTGTGACGAGTTTAATCTCGTATTCATCGAGGATGCAGCGCATTCCATCGGTTCAAAGTATAACGGTAAGCCTGTTGGCTCTTTTGCTGATATCACAACTTTTTCATTTCATCCTGTAAAAACTGTTACAGCAGGTGAAGGCGGTGCTCTCCTTACTGATAATGAGGAATATGCGAGAAAAGCGTATCTGTTCCGTTCACATGGCATGGAGCATGATCACTCAAAATTCATGACGCCTGCCGATGATGATAACGCAGGAATCTGGTATTACGAACAGCAGCTTCTCGGCATGAACCTTAGAATGACTGATATTCAGGCAGCGCTCCTTTCAAGTCAGCTAGATAAGCTTGATAGATTTGTTCAGAGAAGAAAAGAAATCGTAAAAATGTATAACGAGGCATTCGCTGATGTTCCGGAGATTATAGTTCAGAAGGATATTCCGGAATCTGATTCATCAAGGCATCTGTACGTGATTCAGCTTGACCTTGATAAGCTCACATGCACACGCCGCGAGTTCTTCGAGGCTATGAGCGCAGAGAACGTGCAGTGTCAGGTTCATTACATTCCTGTGTATTGGATGCCTGTATATCAGCAGATGGGTTATGAGAAGGGCTTATGCCCCGTATGCGAAAAAATATACAGCAAAATAATGAGTATTCCGCTGTATCCTAAGCTTACTGATGAAGATGTACAAGACGTAATCGCAGCTGTTAAAAAGCTTGTTAATTACTATAAGAAATAATATAAGCCTCAAGTCTGCGAATTCGCAGCCTTGAGGCTTATATTTTTCTTTATTTATATACCGTCACGCCTTCAAGCTGTTTGGTCTTAAATATTGCATACTGCTCATCAACAAATCTCTTGAGTCTTTCTTTAAATACACTCTCGTCGAATTCCATTGCATGAGCTCTCAGTTTTTCCTTATCAAAACTCATTTTCTCAAATCTATGTATGGCATCTATTAGTGACTCAGGTGTGGGCTGATCAAAGAATACGCCGGTCTCGTTCTCGACAACAGTCTCAAGGATTCCGCCCTTACCAAGCGCAATAACCGGTCTGCCGCTGGCCTGAGCCTCAAGGGGTGTGATACCAAAGTCCTCTACTCCGGGGAATATGAGAGCCTTGCATTTTGCATAGTAATCAAGGAGTTCATCATCCGGAACAAAGCCAAGGAACTTAACTGTAGGACCTGCCATTGCTTCAAGCTTCTCCTTCATGGGGCCTGTACCGATTACATAGAGAGG
Organism: Butyrivibrio sp. XPD2002; assembly: GCF_000423945.1. Lineage (GTDB taxonomy): Bacteria > Bacillota > Clostridia > Lachnospirales > Lachnospiraceae > Butyrivibrio. The sequence goes on along the minus strand of NZ_AUIY01000004.1, from coordinate 135,250 downwards.
CAGGTTCTCCTTGGTGCACGCCTTAACAGCGAGCTCGATTCCCTTGTATTCCTGAAGTCTTGATACGCATAGATAATATCCGCCATCCTCAGGAGAGGTGTGGAACATTCTCATACGAACAGGACAGTGGATAACATAAGCGTCTCTTCTATAATGCTTGTGGATTCGTCTTGCAACGTTCACTGAATTACCAACAAAAACGTCCACGCGGGCTTCAGTCGCATAATCCCACACTCGCATAAACGTCATAAAGTAAGATATCAGCTTGTTCTTAAAAGCACCTTTTCCTGTGAGAGGTCCTATATAGTTAAACCTCTGCTCCCAGGCGTATCTCATAGGGGTATTGCAATAGCAGATATGAAGCGTGTCAGGACCTGTGATTACGCTTTTTCCGACACTTGTACTACTGCTTATTACAACGTCATATCCGTTAAGATCTATGCTCTCCATTGCTGTAGGCATGAACGGGAAGAGTTTCCTATGGTTCAGCTGTTTTTTATTGGTCTTCTGCAGATGAGTTGTGCGTATGTCTGCAGTCTTAAGGGCTCCCGACATGTTCATTCGGTTACACATGGATGTGTAGATGGGAGCGTCCGGAAAGACCTCATGCATATTTATTATTACGTTTTCCGCGCCTCCCATGAAGGGGAGCCAGTCGTGAACTATAGCTACTCTCATTATGCCTTCGCTTTCTTTTCCTGCTTTGCAAGCTCTCTGTCGTGCTTAGCCATGATCTCTACAAGCTGCTCATAGCTTGTCTTCTGAGGATTCCAGCCAAGTGTTGTCTTAGCCTTGGTGGGATCTCCCCAAAGGTTATCAACGTCTGTGGGGCGAAGCCACTCTGCATTGACGCATACGAGCATTTTGCCTGTCTCTGCATCATAGCCCTTCTCATCAGCGCCTGTGCCTTCCCAGCGAAGTGTGATGCCGTTTGCTGCGAATGCCTTCTCTGTGAAGTCTCTTACTGTGTGCTGAACACCTGTTGCGATTACGAAATCATCGGGCTTATCCTGCTGCATAATGAGCCACATGCACTCAACATAGTCCTTAGCATAGCCCCAGTCACGCTTGGAATCCAGGTTACCAAGCTCAAGGTGATCCTGAAGTCCCTCTGCGATACGACCTGCTGCCAGTGTGATCTTACGTGTAACGAAGTTCTCACCGCGGCGCTCTGACTCGTGGTTGAAAAGAATTCCGTTTACTGCGAACATATCGTAAGCTTCTCTGTACTCCTTGATCATCCAGAAGCCATACTGCTTAGCAACAGCATAGGGGCTGTAGGGATGGAAGGGTGTTGTCTCCTTCTGAGGGAGCTCTTCAACTTTTCCGTAAAGCTCAGATGTGGATGCCTGGTAAACCTTGGTCTTCTTAGTAAGACCCAGGGCTCTTACTGCCTCAAGGATTCTGAGAACACCGATAGCATCAACCTCACCGGTATATTCAGGTGCATCGAAGGATACCTGAACATGTGACTGAGCTGCGAGATTATATATTTCATCAGGCTCTATCTCATGAATAAGTCTGAAAAGTGATGAAGAATCAGACATATCTGCGTCATGTACCTTGATCTTGTTCTCGGCGAGAAGGTGATCGATCTTAGCAGTATTAGATATAGAAGAACGACGAACTGTTCCGTGTACCTCATAGCCCTTCTCAAGAAGGAACTCTGCAAGATATGATCCGTCCTGACCGTTGATACCTGTGATTAGTGCCTTTTTCATTGTATATCTCCTTTAACAATTAACCTTACATTTCTAAGTTAAAACTATATGATATAGTTAGACAAATTAATATCATAACGTATTTTGCTACTTTTGAAAAGAGCATCGGATTGCACCGAGTATATTCCGGGCTGAATTGCTCCACGAAAATGTCTCTCTATAGTAGTCTCTGATCGCGTCTGTTATGGTTTCCTTACCATTTTCAAGAGCTTCCATATCGAATGCATCCTCATTTTTCGGATCAAAGAAATAACATCCCTTTGTGTATATCTCCCTGAGAACCGGTATGTCGGCAAGGGCTATGCGCTTAACTCCTGAAAGTATCGCCTCCATGGGAGGAATTCCGAAGCCTTCATATAAAGAAGGAAAGACGAACGCATAGGCATTAGCATAGAGGGTTCTGAGCTCCTCGTCGGTGATATATCCTGTGAGGATTATATTGTGAATGCCATCCCCCTTGGAAGCGCCGGTGCCATCTACCGCATCTCCCGATCCCCCGAAGGACCTTGCACTGCTGCCGCCTGCTATAACAAAAGTCTTATCGGGATATTTCTTTGCAAGCTTTTTAATGTAAATCTGATTTTTATGGAGGTTCTTACTGCCTACGCTAAGGAAGTATTTTGTCTCTGTCGTAAGATTCCATTTAGAGAGAATCTCTCCTGTGCGCGCTTTATCCTGCTCGGCAACTCCCTCAAACAGATGCTCCGCTGAATTCCCCGCAATCGTGAATCTGCTCTCATCAAGATCATAGAATGTCCTAAGCTCGTCCCTGCTAAACTCCGAGATTGTGATGATTCCCTTGCATCTATATAAAGTAAGAAGATATCCAATCCTGTACATGAGACGAAAGCTTTTTCCGTAGGAATCCGGATATCGCATGAAGGATATGTCGTGAGTTGCAATGTAATCGGGCTTTATAACAGGAGCTATTCCCGCGAGTCCAAGAAGCACTCCTCTCTTTTTATATGCATAGATTGGCAGGTAAACTTGGGTCCATTTATTACCATTGCCCTTGCCGACCACTTCCGTTTTGATATTATGAAAATTCGGCTGCGTTACGAGGCCCCCCTGAGGAAGTGCAAGTATAACCTCTCCGGGCTCTACCATCGTATCTATCTGCTTAATTATTTCTATTCCGTAACGCTGAACACCGGTCACGTTCTGGGCAAATATTCTTCCATTTATGATAAGCGGATGCTCCTTACTAAATCCCGGATGAGGATATGTTCTTCCCGCCATCTCAATTCCGATCAGAACGAAGATCACAAACTCTGTTCCCGGCCAATTCTGCGCATCGAAGGTTATTGCCATTACAAGCTGAGGAAGAAGGATGTAGTAGAGAGAATTTCTGTCAACCGCATGGGCCTTCTCTGACTTCTCTTTAGCGTCATTCATAGGAACAAGGCATCTTTTCAGAACATATAAAAACTCATACAGATACAGCACAAATGCAAATATTCCCTGCTCCAAAAACATTGTGCTGTAAGAGTTATCTATTCCGTGAATCACCTCATATTTATCAGTAAACCACTTCACATCGTAAAGGACTGAGTTTCCCTTGCCTGCTCCCATTCCAAACAAAAATCTTCCGATTCCTCTTCCAAGGATGCTCTTTGTTGTGATGCTAAAGGTGTCCATTCTGAAGGTGTAAGATGGATCTTCACGCCAGTTTGTTTCAAAGAATCTGTTGTAAATTGTGCCAGCAACTCCTGTGATGTGAAGCATGACTGCGACTAATGCCACAGCTCCTGTTACTATAAGTACTTTGTGTAAAAGTCCCAGCTTCTTAGGAGACTCTGCTGCTTCAAATACTTGTGCATCTTTAGATATGCCCTGTTTACTCTGCTCATCAATGTGTTGTTTTATATTCTCTGCTCTTCTCTCATTCCATTTTCCAATGGCCCATACCACGGGAATCATAACGAGTACAAGATATGCAGAGCGTGTAAAGGTTGCGTATAATCCTGCAATTCCTAAAAACAACAAGAGGAACCTTGCCACCTCTATTTTTAAATCACCCTTCCAAGCAAACAGTGCAAGGCTTATCAGAAGGAGCATGAAGCATGCTGCGGGAATGGGATGCACGAAAACAGAATCCATTCTCTGAGGCGCTGAATAAAAGTATTTTGCTGCCTCTGCTGAAATTTTCTCAATTGGATATATTCCACGAGTCCACCAGATTATGCCTATCACAGAGGTTACTCCCAGAAGGATTGATGATACCCTGAAGGCTTTCCCTATGTAGCTGCGGAATCTTTTTTCATATAAAAATCCTGTATATATAAGGAGGTAAATGGTGATGCCGCGTAGTACTGATCTGGTGCTGTGTCCAAGGTATACCCACTGATACAGCAGGCACAAAAACGCGACAAGCGTGACCTTCCAATATCTTATGATGAATTCCCTGAGATGGAGCTTTTTGTGGGATATGAAAACAAGCGCTGCAAAGACAACCGCTATTCCCGCAAGGGCAAAGTAGGGCCTTTTTACGTCAATGACCTTAAGTGCTACCGCAAGGACCATCCCCCAGACAAAATAGAACCCGAGAATTGTTTCGAGTATTGTATTTTTGCTTTTTTCCTGCCCCTCCCCGGGCTGTATATCAAATGGCATGTATGCCTCCAACTTCTTATATTAATTGCGTAATCTCCCGTCATTTTACCACAAAAAAGCTGAATGCGAAAAACATTCAGCTTAGTATACTTTATTCACTTAATCACATCTGTCTTACGCACGACGAAGCGTAGCGGAACGAAGTCTTAGATGTGAGTCGAAATTCCTGGTGTGTGACTCAGCCGCCTCAGCACCCTCTGTACTCTTAAGCTCACTGGACAAGCTGGTGAGCATCTCGCGAAGAAGCGATCCTGTTCCGCTGTAGGACGAGATCACGTCATCTGCAAGCTCGCCGAAATCAGAATTCTCCAGTAAAGTCTTGTAGGTTGAGTAGTTATTGATAGCACCAAGTGTGCTGTCCTTCAACGAACTGAGCGTTGATGAGCCATCCTCATCCTCGGAACCAACTGCCAGTTCTGAAAATAGTCCGGACGTAAAATCTGCCTTCTCAGTCAGGGAATTCTCAAGAGAATCCTTCATCATCGCCGTATAAAGGTAATTCTGAAGAATCATGTTGCTTCTGGCTTCACCCTCAAAAGCGGCATCTGTGCCTGCTCCGGCTATGTCAACAAGCTTATCAACAGTCTCATCCGACAGACTCGTTGCTACATTAGATGACTGATCATCCGTAGCCTTCGTCAGCAGTCCTGTCGTGGTCTCGAGCACTGAAGTATAATCCCCCAAAGCGCTGTCACCTTCTAAACCATCAGTTCTTCCAGCCTTCATCGCTGATTCTAAAATTGCGGAAAAGGTGTTAGCTCCCGCAAGTGAGCTCGTATCCTCAAGCGAATCAAGTGAACTGCCTGTATTTAGCAAGGTAGACACACCCTTCAAAGCAGTATTCCCACCAAGTGTACTTCCCCCAAGCGCACTCAGGGATGTTAAATTACTGTAATTTGAAACTATAGAAGACAGATAATCATAGTCCATGACTCACCCCAACAAACCTTTCAAACACCTGATCATCTATGCTCCCCAGCAAAACCAGGTATTTGTCGCAAAAAACATACCATTTTCGCTCCCTGCCCGAACCACAACATGTTGTAGTTCGTACTCGTTAATTATACCATGGATATGGTTTATAGCAAACAAAAAACTGTATTTCTTTTCATTCTTTTTTATTGCATTTTCCTAATTTGTGTTATAATAGGCGACGGTAATGTCAAATGGCAGTGAGCCGGTTTCCGGCAGCTGACCTTTTATGGAGGAGAAAATTATGAAAAAGAAGACTATTGCAACATTATTAACTCTTGGTCTTGCATTCAGCATGATCGGATGTGGCGCAAAGACTGAGCCCACAGAAATCGAAGCTACAGTAGATGCAGCAGAGGGTGAGTCTGTTGAGGCAAAGGACGCTGCTACTGAGGAGAGCGCTGAGACAGAGGAAGCTGCTGATGCTGAGGAGAGCACAGACGCTGAGGAAACAGCTGACGCTGAAGAGAGCGCTGATGCTGAGGAGTCTGCTGACGCTGCTGAAGGCGATGTTATGAGCCACGATGATTACGTTGCTGCTGATCTTGATTCAGAGGTTACAATCGAGACTTATGTTCAGGCTAAGCAGGGCTGGTGGGAGAACGAAGGCGTAGGTAACGCTACATTCTACACACAGGACGAGAACGGTGCTTACTTCCTTTACAATATGCCTTGCTCACAGGAAGAGTATGACAAGCTTGCAGAAGGCACAAAGATCAAGGTTACAGGCTACAAGTCAGAGTGGGAAGGTGAAGTTGAGATCACAGATGCTAAGTTCGAGATCGAGGACGGAAGCTATGTTGCTGACGCTGAAGATGTAACATCTTTACTTGCTGATGATTCACTTATCGAGCACCAGAATGAGTTTGTTTCTTTCAAGGATATGGTAGTTGAGGCTTCTAAGGATGCTGACGGAAACGATGTTGCTTTCCTTTACAACTATGATGGATCCGGTTCTGAGGGCGATGATCTTTACTTCAACGTTTCTGCAGACGGCCAGACATATACATTCACAGTAGAGTCTTACCTTTGCGACAAGGATTCCGACGTTTACAAGGCTGTTGAAGGTCTTAACGTTGGTGATACAGTTGATATGGAAGGTTTCCTTTACTGGTACCAGGGTGTTAACCCTCACATCACAAACGTTACTGTAAAGTAATTGGTTGATTGAATTTGTGGTGACGCCATCTTCGGATGGCGTCTTTTTTGTGCTTTTGGGCAGTGTTGTTTGCAGAGGTGTTGCTTGTGGAGTTGATGTTGACCTGAGGGAGGTAGTGGTTGATTAGAGTTGACGCCTGCGGGTGGTAATGGCAGGCGGGAGTTGGTTCTTGCGGGTGGTAATGGCAGGCGAGCATTGGTGCCTGCGGGTGGTGTTGGCAGGCGGGAGTTGGTTCTTGCGGGTGGTAATGGCAGGCGAGCATTGGTTCCTGCGGGTGGTGTTGGCAGGCGGGATTTACGTCTGGGCGCGAACAAGTCTGGTTAGTGACTTACTAATTGATGTTTTTTTAATTGTACTTATTTTTGCTTTAGGCCTGCGGAGGATGTTGATAAGTTGGAAGTACGTCTATGCGCGAACAAATTAGATTATAGACGTAGCGGGCTCGGATACTCTGGCACCGTGTGCAACCGATATTGTTGATGAAGTCTCTATCGGCGTAACATCTATCTCTATATTTTGGCGGCTAGTTAACCGGTGTCTATGAATATCGCCTAATAGACGTAACTCCATTATTGTCTTTTATTCCTGCCTTCAACCAGGATTTATAATTGTTCGCGGATAGACGCAACTCCTCAATGAAAGTTTTTCCCGCAGGGTAACCAATTGATTAATTTGTTCGCGAGTAGACGTAACGCTCACCTGTTGAAATCACCCGCGATTGGACCAGAAAAGGTGTATAGCACCACATTGGATGAACAACAGAATTGCTATCAAGGTCTGCATTCAACCAATGACACTCGTTAAGCCATAATCGGTTGATGTGCGGGAAGAATGTCCAGGAATGAGTTACGTCAATCCGCGAACAAATTAGATCATAGGTGTAATGGTGCCAGTAAACATGGCATAAGCGTGCAACCTGTGTTGTGGAATTAATCCCTACTGGTGTAACGTCCCCTTGAAGATAATAAAGCAGTTCAGCCGGCAGAAAAGCCATCTCGCTGATAGACGTAACAGCAACCATAAGTCCCTCAAATCATCACAATAAATAGTGATCAATAAGTCTTCTGACCTGCTTCATGTTAAGCGGCTTTTCACTTGTCTCTCTTGTGATTATCAGATTGTCTCCCAAGAAGATTCCATTTTCTTCATAGCAATCAATTTTCTCTAAATTCCTCGCAATGTATTCAGCATCATCAAGAAGTCCCAGGTGTTCCCAATACACTACTTTACGTCCGGGCATTTTCATAATAGTGAAGTCAGGGTAAAGCTTCTTGTTTCCCAGAAATAAAGGACACTCATACTTATAAGAAATACCTTCTTTATTTAGTGCATTTGCAATCAGAACCTCAGATTTGGATCTGACTCTCTCACCACAATCTGTGTAATGCTCAGCTAAGTCTCCATCAAAATTCAATGGTTCATAGGGTTCTGCAAGCCATTTTTCCACAAACACTTCATCCGGAAGAAAATGCGGAGTAATCAGAATTTTTCGACCGTAGATCATTTCATCGTAAACATGCTCGTAGGTCTTTTCCGGCATTGCTTTTGAATAGAGTGAAAGCGCCATCATCTCATCAGAAAGAGCCTTTTTGACCTGAATCTCATAATCCCTCTGTGCAAGCTTCCTTGCTTTATCCAGATTCTTGCGACGAATATAGGTACCACTTGCATCATTGCCATCCTTGCGAAAATAGTAATAAGGCTTACCTTTCTTGGTGATGACCTTTAGCTTACCTTCAGGCATCTTTTTAAGTCTGTTGTCGCATTCTGTAAGAACAGCATTTAATTCATTTTCTCTTTTTTCAAATTCTTTCCTTATATTCATATAGTATCCTTTCTTTGGGTATGTTTAGTAATTCGCAAAGCTTTTGAATATGCTATGAGCACTGCAAAACACCATCCTGATGCGAATGGCAGATATTTTTGCAATAAGCAATTGCATATTCACAGAATTTGCGCGCAATCTATCAAAGCAAATAAAACTATGCGCATAGTTTCTTTGCTTCGAATGAACGATATTATTGGTCTTGAAAATGGAATGGAATCATGTGGAAATCACAAGATAGTTATAGACCGATATTTAATTAGTTTTTTCCTGATACAAGAGAATTGGATGATATCACAAATCATATCGCGTGTCAAATATGCAAATAGCATTCATGTTATGATTTTTTGTTTTTTGTGTCTGCCTTGCGGGATATATTGATAAGCTGGGGTTACGTCTAGTCGCGAACAAATTTTGATACTGTCTGAACACCTGAGACGCTGAGATTTTGTGATTGAGTCTGAGGCAGGATTTGTTCGCGAGTTGGTGTAAAGACTTCCACTATGTTTTTCCCGCGAGGTAACCAAAAGAAAGAATTGTTCGCGAATAGCCGCAATGACAGCCTCTGTGTATTACCCGCGGTTAAGTCAAGATGTATGGATTTGGCAATATCGGATGAACGAGCGAAATACTTTCAAAGCAGGTGTTCAACCGATAGTACTCGATAGACCCAAACTGGTTGATGTGCGGGGAGAATGTCAAAGAATGAGTTGCGTCAACTCGCAAACAAATTAGATCATAGGCGTAACAGAGCCAACAAACCTGGCACAAGTATGCAACCTATATTAAGGAAACAACCCCTACCGGTGTAACGCTCCCCCAAAAGTAACAAAACAGTTCAACCAACAAAAAGACAAGTTCGCGGATAGACGTAACTGCCCCCAGTACGTAACCTCCGCAAGGTAGCCAATAGAAAAGCAAGTTCGCGAATAGACGTAACGGTCACCAGAACGTAACCTCCGCGAGGCAACCACTAGAAAAGCAAGTTCGCGGATAGACGTAACAATCGCCAGAACGTAACCTCCGCAAGGTAACCACTAGAAAAGCAAGTTCGCGGACAGACGTAACTACCTCAAAAAAGCCCTCCCCGCAGAGTAACCATCTCCAAGAATACCAAGACTACCAATAAGTCAACCAAACACACCCCTTAAACATATGGAAAAATATGAAAAATCTGCTATCATGTATAGGAAAAGTCAGTTGTACCAAGGGGGGAAATATGCTGAACATCAAATGCGATCTGCATACACATACACTTTACTCAGCTCACGCCTACTCCACGATAGAGGAGAATGTCAAAGAGGCTGAGAGTATAGGCCTGGAGCTTCTTGCAAGCACCGACCACTTCAGTTCTATGGTTGTTGCTGAGGATGAAGACCTCAGATCTTATCAGTTTTTCACCAATCAGGGGTGCTGGAAACGCACCTGGCATGGGGTTAAGCTCCTTAGAGGTTGCGAAGTGGACATCGTTTCACCCGAGGGATATCTTTTCGGAATGGGACTTCCCATAAAAAGATCAATTGTAGGCGACCCCTATAAGGATGACAAGGACCTTTTCACAAGAACAACGGAGCGCCTGGACTTTATCATCGCCAGCGTTCACGGAAAATGGGGACTTCAGGGAATTAGCAAAAATCAGGCAACAGAGATGTATATCACTGTTCTTGAGGATCCAAGAATCCTTATGCTCGGTCACATCGGAAGAGCGGGAATTCCCTTCGAGACAGATGAAGTCCTGCTTAGAGCAAAGGAGCTGAATAAGCCTATAGAAATCAATGAGCACAGCGTAATCTGGAGCGGCGACGTGGCAGACAGATGCAAGGAAATCGCCGTCAGATGTGCAGAGCTGGGGACATCGATCTGCGTAAACACTGACGCTCACATCGCAACAGATATAGGAAGATTCCCGACAGCAATATCAATGCTTGAGGAGATACATTTCCCGCAGGAGCTCATCATGAACCGCGACAGCGAGAGCTTCCTTGCACAGTACTATGCGGCCGGATTTGAGAAAATAGATTTTGACGCAGAGATGTAAAATTATTCAAAAAGGATACTGGGGAGTATGAAAATTGTTTTAGAAAATCTCACAAAGAAATTCCCAAAGATAGATAAAAAAATAAAGAGCGAAATCATTGCTGTAAACAATTTCACTCATGAAATAGAAGACGGCAGGCTGATCGGACTTCTTGGTCCTTCAGGCTGTGGAAAGAGCACGGTTTTAAATCTTATAAGCGGCCTTGAAAAGCCCACCTCCGGAAAGATATTTTTCGGAGAGGATGACGTAACCGAGCTTCCGCCTGAAAACCGTGGAGTCGGACTTGTTTTTCAGAATTATGCACTTTATCCGCATTTAAATGTAAAGGATAACATCAAGTTTCCTCTTGAGAACCTTCGCGGAAAAGATAAACTCACAAAAGATCAGATGGACGCAAAGGTCCTGGAAGCAGCAAAGCTAGTGCAGATTGAGAATCTTTTGGAGAGAAAACCCGCTAAAATGTCAGGAGGTCAGCAGCAGAGAGTTGCAATTGCAAGAGCACTGGTAAAGCATCCAAAGGTCCTTCTTCTCGATGAGCCCCTGTCCAATCTTGATGCAAGACTTCGTCTTCAGACAAGAGAGGAATTAAAGCGTATTCAGATTGAGACAGGAATTACCACAATTTTCGTAACTCATGATCAGGAAGAAGCCATGAGCATTTGTGACACAATAGTTGTCATGAATGAGGGACGCATAATGCAGCACGGCGCGCCTCAGGATGTGTATGATCATCCGGAAAACCTCTTTGTTGCGAAATTCCTTGGGACTCCTCAGATAAATGTGTTTAAGGGCGAGATCCGTGACGGCGGCCTTTTTATAGGAAAGGATAAGGTCATGGACGTTAAGCCGGAAACGGCATCCAGAATTGCGCAAAAGCGAGATGTCTACGTGGCAGTGCGCCCTGAAGGATTCGTTGCTGTAACGGAAGCGGAGTCTTCTGAAGAGAATCTTCTTCACTGCGATTTCATGAAAATGGAGGTCATGGGCCGCGATACCAGCATTATCAGTACCCATGAAGCCTTTGATGGAACTGTCATCCGCGCAATTATTCCATCTGACACCAGACCGCAGTTTATCAGCGGCGAAGTGAGCTTTAAATTAAAGCCGTCAAAGGTGCACGTTTTTGACGCAGAGACTGAAGAAGCGATAAGGATTTGACAACCAATGAATAACAAAAAACAGACATTAACCGCATTGCTGTGCCTATTGCCGGCGATCATATTTTTAGGAATTTTCCTGGTCTATCCCATGATAGACGTTTTCATATATTCCTTCGAGGAGGGCTACAACTTCGCATCACAGAGCTACTTTGGACTTGGAACCTACAACTATTCCTATGTCCTGCACGACCCATATTTTATCCAGGCTCTGAAAAACACGTTCATTATCGTACTTATCACAGTGCCGCTTTCCACAGCGATTGCACTGATTATTTCCCTTGCTCTTAGCTCCATCATGAAGCTTCGGGAACTTTTTCAAACAATCTATTTCCTGCCCTATGTGACTAACACGCTTGCTGTCGGGCTTGTTTTCATGATCCTTTTTAGGAAAACTGCATACACTGACGGAATAGTGAACGCCCTGATAAATCTTTTTGGCGGAAAAAGCATTGATTTCATCGATGGCCCCTACGCCGCTAAGATGTTTGTCATGTGTTTCTACACAATCTGGGTGGTGCTACCCTTCAAGATTTTGATTTTGACAAGCAGTCTTGCGTCTGTTGACCCGCTTTATTACAAAGCGGCGCAGATTGATTCCACACCTAAGTGGAGGGTATTTACGAAAATAACCCTGCCGATGATTTCGCCCATGATCTTTTACCTTGTGATCACAGGCTTTATAGGAGCGTTCAAGGCCTACAGCGATGAGGTTGCACTTTTCGGAACAGACCTTAATGCAGCAGGAATGAACACTATAGTCGGCTACATCTACGACATGCTCTATGGAAACAGCGGCGGTTACCCGTCATATGCATCGGCAGCTGCGATCATACTGTTTGCGATTGTTTTCACCATCACTGTGATTAACCTTTTGGTTAGCGAGAGAACGGTATATTACCAATAATTTGAGGACGAAAAATGTCAGACAATCAGGATTTTGAGAAAATTAAAGCAAATGATAAAGCAAGGAAATTAACCAGTGGTGTGGCGCGTTATCTGCTTCTCACGCTCTGGGCGCTTATAGTGCTTTTTCCTTTTTACTGGATGATTCTTACATCCTTCAAAAGCTACAGCTCCTACAACGGTGAGTACGTTCCAAGGCTCATTATTACTTCGCCGACGGTGCAGAATTACATCAGTGCCTTTACGGAAGTTTCCCTTGGCACGTATCTTGTTAATACATTTATTTTTACAGTTGTGACAACGGCGATCATGCTTGTCATCGTGGTGCTCTCTGCCTTCGCATTCTCAAGATTGGAATTCCCAGGAAAGAACCTTGTTTTTACGATGTTTTTATCCCTGATGATGATTCCAAACGAGCTCGTAATTATCACCAATTATGTGACGATAACCGACCTCGGAATGCGCAATTCCTTCCCCGGACTGGTGCTTCCGTCTGTGCTTTCGGTTTTCTACATCTATCTTTTGAAGGAAAACTTCGAGCAGATACCGGATGAGCTCTACAAGGCTGCAAAGGTGGACGGAACCAGTGATATGAGATATCTTCGCCGCGTCATGATTCCAATCGCAAAGCCCACGCTCATCACAATCACCATTCTTAAGGTAATCGAGTGCTGGAATTCCTATGTGTGGCCCAGGCTTATAACTGATGATGCCAACTATTTTCTTGTGTCTAACGGAATCCAGGAAATTCGCGAGAACGGATTCGGACGTGAAAACATCCCTGCCATGATGGCTGCGGTTGTGGCTATTTCTGTGCCGCTTATGATCTTGTTCCTTATTTTCAGGAAAAAGATTATGGAAGGTGTTGCAAGAGGAGGCACGAAGGGATGAAGAAAAATATACATATTATAGGGACGATTTTTGCGTTACTATTTTCTACTACGGTTTTGACTGCTTGTCATGGAAGTAAAGAAGCAAAAGGCTTTGAGATACCCGAAAATTTTGATGAGTCGAAAAATTATGAGATTACCTTCTGGGCTAAAAATGATACCAATAAAACCCAGACAAAGATATACGAAAAAGCGATCAATAATTTTGAAAAGCTATATCCAAATATCGATGTAAAGATTCGTCTATACACAGATTACGGTAAAATTTATAATGACGTAATTACAAATATCTCCACAGATACTACGCCAAATGTCTGCATTACTTATCCTGATCACATCGCAACTTATCTGACGGGAGCTGATACGGTAGTACCTTTGGATGATCTTTTCGCGGATGAAAAATATGGACTTGGCGGAACAGAGCTAAAGTATGATGCACCAAAGCAGGATGAGATAATTCCTGAGTTTTTGATGGAGTGCATGATTGGCGAGAACCATTACGCTGTGCCTTACATGAGGTCCACAGAGGCCTGCTACGTCAACAAGGATTTTGTTGAGAAGCTGGGATACGAGATGCCACAAACCCTCACCTGGGATTTTGTGTGGGAGGTTTCTGAGGCAGCTATGGCGAAAAATGAGGACGGAACCTTCAAGCTAAATGGACAGAAGGTTTTGATTCCTTTCATTTATAAGTCAACCGACAATATGATGATTCAGATGCTAAAACAACAAGGGGCTGACTATTCAGATGCCCAGGGCAACATTCTTCTTTTCAATGATGTGACAAAGCAGGATCTTAAAACCATCGTGGAACACGCTAAGACAGGTGCTTTTTCAACCTTCAAGATTTCGGGATATCCTGCAAACTTCCTAAATGCGGGGCAGTGCATATTTGCAGTGGACTCAACTGCCGGATCCACCTGGATGGGCACCAATGCGCCGCTTTCTGACATCGCTGAGGATAAGGTTGTTGACTTTGAGACAGTGGTTTATCCTGTTCCACAGTTTGTGGAACGGGGAGCTTCTGATATGCAGAGTAGAAGTGATGGTACTGCAAATGCTGGCGCTGATGATTCTAAGAATCAGACTACAGGGAATAAGCAGTACGCCATGATTTCTCAGGGACCTTCAATATGTATCTTCAATAAGAAGGATCCGCAGGAGGTTCTTGCTTCATGGCTCTTTGCACAGTACATGCTCACTAATGACGTACAGACAGGCTATGCTGAGACCGAAGGCTATGTACCTGTAACCTCTAAGGCCCAGAATTCCGAGGAATATCAGGATTACTTATCAAGAGGCGGAGAGGACAACACCACTCACTATCAGGTGAAGATAGATGCTACAAAGCTTCTTCTTGAAAATCAACAGTATACATTTGTAACCAATGTCTTTAGCGGATCGACCTCTCTTCGAGATGCTGCGGGACAGCTCATTGAAAATGTTACCAAGTCCGTCCGCAGAAAGAAAACAGTTGACGATTCCTACATGGAGCAGCTTTTTTCTGACACCATGAATCTCTATCACCTAAACCAGAGTGGCGCTGTCATGACCGGAAAAACGGACCTTGGTCCACTGCCGAAGGAATCCAAAAGGCTCATAGAGATACTTATCATCGTGTGGGTGATTATCGGAATATATATAGTGTATGGAAGAAAAAACAAGGCTGAATGAGCCTTGTTTTTTGTGTTTTACGCGGGAGTAGTGTTTTGGGGGTGGTTACGTCTACTCGCGAACTTGTTTTTATACTGGTTACTCTGCGGGAGCTATCTTCCGACGCCGTTACGTCTATTCGCGAACTTGCTTTTATACTGGTTACTCTGCGGGAGCTATCTTCCGGCGCCGTTACGTCTATTCGCGAACTTGCTTTCCTACCGGTTGAACTATTTTATTGCTTTTTGGGGAGTGTTACACCGGTAGGATTGTTTTCCTCAATATCGGTTGCACACTCATACCAACTTTATTGACTCAACTACGCCTATGATCTAATTTGTTCGCGGGTTGACGTAACTCATTCCTGGACACTCTTCCCGCACATCAACCAATTTGCGCTTATTGTGCATCGCTGGTTGAACAGCCACCTTTGAAGCCCCTGAGAAGTTCATCCAATATGACCACACTAGACTCTTCCGGTCCAACCGCGGGTAATTCCTACCGTTAGCCGTTACGTCAATCCGCGAACAAATCCCCCCTAGACGCAACCACAAAATCTCAGCTTCACACGCATTCAGACAGTATCTAAAATTGTTCGCGCATAGACGTAACTCCACCCCACCCACACCACCCGCGAAGCGAGGCACAATACCGTACAATACCCCACACACTCTCAAACCACCATAAAAGAACAAAGAGTCGCTTGCGACTCTTTGCGCGCTGGTGCGCGCAAGCTTTAGCTTGCAAAATTCATCTGCGCACCAGTCGCATCCATAGCGGAGCGCTTTTTATTCAATAGGAAATCCGAAGGAAGCTATTGAATAAAAAATGCTGCCCCGCAGGGCAGCATCTCTACTCTATCTCATCATTACTCTATCTCTATCAAATCCCTACTGTTAAATCCAACAGCATACTTGCCAACTCCAATCCTGTCTCGCACAGGAACCTCAAACTCTATCTCAGAGTTAGCGCGGATGTAAACCTTCTCAAAGCCTACAAGCTCCAGATAGTCCTGATGCTCGTCGGGGAGGCGGTAAACCTGGATAATCTCAGCGCCGTCCACATCAGATTTGTTGGTAAGCTTACCCTTAGCGGTGTGCTTTGCATGATTAAAGGAAGGTGAGCTTATCTCAAAGTCTGAGTAAGTGATTCCATATCCGAAGGGGAACTGAACCGGAATGTTCTCCTTGTAAATATGTCTGTAGCCGATGTGGAAGCCCTCGCGGTAATGAACCATTTCAGGGTCACCGAAGTCACCAACGCTAAGAGCGGAGGAGTCTTCAGCCTTGCAGTAAAAGGTCTCCGGAAGATGTCCACAGGGATTGATGTCGCCAAGGATTACCTCAGCAAGGGCGTTTCCACCCTCCATGCCGTTGTAGTACATCCAGATAAGTGCCTTACACTTATCAAGCCATCTTGTCATATCCACGGCGCCGCCACCGATCATGGCAACAACTGTGTCAGGGCGCTTATCTAAAAGAGCCTCAAGAAGTTCATTCTGCTCATAAGGAAGATCGATGTTCTTTCTATCAATTCCCTCAGAATCAATATCGTGATTAAGACCACCTACAAATACAACGTAGTCATAGTCATCAACTGCTGCCAGAGCTTCCTTGCGCAGATGCTTCCTATATTCAGCGATATCCTTCCAAGTACCATCGCCACTACCATTCACCCCTGCACTACCGGCATTACCATTTCCACCAGCACCCTCGCATCCGCAATTACCCTGATCTGCACCCTCACCATCAGCGGTCTTTCCACCGCCGTCCTCAAGGCTGAGTGCCTGCCAGTTTGTTCCGTTAGGAGCAACATTCTCAACAATTGTACTTGCATAACCGCGAAGGTAATCAACCTGAGCAGCACCGCCGATACGAGACTTAAGTCCCATGAGAGGTGATATCTCATAAAGAGCCTTGATCTCAGCACTTCCACCACCATTTGAATGAATTCTGTTGGCGTTTTCACCGATAACAAGAATCTTCTTTGTCTTGATATTGTAGCGTCCAATAGGAAGTGTGTTGTCCTCATTTTTCAGAAGTACAACACTTCCGCGGGCTATGTCGAGGCAATCCTGTCTTGCTGCGAAAGAATTGTAAGGAGCATCCTTTCTTATCATCATATCATCATCAAGCATGTTGAGACGAAGCATAAGAATAAGGATTCTCAGCACCTTCTTATCAATCAGCGCTTCATCCACCTCTCCGCTAAGGACCTTCTCCTTAAGCGGATTAGCAAGCTTATAGTCATCAAAATCATCTGTAACTGACATCTCACAATCGATATCAGCCTCTGCTGCCTTAACTGTGTCATGGACAGCGCCCCAGTCGGACACTACAAAACCCTCGTAGCCCCACTCTTTTCTCAGGATGTCATTGAGCAGGTACTTACTCTGGCTGCAGTACTCACCGTTTAGCTTGTTATAGGCCACCATGATACTGTAAGGATTCGAATTATCAATTACATCCTTGAAAACCTGAAGATACAGGCCGCGCAGTACCTCATCATCAATCTCCTCATCCACTTCAAGTCTCTGGGTCTCCTGATGATTTAAAGCAAAGTGCTTAAGGCAGGCAGCCACATCCCAGCTCTGAACACCCTTTACATATTCAGTGGCGAGCTCAGAGGTCAGGAAAGGATCCTCACTAAAATACTCAAAATTTCTTCCACAGAGAGGTGATCTCTTCAGATTCATTCCGGGCGCAAGAATCACGTCCTTGCCGCGACCTCTTGCCTCTTCGCCGAGAACGTTTCCCGTTCTGGAAGCAAGGTTGCGGTTCCATGTGGCTGCAACTGCGCTGTTACAGGGCAGATATGTCACATAGTCATCAGTGTTTCCTACAGGAATCCACTCCGAGGGATGAAACTCCGCACGAACTCCCATAGGTCCATCGGACATGGAAAGCGGCGGTATTCCCAGACGCGGAACGCCCTTAGTCTTGAAAAATTCATTACCGTGAATCATTCCGATCTTTTCATCAAGTGTCAGCGCTTCAAGTATTTCCTCTGCACGGTATTTAAGTGTTTGTATTGATCCTTCCATTTCTTATCCTCATTTCGGTCTTCTGATAATATGTACATCCTTCGGTGCAATTCTATGCATTCCGGATGCAAGCTCTATTCCGCTTATAAGCTCTGTACCATCCTCGTGAAGCTCGTAGATTCCTTCACTTTCGCCATGGTTCAGAACATACAGAATCTTTTCCTCGTCGTTCTCTCTGCTGGTGACCTCCACATCGCTTGATGTAAAGGTAAGCGGGTGAACACCGGCTTTTCCGAGAACATCTGATAAAAATACTGCCCTAAAATCCTCGTCAGACTCGGTCGCAACGTAGTAAGCTCTTCCGCCGCCAAGCTTTCTTGAAGTGATTACAGGCATTCCCTGATAGAAGTCCTCCAGGTATCCGTAGTCATCCAGCATCTTGGCACCCTCAAGGTGTACCAGATCGCACATCTTTCTTGCGAAGTACCTCTGTCCGTGATAGCTGAAGTGGTTGTGCTTTTCAGGAGGAAAAGCGTCCGTCTCCTCAACCCAGATGCCAAGAATATCGCGGAGCTTTCCGGGGTAACCGCCTGTTATAACAAGGTCACTTTCCTGAACATATCCGCTGAACACACCTGTCACGAAGCTTCCGCCGCCCTCGATGAAGGCTCTTATTCTCTGATCAAGATCGTCCTTTATCATGTAAAGAAGAGGCGCGATAACAACCTTATATTTTGTAAGGTCTGAGTCCTGAGAGATGATGTCCACGTTCACGTTGAGCTTACGAAGAGACTCGTAGTACTGGGTGATGGTCTCTCTGTAGTTCATTTCATTTGTGGGACCTGCTGATAGCTCCGTTGCCCACCAGTTATCCCAGTCGAACATCACTGCAACCTCAGACTTTGTCTCCATTCCGATAGAGCATCTGCCAATCTCCCACAGCTCTTTTCCAAGCTCTGTGATCTCTCTGAAAACTCTGGTATTACCTGTGCCTACATGGTCAATCACTGCTCCGTGGTATTTTTCACAGGCACCGATACTCCTTCTCATCTGGAAAAAGAGCACGCTGTCAGCTCCGTGTGCCATGGCCTGATAGCTCCAAAGTCTCATGACGCCAGGTCTCTTAAGTGAGTTGTAGGGCTGCCAGTTAGTTACGCTGGGTGTCTGCTCCATAAGTGCGAAGGGTGCGCCGTCGCCAACACCTCTCATGAGGTCGTGGCTCATTGCAATCCTTGCGGGAGAATCCGTAGGCTGCGGGTAGTTATCCCATGAAACGAAGTCCATCTCCTTAGCCCACTTGCGGTAATCCAGCGGTTTGAAAAATGCCATGAGGTTCGTGGTGATATTAGCATCAGGTATGACCTTCTTTATCTCGTCTCTCTCAAGGCAATAGCATGAGAGAATCGCATCGGAATTGAACCTTCTATAGTCAATGGAAATTCCCTGGAAATCCGTATGAAGTCTTCCGCCCCATACACTCTCCTCCGAAAGCGCATTGGGAAGAACTATCTCATCAAAATCGTAGAATGTATGTCCCCAGAAGGATGTATTCCAGGCCTTATTAACCTCTTCGATTGTCTTATATCTGTCCTGAACCCACTCTCTGAAGGCCTTTTCACAGGACTCGCAGTAGCACTCGCCGCCAAACTCGTTGGAAATGTGCCATGCTATTATGTTCTTCTGATTTTTATACTGAGCAGCAAGTCTTGAAGCAAGTCTTCCTGCGTACATGCGGTATGTGGGACTTGTGGGACATGAGTTGTGGCGTCCGCCAAATTTTCTCTTTCTGCCCTCAAAATCCGTTCTCAAAATATCCGGGTGACGCTTAGCCATCCATGCAGGATGAGCGCCTGTTGATGTCGCCATGATTATATTCATGCCATTATCAGTGACCAGCTTAACGATCTTATCAAGTCTCTCAAAATCGTACTCATCCTCAGAAGGCTGAAGCGATGCCCATGAAAAGACGTTCAGCGTAACGGTGTCAATCCCCGCCTGCTTGAACAGCTTCATGTCCTCCTCCCATATCTCCTCCGGCCACTGCTCCGGATTGTAGTCTCCCCCATAGGGAACTTTTTTCAAATTTTCATTCCAGCTCATTTCGCCTCCTTTTTCCCCTCATCCGTCAGCTTCGCTGACACCTTCCCCCAGTGGGGGAAGGCTTTAATGATGTTTTTTTATATTGTCTTTAATTTGTCTCTTTTTTCTGTCTGCGGAACTCCGCAGGTGTCATTCCGGCATGCTTTCTGAACTTTTTGCCAAAGTAGTCCACATCGTTATAGCCCACTAGCTGTGCCACCTCGTACACCTTGTACTTCCCTTCTGCCAGGAACTCCTTGGCCTTGGCGATTCGGCACTCATTCAGGTAGTAGTTGTAGCCTGTGCCAGTGGTCCTTGTGAAAAGTCTCCCCAGATATCCGCTGTTATAGCCAAACCTCGAAGCCAGATCTTCAAGTGTAAGCGGCTGCGCATAGTTTCTGTCCGTATAGGATATGATGTCGTCTATAATGTTCTCAGAACCCGCGTGTTCATGGAGTTTCCCCAGCGCCTTCTCCAGCGTCTCCACCATATACTGCATGATCTCATATAGGTAAAAACGTCCCTCTATGAACTCAATTATTCCCGCATGTGTATCAAAAATATCAGCGAGCATCGGGTACTGCTTTGACAGTCTGTCCTTAATTCCAAGAAGAATCTCCGTCACATAAAGGCACGCATCGGAGTTACCTGAAATGTTGTCCTTTATGTAGTCGTAGAGCTCCTCCGTGGAGTTGATCATGGCTGTTCTGTTTCCTGCTATTATCGCATCCATGATCTTGTCTGTAATGCGTCTCTGCTCTTCCTTAAGCGCTGCTTTAGCTGCTGCTAAATTATCTTCTTCAGTACTCTTTTCAGAATCCAAATGACTTGTCCCATTCTTATCTCTGCACTGATTATTTACGAAGCTCTCATTCTCCGCTCTCACGAAGTGCTCCGCCTCATCACAGAAAAATCTTCTGTCCGCAAGGCTCTTGGCAGATTCGTAAGAATCCTCTATTTTAACCGGTGAATCCACAGCCTTTCCGATAGCTATGAAAATATTATCGAGGGGGCTGTCCGTTTCAATCGGCGATTTTTCATAATGTAATATAAAGTCCTCAAAGCGCGAAACCGCTGCCTTACCCTTAAGAAGAATGCAATCGTATCCGCTGACATTAAGAAGCTCAAAGCTGTTTTCATCAAGAAATGTGGGTAAGAGATCCGGCAGTTTGTAGTCTCCGGAGGTCTCATGGATCACCACCTGATACAAAGGAGAAAGGAGCTTCATGGATTCGAGCTCTTCCCTTCTGTCCTCAGTCAGTGTGACATTCTCAGCTTCGTCCTTTTCAAAATATGTGCCTAGAAGGAGCTCGCTTGTAACAACGCTCTTGGCCTTATTTCTTATCTGACCGGAGCGTCTTCCTTCCTTGGCATTTTTATCGATCTCGTCTTTTATCTTTTTTACTGTATCGTAAAGCTCATCCTCGTCGATGGGCTTGGTGATATAGTTGGTTACTCTGTTTCTGATGGCGTCCTGGGCATAAGAAAAGTCGGAATACCCCGACAATATGATGAAGTATCCATCGTAGCCTTCGGCCCTCGCCTTTTTTATTACATCTATTCCATGGATCTTAGGCATCTGCATATCCATGACAACAAGTGAAGGGTTGAGCTTTTTTATAGAAGAAAGAGCTTCCTCTCCGTTAGAGGCCGTTCCGGCGATCTCGAATCCAAGCTCATCCCAGTCTATTATCAGCTTAATTCCTTCTCTGATATTTTCTTCGTCGTCCGCAATAAGTACGGTCTGCATGCAGAGCTCCTTCCAATTAGTTTCCAGTCTGCTAATTATCATTCTATCATACCGTTTGTCATTTAATCGTTAAATTTCAATTAAAAGACTTTAGAAAAAGCTGCGACCATTAAGCCGCAGCTTTTTCAACAACTAAACACCCAAAAATTAGGAGGTGGGTTACAAATAATTATTCTGCAAGTGCTGCCTTCTCAGCGTCTGCGCGAAGCTTAGCCTCGTTCTCCTGGAACTCAACGCACTCTGCATAGCCGTACTCGTCAGCCTGCTGGATCATGTCTGCAACGATCTTGTCGAACTCTTCATCAGACTCAGCATAGATAGCCTTCCAAGAGTTGTCCTTTACGCAGGTAGCAACCTGATCCCAAACAACCTGGAGCTCATCAGAACGAACGCCGCCAGTGTACATTGTGCCGGGTGCAAGGATGTAATCCTGCTTATCAAGGTAAAGGTCAGGTGTGTTAGCGCCTGCGAAGTCTCTCCAATCCTTCTCGATGTCAGAACCAGCCTCGTTTGAGAAGCTTGCCCAGTTACGATAGTTGAATGTTTCACCGTTGCTGTCAGGGTTAGGAGCGTCAAGTGCCCATGTTGTATTGTTCATCTTGAAGGAACCGTCATCATAAGTACCTTCGTAGCCGTTGCCTATCTCTGTTGAGATGTCTGTCTTGCATGCAAGACCTGTCTCTGTGAAGCATGTGTTGCCGTTTTCATCGTAGTACCAGCAAACGTCCTTAGGACCATACTCAGCGATCATACGTCCCTCGGGAGTTGCAAGCCAGTTGATGATAGCCATGCAAAGCTCAGGATACTCTGTGTTTGCACCGATTGACCAGATTCTGTTACCACCATAGATGTTAAGACCATATCTGATAGGCTTAGCCTCTGCAGGCTTTACAGGGAACATACCCTTGCCTGCTGCCAGGTGATCAGGTGTGTTGTAAAGAGCGGAACCCATGAAGTTAAATACGTTTAAGAAAGCTGTTCCGTTCTGATAATCTTCCTGCATACCGTTGAAGCCCTGTGTCTGTGAATCGGGATCAAGAAGGCCCTTCTGGTAAAGTGTATTGTAGAACTTAAGTGCTGTAAGGTAAGGACCGTTCTCCTCAAGTACAGGATGATATGTCTGTGTTGAAGGATCATAGAGTCCAAGACCGAACTCATCATATCCGTAGTAAGCTGTTGCTGTAGACTTAACGAACATTACCATGTCGCCGTCCCAGTCATTGAAAAGTGATACGCCGTAGGTCGGATTGCCGTTATCATCTGTAGGGCAAGCTTCCTTCATCTGTGCAAGAACATCTACAAGTCCGTCGAGGTCCTTGATTTCAGGAGAACCGATCTCCTTGTAAAGATCATATCTAAGATCCCATGTGTACATGAATGAGCCGGGATCTTCTGCAGATCTTGTAACATCATGACCGATACCATAGAGCTTACCGTCTGATGAAATTCCTTTATTTTTCTCAAGAGCAGGTCCCATGTTTGCCTGGATGTAAGGTCCATAATCCTTTACAAGATCATCCTCTTCCCAATCGAAGAGCATTCCCTTATCTACTGCCTGCTGATACTGGTCACCGTCATTTCCCCAGATTACAAGGTCACCGAGGTTACCGGACTCCATACGTGTGTCATAGACACCGTCATTCTCAGGGATGATGTTGAGCTTAACATTGAACTTCTCAAGCATAACCTGGCCAAACCAGCCTGTCTGCTCGCCTGAGTAGTTAGCAAGCTGATCGTAAACATCAAGAGTTACTGTCTCTGAAGGGATGATGTCTGATAAATCTCCCTCGAGCTCTCCTGAAGTTTCTGCTGCATCTGCAGCATCACCTGCGTCCTCTGCAGTGTCTGCAGTGTCTGCGCTGTCAGCAGCTTCCTCTGAAACCTCTTCTGCGCTGTCCTCTGCAGCATCCTCTGCATCGTCTGCGTCATCTGCAGTATCTGTGTCTGTACCTGTTGTAGTTCCTGCAGGGTTGCTTGTTCCACAGGCAGCTAATGAAAATGCCATTGTGGAAGCCAGTAAAATTGATAATACCTTCTTTTTCATTTCTTCCTCCTTTATGAAATACCCATACGGGTGGGTTAACCTTTAACTGCTCCAATCATTATTCCCTTCTCGAAGTAGCGTTGCATGAAGGGATATACGAGCAGGATCGGGATGATGGTTACCATTGCGATTGTGTACTTGATAACCTTTCCGTTCAGCGCCGAGTCAAGTACGCTCTTGCTGATTCCGGATGTACTGCCGGCGCTCATGAGTGCTGACAGGTTACTTGTTGTATTAAGGTAGATGTACAGTCTGTGCTGCAGTGTGTAGAGCTTGGGCGCTGACTGCATCAAAATAAGTGAATCCTGGAATGAGTTCCAGTGACCTACCGCACCGAAGATTGCAATTGTTGCAAGGATCGGCTTTGAAAGCGGAAGGATTATTGTCCAGAAAATCTTAAGGTGTGAAGCTCCATCGAGGGATGCACTCTCCTCAAGCTCTCCGGGAATCGCTGACTCAATGTAGGTCTTAACCAGGATGATGTTATAGGGAGCAACGATTGCGGGAATAATGTAAGCCCAGAAGGAATTGGTCAGTCCCAGCATTGCCATGTTCAGATACCACGGGATGATTCCTGCATTGAAGTACATTGTGATAACAAGGAATCTGTACCAGAAGCTTCTTCCCCACATCTCCTTTTTTGTAACAAGATAGCCCACGAAGGCTGACGCAAGAACCATGAACATTGTTCCGAAAATAGTTCTCGCAAGTGTTACTCCGAATGCTCCGAAGAGGTCGTTAACCTGAAGAAGTCTTATATAGTTTTCAAAGTGTATCCCTCTCGGAACGAAGTTTATAAGTCCTTTTCTTACCAGCTCATTGTCACTTATCGTGTTAATGAAAAGGTAGTAAAACGGGAAAATACAAATGATTGTAAAGATCGCAAATACCGTGTAGTTAATGATATTGAAAATGATGTCTCCCGGTGTTTTCTTCATCATTTTGCTGCGCTTTTTTTCATACTCTCTCTCGGCCTTGGCCTCAAGTCTAGCTGCACTTGCCATGCTACTCATTTTTTCACTCCTCTTATACGATGGTCTCGCCGCGAAGCACCTTACTAATGGTGTTTGCAACATACAACAGTGTTACGCTTATCACAGATTTAAGCATTCCCACTACGGTTGAAAGCGGGATAGCACCTTTTACGATACCCATCTTATAAACGTAAAGGTCGAGAACCATGATCTGTGTTGTATTTGATGAATTTTCAAAAACCAGGTACTGATCCATTCCGTTTGACAGAATACCTGCCACAGCCATCAGGAGCAGAACATAGAAGGTAGGCATAAGTCCGGGAACAGTTACGTGCCACATCTTCTGGAAACGTCCTGCACCATCAACTGTTGCCGCTTCGTAAAGCTGCTGGTCAATACCTGAGATACCGGCGATGTAAATGATTGCGCTCCAGCCAAGTCCCTTCCAGAGTCCCCAGAGAAGCATCTTCAGCCATGTGTTAGAACCACTCATAAGGAAGTTCTTACCCTCGGTCCAAATGCCGAGATTGATCATCATTGAGCTTATGAATCCATCTGTTGAGAAGATACAGAAGGCAATCGCGAACACAAGAACCCAGCTTATGAAATTGGGGATTGTTGTGAAGGTCTGTACGAATCTTCTGAATCTGCTGTTTTTAATTTCTGATAAAAAGATCGCAAAGGCCATCGGAAGCCAGCTTGTTGCGATACCGAGTCCGCTCATTGCAAGGGTGTTTTTCATAACATTTACGATGTCCCTTGTTGTGGACTTATTTCTGACAAGCTGCGCGAACCACTTGAAGGCCACGAAGTTGTCCATGCTCAGCGTATCTCCGGATTTGTAATCGAAGAATGCGTATCTCCAGCCAAAGAGAGGCAGGTAGCAGAACACGAAGGTCAGAACTATGAAGGGAAGGAACATAAGGAACAATTTGAACCTTGTTTCCATCTCGAACTTTTCACTCTTCTCAGGTCTTCCTACAAGGAAGAGAACCGCGATGGAAATAACCACCATGAGAACCAGAAGCACCAGCATTATGTAGAAGAAGTTCTGGAACATGGGCTCAACCTTTGAGGGCTTTGTGGTTGCAGCTATCTGAAAATATGCTGACCATATGCCTCCCATTGAGCAGGCTGAGATCACCGCTCCTACAGTGCTTATGAGGTTTCCTGCAAACTTGCATTTCCTGTTTCCAAGAGAAAGGCACGCACCTACCGCACAAGCGATAATGCCGATACAGATTGCAAGACTAGAAAGATTAAGGAGTCTCATTGTGGACTCTAAAACCCAGCCCTTTCTAAATGCTCTTCCGAAATTGGATATTAAATTTCCATAGGAAAATCCGGTTGTAAGAAGCGATGTGCTTCTATTGATAAGACCACTTACTCTCGCAACATTAAGTCCCGGAAAGAACAGAATCACGAGAAGTGCTACAGAAATAATACGATAGGGATAGTAGGCGATTTGCGCCGCTTTTTCCTTTTTCACTTTTTTATCCTCCCATACATTTCACAGGTGTATCCCATGAAAAAAACACTCGTAGGTTGCCGTTTCCTCGGCAGTATTTCCTACGAGTGTAATTTTAGAAGAATATGTATTTTTCAAGTACCCAAATATTTTTACATAAAATACTGTAATTTTTGTACCTGGGTTATCAGGAGAAAATAATGTTCCTGAACTTACGGGTAGCGGGGCCTGTACCGTAGTCTACGCGCTGGGTCAGCATAAGTATTGTAGTTTTGGACTCGGGATCGTTTGCAAAGTAAGGTCCGAGCCATCCATCCCAGCCGTACTCTCCCATGCCTGCCATGATGCCTGCGCGGTCAGGATTCTTCATGATACGCATAAGGTTACCATAGGAAAATCCTCCGAGTGTGGACCAGCCGTAGAGGTCATTCTGCTGAGCATCTGTGAGCTGAGGGCTTGTCATGAAGCGAACACATCTCTTTGTGAGGATCTCTTCTCCTTCGAAGGTTCCGTCGTTCATGAGCATTCTTGCAAAGTTAGCGTAGTCATCGATTGTTGAGAAAAGTCCTGCTCCGCCTGACTCGAAGGCGTTCTTTTTGCCATCGTCGCGGATTCCAAGGTTATTGCCGCTGTAGGGAACGGGCTCCGAACCGTAGCAGTTATAAGCCATAGCGTATCTGTCCTGCTTTTCATCAGGCACATAGAAGGCTGTGTCCTTCATATTTAAAGGCTTAAAGAGTCTCTCCTCCATGAATTCACCAAGCTTCATTCCGGACGCCTTCTCAATTACAGCTCCGAGAATGTCAGCGCTTGTGCCGTATCTGAAGTGCTCACCGGGCTGAAAAGCAAGCGGAACCTTGCCGAGACGCTCAGCAAATTCCATGGTGCTCATCATGTTGTCAGTGCTGAATCTGTCTATCATTTCGTTATAGATATTGCCTGTCTCGATCTCAGAGATTGTATCTGTGAAGGGATACACAAGTCCTGAAGTCATGTCCAGAAGGTCCTTGATGAACATGGGACGATCTGCTCTTACAGGTCTTCTTACTCCTGCTTCGACTATCTCCTGATTATTGAAGCTGTCGATGTACTTTCCAACGGGCTCGTAGAGATCGATGATTCCGTCCTGGAAAAGAAGCATTGCTGCAGCTGCTGTGATGGGCTTACTCTGTGAGTAAAGTCTCACGATGGTGTCACGCTTAAAGGGCTTTTTCTCCTCGCGGTTAGCAAAGCCAGCCTCAGCGTAGAGCTCCTCTTTTCCATCCTTAAGAACAAGGAAATTAACTCCCGCCAACTCATTTTCTTCAATCATTCTGTTCATGCAGTCCTGAAGTAATTGTTTTTTGTCACGCATTTTCTTTCTCCTCTTATTTTTTATTCCTTCGTACTCTCCGGGAGGCGCAGCTCAACGCTGGTACCCTTGCCTTCCCTGGAGCGTATTGTCAGTCCGTATTGCTTACCGTAGTGGAGCTTTATCCTCTGATGTATGTTATAAAGTCCTATGCTGGCAGCTCCCTTTCCATCAGTATCTGTTCGCTTCTCATCAAGAGACTTATTAAGGGCTATGACCTCTTCCTCGTTCATTCCCTTACCATCGTCATTGATGGTGATAATAAGACAGCCCTCATTTTCCTTATTTTTGCTCTCGTACTCTGCGACGATGCTGATGTGGCCATTTTTATCCATATCCTTAAGGCCATGGCTTATGGCATTCTCAACTATGGGCTGTATCAAAAGCGGCAGAATCTCGTATTCATCGGGCTTAACATCATCTGATATGTAGAAATTCCAGGCAACCTTCTCACCAAAGCGGAGCCTTTGTATCTGAAGGTAGCTCTCTACGTGCTTAAGCTCATCCGAGAGCTTGGAGGTGCTGGTTCCCGTACTCTCAAGAACATAGTGCATAATTTTCGCAAGATATTTTACAGAGGTTGCTACGTCTCTGTCGCCTCCGCGGATTGCCTGCATGCGGATGGCCTCTAAGGTATTATATAGAAAGTGAGGATTTATCTGTCCCGAGAGCATCTTGAATTCCATGTTCTGCTGCATGTTTACAAGCTCCTGCTCATGGATCTTGGCCTCGTAGTATTTCGCTTCGTTCTCTCTTATCTGCTCGGTTGTGAGCTTTAGGTCATTGAAGGTGTCGGAGAGCTCATCGTCTCCGCTGATGCTTTCAATTATGTCGTAGTCACCGGTGCTGGCGCGGTGCATGGCTTCTCTCAGTGTATAGACTCTGTGGGTGAAGTACCTTGAATAAAGCACGATCGCCGTCACAGGTCCAAGTATTGCTATGAAAAGCACCAGCAAAAATCCCATGAGGATTTCCCTTACCGCTTTGTGAGCACTGTAGTCACCCACAAGTACGTAGAATCTTTTATCAACCTTGTAGGGCACAAAGCTGGAAACGTAGGTCAGAGCCAGTTTTCCATCCAGCATGATATCCCTGAGATAATTGTAGTTAGATGTGTTTTCGGAGAATATCTCCGGCATCTCCTTTTCCCTGTCATCATACTCAGATGAGAAAAATGCAGGTAAATCCTCGAGACATGCCAGCATGTAATTATCAGTTGTTATAAGTCTGTTCCTGAGGTAGTTGGTGCTTACGGTTGCAACAACGTAGGCTCTGTTCTTCGAAGCTCCTGTATTGAAGCGCCTTACAAGTGTAAGCTCATAGGCTGCCTCGTACTCGTTCAGCGGCACATGTATGCAGGTGTAGGACTCCCAGGCATCAGGATCTATTCCTCTGTACCACTCGAATCTTGAAAAAGGATCATCCGCGGGACCGCTCCCTGCTGCCATCCCTGCCGCATCTCCCGACTCCTCTATTCCTGTTGTGCCGACGTTAATTATGTAGTTCCCCGTAGGAATCCCGGGATTATTGGTATATACATTTATAGACGAGATGGAGGCGGTGGATCTTTTCATCGAAGTGATGGTGCGGTTTACCTCGTTGTACTGCCTCTCCTCTGTTTCACCGAAGGTATCCGATGAGAACATGTCTCTATATGCCTGCACGGACACCACTGGCTCAAGGTTCGTGTAAAGACTCGAAGTCACATCAAACAGGATTGATTTAACTCGTGTGTTCTCAGCCTTTACCTGCTCCTCATATCTGCCGTTCATCTGCCTTACCAGAATCGCTGCGGCGATGATACCGATTATTCCTATTGGTATTATCAGGGTCAAGAGCAGAATCCTGTACATCTGCTTTCCAACCCTTCCCTGGCGCCTCATTGTGACACCTCCGCCGCATTTTTCAAAACCTCGTATCTGTCCTGAGCGTAGCGGACGTTGATCTTTATAACCTCATCAAATCCCAGTCGCACCAGAGTACTAAGCATGGTATCCTGAAGACTGTCAAATTCATCCTCGTCCCTTGCAAATACCATTTTCCACGAATAATCTACCAGTGTCTGTCTGCACTGCAGCTCCACGGTTTTGATGTAATCCGGATAGTCCTCTGCTGCCCACTCGGTTCCGGGGATTACAGAGATAAGGTTTTGTTTTTCAAAATATTGTATCGGTGTGAGGTCTGTCTTATAGTGCTTCTGCCAGTCCTCCGTGATGCTGACTGTGGTCTTCTCCTTGTAGTCATCCCAGTTCTGGTAGCAAAAATCTATGTCGTTCTTGTCAACATTTTTCAAATCAACGGGCTTGAAGTTAAGGCCTGATACGCCTGCCTTCCAGGTTCCGCCGCCAAATTCCTCTGGAACATCCAGCGCCTCAGTCATGTTTATGAAAGCATCCACTCCGAAGTCTGTGAGCTTTGGTCCGTTTTCTGTGTTAACCCAGGTGAGGTTTTCAGGACCTCTGAAGTCACCTGTAGGAGATCCACAGCACTCGATTCCTTCATCAGAATATAGCCAGTCGATGAAGTCCACCATTCTCTGGGGATCCTTGGTATTGCCGCCGACCATTATTGAAAAGCTCTGTTTTCCATTTGGATCATTACCCCAGCAGATGTAGCTTGCATCATCCATTTTTACTGATGCGAAGCCCTTGCCAAGAGCCAAATGCTCATCGGAGTTGTAAAGTGATTCTCCCATCCAGGGCCAGAAGGAATAGAGCACCGCGCCATCCTTCATCTTTGATGCGACGGTCTCGTAGTTCTGCACCTGGGATTCCGGATCTACCAGGCCCATCTGGTTTGCTTCGAATAAAAAGTGAAGCATCTTAAGGTAAAGGGAATTGGGATTGGCAACGGATTGTATATCACCGTTCTCGGGATTTAGCATGACAAATCCCTGAATGTCATATCCATATAGTGACGTCAGGGCACCTGCGTTCTGCATGGCTCCGCCGTCCCAGTCTCCGAATAAGCTGAAGGCATAGACGTCTTTTCCCGAATCACTTTTTCCTGCCATGTTCTGCATGGTCTTAAGAATTGGTAAAAGGTCCTCTAAGGTAGTGATCTCAGGATAGCCTGCCTTTTTATATAAATCCCATCTGAGTGTCGGAGCGTTAGTGGGCTCGATGATCTCAGAGGGCTCAGTTGACGGAAAGTCTGATATCTCGCTTGGAACCGCCCAGCTTCCCTCCGCGTCCGCAAAGGCGGAAGTTAATGTGATCTGTTCCTCATATTGTTTCAGGTTCTCGCAGTTATCAAGGTAGGGCGAGAGATCTAATACCAGACCCTCGCGTACAAGCTCTGAAAGCCTTCCGTTATCTACATTTGTGATTATAATGTCCCCCAGCTTTCCTGATGCACGCATGGTTTCATAGGTCGCATCAGAGCTAAGGTCTGTGTTGGAGGAGATGATATTTAGCTGCATATTGAATTTGTCGCGAACCTTTTTCGCAAACCATCCGCGCTGCAATCCCTGGGTATTGGCCTGGGTATCGTAGATGTCGATAGTCAGGAATTCAGGGTATTTTCTCTCCCCCTCCGTGCGATTGTCTGCACGAAAAGGAAGTCTGCACCCTGACAGGATGCAGACTGTTAATAGTAATGAAATTGTGCGATGAAATTTTTTCTTCATTAAACTCTCTTAAATACCGGAATTGACTCGATGGGTGCCTTGGCAGTTATTGTCTGGCCACCCTCGTAGGTCTTGCCGTCTCTTATATCTTCCCACTTTCCGGCAGGGAGGTAAACCTCTCTCTCGAACTGGTTGAGCTCAAGGATAGGTGCTACGAGATACTTGTCACCGAACATGTACTCATCATAGGTTTCCCAGCACTTTTTGTCCTCAGGGAATTCGTAGAAAAGTGTTCTGATGATAGGTGCTCCGTTTTCGCTTGTCTCCTTGTAAAGAGTCTTGATGTAGGGCTTAAGCTCATGACGAAGATCAAGCTGATCCTTCATGATCTTGAAGTTATCCTCACCGTAGCTCCAAAGCTCGTTGTCCTGACCGGTGTGGAGATATCCGCCTCCAAAGTTTCTGTCATCAAGCGCAGGAATATTGTAGGGTCCGCGGTCTCCGTGGATTCTGAGGATGGGTGAAAATACCGCAAACTCATACCATCTGATAAGGAGCTGTCTGAAATCAGGATCGTTTACATCATCAGTCATGAAGCCGCCGATGTCTGTTGTCCACCATGAAATTCCTGCAAGTCCCATGTTAAGACCTGCTGCCAGCTGATCGCGAAGTGCCTCGAAGGTACTGGGAACATCACCTGACCAGACAACATTGCCGTACTTCTGGCTTCCTGCCCAGGCTGAGCGAAGAAGGCTGACTACGGGCTTTTCCTGAAGCTTAGTCATCTTGTCATAAAATACTCTGCTGTAGTACTGAGGATAGATGTTGCTCACTTCAAGTGCGGGTCCCATGTAATAGCGCATTGAATCAAAGTCATATTTTACTAGATCAGGCTCTGAATTATCAAGCCAGAACATATCTATGCCAAGGTCATAGTAATTCTTTTTGCAAACTTCCCAGACATAATCTCTCGCCTCGGGGTTAGTAGCATCGAATACTGTGCAGTCACCCTCGAAGTCATAGTTCTGAAGTCCGCCTCTCTCATTTTTCATAAGAAGGCCGCGCTCAAGCATGTCATAGAAGTGCTCACTTCTCTTATCAACTGTAGGCCATACGGATACCACAACCTTGATGCCCATGCTGTGAAGCTCATCAACCATTGCCTTGGGATCAGGCCAGTAGGTCTTGTCGAACTTCCAATCGCCCTGAACTGTCCAGTGGAAGAAGTCGATTACGATGCAGTCGATCGGAACGCCGTGCTCCTTACAGTCGTGAGCAACCTTGAGAACCTCCTCCTGTGTGCGGTAGCGAAGCTTGCACTGCCAGAGGCCAAGAAGGTCATCAGGCATCTTGGGTGAACGTCCTGTTTCCTCAGTGTAATTCTCAACTATTTCCTTTGGTGTGTCAGCTACTGTGATCCAGTAATCAAGCTCCTTGGTAGCCTCTGCCACCCACTCAGTGTAGTTGTTACCGAAGGTTACGCGTCCAACTGCCGGATTGTTCCAGAGGAATCCGTAGCCAAGACTTGATACTGCAAAGGGAATTGATACCTGTGAATTTCTCTGCTCAAGATCAAGTATGCATCCCTTTAAGTCTGTGTATGCATGCTGATACTGGCCCATTCCGAAGATCTTCTCGCCGTCGTTACTCTCAAATTTCTGAGTGATGCGGTAGTCTCCTCCCACATGAGGCTTGTAATCTCTGTTTACATATTTAAGGCATCTTGATTCCTTTGACTCTGTTCCGCCGTAGCATCTGAAGTACTCTCTGAGGAACATCACGTCATCCTTATAAAAAGTGATAACTCCCGCAAAGTTCACGGTTGCCTTTACTCTTCCGTTTTTAATTTCAGCAAAGGGGCCATCCTCCCTTGCCGTTATTGATATTACTGAATTTGCTGCAGTTACATGATCCTTGGAATTGTTCTTTTTACCGGGATCGTCCGCTGCATTATTTGTAAGTGCCCAGTTTCTTCCTGTAAATTCAGGATACATTGTTGTGCGTATTCTCAGGGCATTCTTTCCCCAGGCTTCGATTCTAAGTGTCTCGCCCTGCCTTTTTGCTACAAGTGCCCCATTTTCGTTGGTGAATTTCATACCTAAATCCTCTCTATCAGGTTTTATCAGATGTATTGTCTTTGGTTTATTATTGTTTCTTGCTAAGCTACTGCATACAAGCTTCTGTTACTATTTTCTTCTATGTTTTTCTCTTCTGCATTTATAGCACTTATTCTTGCTGCGTTTTATATTTTGTGGGCAATCCACTAATTTTGTAACCGTAATAATTATACTTATTAACCCTTATTTTCTGTACATTAGATGTGTTGTGTTCTGGTTTGGGCGGTTGCCGCTTTTTACGGAACTTTTGTTCAGTCTATGCTTTTGGATTTTTGTATTCAGACTGCATTTTTTATCCCTGTAATATCTGCGTTACGCCGGTCTTGCAAATTATGTGCCTTCCGGTCCATCTCTTTTTTACAAATGTTATCGTTATTCCGTTTGCGTGCAACCTATTCTTCTAAAACAATTCATGCCGGCGTAATTTTTCCTTTAATTTAAACACTCGTCAAATATAATCTTAGAGAAATTTGTGTAAAAGTACGTCGGCTCAATATCATTTCTTGGTTTTGGCGTAACAGTCCTCAGAATTATCATTTGTTTTTCGTAATCCGTTACGTCTATCGCCCATATATAAACCTTCCTGGTTGAATGCCAGTCAAAAGGAGGAAATTTCCGCGCCAAAATAAACCATATAACGCAAATAATTATTCTCTATAACGCAATCTCACTCACTTACCACAATAATTACGAACAGTTTCCCTTCTCGTACACTTACCTTAGCGGTATTACCTTCAGGAACTTCATTGGAAACCCCAAGTGGAAAGCTTGTACAAAGGTCTGCCTCCTCAATATTGTACTTGGCATCCCGGATTGTTACTCCGTGCGCATCACCGCCTGCTGCCAGGAGAGAGAAATACTTACAGCCTGACGGAATTTCTATATATCCAGTACCGCTCTTTAGAGAAACAGTACTTTCATCAGCTTCTCTAGAAATAACATTGTCTGTTTTACCTGAAACCACCCTTATCTCAGAGTAGTCATCAACTATCATTCCATCACAGCCCTTCTCATCCAACATAAGAAGAATTGCAAGATTCCCAAGGGTGTGGTCGAAGCGTTTTCCCAAAACTCCAACGAGCACAAACTCCGTGTACCCACGCTTTATGCCTTCCTTCACCGCATAAACAGTGTCGGTATCGTCCTTTTCTGTGGGCAACACAATAGTCTCAACATCCATGTGCGGATTCTCGTGGGAGTCGAAATCTCCCACAATAAGAGAAGGTGCAGCTCCCAGCTTCTCCATATGAGAAAGTCCGCAATCACAGTAGATTACATAATCTGTAACCCTAATGTGATCACGGACAAATTCATAATTTCCTATCGTAGATCCCCCAACAATTACACATCTATTCATATCGCCCAACCTTCTTTTCTCATTATCAATAGCATCACATATCTTCTAATCAATATGCTTAGAATTTCAAAAATCTTATTTCTTCAAAATCATCAGACTATTTAAGCTTCCATAATCATCATATGTCACACATTCCCATCCAGCGACAGTGAATCAGTAACATAGCACTTGTATCCATTCTGCTGGCAAAACTCCCTTATCTTATCAACAAGTCTCATATCCTGAGTGTACTCAATCATGTACACGAAAAGTCCCTGCTTGTAGGCTCTCGCCAGATACTCCTCCATATAGGCCCTGTCCATAGCGGTCTGCTCGCCAAACACACCATTCTCATAGTCCTCAATGGTGCTGAAAACCGACTCCTGATTTATGCCGTCAATAAGCGCTGTATTCCCATCATCCATGAGCTTACTGACAAACATGTCTCCACCGTTGATGATTATGGGAAGGTGGTACTTATCCTTCAGTCTGGTAAGTATCTTCACAAGTCCCTTATATATCCAGCTATGCTGATAGAGATAGTAGACATCAGTATTATCTATGAAAAATCCATCAGCTCCCTTTAATACCAGCTCCGCTGCAATATTATCAACAACATAATCCTGCCATGCCTGCTCTGAGACATCGATCCAGTACTCACCGGGCCAGTTATCATAAGCAGAGAGTGTAAGTCCTTCAAAGGTGCTGTAGTAATCCCTGAATTCCTCAAGTGAACCCACATTAAGATAGCTGTAGATTCTCCTTCCGTGGGCCTTAAGAGATCCCACATCCTCAGCGGATACGTTCTGGGCATCGATTATTGCAAGCCCGATATTGGTGTCATTATCAAGCTTAGCGTGAAGCTGCTCGGCAGTTGCACCAATGTACACGCCGTAGCCCCTTGGTCCGTCGGGAGATTCTATATCCACAATGTAGGTGGCTTTAGCATTGTAAGCAGGAATACACACAGAAGCTCCTGCGCCTAAAACAACACACATCACCACAGCGGATATGGTTCTAATCATTTTGAAAAAAACGCTGACTCTATTTCTCATAGTGCCTCCAAAACCTCTGAATAATTACGCTCTGCCATTTTTCTCATAATAGAATATGTACTGCTGTATTATTCCTGCATTCTCCCCATATTCAGGGAAAGGATTCACCCCGCCAAACTCTTCATCTATCGCCCTGGCGATCCACACATCAACAGGGGCTCTGCCCATCCTCGCGTATGCAAAAAGGCACACACAGTTGGACACCTTTTTACCAACGCCGTGGACCTCCATCAGAGCTTCAAATAACCCTTCATCATCAAGGTCGTCCAGCTTCTCAAGATCAAGCTCTCCGCTATTTGCTCTTCTAATTGCATCATACACGTATGGAGCTCTGTAGCCAAGACCACATTCCTTTAAATCATCAAGTGTGGCTCCGGCCATCTGCTTTGATGTAGGAAAAGCATATATTTCATCATCAAGCTTTGTTCCAAACTTAGCTGAGATTGCTTCCACGGCACTTGATATAGCCGGAATACTTTTCCTCTGGGAAATAATAAAGGATATCAGCATCTCCCACTTATCCTGCTTCAGGATTCTAAGGCCGCGGCCGCAGTCTATGGCTTTGTCACTAAAGCTGTGCTTACCATATTCCCTGCTACAAATATCAGCGTAGTTTCTGTCCATATCAAAATATGGCATCCAGATTTTTTCCCATTCCTTCTTGGAGCAGGAAATATCAAAAGCTTTTGCATCGCCTTTACTATCTGACTCTTTTATATAAAGCACATGCTCTCCTGTAATGAATCTGAACACACCAGGCTCAGTTTCCTTAACTCGAAAGCACTGTCCACTTATCTGTATTTTCTTTGGAGCAAAATCATCCACAATTATTATCTTCATGTAATAGCCTCTTATCAAGCAAAATGTATTTCAGCCAGCGCTCTTTATCTCTTCAAATCGATCATCACTTATGAATATATTGAAGCACGTTGGCGGCATCCACCTTCGCATAGGGAAGTCTTATGTATCTGCCATCCTCAAGGTTTAAGGAGCTAACGGACTCTCCCTTTGCAAGTGCAATCGCAAGGTCATACATAGCCTTGGCCTGACCTTCCTTGTCGTTGTAGATGGTTCCCATGATTGTCTTGTTTACAACAGCCTCAAGTCCGACGTCTGTGCCGTCGATCCCAAATATAAGCGGTCTCTCATCAGCGGAGATCTTTGCACTGTTATAGGCATCCACTGCGCCAAGAGCCATGTCGTCATTATTGGCAAGAACAAGCTCTATGCCATTTTCCGTTCTCTCAATTAGCTGTGCCATCTTGGTCTGAGCCTGAGCTCTGTTCCAGTTAGCTATGGCGTAGCCCACCTTGTCTACATCAACGCCCTGCTCTATCAGGGTATTAACTGAATACTCAGTTCTAACGATGGCATCTTGATGGCCTGCCTCGCCCTCAAGCACCACGTACTGAATTCTGCCATCGCCGTTTTTATCAGCATTGACTGATTCTCTTCTTAACATGTTTGCTGCAAGCTCGCCCTGAAGTCTTCCGGACTCGATGGCATCCGCACCCACGTAGTAAAGCTTTGGCCACTGGGTGATATCCTCTTCAACCAGCTCCCTATTAAAAAAGATGATCGGTATATCATTTTTCTTAGCCAGGTCAATGATCGTATTAGGTGCGGTTCTGTCCACAAGATTCACGCAGAGAACGTCAACGCCCTTTGTGATCAGCTTTTCCACCTGTTCATTTTGCGTAATCTGGCTCTGTGAAGCATAGACATACTCCACGTTCACACCATCTGTAGTGCATTTGTCGAAGCACTGGATCAGTTGGGACAAATACGTATCATACTGGTCGTACCCGCACACTCCGATCTTGATTTCAGTGGACTTTTGCTCCTTTTTCCCGCATCCTGCCATGGAAATTGATGAAAAGAGAAGCACTCCCATCAGCAATATCCCACAAAATCTTTTCAGAGATTTTTTATGTACTTTTGATCTTTCATGGCCATTTTTCCCCCCTCGTTCATGGTCACTGCATTGTTGTGAAAAGGTATTTCTGAATATCATCCTTAAACATGTTCTCCTGGTTTATTACTCGGTATTCCACGATGTCGTCCTTCATGGAAGTAAGCTTGTGATCAAGCTTGGATACTGCTTTTTCAACAGCTATGTAGCCCATACTGAACTCGTTTGGCACTATCATGCTGATAATTCTGCCTCTGTCCAGATATGAGATGTTTCTGATAGAGGTCCCCTCACCGTACAGCTCATAGGAAGGAAGAAGCTTTCCATTCTCACCCAGCTTGTAGGTGTAGGCTGTGGAGTTAGACTCGTAGGCATTTTCTATCTCTCCGAAAAGCTCGGCCGCAGCCTGAAGGCTATCATCATCCAGTGCAACGATTATATCCACCGGATTATCTCTGTAAATCTTCTTTATCAGCGAAAGACTTGCTTCCTGAAGATCATTTCTGAAAATCTGCATGCCCCCAGCTCTGTTTTTCAAAAAGTCATCTCCATCCTCTCCGCCAAGGATTATGCACCAGTTGACATTGCCATTTTGAACTTCAAGTGTATCAAAAATTCCGGTAACCTTATCCACTGAACTGTAGGTATCCATCCTTTTTGCAACTATACCTATCCTAAGGTCAGACAGTCCTGTCTGGTGCCTCAGGAGCACCTCATTTCCAAGGGCTCTTCCTATCTGATAGTTGTCGGGAGCTATCGTTGCGAACTTACCCTCGATGTCTACGTCAGTCTCTACCCCTGTTCCCGTGAGGGCAAGGACTGCTTTTCCGCTTATGTCCTTGATATTGTCTGCAGTTCCACCGCTTTTTATAAGCTCTGTCACAATGGCATCCGCGCCGTTCTGAATCTGCTTGTCTATGATGGACAGTTCTTCCTCCGCACCGCTAAAGCCCGATGTATTTACAAAATCAATCATCACGCCTCTGTCAGTGGCTGCGCTCTCCGCTCCAAGCCTGAAGGAATTCCACCTCTCACTCTGGCTGTCCTCAACCACGACCGAGATGGTGTAATCTTCATTTTCCGCGGAGCTCTTCACAAGTGCATAGGTCGATATAACTATTGACAAAATCAGCGCCGCTATGACTGCCAGGATTATCCTGCTTCTGTTCTTAGCCATTTGCACCTCCCTTTTCAAGCCGCTCCCTGTTTTCCTCGGTAGCAGGTATTGCCGGCAGATGTATCGTGACCTTCGTGCCCTCATCGGGCTCACTCTCTATTTTAAGACCGTACTCCTCACCGAATCTTAGCTGGATTCGCTTGTGTACGTTGATAAGTCCAACTCCGGAGCCGTTCTTGCTGGCGCGCTTATCCTCAGTCAGAATATAGGGCAGCTTTTCAGAGGGGATTCCATAACCATTATCGATTACTTCTATGAAAATATCCTCGCCGTCCTTGTATCCTTTTACTGTAATTTCGCCGTCTTCATCCATATTTTTTACTCCGTAATATATGGCATTTTCAAGAAGTGGCTGCACGATAAGCTTAACCGTCAGGCACTCCTTAATCTCCGGCTCAATATCATAATTTACTGTAAACGCATTTTTAAAACGAACCTTCTGAATGTTCATGTAGTTCTCAGCATGGCGAAGCTCATCCTCGATGGGGATGATGGTGCGGCCCTTACTTAAGGATACTCTGAACAGGCTGGCCAGCTGGGTTATCATGAAAACTGCTTCCTCGTAATGCTCACCCTCAATCATCCATACGATGGAATCTAAGGTGTTATACAAAAAGTGAGGATTTATCTGTGATTGCAGGGCATCAAGCTCGCTTTTTCGCTTTTCCTCCTGCTCGATGACGATGTCCTTCATCAGTCTGTTGATCTCGTCAAGGGAGCGCTGCAGAGTCCTTCCAAGGTGTTCAACCTCTGTAGTTCCGCCGATATAAATCGCAGAGTCAGTCTTTCCGGCTTCGATTGTCTTGATCGATTCGTTCAGCTTTCTAAGGGGCTGTGTTACCTTCCAGGTCACCATCTGGTTCATAAAAATCATGGCAAGGGCTGTAAGTGCAGCCACAAGGATTACAAAATATCTTGTGCTCTGCATTCCAAGATAGAAGTTCTTTATCGGAGTTACGCTGACAAGCTTCCAGCCAGTGTAGCTTACTGTATCTACTACAACTATTCGCTTTTCACCCTCAAAATTCTCCTCGTATACTCCGTCATCATAGCCTGCTGCCTGGGCAAAGTTTTCATTGTGAATCCCAAGGGATATCTGCTCCGCCTTGGGGTGGTAGATAAGCTGACCGTTGCCGGTTATGAGGTAGACGTACTGGTCGGAGTTTAGCTTGTTTACACTCTCCATCATCTGCTGAATTGTCTGGTAATTCATGTCAACAAGAAGCACGCCCATCCTGGGCTTTCCGCCATAGTTAAGCTCTACCGCGCGGCTAAGGGATATTACCCAGTGGTAGCGATAGTCGGTCTCGTCTATGAATAGATTTTGTACATGTGGTGTGGAAAAATGCAGATTTTCCAGATTGGCAAAGGCTGTAGAAAACCAGCTCTGCTCAGGAACCTGGGCGTTGTCCTTTTTAAGGGCGATGGGCGCTGCGCTTATGAGATCGCCGTTACTTGCAAAAAGCGCAAAGCTCACCAGGTTGTCCTTATTAGCCTCGTAGAGAAGGCTCATCTCAGTGGATATATCCTCGGACTCAAAGTCCATATCCTTTATGACGTCGTAGTACATCGCATCAGAGATTCTTCGCATTCTTCGAAGGTAATCCTCAATGCTGTCAGTAGTTCTTGCCAGCATCAGGAGTGAATTGTCCGTCATCATCTGGCGGGACCGTCTCTCAAATCTCTGATACATGGACATGCCCAAAAAGAGCATGCAGACCGATGATACCAGTGTGAAGGATATCAGAATGATGCTCTGGATTGTGCGGGGATATAGCTTTAATAGGTACTTTTTAAGATAATCCCTGTTTGTATTTAGATGGCGATGTCCCGAATTGTTTTTTGAAAACATAGCTGAAATAGTTGGGGTCTCCGTAACCGACCTGCTGTGCAATGACGTAGGTCTTTTCATCTTTTTCTATAAGGAGCTGCAGAGCCTTCTCCATGCGGTAATCCGTAAGGTAAGTCACGAAGGTCTTGCCTGTCTCCTTCTTAAAAACAGTGGAAAAATATGCACTGCTCACCGCAAGCTCGGAGCAGATGCGATCCACAGAAAGGTCCTGATCAGCATAGTGATCGTTGACATATTCTATGGCCTTCTTTACAAAGGATTTTGTGTTATCAGATCTCTTTTCCCGGAGCATGTTCTGGAGCTTTATGCAGGTTTCCTTAAGCCAGCTCATGAGCTCAGTCTTTTCAAGCTGGGAAAGGTTGTCGTATGCATCATTTTCCGGGTCAAATATCTCATCAGTATTCAGCTGATTGCCTCGCATGAATCTGTAGATTTCACTAATCATTTCAAGGACGAAAAACTTGTACTCTGAAACGGACATGTCCGCTGATGTGCCGCCGGTTATATAATCTTCAACCGACTTGCTAAGAGCTGCTTCGTCCTCCATTTTTATCTTCTTGAATATCTCATGAAGGTCTATCTCTATGTCTGCCGTCTGCTTAATTGTGGGCGGCGCTATCTCAGAGATGTTGATAGCCTTGGTGGTTCCGTAGAGAACTCTGTAGGATACGGCATCCTTTGCGCCATCATAGGAGGTCTTTAAGTCTTCAACACTTCCGACTATCTCTCCGATTCCGATGGTCACGTTTGCCTTGCAGACTGTCTTTGCAAGTCTGCAGAATCTGTCACAGTCATCCGTGAACTTAGTCTTCGCCTCAGTTGATGTGAGCTGTGCAATCATGACTGTGCTTCCAAGATATGAGAAGAATCTCGCATTGTAGGAAGGGTTACTTCTCTCCTCCGCAAGCCTTCTTACAGACACAGACAGAAGGACATGGCTTACTCCCTCCGGTAGGTCCGTGGTACTTATATGAAAAATCGCTACGCAAAAGAACGGTCCTTCAAGCTTTATCTGATACTCCTGCAGATACTGGGGAATTCTTTTTTCCTCAAGCTTTCCATCAAGAAGCGCAGCAAAAAAGTCCTCCTGCAATAGCGGAAGTGATTCCATGTAATAGTTGGTGAGTTTTTCAAGGTTCTGTCTCTCATCCCGCTCTTTATCAAGAGACTCATGAATTCTTGTAAATACGCCCCTAAGCTCCCCTGCATCTATGGGCTTTAAGATGTATTCCTCCGCCTCAAGCCTTATGGCTTCCTTGGCGTACTCAAATTCATCATAACCTGAGAAGATTATGATCCTTATTCCGGGATAGAGCTCCTTGAGCTTTTTGGACAGCTCTAGTCCTGTCATGTAGGGCATCTGTATATCCGTCATGACAACATCTGGAGCATGCTCCTCAGAGACCTCCAAAGCCTCAAGTCCATTCTTGGCATACCTTGGCTCCTCGAATCCCATCTCTTCCCAATTCAATTTTCTTTTTATGGCCTGAGTGACTTCCTCTTCGTCATCCACAAGAAGTACTGAATATTTCATTTTGTAAACCCGTACGCTTGGAGCGTTCCGAGTATATATTCATTCCAGACCTCTGTTACGCTTCGCGTAGAATCGGTCTGGTCTGAATATATACTCTACCCTCTCCAAGCTGTGTATTCATAAAATTAACTTTTTTATACTGTAATATTTTCTGTTTACGTCAGTGCTTAATTTACGTTTGATCCCGGTGCATTTTTTCTTGCTAGCGTAAGCGTTATAATATCAAGGTTATACGCCAGTTCAACCGATTTTTATTTTATAACAAATTCTGGTCTACTATGCTTTTGCAAAAATTATCGTTATATCGTTTGCGTTACGTCTATTCACTATTATTTTTCATTACAGGTTGAACTTTTCTTTATTTTCAGAAATCAGGGTAACTCTAAGCATTGAATATATCCAAAAAATTCATCCTATTTGCTTTATTACATTCTACCAGACGTAACCGTCCTCCAAAAACTGTTCTTTATTTCATAAACCGGTACGCCGGTAGCACCAAATTCTATTCCCCTGACGTAGCGGCACTAAAAATCCCCACTTTTCCTTCACAAATCAGTTCCACAAATTAGACCAACTCTTAATATCACTCAAGCGAACTTATCAGTAACCTTTTTCCACATAATTACCATAATAGCAGTACATGCTACGATCTGGATAAGTCCTGCAACAGGGCTGATAAGCACAAGGCCTGCCATTACCAGGGTTGATATTCCGAAAAAGACAATTACAAGACCTGCTGCCTTGCAGTAACCTTCAACGTCCTTCGGGGGCTTCTCCTGTTTGCCACGGACTGCTGTGTAGTCCTTAAAAACAAGAAGTCTGAAAGCGTAGTAAGCACATATTACAAAAAGTAATAATGAAATGCCTGATTGTTCAAGTATTGCATTAAAATCCATCTACATTCTCCATTTCTAAAAAAGCTTTTTAATCAAAGAAATTATACCATATCCCGCACGAAATCTAAAAAACACTGGGATGAAGTTCTTCACAATATGAAGACCTCACCCCAGCGTCCAAATCTCTCAAAATATTTCTATAGGTAATTCAAATTGTTCCATTTGAATCCGATAATCTCAATTACTTCTTAGCAACATACTTTCTGATATCAAGTGAGATAGCTACGAAGATAACGATACCAATTGCAATGTACTGAGCGTTTGCGTTTACTCCAAGGTACTGGAGAGCTGCCTTCAAGAGCTCGAATACTGCTACACCGACGATAGCACTTGAAACCTTACCACGTCCACCGGTAACTGATACACCACCGATTGTACAAGCTGCGATAGCTTCCATCTCGTAACCATAACCAAGGTTAACGGATGCACCACCGGCCTTTGCACCAAGCATGAATCCTGCAAGACCATACATCATAGCTGCCTTCATGTAGATGAGGATCATTGTAAGTCTAACCGGTACACCGGCAACCTCAGCCGCCTGCGGGTTTCCACCGATAGCATACATGTATTTACCATGACGAGTCATGTTGAAGATGAACCATGTGATGATTGCTACACCGATTGCAATGAATACAAGGAAGCTGATTCCTGCAATATTACCTGTAGCGATGTCTGTGTACTGCTTTACGTATCCACCAAGAGGTGTTGCGTTTGTGTAGATAAGTGCAAGACCATAAACGATTTCCATCATAGCAAGTGTTGCGATGAACGGAGGAACGTGAAGGAATGCGATGAAGAATCCTGTGATTGCTCCAAAGAAACCTGTGATTGCAAGTACGATAAGAAGTACTACAAATACGTTCATGGGCTGCATATCAGGGAAGAACTTACCTGAGTAATCAATCTTCTGGAGCAGTGTACCTGCGATACATGCTGCAAAACCGATCATACGACCTGCTGAAAGGTCACATCCTGCTGTGATAAC
Source organism: Butyrivibrio sp. XPD2002 (assembly GCF_000423945.1). Lineage (GTDB taxonomy): Bacteria > Bacillota > Clostridia > Lachnospirales > Lachnospiraceae > Butyrivibrio. Next base: position 91,235 of record NZ_AUIY01000004.1, on the reverse strand, counting down.
ACAGCCTGCAATACCAAGTGCGATAACAAGACGAGGTGCCATGTTTGCAAGAATATTAAGTCCGTTACCAACTGTAAGGAAGTTCTTATTTGTAAGTCCTGTATAGAAAACCAGGATAAACATTACTATGATAACTCCGTTATTGATCAGAAAATCTTTCATTTTCTGCTGCTTTGTCTTTTCCATTTTTTTATCCTTTCTATAAAACAATTGTCATAAGGAAGTTCTACCTCCCCTTGGTCGGTAGAACGGCGTCACTCACTATGCCCGTTAATACCTCGCTAAGTGATTGACGTCAGAACATTGTTGCGTAACTCATTACTTTTTCCTGAGTCATTTCAGCTTCGTTGTCGATCTCGCCGGTCTTTTTACCGTTACACATTACAACCACGCGATCGCTCATTCCAAGAAGCTCAGGCATTTCAGATGAAATCATGATGATTGCTTTACCCTGCTTTGCGAGCTCTGTCATGATCTCGTATATCTCGTGCTTAGCACCGATATCAATACCTCTTGTAGGCTCATCCATTATCAGGATGTCAGGGTCATTTGCAAGCCATCTGGAAATAATAACCTTCTGCTGGTTACCACCTGAAAGATTTGCTATATGCTCCTGCTTACTGGGTGTCTTGATTCTAAGCTTATCAATACTTTCATCAACAACCTTGTTAATGCTTGCATGATCCAGTACAAATCCTGCCTTCAGGAACTTGTTGTAAACTGATACACCAACGTTGTCCTTAATGGAAAGACATCCAAAAATACCTCTTGCTCTTCGGTCTTCAGTTATCATTCCAATTCCGGCCTTCATGGCATCTCTGGAGTTCTTGATCTCTACCTTGTGACCATGAATCTTAATTTCTCCCTTTGAAAGATTTCTTATACCGAAGATACCTTCCATTAGCTCTGTTCTCTGAGCTCCTACCAGTCCGCCGAATCCGAGGATTTCACCCTTTCTGAGTTTGAAGGAAACATCCTGGAATGATCTCTTGTGGATTGAAGACAAGCCTTCAACCTCCATGATCACATCGCCGAACTCTCTGTCCTTGGGAGGATATATATTTGTAAGCTCACGTCCTACCATCTTAGCAATGATGTCATCTATACTCATCTCTGCTGCAGGCCATGTGCCTACGTAGGTACCGTCTCGCATTACTGTTATATCGTCTGCGATGCGCTTAATCTCATCCATCTTATGTGAGATGTAAATCATGGCAACACCCTTCTTTCTGAGGTTCTCCATGATTTTGAAAAGCGCTTCAACTTCATTATCTGAAAGAGAAGATGTAGGCTCATCGAAGATGATTACCTTGGCGTCATGTGAAACTGCCTTTGCAATTTCTACTGACTGCATCTGTCCGATTGACAGTGTTGAAAGCATAGCCTTGGGATCGAAGTGCATATCAACTTCGTTCAGCCACTTCTCTGTTTGTTCGTACATTGCTTTATGATCAATTACCTGAATAGGTCCGATTTTCTTAACCGGGAACCTTCCCAGATACATGTTCTCGCCGACACTTCTTGCAGGTACCGGCTGTAATTCCTGATGCACCATCGCGATACCCATTTTCATCGCTTCATCAGGGTTTGAAATTACTACCTTCTGTCCATCTATAAAAATTTCACCGGCATCCATCTTGTAGATTCCGAACAGACACTTCATGAGTGTGGATTTTCCGGCACCATTCTCTCCCATCAGTGCATGCACTGTACCTGGGCGAATTGCTAACTGAACGTTATCTAGTGCCTTAACGCCGGGAAATGACTTGGATACGCCCCTCAGTTCCAATTTGTATTCTGATGCCATAATCCCTCCTAAATACTAAAAAACTGTGTTTATATCAATGAATTTTGCCAGACCCGAATTGCTGGCTGATGATTAGATTTGATTAGTCAATAGTAATGCGGATGCATCCTGTGCATCCGCACTACTATTTAATTAACTATTTCATAAGGAAGTTCCGCTCTCAGGCTTCGCCTTCGCCAGAACACGTTCGAACTAGACTCGAAAATACCTCGTCAAGTTCTCACAGCTTACTTAACAGAATCAAGAATCTCCTGAGCATTGTCTGCTGTTACCTTGATGTAGTCACAACCGATGTAACGATCGTTTGTCTGACCGTTAAGGAAGTTGATAGCTGCATCTGCTGCGCTGTGTGACTGTGAGAAGTGATCGTTGAATACTGTACCTGTCATTGTTCCAGCGATAACGTCCTCAAGTGCCTCTGAAAGAGCATCAACACCTACAAGGAAGATGTCTGTGCCAACTGTTCTGTTAGCAGCCTGGATTGACTGAAGAGCACCAAGTGCCATAGCATCGTTGTTGCAGAATACTACTTCTGTCTCAGGATGAGCTGAAAGAGCGTTAGCAACGAGCTGCTGAGCTGTAGCCTGATCCCAGTTACCTACCTCATCATCAAGGCACTCAACCTCAAGACCTGCATCCTCGATAGCCTTGATTGAGAACTCTGTACGATACTGAGCGTCAACGTTCTCCGGGTCACCCTCGATCATGATGTACTGGATCTTACCATCCTTGTTAAGGTCAACAACGTCCATGCCAAGGTCTGAGATGATCTCACCCTGGTATGTACCAGACTGACGAGCGTCACAACCTACATAGCAAACGTTCCAGCCGTTGTCTTCCCATCTCTGCTCTTCGTCTGCATCGGGCTCACGGTTGATGTAAACGAGCGGGATGTTAGCGCCAACTACAAGGTCTGTAATTGTTGCTGCTGAAGAAGAGTTAACAGGGTTGATGATAAGTACATCAACACCACTTGTGATGAAGTTCTGAATCTGGTTTGTCTGTGTAGCCTGGTCGTTAGCACCATCAACGATTGTGATGTTGTCAGCGTTGAAGCCCTGAGCTACAAGGTAGTTCTGAAGTTCGTTTCTGAAAAGAGTCATGAAGTTATCAGAGAACTGATAGATGCAAACGCCAACCTTCTTATCTGCAAGGTCTCCGCTAACTGCATCAGCTACTGTCTCAGCTGCTTCTTCTACAGTTGACTCAGCTGTCTCTGCAGCTTCCTCTACTGTTGACTCTGCTGTCTCTGCAGTTTCCTTAGCTGTGTCAGCTGCCTTGTTACCACAACCAGCGAGCATTGACATTGAAAGAGCTGCTACTGTCAAAAGACTAACTACTTTCTTTTTCATAATTACTTTGTCCTCCTATACATTTGTGCATCTGTACTTGTTAGTGCAATATGCACACGTTTTTGATTACATTAGACATGATAGCAATAGTCCTTTCGTAAAAACATAGAGAATTCTTCTCTCGTTCTTGAAAATTCTATGCAAATTGAAGAAAATCTATAAAATTCTTTATTACTTGTATAATTTTGGTGTATTCATAGAAGGATTTTCCAGATTTATAAAGCATAGTGCATAAAGAAAACGCATCCTCCTCCGAATGGATTTGGATGCGTCTGTAATTTTGACAATTATGATCTTTTTTTATCGGGATACTTTATATAGAAGTTTTCCTTCTCTTCGAGCATCTGTTTATTGGCATTTCTAAGAGCTTTTCTAAGGTCTCCCTCGGTACTGTCAAAGGCTGTTCCTATGGCAAAGTACACGCCGTCCGGGTTTGATCCCCGCTCTCTTAGCTTTTCTATTCTTTCTTGAAAATCCTTCTCATCGGCGTCCTTACATACAACAGCGAATTCCTCTCCCGCAGATCTGAAAACCTCTGTCTCATCGAATATTTCGCTAAGTATATGTCCCGCTTCCTCAAGGCACTTATTTCCGGCATCATGCCCATTTTTTTCATTTAATGCCTTAAGTCCGTTCATTGTGCAAAATGCTACACCGATAGGATACTTTTGCCATTTTAGCTGTTCGGCATATTCGTCAACCACACGGTTCATGGCAGCTCTGTTCCTTACACCTGTCCTCATATCCACACTGGTCAGCCACTCAAGGCGGGCCAGGAACTGGTTGTTAGCCATCTCCGATGATACGAAAAGTGAAAGAATTTCCAGGGTTTCCTTTATGGTTACGAGATTATCCAGATTAAAATTGGTAACCAGAATATATCCCACAGTGACTTTTCTCTGCTGTAACGGTACCAGGCACAGGTTCTCAATGCCCTTCATTCTAAGAAGCTGTGCCCACTTAGGGGTTACCTTCTCAACGACGTTCTCAATATCTGCCTTATCTCTCATAATGAAGCAGTCGCTTTCACCGATAAGGTCATCCCACTTATCTATGGTGTCAAATGACACTCCCGAAAATGACTGGCCCGCAGCCATAGCTGTCTCTTCGATGCTTTGACAGATAAGCTCGCTCTTTTGCTTTTCCCGGTTCATGGATATAACGCAGGCAAAGGTGGCATCCGTGAAAATTCTTATATCTTCAATAACCTGATTGATATTTACCTTGAAGTCATTATCGCTTCTAAGCTCAAGGCAGCTTTTTATAACAAATCCGGCAACTGTAGGGGATATAGTGGAGAACTTACCTGCATCCATCTCCTTTGTAAGGTCATAGATAAACTGGCAGTATCCGGTTTTCCCATCCTCATCCGGCTGAAGAGGAAGCAGGATATTGTCTGACCATGCACCCAGGGTCTTGGTAGAATCTACATAGGTGTGGATCTTTTCTCCGCCAAAAGCAGCTCTAAGGCACATGTCATCAAACTTAGGCTCCCTTGGAAGGAATTTGGTATAAAGCTCTCCCTCAACCATCTCGCCTGTCATGCTGAATTTGTCATTTGTCGCAAAAAGTCTGATGTCTCCTGCAGTTCCATCCTCATTTTTCTCAACGGATAAAATTGCACAGGGACTTGTAACAGACTGGGCTATCATTTTGTATTTTTCATACGCAGAATTAGATGAATTCATTAAAATGCCCCCTGATATCATTAATAACATCCACGACTATTATTATTTTAGCATAAATAAATATATGAAATAGTAAAAATATAATAAACAAAAAGGCGCTGTACCCTATTGGTACAGCACCTTGAATCACCCCTCATAAAACAGTTTGTTCCCCCAAACGATAACCGTCAGACAAAGGTCTTCTTTTTATTCCAAACTTTTTATTATTTCTATTATCAGTTCTTAACCATCAGCTTACCGCCGCGCTTAGATACAACGTCGAAGATAACGGCTGCAAGAAGAACGACACCCTTTACCACCTTCTGCATGTTGGCATCAACACCCATAAGTGACATACCAAGGTTGATAACACCCATGAGTACCGCACCGACAATAACTCCGGGAACTGTACCGATTCCGCCGTAAGCAGATGCTCCACCGATGAAGCAGGAACCGATAGCATCCATCTCGTAGTTCTGACCGTATGTAGGCTGAGCGGATGTAAGTCTTGCGATTGTGATCATTCCTGCAAGTGCTGCAAGGAATCCCATGTTTGTGTAAGCAAGGAAGTAAACCTTGTTTGTATTGATACCGGAAAGCTTTGTAGCCTTCTCGTTACCACCTACTGCGTAGAAGTAACGTCCAACTGTTGTGTTGCTTGTGATGTAACCATAAACAAGAACTACTACAAGTACCCAGATGAGAACTGTAGGAATACCCTTGTGCTGAGCAAGCTTGTAAGAGAAGATGATGATTACTGCTGATACAGCAACGAGCTTGCAGATAAATGCACCGAAGTTTTCAACCTCATAGTTCTTCTTTGTTCTCTGCATACGTGTGCTTACCTGGATCATGATGAAAAGTGCAGCAGCAACAAGTCCTGCAAAGAGACATGTAAGGTTAAGTGTTCCGTTTCCAAAAACATCGTGTATGTAGCAGTCTGCACCACCACCAAAGAGGTTAACAAATGAGCTCTTATCCTTGATTGAAACTGTAAGTCCGTTAAGTACTACGTTTGAAAGTCCTCTGAAAACAAGCATTCCTGCCAGTGTTACGATGAAAGGAGGAATTCTTACAAATGCGATCCAGAAGCCCTGGAATGCACCGATTGCTGTACCGATGATGATCATGATGATAATTGAAAGCCATACAGGAACCTTCATATTTACCATAAGTGTAGCTCCGACAGCACCTACGAAGCAGACAACTGATCCAACTGACAGGTCGATGTTACCACCTGTTAAAATACAGAGCAGCATACCTGTTGCAAGTACGAATACGTATGCGTTCTGTGAAATAAGGTTACTAACATTCATAGGCAGGAGAATTGCTCCGCCTGTTCTAAATGAGAAAAATGCATATACTATGATAAGAACGAATATCATAGTGTTCTTTTTTATAAAGCCAATTACCTGGTCCTTATTCATGATTAACCTCCTTCTTCTTTCCGGATGACTGTAAGATGTAAGTCATAATTTTTTCCTGTGTAGCATCTTTACCATCGAGTTCTCCTACCATTCTGCCCTCGTTCATTACGTAGATTCTGTCGCACATTCCGAGGATTTCGGGAAGCTCGGAGGAAATCATGATAACTGATTTGCCCTCAGCTACCAGCTGGTTGATAATGCAATAAATTTCGTATTTAGCACCTACGTCGATACCTCTTGTAGGCTCATCAAGGATTAGTATGTCAGGGTCTGCAAACATCCATTTTGAAAGCAGTACCTTCTGCTGATTACCACCTGAAAGGTTTCCTACATTCTGCTCTACTGAAGGAGCCTTGGTATTTAACTTTTCCTTATAATCAACAGCAACCTTGTACTCTTTATCCTTATCGATGATTCTCTTTTTGCTGACCTCTTCGAGGTTTGCAAGTGTTGTATTTATCTTGATGGGATTTGTAAGGATAAGTCCGTTACCCTTTCTATCCTCAGTTACATACGCAAGTCCGTGCTTGATAGCACTCTGTACGTTCTTTAATACAACTTCTTTTCCATCTATTGTAAGCTGTCCTGAAATTTTCTCGCCGTAGCTTCTTCCGAAAATACTCATTGCAAGCTCTGTACGTCCTGCACCCATAAGTCCGGAAATACCTACAACTTCACCCTTTCTTACGTTGATACTTACGTTGTCGACAACCTTTCTGTCCATATATAAAGGATGGTAAACATTCCAGTTCTTAACTTCCATCTTTACATCGCCAATATGATGTTCTCTTGAAGGGAAACGATCGGAAAGTTCACGTCCAACCATGCCCTTGATGATTCTTGCTTCTGAGAAATCATCAACACCCTTGGTCATTGTCTCGATTGTAGATCCGTCACGGATAACCGTGATCTTGTCTGCAACGTAGGAAACCTCATTGAGCTTATGGGAAATAATAATAGAAGTAAGTCCCTGCTCTTTTTTCAGCTTCAGCATAAGATCAAGAAGTGCCTGTGAATCTGACTCATTAAGTGAAGATGTAGGCTCGTCAAGGATAAGAAGCTTTGCATTCTTTGAAAGAGCCTTCGCTATTTCGACAAGCTGCTGTTTACCAACACCAATGTCCTTAATCAATGTCTCGGTGCTGTCCTTAAGTCCGACAACATCAAGATACTTACGTGCAAGATCACTGGTTTCGTTCCAGTTGATCTTAAACTTTGTTCCTCTTTCATTTCCAAGGAACATGTTCTCCGCAATTGTCATGTATGGTATAAGTGCAAGCTCTTGGTGGATGATAACGATACCCTTTCCTTCACTGTCCTTGATATCGTTAAACTTACACACTTCACCGTCATATATAATATCGCCCTCGTAGGTTCCATACGGATAAATTCCGCTAAGTACGTTCATCAGTGTAGATTTACCTGCACCATTCTCACCTACCAGTGCGTGGATTTCGCCTTCTTCAACCTGGAGATTTACGTTATCCAGAGCTTTTACGTTGGGGAAGGTTTTGGTGATATTTTTCATCTCAAGTAAGATCTTCGCCAAGTTAACCCCTCCTTTTCACAATTTGCTTTTCCATTTTTATAGATACCCTATCCCATTATAATTTTGAGGTTCTGCTCTCGGGACAAGCCCTCGCCAGAACTAAGTAGTACATCAGGTTCGAAAGAACCTCACCGGGTGATTACTTAATGCATACTTCGAGGCGGGTTTAATACCCGCCCCGAAAGAATACATTCAATTAGTATTACTGAAGCTGATCCTCTGTGTAGTAACCAGAATCGATAAGAAGTTCCTTATAATTGTTTACATCTGCGAATACGGGCTCGCAAAGGTATGAAGGAATAATACCTGTTCCGTTGTCATATGTCTCTGTATCGTTTACAGGAGCCTCTGTGCCCTTCATAATAGCGTCAACCATCTCTACTGTCTTAGCTGCAAGAGTACGTGTATCCTTGAAGATAGACATTGACTGCTTACCAGCGATCATGTTCTTAACGTTTGCTACGTCACAGTCCTGACCAGTAATGATCGGCCAATCGCCTGTGTAGTTAGCTTCAAGTGAATTGGTAACGCCGAGTGCTGTTGAATCGTTTGAGCAAAGAACTGCATCAAGCTTTGTGCCATCAGCGTAGTTTGCAGAAATGATAGCGTCCATTCTGGACTGAGCTGTCTCTGTTGCCCAGTTAGCTGTAGCAACTTCGTCGAATTCCTTCTGTCCGGACTTAACTACGAGCTTGCCCTCATCGATGTACTTGTTAAGAACATCCATTGCACCGCCATAGAAGAATCTAGCGTTGTTGTCACCGGGATCACCAGTTACGATCTCGATATTGAAGGGGCCTGCAGCATTGTCAAGATCAAGCTGATCTCTGATGTACTCACCCTGCTTTGTTCCTACCATGTAGTTATCGAATGTTGCATAGTAGCTAACAGCGTCTGAGTTCATGATAAGACGGTCATAAGCGATAACCTGTACGCCCTGCTCCTTAGCCTGCTCAAGAACTGTTCCAAGTGAATCACCATCGATAGATGCGATTACAAGAACCTGAGCGCCAGAAGAAATCATGTTCTCAATCTGGTTAACCTGAGTAGCGATATCGTTTGATGCATACTGAAGGTCAACTTCGTATCCAGCTTCCTCGAGCTGCTTCTGCATGTTCTCGCCGTCCTGGTTCCATCTCTGAAGATCCTTAGTAGGCATTGCTACGCCGACCTTACCGCCGCCTGAAGCTGTTGTCTCAGTAGCCTCTGTAGCTTCTTCTGTTGATTCAGCCTCTGTAGCTGCCTCAGTAGTTTCCTCTGTGGAAGCCTCTGTCTCAGTTGCTGTCTCTGTTGTTGTTTCTGTTGATGTCTGTGTGTCAGATGATGCAGGTGCAGATCCACCGCCGCAGCCTACAAGAAGTGATGCAGCCATTGCTACACTAAGAAAAGTACTAACAAGTTTTCTCTTCATTTTTGTTTCCCTCCCTATTGAGAAATTTTCTGAGAAATTTTCCTGCGGATATTTTTACCCGCTCTTTACAGGATATACATTATCACAGTAATTTTAGGAATAATTTATGATATTCTTCAAATTTTTATAATCAGGGTTCACGAAAAAAAGACTCTTATAGCATTTTTTTGCTATAAGAGTCTTTAATTTTAAAAATGTGCTATTCTTTACGGTTTCCCGATCACCAAAAAGGCTTCAATTTTCTTTCAGCTTGGAGGGGACGTTTAAGTATACATCCTCCTTTAAGTGAAAGCCGCTGTTTATGATAACTTCATCCATGTTATCGGCATTTACACTTACGGGATCTATCTTAAGATATGGAACATCATAGGCTCCGTCATTTTTGGTTGTTATCCCGCTTATGGTCTGTGTTATTTCCTCGCCCTTCGCCATCTTGACCGCACACTCTGCTGCTCTTTGGGCAAGCTTTTCAATGGGCTTATATACTGTCATAAGCTGAGTTCCCTCGACGATTCGCTGACACGCCTCAAGGTCGGCATCCTGTCCCACAACCATCTTTTTCCCTGCCATTCGCTTTTCAGAAAGTGCCGTAACCACGCGGCTTGCAAGGTCATCATTTCCGCACATTATTGCGTCGCACTCAATAACCTTAGTCATATTACTGTAGATGTAATCAGCTGCCAGTTCAGCCTTCCAGCCTTCCACGTAATATTTGTCCAGAATCTCGTTTCCATTCTCCTCCATGACTGCTTCAAAACCTGTGCAGACCATGGGGACATTGTTATCATTTTCAGCGCCGTTTATCATTAGCACTTTTCCGCCGGTAAGTCCGTTGTCCACAAGTGCCTGTCCCATCATCTCTCCAACCTTCTCATTATCGAAGGATATGTAGAGATCAACATCCGCTTCGCTTATCAGTCTGTCGTATGCTATCACCTTTATTCCGGCGTCCCTTGCCCTCTTTAGGTTTGGCCTTACTGATGCAGAGTCTATGCAGACTATGACGATGACATCCATTCCCTTTTTGATGAAATACTCAATCTGCCTTTTCTGCTCCGCCACATCACCGTTGGCATTCTGGATGTTTACATCGGCGCCAAGCTCCTTTGCCATGGATACGAATACGTCCCTGTCTCTCTGCCATCTCTCTATAACAAAGGAATCAAAGGTCATTCCTATCTGTATCTTATCGCTGTCTGTTTTACTCTGACCGCTCTGCCCCTTTTCCTCGGTAGAGCATCCGCAAAGGCACGCTACCACCATGGTCATAGCCAGTGCTACGGCAGTCAGTCTTTTCAATATTAAAAAAATGCTATTCGTTTTTATTTTCATGTCTCTTCTGCCTGCCTTGCGGAGAACTTTCCTTCCTTATATTCTGTCGGGGTTACTCCAACGTTTTTCTTGAAACTTCTGCTGAAGTAGTTGGGATCTGTATATCCGCACATTGAGCAGATTTCCTTCATGGATTTATCGGAATTGATCAAAAGGTCCTTCGCCCTCTCTATTCTTATTCCTGTCAGATATTCAATGAAGTTACTTCCGCTCTCCTCCTTGAAAATCTTGCTGAAATAGTAGGGCGAGATATTAACAACCCTCGATACATCATCAAGGGAGATGTCCTTTGAAAAGTTCTCCTCGATATATCGCTTCGCCATCTTTATGGCATCCGTTGACTTTTCCTCGCGCTTTATAAGTACGTTCTTGCAGGCAGCGGATATCTTGTCGATAAACCAGCTCCTTAGCTGATCCGGCGTATCAAGCGCCATTATCTCAGGAAGATAGTGATTTCTTGCGGAGTAGTGGTAGGTCTGTCCGCCGTTTAAGTACATGATTCGCTCCGCATACAGCGAGAACTCCAGAACCTTAAGACGCATATCCATCACGTCGCCACCGTTTACGGCATTGCTCATCCAGTCCGCATATTTATTAGCTATGGTTATAGCCTCGTCCAGGTCTCCCTTGGATACCGCATCAAAAAGCGGCTTTTCAAGGTCGATGGGATAGCCCTCATCATAGTCGCAGCTTATGGGAAGGTCCTCCACATGGGCCACGGTTCCTGTCGTTGCAATAAGTGCGTTTAGGGCTTCGTGATAGGAGTCGCCAAGCTCTCTTAGGGGTTTGATTTTTCCTATTCCAATGCGAAATTTTATATCGGTCTTTTTCCTTAAGTACCTTGCAAGATCCCTTGCCTTATCCACGACCTCGGTTCTTGTGGCGTATTCCATCTTCTGCGAGTAGGAGGGCACCAGAACAGCGATCTTATTGGCCATTACATTTCCGATCTTGCAGTCAAAAAATTCCTTTACACCCTCTCTTATTTCCTGATATTTTCCGGAGACCTTGACCGAGCTTCCGATGGCGTTGGTCATGTGGTTTCCCTCCTGGGAATCACCGCTGACTATGGCCATCATGTAGCCATAATTTTCTTCTATTCCAAGAATTGTCTTGTAGCTGTTGATGTCCTCGTCAAAGTGCTCCTGAAGAAGGATGTCGTAAATAAGACCATTCTCGATTATGGGCTCGATGGTCTCCAGCTTTTCCTTGATGATAAGGTCGTTACTTCTCTTTTCACGCTCTCTGTCTATCTGAGCCATGGCTTTTTTCAGGACTTCAATTATCTTCATCCTGTCCACGGGCTTATTGATATAGTCGAGAACGCCCAGCTTTATTGCCTCTTTTGCGTAATCAAACTTATCATAGGCTGTCATTACTATGAAAATTGTATTTGCGGAAAATTTCTTGATCTCTTTCATGGCTTCTATGCCGTTAATTCCGGGCATGTGAATATCCATGACGGCGATATCCGGTCTGAAGCGCTCTGCAAGCTCTATTACGCTTCTTCCGGTTTTCGCGAATTCGACATCACAGAGATTACCAAATTCCTTCTCTATGATAAATTTCATTGAATCGATGACTATACCCTCGTCATCGGCTAGCATTATCCTATACATTATTACTAATCCCCAATTAGTCAGCTAAGCTGACACCTTCCCAATATCATTTTAGCGGCAGTCTTATCAGAACCTCGCACCCCTTTTCAATACCTCCGCTCCTTATGGAAACCGCATTTTCTTTTCCCGTAAAAAGCCTCAGTCTTGAAATTACATTTACCATTCCGATTCCGTTGTGATCATGCTGCTGTTCATCCTTGCTCCAGCTTCCGTCAAGAATGCGGTCTATGTCCACAAGGCTTATACCCTTACCATTATCACATACGCTTATGCAGGCATCGTCGCCTTCCCTGTATACCCTGAGGGTTATCCTGCCCTGATCTCCCATTTCCCTGATTCCATGGTTCACAGCATTTTCAACTATTGGTTGAAGCACCATGTTGGGCATTTCGATCGAGAGTAATCTCTCATCCACCTGCTTTTCATACTGAATATCCCCAGAAAATCTTACATTCAGTATCCTTATGTAGTTATCAACAAGGGTTACCTCTTCCCCAACGGTAACCTCTGTCTCATGATTTTTTACATTATATCTGAAAAAGTCCGCTACGGTCTGCACATATTCGTAGGTCTTATCAGCGCCCTCCATCATTGCAAGCTGTGCACCGGCATTAAGGGTGTTGAAAAGGAAGTGCGGATTTATCTGCGCCTGAAGGTATTTAAGCTGTGCGTCCTTTAAGTGAGCCTCCATGGTGAGCTCCTTTTCCTGCATGAGGCGCTCCTTCTCCATACTCTCGCGCTGCCTTATTATGTACTCCTTAATGCTGACCACCATCTTGTTGAAGGCCTTTGTAACTATACCTATCTCATCGTGATAGGGCGTCCCCGGAAGCTTGGTATCAAAATTACCTGCCGCCACTTCATTGGCAGAGGATGCCAGCTCTTTTAACGGATTTATCATCATCCCAACTATTATGATGATACTGACGATATTACCGATCATGACAAGAGTAAGGACTATTATCGAGGTGCTCTCAAAGGTCCTGAAGGCTTTCGCAAGCTCCGTGTAGCGATCAGAGTTACTTACAAACTGCTCGTTATTAAGTCTTGCGATGTAAGCTGTGATGTATTCGTAGAGCTCTGTCGCATCCTCGTAGTGTGTCCTGTATTTTTCAACATTTCTTCCGCGCTTTGCTTCAACCGTCTGTGAAACCCCATCCAGATAGTTGATGGCCATATTTTTGATGTTGCGCCTCATTCTGCTAAACGACTGATCCGTCACAGGTCCGTCCAGCTCTTCAGCGAGATTCTGAAGCGTCTGGGCACTTTTATAATAGCTCTCCAGTGAGTCCGTGGTCTTGGAGCTTAAGTAACTGGTCATGTTGTCCTGAACCTCTGTCAGAGAATTGGCCAGCTCGTTCAGCTGTCTGTTATCCTGATAGACCATCTCCATATCCAAAGCCATGCTGTTGATTCCCAGTATCAGGAATACATTTACTATGAAAATAATGATGTTGGCAGCCATGTATATGCTGACTATTTTCTTTTGTAGGGGGAGATTAAAGAATCTATTCATCGCTCTCCTCCTTGATCAGATATTCAGCTACATTTTTCCCGTTTATAAGTGTTACATCCGCAGTGAAGTATTCACTGGTGGTCCCGTAATCGTAGAAATCTGACAGTGCCTCTATGCAGTACTGCCCCATCTGTCTTGTGTCAATTGAAATTGTGGCATAAACTATACCCTTATCAATTGCGTTAACGATGGATTCGGAGTTGTAGTAGCCAAGGATATTAACATCTCCAACCTTGTTGAAATCTACAACCGCCTGGTATGCGCAGATTGTGTTCTGCTCATTTAAGCACACGATTACATCCGGAACTGTATCATTTAGGAAGATATCTCTGATAGACTCTTCTACAGAAAAAGGATTCTTATTATCCACAGGAACTATCGAAATCGAAAACTCAGAGTTTGTGGCATTTTCCTGATCAAGGGTCTCCTGAAGTCCGGAGATAATGATGTTCTGTCCGCTGTCCTGGGAATCCGTGTTAACAAGAACCGCTATCTGCATGGTCTTGCGGTGTCCCATCTTTTCAGACTCTATAAAGTCCTCTCTTCGCTTTTCCTTGATTATATTGAAAATCTGTCTGCCGTACTCTCTTCCGATGTTGTAGCTTCCGACGCCCACAAAGCTTCGTCTCTTGGATTTGGTGCTGTCACCGTAAAGTGTGATTACCGGTATCCCTTTATCATCTGCTTCGTTTATGAGATTTGTCATCTCCTCGCTCTCATTGGCAAAGACTATGATTCCGTCAACCTGTGATGCTATGGCAATTTTCATCAGCTGCTCGCAGCTGTAGTCACCTGCAATGTTCTGTCCCAAAAGATCTACGTATATGTTCTGCTCCTTGGCAGCATCAAAAGCCCCCTTGTACACTGCCTGCCAGAAGTCCGCCTTGTAGTTGTCGGTTATCATCACGTAGTATTTATCATATTCTGTCGCCTCGGAGGCTTTGCCGAAATCAGCCATATAGAAGCGAAAAACAAGTGCTCCCACCACCAGCGTAGCCAGGGTAAAGAGCACAGTTGTTAATAAAAGCATTCTCTGCTTATTCAGTTTGTTTGTAGTTTCCTGTGTCCCCATACTTGGGATTTTATCAGATAAAGTATTGGGTAACAATAGTATCTGTTTTTCAATAATCCCTGCAAAGTATGAATTCAATATCCTCATATTCCCCAGCAATCTCATACCCGTTGTAATCACAGAAAGCTTTCATCTTGGTCTTCTGAGCATCAAGGGAATAGCCATCGATCTGCATTAGCGTGGATACTCGGGTATAAAAGTGCTACCGTCTCGATATGAACCGTATTGGGGAACATATCACAGGCGCGAACCTTCTTAAGTTCATAGCCGCCGTCCACAAGGATTCTAAGATCCCTCGCCAGTGTTGCTGAATCGCAGCTTACATAGACAATTCTGTCAGGCTTCATCTTGAGCATTGTCTCGAGGCAGTTGACATCACACCCCTTGCGTGGCGGATCGACAACGATGACATCCGGGTGGAGAGCCTTTTCTCTATCTGGCATGGCATCTTCTGCCCCTTTGCTTTCTTGTTCATCAAGCTTACCTTCATAGAATGCTGGAAGAACCTCTTCTGCCTTGCCAACATAAAAAGTCGCGTTATCTATATTGTTATTTTTTGCATTATCCTTTGCGTTATCAATCGCTTGGGGAACGATTTCAACTCCATAGACATGTCCTGCCTTCTTAGCCATGGACAGACTGATGGTTCCGATTCCGCAGTAAAGATCCCATACCGTTTCATTACCTGTAAGATTTGCATAGGAAACCGCAGTATTATACAGCTTCTCCGTCTGAATCGGATTCACCTGATAGAAGGACAGCGGAGAAATACTAAACTCTATTCCACATAAGGTGTCCTTAATATGGTCCTCTCCCCAGAGGGTATGTATCTCATTTCCAAGAATCACGTTGGTTTTTTCATTGTTAATATTGACCGTGATGCTCTTTAAGTCATTAATAGAAGCCAGTCTATTAATGAGTTCCTGCTGCCCTTTGAAGTAGATTTTATCTGCATTCTGGGCATTTTTACCTTCACTGTTTTGCTTACCTTTTTTACCGTCCTCGTTGATGACAAGGCACACCATCAGCTCTCCGCTTTTAAAGCCCTTACGAATTAGTACATGACGTAAAACGCCCCTTCCTGTGGTCTCATCATAAGCAGGAATATGGTGCTTTTTCATGTGAGAGAGCACTATCTCCAATATCTCTTTATTCTCTTTTACGCCAAGAAGGCAGTCCTCTACCGGAATAATCGCATGGGTTCTGCCCGCATAGAATCCAGCTATGGGGTTGCCGTTTTTATCAGTTCCAATGGGGAACTGTGCCTTGTTGCGGTATCTGAAGCATGCCGGCAGCTTTCCCCCTTTGAATGCATTATCATCAGAACCCTCACCATCCATACCGAGTGCAGGCTCCATGATGCTGTCTATGAATTCAGGCTCAAATCCGCCAAGCCTTACAATATTGTTTCTAACCTTGTTGTTCTTGAATTCCAGCTGCTTTTTGTAGTCAAGATTCTGAATCTGACAGCCTCCGCAGGCTCTTGAAACAGGACAGGGAGGATCTATTCTGTATTCTGATGGAGTTATAACCTCATCAAGGTGGGCATAGGCGTAGTTCTTCTTGCTCTTCATTATTGAGACCTTAACTGTATCTCCAATAACCGCATCCTTAACAAAAAGGGTATAGCCATCAACCTTGCCAATACCCTCTCCGTCATTGCCTATGTCCTCTATCTTCACTTCTAAGATATCACCCTTGCTATAAGGTGTATTTTCCTTGCTTTTTTTCATCTTGTTTCCTTTGCCATAACCTTTAAACTTAACTTTACGTCTATCTGCTACTATTTCTTCATGCCGACTGATTCAAAAAATTGGTATGTTACATCCGTTAAGTCTGTTAGTGTTATTTTATTGATTCCGATTGAACGGTTGTAGTTAAGAATCAACTTACATTACGCCTGTTTGCTTTCATTTAGTACTTCCGACTGAACTACTGAAATGACTTAACAACTTGCTTTACACCTGTTTATTCTCATTTGTTGTTTCTGACTGAAACATAATTTTGTCTTACGTTTTTTCTTTACGTCTGACTGAACTTCCAACGACCTACTGACTGAATCACAGTCCGAAACATTGCTCCACTGTTACATCAATATCCACTCTATATCTCTAACTGACTTACTAGTGAAATATATTCTCTTATTTTTTTACGTCAACTGAAACTCAATCCTTATTCTTGGCTGAACAGCCTGAAAAATGTCACGATTCCTTTACGTCAATTAAAGCGCATTCCTTATTACTGACTGAAAACCTTAAAATTTCTATTTCCAATGCAGTCTGTGAAGCTCGCCTTCCTCTTCCATTCCGGGGAAGCCGTTTTGTCTTAGTGCTTCATACAAAACAATTGCCACTGAGTTAGACAGATTAAGCGATCTGATGTCGTGTCCCATGGGGATTCTGATGCAATCTTCCTCGTTATCCACAAGAATCTCCTCAGGGATTCCTGCGCTTTCTTTTCCAAACATTATGTAGTCGTCAGGGCCAAAGGAAACCTCTGTGTAGGATCTTTTTGCCTTGGTAGTTGCAAGCCATACCTTTGCGCCGGGGTGCTTTTCCTTGAAGTCCTCGTAGTTTTTATATCTTGTGTAATCAAGCTTATCCCAGTAGTCCATTCCGGCTCTCTTTATGTCCTTGCCGTGAAGGGCAAAGCCAAGGGGCTCGATAAGATGCAGGGTACTACCTGTAGCTACGCAAGTGCGCCCTATGTTGCCGGTGTTCTGTGGTATCTCCGGCTGATGTAAAACAATATGCATTGAAAACTCCTATAACGTTATTTCTCGAAAATTATCCCTTATTATCAGTAACCAGAAAAATGGACATTTTCATACTTCCTCATCCCTGTCCATAGATGCTGCCTTAGGGATTGAAAAGATGAATTCCGTGCCCACTCCGACGGTTGAAATACAATTAATATTTTCTCCGTGGGCCTTGATGATTTCTTTTACAATTGAAAGACCTAGACCGGTTCCCTTCTTATCCTTTCCTCTTGAGGCGTCGGACTTATAGAATCGCTCAAATACCATCTTCTGATCTTCCTTGGGGATTCCGATTCCGCTGTCCTTAACCGATACGAATACCTTACTCTTCTTCTCGGTGGTCTCTATTTTAATGACTGAGTCATGATGACTGAATTTTATTGCATTATCCAGAAGGTTATAAAGAACCTGCTGAATCTTACTCATATCAGCGTTAACAATCATCTTATCATCTGTAAGAACAAGCTCTATGGCAATCTTCTTTTCAAGACAGGTCATCTCGAAGGATGCTGCCGTATTTCTTATTACCTGATTTATGTCAAAATCGGCTTTTTCAAGGAGCATTCCCTTGGCATTAAGATTGTTCAGAGTTAAAAGTCCGTTTGTAAGCTTTGTAAGGCGCTCAGTTTCATTAAGAACTATCCCCAGATACTTTTCATGCATCTCCGGTGGGATCGTTCCGTCAAGCATAGCCTCAATGTAGCCACGGATTGATGTAAGGGGAGACCTGAAATCGTGGGATACGTTCGCAACAAACTTCTTCTGATCGTCCTCCTGCCTTGCTATCTCACCTGCCATGTAGGACAGGGAGGCTGCCAGATATCCCATCTCATCCTCGGACTCCACTGAGAATTCGTAGTCCATGTTACCGGCTGCGTACTCCTCCGTAGCCTGGGTAATTCTCCTAAGCGGAATATAAACTAGCTCTGTGAAGAATATCAGGATTATCAGTGACAAAAGGAACATTACTATCAGCATCAGATATGAGATGTTCAGGAATTCATCCGCCTTTTTCCTTATCTGACTCATAGGCGTATGAATAATAACGTAGGCCTGAACCTTGTAATTAGCTGTGATTGGTGCAAATACGGAGAGGACGTCCTCTTCAAAATTGCCCCAGAAGTTACCGATCGTGTAGTAGGTTCCAGCCGTTGCTGCTGGGTCAAAGCCCTGAATCTTTATCTCCTCACCCTGTGCAATTACGTTTGATGAATCAAGAACCAGTCGACCTGAGGGGTTAACGATCCATATCCTTGCACCGTCCATATATTGGGAAAGGGCATAGAGCTGCCTTTGAACAGTATCAAGTGACGTCTCACTGTTATACAGATCTGCCGCATAGGTATTGGCTATCTGTGTTGCCTCAGCGTAGAGACTCTCTGCCTTTTCGCGTCTGCAATGCTCTACCGTCATGTTGGAAACGAAGGTCGCCACCATGATAAAACCGAAAATTGCAAACAGCAGATATGCAATTAGAAATTTAAGATATAATGTGCGTTTCATAACAAATTACATTATAGCAACAACCATCATTACTGGCAAAGAAAGACGGGCAGAACTTTTCGTCCTGCCCGCTTCTATCAAAATACAGAGCTCATTACCTTTGGCCGAGTGCAGCGCTTATTGCGCTCAAAAGCTGCTCCATATCGGTTTCTGTCATCATGCCAAATGACATTGCAGATTTAAGTGGCATGAATCTCATCATTGCCTGCATCATTTCATCGCCAACTGCTTCACTGGGATCACCAAAAGGTGAATTCTCAGCAGCCTTCTTCATCATCTCATCGATGATGGGCTTTGTTGCAGGATTTGCCATGAGTTCTCCGATTGTGATTGAGGAATCGCATCTCATGGGCTTAACCTTCTTAGTCTCAAAGCATATCTCTTCACGAAGTGTGATGTTATCACTTGAGTTGCCTACGAGAAGCTCATACTTTCCTGAAGGCGCAAACCAGTCACCCATACTCTCCTCGAAATATGCTAGTGATCTGTAATCAATTTCCATTGTAACCGTCTTGGTCTCTCCGGGAGCTACCTCAATCTTTGCAAAGCCCTTGAGCTCCTTAACAGGTCTGTCGAAGGTTCCGTTGAGGTCACCAACATAGAGCTGAACAACCTCTTTTCCTACTACATCGCCTGTGTTCTTAACATCAACAGATACCTTTATTGTGGAATCCTCTGTCATCTTGTCAGATGACAGCTTCATGTTAGAGAGCTCGAAGGTTGTATATGAAAGACCGTGACCAAACGCCCATCTTACAGGCATCATCTTCTTGTCATAGTAACGATAGCCTACATAAACTCCCTCGGAATAATAGCACTTCTCAGGATCAGTGTTGAAGTTAAGATAAGACGGGTTGTCCTGAACTCTGAAGGGGAAGGACTCAGCAAGATGTCCGCTGGGGTTCTTCTCACCATAGAGGAGCTGGTCTGTAGCTTCACCAACGCCCTGTCCTGCAAGGTACATCTCAAGAATAGCTGCTACGTCGTCTGCCCAGGGTGTTTCTACAGGACTTCCGTTGTGAAGTACAACTACTGTATTCTCGTTAACTGCTGTAACTGCCTCAATGAGTTCGTTCTGAGCTGCAGGCATATTCATGTTTGCGCGGTCATATCCCTCTGACTCAATTACATCAGGAAGACCTGCGAAAATGACAACCACGTCAGCGCCCTTTGCTGCAGCTACTGCCTTTTCAAGCTCTGCCTTATCAAGGGGCTCATCCTTCTGTCCGGGGAATCCCATTACATATTCTACGTTTCTTCCCTTTGCCTTTGCTGAATCAAGGGCACTTGTAACCTTGGAAGAATTAATATGGCTTGATCCGCCGCCCTGATACCTGGGTGTTTCTGCGTACTCACCGATATATACGATCTTCTTGGAAGGATCAAGAGGAAGAATTCCGTTGTTCTCAAGAAGAACACCGCACTCTACTGCTGCTTCCACTGCCTTCTCATGGTCAGCGTCTCTGTCGAATACCACGCCTTCCTTCTTATTATCAAAATAGTCATAGACTACTGTGAGGATTCTCTCACATGCTCTGTCCACGAGCTTCTCATCAAGGCTTCCGTCCTTAACTGCCTTAACGATCTTAGCGTCGTTAACTGAAGAATCACCGGGCATCTCCAGCTCAAGTCCTGCTCTTACGCCCTGTACTCTGTCGTTAACTGCGCCCCAGTCTGTCATTACGAAGCCTTCAAAGCCCCAGTCCTTTCTAAGAACCTTATCAAGGAGCCACTCGTTATCTGCAGAATATGTTCCATTAATTTTGTTATAGGAGCACATTACAG
This sequence comes from Butyrivibrio sp. XPD2002, assembly GCF_000423945.1. Taxonomy (GTDB): domain Bacteria; phylum Bacillota; class Clostridia; order Lachnospirales; family Lachnospiraceae; genus Butyrivibrio. The sequence continues at coordinate 70,437 of NZ_AUIY01000004.1, read as the reverse complement.
TCTTCGGCTGTGATTCCTTAACCGCGATCTCAAAAGGCGGGAAGTAAATCTCACGCATTGCTCTCTCTGAGACCTCAGAGGAATTGCTCATTCTGAAATATTCCTGGTTGTTCAGGGCAAAATGCTTGATACTTGTGCCTACATGACGGCTCTGAACTCCATTAATGTAAGCTGCTGCCATTTTACCTGCAAGATAGGGATCCTCTGAGAAATACTCAAAGTTTCTTCCGCAAAGAGGGCTTCTCTTTATGTTAACAGCGGGTCCCAAAACTATTGAAAGGTTCTCAGCCTGGCACTCATCACCGATGGCTTCACCCATTTTTCCTATCATCTCTGTGTCAAAGCTGGATGCTGTAGCACATGCTGCTGGGAAGCAAACTGCCTTGATACTGTCATTAATTCCGAGGTGATCACCCTCCTCGTCCTGCTTACGAAGACCGTGAGGTCCGTCTGACATCATGAACTTCGGGATTCCAAGTCTATCGACTGCTTTTGTATGCCAAAAATCTGCTCCGCCAAGGAGTGATGCCTTCTCTTCAAGTGTCATTTCAGATACAAGTTTCTTAACGTCTGTTGCCATTTTATCCATCCTTTCCATAAACCAACTAGATATTATTAATATAATCTTGAACGAATTTCGATGTTATAAAAAAACACATAAAAATATAAGAAATCACATCTAAAATTTGCAGATAAAAAACGGAACCACTCCGCTGCACTATCGCAGTAAAGGATTCCGTTTAATTATTTATGACACCTCAAATTTGTATCCAATTCCCCAGATTGTGGCGATGCGCCAGGTATCGTGATCCTTGATCTTCTCGCGAAGACGCTTGATATGCACGTCAACGGTTCTGGTATCACCCACGTATTCATAGCCCCAGATCTGATCAAGAAGCTGCTCTCTTGTGAATACTCTGTTGGGTGAAGAAGCAAGGAAGTACAAAAGCTCCAGCTCCTTCGGAGGCATATCGATTCTTGAGCCCTGATAATTAACTGAGTAATTAGTCATGTTGATCTCAAGATCCTGATATTTAACCACCTTATCGTCAGAGGCTTCCTGCTCCACAACAACAGGCTTATATCTTCTAAGTACAGCCTTTACTCTGGCTACAAGCTCCTTTGAATCAAAGGGCTTTTCCATGTAATCATCGGCGCCCATCTCAAGCCCCAATACCTTATCAAAGACTTCTCCCTTTGCGGAAAGCATGATTATTGGGGTCTGTGACTTGGTCCTAAGCTCTCTGCAGACCTGATATCCGTCAATTCCTGGAAGCATCAGATCCAGAAGTACAAGATTAGGTGCGAATGTATCAAATGCAGCCAGTGCAGACTCTCCATCTCCAACAATAAGTGTGTCAAAGCACTCTTTTACGAGATAGAGCGAAATAAGCTCTGCGATGTTGCTGTCATCATCTACGATTAATATTTTCTGTTTTGCTACCATAACTCCCTCATCTACTTTATAAACATTTTTACTTTATAAATGTCACGATAGTAACGCCCGAGTCACCTTCGCCAAATTCCCCAAGCTTAAATGACTTAACATAGGGCGCTGCCTTCAGATGATCGTGTACAACCTGTCTCAGGATACCTGAGCCCTTGCCGTGAACAATTCTGACTGACGGAAGATGCGAAACATAAGCGCTGTCCAAGTATTTATCCAGCTCTGCAATGGCATCGGCACTGTTTAATCCGATAAGATTAAGCTCAGTTCTGATGTTCCTTGCACCGGACAGATCCATCTTGTGCTGTCCGTAGAACTTCTTCATCTGTTCCTTGCCATTCTCTTCCTTGATGAGTTCAAGATCATCTATGTGTGCTCTTGATTTCATAATACCACACTGGACCATAACATTCCCATCTTTATCGGGCTTGGAGCTTATGGTTCCCTTCATTCCCATGGATATGATTCTTACTGCATCTCCAAGGTGTATCTGTGTGGGCTTAAGCTTCTTATGGTTTGCGGTAGAAGGTTTATTCTTTATTGAAAGCTTCTGATTCTTATCAGAGATCTTCTTGTTTACGCTCTGGCGGGCTCTCTCAAGATCCTGCATGGGAATTCCTGCTTCGGCCTTACGCATTGTGCGGATGGTATCATCTGCTGCGTCCTTGGCCTCCTGCAGAATTGCCCTTGCCTCCTCATGGGCTTCGCGAAGAATCTTCTCCTTGGATTCATCAAGCTTAATCTGCTTGCCCTGGAGTTCTTCCTTAAGCTTCTCGACTTCCTTGCGGTATCTCTCTATCTCGAGGCGCTCATTCTCAATTGTAACCCTGCTGTTTTCAAGGTCTGTGAGAAGATCCTCAAACTTGCGGTTATCCTGGCTTATCTGCTCGCCCGCAGCATCGATGATCTCCTGAGAAAGTCCAAGTCTCTTGGATATCGCAAAGGCATTACTTTTTCCGGGAACACCGATAAGGAGTCTGTAGGTGGGTCTTAGTGATTCCACGTCAAACTCACAGCTGGCGTTCTGGATTCCCTCAGTAGTAAGGGCGTAAACCTTGAGCTCGCTGTAGTGGGTTGTAGCCATGGTTCTGATTCCGCGTTCATGCAGGTGATTAAGAATTGATATTGCAAGAGCTGCACCCTCAGTGGGGTCAGTTCCGGCACCAAGCTCATCGAAAAGACAGAGTGAATTCTCATCAGCATTCTCAAGAATCTGCACCGTGTTAGTCATGTGTGATGAAAAGGTTGAGAGACTCTGCTCAATACTCTGCTCATCACCTATGTCAGCGTAAATCTCCTTAAATACTGAAAGCTCTGACCTGTCTCCTGCGGGGATGGCAAGTCCTGCCTGTCCCATCAGTGTGAGAAGTCCCACAGTTTTCAGAGTTACTGTCTTACCACCGGTGTTGGGACCTGTGATGATTACCATGTCAAAGTCCTTGCCGGCATAGACATCGATCGGCACTGCTTTCTTCTTATCAAGAAGAGGGTGTCTTCCCTTTATGATGTTGAAATAATGCTCCTCATTGAAAATCGGAGTGATTGCATTCTGCGTAAGGGCAAGAGATGCCTTCGCAAACACAAAGTCAAGCTCTGTCATGATCTTAGCGTCATCAGACAGTGCTGTGAGATAGCTTCCAACCTCCTCGGAAATGCGGGCAAGGATAACGTCTATCTCTGCCTTCTCCATTCCTGCGAGCTCACGAAGCTTGTTATTTAGTTCAACGATAACAGCAGGCTCAATGAAAAGTGTAGAGCCTGTAGATGACTGGTCGTGGACGATTCCACTTATCTGGCTCTTGTACTCAGCCTTTACCGGGATGCAGTACCTGTCACCTCTCATGGTGACAACCGCTTCCTGAAGGTATGAGCGCAGGGAACCATTTACCATTTTGCCCAGCTGGTCATGGATTCTGTCGCCTGTTATCTGAATGTCTCGCCTTATGTGTCTGAGCGTGGGGCTGGCATCAGAGGATATCTCATCCTCTGAAATAATGCAACGTCTTATCTCAGCAGCAACCGGCGTAAGGGGCTCAAGCCCATCGAAGAAGTCAGTAAGAACGTCCCTTGCGTCATCTTCCTTATCTGATCTTCCGTAGCTTTTTACTCTGTTAACATTGTCCAAAAAGCTTGCTATGTTAAGGAGCTGCGGCGCATCCAAAGAGCTTCCGATCTTCAGCGCCTTAAGGTAGCCCGATATGTCCCTGTTACTTCCAAAGGACACCGAGCCCTTTTTAAAAATCCTTGAAATAGCAGCCTCAGTCTTCTTTAAGTTTCTCTGAATCTCGCGGATATCTGAGGACGGCAGAAGTTCTCTGCACATTCTCTTTCCAGGTTCTGAAGAAGCGTGTTCTGAGAGCTGCTCGATAATCTTATCGTACTCAAGTACGTGTAAAACTTTTTCATTCATTACGATTCAACCCTGGTATCAAAAAGGTTGCTCTCCATTAGTCTGTTAAATCCGAGCCAACCTACTTCATTTGTGTTATTTAGTATCTCAGTAAATGTCTCGAGCTTGGCGTCCGTGTTGTCTGCAAGGTGAAGGGCCAAAGCCTCTATTATTGCAGGCATCTTGGGTGAGCCATACTCATATTTTCCGTGATGAGACAGGATGCAGTGCTGGAGCTCCTGCTTTAAGAGTACGGGGAAATCGCTGATATCTCTGATCTTTTCAGCAACCATCTCGCTACCCATCACGATATGTCCGAGGAACTGTCCCTCGTCTGTGTAATCATTTGTAGGGAAAAGTGAAAGCTCACGTGTTTTTCCTATGTCATGACAGATTGCTGCAGTTATAAGAAGGTCTCTGTTGAGGGCAGGATATGCCTTTGAAAAATAATCGCACATCTTGGTAACACTGAGTGTGTGCTCAAGAAGGCCTCCAACAAAGCCGTGGTGAACAGACTTTGCAGCAGATGACTTACGGAAGGACTTGATAAATGCTTCATCCTCTACAAAAAGAGCGTTGAGAAGAGCCTTTAAATACTTATTGCCAACTGTGTTGATGATGCCCATAAGCTCTTTATACATCTCATCGTTATTCTTGGAAGATACAGGTAAATAGAGGGACTCATCATACTCTCCCTCGTGACAGCGGCGTGCTCTTTTTATGTTTACCTGAAGAGCGTTCATAAAGCTTGTAACTTCGCCATATACATCGATATAGTCAAGAGAATCGAAGTCATCTATTCCCTCACTGTTGGGCTCCCATACCTTGGCATCTATTGTTCCTGTCTTATCCTGAAGGGTTACGGAATAATATGTCTTTCCGTTTTTTGTAGTAGCAGCCTGAATGTGTTTACAAAAATATATGTCTGCTACTCTGTCCCCTGAATTTAAATCCTTGATAAATTTCATTTATAACTCCTATTCTAGCCCCTTAGGGCGGTGAGGGTATCTATTACTCTCCGCTTACTGTCGCACTTCCTGCGGTAATGTCTATTGTAAGGTCCACATAGCCTTCTGCTGCCTGCCTCATAAGTGACATGTGAACCTCTTCACCGGGCTTTATAGTGCGCAGTCTTGAGATGAATGCTTCATATCCCTCTATTGGTTCTTCATTTATTGCGGTTATGATATCACCGCTTTGAACTCCTGCAAGCATGGCAGGAGAGTCAATATCAGTTCTTGTTATATAAACTCCACCGGTGATTGTCTCACCATCTGTGAGCTCCTCTGGCACAGTCTGACCGTAAATTCCAAGGAAGGGTCTTGCCTTTTCATTGGAAAGGTCCTCTATAAGCGCTCTGAGCTCGGTTATTCCGATAGCACAGAGTGTGTTAGGCATATTTGCATTGTTGTAGTTCATGTCGATAAATCCCACAACAGAACCTGCAAGGTTGATGATGGCTCCGCTGGCATTGGTTGCGGCACTCATGTCAGTTGTGAGCATCATATACTTTGAATCCGGCAGATCAAGAGCGGAATTATCAGAAGTGACAAAGCCATAGCATATAGAGCCCTGCACTCCGGTAGGACTTCCGATAGCGATTACAGGTGTACCTGTCACTATGCCTGAGCTTGAGCTTCCAAGAGGCGCTGCCTTGATGTTTTCTCTTGTGGTGTCATCAACGATCCTGTTTTTGACCGCAAGAATACTAAGCCCTGTCACCTTGTCGCTCATCTTAAGATAAGCACTGGTAGTGCTTCCATCAAAAAAAGTAACCTGTATTGATTCCGCATCATCTATTGCCGAGGTCTGGGTGAGTATCAGGTACTCAGCGCCGTTGTCAGCAACGATGACTCCGGAAGTACGTCCTTCACTCTCGTAAGGATTGCTGATCCAGTTGGTATCAGATGTCCTGGAGGTCACAGTAACTATACTCTTTGAAGTATTGGTAGCCACTGTCTTAAGAGACGCATACATCTCGATATAGTCTGAGGAGTCAAAATGATAGGAACTCATCTCCTCCTGCATCCTTGATATCTCTGAGGACGCCATGTCGATGGCAACGCTTGCTGCCTCTGCGGCAATTGCATTGTCGTCTGCATACATGTCCTCCGGCTGCATCTCATCCTTTACCGTCTCCTCTGTCAGATCGATAGGCGCGGGAGATTCCTCCGGATACAGTTTATTGTTTATAACGGGCGAGAGAAAAACAAAGGTAAGGCACGCCACAGCACCAAAAACAACGGCCATTGTCACGGTTATAAGAGTTCTTCTAAGAAGCTTTTTCTTATTTATGGGGCGCTGCTTTATTTTTTCCCGCATAAAATCAGCCCTGGCTATAGGACTCTTTTCAGGATCCAGTCTTTCGTCTTCAGAACTGTTCTTTTTATCTTCCATAAATGCCTCTGATATTATTCTTTCTCGAGTTTCCCAATGAATCTTCTAAGTCTTTCCATTGCCTTCTTGAGGTCATCAAGAGAATACGCATAGGAAATTCTAAGGAAGCCTTCGCCGCAGTCTCCAAATGCAGTTCCGGGCACAACAGCAAGCTTCTCCTCCTGAAGAAGTCTTGTGGCAAACTCATCACTGCTCATGCCAAACTTCTTGATGCAAGGGAAAATATAGAAAGCTCCAAAGGGCTCAAAGCAGGGAAGTCCCATATCCCTGAGCTCATGAACCAGATACCTTCTTCTGTGATTGTACTGATCCCTCATCATCTTAACGTCATCGTCGCCGTTCTTAAGCGCCTCAACTGCAGCATACTGGCTGGTTGTAGGAGCACACATGATAGCGAACTGATGGATCTTGATCATCTGCTCAATGATGATCTCCGGTCCACAGGCATAGCCAAGTCTCCAACCTGTCATTGCGTAGGACTTGGAGAATCCGTTAATCAGGATAGTTCTCTCATACATTCCGGGTATTTCAACGATTGAAACGTGCTTGTCTGTATATGTGAGCTCGCTGTAAATCTCATCGGATATTACATAGAGATCCTTCTCGATTATTACCTTTGCTATAGCCTCGAGATCAGACCTCTCCATGATGGCACCGGTAGGATTGTTAGGAAAAGGAAGGACAAGAAGCTTTGTCTTATCCGTTACATTATCCAGAATTTCCTGAGCGGTAAGTCTGAATTCATTTTCCTCTTTGAGCTCTATGATCACAGGCTTTGCTCCTGCCAAAATTGCACAGGGCTCATAGGATACGTAGCTTGGCTGCGGAATAAGAACCTCTTCTCCGGGGTTTATCATTGCTCTTATAGCAAGGTCAATAGCCTCTGAACCACCGACTGTAACAAGTACCTGTTTGCCTGGTTCATATACTGTATTCTGTTTTCTCTTTAAATAATTACAGATCTCACTCTTGAGCTCAGCCAGTCCTGAATTGGATGTATAAAAGGTGCGACCCTTTTCAAGTGAGTAAATACCCTCATCACGAATATGCCACGGTGTATCGAAGTCAGGCTCACCAACACCGAGGGATATAGCGCCGTCGATAGTTTTTACAACATCGAAAAACTTACGTATTCCCGAGGGCTTTATGTCTACAATTTTATCTGAAAGCGGATTCCTCATGGCGTAATAATCTCCCTTGTATCATCATATTTTTTTGTCAGAATGGTTCCGTGCTCCTTGTACTTCTGCAAAATGAAGTGTGTAGAGCAGCTAAGAACCGTATCAAGCGGAGAGAGCTTGTTTGTAACAAAGCTTGCAACCTCCTTAAGAGTTTTTCCCTCAAGCATAACCATGAGGTCAAAACCGCCTGACATAAGATATACACTAGTTACTTCGGGATACTTGTAGATACGCTCAGCAATAGAATCAAAGCCGATGCCTCTCTGAGGTGTAACCTTAACCTCGATAAGAGCCATTACCTTGTCGATAGAAGTCTTAGACCAGTCGATCATTGTATGGTAACCACAGATAATCCCTTCGTCTTCAAGCGCTCGAAGCTCATTCGCGACGTCTATCTCCGGCTCGCCTAAAAGTACGGCCAGCTCAGAAACACCTATACGGCTGTTCTTGTCAATTGTGCGAAGTAATTCTTCTCTGTTTACCATTATCTTCTCCTCCAACTTTCTACTAATTAGCAATATTCCATTTATTATACCATAAATCTCACCAGTTCATCTGCCTGAGGCTTATCAAGGTATCTTGTTTCATCTTCATTTCTGATGATACGGTCATTTTTATCAGTCGTAATACCTATCACACAGGCACTAATTCCCTTATCCTCAAGAGTCCTTACTACCGCATCACCATCAGAAGCTATTAAAAGAAGTGCTCCTCCTGAAACCAGCTGATAGGGATTAACACCAAGATTATTGGTTATCTCAACAGTCTCCTGTCTTATGGGAATCTTCTTAAGGTCAACCTCCATACCGCAGCCCGCTCTCTCAGCTATATCCCAAAGAGCTGCGAATATTCCGCCCATTGAGACGTCATGAAGATAGGCTGCTCCTGCGTTTATAGCGATTTCAGAATCCTCTTTTACGGATATGAGCTCTTTAAAATCCTGCGCCTGTCTTATCATGTAGTCAGGAAGTCTGTCCTTAAGCTCTAATGCCTTTTCCTTTGCAAGGATCGCAGTTCCTTCTACCGCCACCCACTTTGTCATGACTATATCCATACCGGATTTAGCTTTTGCTTTCGGGATTGCTATGGGAAGTATTTCTTTTCCTGTCACTGTGACTGTAATAACAGGTCTTTTTACCGCATCACTGACCTCTGTATGTCCGCCATCAATAGCTATTCCAAGGTCATTGGCAGCACTTACGGCGCTTCTCATTATATTCTTAAGCTCTGCTTCTTCGGCCTCCGCAGGCAGCAATATGCTTATAACTGCCATTATTGGCTTTCCACCCGCGCAGAATATATTATTTGCTGCATTGTGAAGAGCGTAGTAACCTGCATCCTCCGAATTAACCGCAAAGGTGGCGACAGAGGACAGCAGCTTTTCTCCGCTTTCATCTATAGAAGAAGCGCAGTCTGATTTAGCAGCTGCGCTTTCCTTTATAGAATCGCTTTTAATTATCTTTAGTACTGAGCGTTTAAGTACGCTCTCAGTTACTTTTCCGATTCTCATATATTAACTTGCTCCGTCTGTTTACTCAGCAGGGTCAATAGGTGCAGGTACTTCTTCCGGTACCGGATCTATCGGTGCAGGTGTATCGCCCTCAGCCGGTGCTGGTGCAGGTGTCGGTTCAGGTGTAGGTGCCGGCTGTTCTGCAGGGGCTTCACCCTGATTCTCTGCAGGTGCAGTGTCAGCGTTCTGTGACTGAAGCTGAGCTTCAGCTGATGCTGCCTGTGCTGCAGCCGCTGCCTGTGCAGCTTCTACATCTCCCCCCTGAGCTGCTGCCTGCTGAACTGCTGCAATAGCTCCTGCAACTGCCTTGATCTGGTTGATATCACCTGTAGCAATTGCTGTTGCAATCTGAGATGCAGCAACAGGGTCAGATGTAGCTGTTCCTACGGTTATGATCCTGGGAACCATCTTGTAGGTACTTGAATTTACAACTTCCTTGCTGGTCTCAGCGCCGTTTTCGTATGTGATCTTCCACAGCTGAGCCTTGTAGCCTATATGTGCAGACTGTGTATTTATTGATCCAATAGGAGATGCACCATCAGTAACGATCTGATCTGCTCCCGCAGGTGTTGTCTCAAGAACCTCGCTCTTAAACTCAACCTTATGTCCTGCAGGTCTTGTCTCCACACCGTAAATTGTAAAGGTTATATGCTTGTCACTAGTAGTAGAACCTTCTATATAGATAGGATACTCTGTGTTGTTAACGAACTTGAAGTTCTTTCCACCATTTTCAGCAATAGCAGCGTCCATTGAAGGCTCAACATAGCTGATGATCATGGAGTGATTATGCCTCTCTGTGACCTCGAGCTCTGCCTTAAGAACTGCATTGTAAAGTGTTGTAGAAACCTGGCAGATACCACCACCTACACTCTCAACTACTATTCCGTTGAGGTAGGAGCCTGCAGGGAAATATCCGTTGGCCTCTGTAAAAGGTGTTATGGCACTAAGTACTGAGAACTCTTCTCCGGGATAGAGGGTTGTTCCATTGATAAGCTTACAACCATTTGCCACGTTAGCACTTCTGGCAGCGCCTGAAGTTGAGTAGCTTGTAGTGAAGGTTCCAAGAACGTCGCCCACCTTGCTGAGCTGATCATAGCTTCCAAGGGGCTCATCCTCATCTATAGCCACCTGAATAGTGCAATCCTGGTGATCCCATTCGTTCTGAACATAGTCCTTAATCTTTGTAAGGGATGTCTGTTCATCCAGAATATATCCGGTCTGTCCGTCAGAAACCACAAATCCGGAGTCTGTCTTTGTAAGTGTGTAATTTTCCTTTGACGCATTGAAAGGTGCACAATCAACGTCAAGAATCTGGAAAATAGCATCATCATTGAAAGAATACTCAATGTTGAACCTCTTAGTGCTGTGCTCCAAATCCTTCATAGCCTTGTAGCGCTTAATGATGTTACCCTCTCTGCAAAGAGCATAGGCCTCATCAACCACTTCAGTATTTGCCCATCCAAGTCCCAAGTCAGCCATAGTCTTCTGAACAGTCTGGCTATCCTCCATACCTTTCAGGGTTACGTTCTTTGCTCGCAGCTGCTCAATGTACTGATTTACAGCATCAGTTGCCTGCGCAGTTGTCATGCCAGAAACATCAACATCACCAATAAAAACGCCTTGATGAATAGTATCTGAAGCAGCCTCTGCTATGCTTGCCGGAAGAACAAGTGCAAGCGTAAGCGCCATCAGACAAAGAAACATAAATTTTTTCATAAACTTCTCCATTTCGCCACTTTTCTGGCAAATACCGGTGTTATATAATCAAAATGAAAGACTGCTTGCAAGCGGAACTACCATTGCAAGTATCAACACTATGATAATAACCGCAGAAATGATCTTTCTGTTTTTACCGGAATTAAAAAATTTAAACATAAATTTTACTCCTCATTTTCTGAAAGGATATTATAAATGAGATTACCTGTTTTTACAAGTTTTATCATGATTGTTCTTATCACCAACTTTGCCATACGAAGGAGCAATGCTAAGGCCCGTAAAGACGAGGAAAACTTCTGGGCTAAGGAGCTTAAAGCCAACAGCACCAGAAGAAAAAGCCTTGACTCTCTGGACTATATTGCCGTGCCTGTTGATGACCTTCCCTTTGGACTTGTCCCGGACAACGCCGAGATCGATTTTTGTGAAAAGAACATCCTTCGTCTTAAGGATCAGAAAATTGTAAACTTTACAGGCATCACCAACACAGATTTAAAGCTTGAATACGGAGCGCCAAACATTACGCTTCTCACAACCTATGATCAGAACTACACCACTCTGGTGACCATGCTCCAGAAATGGGCTGCCGAACTTAGCGACGCCGGTTTTTATAAGGAAGCTGTGTCTGTGCTTGAGTTCGCAATCTCAACCAAGTCTGATGTTACAGCCTCCTACAGACTCCTTTGTGATCTGTACAAAAACAAGCTGGAGCTCAACGACTTTGAATTAAAAAATAAGATAAGAAGCATTCTTCCTATAGCTGAGTCCCTGAATTCACTCAGTAAGGACAACATCGTTTATACATTAAACGAGTACCTTGGTGAAAACGAGCTTCAGAAACAGACTTCATAATCATACATATAAAAACTCCCATCAGGCGATGGGAGTTTTGTTCATTTAGTTATAATACTGTCGGTCCCTGACCTATTGAAACAGTGTAGAAGGTTGCGTCGTAGCCGATCTTATCCCGATAAGCCTTTCCAACCTTTTCCTTGAATTCTTCAACAGCCTCATCCTTAACGATAGAAACTGTGCATCCTCCGAATCCGCCACCGGTCATTCTTGATCCGATAACTCCGGGAATCTTCCATGCTTCCTCAGCAAGAGTATCAAGCTCTACGCCTGTTACATCATAATCATCACGAAGTGAGATGTGGGACTGCTTCATAAGCTCTCCAAACTTCTCAAGGTTACCTTCCTTAAGTGCAGCTACAGCCTCGATTGTACGCTGGTTCTCATACACAGCATGCTTAGCCTTACGGCGTCTGTCGTCATCCTTGATAACATCCTTGTGAGCTTCGAACTCTTCCTCTGTAAGATCTCCAAGTCCCTTAATATCAACTACTGTCTGGAGCTCTTCAAGAGCCTTCTCACATGCACTTCTTCTGTCATTATATGCAGAATCTGTAAGCTTATGCTTTTTATTGGTGTTACTGATTATGATCTTTGCACCATCCAGCTTTATCGGTGCATACTCGAATGAAAGGTCCGCAGTATCAAGGAAAATAGCATTTCCTTCCTTACCCATAGCAACGGCAAACTGATCCATGATTCCGCAGTTACAACCGTTGAAGTTGTTCTCAGAATACTGTCCGATAAGGGCAAGATCCTGATTGGTAACATCAAATCCGTAAAGGTCTCTTAAAATGAAACCTGTCAGAACCTCAAGGGAAGCTGAAGATGAAAGTCCTGAACCATTCGGGATATTTCCGTAAACTACCATATCGAAGCCTGTATCAAGCTTGAAGCCTCTCTGCTCGAAAGCCCAAACCACGCCTACAGGATAGGATGTCCATCCCGGATTTCTTGATGCTTCAAAGTCATCCAGAGAAGCCTCGATTATTTTTGCATTATCAAAATTCATTGAGAAGAAACGCATTTTTCTGTCGTTTCTCTTTGCTGCAGCACCATAAGTACCAATAGTAAGTGCGCAGGGGAAAACATGTCCGCCGTTGTAATCAGTATGCTCTCCGATAAGGTTAACACGACCCGGAGCAAAATATGCCTTTACATTCTCGTTTTTTCCATACTGCTCCTCGAACCCCTTAATTACGGCGTCTTTCATTTTCTGTTCCATTTTACTCTACCCTTCCAATATTAGTTTTTAGCTGCCTGAAGGAGCTTCTCACGGAGCTGTGTCTCGATCTGTGAAAGCTCAGCCTCTGCGTTCTTTCTTCTTTCCTTACCCTCTGTCTGTATCTTCATAACCTCATCAAGTGTTGAGATCAGAGTCTCGTTTGTGTGCTTAAGAGTCTCCATATCTACGATGCCGCGCTCGGACTCTCTCGCAGCCTCTACTGAAGCTACCTTGAGCATGTCGGCATTCTTCTTAAGAAGTGCGTTTGTCATGTCATTAACCTCTCTCTCTGCCTTAGCTGCCTGTGCTGAATGTTCGATACCAATGGCGATAACCATCTGGTTTTTCCAAAGAGGAATAGTGTTAACGATTGTTGACTGGATCTTCTCAGCCATGGCTGTGTCTGCACTCTGAACCATACGGATCTGAGGACCTGTCTGCATAGCAATTGTACGTGTAAGCTCAAGGTCATAGATCTTCTTCTCAAATCTGTCGCAAAGAGCTGCCATATCCTTAGCTGCCTGAGCATCCTCAGGAAGTCCTGACTGCTCTGCCTTCTTCTGAGCCTCAACAAGCTCGTTTGCTCTAACCTGCTCGAGCTTCTTCTTACCTGCAATGATGTACATTGAGAGCTCTTTATAATAGTTGAGATTAAGCTTGTACATATTGTCGAGAGTTGCTACATCCTTCATGAGCTGCATCTGATGTCTCTCCAGCTCGTTGCTGATTGTCTCAACGTTCTTCTCAACGCTTGTATATCTTGCCTTTAATGCAGTAACCTTGTTGGCACTCTTCTTGAAAAGAGCTTTGAGACCCTTCTCATCTTCCTCGACCTCAAAGTTCTTAAGCTCTGTAACAAGTCCTGAGATCATGTCTCCGACCTGTCCCATATCCTTAGTGCGAACATTATCAATGGCCTTCTCTGAAAAGTCTGCCATCTTCTTCTGAGTTCCTGCTCCGTAGTTCATGATTCCCTGTGAATTGGTGATATCGATCTGATCTACAAAAGCATCGATCTGCTTCATCTCTTCTTCAGAAAGCTGTGCTTCCTTGGCTGCTGCCTCAGGTGTCTGCTGCTGTGCCACAGCTGCTGCAGCCGGTGCTTCAGCCTCCGCAACAGGTGCATCGAATGATAATGTCGGTGCTGAATTCTCAAACTCTTTAAACTCGTCTCCCATTTTAATTCCTCCAACTCCTTTTTTCTTTTCAAAATGTTCCAAAAAACATACATTTACGACTGTAATTATTTTAGTAATTTTAGGCTTTTATCCTCTTATCAGAACTTAAGCTGAACCTTGCCATCTTCAGTGGTCTGCTCAGCTGCCTGAGCCATAGCCTGACCTCCGGGAGCTGTCTGGTAAGCGCCGCCCTCAAAGCCCTGCATCTGTCCGTTCTGAATCTGTGTCAAAGCATCATCTGTAAGTCCGTCCTGAGCCATCATTGTTTTCATGACAGATATGTCAGAGGAAATATCCCATGCCATATCCTGGAACAGGCTGTCCAGAAGATTTTCAAAAGCTTCATTTATAACATCAATCGCATCCTCAATCTCTTTCTTGGTCTGCGTGATATTGCTTCCAACCTCAGGCTGCTTATCAAGATCAGCATAAGCCTGCAAAAGCTTTGTGGTTGTAGGAAGGTAATACTCCATAAACTTCTTAAGATCCTCCGCACATCCGGGATCCTTCTCAACCTGAGTAAAGATCTTCCTCATGATGCCTTCAAGCTTGTAAATCTTGGCTGACATCTCATCGCCGGGAATAGCATCATTAAGTCTCTGAATTGAAGCGATGTAAGCATTTCCTTCATTAATAACTGCTCTTGCACGAGCATCAGCAACATTAGCTGTGCTCTCAGCCTGGAATGCCTGGTTATTGTTTGCAGCTGCCGCAGCATTAAGCTTATTCTGGTTCTCTGCAAACTCTCTGTCCTGTCTTGCCTTCTCAGCCTTGATGTACTGAGCAAAAGCACGCTCTGACAGCATTACTGTTGTCTCAGCGTTATCGATTCTTGCTGTGGGAAGGTAATCCTTCTTGATCATCTTCTTAATATTATCCAGAACTGTCTCAGAACGTTCTCCCGCTGCTATGGCAAGATCGCTTATTGCAAAATACTCGGCATTTCCAAGTATCTTTCCATATTTATTGAATGTTCTGGCAAGCTTCTTCTCATCAGAGCCTGCTTTAATAAGAAGTCCGCACACCGCTGTTATTGCAAGGAATACGATACCTGCTGCAAAGCTCGCATCAATAAGAGCTCCAAGTGCTGCCACTCCCCAGAAGGACGCGCCGATAATTCCAAAAACAGCTTTTCCCATTCCGGTATTATATCCAACGGTTCTTGTAAAGAACGGTGTTCTTCTTCCTGCACCTGCATAATGTACGGTTTTTACAGTTGAAGCTTTTCCGCTAAAATTCTTTGACGGGTTTGCCTTTGCAGCTTTAACCGCATCCTCTATTGATACTTTGAGCGAACTGCTCAGATTATTATAGTTGCCGGTCTCAACGGCTTTCTCAACTTCCTTTAATATGCGACTGCTCGCATTGTAAATTTTGTCGTAATCTCCCATATTTTTTCATCCATTATGAATTAATTATAATTATGACTCTAACCAAAGCCAGGCCTTGGAAATGCAAGAATACATTCGCCTGACTTCGTATCGTTACCATTTTATAATAAGATTTCGCAAAAAACAATGATAGCGCCCACTTCTTCCGCATCTTTAATTTGTATCTTTTGGCACTTTACACCCTTATGATTTTTACAATTTGACAAGCTCTTATCTTAATCGTTCACTTTTCCATAATTGTGGTATTATGTTACATAAGGTTTATCGTAAAAAACTATATAAACGAGGGTATTATTATGGACAGACAAAATCTCACACTATTAACCGACCTGTACGAGCTGACAATGATGCAGGGTTACTTCAAGAACAAGTCTCAGAACGAAACTGTTATCTTTGATGCTTTTTTCAGAAATAACCCCTTCGGCGGCGGCTATTCCATAATGGCAGGCTTAGAGCAGCTTATCCAGTACATCAAGGAGCTGCACTTCGATAAGGAAGACATTGATTACCTCAGAAGTATCGGTATCTTCGACGAGGATTTCCTTGATTATCTGAAGGACTTCAAATTCAGTGGCGATATCTATTCAATTCCTGAGGGAACACTTATATTCCCCCGCGAGCCACTCGTAAAGGTTATCGCTCCTATCATGGAAGCACAGCTTGTAGAGACAGCTATTCTTAACATCATCAATCACCAGTCACTTATTGCCACAAAGGCAGCACGTATCTGCTATGCAGCCCAGGGCGATGGAATAATGGAATTCGGCTTAAGACGTGCACAGGGACCTGACGCAGGAACCTACGGCGCAAGAGCTGCTGTTATCGGTGGATGTGTTGGAACAAGTAACGTTCTCTGCGGTCAGCTTTTTGATATACCTGTTAAGGGAACGCACGCTCACAGCTGGATCATGAGCTTTCCTGATGAATATACAGCATTTAAGACATACGCAAAGCTTTATCCTTCAGCCTGCATCCTTCTTGTAGATACCTATGACACATTAAATTCAGGTGTGCCGAATGCTATCAGAGTATTCAAAGAGATGAAGGAAGAGGGCATCGACCTTTCCTTCTATGGCATCCGTCTTGATAGCGGTGACCTTGCTTACCTTTCCAAGAAAGCAAGAAAGATGCTTGATGACGCAGGCTTCCCGGATGCTGTTATCTCTGCTTCCAACGACCTTGATGAATATCTTATTTCATCACTTAAGACACAGGGCGCAGCAATCACTTCCTGGGGTGTTGGTACTCACCTCATCACAGCTAAGGACAATCCGTCATTTGGCGGTGTTTACAAGCTTGCAGCAATCAAGGGTGAGGACGGCGAGTTCATCCCCAAGATCAAGCTCTCAGAGAATTCTGAGAAGGTTACCAACCCCGGCAACAAGAAGATCTACAGAGTTTATGAAAAGGCCAGCGGCAAGATCAAGGCTGATCTTATCTGCCTCGAGAACGAGACCTTTACAGAGGATAAGCAGCTCCTTCTCTTCGATCCCCTTGAGCCCTGGAAGAAAACACTTCTTCCTGCAGGATCCTTCACTCTTCGCGAGATCATGGTTCCTATCTTCAAGAACGGCGAATGTGTATACACTTCACCCAAGACTATGGAAATCAGAGATTATTGCTTAAAGGAGCAGGATACTCTTTGGGAGGAAACAAGACGTCTCTTCAATCCTCATGAGGTTCACGTAGATTTGTCCAAGAGACTTTACGATACAAAGATGAAGCTTCTTGATCAGATGAGCGGTCTTGATATGACAAACGTAGAAAATTAATGTAACAAACCCGCGGGTATCAAATACTCGCGGGTTTCCTTTTATTTATGGTCATAAGGATGAATTGTCTCGATTGTACCATCCTCTGCAATATTAAGCTTTGTATACTTTACGCAGCGGCGGTGGTTAACACCGCTAGACAGTTCGCAGTCATGGTAGAACAGATACCACTCTCCCTCGATCTCAAGGATTGAGTGATGTGTTGTCCAGCCGATTACAGGCTCCATGATTCTTCCCTTATAGGTGAAGGGGCCGTACGGATTATCGCTCTCTGCATAGCACAGATAGTGTGTTGTTCCTGTTGAATATGAAAAATAATATTTTCCATTGTACTTATATGTCCAGGGATCCTCAAAATATCTGCGGTCCTCGTCACCTGCAAGAAGCTCATTTCCATTCTCATCGAGAATCTTCACATCTCTCGGTACTTCAGCAAAGGACTTCATATCAGGATTCATAAGCGCAACCTTAGGACATACTGCAGGCTCATCCTTTGCAGGCTCTGTTCCGTTAGGATCAAACTCGCCGGTTCTGTACTTTTCAAGCTGACCACCCCAGAGTCCGCCGAAGTATACATAAATCTTGCCATCGTCATCTTTAAAGGAGCATGGATCTATACTGAAACTTCCCTCTATACAATTCTCCTCTGGCTTGAAGGGTCCTTCGGGCTTATCACTTTCAGCAATGCCAAGTCTGAAGTTCCCTTCCTTATCTCTTGCCGGGAAAACAAGATAGTACTTTCCATTTGTATTTACAGCGTCAGGTGCCCACATCTGATCTCTCACCCAGGGCACATCATGCATGCTGAGAGCCACTCCGTGGTCTGTAACCTCGCCCCCGAGTTTATCCATTGAAAGGATATGATAGTCCTCCATCTGGTACTCATCGCCGTTGTCATTGTCCTCTCCGTCATGGGGAAGATCATGTGATGGATATACGTATATTCTTCCATCGAAAACATGGGCCGACGGATCGGCTGTGAAAATATGTGTAACTAAGGGCTCTCTTTCTTTGCTCATTGCGTCTCCTCTCGTCATTTCAAGTGATATAAAGATACCACAAGAAATATATTCTTTTCTTTTCAATACTTGTTACTTCATTATTAAATATTGCCTACTGTTGTGATGTATTTTTGCTCTGTATGTCAAATTATTACCGCATCTTCGTACATATCAAGGCATTTTGACCTAATATTCTCTTTTTAATCCGCAATAATTAATTATCGAAGAGCAATATTTGATAGTTAAAAGAGCACTTTTTTGTAATAGAATATTTGCTATACTAACCAATTATTGCTAACGCAATAATTGAGAAACCAATAGACAGCTTTGTAACTACTACTAATGACCGGTTTTTCAAGAAAATGGAGTAATACCATATGATAGAGACATTAAACGGATTGGTTGAAACTGTAAACTTTAAGCAGAGCACATCCATAAAGCTCTACGATAACGACGAATACGAGGACTATCCTCCGCACTGGCACGCAGCCATTGAGATCATCATGCCCACCATGAATCCCTACTACTTAAACTGCGCAGGCGAGGACGTAGTGCTTAGGGAGGGTGACATCATAATCATCTGCCCCGGTTGTATTCACACCATCAAGGCCCCTGAGGTTGGAAAGAGAATCATCTTCCAGCCCGATACCACTGAGCTCAGATTCATGAGTGAGGTTGAGAGCCTTATTAATCTCATGTCCCCTTATATTGTAGTAACTCCCGAGGATTACCCCGAGATTCACAGTCATGCCCGTTCCATTTTGCTGGAGATCAATGAGATTTATAAAAAGAACAACGCTTTTTCAGAGGTTGATATTTTCTGTAAGCTCCTTGAGTTCCTCTCCTGCATCGGCAAGAACTATGTGAGCACAAGAAGTAACGGTGATCCTTCCGAGTATTCAAGAGGCGATGAATACTTCGAGAAATTCATTGAGATCTGTGACTATCTGCAGGAGCACTGCTCAGAGGATCTTAGTCTTGATGAGATTGCTGACAGAAGCGGCTTTAGTAAGTTCTATTTTTCAAGGAGATTTAAGCAGTTCACCAATGTCTCCTTCTATAAATATGTAAATCAGAAGCGCATTGC
Source organism: Butyrivibrio sp. XPD2002 (assembly GCF_000423945.1). Lineage (GTDB taxonomy): Bacteria > Bacillota > Clostridia > Lachnospirales > Lachnospiraceae > Butyrivibrio. The sequence continues at coordinate 51,294 of NZ_AUIY01000004.1, read as the reverse complement.
CAAGGCAGAGACATACCTTATGGATCCCCGCAACTCAGTTACTGACGTTGCATTAAATTGCGGTTTTCCTTCTCTGTCATCATTTATAAGAATGTTCAAAATTATAAAGGGATGCACACCCACAGAATTCAGAAATATGTACTGGTGTGCTAAATAAGAAATTAAAACGGTCCTGTGAAGGACACACGCAAGGTGAAACCAGGCTACCTTACAACACATGAGAGATTCCGCTTAGTGCTGCTTCGTTCCCGACCTGACACGGTTCGCAGGCTATCATTGCATAAGACCCGATCCCACACGAGCGTGTACCCATCACAAGACCGTCATTTGTTTATGATACGCAGAAGAGGGCATATTGTCAACCTCTCCGCGCTTGTAGTTTTCATCTTTTTCTTCTATCTTCTACAGACCTTCAAAATCAAAGGCAGGAATAAAGCTCTCAGCATCCGTTCCTTCGCCCTGGAAAAATCCATTTTCAAGTCCAAGCTCTATTGCATAATCTATAAGCTCATCGTAATCATCGGGATTAACTCCCTTTAACAGCTCGGGGTATCCTGTCAGATCTCCATGGGGAGTGAACTGATTCATTATGCTAAGATACACCTTATCTCCATATCTATGAAGGAGCTCTTTAACGATTTTCTTGGAATCTGCTAGTTGTCCCGGAAGCATAAGGTGCCTTATTATTACTCCGCTCTTCATCAGAGGTCCCTCATAATCATCCTCTGACTCTTCCATTAATAAATTGTAAGCGTTTGCTCCTATTGGCCTATTCGCAAAGAACTTCGGCACTCCAACCTGCCTCAGCATCTCATCAATCGCCGCGATGGAGGTCTCAAAATAACCTGGCGCATTGCTATATCTTAAGGAAAGCTCCTCGGAGTAGTACTTACAGTCCGGAAGATAAATGTCTATCAAACCCTCAAGCGCCTTAAGTGTATCCACATTTTCATAGGCACTTGTGTTATAAACTACAGGAATGGAAAGCCCCTGATTCCTGGCATTCTCCAGCGCAGGAATAATTAATGGAACAAAATGCGTGGGCGTAACCAGATTGATATTCGAAGCACCCTTTTCCTGAAGTTCAAAAAAAATCTCAGATAATCGTTCCTGCGGAATCTGTTTTGAAACATCTCCCAATGCGATCTCTGAGTTCTGGCAAAAGACACAGTGCATATTACAGCCTGAAAAGAACACCGTGCCTGAGCCCTTCTCCCCGGAAATGCAGGGTTCCTCCCAGGCGTGGAGATATGCCCTTGCCGCAGTGAGGTGCGCAGGCTGCCTGCAATAGCCAAGCTGCCCCTTAGTCCTGTCCACGCCGCACTTCCTTGGACATATAATGCATGTTTTCAAATCAAGCTTTTCCTGCCCTGTCTTCAAAATATATTACTCTCTAAAATTATGAATTTTGTTCTTCAGCAGCCTCGGCAAGCTTTCTCGCTTCCTTCTCTGCTTTATTTCTCTTTCGAAGCTCTGTGAAAAACTCCTTAAGGATATCGCTGCAGTCCTTCTCCAGAACGCCTCTTGTAACATCGACCTGATGGTTAAACTCAGGATTCTCAAGGATATTTAAGACTGTTCCGCCACATCCCGCCTTAGGACTTGAAGCTCCCATAACAACCCTTGGGATTCTCGACTGCACAATAGCCCCGGCGCACATCTGGCAGGGCTCCAATGTCACATAAAGAGTGCACTCCTCCAGTCTCCAATCGCCCATCTTTTTGCATGCCTTTTTAATAGCTGTTATCTCTGCGTGGCAAAGAACGGACTTATCAGTGTTTCTGCGGTTATAGCCTCTTCCGATGATCTTGCCCTCGTACACGATAACGCATCCGATGGGAACCTCTCCAAGCTCTATTGCCTTTCGCGCCTGTTTAAGCGCTGCTTTCATGTACTTTTCATCGAGCTTTTCTTCATCACTCTTTACATTTAACTGGGGGTATTTACTCATAATATCTTATTGCTTAATTAAAAATTATTTGAATCCACATATTTCATATAGTTCAGAACCATCAGCGCAATCTTAAAGGTAAGCGCCTCATCAAAGGTTCTGATATCAAGGCCTGTAGCCTTCTCAAGCTTCTCAATTCTGTACACAAGTGTATTTCTGTGAACAAAGAGCTGTCTTGAAGTCTCTGACACATTGAGGTTATTCTCAAAGAATTTATTAATTGTATTTAAAGTTTCTTCATCCAGATTCTCCGGTACCTCGCGGTCTCCGAAGATCTCGTCGATGAATATTCTGCAAAGGCTGATGGGAAGCTGATAAATAAGTCTTCCGATTCCCAATGTGTTATATGCGATAACATGCTTTTCAGCATAGAAGATCTTGCCAACATCAAGAGCCATCTTAGCTTCCTTGTAGGATTTACTAAGATCCTTGATCTCTCCAACTATTGTTCCGTAGGAAACACGAACATCAAGCATAGCCTCAGTGTTCATCATATCCACAATAGTTGTGGCAATGCCCTCGATATCCTCATAGGTCTCCCCTGACTTAAGGGACTTGATCAGGATAACACTGGACTCATCAACCGCTGTAACATAATCGCCTGTCTGAGATGTATACATGCTTCCAAGAAGCTCAGCAGCGCCGCTGTCTCTCTCAGCCCTTGTCTCAACGAGAATGATAACTCTCGGAACATTTACGTCTATTCTAAGCTTCTTCGCACGATTGTAAATATCGATAAGAAGCAGATTATCAAGAAGGAGGTTCTGGAAAAAGTTATTCCTGTCATATTTTTCCTTGTAGGCCACAATAAGATTCTGCAGCTGACTTACGCAGATTTTGCCGACCATGTATGCATCCTCACCCTGACCTGAAGCAAGAAGGATATATACAAGCTCGCCCTCATCCAATATTTTCAAAAGATGTACTCCGCTAATAACCTGAGATTCTACAGGTGATTCTGCAAAACTTGCAACAAAGTCTGTGTCAAAATCAGGCGCAGAAGCTGTTGCAGCCACTGCTCTTCCCTTTAAATCCATGACACTAAGTTGCACTCTTGTTATAGCTGAAAGCTCATCAATACTATTCTGAATAATCTGTGCTGTTATCATGAAAACCTGCCTCCGTGATATGTTATATGCATAATCATAGAATAAATCAATATAGTTTGCAACAAAGCGGATATACAGCGAACGCTTCGCGTTCCCTGTCACCGTTTGCACGGTGTATAAGAATAATAAGAAAGAGTCCATGACACATAAATGCGTCTGGACTCTTTTTATTATTCTTGCATATCCTGCTTTGTCGCTTAGTTTGTGATAACCTTCTCTGTCTCTTTGTCGAATACGTGAATCTTCTCAACGTCGAATGCGAACTTAACCTTATCGCCAGGACGAGCTGTTGTACGAGAATCAACTCGTGCTGTTACAGGGAAGCCTGCAAGATCGAAGTACAGATAAACTTCTGCACCAAGAAGCTCGTATACGTTGATTGTTGACTCAAATACAGCCTTAGATGTGCTAACAACCATCTCAGAATCATCAACATCCTCAGGACGGATACCGAATGTAACTGTCTTTCCAGCATAGCCACCCTCGATAACCTTCTTAGCCTTAGCCGGAGGAAGCTCGATTGACTGACCTGCGATCTTGAGGCAAGCCTTGTCGCCAGATACTTCTACTTCAGCATCAAGGAAGTTCATCTGAGGTGATCCCATGAATCCTGCAACGAAGAGGTTGCAAGGCTTGTCATAGAGGTTCTGAGGTGTATCAACCTGCTGAACAACACCGTCCTTCATAACTACGATTCTTGTACCAAGAGTCATAGCCTCTGTCTGGTCATGTGTAACGTAGATGATTGTGGTACCAAGTCTCTGGTGAAGCTTAGCGATCTCAGTTCTCATCTGTACACGGAGCTTAGCATCAAGGTTTGAAAGAGGCTCATCCATAAGGAATACCTTAGGATTACGAACGATAGCACGACCCATAGCAACACGCTGTCTCTGACCACCGGAAAGAGCCTTCGGCTTACGATCAAGAAGGTTTGTAAGATCAAGGATCTTAGCAGCATCCTTAACCATCTTGTCGATCTCAGCCTTCGGAACCTTACGAAGCTTAAGGCCGAATGCCATGTTATCATATACTGTCATATGAGGATACAGAGCGTAGTTCTGGAATACCATTGCGATATCTCTGTCCTTAGGCTCTACATCGTTAACTACGCGATCACCGATCTTAAGTGTACCTGAAGAAATATCTTCAAGACCTGCGATCATACGAAGTGTTGTTGACTTACCACATCCTGAAGGTCCAACGAAGATGATGAACTCCTTGTCCTGAATATCAAGATTGAAATTCTTAACAGCTTCGAAACCGTTAGGATAAACTTTGCATACATTTTCAAGTGTTAAACTTGCCATTTCCTTTTCCTCCTCTTTTAACTGGCAAAATAGGATACCGAGTACCCTCAAAATCGTTTTTCACGATATAAAAAGTATAGCCAAAGCGATTTGCTTTGGCTATGCAACTATTATACAAAGATTTCGGTAATCGTTGTAAGTATTGCTTATTTATTTTTTGTTTATAAATTCTTTAGGAATATTTGCACAAATTTTATAAATTCTTGTGTGCATGTTGTCAATATTACTTCTTATCTCTTGCTTCCTGCATACGCTTTATTGCAGCCTGAAGCTCCTCATCGTCATCATCTGTGCGAACTTCTTCATCGCCAGTATCTGCAACCTTGGGCTCAAACTTCTTGAAAAGTCCGTTGTACATAAGAGCCATAAGATAAGCAGGACCTGTGAGACCAAACATGATGAGTATCGGTACGATCCTGATATCGAAGAAATACAGAAGCAGAAGCGGAATAAGTGAAACAGCTGCCATTCCTACTGTTCTGGGAAGACCGAGAATTGAAAACATACATGCATTCTTCAGAGTGTTCTTGATAGGATTCTCGAATCTTGCCTGAAGCGGGAATATATAAAGTGAAATCATATAAAGGATAAGCACAATTCCCAGCATAATGTATGTATATATCGAAGGAAGCATTGCTGCATTGGCTCTAACCCAAAGGAAATCAACTCCGATAATACCTGCAAGCACCATGATGATTATCCACAAAATTGTGGCCTGCTTAAAATTAAGCTTAAAGGACTTCCAAAATCCCTTTACAACGTATGTCTCTTCATTTCTTACCATTTTCAGAAGTACATAGTGCATACCTGTAAGAGCTGCTCCTCCTGTGAACGGTATAAGAACAAACAAAAGTACAACCAGATTCAAAATCATAAGATCTGCAACTCTGTTGAGTGCTCTTATGAAAGGACTGTCTAAATCAAATATCTTACCCATAACATAACTCCTTATAATACAATGAAGTTCTGCTCTCGCGCTAAAGCGCTCGCCAGAACTAAGTTCGATCACGAAAATCATAGATTTTCTATCTCACTTAACAAAAAACGCTCAAGCACTACTATAACATGCTTGAGCGTTAAATGCATTTCAATTATTGATTTTTTATCATCCTATTGTCTTCTTGATCCATTCAAGCTGATCAGCAAATACCTTCTCACGGCCAATCTCCTGCTGAAGCTCATGTCTCATTCCCTCATAAAGCTTGATCTCAAGATTCTGAAGGCCAATCTGATCCTTCCAGATTCCATAGAGATGCTCTACACTCTTGCCATACTCACCAACAGGATCTTCCTTACCTGCTGTAAGGAGGATTGGAAGCTTCTTCGGAATATCTTCCATCTTACCTGTATCCTGAACTCTGTTAAGGAGCTCGAAAAGTGTCTCAAAACCATTTATGGTAAATACGAAATTATCCTTGGGATCGTTCTCGTATTTCTTAACACTCTCTTCGTTGTGAGAAAGCCAGTCAAATTTGCTCTTAGGACTGGATATTCTGCTGTTATATGCCTTGAATGCCATATTGTTCATGAAATTGGAGCGATGCTTTTCACCAAAGAAGGCACCAAGTATTGCACACAATGTCTTACCGGACTTGATTGTTCCGGGATTCTGCCATCCTGTTCCCTGAATGATAGCACCCTGAATACCTGTACCATATCTTGTAAGGTACTCTCTTGCTACAAATGAACCAAAGCTATGTCCAAGAAGGATAACCGGAATTCCGGGATACTCTTCCTGTGTCATCTTCTTAAGTCTGTGAGCATCTCTTAAGATTACTGTGGCAGGATCATTCTTGCAGAAGTATCCATAGGGTACTCTGGTAGATACTGAATCTCCGTGTCCCAGATGATCATTTCCGATTACCATGATTCCGTTCTTTGCCATAAAATTGGCAAATTCATCATAACGGTCAATATACTCCTGCATACCATGAATGATCTGCAGAATAGCAATAGGCTTTTCATCTGGAATCCATCTTATCGCATGAATAGTAGTTTCGCGGTCTCTAGATTTGTAAGTAAGTTCCTCTTTTCGTGCCATAATACCCCCTTAAGCAAGATAGCTTTTTTAGACATATATCTTCTGTGTATATTTTACCACAATATCGTCATACACATTCTTAAAAATTCGTTAAATTGTTATATTTTTTATAATTATTTCATGATTACCACTTATTCAGTGTCTAATTTAAACGGTGAGCCTGATATTTGTTTAGGTTCACTTACCTTGATAGTTCCTCCTTCGTCTTTTTCCACATCGATTCTTATCCAGCAATCACTGCCTGCTCCGCCATTTGCAGTCTCATGTAAGAAATAAGTACCTACACTTAGCTTTCCAATATAGAACGCTCCGGCTGCGCCGGCAGTCCAGCTTTCGTTTTCACCATTCAGAATCCTGAGTCCGTCACTTCTGTATATCTCAAACTTAGGTCCAGTAAGCGGTAAGCCATCTCCTCCTACCTTCTTTAAAACGACCTTGGTTACTTCTTTTGACAGATCTATGATTCCAAAATCACCTATAACAGCTCTGTTCTTCTGGATACATTCGGTATCAATCTTTTCAGCAGCATCATCCTTATCCATTCTGACGATCACATACATCGTCTGATTCTCGCCGTTTTCTACTATATCCAGTGTTTTTCCTGTATCCTTCCGGACATCCTCTACTGCCTGTTTAACGTAGTCCTCTCCTACATAAATTCTGTAAATATACTGTAGATGATTTTCCTCATCATCAGGATCCTTACCTTCTTCTACATAGTAATCAGGCTCATATTTGGCAGGTGCTGTTGTCTCCTTCATGTAATATATTCCAGCAGGAATCTTGAAAATCAGATTGCCCTTTTCATCAGCTGAATCAGTCGATTTGACAACAGTTGCCACTTCTTCATCATCACCATTCTTAAGAATAATATTCTTGTACTCCGTGGCGCTGCCATCAACAACTGATGCAAGCGAATTATTATCGCCTTCCTTTGTTGCATCATAGAAGGTGAACTGTGCTTCACCAAGTCGTTCTGCCTTTCCATCAGTATCAGCTTTACCGGAAATCTTCTTAAGAGCAATTTCAACTCCGCTGCTATTGGTTACAAGCGCACCATTACAGATAGCTATCTGCTCTTCACCGACTTTTTCATAGGGCTTCTTGGTCCAGACATCTTCTGTTCCGTTTTCTGTTATTGCATAAGGCTCAACCATACCATAGGACGGTGGCATATCGATTTTGGACTTTGTAATGGAAACTGTTCCGTCATTCTTTACCTCAACTTCGAATTTCGGAGCATACTTTTCATGTCCCTGATATCCCTCCGGAATCTCTTCCTGAATCGTATAAACAATTGGTTCATTCTGAGGCCATGCAAGGTACAGGTTAAGAAATCCCTTGTCATTTGTAAGAGCATAGAACTCACTCTTATTGTTCTCATAAAGAACGTTGTAGTTTCCATCAGGATTTTCGCCATCATTTCGATAATAAAGCCTTATGGGATCATCACTACCCTTAAGATATACCTTGAACTTAACGTCCTTTATTCCCTCTTTTTTATCATTGATCTTCTTGATTCTGAAAAGGGAAATTGGCTTAATGTTGTTGGTAAGGTTAGTTGTAAAATTATCCTCGTAATCCGTATTATCTGTCGGCTCTGCTGATGTCTTAACAGGTATTTCCGGATCCCACTGCTTTTCTTCACCATCATCAGATGCTCCGGTGTTAGTCTGGTTATAAGTCAGCTCTGTACCAAAGGTTGACTTACCTGTAACCGGATCCCTGTCGTCGTAATTGTTCTCCTTAATTGAAAAGGTCTTTTCATCATCAAAAGTTATAAGCCAGGTGTAGGTACCGGTTATATTGCCGTTGCTATCTGTTTTCTCCTTGTAATCAACATAGCCAAAGGTATCATTAGCAACCTTTGCCATGCCGGTCTTTGATATTGCGGCATTATTAGTCACCCGGTTTAGTAGTGTAAGATACAATACCTCGTCAGGATTTGCATTGTTTTTAAGAGTGATATTGAACTTCTTCTTGGCAATATCAACCTTTCTGGATATCTCTGATTCCGAATCTCCCTCCTGTATTTGTTCAATACCATCCATCAGTTTACTGATATTATCAGCATTACCCTTAAAGGTCTTGGTTACTGTCACACAGCTTATCTTCTTAGTAATCTTGGCGTTGATATGCCATCCAATCTCACTGTCTCCTGACTGGTACTTAACAACTACCCATCTGATCATGTATTTATCCGGAGTAAGCTCACTTTTATTAATTTTCTCGCTTCTACCGGTAATTTCATTGTATATAAATATATCTCTTGTTGATTTCTTGCTAAGATAATCAAACACACGCTCATCACTTGGAAGATATGAAATCTGCCATGTGTGACCCTTATCTACATTGTCACTTACAGGTCCTACAGTGCTCTCAGACTCATATTTGTCATGAACAGTCTCGTCTATTGCACCGCTATCAGAATACCCGTCGCTTCCTGCAAGCTTTCTCCTAACAGCTTTATCAGCTCTGACGATATCCTTCTCAGTTCTTGTTACAGTATTTTCGTCGATAATATACTGCATGAAATACTTATAGGGCCTCTTGGAAGGAGCTCTGCATTCAGTATGGGCAACAGGATAGCCATTCTCATCAAGCTGGTACATAGTAGCGCCATCGATATGAATATACATACTCCTGTCTTCAGTAAGGAACTGATTAGCATTGTTCGGATTATCAATCTGGTCAGCATTTCTAAGCACTGACAAATTCACTGACGGATTTGAGTTTCCTGATTCAGCCCATTGGTAAGACCATACAACCTTGAGCTCTATCGTTCCATCAAGATTCTCATCATATTTTGAAAGATCACGCTTATTATGATCGAGATCGTAAGCGCTTAAAACTGCTCCTGTTTCTGTTTCCCATCCCATGAACAAATAGGTGTGATAGAACGTTAAATCTCCGGATCCGCTATAGCGCTGATATGTCCTTACATTCCTATTAGGGAAATATCCATCTGGGTCGGTCTTTTCCTGATAAGATATCCAGTACTTTCCATCGCCATCCTTATAACCGATGTTTCTGAGTGAATACTTTTTTATGTCATCCTGAGCCACAGTTTCAGTTGCCAGATACGATGTTCCGGCATCATAAGGAAGGTCAACGATATCAGGAAGCTTATCTCCAATTATTCCTGTACCGTAACCAGGCTCAGCATCAAACATCTGATAGATTACCTTATATTCAATTTTTTCCTTCTTAACCAGCTTCCATACAGCCTTAATGTTTATGGTAGAGCCTGAAGGTCTGATCTTTGGAGTAAGTCCCTCCATGTAATTTACAAGATCAATTATTTCAGTCGGTATAAAGGTCTGCTGATCATGAATTCCTGTAAGGCCAGCAATTTTCCAGCCCACAAACTCGTATGTGTACTTCCAGTTATCATCATAGGAATAATACTTATCAGCGGTGGGAGCCTTCAGCTCATAATTTTGAAGAGGTCCTGTCGTATCCGATGCATTCCCTGAAACAAATTCTGTAGTTGCGGCCGGAAGATTATTCTTATAACCCACATCATCCACTTCCTTAGGATAGGTGTAATGCAATGTGTAGTGAGTCAAAGTGCTGACTTCCGCAATGTTAAACCACTCATTTGTAGCAGTACCATCAGAGCCTTTTAAAAACTCATAGGCCTGGAAATTCTTACCACCATTTGAATAGTCAACTGCGAGAGGCGCCGTATTACTTCCACCGAAAATACGGATCTGTCCATTTGGTAAAGTCGCTATAGTAAGGGCCTGCTTCGTATCTGTCAGCCTAAGATGTGACTTTCCGCCATCCCATACCAGATTCAGATATTTTCCGACCTGAGTTCCTGAAGCAACCTTAATATAATGCTCAAATTTGTTCTCGCCCTTCTCAAAATTCCAGGTGGCATTAATTTTAACTGACGCCGTTTCCACTATCTGACCTGTGGTTTCGTTGACAATACCTTTAATATTATCAGCTCTTAGCATGTCGCCTCTGCCACTTTGTGTCACCTTCACATCAGCAACAGCAAACTTATCTGGTGCCTTAGTCAGATACATAGCATAGTTGCCTTCTATAGTAATATCATTTATGAGCAGCATCTTGGCTGTCTCAGCAGGATTTGAAGGATCAGTTGCAGCTATGCCAAACTGAGAATCCTTTGCTCTTCCAATATTCAGATATTGTCCGTTGTATCCAGGTATAGAAGCTGTCTCATCATAGTACTCAAGCAAGTGATACTCGCCAAGATCAACAACCTTGAACTGAGCACCCTTTGATGCTTTTGTGAACACCACCTGTCCATTCTCAATTCCAACATACTTCTGTCCGTTGTGAATCTTGTAGCCATGGTCATCAAGAATAAAGGTCCACTCGGTAGACATCGTCGGAACCTGAGCCTGAGTATATGTTGATCCATCCTTATAGGTAAGGAAATATCCGCTTCCAGTGATATAGAAGCTTCTTCCATGGTAGGATTTATCCTCAATATCAGTACCATTAACTGCAACAGTAAGCTGCATATGCGCTGTAGCAGTGTTAGCTATCATATCAAGGTGATCTGCTGCTGCTCCATATCCAAGATATTTATTAGGCAAATTTGACTCAGCAAGGCACAGAAGATGATAGTCACCCCAGTCTGTCGATGTAAATTCGCTGGCATTTGTCTCAGTACCCAGCATCCAATCAGTTCCATCATTGGACAGGTAATTGGTTCCGTTGCTAATTCTGTAACCCTTTCCAAAAAGCTCAAAATTCCATGCTGTAGCCTTGGCAGCATCATCGGTGTATCCAAAACTGACAGGAGATGTTGATCCATCTATGAAGAGATAATACTTTGTAGCTGGATCTGTAGTTGTATCCTCATATGATATGTAATACTTTTCGCCATCAAGGGCAGTATCAAATACATCAAAGGTAGGTAACTTGATGATTGTATAGGTTGAGAAACCGCCTGTAGTAAACTCAATCTGACCTTCATTTACAACAGGCCGAAGAACCTCATTGGCTTCCCCAAAGTGAACAACCTTAATCTCTTCGTCTTCTGCGTCAACCTCTTCCTGCATAAGTTCTACAGAAACCTTTACATCCTTAACAGGCTGGTATGTATCACCAGTTTCAGGATTAACAAATGAAATATCAAATACATGTGCACCCTTTACATATTCACTGTAGGTTCCAAGTTCCTTTGCACTTTCCTCCACAATGCCTGCATACTCAGCACTATCACATGTAGTTTCAACCACTACAAGCTCAGCATCTGCGGGAATACCGGATGCATTATCATAATCAACTGTTATCTGATAGGTACTATCATCAGATGTGACAACCTTCTTGGCACTGATAGGCTGCACAAGAACATAAACGGAAAATCCGTCTGCAGTAAAGTTGACGAAATCCGCAGACTCATTTGCTGCAGGGTTCTCATCCTCAGCCTGTGAGTTCTTCTCAGTCTCATCCTTCTTAAGCTCAGTACCGATAACCTCAGGATCATCCTCCTTTATGTGAACAGCTGTCACTTCATCATCAAGGAAAAGCTCCTTATTCTCATAGAAATTCTCTGCCTTTATTTCTACATCAACAGGTGCCTTCGGCTGGATTTCTTCGCCGTCCTTCATGATTGCAATATCAATTGCCTTATAGCTAGCGACTTCCTCAGAATCTATCTCCATTGCTTCTGTGGCATCACTAATAAGCTGAGAATAGTCATAGTCCTCGCTATCCTCTGTGATATAGGTAACCTGAAGCTCGGAGCCTTCAGGAATCTCTGCATCCTTTCCAAAGGTTATGGCTACGCCACTTCCTTCTGCCTCAAGGCGACCCTCTATAGAATCATCTTCCGGCTCTTCTTCCTCTTCACCTACTACCATCGCATAGGATTGTTCTTCTATAAGATCCTGGTCTTCCTTTTCCTTATCCTCTGTAGGAGCTTCGGCTGCTGTCTCATCAGCAGGCTTCTCCTCCTGAGGCTCTGCAGTCTCTGTCGCAGTTTCATCCTTTGCTTCTTCGGTTGCGGGCTCCTCTGATGGAGCTTCTGTATTTTCCTCTAAAACCTCATCCTGACGAGTCTCTTCCTGCTGTGTCTCACTCTCCTCAGATGTGGTTTCTTCAACCTGTTCTTCAGGCTGAGTCTCTTCTTCCTTAATCTCTTCCGCCTTCTCCTCTTCCTCAGCAGGAGCCTGTTCCTCACTTGAGTCCTTATTTTCGGCGAGGTCCTCCTCCGGAATAGGCGTAGTTATGACCTCTTCTGCGAGAGACCTTAATATATCGGATTTACTGAGGTCGCTGGCAAAGGCCTTGATAACCGCAAAGGGATCAGACATTGTAAATCGAACCCTTGCAGAACTGTCTGCATTTATTACATGTGTTTCCACAATGGGCCAGTCGCCGTAATGCGCTTCTACAAAGAACATGTCAGAAGAAGCCACATCCTTTAGCTGTGAGCAGAAGGGCATAGCGAAAATTGCAGGCTGAAGTTCACTGTCATATCTATGTGTTTTATCCTGACGAGCCATTGTTAAGTCAGCTGCTGCCAGCATGAACTTGTTGTACTCGTACTCATCTTCACCCTTTTCAAGAGGCTTATCTATTGCCTTTAAGCCTTCTGCGTCCTTCTTGACATTACCTACTCCCTGCAAATACTTGCCATCTTCAGTAGGATTGATAATCTCAAAATAGTGATCATCTGATACTCCGGCACCACCAAGACTTCCGGCAAAACCGCCTGCAGAGGCTGCATTTGTAAAGAATACCTGTCCTACTGCATAGCTTTTGGATATTGTTCCACCTGATGAAGCACCGACAAAGCCGCCAACTGTTCCGGCTGTTGCAGAGCAGGTTGAATAACTGTTTTGAACAGATGCGCCATCAAGCTTACCTGCAAAACCACCTGCATTAGAGCTTCCTATAACATTAACTCTTCCCTTTGAGCCATCTGACTGAACCTTGTCATATCGTCCAATCTTATTATCAAGGGTTACAGTATGACCGCCTGAATGGCACATATCTATTGAAGCTCCGCGAGCGCTGCCAACAAAGCCTCCGGCATTTCCACCGGTTGCTCTTACATACAGCGCTGCTGCTGCGCCTGTAACACTTCCACCATCCATCTCACCGATGAGACCACCCGCGTTCTTACCGCCTGTAATCTCCAGTTTGGAATCGTCAAAGCCCACTGTTGTTCCGGGAGTGTTGCTTCCCTCTACACCGGTAATCTCGCCGTTGTATGCCAGCGTATTCTTAATCTCTGAGGATGATGCTTTTCCTGCAAGAGCTCCTGCTGAACCTGCAGTAGTCTTGACAGAGATATTCTTGATTACACAGTCCTCTATGGACGAACTGTTTAGCACGCCAACTACGCCGGCTGTATCTCCGGCTCCCGTAATTACCTTGTTTGCATCCTTCTTTTCATAGATGAGCACATTTTTAATCTTGGAATTATCAAGCTCACCTGCCAGCATTCCTGTACCGCCGGCATTATTATTCTTAATATCAAAATTGGTAAGAACAAGATTAGCAAGCGTAAGATTTGACTGCTTACCGAATAACCCGATATCTGCCGGGTTTCCTACTATCCTGTATGAACTGTCAGAAGTGTCTATTCTTAATCCTGTAATGTAATGGTATTTGTTTTCCTTCTTAGATGATTTGAGGTTTACCTCCTCCGGATTTTCCTTTGTGGCATCCTCAATATTTCTAAGGGGCTGAGCACTCTTTGCTGTCTCAAATCTATATCCGTTAAAGGATACGAGCTGAGTATTGGATATAGGTGTGAAATTACGTATTACACCCAAAGAGCCGCCCTGCTTATACAGGTTCTTCTCCTCATCCCAGGTGATATCCTCGAGAAGTACAGCATCCATGCTGCCGGGATTACTGTTACCTGCTGCCATCTCGGCCTTTACCTCTGAAAACTCCGCTGCAAGATTCTGAAGATGTCTGGGGTAAACTATCTTAGCTACGCCATTTGCACCTTCTACGTCAAAATCTGCATACAGACTGTTCTCAGTATTTGAGATTGCGCTTGTCCTTCTGACATTCTGTGAATAATTGGAATTACCATCAGAAGAATCCCAGACCTTTACGGACATAGTGATATCATCACCGGGTGTTATATAATCGCCTAACGCACCGCCACCCTTTACTTTAAGATCCTTAAACTGTCTGTCGATATCAAGACTGTCGAGCTTTATATATCCAATAAGACCATATTTATCATTCGAATCCGTTGTATCACCAAAGCAGGATACAGGGATTGTATTTCTGACATCATTAGTGGTGATAACTATTCCTGTCCTTCCATCAGACTCAAGGAAATTGCTACCACTATCACCTGCATAGTTCTGCCAGTATATTTCATTTGAAGAGATGTCAACCTCGTCTCCGTCTGACGTCGACTTGGTTCCCTTAAGAGATATTCTGAAGGAGAGATTCTCAATTGCAGCCCTTGTGTTCTCGTCTGCAGTAATCTTGATGACACCAAGAAGGTCACGTCTGTTAAGAATCCATGCGCCAACTGACAGACCATTCTTAGCAGAAGCTCCCAGGACGCCGTTTGCACCCTCTGAGTAATAGCCCACATAGGCATCAAAGGCTGCTATTCTGTCCTGCGGTGTTCCTCTTACAGGCGCACCACTTGGTGATTCGCTAAGTCCTGCGATACTTGTTCCGGCTTTTTCCAGATCATCACTAAGAATAACCGCAAATACATTAAGGCTGACAGGGTCGTACTCTATGATCCAGGATGCGGATTTTATCTCTGCTTCCAGAGAGTTATCCTCTGCAAACAGGTTCTTTGCTTCTCCCACATCCTCCGATGTGATATACGCCAGTGTTGCGCCCTCATAGTTAAAGGTCTTGGCATTGTACAGCTTTTCAACTACCGCCTTTACCTTTTTATCTTCCTTCTTCTCTGTCTTTTCTTCAGTTACGAAAAGCTCCATCATTCGGCTTTCAGCGGCATAATAAACAGCCTCAGCTCTTTTATCAAGGTGAGACTGTCGCATATTCCTTATTAATCTCATGCCGGCAATAAAGCCAAATGCCATAAGAATTATGATAATAGCTATAACTATTAATAGCTCTGCAATCGTAAAGCCTTTTCTGTCTTCTCTTAAGTTAACTTTTTTCATTACCAACTAACTCCCCAACTAGTATTTTATTTTAAGAAAATTTTTAATCCATTTCTGAAGCCTTCACCGTAACCTTATATTTTCCGGCCGCCAGCTCCTTACCTGTTTTATCCTCTACATTTATCGTGTAAACAAAATTTATGTTACTGTCATCCTTAGATGAACCAAGGTCAAATCTCACTCTAAGGTTATTTGCATAATTAAAAGCTGTTCCGTTATTTGATCCAACTATCGGATAATAGCTTTTTTCAGATTTTATGTTCTTAAGACATACCGTGTTCTGATCATTTGCCAGCACACATCTTCCGCCCAGGATGCCGCTGCCATCGATAAAGGATATGTCATTGCCCTCTAATACAAAATCACTCGCTGTAGTCAGCTCATTTCTTACAAAATCGGATAGCGTCGACATTATCATCTGCGCCTTGGATCTGTTGGTGCTCTCTATATAGCGCTTTGCCGCAAGGTCCATGGCTTGAGTCACAAGCTGCGTAGCTAGAAGCAGTATGACCACAGCTAGCAGCATTTCCAATATGGAAAATCCCTTTGAATCGGATTTTAATTTATTCCGCAAAAGCTTTATCAGCTTTATCTTTTTCCTTTTCATACCTGTATCTGTCACCTAATGCTAAAATCAGTAACCTCAACCCCAAAGTTCACTGCATTCTCATCAGAATAGACCGACTGTTCCGCCGCCTTCCTGTTAGCTCTGGCTGCTCCAACAACTGCCCCCGGCAGCATCATCAGCGCCAGCACTCCTATGAGAAGCGCTACCAGAGTCTCTATAAGCGACTCTCCTTTTTTACTTTTAAGCCTTTTTAATATCCTGACCCGCATGACTATTTACCCGTTCTTACTTTAGTCCTTCTGTTTTCCGATAATATATGCTCCCTCGCCTGACCATGATGCATAGGTTACTTTTCTTTTTTCCATGTTTCCGTTTTCATCGCCTGTCCCGGGGATTTCCTCTTCAATTGTCTGTCCCTCTCCGGGGATAATAATCGTAAGAGGATAATCCGTTTTTCCGGATTCCACCCAGATATCGATGGAAATCGTATAGCTTGAATCCATCTTCATTTTTCCAACGAGGCTTCCTTCAATCTTTTCAAGTCCGCTGTATGAAAAGCTAATGTCTCTCTCCTGGCTTCCTCCCCCTGCAGCTATGGAATCTGCCATGCTTTTAATGCTGTCTCCAAGCTTGTCGTCAACTCCTGTCAGCGTTGATTCATCATCATCCTCAGCCCTTTTGTATGCGAAATCTCCCTCGATACAATCCTGAATCAGTCTCGCAGCTTCGGTTGTAGCAATATATGCTACCTCCTCTTTTTTCTCCTCGACTGTTCGCCTCGCATTAAGAATCGCTGCATTCACGATAGCTATGGCAACAAAGGCAACGATGAGAAATCCCACCAGAGCAAGAATTACGGATGCGCCATTATCGGATTTTAATTTTTTCTGACATTTAACTTTTAAAGATGAACGCATTGATAATTATTCCTTCTTCTGGTCCTCCGGCAGCTCTTTATCCGGAGTTCCTCCGTGCATGGTCTCATAAAATGTTCCGCTTAAGCTTACTGTCACCTCACCGTCCTGAAGGTTTGACTCTCTGAAAAACGGAGATATCGACATATCACCTACGAGGCACCTAAGCTCACTGTCTTCAAGTTCCTTAAGGATTTTTTCTGCCTGAGCTAAGCTCCCTGCTGTATAGCTCATTGCAAAATCCCTGCGGATAAGGTCTTCTTCTCTTGAGATGTTTGTGAACTTTACAGAATAGTCCGTAGCCTTCCCAAGCAAGGTGTGGAGAAAATCAATTTCCTCTTTTCCCGCATTATAGCTTGGCATATAGCTGATTCCAGACTTATCCTCACTACTTACATCCGCCTGCATTCTCTCTATCTTTTCAAGCCTTGCCTTGGTGACAGAGAGCTCTGTTTCAAGAGCCTGCTGCTCTGATCTTGCTGCTTCTATTCCATTCTCGATCGGAGTAAATATAAGCAAATAGTACAGGGCTCCGATTATCACAAGTCCCAGAATAACAAGCAGAATTTTTTCAGTTCCGGTTAGTTCCTTGTTTAGTCTATTCACTGTTCATTCCCCTCTTTTGAAGAATCAGTAATCAGATATATCTTTATCTGAGCATTAACATTGTTATCCCCGGCCCCAATATCATCGCGAAGTGCCTCCTCTATAGTCTTTGCTGAAGTAACAGCGCAGCTTTCAACTATATCCTGCTGGCTTAAGAGCCTTGACAGCTGACTTACACTGTCAAGATTCTTTGCGAGAAGATCAACGGTAAGCGTCTCTCCTGCAAGGTCCATAAATTTTATCTTCATACCCTGCTGCCCTATCAGATCAGCAAGCTTTGCCGCCTCTAATCTGTCAACTCTTCCCTTTTCCTCATCGCTGAGCATATCCCAGCTATAGTGGTAGTAGTCCTCCATCGCGCTCTCGGCATCCACTATAAGCTTTGTCTGCGCAGTTATTTCCTCCTGTAAAAGTGCTGCCTTTTCTCTCTCAGCCTTAAGAATATTCATTCTGTCTATGACACCAAACTTTGCACCAATACAAAGGACAACAAGAATCGCAGCAGCTGCAATAAGTACGGAGCTTGTCTTTACCTTTCTCTTTTCTCCGGCAACAGCCATATCTCCGTTAGTGGCTGCTCCGACGGCATCACTAAGAAGTATTCCCACCGAGCCGAAGGTCACGCTTATATCCTTATCCTTCTTGAATTTTGGATATAATTCATCAAGCGTCACTACATTTTTATCAAGGCGCTGCTTAAGCATCTCTACCAAAGGCTCTGTCATCGCACCCATACCGCAAAGGACGATATCCTTAAGCCTTGATGTCATATCTGACATCTCGTAGTAATTTATTCCTTTCATTATCTCTATCGAGATATCCTTGTATGCATTGATAGCACCGGGAACCTGGTCACAGTCCTTATATTTGCTTCTAAGGTAAGTAACTGCAAGATGCCTGTCGACGTTGAATTCATCGGCAATAGCATCTATTACCCTGTCCTCACCTATATCGATCATGTGAGAAACCTTGAACTCACCGTTCTTGAATATCATCATTCTTATAGTCTTCTGACTGATATCCATAAAGCAGCGCTCTTTCAGGATTTCCTCCTCATTGCCTATGGCACCAAGGAGAGTCTCATAGACCGAGGTCTCAGGCAAAGCCTTTACCAGCTTCAATCCCGCAAGCTTTAAGGTCTCACGAATTTCTGTGATAACACCTAAAGGAACTGCATAAGCAAGAAGTTTTATGGTATTACTTCCTTCATCATTCACGGTTCGTCTCTCAACGTAGTCATATACATACTGATTGAGCTCACCCTGGATCAGATCCTTGAATTCAAAGGGGATGTTGAACCTTATCTGTTCTTCATCTATCTTGGGCATAGAAATATTACGGACGAAAATATCTGTGTCCGAAATTACATACGCTACATTTTTGCAGTTAATTTTCTTTTCCTTCAGCTGCTCCTTTAGGAATTCTGCAAACAGGTTCTGGGAAACAATTTTTCCTTCCTCAACTATATTGTCCGGGAATTCTTCCCATACTGTCTTGCGTATTACTCCGCCCTTCATTAGCGTAAGTGAGAGAATTTCATGAGTAACACTTAATCCTAAAACGCCATCATTTCTTGCCATCTGTTTACCCCTCTTATAGCAGTTTGAAATACCAGGCTGTTATCGCATCTCCAAACAGTAAAACCAGATATGCCGCCGAAGCAATTGAAGGTCCAAACGGAAATTCCTTCGAAGCATTACGGCTTATCATTTTTCTTATAAGTGCAAAAATAAGTCCGAATATGCAGGACAAAAGTACCAGTTCGTAGCTCTTTGCAAATCCCAGATAAACTCCGAGGACTGCGTAAAGCTTTATATCTCCGCCTCCAAGGCTGTCTCTTTTTAATATAGAATCCATAAGGAGGCTTAACAGAAGCATCACCGCGCCTAATATCAGGCCTGCCAGGAGCTGTTTTCCATAGTACAAAAGGTTATTTCTTCCAAGTATCAGCTCTATTACTGAAAATGCTGCCCAGCTTATAAATGCTGCCAAGAGAAGCCCATTTGGAACCTCAAAGGCTTCAAGGTCTACAAGTGCTATTGCAAAGAGTAAGCCGACAAGTACCCAGTTTTTATAAAACATTATCCCGTCAGGTCTCGTGCAGATGTATAAGACATCCGAAAGAACCATGAAGCTGATTTCCGTTATCGGATATCTGAGTGATATTTTCTCCTTGCAGTATCTGCATCTGCCGCCGCTACTCACATAGCTGAAAACCGGTATCAGGTCCCGCGGGCCAAGCTCGTGACCACAGCTCATGCAGTGGCTTCTGCCCTTTACGTAATCTTCCTTTCTGACCATTCGCATCGCCATGCAGTTTAGGAATGACCCAAACACAAGCCCAAAGAGCGATATGCAGATGATCTCGTAAATTTGCTCTGCCAACCTACATCCCCTGATACATGCTGAACATTGCCATGTAAATAGCTATTACTATGAATCCTGCTATCAGCGCGATAAATATAAGTAGCGCCGGTTCAAGCATTGCAATTACCTTCGCAACTGCCTGCTCAAGCTCATTGTCGTAATACTTTGCAACGATATCCATGGTGTGCTTCATCTCGCCGGTCTCTTCTCCGACCGCAACCATGTCTGTCAGAATATCCGGCATAACAGCTATCTCACGCATTGAGCTTGCAATGGTCCTGCCTTCTTCTATCTTTCCAACCATCTCTGCGACTTTCTGCTTATAGACTTCATTGGTCATAACCTTTGAAGTTATATCTATTGCCTTTGTCATCGGAAGGCCTGCGCTGATCATTGTCGCCATTGTGTTTGAAAAAAGACTTGCCGCATTGAGCTCTGCGATATTTCCAAACAGTGGAAGCCTAAGCTGCAGCCTTGCCAGCTGAAGTGCTCCCTTGGGATTTTGCTTATAGATTATGAAAAGCACCACAATAAGTGCGATCACGGTAGCAATGATAAGTATGTTATTACTGAAAAATGTCGAAATCCCTATGAGTATTCTGGTGGTGAGAGGGAGCTGTTCTCCAATCTCATCAAATAATGCCGTAAATGTGGGCACCACCTTTACCATAAGTATGATCACAACCACAACCGCTACAAAGAGCACGAACATGGGATAGGTCATAGCACTTTTGACCTTATTTCCAAGCTTTGTCTGCTTGTCGAAGTGTCTGAACATCGAATCAAATGCTCCTGACAGATCTCCCGCTTCCTCTCCTGCTCTTATGGTCTCACAAAAGGTCGGTGGAAGCATTCCTGATCCGTGATCCTCAAACGCGGAAGAAAGTGATCTTCCTGCCTCAACATCTGCAAACACCTCAGATAAAAGTCTTTTCAGATTCTTATTTGTTGTTTTATCCCCGATAAGTCTTACAGCTCTTGCAATGGGAATACCTGCTTTTAAAATTGTGGCAAACTGACTACACATCAATGTGAAAGCCTTAGGATCAAGCTTTTTCACACTGATTTCCGAAGTCAGGAATTCCGGCAGCTCAAGAGAACTCTTCCTGATCTCCTTTATTGATAAAACCACATTATACTGTTCCCTGATCTTTGCAGTCGCTTCAAGCTGATCGATTGCTTCCAGCATCCCCTTAACCTGCTCGCCTGAAGCTGACAGAGCTGTGTATTTGTAGCTGTTCATCTTTCCCCTCTAACGTTAATTCATATTTCTTGATACAAAGTCCTTGTTAACTGCATAGTGAAGTGCTGTTTCTCTTGTTATCATTCCCTTTCTCACCAGCATGACTATCGACTGGTCCATTGTCTGACCGCCAATCTCAGCACTGGTGGCAACCATGTTTGCTATCTGAGGTGTATCCCCGTTTCTTATGAGATTTTTTATGGCATCCGTAACTATCATGTACTCTGTGGCAAGAACTCTTCCTCCCTCCTTTTTGGGAAGAAGCTGCTGAGTAAGGACTGCCTTTAAAACCATGGAAAGCTGTACTCTTATCTGCTGCGCTTTAGCCTCAGGGAATACCTGAACCATTCGATCTATTGAATCCGCCGCACTTCCTGTATGGAGCGTTCCAAATACAAGATGTCCGGTCTCTGCAGCTGTTATCGCTGTCTCTATGGTTTCTCTATCTCTCATCTCACCGATCAGGATTACATCGGGGTCCTCACGTAGTGAAGCTCTTAAGCCTGCAGCGAAGCTCTCGGTATCCTTTCCGATTTCGCGCTGGTTTATGGCACATAAATCCGGTTTGTATACATATTCTATCGGGTCTTCCAATGTAACTATGTGCCTTTTGTAGCTGTGGTTTATTTCATCCAGAATAGCTGCAAGGGTTGTTGATTTACCGGAGCCTGTTTCACCTGTAACGATGACTATGCCTTTATGCATCTTGGGTATATCGAGAACTCCAAGAGGAAGACCAAGCATCGGAAGCTGAGGTATCTCCTCCGAAAGGATTCTGAGTGCTATGGAAGGCACTCCCTGCTGCTTATAAATGTGAATCCTGCACCTTGCATTTGATATAGTATCTCCGATATCTATCTCGCCGGTTTTCATAAGTGTTTCGAAGGCTTCTTCTGTTTTTGCAAGCACCTTTGCTGTCAAGACACAGTCATCTTTGGTGACAGGTGTATCCTCCATATTTTCAAGAGAGCCGTCCTTTCTGTATTTAGGACAGAGCCCGCATATAATGTGGATATCAGAAGCTTTTTCGGCTTTTGCTCTCGCTACCAGCTCTTCAATACTTGTCATAGCTTATTTCCTTTAATCACTCTCATTAGTTACTCGAAGCACCTCGTAAACGCTTGTGACACCATCGTAAACGAGTCTCATTCCGGCTTCCTTTAGTGATACAAAATTGCTGCCTTCTTTTCTAAGCTCTTCTTCTATCTCAGCTCTTACCGCTTTTCTGCTGATAAGGTCTCTGATCTTAGGGGTTACCATCATTATTTCGAAAATAGCTATTCGCCCTGAATAACCTGTGTTGAAGCACTGCTGGCAACCTCTTCCATATTTGAATTTGGTTCCTGGTTTAATTTTCACGCCAAGTCTGTCTATCTCATCCCTCTGAGGCTCGTATTCCTCAGCGCAGTAAGGGCAGATCCTTCTTACAAGTCTCTGTGAAATAACGCCTCTAAGTGTAGCTGCGATAAGATAAGGTTCAACGCCGATGTCCTCAAGTCTGTCTATGGCACCCACTGCGTCATTGGTATGAATAGTACTCATGACGAATCTACCGGTAAGGGCTGCTCTCATACATATCTCTGCCGTCTCGCCGTCACGGATCTCACCAACAGATACAATATCCGGATCCTGACGAAGAATAGCCCTAAGTCCGTTTGCAAATGTCATGTTTGTCTTTGCATTTACCTGAACCTGATTTAAGCCATCCAGGTTATACTCTATGGGATCCTCCAATGTCACAAGGTTAACGTCTCTTGTATTTAACTCGTTAAGCATTGCATACATTGTGGTGGTTTTACCTGAACCGGTAGGTCCTACAAGGAGCATCAATCCATTTTTATAATGGATAAGCTTCTCGTATTTTTCCATGTCGTCAGGACTAAGTCCCAGCATCTCTTTATCTATTTCTGTGTTGGATTTATCAAGAAGACGGCACACTATTTTTTCTCCCCATGCGATAGGGAGCGTAGAAACACGCATATCGATGCTTCTGCCTAAAACGCTTACTGCGAAGCGACCGTCCTGCGGAATTCGTTTGTCAGCCACATCCATTCCGGACATGGTCTTAATGCGGGCAATTACTGCCGCGGTTATATCCTTCGGAACCTTAAGGATATCCCTTAAGACACCATCAATACGCATCCTGACATCCATCCCATTTTCTCTGGGCTCAAGGTGGATATCAGATGCATGCTCTGAAACAGCGCGCTCAATAATAGAGTTAACCAGTCTGATAGTGGGCGCACCTTCGTTGTCTCCGGTAATGGAATTTGAAGAGATTATGAAATCAAAAGCGGATGACATAGATGTCTCAATGTCACCTCTCTCCTCAATTCCATGTTCTTTTTTATAGTCAGCGATTGCCTGCTTGGCGTTCTCATTTCCATAAAGAGTATTGATCGCTCTCTCAACAGCCATGTGTGTTGCAATGAGAGGAACAATCTTTAGGTTAGCAACCTTTCGTACCTCATCCAAGGCATAAATATTCAGAGGATCATCCATCGCTACGTATAGAGAATCCCCTTCTTTTTGCACCGGTACCAGGTGATTCTGCTTGGCAATATTCCTCTGAACGTACTTGGTCATCTCCTGAGGAATCGCCGCGTTTGCAAGATCGATGTAGTCAACCTCCAGCTGCACAGCCAGTGTCTTAGCCATGTCTTCCGGACTGACTATCTTATTACTGATAAGTACTTCACCAAGTTTTTCGTGTGTCTGCTTCTGTACATCAAGAGCATATTCCAGCTCTCTTTGATTAATCAGACCACGTTCTATAAGCATATCGCCGATTCTTCTTTTTGCCATATTTCCCCCTGCATAAAAAACTGAATCTTATGTGTATATGCTATGGATTAACCCATTCTAATGTTATATTTTCTTCGTCGCCAAAAACTATGAGCAGATACTTGCCCTGATGTTCCTTTGATGAACCGTAGGGCTCAACCGTGCTTACAGCCTCCATAGGATCAACAAATGTCTTGTTCGTCGCATCGTAAACCATTTTTTCCAGCATGTCGTTTTGCGTATATGCCAGCTTTGCTTTATGCTCTGCGGCTATTTCCACCTGTCTGTCCATATCCTCCAAAGCATTCTCAGTCCTCATGTTTACGACTTTAATCGCCACCAATACAATTAGAGCAATTGCAAAAACAATTGCTACCACCACAATGCGAGATAGACCTTTGGCATTAAATAGTTTTCTCATAGTCCATATCTCAAGTTAAACACAATTAATTAATGGATATCGTACCGTCGGCACCACATGAAACAGACCAACTGCCTGAAGTCTTAGCAGCAGGCGGAGTGATTCCGCTGGGCCATGAAATCTGAGACTGCCAGCCTTCCTTTCTCTGCTGTACAGGAATGGTCTTTGCTCCGACTGCATTACCTGTTTCAAGATATTCAGCCATAACTTCTGCATACAAAACTCTGATATTTGCAGCATCAGTAGCCTCTCTTGCCTTCTCGAGCTGATTGGTAAAAGTGGGTATTGCGATTGCAACAAGAACTGCTATTATAGCTACCACAATTAAGAGTTCTGCTAGTGTGAACCCCCTTGCTTTTTTCAATCTCTCCCTCATCTGTTTGATCATTTCAAGTCTCCTTCCATAGGAATGCTAAATGAAATAATATTTTGCTATAATAATTTTACCTTTGCAATTTTTATTATACAAGCTATTAAGCGCTTATTTTTCTAAAAATACTATTAATTCTCATATTTTTTATATAATTTTTTGTTTTCTTCATTCATTTAGGTAAATTGTGTGAAAATAGATTGTATTTGGTTTGTCTACTAAAATTCAGTTTATAAATCTCCAAAAAAATATAAATTATAAGAAAAACCCGATAACTTCCAAGATGAAATTATCGGGTTCGTATTTATATAATTATTAGCAGATCTCTGCTCCTGAGGGCATAGCCTTCTCAGGTGTCATAAGTGCAAGGTTACCTTCTGCATCCTCTGCACAAAGGAGCATTCCTTCAGATTCAACACCGGCAAGCTTTGCAGGCTTAAGGTTTACCAGAACCATTACCTTCTTACCTACCATCTCCTCGGGAGTATAGTACTTGCGGATACCGGATACTATCTGCTTTGTCTGGCTTCCGATCTTAACCTGTGAGCAAAGAAGCTTCTTGGACTTCGGAACTGCCTTGCAGGCGATGATCTCACCTACCTGGAACTGCATCTTCATGAAGTCATCAAAGGTGATCTCATCCTTTGCAGGGATATCGATTCCTTCTGCTGCCTCGCCTTCCTCAGCCTTGTCCTCAGCGCCGCCGATAACAATGGCATTAGCTTCCTTGAGCATTCCAGCCTTGGTAAGATTTTCCTTAGCTCTCTTCTGAGACTCGATGAAGTCAGCCTTCTGCTTCTCTGTGATCTTGGCAGCTTCAGCAAGAACCTCGTTAAGGTCTTTTCTTGCAAAGGTCTGCTCAGGAGCATCAGTTACCTTTGTGCCGCTCTCATATTTTCCGAAGGTATCAAGAGTATCAAAGTCGCGGCTCTTTGTGTTCAGCATAGAGAGAATCTTCTCTGCTGTTCTGGGCATGAAGGGCTCAAGAAGACTTGTTCCGATTGTAATACCCTCAACAAGGTTGTAAAGAACTGTTGAAAGTCTGTCAGCCTGTGCCTCATCCTTTGCAAGGTTCCACGGCTCAGTCTCATCAATGTACTTATTGCAACGCTTGAATACTGCGAAAATCTCTGTAAGAGCATCAGCAACCCTGAGCTCATCCATCTTCTTCTCAACCTTCTCGTAAGCGCCTGTGCATACTGCCTTGAGGTCAGCATCAACGCCGCCTTCTACGCCCTTGTCAGCTACAACGCCATTGAAGTACTTATTGGACATTGCGATTGTTCTGTTTACAAGGTTACCAAGTGTATTGGCAAGGTCTGAGTTGTAACGCTCAACCATGAGCTCCCATGTGATCACACCATCATTGTCATAGGGCATCTCGTGAAGTACGAAATACTTAACAGGGTCAACACCGAAGAGACTTACAAGGTCATCAGCGTAGATTACGTTGCCCTTGGACTTACTCATCTTCTCGCCGCCCTGAAGGAGCCAGGGATGTCCGAATACCTGCTTCGGAAGAGGCTCACCAAGTGCAAGAAGGAAAATAGGCCAGTAAATAGTATGGAATCTGATGATATCCTTACCGATAAGATGAAGGTCAGCAGGCCACCACTTTTTATAGTCCTCGCTGCTGTTATCCACATCATAGCCGATACCGGTGATATAGTTTGTAAGCGCATCAAGCCATACATATACTACATGCTTTTCATCGAAGCTTACAGGGATTCCCCACTTGAAGGAGGTTCTGGATACGCAAAGATCCTGAAGTCCGGGAAGCAGGAAGTTGTTCATCATCTCATTCTTACGTGACACAGGCTGAATGAATTCAGGATGTGTATTGATGTGCTCGATAAGCTGAGGTGCATACTTGCTCATCTTGAAGAAATATGCTTCCTCCTCAGCGGGATGTACGTCTGATCCGCACTCAGGACACTTTCCGTCAACAAGCTGAGACTCTGTGTAAAATGCCTCACACTCTGTACAGTACATTCCCTTATAGGATCCCTTATAGATATCGCCCTGGTCATAGAACTTCTTGAATATCTTCTGAACCTGCTGAACGTGATCCTCGTCTGTGGTACGGATAAATCTGTCATAGGATGTATCCATCATATCCCAGAGGCTCTTGATTGTACCTGCAACGCCATCAACGAATTCCTTAGGGCTGTTGCAGCCTGCCTCGATTGCTCTTGTCTCAATCTTCTGCCCGTGCTCATCAGAGCCTGTCTGGAAATGAACATCATAGCCATCTTTTCTCTTATATCTTGCAATAGCGTCAGCAAGCACGATCTCATAGCTGTTTCCGATATGAGGCTTACCTGATGTATAAGCTATCGCTGTAGTGATGTAATATTTTCCTTTGTTCTGCATTTATAAAAATCTCCTTACCAACATAATATCTCGCAACCGGTCTCGGTAACCAGAACTTCTACTTCCCACTGAGCTGAAGGTGAACCGTCCTCAGTATAAACTGTCCAGTCATTATCAGCATCCACGAAAATCTTGTCCTCACCCATGTTTATCATAGGCTCGATGGTGAATACCATTCCGGGTACCATGATCATCTCTGTTCCCGGCTTACTTACAAAGCTAACCCAGGGTTCCTCATGGAAATCGTTACCACAGCCGTGTCCGCCAATCTCACGAACCACTGTGTAACCATTTTTAAGAGCGTGCTGATGAACTGCGTCGCCCATATTTCCAAGGGGTGTCCAGGGGATTACATTCTTAACACCTATATCAACTGCTTCCTTAGTAACATCCACAAGCTTCTTCCATTCAGGATCCACATCTCCGATGCAGAACATTCGTGAAGAATCTGAGTAGTAGCCATCCAGAATTGTGGAGCAGTCTACATTTATAATGTCGCCCTCCTGCAAAATATCGTCAGGAGACGGAATTCCATGACATACCATATCATTAATGGAAGTGCATACGCTCTTAGGAAAACCTTCATAATTAAGAGGTGCCGGGATACCGCCCATCTTCTTAGTTACATCAGCGACGATATCATCGATTTCCTGAGTCGACATGCCTGCCTTTATCTTGTCAGCTACCTCGTCGAGGCAGGCCATATTTATCTTCGCACTCTTTTTAATGCCTTCAATATCTTTTTCAGTCTTAATGAGTGATCTGTGGGGAACTATCTTACCTTCCCTCTGAAGCTTGATGATCTTGTCATCAAAAGCCTCGTGGCAAGCCTTGTATTTCTTACCACTCTGGCACCAGCACGGTGCATTTCTATCCATCTTTTTATACATTATCTAAATATCAACCTTTCTAAATATTACAGGTTTACGCATAAAGTCTATTATCTAGTATGCCTTTACTGCTTATTATTGTCAATTTGCAATCTTTGTTTTTCGCTCTTCCGATAAGGCCATGGCAACAAACAGATACATAAATGATGTTGCATATACATGCTGGAAAAAGAATATGCTGCATGCAAAATAGCCTGAAAGGGACAGGAGCGCCATCATTGAAAGCCTGCTTTTATCTGCTCTTTTCCAAAGTGCAGCAAATGAAGTTATTATAAACCCGGCGTAGGTGATGCACCCCAGAATACCGTTTTCAACAAGGAAGTGAAGGTATTCATTATGGGCGACCATCAGCTTATATTTTCCATACATTTCAATCAGGCTCTCTTCAAAGTCCGGAAAAGAGTATATGTATGCCGCAAACCCGCCCTGGCCTGTTCCAACAAGCTTTCGCCAAAAGGGAAGTCTTCCAAAGCCGTACACCGCACATCTCCAGTTAAGGCCTCTGTGCGTTCCCCAATCGTAATCAAACCTCAGCATTCTGATATTGGCAAGGCTACCCGCCTTTTGGGGCGAATTAGTAACAACCACCATTGCGATCACAATGAGAATTATTCCCAAAAGGAGCCCTGCCACCATTACCTTATATAGAATTTTCAGGGCTTTACCCTTCCATTCTTTTTGTCTTGTAGCATATAGCATGGCCATGATAACCAAGGCTACAAATATTATCAGAACTCCTACATGCTTTCTCAGGAGTGAATTAACTGCATCATTTTCATCAACAAAAACAAATTTATCATGAAAGAACACAAACACCAGAACATATACTATCTCGGTAACTACGCCAAACATCGCGATAATTACTGAAAATCTCTGTAGCATTTCTCTTTTGCTGATACAAACGCCAAATAAAATAAATAGCTCTGCCATCATCACCGGCAGTATGGTGTCACTTCCAATCACCCATGCTCCCATAAAAATGAAGGCATCGACAAAAAGTGCTATCATCCTGCGCATTCGGTTTTCTTCATATATATAATAGGCAATTCCTGCACCCATAAGACAGGCCACATACATTGTCGCCCAGTTGGTCTGTCCAAGAGTTGAAATAAATCCGGGATAGGTATTACCCATCTTATTAGGGTAGATGTCGAATCTGTTTAGAACTGTCAGAAGTCCTGTAATTCCGGCGCCTATGCCGGCAGCGATCCAGATGGAGAGCTTGTCCTTATAATAGTAAAAAACAAGAAGCATGGCTCCGATAAACAATAGCTGTACACGGAATCCCATGTGCCAGCTCCCATTTCCAACCCAAGAGGTCTTATGATTGCTTGAGAATATCCATGAGATAATATGTGACAACAGATGCGTAAGCACAAATATAATAGGTAGTTTTGGCCTGCGTTTTAAGTTTTCTCCTCTTAAGCATCCGGTCTCTACTAGATAACAGATAAATCCACATATTATTATGAATGCTGTTGTTACAAGCCTGTATATCTTATACTTTGCATTAGCTATATCACTGTATCCGTTCTGATAAAAGAAGGGCACAAACGCCAGCATCACTATCAGATAGTAGGTTGTTATCTGTTCCCCATAATCGTGAATAACCTCTAAAGTGGTTTTTCGCTCCTGTTTCAAATTGCTCCTCCAACAAATGTATTTATTAACTCTTGATTATTATACTTATAGAAAAAAACACAGGCAAGGATTTCTCCCTGCCTGTGTGGTATTTACATCTTATCAGTTAAAGAAAATCAGCTCTTCTTAACCTTTGTGCCCTTCTTGTAACCGGTCTTCTTAGCAGCTGTCTCAAGCTTACCCTTGATCTTGTTGAACTGCTTCTTAGAAGCCTTAACCTTGATTGTCTTAAGCTTCTTGCAGCCCTTTACGAAGGTCTTATCAATCTTGCCCTTCTTAAGCTTCTTACCGTTAATCTTGAAGCTCTTAAGTTTCTTAGCGTTCTTAAG
Source organism: Butyrivibrio sp. XPD2002 (assembly GCF_000423945.1). Classification (GTDB taxonomy): domain Bacteria; phylum Bacillota; class Clostridia; order Lachnospirales; family Lachnospiraceae; genus Butyrivibrio. The sequence continues at coordinate 21,273 of NZ_AUIY01000004.1, read as the reverse complement.
TGCATACTTGCCGATCTTCTCAAGAGGAGCTTTGGATGCATCAAACTTTGTAAGGTTCTTACAATCCTTAAGTGCGTTTGTGCCAAGTTCCTTGATGTTAGCACCAAGTGTGAGCTCTTCAAGTGCTGCACTGCCTGTGAATGTGCCTTCCTTGATAGCTGTTACAGCAACGTCTTTATCGTTTACTTTGATAGTATCAGGAATAACAACCTTCTTAGCATCTTCCTGCTTAGCAACTGAATAAGCTACTGTACCATCAGCGGTACTCTCATACCAAGCATTCTTGTCTGCTGTCTTATCAGCATCATCCGGAACAATCTTTTCACCTGCTGTCTTTTTCTCGAGAACTTCTGCAGCATCTGAACCACTCTTTCCTGCATCACCGGCTGAAGCAGCACTAACAACAATACTGGTCTCCCCTACTACTGAAGGAGCTACGATGCCAGCAACAGCACCAAAAGCAATTACTGCGGCTAAATTCATAGCCATAACATGTTTGTTAAGTTTCATACTTGTTTCCCCTTTCATGAAGATTACTTTTCTTAACTTCACACTCTATAATTTTAGAAGTCATGTACAAGTATAACGCTTTTGAGTGAAATTTCAATACAATTATTTCATTTTTCTTACAAAATATTGAAATAAATAATCATTTTATCAGAATTTTATTAAAATTTAATAATTTGGACAAATGAGAATACCATAAAAATAGATTATTTAGAACCTGATGCTTTATAAGATTTATGCAATTGAAGATTTTCACAGTCAGGTGGGGAATTTACAAGAGAATCGTTGCGCACTTTACAGCCTGCATTTCTGCAGTCTCTGCATCTGTATCCTGAGTGATTTGAATACATCTTTTTACATTCAAGTGAGCAGAAGGCATGATAGCTCTCTCTTGCCGTAAACATCCTTCCACAATTCATACAAATATTTCTTACATTGTGCGCCATAACTTTACCCTTACTTTCACTAATGGGTATACTTCCACTTTAATTATACGTTATAAGGCGCAGCAATTCTCGATATTTAGAAAAAATTTAGAGAAAATTAAGGAGCAAAGCCCTTTTTTGACTATGCTCCTTAACAATTTAGATAATATTTATATTTGCATAATATTCTTACTTACTGCATTTTCCCAAGTAAGTTTTTTACATTTTCTGATATGTCACCATTAAACACAGCAGAACCTGCAACGATAACATTGGCACCTGCTTCCAGAGGCACATTAACGTTATCAACAGTTACTCCGCCGTCAATCTCTACGTCAACTGAAAGTCCGGCGTCACTTATAAGCTTCCTTGCTTCCTTTATCTTGTCAGTACATTCATCCATATACTTCTGACCGCCAAATCCTGGCTCAACAGTCATAACAAGAAGCATGTCTATATGCTCCAGATAAGGCACTACAGCCTCTACCGGTGTTTTGGGTTTAATAGCAAGTCCAACCTTTTTACCGAGACTGCGGATCTTATCTATTACTTCTCTGGAATCTGATGCAGCTTCTACATGGAAGGTTATAATATCCGCACCGCTCTCCACAAAATGCTCAATATAACGGATAGGCTCCTCTATCATAAGATGTACATCATAGACCTGCTTAGAAGCCTTCCTTATGGATTTAAGTACCGGTAAGCCAAAGGATATAGAGGGAACAAATATACCGTCCATAACATCAAAGTGAAGGTACTGCGCGCCTGCTGCCTCAGTCTCCTTAATCTGCTGCCCGAGTATTGTAAAATCCGCTGAAAGAATTGATGGTGCAAGAATATTCATATCTGTTTAACCTCAAATGCATGTGTTTGTAAATTCCGAGCGTTTTTCCTGATTTGGTACCCAAAAACACCCATATTTTAACTCATTTCAATTAAATTTGGAAACAATAATCACAATATAATAATTTGGTACCCATTTTATGCGGAAAAATGGGTACCAAACTTAACAATTCTACGTATTTTTACCAAGCAATAACTTATTTAAGAAATTCCTTAACTGAGTTGAATACACCCTCTCCGTCAAGACCATACTTCTTAACAAGGTCACCTGCAGAACCTGATTCGCCGTAGCGATCCTGCATACCGATCTTCTTAACAACTGTAGGACACTCTTCAGAAAGAACATCACAAACTGCAGAACCAAGTCCACCAATTACTGAGTGCTCCTCAACTGTTACAACCTTGCCTGTCTTCTTAGCAGTTGCTACTACAAGCTCTCTGTCGATAGGCTTGATTGTGCAGATATTGATAACCTCTGCGCTTACACCCTCAGCTGCAAGCTTCTCAGCTGCTTCAAGAGCTGAACCTACGCCGATACCTGTAGCAATGATGCTGACATCTGTTCCCTCGCGGAGAACTGTTCCCTTACCAAGCTCAAACTTGTAATCAGGTCTGTCATTAACAATAGGGCAAGCTGCACGTCCGAAACGGATATAAACAGGACCCTCGTGCTCAGCTGCTGCGCGAACACAAGCTCTTGCCTCGATATCATCTGCAGGGCACATAACAACCATTCCGGGGATTGTGCGCATAAGTGCAAGATCCTCGTTACACTGATGGCTGGCACCGTCTTCACCTACTGTAATTCCGGCATGTGTTCCACCGATCTTAACGTTGAGGTGAGGATATCCTACTGAGTTACGAACCTGCTCGTAAGCACGTCCTGTAGCAAACATTGCAAATGTGCTGACAAAAGGAATCTTACCTGTTGTTGCAAGTCCTGCAGCGATGCCCATCATGTTGCACTCTGCAATACCGCAATCGATGTGACGATCCGGGAATTCCTTCTTGAACCAGCCTGTTCTTGTTGCTGCTGCAAGGTCAGCGTCAAGTACTACTACCTTGTCGTTTTCCTTTGCAAGCTCTATAAGTTCTTTACCATAGCTGTCTCTGGTAGCTATCTTCTTAACTTCGCTCATTTTAACCTCCAATTATTCTAAAGATGCGCCGATCTTTTCAAGATCTTCCATTGCCTTAGCATACTCTTCATCATTAGGTGCAACACCGTGCCATGAAACCTGGTTCTCCATGAAGGATACACCCTTACCCTTTATAGAGTGTGCAATAATTGCTGTAGGCTGTCCCTTGGTCTCTCTAGCCTCCTTGAAGGCTGCTCTTATAGCATCGAAATCATGTGCATCAATGTTGATTACATGGAAGTTAAATGCTTCAAACTTCTTGTCGATCGGGTAAGGTGAGCAAACCTGATCAACAGGTCCGTCAATCTGAAGACCATTGTTATCAACGATAACAACAAGGTTATCAAGCTTGCGGAAGCCTGCGAACATAGCTGCCTCCCAAACCTGTCCTTCTTCAATCTCACCATCACCTAAAAGTGTGTATGTTCTGAAATCTTTATTATCAAGCTTTGCAGAAAGTGCCATACCGCAAGCCGCTGAAATACCCTGTCCAAGTGAACCTGAAGACATATCAAGTCCGGGAAGGTACTGCATGCTGGGGTGTCCCTGAAGTCTTGATCCAAGCTTACGAAGAGTCTTAAGCTCCTCTACAGGGAAGTATCCACGCTGAGCCATTACTGAGTAAAGGCCGGGTGCTGTGTGTCCCTTTGAAAGAACGAAACGGTCACGGTCTGCCTTAACCGGATCCTTAGGATCAATGTTCATCTCCTCAAAATACAGATATGTGTAGATATCTGCTGCTGAAAGTGATCCGCCGGGATGTCCAGCTTTTGCAGCATGAACAGCTGTTACTATGCCCTTGCGGACTTCATTTGCAATTTTCTGCAATTCTTTGTTTGTCATAATTCCTCCACTTCCTTTTTTTCTTAAAAATCTTATGAAGTACTGCCCGGAATCCCAGGCAGTATCAATTTAACACAAATCGCAATATCCGACTATCGTTTTTTTGCGCTCTTTTTCTTAAAAATTGTTAATGCGCTTGACCGTAGTAAGCATTAGCGCCATGTTTTCTGTAGTAGTGTTTATCCTGAAGTTCCTGAGGAGCAGGCATAACTCTGGGATTAATAACCTCACATCTATATGCCATTTTTGCTACTTCCTCTGTAACTACTGCATTGTGAACTGCTTCGTGAGCATCCTTACCCCATGAGAATACTCCGTGGTTCTTACAAAGAACAGCGGGTACTGCAACCGGATCCTTGCCCATTGCATTGAACTCATTCACGATAAGATGTCCTGTGTTTTCCTCGTAAGCATCCTCAATCTCATCCTTAGTAAGGCATCTTACGCAGGGAATCTCTCCATAGAAATAGTCTGCATGTGTTGTGCCATAGCAAGGGATTGATCTTCCTGCCTGAGCCCAGCTTGTTGCATAGGATGAGTGTGTATGAACAACACCACCTATATCCTTGAATGCCTTGTAAAGCTCCACATGTGTGGGTGTATCTGATGAAGGATTAAGCTTTCCCTCCACCTTTTTACCGTTAAGATCCATGACAACCATGTCATCGGGTGTCATTGTCTCATAGTCAACTCCGCTCGGCTTAATTACGAAAAGTCCTGATTCCCTGTCAATCTCACTGACATTACCCCAGGTAAAGGTAACAAGGCCATACTTGGGAAGCAGAATGTTTGCTTCGTAGACCTTCTTTTTAAGTTCTTCTAACATGTTATATTCCTTTCTTTTCCTCTTGCCTTCCCCCTCTGGGGGAAGGTGCCCGAAGGGCGGATGAGGGTCCTATTACTTAAGTGTATCTACAGCCGCTCTCTCGATCTCGAGTCCCGCATTATAATCCTTCATAAACTCATCGAATCCCTTAACATCCTCTGCTACGGGCTCGCAGGTCTCAACCTTTCCATCCTTGAATACCTTGTTGTTAAGATACTGCTCAAGAGTCTCACCGTCTTCCTTGTTAAGCATGAAGCCTGCAAGAATAGCCTGACCCCAAGGACCGCCCTCACCTGCTGTTTCCATGAGCTTGATGGGTGTATCAAGTGCTGCTGCCATTACTCTGTCACCAACGCCTCTGATCTTGAAGAATCCACCCTGGCCAAAGAAGAAGTCAGCCTTTACGTTTTCTTCCTTCATAAGGATGTCGTTACCAACCTTAAGTGCACCAAGTGCTGTGTAAAGGTGTGTTCTCATGAAGTTTGCGAGGTTCATCTTTGCATCGGGTCTTCTTACGAACAGCGGTCTTCCTTCATTGAAGCCCGTGATGCTCTCTCCTGAGAAATAGTTATATGCAAGGAGTCCTCCGCAATCTGCATCGCCCTCCATAGCCTTTCTGTAAAGAGTTCCATAAAGTGTATCATCATCCACATCAGCACCAACAGCTTTTGCAAACTCTCTGAAAAGTCCTACATAAGCGTTGAGGTCTGAAGTACAGTTGTTGCAGTGAACCATGGCAACCTGCTCACCTGAAGGTGTTGTAACAAGGTCGAGCTCAGGATATGCCTTTGAAAGATCATGCTCAAGAACAACCATTGAAAATACTGAAGTTCCTGCTGAGATGTTACCTGTTCTTACGCCAACAGAATTTGTTGCAACCATTCCTGTGCCGGCATCTCCCTCAGGAGGACAAACCGGAATACCTGCTTCAAGTGCGCCTGTAGGATCAAGCTTCTTAGCACCTTCAGCCGTGAGCTTACCTGCCTCTGCTCCTGCAGGAAGTGACTTCGGAATGATGTCGCGAAGCTTGAAGGAATAGCCCTTTTTGGCTGTAAGCTTGTCAAACTGGCCTACCATCTTTTCATTGTAGTCACAGGTTGCTGAATCAATAGGGAACATTCCTGATGCATCACCTACACCAAGAACCTTCTCCCCTGTGAGCTGCCAGTGAATATAGCCTGCAAGAGTTGTGAAGAAGTCCACGTTCTTTACATGCTCCTCACCGTTTAACATTGCCTGATAGAGGTGAGCGATGCTCCATCTCTGAGGAATGTGATATCCAAAAATCTCTGTAAGCTCGTCTGAAGCCTTCTCTGTTATTGTGTTTCTCCATGTTCTGAAGGGAACAAGAAGGTTGTCATCTTTGTCAAAAGCCATATAGCCGTGCATCATTGCTGAAAATCCCATAGCACCGACCTTTGTAAGCTTCTCTCCATACTGCTCGTCAACATCCTTTACCAGCTTGCTATAGCAGTCCTGAAGACCTCCCCAGATATCATCAAGTGTGTAGGTCCAAACTCCATCCTCAAGTCTGTTTTCCCAGCTATGTGATCCCTGAGCGATAGGATTGTTATCCATGTCAGTAAGAACAGCCTTGATTCTTGTTGACCCAAACTCGATTCCCAAAAGTGTTTTGCCATCTGCGATAGCCTGTTTTGCATTTCCCATACTTCTTCTCCTTTTCCCGCTAAAAATTGTTTTATTGTCTTATAGAGGCTCTAAATCTCTTTAACCGATCCTCTTTTTGTAATATCTTCCTCAAATTCATAAGTGGCTGAAAATCCCGGGTGGTGTATAAGTCTCACCAGATTTTCAGCAGCCCGCTCTCCAAGCTTTTCCTTTGGATGCGGTATGGAATCTATCGGAGGCCTTGTGAGCTTGGCAAGGTCCGAATCATCCATGCTGACAAGTGAAATGTCAGCCGGAACCTTCCTTCCGTCCTCCTTTAGAATCTGCATTACCAGCGCCGCCACTTCATCGTTATAGCAAAAGACCGCCGTGCAATCAGAAAGCCTGTCGCGAATCTTGTCCTTGATATGCTCCTGGCTCTTTAAGTCCTCGGTATCAAGCCAGGTGATCCTTGAATCCTCCGGCGCCAACCCCTTCTCAGAGATAGCCTCCTGATATCCGCTGTATCTGTCCAGTCCCTGCCTGTCATCCATCTTAAGAACGCAGCCTATATTTCTGTGCCCACTATCCAAAAGACTCTTCACCGCCTTGTAAGCACTCTTCTTATCATTCATGGACACATGTGGAATACCACTTCCTCCGTCTTCCCCCGAAGATGTTCTCGTCATCTCGGGATAATAGCTGTTCATGAAAAGAATGGGTATCTTCATGGCTGTTATCTTAGACAAAAGATCCGTGTTGGGATTTGGAAGAGCACTTCTTGTGGGCTCTAAGATTATTCCCGCCACTTCGTCCTTTTCAATTATCTCCGACAGGATCTCCCTTTCCCTCACAGATGAATTGTTTGTAAAGAAAAGTTGTACTGTATATCCAAGCTCCCTTAGCTTACTCTCAATCCCTTGTATTGTCTTAGGAAAGATATAACTGTCAACATAAGTTGTAATTACAGCTATCCTGCTTCGCTCTCCGGTCTGCACCCTCTCGTCGGTGACGTAGGTTCCGCTTCCCCGCTCGGCAGTAAGGATTCCCTCCTGTACAAGTATCCCTATTGCGTGTCTCACCGTTTGTCTGCTTATATTAAATTGTACACATAGATCATTTTCCGACGGTATCTTACTTCCGGGAGCCAGTGCACCACTGCTCACCTGCTTTTGTATCCAGTCGATGACCTCTTGATATTTCGCCACGTTTCCCCTCCGGAAATCACTAAGTGATTACCTAAAAATCATAACTAGAGAGAATGATCAGGTCAATACATTTTGTCTTGTAATTTTGTACAAGTTTTTCAAGTTGTATATATACAAGTTTACCTATAAAAACAAAAAGCTCTTTACACTAGTCCCCATGCGGTTCCGTTTTTGAGCCTCCCTATTTTAGAAAAAATTAATACATAATAAATAGCCAATTTATGACTATAGGCTATGATGTATGGCAGTAACGTAGTTACATCCGAAACTTAATCGTATTTAAGGAGGGACTTCGAATGAAGAAAATTGTTTCTTTCGCTTTAGCAGCAGTTATGGTTTGCGCTATGTCTATTTCTGTATGCGCAGCTCCGATGACACCCGGCAGATTTTTACCCGGAGAGTATACTAACAACGCAGTTCTTAGTGGACTCTGGCTTGAAACCAATGATTTTATTCCTGTTTCTTCAGGTGTTGGTGATTTCACTCTTGACGGCCAGACAGAGTCAGGAATGACAGCAGATCTCTTCCATGTAAATCCTCGTTATACACGCACAGCTCAGTCAATTGCTGCAACACATGGTGCAACAATCGTTTGTGCTTTTGGCGTTAAGCTTCCGCCCCTTGTTTCAGGCGGCAGAGTAGTTTTACATGTTAAGGATGGTTTCGATATGCCTGCTAACCTTACTGCTGTTTCAATGCATGGTGAGAAGTTCAATACTATTGCTGTTGAGAGAGTTAACGACAGACAGATTGCTCTTAATCTGAATGCATCTGATAACCACATCTATCTCTTCCAGGGCGGCAATCTTGCAGCTGGCACAGAAGAGACATACAAGGCTTGCCTTGGCTGGTAATACTTATTGGGTAATTAAGAAAATAAAACCTTAATTGTCGGATTTGTAACTATGAATAGATCGAAAAAGAGCCGCCGGTTTTCCGGTGGCTCTTTTATTTACATACTATCTATATATCCCCTGTCCCAAAGCATTATCTTTAGCTTCCTGGCAAGCTCTACAGCAGGTGCCGTAAAGTACTGATTAGTCATAACAACGCCTATCATGCAGTCGTAGTAATCTCTTCCTGCGTAAACCTCCTGGACTGCCTTCACTCCAATAGGCTTATCGTAGCATTTGCACTGGATCGCATAGCTTACTCCATCCTTTTCAGCAAGGATGTCCGCTCCGAAATCCCCGCTTCCCTTGGTCACTTCAACATCCAGAAATCCATGCTCCCTTAAAAGGTCAGCGCAGTAGTATTCAAAGTCATGGCCCTCCAGTTCATCCATAGGAAGTGGCCTCTGTCTTCGAATTCTTACTATAATAAGTAGCCCAAGCAGAACAAAAAGAACTACCCCTGCAACGATCGCAAAAACCATTATGGTTTTATCTAACATAAAATAATTACTCCCCAAATGCGTTATTTGGATTTATCCAAAAGTGCCTGATAAATCTCCCTTTTTCCAACTCCTCTGTCAGAAGCAACCTGTTTCATGGCATCCTTGTGACTCATGCCGCTATTTTCATAGTAGGCCATGTGGTCCTCAAGGCTCATCTTTGTCCACTCCTCCTGCTTCTGTCTGTTCAGCTCCTCCAGGCTTACTCCCTCTATTACAAGGACATATTCTCCTCTGGGTTCATTTTCCTCGTAATATGCTATCGCCCCATCTATTGTTGTAGGCATCACCTCTTCGAATCTCTTGGTGAGCTCTCTGCATATTGAAATCTTCCTGTCACCCAGAGCTTCCTTTAAATCCTTTAAAGTTGCCTTAAGGTGATGAGGTGCCTCATACATTATGATGGTTCTGTGCTCATTTTGAAGCTGCTCCAGGATTCGGCGTCTTTCCTTTTTATCATCCTGTCCCGGTAAAAATCCCTCGAACACAAACCTTCTGGTATTAAGCCCTGAAAGTGTAAGCGCTGTAATACATGCAGCAGGTCCCGGAAGTGATGTCACGGTAATTCCCGCTTCATGGCACATTCTTACAAGAACCTCTCCGGGATCAGAGATAGCAGGAGTCCCTGCATCCGTGATAAGTGCTATATCCTTTCCTTCCTGCATAAGCCTTATGAGGTACTCAGCCTTCTCCACCTTGTTGTACTCGTGGTAGCTTGTCATTTCAGTATGTATATCGAAATGGTTTAAAAGCTTGATGCTGTTCCTCGTGTCCTCAGCAGCGATTAAGTCCACCTTTTCAAGAGTCTCTAAGACCCTTGCGGTTATGTCACTAAGGTTTCCTATGGGAGTTGCGCATAAATACAGCATACCCTGTGTGTTAGAAGCCATAATTCTCCTTCATTTCCCGGCTGTATTCTCCGGGCTTTTCATAAATAATCAGCGGTGGTTCTATAGCAAGCCTTGGCTTTCCATCCCTTGCACCCTCTATCAGAACCATGCCGGGTTCCTTATCAAGATACGGATGTATCAGTCTGATGCGCTTGGGCTCTATCCTGTTCTTGCGCATACAGTCAAATATCTCGGCAAGTCTGAAGGGTCTGTGCACCATAAAAAACTTTCCGCCGGGATGAAGCATGATCTTGGCAGCCCTCAGCACATCGTTTAAGTCGCACAGCACCTCATGTCTTGCTATAGCCTTGGGGCTGTCAGGATTAGTCAGACCGTGCCCCTTTATCATATACGGCGGATTTGTTGTTACAACGTCAAAAGAGGCAGGTTCAAATAATTTCTCCGCCTCTTTTATATCTCCGTTTACTATACTCACGCGCTCAGTTAAGTCATTGTACATGACGCTTCGCATAGCCATATCCGCACTGTCTTTTTGTATTTCAAGTCCTACGAAATGCTCCGCATTTGTCTTTGCAGACATTAGAATCGGAATGATTCCCGTACCTGTTCCCAGGTCAAGAACCTTATCGCCTGCTGCCGCTGTGGCAAATCCTGATAGCAGAACCGCATCCATTCCAAAGCAGAACCTCTCGGGATCCTGAATGATCATCAGTCCATTTCGCTGAAGATCATCCAGTCTTTCTCCTTCCTTAAGGAGCTTATCTTTGTCCTCAGTTCTTTGCATCCGATTCCTCACCGCGATTTCGGTTTCTGTTGTCCTGTCCCTTGTTATCCTGGTTTCCGGAATTCTGACCACGGTTATTGTGGTTCTTCTTATTATTAAAATTCCTGCGTCTGTTGTTATTCTTCTTATCGAAGTTCTTATGGCCCTTCTGCTGAGGTCCGTTTGGACCGTCATTCTGGCCATGATCCTGGGACTTATCACGATTGTCCTGGTTCTTATTGTTATCTTGGGTCTTATTTTCCTGAGCCTTGTTTTCCTGAGGCTTATTGTTGTTCTGATTCTTGTTGTTATCCTGGGATTTATTATTTCCCTGGTTCTTGTTATTGTCCTGGCCTCTGTTGTTATCCTGGCCCTTGTTTTCCTGATTCTTATTTCTGTCCTGATTATCTCTGTTCTGATTCTTGTTCTTCTGAGGCTTCTCAGAGGTATTAATATCTCTGTCCTGCTGCTCCAAAGCCTTTGCAGCCTCTTCGTCAGCATCCTTCTCCTTAGGACCGTTCTGCTTATGTTTCTGCTTTTTCCTTACAAGAGTAAGATCGTCCACATTTACCTCATGAACTTCCTTCTCATCATCAACATCAACAAGGATTCGAACAGTCTGTCTAAGAATATTTACACTTGCTACCTCGCCCTCAAGATCATCCTCTGTCTTAACGATATCACCGATTCCGGGCATCTTGCGGTTAAGCTCTTCATATACATCCTCTTCGTTTTTGAGGCAGCACATAAGTCTTCCACACACACCTGAAATCTTGGTGGGATTAAGTGACAGATTCTGCTCCTTAGCCATTTTTATGGAAACAGGTATAAAGTCTGAAAGATAAGAATGGCAGCAAAGCGGTCTTCCGCATATTCCATAGCCACCGATTATCTTGGTCTCATCTCTTACACCGATCTGTCTGAGCTCGATTCTTGTCTTAAACTCAGATGCCAGATCCTTAACAAGGTCTCTGAAGTCAATTCTTCCATCAGCAGTGAAATAGAACAGAACCTTGTTGTTGTCAAAGGTATACTCAGCATCTATAAGCTTCATCTCAAGACCATGCTTGATTATCTTCTCCTTACAGATCCTGAAGGCTTCCTTCTCTCTGACTCTGTTGTTCTTTTCCTGCTCGTTGTCCTTATCATTGGCCATGCGAAGCACTGACTTAAGGGGCTTTGTAACTTCCTCATCCTCAACATCCTTGGGATCTGAAAGTACTGTGCCGTACTCAACACCTCTGGCTGTCTCAACAATTACATGGTCACCCTTTTTTATATCAAAGTTACCCGGATCAAAATAGTAGATCTTGCCGGCCGTTCTGAATCTTACGCCGATAACTCTGGTCATATATTATAAATTCTCCTTTATATCAAGCATCAGCATCTCGAGAGTCATCATGCTGTTTACGTTGGCACGAATCCTTGTTCTCGCCCTCTCGATTGCATTTAAAATATTATCAATTTCCTTATAGGAACACTTATCCGTAACACTACTAATATACGACAGTTTATCCGCGAAAATCAAGTGATCCGCGCTCTTCTCCGCCTTGTAGACAAGAAGATCCCTGACGTAAAACAGCAGTACATCCAGAAAGTCATTTGTCATTATCACATCGGGCTTTTTATCCGATGAATCCTCAGGTGTAAGAAGGGCCAGAAGCCTTTCTGCCAGATCTCCCGCCTGAGTTCTCGGAAGTCTGTCCATCAGATCTATGGCGCCGTTCTTTAACTTCTCAAAGTTCTCATTTTCAGTCAAAAGGATAGCCTTGCCGACATTTCCCTGTGCAAAGGAAACCGCCAGCCTTGCCTTGTAATCCACAATTTTTCTTTTTTCCATGAGATATTTCTGTATGAGATCGTCCCTGACTGATTTTATCGGAAAGACTATACATCTACTGAGTATGGTTTGAAGAAATGCGTCTATATTTGAAGTCAGAATAATGATCGTAGTGTAAGCAGGAGGCTCCTCAAGAGTCTTAAGAAGAGCATTCTGCGCCTGAGCTGTCATTAGCTCGCCGTCCGGAATTATATAGATCTTATGATCCGAATAGGGCTTAATATAAACATCATCGCAAACCTGCGTCCTTATCTCATCCACACCTATTGAGGTCGGCTTTTCATGCATCACGACGCGGATGTCCGGATGTGTGCCCGCCAGCGCCTGCTTACAGGAATGACACTCCCCGCAGGGCTCGATATAGCCGTCTATTTCCTTCTTATCCTCACACAGAATCGCCTGAGCAAAGATATTTGCGATCATCTTTTTGCCGCTGCCCGTATCCCCCGATATTATGTATGCGTGGGATATCTTATCTGTCCTTAGAGCATTCTGCATATGCTCCTTTATCTGATTCTGCTCTATTATGTCTGAAAAAAGCGCCATTTACGGCAGTTCCTCCCCTGTACCTAACCTTTATTACGTGAAAATATCAAGCAAAAGGCCTTCAATCTGTCCAATTTTTGCCAGGATATTTATGTTGTCCTTTTCATCCTTAACAAGCTCCTGCGCCAGCTCGTCCAGGTTATCATCAATCAGCCTTATTATGCCGTAGACTCTGTGGCGTCCTCTTCTGTCCAGGAAGTTTTCTCTTGAAAAGGCGTGGGATCTTGTAACTATCTCATTAAGGAAATCCTTTATGAGAAGCCTGTATCTTTGCATGTCACGGATATCATTTTTCTTGGAGATCTGTTTTCCCTGCTGAACAATATCCTGCATCATGAGATTTAAGCGCTCGGCAAGTGACGCATCCTCGATCTTACTTGTAAGCGTGAATTTAAAATCCCCGCTTGCCTCCTGGACGCCCCCAGTCTGCTGAACCTGTGTGGTCTGCTGAATATTATCAATCCTGATATCCATAATAAACCCACCTCTTTACTTTGTCTCTTCGAGGATGAACTTCTCAATCTCCTTTATGCAGTCCTCAAGCTCACCGTTGTTGTCAAAGGTTCTTGTTATGCCTGCTGCTGCAAGCTTTTCATCTGCATAATCCGCCTTATCCGCAAGGAAGCGCCTGCACATTTCATCGTACTTTGGCTCCTCCTGCTTTTGCTCTCTCTTCATGGCTCTCTTCATGATCTCGCCGTCTGTGGCACTTATCATGAGCGGCACCACATTGCCCTCTCCGAAGTACTCACGAATGGATACAAACATTTCCACCGTTCCGATAATGAGGTAATTTCCCTTGGAGAGATCTATCTGTCCATCATCAACCGTGAAATAGTGCCAAGGGCCATAGACGGTGTTATATGTGCGCTCCTCTATTATTTTTCGGTCTGCCTTAAGACTCTCATAACGCTCTATGCTGCAGAAAAAGTACTGCACACCGTCCTTTTCCTTCTCACGCATAGGTCTTGTCGTATATATAATGACCTTGTTGAGGTCAACATTGCCCCTCTCCAAAAGGTGCTTATAAATTGTGTCCTTGCCACATGAGCTTCTGCCCATGATCTCAAATATCTTTCCCATATCAATCAGCGCTTTTTAATACGCTTACCTTTCTATCTCCGTTACCTGATATACAGACGCCCTGCACATTCATATCTGCATTAATGTATTCGCCTATATCATGGATCATCTGCTTTGTAAAAATCTCTCCCGGTGCAATAAGTGGTATCCCCGGCGGATACAAATTAATGAACTCACCAGACACTCTGCCGGAAGCTGTGGTGATATCCACCATCTCCCGCTCCGTATCCCATGCCTTATATATAGGGAAAAGTGCCTTTGGATACTCTGTGTTTATTACAGATTCCTTTTCAGTAATATCATTAATACCGGCTTTTTTTAACTCGGACTTTTCTTTAACGATATCCTCGTTTGTTATGCGGATATCCATGTCCTTTATGGCAGCTATGAGTCTCTCTATGCCATCCTTCGTATCATATCCCGTGATGATCATTAGCGCATAAAAGTCACCTGCCATCTCAGGCTGAAGTCTGTATTCTAATCGAAGTATATCATATATACGCTGCCCTGTGATAGCAGAGTCCCTTGCACACACAAGGACCTTGCAGGGATCTGAAATAATGCCCGCAGGTGCGATGAAGAGATTTTTGCAGTCAGCTGTTTCCTTAAGTATCCTGTCCTTATATTCCAGAAGTCCCCCGAATATCTCGTCTCCTCTTTTTTCAATATCTCCTATACAGGAATCTATTGATGACATTAATACGTAGGAGGGACTGCTTGACTGATAAATCCTGAGAAATCTCCGCAGCCTGTCTCTGTTTACAAGGTCTCCCTGAACATGAAGAATCGCTGTCTGTGTCATTGATGCCAAAGTCTTATGGACGCTGTGTATTACAATGTCCGCTCCTTCTGTCACCGCATTTAAGGGGAGCCCCTCATGCAATCCCAAATGGGCTCCGTGGGCTGCATCAACTATCAGGATTTTATTATACTTATGGCAAATATCTGCTATTTTTCTGATATCCGAGGATATTCCCTCATAGGTTGGTGAAGTGATAAAAACCGCCTCGGCCTTTTCATTTTCAGCGAGTTTCTTCTCAACCTCTTCGGGGTCTACCGCTCCCATAAGAAATCCCCCACCGGGGACCTTTACCCTTACAGGCGATAAGTATCGCAGCTCTAATTTTCTTAAATATGCTGCGTTATACAGCGCCTTATGGGAATTTCTTCCCACAATAAGAAGACCTCCCTCTGATACTGCTGCCGACACAGCAGACAACACTCCTGAGGTACTTCCGTTTACAAGGAAAAAGGTCTCGTCTGCGCCGTAAAGCCTCTTTGCCCTTTTTTGTGCCTCAAGTATCATGCCCTCTGCATCATGGAGGTTATCGTAATCATCTATTTCCGTAATATCTATATCCATGTATCCCGCCATGCTTCCGGCATCAGGATTTCTCTTATGCCCCGGCATGTGGAACGGATACAGATCACCATCTCTTAAGTTTTCAAGTTCTTCCTTTATTGTTTTCATAGGCCTCTCTTTCTACATATAACTATAATATCGCGAAAAGACTACCGCAACATGGCGGTAGCCTTTTCAAGTTGGTTTATGAAAAAGAGAGTAACCAATTTTAGTGCTGTATCTCCACATCTCCTCCAAACTCTAACTTAGGAATGATTGTCTTATGGAGATCTACAAGCTCGTTGTCAAAATTATGCCTGCATTCACAAGTTCTGTCGAATATCATTGTCGCCTCATCACCGGGCTTTGATGCATCCCAGGCAGGAAGCTCTTCATGATTCGGGTCGCCTGTCTTTGCAAAGTTAATAACTGCCTTAAAGATCTGCTCCTGAAGCTTATCTGAGACTCCCGGAACATTAGCCACAGGCACAAGATCTATATTGTGGAAGAAGAATGCAATATCGGAGCAGTGCCATGCCGGCTTGTTATGCTGAATCGGGAACTCTAAGGCAAACAGGTATGAATACACAGGTGCCTCAGGTCTCTTACTTGCTTCTTCAATAAGAACCTTGGTAGGTGCTCTGAAAATTGAGTCAAAGGACATAACATCAATAATCTTCTTATCAGGATATGCCTTTTTAAACTTCTCAATAAGCTCCTCTGTCTTACCCCCGAATATCCTTGTAAGTCTCTCCTTCATCTCATCCTCTGTCATCTTTGTCTTGTCAAAATCAAGAGGCATGAAAGCAAATTCTCCAAAGACGCTTCCGATCATCATCGGGATCTTTGCTGCGTTCTCGGTAAAGCCTGTAAACTGAGGCTCTCCCTGATACCAGTTATTGATCATAGGTGACATTCCAACATAGAGGCCCTGCTTTTTGATCTCAGGAGCAGCCTTTTCATAGGCTTCAACCAGTCTCTCGTAAGGCAGTGTCTGAAGCTTATCAACATCATTTTCAGTAAGACCAAGCTCCTTTAACATTGCGGTTACGATAGGCTTTCCATCACCTTTTCCTGTATCCATGAAGTCCTTACCAAGAACACCGCTCATTACGATGCCCTTGTGGAAGAGGCCGTCTGCAGCAGGAGTCTGCATAAGTGATGTAACCTTCATTCCGCCGCCTGACTGTCCAAAGATTGTTACGTTGTCAGGGTCTCCACCGAAGGCTGCAATATTTTCCTTAACCCACTTAAGTGCTGCCACCATGTCCGCATTACCGCAGTTGCCGGAATTTTTATACTTATCTCCAAAGGGTGAAAGATCCAGGTAGCCAAGGAGGTTTAGACGGTGGTTGATTGTTACAACAACCACGTCACCTTCCTTAGCCATAGCCGCGCCGTCATAGCAGAGCTGTTCTATGGAAGATCCTGCAAAGAATCCGCCTCCATGAAGCCATACCATAACCGGTTTTTTAGCATTTTTATCGAGCTCTGTTGACCATACGTTGAGGTTCTGGCAATGCTCATCCTGAGGCCAGTATGCATGGGGAACCATGAGCTCTCCGCGGGGTGTATCCTGGTGCATAAGCGGGCAGACCATGCCAAATGATGTAGCGTCCTTTATTCCTTCCCAGGGCTCAACCTCTGTAGGCTGACAAAAACGCTCTGCTTCTGCATAATGAACTCCCTTGAAAATATAAGTTCCGTCAAAAAAGTATCCCTGTAGTTTTCCTGCTTTCGTGCTTACGATAGTGGAATCATCCTGTCTAAACTGTTTCATTATTATGTAGCCTCCGTGTAAATCTGTGTTAACCTTGCCGCTTGATACCATATCCTTCATCTGGTCTGAAAGATGATATGTTCCGTCATCATCAACAACGTAGGTCTCACCCTCAACACCCATTGTTCCAAGCATCATTACCTCAGGTGTGTACCAGTAATCAAGATATCTGCATGCAAGCTCAAGATCCTTTGTTGTTGCCGCGATACCCATCTGTCCTTTACAAGCTCACTTGTGGAATATCCGATCTCAGGTGTGTCGCCTTCCTTCATTACAGGTGCACATGTTGCAACGATGTTGAAGTTATCATCCTCATTATACCCCTGTGACTTAAGTACTTCATCAGTGAATCCCGCATACAACAACCATTGAAATGAAGTACGGCATGTATGAAACAGTCTGTACCAGCTTCTTGTATTTAACTTTTTTACTTCATTAAGGAGAAGTGCAAAGATAATCGGTGCCGGGAATCCAAATACCACATCCAGAATTCCGATCACGCTTGTTATGCCTGCGCCTATAGCTGATATTTTCCAGGTTACAAAGGTTTTGGAATTTCATGATATTCCTATTGTCTCTTCAGACTTTGATATTGATGTAAATAAGACCTACACCTTAGATGAGCTCTCACTTACGGCACAATCCTTCATCTCTTTATTTAATGAGACAATTTCTCAGAAGTAGTAAATTATTTTCATATAATCCTGTTTATACCTGCAAATTTTAACTATTTGTTAAATTTCTATAATTTACGTTATTTTTCTGACAAAGTATTGTATAATGTAGTGTATGAGCGTTTAGCTGTTGTTTTTTCAGACAATCAGCTATCACAATAGAAAAAGAAAAGGAGTTAAAGAAATGGCAGAAATCAATTTAACACAGTATGGTATTACTGGCACAACTGAGATCGTTCACAATCCTTCTTATGAGCTTCTCTATGAAGAAGAGATGAAGGCTGGTCTTGAAGGTTATGAAAAGGGTCAGGATACTGAGCTTGGCGCTGTTAATGTTATGACAGGTATCTATACAGGACGTTCTCCTAAAGATAAGTACATCGTTATGGACGCTAACTCAAAGGATACTGTTTGGTGGACAACTGACGAGTATAAGAACGACAACCATCCTATGAGCGAGGAGGTTTGGGCAACAGTTAAGGATATCGCTAAGAAAGAGCTTTGCGACAAGAGACTTTTCGTAGTTGATGCTTTCTGCGGTGCTAACAAGGATTCTCGCATGGCGGTTCGTTTCATCGTTGAGGTTGCTTGGCAAGCTCACTTCATCAAGAACATGTTCATCGTTCCTACAGATGAAGAGCTTGCAAACTTCGAGCCTGATTTCGTTGTTTACAACGCATCTAAGGCTAAGGTTGATAACTACAAGGAGCTTGGTCTTAACTCTGAGACTTGCGTAGCATTCAACATCACAAGCCGTGAGCAGGTTATCATAAACACATGGTACGGCGGAGAGATGAAGAAGGGTATGTTCTCAATGATGAACTATTACCTTCCTCTTAAGGGTATGGCTTCCATGCACTGCTCTGCTAACACAGATATGGATGGTAAGAACACAGCTATCTTCTTCGGTCTTTCCGGAACAGGTAAGACAACACTTTCAACAGATCCTAAGAGACTCCTCATCGGTGATGACGAGCACGGTTGGGATGACAACGGCGTATTCAACTTCGAAGGTGGTTGCTATGCTAAGGTTATCGGTCTTGATAAGGACGCTGAGCCTGATATCTACAACGCTATCAAGAGAGATGCTCTTCTTGAGAACGTAACAGTTGACGGAAGCGGCAAGATTGATTTCGATGATAAGAGCGTTACAGAGAATACTCGTGTATCTTATCCTATCAGCCACATCGGCAACATTGCTTCAAAGGTTAACAAGATTTCCGCTGGTCCTGATGCTCAGAACGTTATCTTCCTTTCAGCTGATGCGTTTGGAGTACTTCCTCCGGTTTCTATCCTTACACCTGAGCAGACACAGTACTACTTCCTTTCAGGATTCACAGCTAAGCTTGCTGGTACAGAGCGTGGTATCACAGAACCCACACCTACATTCTCAGCTTGCTTCGGTCAGGCATTCCTTGAGCTTCATCCTACAAAGTATGGTGAAGAGCTTGTTAAGAAGATGCAGAAGTCTGGTGCTAAGGCTTACCTTGTTAACACAGGTTGGAACGGCACAGGCAAGCGTATCTCCATCAAGGATACACGTGGTATCATCGATGCTATCCTTAACGGTGATGTAAACAAGGCTGAGACAAAGAAGATCCCGATCTTCGATTTCGAGGTTCCTACATCTCTTCCTGGAGTTGATCCTGCAATCCTTGATCCTCGTGATACATACGCTGATGCTTCTGAGTGGGAAGCTAAGGCTAAGGATCTTGCTGAAAGATTCACAAAGAACTTCAAGAAGTATGAAGGCAATGACGCTGGTAAGGCTCTTGTAGCTGCTGGCCCTAAGCTTTGATAGCTTGATTTGGTTCAATAGATATAATAAAGGCGAATGCTTCGTGCATTTGCCTTTTTTTATTTTGCGCTTAACCTACATGAAAAAAGGTGCCATACGGCACCTTTAAACAATTTATAATCAATATCAATCATCTTCTCTTGGTATTTCGATATATCTGGCCTTTACCTTAGCTTTATGAAGTCCTAAGGTCTCCATAAGAGAACAATACTTATCAGCCAGTGTCACAATCCATGCTTCTCTGCAAAGCGGAGGAACAATCGTCAGAGGCCACATATGCTTCTGTATAATGTCCTTTTCCCTGGGTGTTAATACAAAGTCCCTGCTGGCATTTTTAAGCGCTGTACCGGGGTGATAAAAGCCATGAAGCTTAGGATGTATATTACCCTTATCCTTGCCATCTACATGCCAATCATAGAGGAAATAATCATGCAAAAGAGCGCCTCTTACCAGATCACGCTCAACACTCTTCGCATGCAGGAATCTGTTTATTCTAAGAGCTCTCTCTGCAACATTTATACTATGCTCATATACTGACATATCTCCGTGCTGGATAAAGCCATTGGATTTTATAAATGAGTGAGAAGAAAGAATCTCCTGTCCATGTTTCTTAAGTGCTTCTCTGATCTTACTCTTTCTCTCTAATTTCTCTTGCTTAGTCATTAAAATGGTACCACCTTTAAAAGTAAGTCTAGAGTTTATTTTAAAAGCATATTTTACAATAATCAATAAACAATTAATTAAATCACTATCTTCTTGAAATAAAATATCATTTATAAGTATTTGGGAAGAAAAGGAATATCAAAAAGATTAATAAAAAAGATGCCTAGACTCGGAATCGAACCAAGGACACGAGGATTTTCAGTCCTCTGCTCTACCAACTGAGCTATCTAGGCAAACTTGAGTAGCGGGGACAGGATTTGAACCTATGACCTTCGGGTTATGAGCCCGACGAGCTTCCAGACTGCTCCACCCCGCGTTATTTAGTTGAATGGATGGCGGTGGATTCGAACCACCGAAGCAATTTGCAGCAGATTTACAGTCTGTCCCCTTTGGCCACTCGGGAAGCCATCCATATAAAGAGCCGATGAGCGGACTCGAACCGTTAACCTGCTGATTACAAATCAGCTGCTCTGCCAATTGAGCCACATCGGCTTATTTCATGAGAATCTCTTCTCAGAAATAGTGGGGCCTATAGGGCTCGAACCTATGACCCTCTGCTTGTAAGGCAGATGCTCTCCCAGCTGAGCTAAGACCCCAGATTATATATACAAAAATTAGATTATGAACGACCCGAAGGGGGTTCGAACCCCTGACCTCCGCCGTGACAGGGCGGCGCTCTAACCAGCTGAGCCACCGGGCCAGATATTTCGTCTGTACCTTCAAAACCGAACACTAAAGATTTTAATACATCTATTTCAGAAAGTCAACACATTTTTTCGTTCTATATCCATTTTTTGGACAAGCCCTCGACCTATTAGTACACATCAGCTGAACATGTTACCATGCTTACACCTTGTGCCTATCTACCTCATAGTCTCTAAGGGGTCTTACTGCCGAAGCAGGGATATCTCATCTTGAGGGGGGCTTCACGCTTAGATGCCTTCAGCGTTTATCCCTTCCGGACTTGGCTACCCAGCCTTATGCATCTGGCGATGCAGCTGATACACCAGCGGTCCGTCCATCCCGGTCCTCTCGTACTAAGGACAGCTCCTCTCAGATATCCTACGCCCGCGCCGGATAGGGACCGAACTGTCTCACGACGTTCTGAACCCAGCTCGCGTACCGCTTTAATGGGCGAACA
>NZ_KE384114.1:69645-283381 GCF_000423945.1 Butyrivibrio sp. XPD2002 | reverse complement strand
ATATCGTGGTCGAAGTATTTAGACATCCCTTCAGCGAAATAAGGCAACTTAACACGACCATTCAGCGTGTTTACTGAAAAGCAGTTTTGCGTAAGAGAATAATCTCTGTTCCATACAAGGTCATACTGTGGCTTCTTAAAAGATGGCTGAATCCACTCTTTCTGATTTTCGAGAATGGTTTTATATCTTGCGATAACAGTCTTAAATACAGACTGAGCCATTTGAGATTTAAGTCCAAACTCTTCTCGGAGTGTAGAATACAAAACCTTGTTAAGTGAGAACTGTTTTAGGTCGTGAGTACGGAACACATAGTCAGACACAAAATTACAGGCATCAGAATAAACAGACATGGTTTCATCAAGCAAAACCTTACTGTCTGCACTAACGGATATCTGAATTTTAGCCGTGACTGTCATCTGTTCCATAGTGTACCTCATTGTAACTTCACTAAGCAAATAATATAATATATATTAGTGAAAGTCAATTATTTGTAGGAAATTTTATCATGGAAAACAAAGTTAAAGACATAATAATCCAAGCCCTGAAAGACGTAGGTTACGAAATCGAACTTGATAATGGAATACTCATAGTGGATGATTACGATACCAATAATGGAGTTTCCGTAAAAATCGAGACATTATCGTAAAACAGCCTATGGATAGCAGATATAATCGCCATAACAGGCGCAAGTATAGTTTAAAAGTACATATAGTCCTCGTAACAAAGTACCGTAAGCAACTGCTTAAAGATTCTATCGCTGACGATGTAAAGCAGAAGATATACGATATCTGCAATTCTAAGGGTTACAGCATTATTGCTATGGAAACCGATAAAGACCATATACATTTTCTTATCAGTTACGATACTACGGACAGAGTTTGCGACATGGTAAAACTTATTAAACAGCAGACTACATACTATCTTTGGCAGAAATATCCAAACTTTTTGTCTAAACAGTATTGGAAGAAGAAAATCTTTTGGTCTGACGGATATTTTGCTTGTAGTATAGGCGAAGTATCATCAGCCACTATACAAAAGTATATCGAGAGCCAAGGTTAATGGCTACGAATTTACAAGGCTCCTCCCACCGCCCAAGGGCAGTGGGAGGAGTTTACGAAACCGAAAGGTTTTTATTTATGAAATATTCCATAAAAAAGTGTGTATACTCCCAAATCCAAGGAGCGCATCTTATGGCGTTCCTGAGCCTTTATCGAGCTTTACGTCCATCCTCATTAATACAGCCGAACAGGTTACCCTGCGGATAGCACGTACCGGTAGGTGTTCAGTCAATTCGCGAAGAAATTATTAAACAGATTGCACAGAGGATATGACGTTAAAATGCGGCTTACGTCTGTTCATGGATATTCCTACAAATCGATTACCCTATATAAAAGTACTGTTACGTCTGACCACGAATACTTATTATATTGACTGCCCCCTGCCTTAAACCTATTCACACAGGGTAATCAGTCTTGAAGCTTATTGGTAAATAGACTCAACACCTATCATAAAGCTAATCAATTAGGGTAATCAGTATATAACCTTGTTCGCGGATAGACTCAACACCTACCGTTACATTATACCCGCAGGGTAACCTATAAGAATGGATTCAGCCATATTGACTGAAAATTGTGCCAGGCCAAGATCTATTTTGTAATTTATCCGGTCTTTGTTCAAAAACACAATTGCATTTTTCAACATTTTAGTTTACAGTAATTGTGTCGCGCGACTGGCGGATAAGTGGGAAACCACAGGGGAGTGCGATGTCATTTTGAATTGTCGACCGCCTGGGCAGCCGTGTGACATGGTTTGTTCAGGCGGTCTTTTTCTATTAATCATTTAATTCGGAGGTTTTTATGGTAAATCTTGCAAAAGAGCTCAGCTCAAATGAATATCCGGGACGCGGAATTGTAATCGGCACAAGCGCTGATGGAAAGTATGCAGTAACAGCTTACTTCATCATGGGAAGAAGTGAGAACAGCAGAAACCGCGTATTCGTCGAGGAAGGTGAAGGCATCCGCACAGAAGCTTTCGATCCCGCTAAGCTTGAGGATCCCAGCCTTATCATCTACGCTCCCGTTCGCGTAAGAGGCGAATACACAATCGTTACAAACGGTGACCAGACCGATACTATCTACGAGCTTATGGAGGCAGGACAGTCCTTCGAGGAGTCTCTTAGAACAAGAGAATTCGAGCCCGATGCTCCCAACTACACACCTCGTATTTCAGGACTTATGCACATCGATGACGGAAAATATGACATCTCAATGTCAATCCTTAAGAGCGATCACAACGATCCTTCATCATGCCTCAGATTTACCTATACATACGAGAAGCCTGCAGCAGGCAAGGGCTACTTCATCCACACATACATGGGTGATGGCAATCCCCTTCCCAGCTACGAAGGCGAGCCTACAGAGGTTGAAATTTCAGGCGACATCGATGAGTTTACCAACATGGTTTGGGAGAACCTTAACGAAGACAATAAGGTTTCCTTATTTACACGTTACATTGAGATTTCTACAGGTAAATATGAAACACGTATTGTAAATAAAAATAAGTAATATCAGGAGGAATCACTATGAAAGAATTAGCACTTAAATATGGCTGTAACCCTAATCAGAAACCTTCAAGAGTATTCATGGAGGATGGAAGTGATCTTCCTATCGAGGTATTAAACGGCAAGCCCGGCTACATCAACCTTCTTGATGCATTCAACGGCTGGCAGCTTGTATCAGAGCTCAAGGCAGCAACAGGAATGCCTGCAGCTACATCCTTCAAGCACGTATCACCTGCAGGTGCTGCTATCGGTCTTCCGCTCACAGAGATTGAGAAAAAGATCTACTGGGTTGATGATCTTGGTGATCTCTCCCCCATGGCTTCTGCTTATGCAAGAGCAAGAGGCGCTGACAGAATGTCATCCTTTGGTGATTTCATCTCACTTTCAGATACATGTGACGAGGATACAGCAAGACTTATAAAGAGAGAGGTTTCAGACGGAATCATCGCTCCCGACTACACAGAGAAGGCTCTTGAAATCCTCAAGGCTAAGAAGAACGGCAACTACGCTGTAATCAAGATTGATCCTTCCTACAAGCCTGCTGCCCTTGAGAAGAAGCAGGTATTCGGCATCACATTTGAGCAGGGTCACAACGATATCGTGATCGATGATGCAATGCTTCAGAACATCGTTACAAACAATAAGGATCTTCCCGACGCAGCAAAGAAAGACCTTCTTATCTCACTTATTACACTTAAGTACACACAGTCAAACTCAGTCTGCTATGTAAAGGGCGGCCAGGCAATCGGTATCGGCGCAGGCCAGCAGTCAAGAATCCACTGCACAAGACTTGCAGGCTCCAAGGCTGACAACTGGTTCCTCAGACAGGCTCCTCAGGTACTTGAGCTTCCTTTCCTTGATAACATCCGTCGTGCAGACAGAGACAACGCTATCGACCTTTACATCGGCGTTGATTACATGGATGTTCTTGCAGATGGCAAATGGCAGAACCTCTTCAAGGTTAAGCCCGCTGCATTCACAGATGCAGATAAGAGAGCATGGCTCGACAGAAATACAGATGTTGCCCTTGGTTCAGATGCATTCTTCCCCTTCGGCGACAACATCGAGAGAGCTGCCAAGAGCGGAGTAAAATATGTTGCTCAGCCCGGCGGTTCAGTAAGAGATGACAATGTAATCCAGGCTGCCAACGACCACGATATGGTTATGGCATTCACAGGAATGAGATTCTTCCATCACTAATTTTCAACGAATAAAGACCGGCTTTCAGACGAAAGCCGGTCTTATATTTTATTTAGTCAAGTGTGCTGTAGAATGAATCAATATTTTCTTCAGGAAGTGTTACCGGATCCCATCCAAAGTCCTGATAAGCCTTGATATCAAGATTGTTGGCAGCTACATAATTGGCAATGATCTGAGCTCTGGTCTCTTCGCGAAGCTTCTCATCTTCGCCATCCTTCATGAAGGCGTCGTAGTTATCACCAAAGATTTTTTTGGCACTCTCATCAAAGCTCTCGCCGTCCTCACAAACATCCATGGAGGTTACTTCATAACCTGCATCAGTACTCTTTAAGTGAATGCATCCGGGATATGAACCGCCGGAGGTGTTCTCAAGAATATCACCCTTAAGATCATAATTGAAAATCCAGAAGTTTCCGTATACCTTAATGTCGTCCTTATCGGATTCATCCTCTTTGATGATGATCGGACAGGGAATGCTTACCTGTGACTCAGGATAAGACTTTGAAAGCTCATCCACCATGTATTTATATAAAACGCTGTAGAAAAGCTCAGGGCCCGGATACTCATATGCTGGAAGCGAATCTGTATTGGAAGCTGACTCAGAATCTGTCTCGGAAGCTGCACCGCCTACGGGCTGGAATTCTATAACCTCTTCGCCCTCTGTCTCTGCAAAAAGCTCCTCAAATCTGGTCTTAGCTGTCTCAGCATCATAGTCCTCAAACTGGCTGTTGCAGGTCTTATAGAAGTAGCTTTCATTTCCGTCAGTGTCATACAATACATAGGCTTCCTCTGTCTCAACCATAGCCCCTGTATCTATGATGTACTTAGATATGAAATGGTTGCCTCCAACATAGAGATTTCCATCCTTTACTGCCAGAGGATACGCTGTTCCGCCTGCTGAAACTGTAGCAAGGTATGTAGGAACTTCATCCTTATATATGAAAATCTCAGCATCAATAGCTGCATTTTTTCCGGGCTCCCATTCGTAGGTTCCGGTGGATACCATAAGCACATCAGCATCTCCGATAGTAGCGTTGGCATAGCCCTGACCATCCGCAAGCTTATCAACGATCTGTGTGAAGGTCTCACACCCTTCGATGTCTATAGTGGACTTCTGATCAGGTGCCACATAAACATCCTCAACCTTGAATTCAGCAGGATTATAAGCTCCGACGCTTTCAGCAGGTGTATCTGCTTCTGCGGGTGCTTCTTCCTTTACATCTTCTGTTGAAGCTTCCGCTGCAGGAGCTTCTTCAGTAGCTGCTTCCTGGGTCTGCTGCTCAGCAGGCTGAGTCTCTGTACTTTTAGCTGAATTGCCACATCCGCTAAGTGCTGTTGTCAGTGTCAGTCCTGCGAGTACCATTGCAATAAATTTCTTTTTCATAATACCTGGTTTCCTTTCTTCTTACTATGTTAACTGCACCATTTCATATTGGTAATTTGTAGTTTCTCGTAACTTTGTTTTCATTCTATAATCGCATGTCCAACAGATGTCCAACATGCTCCATAAAAAATTATCTATCCTCGTCACTGATAAGGCTCTCCAGCGTATCAAATACCACATCAGGCTCCACAGGCTTACTAAGGTGGGCATTTAACCCGGCCTGCAGACTTCGCTGTACATCCTCATCGAAGGCATTGGCGGTAAGTGCAATAATCGGAATCTTTTTAGCATCTGTTCTGTCCAGAGCTCTTATTGCAGAAGCGGCGGTAAGTCCGTCCATCTCCGGCATTCTCATATCCATCAAAATTGCATCATAGTACCACTCGGGATGGGATTCGAACATCTCCACAGCGATTTTTCCATTCTCTGCGTGATCCACCTCTATGCTCTTCATGGTCAGGACCTTCATCATGATCTTGGCATTTACCAGAATATCCTCTGCCAGAAGGATCCGCCTTCCCTCAATGGATATCTTCTCCACCTTGGTACAGCTCTTAATGCTCTTCTGACCAAGCGCGTCCTTAAATTGCTCTATCACAAGTGTTGCATTAAGAGGCTTTAATACAAAGCTGTCTACACCTGAGTTTTCAGCACCATCAAGCATTTCATCCCAATGCTGCCCTGTCAGAATGATGATTGCTGAATCATCCCCGACAATCTCTCTGATTTTCCGGGTCGTCTCTATGCCGTCCATCCCCGGCATTTTCCAATCTACGAGAAGCAGGTCATACCCTTCTCTTCTTGCATTCTTAACCCTTACCATCTCCACGGCTTCCTCGCCGGACTTTGCTACCTCAGCCTCTATTCCAAGCTTTTCCAGTTCAACGCGGGCATGCTCGCAGGCGATATCATCACTGTCAACTATGAGCACCGACAGTTCATGAGTATTTAGTTCTCCCTCATCCTCCGTCGTATCCTTTCTGTCAGACTCCATAAGAGTGACGCTTACAGTAAACTCTGTTCCTTCCCCCTTCTTACTCTTAACATCTATCTTGCCGTTCATCATCTCTATGAGATTCTTCGTAATAGCCATTCCGAGGCCTGTACTTCCATACTTATTGGTACTGGAGGAATCCTCCTGGCTGAAGGCCTCAAAGAGCCTTGGAATGTATTCCTCGTCCATTCCTATGCCGTTATCCGTCATGGTAAAACGAAGGGTAGCCTTTCCATCAAAGCGGGCTGTGCGCTCAACAATAAGGCTGATGGTTCCACCACGCTCGGTGAATTTTACGGCGTTTCCTAGGATATTGATGATGACCTGCTTTAGCTTCATGTCATCACCTATGTAGAAAGTATCTACCTCGCCCTTTATCTCGCTGTTATAGACAAGACCCTTATCGCTGCACTGACTTCCTATAATGGTATTGATCTGGCCAAGCAGCTTTTTAAATGAAAACTCCTCATGCTTAATGACCATACGTCCCGATTCGATCCTGGACATGTCAAGGATATCATTGATGATCTTTAAAAGATGGTTAGCCGAGGTTCCTATCTGCTCCAGACATTCCTTCGTTTTTTCAGAGATATCGGGATCGCTCAAGGCTATCCTGTCGAGACCGATGATGGCGTTCATGGGCGTTCTGATCTCATGGCTCATGCTGGACAAAAATGCGGTCTTCGCCTTACTTGCCTGCTCCGCAGCAGCAAGGGCATCGCTTAGTGCCTGACTCTGATCCAGTGCCTTTCTCATCTCCACATCAACGTCAGTAAAGCCGACACCTATGGAGTGAACGATGTGATCACCTCTGTCCTCAGCCCTTCTTACGCCTGCAACCCTTAGCATCTCATAGGACTCTTTTCCATTCCTTACAACAAGATATCTATAGGCGATAATAGGCTCTGTTTCCAGACTCTTCCTTATTACATCAGGGTCGATAAAATCAAGGAAGCCCTGCCTGTACTTTTCAGCAACATATTCATGAGCATAGTTTTGGAAGGTCTCTGTGAAAACAAACTGCTCTCCCTCACTAAGACCATACTCTAAGTTCGAATGGGATCTGAAGCATATTCCCTCATCCCTGTCGAGGCTCACATAGTAAACGCTTCTATAATCCGATGCCAGGGCTGTTATCATGTTGTTGGCACGTCTCTGGGCATGGTCAAGGTAATCTCTTATACTGCTGTGCACAGAGTGAATCTTCTCTCCCATCTCCTTCATATCGTACTCAATATCATCAGGATGCTCCTTTTCCTTCTCTCCGACCTTCTCCCCTGAGAGAGCGCTTTCAGCCTGGTCAAACAAGGCGCTGTCCCCCTGAACCGAGGCCGCAATTTCCCTTGTGATATCATCAACGTCTTTTTCAAGATCCGTAATCTCACTGCTGATATCATGGATATGCTTTCTCACTCCGCCCATGGCAAGGGCTACCAAGACGGCACCCAGAATCACTGAGGAAATTACAAAGAACAATATGGTCCTTGCGAGCCTTGATATCTGCTCCTCATACCACTCAGCTGAAAAATCCACCGCAACTATAGTCGCAACTTCACCCTTGGAATTAAAGACAGGGCTGTAAGCGCTGTAGAACCTTCCCCACGAATCCTCATAGGGCTCCTCATCCACCGAAGGTGTGCCAAGACTTGCCTTATAAAGGGCATCCGTATAAACTATGTCATCGCCGAATATTCCCGGATCCTCCTCAGTGGGATCGATTGAAAAGGTAAATTGCTTATTGCCGGAATCATTTATGCAATATATATATTTAAGATCAATGCTGTCCTGAAAAGCCTTAAGTTTATTCTTCTCTGTCTCATAGGCCTCAGTACCCTCATCCTCAGCAGTAAGCTTATCCATAACATCTCCGTCAAGGATTGCTGCTGCGGTGTTGGCGATATCAAGCATTCTCCCGTTTATTATTGTTTTAATAGAGGTCTGGGATTGTTTCATCAGAATAATTCCCATCAGCATATCGCCAATGAGAAGGATAGCGGACACGATCATGATAAGCTGTATAGTGAGAGTCATTCCCTTTTTCTTCATAAGATCATCTCCAAAACAGCACACAAGTCCAATACTACACCATCATAACTTTATGATAATTCGACTTTAGTCTATCATAATAACAATGATAATTCTATTAATAAGATATTAAAAATGGCTTAAATATGCGGTATGTGGATTTTCTTAGTGATATCTTTGGTGTTAGAATGGATTTGTAGAAGTATACAATTTTTTATGGAGTACACAATGTTTAGAATTCCGATTATGGCTTCAATAGCCCTTATGTCAATCGTCTTTGACGCAATAATTGTCATAGCAGAGCTGATCTTCTTCCTGGTGCTGATAAGATTCCTGTTCTTCAGCGGAGACTTCAAGCAGTTCAGCCTTTTCGCGAAGATAATCGAATTTATCTTCGTCATTTTTGTGCTCCTTGTTCTATTCGCTATCTTCCTGTCCGTGGGACGCTTCGATTAAATGATTTCTGATGAATATAAAAATTGCAGGGGCTGTCATAGTCCCTGCAATTTTGTGTATATATAACATCTAACCAAATATATCAGCAATAGGTGTAACGGATAGAACGCATAAAAGGCGTACTTGAATTTCTTACTGATTCTTCCCCTCTTTCCATTATAGAAAAAGATAAGTATGAAGGCCGGAAGGCTCCATGCTTCTGATCCCATGTTCATAAAAAACAGATATCCCGCAAGACAGGCCATAAGCCTCATACGTCTGAAAACGAAAAAGACAGCGATCAGTGTCACGCCCCACCAGGTGTAATCCGAGCCAATCTTATAGGCAAGTAATGCTCCGCCCACAGCTGGAGCTGCATAGAGAAGTACGTAAAACGGATTATCGGCACTAAATCCAAAGGGTGATGACGGATCCTCTGAAAAAAGGTTATCCTCAACATACTTCATGACCCAGATGACAGCCAGTCCGATTAACAGAGTGAAGTACACGTTACATGACGATAAGAGCCTCTCCTGATTCTGGGCATATAGCCAAAAGATATCTGTCGAGAAAACATCCTTTTTCACTTTTACCGCGATATCAAAAACAGGCTCAGATATAAGTCCAAAAAGCCCCAGATTTATCATGTACTTCGAAACGCTTCTGGTGTGCTCCATTCCCTCAACGATCAGAAAACAGTATATAGGAAAAGCCTGTCTTCCTATATGCCTTATCCAATGATAAAGCGCCGCAGAATGTTCAAAATCCATTCCGAAGGGATAGTATCCGTTTTGTATGAGATATAGAAGAATCCCGGCTCCGATGTGATCGATAAACATCGTGATTATCGCAAGGCATTTAAGTGTATCTGAATTTATGAATTTTAAATCTTCCAGTCTGTCCTGTATCTTTTCCAACGTATTCATGAAAAAAATTATATCACAAAAAATACTTTTATCTGAACAGAAAGTGTGCCATAATGCTATAGGAAAACGGTTTCCAAAAACAAAATTTTTTAAGACACAATGGGAGGACAGTTTTATGCCGGCATGGTTATCTGATGCAGTTTTTTATGAGATTTACCCACAATCCTTCAATGATACCAATGGGGATGGTATCGGTGATATCGAAGGTATAATTGAAAAGCTTGATTATGTAAAGGAACTTGGATGTAATGCCATTTGGCTTAATCCTATTTACGACTCTCCCTTCAAGGATGCGGGCTACGATGTTCGTGATTACAAGAAGGTTGCAGAGAGATACGGAACAAACGACGATCTGGTGCGCCTATTTGATGAGGCTCATAAGAAGGACATCAAGATTCTTCTGGACCTTGTGCCCGGTCACACCTCAGAGGAGCATGAGTGGTTTAAGAAAAGCTGCGAAGCGGACAGAAACGAGTTTTCAGACCGCTATATCTGGACTGACAGCGCATTTTGCGGAATAGGCGGTCACCCCTATATCGGCGGAGAGGCTGAGCGTGAGGGCTGCTATATGCTGAACTTCTTCAAGTGCCAGCCTGCCCTGAACTACGGCGTTCTTAACAAGACTGAAAAATGGCAGCTAACACCTGACCACCCTTCATGTATAGAGACCAGAGAAGCTCTCAAGGATATCATGCGCTTCTGGCTTGATAAGGGCTGCGATGGCTTCCGTGTGGATATGGCTGACTCCCTTGTTAAGGAGGATGATGACGATAAAAGTGCCACCGGAGCGATCTGGACTGATATCAGAAAAATGATGGACAGGGATTACCCTGATGCAGCGCTTATTTCAGAGTGGTGCAATCCCCAATGTGCCCTTAAGTACGGCTTCCACGCAGACTTCTATCTCGACCATCACGGAAACGGCTACAACGTGCTGGTAAGAGACTGCGAGACCGAGGGTGGTGACCACAGCTACTTTAAGAAGGATGGCGGCGATGATCCGGAGAGATTCCTTTCAGATTACCTTCCCAGATATGAGGGTTCCAGAAAATACGGCTATATCAGCTTTATTACCTGTAACCACGATACTCCCAGAGTTACCAAGGCTCTTGATATAAGCGAGATAAAGCTTGCTTACGCATTTTTCTTTACAATGCCAGGCGTACCCTTCCTCTATTACGGTGATGAGATTGGTATGAAGTACCTTGAGAATGTCAGAACCAAGGAAGGCGGCTATCAGAGAACAGGCTCCCGCTCTCCCATGCAGTGGGATAAGGATCAGAAGAACTTCGGTTTCTCAGACGCTGAAGCTGATAAGCTCTATATCCCTATGGATAGCGCTGCAGATGCTCCAAGTGTAACGGAAGCAAAAAATGATCCTGATTCAATCTATTACACAGTTAAGAGCCTTATAGACTTACGCCACACCTACGAAGACCTTCAGGCAGACGCCAGCTTTAAGAAGGTATACTCTAAAAAGGGTGAGAGAATCCTTGTATACAGACGAGGCGATCTCCTTCTTGCGGTTAATCCCGGTGCTTCTGAGGTTCATGTTAAGACCGGAGATTTTGAAGGAAATATCATGGATGTGATTGCAGGAGATATGATATACGGAATCGGAACTACAGAGCTTACAAGTGGTGAACTTGTACTTGGAGCCCAGTCATTTGCAGTTTTCAAATAAAGAACTCCTTTTCTAAGCTCATATAATGCTGTCATGTCAGGTTATGTTTTCAGGCAGACAGCAAAATCCCCGAGAATGTTGCATTTATCATGCGACAACCTCGGGGATTATCTTTTTAGAAACTCATTTATCTCTTACTCCAGGTTCTGGGTGAGAACAATATAAGCATGGGAAGAAGCTCAAGTCTTCCTGCAAGCATGTCAAACATCAGCACGAGCTTGGACAGATCTGAGTAGGCACCAAAGTTACCGGTGGGACCTACCATTCCAAGACCGGGTCCGATGTTATTGAGTGTTGCGGCAACGGCTGTGAAGTTAGTCTCATAATCAAACTCATCAATTGAGATAAGCAGGATTGAAGCGATAAAAATCACAACATACATGCTAAGATATGCTGAAACCGACTTAACAACTGTCGAGTCGATGGAGTGATCATCCATGTAAACCTTCTTGACTGACTTGGGATGAACGATGTAAATCAGCTCATTTTTCATAGCCTTAAGAAGGATAAGGAGACGTGACAGCTTAAATCCACCACCCGTGGAACCTGCGCAGGCTCCCGTAAGCATCAGGAGCGCCAAAAGCGTCTTACATAGCTGCGGCCACTTGTCGAAATCCAGTGTGGCAAAACCGGTGGTGGTCATAACTGAAGCCACCGTGAAAAGTGAGTGATGGAAGGACTCAAAGGGTGTTTTTGTGATTCCATCTGCGTGGATCATCAGCGCGATCAGAGTAGCGGATGCAAACATAAGTCCCAGATATAGCTTAACCTCATCATTTTTGAAGGCCTCCTTGGGTCTCATGGTTATGAGGTAGTAGTACACACTAAAGTTAATACCACACATTATCATGAAGATAGTAATGACTATCTGTGATGCTGTTGAAAAATCGTTGGCACCGTTATTGGTGATACCAAAGCCTCCTGTACCCACAGTTGCAAAGGTTGTGGTAAGCGACTCATACAGGTTAAGACCTGTGAGAAGCAGCAGAATCACCTGTGCTACTGTGATTCCGATGTAGATAAGGTAGAGGATTTTCGCAGTCTCTCTTACCTTGGGAACAAACTTACCAACTGAGGGGCCCGGGCTCTCTGCTCTCATAAGGTGCATGCTGTAGCCACCGGACATAGGCATGATCGCCAGAATGAATACCAGCACTCCCATTCCACCGATCCAGTGTGTGAAGGTGCGCCAAAATTGCACGCTGTAATACATCTCTACGCTGGAAAGGATTGTTGATCCTGTGGTAGTAAGTCCTGAGATAGTCTCAAAAAGAGCATCGATATAGTCGTCCGTAACTCCTGTCAAAACAAATGGAAGAGCTCCCACAGCACTTATAAGTATCCATGTAAGTGCCGTCGCTACGAAGCCCTCTCTCGCATAGATTGCCACGTTTTTAGGCTTGAAGTAGGCGCCGATAGAACCGAATATCAGGCTTCCTGCTATTATCACCAAAAACATTTTGGCACAGAAAAATTCTTTATAAATGAGTGCCACTATAAGCGGCAACAGCATTAGTATTCCGGTAATCTGCAGTACTCTTGAAAGCAGAAAACGGATCATTTTATAGTTCATAACAACTCCCTGAAGAAATAAATATTTTTATGCAAGTATATCTGAGATATCAAGCAGCCCAAGATGGCTGGTGATGACAATAACTGTGTCACCGGCTTCAATAACACTCTGTCCTGTAGGAGAAATGATCTCTCCCTTGCGGTTTATAAGTGCTACCAGTATTCCCTTTTTAAGCTTAAGCTGTGACAACGGAATTCCTATAACAGACGCTTTCTCCGTGACTAAAAATTCGAGCGCCTCAACCTTTCCGTCGTTCATCTTATACAAAGCTTCAATGTTATTACTTCCCATGGAATTGCTGATGCCGCGTACATACTGAACTATACGCTGCGCAGTAATATTTTTGGGATAAATAATACTTCCTATCTGAAGTGAATCGATTATCTCACCGTAATTAACCCTGTGAACCTTGGTTATGAGCTTGGCCTTGGGGTTAACACTTTTCACATACATGGAGAGCATGATGTTCTCTTCATCCAGGTTAGTCATGGTTACGAATGACTCTGTTCCGACAATTCCCTCCTCCATAAGAGCGTCCTTGTCAGTACCATCGGCGTTTATGATAAGCGCCTGAGGCAGAAGGTCTGAGAGCATCTTGCAGCGCTCGAGATCCTTATCAAATATCTTCACATCGATTCCGAATGAGATCAGCTGCTGTGCCAGGTAATAAGATGTAGCACCGCCACCGATGATCATCGCGGAATGAACTCTTGCTGTAGGCATTCCGATTTTCCTGAAAAATTCGGCTATGCTCCTGGAAGCACCTACAATCGTAAGCTCGTCGCCTGCCCTCAGAACGAAATCACCATTGGGGATGAAAACCTCATCTGCTCTGGAAACAACGGCAATAAGCACTTTACTCTTGATCTCAGACTGAATAGTCTTAAGTGACTTATCGCAGATTCTGGTGCCCTCGCCCACTGTCATGTGAACTATCTCGGCACGACCTCTCGCAAAGGTCTCTATCTTAGTTGCTGCAGGGAATTTAAGAAGCCTTGCGGCTTCTGCTGCTGAGAGCTCCTCGGGATTAACAACAAGTGAAAGTCCAAGTTCCTCTTTGATAAAGCTAATCTCCCTCTTATAAATAGGGTTCTTAACTCTGGCAATAGTGTTACAATGACCTGCCTTTCTTGCTATAAGGCAGCACAGGAGGTTCAGCTCATCATTACCTGTAACCGCAATCATCAGATCAGCATACTCAATACCTGCGTCCTTCATTACAAGATAACTTGCGCCGTTACCAACAATTCCCATAACATCAAAGTTGTTAACAACGCTCTGAATGACGTCACGCTTTTCCTCGATTACCGTGACATCATGTCCCTCTCCTGAAAGTTGCTCAGTAAGTGCTGCTCCAACATTTCCGCAGCCCACTATTATAATTTGCATAAATGCCTCCACAATATAATTAGTACAAAACATTATATCACTTTTCTTTATTTTTGTTGATGTTTGCATAATAAGGCATTAATGCTTTTTTAAGAGAAATTTATATGCGATTAATTGCATTTTCAACGCTTGAAAATTATACTTTGTTTATATTGAGGGGGTTTGTCAGCTATTTAACTGTTGTTGTAGTTCAGCTTATTGTCACATGAAAACAGCCGAACCATGGAGCTTACTTAATGAAAGATTTTCTCTATCGTTTTTTTCAGGGAAGATACGGAGCGTACGGAACTGACAGACTTACAAGGAGTTGCCTTGCGGTCGCAGTAATCCTGCTTATATTGTCATTCGTGACACCGCTTGGCTTTTTATATTACATTGCAGTAATTCTGTTATTTTACAGCTATTTTCGTCTGTTTTCCAAGAATATACCTGCCCGTTACCGCGAGAACGAGGCTTATGTAAAAATTACCGACAAATTTTTAGACTTCTTCAGAAATTTTAAATACAGTTGGACACAGAATAAGGCTTTTCACATCTATAAGTGCCCTAATTGCAGCCAGAAAATCAGAGTTCCCCGAGGAAAGGGCCGCATAGAAATCAGGTGTCCCAAGTGCGGTAATACATTTCTGAAAAAGTCCTGATTGTTACCCGAGGGACTCATGCTCAAGTATTTAGTAGTTTATGCCAGTGAGACTGGAAATACAAAGAAAATAGCGGATGAGATTTTCTATGCCCTCCCTTCTGACTCTAAGGAAGAGATCAATATCAGAAGCTGGAACGGCAGGCATGATGCCGAGACCTATTTCATAGGTTACTGGGTTAACAGAGGCACCTGCTCTCTTGAGATCATAGATCTTATCACTTCTCTTCACGGAAAAAATATAGCTTTTTTCGGAACCTGTGGCATGGGCAATGACCCTGCTTATTATCGTTCCATGGAATCCATAGGGAAAGTCTGGCTTCCCAACGACAACGTATTCCTTGGCTCATTCTTCTGCCAGGGCAGCATGCCTGCTCCCATCCGTGATCGTTATGAATCCATGCGCGGTAAAGTAGATGACGATCTCATCGACCGCATGATAGCAATCTTCGACGAAGGCCAGAAGCACCCCGACAAGCAGGATCTGCTAAAGGCCAACGTTTTCACCGATACTGCGATTCACAGAATTCCTTCAGAGGAAAGCTATTCCAGGATCAGGGATATAATATAAATTCTGTTGTCCGGATTTTTGATGCGGACTACTTCTGTCTTTTTGTTTGCAATCGCTAACAAATCTTCTTGACATGAAAAGGTTATGAGAATATACTTACTTTGAATTGAGAACAGTTCTCAATATAGTTTTTTAAGGAAGTGATTTAAATGACAAACATAATAATAGTTTTGATAATCGCTGCTATCATTATCTTTGATATCAGATACATTATTAAAAAGAAGAAACAAGGTGGATGCATCGGGTGTCCCAACGGATCTTCATGCCACGGAGGTTCCTGTACATGCCAGACAGCTGAGAAATTCAAGAAGTACCACGAAGAGCAGGCAAAGCTCCGGAAATAAGATAAAGGCGCACAGAATATGCTGTGCGCCTTATTTTATGATTTCCGGGGCAAAAGTAAGTTACGTCAGTATGTTTAGTTTTTGTGCTACTGGTGTATAGATTATATGCAAAAATTAACGCAATTACGTTCACAATGCACCTGTATGCTTATAAACAAGAATTCTGGCTGAATTTCATAGTGAATTTATGGAATCTGCAATTTGTAGAGATTGAAAAATTCAATCAATCTATGAGATTTAACCCCTCCTGACGTAACATAGGTCAAAAAAATGATCTGCAGGTCGTAAAGTCTTACGTCAATACTAATTATTTTCAGGAGATAGATTTAAAGACAGAACCATAACCCCCAGAGTTTCCATCATTATAGGAGAGCCCGGGCGCTTTCTGCTTAAATGGGAAATTTTCAACTGCTTGGTGCTTCGCTTGAATAAAAAGAGCGCACAGGAATTCCCTGCAATTCGCACTTGGCATAAAGAATCTGTTCATTTTGATTTTCCTTTCACCACCTTTTTAACTTGCACACATAAGAACCCCCGGGGCGATTAACCGTCCCGGGGGTATTATTATATCAGGCCTGTAAGAGACCTTTGTCACGAGTCTGTACAATTTTCTTTATGATGGATGTAATCATATTAGAAAGCCTGATATAAAGCTTATTGATTTACTTCATGTTACGTTTACTTTCTAACACGAAGAAAGATTGGATATAGTTCTGTACTTGTTGTCTTATTCTTCTTGTCATAAACAGTTACACGAATAGTTGTAGGTGCAAAGTTACCCTTTTCCGTAAGAACCTCTGTTTTTCCACTTTTCCAGCTCTTGTTATAATTTCCTGCTTCATTATCTTCAACTTTACTAAGCTTTATTGTCTTCTTATTCTTAACCTTCTTCCAGGTCATAGAAACAGAGCTTTCATCCACACCCTTAACAATATCATCTGTTCTGCCATTTCCGTTGAGGTCTATAGGCTTATTTCCATATGTTTGTGTTCCTGTAGGATTTGTAGTTTCAAGATTTCGTGTATCCAGAACAGGTGTTCCAATCTCAATCTTCTTAATCTTAAAATCCTTATTCGCAGTAATTACCAGCTTACCTTTTTTCTTAGTAGTATAAGCACTACGCTTAGTTACGCTATAGTAGTTTGTATAATCATCTCTTCCATCTCCATCTGTATCAGGTAAGATATTCTTTCCGCCGTATGTAATTGACTTAATAGCACGGCTATCATCTCTTGCAACAACCTTAATTGTCTTTTTAGCTATAGTAGCTCCATTAGCATCAACTGCGTTGTACTTAATCTTATAGGTTCCTGGTTTCTTTGCATAAAGTCTAATCGTATACTTTCCACTATTTTCTCCAAGTTTCTTAAGCCCATCTTCATCAGTTGATTTCCATTCATTATTTACATCCTTGTAGTAATATTTCCATGTTCCATTTTCTTTCTTCGCATATGCATATGAATCAGTTATCCATGCGTTGCTGCCTTTCGTTACCTCTTCAGTCTTCTCAACTCTTACCTTCAAAGCCTTCTTCTTATTACTCTTAAAACCAGTAAACTTTGCAACATCAATTGTTGTACTAAGTTTAATATCTGCGTAGTCGTTAGTTGAAATGTAATAAACCTTCTGGGTTTTAGCAAGCGCTGAAGCAATATCATCGCCAAACTCTAAGTCAGCCGACGATGTAAAGCTTTCTTTTGTATCTTCGTTTGTATAGGTTTTATTTCCAGTTGCGCCATCTTGATCCATATAGATTGCGGCGCTTGCACTAATTGGTGCAACCAATGTGATGGTAAGCGCAGCAGCAAGTGCCATCGCTCCAAATTGTTTTAATCCCTTCATAAGAGACCCTCCTTCATAAGTTTAAAATTTACGGTTTAACGTAACCGTTCCTTCGTGACAATTTCAATTCTATCACCCCCCCAAATTTGTCAAGTCGCTTAAACTGTGCTATTACGGCATTTAATAAAATTTATAGAATGTTTATAATTACGTTTATCTTGAAAATCCAGTAAGGACACAGTTTTTTCACAGTTTAATCTCAAATCATAATTATATTGCGATTTGCAATATTTAATATTTTCAATATTTTCATGACGTAATTTAGGCAGAGCCTGACAGCGATTGCTTGCGAAAAAATGCAGACAGACTGCATGCACCTGTATGGTTTTTATCTTATTTGGGAAATAAAGAAGTAATTTTCTATAAGATAAAAAAATCCCCCGGAATTCCGAGGGATTTAAATATCCTAAAAACTTCTCTTAAGAACCACTTACTTTCTCAATCTTTTCAATTTGGAAAGAGGGATCCGAAATGGGAGTTACTTTCTAATAACATGTATAGTCTCAAGACTCTGATTGATATCATCCTCAAAATCATCATCATCTGCTCTTGAATAGACCACAGTGAAAACCTTATTACTCGAAAGGATAATCACTGTCACCTGACGGATTGTCTGAGTATTTTCAAGGGTGTGTGCCGTATTTATAACATAACCGGGAAAACCGTCAAACTCTCTTTTCTCGAAGCCCCACATAGCAAGCTTTGGATCCACCCCATACAAAGCCTCGTAGCTGTTTCTCTGAAGTTCTTCAAACTTCTCAGCCGTAAGCTCATTATAGAGCATCTCATACTCACTTGCGTCAGCACTCTCCCCTGCTGCCTTCTGGGCATTGGTCAGCTCTTTTTCCTGAGGTATATTCGATACCTTGTAAGTAACATTAGCTGACTCCAAAGGATAAAACTCATTCACATAAACGCCCGGCGTATCAGATGGCTGAAAGCCGTCAGGCAGGATAAAGGTACAGCTTAGCGCTGCAGGAAGGCTCCTGATAGTGCTAACAGCATTTTCTGCATCTCCGTCACTTACACCGGTAGCACTTTCTCCCTCGGTTTCTCCTGTAGCATTGCTTTCCTCTCCGCTTACAATCTCATTCAGGGTGGCACTTGCTCCTGAAGATGCAAGAGAATCTATCCCTGTTCCAGCCAGGGCGATTATCACAATCCCACTAATTATGGATAACAGTCTTTTTACTCGCAATATACGCTCCTTATAGATGTCACTTCTTAGTTACTTCAAACACATCGAACCAATATCTCTCAAGAAGATAGCTACCCTTGTTTTCACTTGATAAGGGACGGGGTGATTCCTCCCACTCCTTTATAATATCTTCTCTTGAGTTAAAGCTTCCAAGGAACAGGACTCTGCTTCCGCTGTCCACAAGCTCCCAAACCTCCCAGGGCTCCGTTACGCTCAGTATCCCGGGGAATGTGTTTGCCAGAACTTCATCCGTCATGGCTCCGTAGAGATAAACCATTACCGGAGGCTCTTCTCCCTGCTCTCCCACTACATCTCTCATGCCGTTTGCATAGTACAGCGATATAGCGGATACCTGATCGAAGTTGCAGACCAGTATCGTCTTTTTACCGGTAGTTTCTGCATTTATTGAATTCCAGAACTTCTCCGTTTCTACCATATTAACACGTTTGTAGAGTTCATTTCCACGGAAAGCCCAATAATCCCTGATACAGAATACGATTACGAGTGAAGTGAGCAGTAACCCACCTGCAAAGAGAGCTTTCTCAAAGGGCTTAGCCTTTTTCTCTTCTGTTCCGGCATCTTTTCCAAAAACATTCAGAAGCCTTCCCGATGCTATAAGAACTCCAAGCCACAGCGCTGCCATTCCGGGGATCATGTATCTGTATGTGAACACGGGCCTTAGCAATATAGAAGCTGCAAAGCCGAAGGCAATAATTCCAATAACCGGCATAAAGCACAGCCACATATAGGCATCCCTGATGTTTATAACCACTGCGAATGCCACCAGAATAAATATTACTACAGCAAGGATTGTTGCCAGCTTTTCATTGAAAAATCCGGGCTTCATAAGGTACTTGATAATGCCGCCAAAGCTCCTAAGACTAAGGGGCTGTATCCAGTAATTTGAAGATACGGACTTTGCCTGTGACAACACGACGCCTATCCAGGGGAAATAAGCTACCGCTGTGAAATTGGCGCTTATCAAAAGTATCCCAAGCTGATAGATGTTTTTCCTTACAGACCATACTATAAGGAACAAATACACAAAAGCCACCGCAACAGCGGCATAGTACTGAGTATAGCAGGCGAGAAGTCCATATATGAAGACAGGGAAAGCCTTGCTCCATTTTAAGCCTCTTATCTGCTTATCCTTATCATTTTCAAGGAAAGGCTCTGCATGTATGCACATGGCTGTCACAAAAAGCATTACCCAGCTGTACATTCTGATCTCAACAGAGTAATCCGCCATCTGAGGCATAGCGATCATTGCGCAGCTAAACAGTCCGCCTATAAGTGTTCCGTACCTTTTCCTGATGATCGTCACCGCGTATATAAAGAGGATCACAAGCGGAATGACACTTGCCATCTTGGCGTATATGACAGGCATATTGCCCGCAAGAGTATCTGTCCCTATTGTAACACCAAGGGCACCTCCTATATAGCCAAATCCTCTTATCAGATAATGCACGATAACGTAATACAGCGGCGGGTGAACATCCGCCGCTGTTAACTTAACCATCTCAGATACGCTCTTTAAAGCAAACTGTATACTGTAGAGCTCGTCGTACCATATATCGGGGCTAAAACAAAGGTAAGTCGAAAATACCAGCATTCCGGCAGACACCAGATACAAAATTATTCCGATCACTCTTTGAGCAATGCCCCACTTATTATTTAAATTATTAAGGTTGTTCATCAAACCCTCATCCGTCAGCTTCGCTGACACCTTCCCCCTAAAGTAGGGGGAAGGCTAATATTTTTACTCTACAGAATCAATAAGCTCAAGTGTGTGCTCTGCATTCATCTTCTTGCACATCTCAACAAACTTATCAAGAGGTACATTCTGAATCTGCTTGTTAGAACCACGAACATTGATTGAAACAGTGTTCTCAGCTGCCTCCTTATCACCAAGAACGATGATATAAGGATCCTTGTAGTTCTTGAACTTCTTGATCTTCTCCTTCATGTTGTTGTCGGAGTAATCAGCCTCAACATCGATGCCGTTCTCGAAGAGAAGGTCAGCTACCTTCTTAGCATACTCGTTGTGCTCAACACGGATAGGAACGATACCTACCTGATAAGGGCTGAGCCAGAACGGGAACGCACCCTTGAAGTTCTCGATGATGATACCGATGAATCTCTCAAGTGAGCCATAGATAGCTCTGTGGATAACAACAGGCATCTCAAGGCTTCCGTCCTGAGCCTGATATGTAAGGCCAAAGTTGTGAGGAAGCTGGTAGTCAAGCTGTACTGTACCGCACTGCCACTCTCTTCCAAGTGCGTCCTTGATCTGAAGGTCGATCTTAGGACCATAGAAAGCGCCGTCGCCCTCGTTGATCTCATAGCCACCTTCGCCATATTTCTTATCAAGAATGCTCTTAATAGCAGCCTCTGCTCTGTTCCAAACCTCGATATCACCCATGAAATCATCGGGACGGGTTGAGAACTCAGCTCTGTATGTAACACCGAATGTCTTGTAGATCTCGTCTGCGATTGAGATGATATCTGCAATCTCATCCTGGATCTGTGACTCCATAACGAATGTATGGTCATCGTCCTGTCTGAACTCCTGAACACGGAAAAGACCGTTCATCTGTCCTGACTTCTCTTTTCTGTGAAGTACATCGTACTCACTGTAACGGATAGGAAGCTCTTTGTAAGAGTGAACTGTTCTCTTATAAGTCATCATAGCGTTAGGACAGTTCATAGGCTTAGCGCCCATTGTATCAAGGGCCTCTCTGTTGTAGATAACAGAGCCTCTCTCGATCTTAACAGGAGTCTTAGCTGCATCCTCATCCATGCTCTCTGCTACATCAGGAATAGTTGTGTCAGCCTGAACATGACCTGCGATTCCTGGTACGATGAACATGTTGTTGATGTAATGAGCCCAGTGTCCACTGATAAGCCACAGCTTCTTGTTATCGATAAGAGGAGCTGCGATCTCTGTATAACCATGTCTCTCCTGAATATCTCTTGAGAACTTAAGGAGCTTCTGGTACATTCTCCAGCCTCTGGGAAGCCAGTAAGGCATTCCGGGAGCTGTCTCGTCAAACATGAAAAGATCAAGCTGAGCACCGATCTTCTTGTGGTCGCGCTCTAAAGCTTCCTGGATCATCTTAAGGTGAGCCTTAAGCTCATCCTTTGTAGGGAATGCATAGAGATAAATTCTTGTCATGGAATCTCTCTTCTCATCGCCTCTCCAGTAAGCGCCTGATACAGCCTTTAATTTAAAGGAAACATTCATCAGCTCCTGAGAGTTTTCAACGTGAGGTCCACGGCAAAGATCGATGAAATCATCACCTGTGTTGTAGGTAGTGATGGTCTCTCCGTCAGGAAGATCATTGATAAGCTCTGTCTTAAACTTCTGATCCTTAAAGATTTCGAGAGCTTCTTCCTTGGAAACCTCTTTTCTTGTCCAATCCTCTCTTCTCTTGATG
Organism: Butyrivibrio sp. XPD2002; assembly: GCF_000423945.1. Classification (GTDB taxonomy): domain Bacteria; phylum Bacillota; class Clostridia; order Lachnospirales; family Lachnospiraceae; genus Butyrivibrio. Next base: position 261,179 of record NZ_KE384114.1, on the reverse strand, counting down.
ATCTCGCGCATCTTATCCTCGATGGTCTTGAAATCATCCTCTGTCACAGCCCCCGGCAAAACGAAGTCATAATAGCAACCGTCTGCCACCTGCGGACCAATTGCGTACTGTGTCTCCTTACCGTAAATCTCGATTACGGCTTTTGCAAGGATGTGTGCCAATGAATGGCGATACACTTCTTTAAATTCTTCTTTTGTCATGATTTTTCTCCTTTTCCGTGCCAACCGGGCACAGTCATAATTATTTATTGAAAAAAGCCCCGCACATATTATACAGGGCTGTTTTCTCTCTTAATAAGCTATCAGAACTTTCCTTTACCGTGGCACTTCTTGTACTTCTTACCACTTCCACACGGACAGGGATCGTTAGGATAAACCTTGTTCTCCTTGCGAACTGTCTGTGAAGCCTTCTGCTCCTTGTAAAGTTCCTTCTGCTTCTCCTCTGAGAAGATGTCGTTCCACTCCTCAAGACCATAAAGCCAGTCAGCACCTGCTGCTACCATGTTCTTGTAAAGAAGCTCCTTATCGAAGCCGAGCTGAACCTCTGTATCCTCTTCCATATCATCGATAGGGTTCTGCTCCTTAAGTGAATCATTGATTCCATCAAGGAATCCTGTCATTGTCATGATATCAACGCTATATTTTTCAGCCAGTTCCTTAACTGTGCCCTTAACTACTTCATCAGGATTCTTAAGAAGGATTGCGTAAATATCTTTTTCCTTCTGAAAATAATCTGTCCAAAGTTTCTGCAGCTGTGCCTTATCAGCTTTTTCTGAATAAGCCATACCGCGCCACTGTTCTAATAATGCCATAATGTAACCTCACTTTATATAGTATTTCAAATATACATGCCCCTGCATGCGATAATCCTATATATTATAGTCTTTTTCAGAAGTAATGTAAACGGCAGAATTCAGCTCAGGTTTTCTCATGCTGTGTAGCGCTTTGAAAGCTCCTCGATCACATGAGCTGTGCTCTTCTCAACGGTACCGTCTTCAAAAGGACTAAGGAGATTACCGATTTTCAGAAGCTCCAAATAGCCCTTGGTTCCACCTGCGCGGCAGAGACTGAGGTAATCATTCCATGCCTTCTGTCTGTCCTCCTTCATACGGCCATAGTACTGGAATGCACAGATCGCTGACATAGCATATTCAATATAGTAAAAAGGATAGAGGAAGATATGCTGTTTCTGCATCCAGAAGCCACCTGCCTCCAGGAATTCATTTCCATCATAATCGCGCCAGGGCATGTATTTCTGCTCAATCTCATGCCATGTTCTCTTCCAGTCAGCTGCTGTGTAGTCAGGATGTGCATAAACCTCATGCTGGAACTCATCAACACTCACCAGGTAAGGAATTACGGAAAGTGCACCCATAAGATGTGAGGTAATATATTTCTCAGTTTTATCGCCAAAGAACAGCTCCATCCAGGGGTATGCGAAGTGTTCCATGGACATGGAATGAATCTCGTTGATCTCAGCTGTTGAAGCGCGAAGTGCGTTCACATCAATTGATCTCATAGAAAGATATCCCTGGAATGCATGCCCTGCCTCGTGGGTAAGTACATCAACGTCTGCAGAGGTACCATTGAAATTACTGAAGATGAAGGGTGCCTTGAAAAGAGGCATAGCTGTCATGTAACCGCCCATGTGCTTGCCGGGTCTGGTCTCTAAGTCAAAGAGATCATACTCCTTCATGAAGTCAAAGAACTCACCTGTCTCGGCGCTCATCTCTCTGTACATCTTCTGTGCCTTGTCTATGAGCTCCTTTGCAGTTCCGATAGGTGCAGCATTTCCATCAGGGTAGTTCAGCTCCTCGTCATAGTAGTAAAGCTTATCCACACCGAGCTTTTCCTTCTGTACCTCGCGCAGCTTTGCAACAGCAGGTGTGATTATCGCCCTTACCTGCTCTCGGAATTTTGCCACATCCTCCTGCTTGTAATCAAAGCGGTTTCTATCGATATACGCCATATCGACGTAATTCTTGAAGCCCATTTTCAGAGCCATCTCATTACGGAGCTTTACAAGCTCTCCATACTGGGCCTCGAGCTCGGGACTGATCTTTTCATAAAGTGCTGCCCATGCCTCGAAGGCCTCCTTGCGCTCTGCGCGGTCTGTGCTCTGCATGTGCTTAAGGAGTCCGTAAAAATTGCACTCCTCTCCTCTAAAGTCAGTCACTGCCTCAGCAGCGGTCTTGCTGTATTCCTGCTTAAGCTGATCGCAGCGGATTGTCTCAGAAATGATTTTCTCATCGCTTGTCATCAAAGAAGCATCCAGTTTTCTTAAGAGCTGAGCACCAAATTCAGCCTCAAATTCAGGTCTGAACTGTGACTCTGTAAGAGCCTTCTCATAAGCGTTATACTGAGGAATCATCTTTGCATAATCTTCCTGTAGCAGTTTAACCTCTGCATCATAAAACTCATCCCTCATATTGATGGTATTGCGAACATAAGCCAGAGTAAACATTGACTCGACTTCCTGCTCATACTCCTGCAGTGAATAGTATGCGTCTCTGACTTCCTGATAACTCCTGGCATCACGGATTTTTGCAGTAGCATCTTCCAAAGCCTTTTTAAGCGCCTCCATATCCGGACGCTTGTATTCGATCTCACTAAATTTAACCATTTTCATACTGTCTCCTTTTATTTTTTTGCCTGATAAAAATGTCTTTTCATGGAACACAATTACATTTGTAAAAAGCTTTTAAAATCATACAATAATAACGCCAAAAATGCCATCAGCTTTCAAAATAATCACATCCAAGCTCCTCCATGGGAGTGTTTATATGATTATTAAAGTTTGACAAGCTGGTCATCCCGCCGCTTTTGACATTAACAAGATATAAGTCGTACCCGCCTTCTTTGCCGCTCTTAGTGCTGCTGATAATGATATATTTCGAAGAAACATAGCAGGCATCAGAGCAGTCGAAATGCCTGCTGTTGCACTTTAGGGATTTTGCTTTACCGGTTTTCAGATTGTATCTGATGATCTGGTCTACGCGATTTTTCTTACTGTAGCCTCTTGAAAAATAGAGATATTTCCCATTGCCACCGGTGATGGGATAATAGGATTGCACGCCGTCCTTACTGTAAAGCATGGAGATTTCCTTACTTTTGACATCGAGCGCTTTAATAGATGTCTTTCGGCCTTTGCCTTCTGTGTAATAAATCTTCTTTCCATTTTTGCTGTAATAAGGCATGGACTTTTCGGATGAGCCCTTGAGAATCACCTTCGTCTTCCCCGACCTGCAGCTATATCGAACAATTCGGGTTCCTTTTCCTGATGGATTACTCTGCTTGAAAATAATGTATTTCCCCTTTGAATCGTATTTTGGATCCTCGTCATCAAGGTCATTCCCCTCCGTAATATTGACCGGCTTATCAGCACCAAGCTCATATTGGAAAATATCCCACTCGCCGTCTCTATTTTGTCCCATGAAAACTAACGCCTTACCATCATTTCTAAAGCAGGCGTTCATGGGATTTACTATATCCTTCCAGTTTTCACTTAAGCATTTGAGGGTATCTGACTTAAAGTCATACAGGAAAATGCGGCTATCTCCTGCGTTGTAGTCAGAGTATGAATGGAACACTATCATTCCACCGGGCTTATATGCTGCAAGACCACTTATCGGACATAGCAGATTCAAAACCAAAATGCATGCCACAAAGAGTCCACATATACGATTCTTGTTTTCTTTTTTCTTCAAAATATAATCACAGATCATTTAATTCCTCAGCAGGTACAGGATTCGGATTTTTCTTAACATCTATGATCATACCATCCTTCATCACAATTGTGGTGTCCATCATTGTGAAATTGCCTACTATAACGTTTTATGGTATTATATTCCGTGAGTTTTAAACGGGGAGTTTTTTATGGCAGATCTAAATAAACCAAAAAAACACAGGCATAAACGCCATTACACAATCATGATCATATCCGGGGATTCAGACGGAAGCAGCGGCGGCTTTCATCTTGGGCACGTAGCTACTCAGGTGCTGGCGTTTTCCATCTTTGCAGTATTCGTAGCATTACTATGCTTTCAAATTCATTCAGCAATCACAGTTTCTTCATTAAAAAAATATTCTGCACAGCAGGATCAGTTGATCAGTGAAAAAACCGATGAGAACATTGCATTGGCAAAAGAAAATGCTGAGCTTAAGACTGAAGTAACAAACTTAAGCCAGGCTCTTAATAAAAAGGTAGAAGCCGAGCAGGTTACAGCTGCCGAGGCGGAACAGTTAAGTGTACCATCACTTCTTCCCATCTCGGGAACAGCTTCCATGGTGGCAAGCTATGACGATCCGAACTCCGGCGATATCGCGATTGAAGGCCTCATTGATGCTGACGGCAATGCCGTTAAACCTGAAGAAAACGAGGATGGCGAAGGCGATGAGAATACTGAGACACCCCCTGTTGACACATCAGCCTATAATCCCATTCTTATCCTCTCAGCTGAAGAGGGCTCAACCATTACATCCGCAGGATCAGGAACTGTTACTTCCGTAGCAGGCGATTTAAAATATGGCAATTCAGTAACAATCGATCACGGCAACGGCTATGTTTCAATTTACAGAAACGGCGGTGAAAGTCTTGTTCACGAAGGCGATACCGTAGTCAGAGGAGCAACCCTCTTTGTTGTGGGAAGTGATAATACAAAGTTGGGATTCCAGCTTCAAAAGGACGGAGTATTTATAAATCCTGAAGATCTTATTGAGATAAATGGATAATCGAAATCCATTATTATAGATAAAGGGATTTAAATATCCCTCTTTTAAGGAGGCTAACAATGGCACTATTTAACAACTCAAAGGCAGATGGTTCAATGGACGTAGCTGCAGAACCCATTACTTCATTTATTGCAGCCGGGGCCATTCTGGATGGACCCTTTAGCGCTAAGGAAAGCACACGTGTCGATGGCACCATTAACGGTAACGTATCTGTAAATGGTTCTCTCATCGTTGGTCAGGAAGGCAAGATTAACGGAGCTGTTTCAGCTACCAACCTCTTCCTCGCAGGAGAGATCAACGGAAACGTAACTGCGAGCACAGGAAAGGTCGAGATCAGCGACACCGGCAAGCTCATTGGTGACTTATCAGCCAAGACTCTGGTAATTGATGAAAACGCTGTTTTCCAAGGTCAATGCCAGATGACAGCAGAGAAAACTTCTGCTGAGACGGCAAAAGAGAGAGCTTCTGCAAACTAAATTAAAATAGGGCTGTCAGTAATGACGGTCCTATTTTTATATTCAGGTATTATATTTTTATAACTTCAATATATCTATTATAATTCCTTGCCATACTCCCAGTTAACAACATAAAACGTAGCAGTCACCTGCTACGCTTGCTTAAAACTCCAAACTTAAAATCCTCTTAGTTCTCTTCAGACTTCATCTTAGAAAATACAAGTGCATATCCGTCATCTCCGTAATTGAGAGATCTGTTAACTCGGCTTATTGTTGCTGTAGAAGCTCCAGTCTTCTCTGCTATCTCGAGATAGGTCTTATGCTTCCTGAGCATTGCTGCAACCTCAAATCTCTGTGACAGAGACATAAGTTCATTCACTGTGCAGAGATCCTCGAAAAAGCTATAACACTCTTCCTTATCGCTAAGTGACAGAATGGCCTCAAATAGATGATCCACCGCTTCTGTACGAATTTTTTTGTTCATGTTACCCTCCATGTTTTGAAAGAATAAATACGCCCCCAAGTTTTGCTTGAAATAAAATAAAACAAGACATAATATGTACTATATTTCGTCAATTTCACTTCATGCTTTCATATTTTAACACACTAAACAATTAAAGTAAAGGGATGCGGTAAAAGCTTAGATAAATTGTGATTTTTTTCGCGAATATTTTAATAATTCCTTTACTTTTAACACTCATTGTGATATCCTAATTATGTTGTTTTAATACAACATATCGTCAATTGATGTACTCGTTTGACGATAAGAACTATTTTTTATTTTTTAGTGGAGGTAAGCTATGAACAAGGGTACAGTTAAGTGGTTCAACAACCAGAAGGGTTACGGCTTCATTTCTGATGAGGCAGGCAATGATGTATTCGTACATTATTCAGGACTCAACATGGAGGGCTTCAAGTCTCTCGACGAAGGCGCTGCAGTTGATTACGATGTAATCCAGGGTGAAAAAGGACCTCAGGCCGTTAACGTTAACAAGCTTTGATTAACGGCAAACATTTAATCAAGAATACAATGTGCCTTATTCTTAATATATAGAATCAGCAAGTGTACAAATGATTAATCAACGAACCCATCCGGTAACGGATGGGTTTTTTGAGCGTCGCGCACTACTCCTCTTCTGTCCTACTATCTTTACTAAATTTTAATACTCTATTAATTGTTATTCCATATCCCTCAATGATATATTAAGATGTGTACAATCAAAAAACATATCCGTCACAGAGGAGGGATAACAAATGGGCAGACCTACCAGAAATATGTCTTTATTGTATTCGCTTTTAATCGCCATCGGCGGTGCTGTAATTCTTACAGGTTTAATTGTCGAACTTTTCACCATCAATAGCACTATTGCTACAACTAAAGAACAGACAACTCAGTATAGAGAAAGACTCCTTCAAGATATCAAGACTGAACTCAAGAATGAGACTCAGGAAGCCATGAGTGTATGCGCTATCATGAATTCCAGATACGAAGCAGGCCTTATGACAAAAGAAGAAGCCATGAAGGAAGCTGCTGACATCATAAGAGACCTGAAATATAACGATGGATCCGGCTATTTCTGGGTAGATACTTCTACAGGTATAAACGTAGTTCTTCTTGGCCGTGATACTGAGGGACAGTCCAGATGGGATTCAGTAGACCCCAATGGTACCAAGTTCATTCAGGAAATGATCAAAAATGGTATGCAGGACGGCGGTGGATATACAGAGCTTATGTTTGCAAAGCCAAATGAAACCGAGCCTCTTCCTAAGATCAACTACACAGCTTACTACCAGCCTTTTGACTGGGTTATGGGTACAGGCGTATGGGTAGATCATATTGATGCACTTGAAGCTGAGTATTCAGAGCATGCAGCAAAGGCACTTAACAACAGTATCCTTAAATCTATTATCGTACTTGTTGTAATGTGCGTTATCGGTCTTATCGTAGCATACTACATTGGTAAGAGAATCACAAAGCCCATTATCCTCATCGCAGAAGAAATGGGAAAGATGTCCAACAGCGATTTCAGCGACAACGAATCCATGCGCAAGATTCGTCCTCTTACAAAGAGCAAGAACGAGATTGGTCTTATTGCCGAAGCCCTTGATACCCTTCACCATAACATCCGTGAACTTATGGGTAAGATTTCAGATACAACCGCTTATGTTGCTTCCGCATCAGAAGAGCTTTCAGCAAGTGCTTCACAGTCAGCACAGGCAAGCGAAATGGTTGCAAACTCCTGTACAAACGTTGCTAATTCCTGCAGTGGTCAGATTACAGCAGTTTCAGGAGCAAGTGATGAGACTCAGGCATTTGTAAGCAACATGGAAGAATTCCAGCATGCAATCGTTGCTTCCAGTGACATGATCAACGCAACAAATGAAGCAGCAACCAAGGGTGCAGCTGACATGACACGCGCAACCACAATGATGGAAACCATCAAGGATTCCGTTGAAAATACAGCTACAATGGTTGAAGGTCTTGGCGACAAGCTTAAGAATATTGATTCCTTCGTTGATACTATCGCAGAAATCGCAAGCCAGACCAACCTCCTCTCACTGAATGCATCAATCGAGGCTGCAAGGGCCGGTGAAATGGGTAAAGGCTTCGCCGTAGTTGCAAGTGAGATCAGTAAGCTGGCAGATCAGTCCAACGAAGCTGCAAACAATATCACCGTTCTTATTGAAGACATTACAAAAAGTTCCGAAGAAGCCGTTGAGTCCATGCGTGAAGGTGCTCAGAGCGTTATTGAAGGCTCCCAGGTTGTTAATGAAGCCGGTAACACCTTCAATGAAATCGTCAGCAAGGTTCATTCCGTATCCGAGCAGAGTGCCCGCATGAGCGAGATCGTAGATCAGCTCTCCGGTGGAACTACTACTATTGCTAACAACATCCAGAAGATTGAAGAAATGAGTGTCAGCGTAGCTGATGAGACCCAGAACGTATCCGCTGCATCCGAGCAGCAGACCGCATCAACCCACGAGGTTGCAGAGGCCTCCGACAGACTTGCACAGAACGCTCAGGAGCTTCAGGATTTCGTTGCAAGATTCTCACTTTAAACCAGATGTGCAAAACAGCCAGAGCATCGCTCTGGCTGTTTTTTACTGCAACAAAAAGGACCGTCATAGGTGACAGTCCTTCTGATTATTATAGATTTTTTCCATTTGTAGACAAAATCTGCTGTTTTCTATTTCTGACCACGTTGATACCCCTAGCCATATTAACAATCTGTCCACCTGATACATCATCAAGCTCATCATCATTTAAAGCAAGTCCATCAAGTTTCTCTTTTGCTTTTAATTCATCAAGATTAGCATCATCGTTTAATTTATTAGTACCCATATAATTGCCTCCTTTATAAAAAACACTGGATGTTTTTATTTACCTCTATATACCTATATACGAATTATAAAGGTAAAAGGCGACATTATAAATTAAATAAATATAAAAAAAGAATAGCCCTTTTATTCTGTATTTCTCAGATAAAAATCACTCATGAACGCGGCAGTACTCAGCTATCTCATCAATTGACATGGCACCTCCGAATATTTCCAGAGCGCTGCCAACTGTCACATCAAGTCTGCCGTCAGCGCATTCTCTAATGAGCTTTAGATCATCAAAGCTGTGAACTCCGCCGGCATAGGTGATAGGAAGCTTTGCCCAGCTACCAAGAAGGGTTGCAAGCTCTGCTTCAATTCCCGATTGCTTACCCTCTACGTCCACCGCATGAACAAGAAATTCATCGCAGTATGAGGATAATTCATCAAGAGTATCCGTATTCACCTCCACATCAGTCATCTTCTGCCATCTGTCGGTAACGATGTAATATTTGTCTGCATCATGGCTTAAGGCACCTTCGCCTGCTACAACTACGCCCTTCCTACAGGACAGATCAAGAACCAGGTGTTCCTTACCAACTTCGTTAAGGAGCTTTTGAAGATTGTCATAATTCACCCTGCCATCCTTAAATACATAGCTTGTTACGACGACATGGGATGCACCGGCGTCAAGGAATTTCCAGGCATTTTCAGCTGTGATTCCGCCTCCTACCTGAAGGAATCCCGGAGTCTCTCTAAGTGCGGACAGAGCCTGGTTAACCGATGCCTCATAATAAGGGCTGTCAGCAGCATTAAGGACTATGATATGCCCTCCGTGAAGGCCCTTTTCCTTATACATGCGTGCAAAAAAAGCAGCGTCCTGAGTAGACACGAAGTTCTCCGTTGCGGAGTCCCCCATGTCTCTAAGGCTACTGCCAACTATCTGTTTAACCTGTCCGTTGTGAATGTCTATACAGGGTCTAAGTCTCATATTCCCTCATCCGTCAGCTTCGCTGACACCCTCTCCCAAAGGGAGAAGGCAGTTTTTTATCATTCTATTACACTGCTCATATCATAAAGGCCCGCGTCTTTCCCTGCAAGGAACTTAGCTGCTTCGATGGCTCCCTTTGCAAAAACGGATCTGGAATATGCTCTGTGTGAAAGAGTTATAACCTCATCTGTTCCGGCAAAAATAACGTCGTGGTCACCAACAATTGTGCCACCGCGAACTGCGGAGATACCTATCTCCTTCTTGGGACGCTTCTCACGTCTTGTGCTTCTGTCGTATACGTACTCACACTTTTCTGAAAGAGAATCATTTACGCTGTCAGCAAGAGCAAGCGCTGTTCCGCTGGGAGCATCAAGCTTCTGATTGTGGTGCTTCTCAACGATCTCGATATCAAAGCCTGCAGCATCGAGTACAGGTGATATCTCCTTAAGCACCTTCATAAGCATGTTGATACCTACTGACATGTTGGCGGATTTAAGAACTGCCACCTTCTCAGAAGTGCTCTTAACCTTAGCAAGCTGCTCATCTGAAAGACCTGTTGTGCAAAGAACTACCGGGAGATTCTTTGAAGCGCATACTTCAAGAAGGTTATCTACAGCTGATGCATTGGAAAAATCAATTACAACATCAGCAGCTACGTCACATTTCTCAATAGAATCGAAAACAGGGAAGCTGTAGGTGTTATCACCGTAAGCATCAACTCCTGCTACGATCTCGATCTTGTCATCACCGGATGCAAGGTCTACAATTACGTGTCCCATACGGCCATTGCAGCCGTGCATAATAGCTTTAATCATACCAAGTCCTCTCCCCTCATCCGTCAGCTTCTCTGACACCTTCTCCCAAAGGGAGAAGGCTTAAATTACCCAAGCCTTCCGAATAAGGATCATTTATATTTTACTTTCCAAGAAATTTCTTTAGCTCTTTCTCGAGTACCACTCTGTTAGCCTCAGTCATTGTTGTAAGAGGAAGACGAAGCGGGCCTGCCTTAAAGCCAATCATCTCCAGAGCTGCCTTAACAGGGATAGGATTAACCTCTGAGAAAAGTGCATCGATAAGAGGAAGTGCTTTGAGCTGGATAGCTGCTGCCCCTGTGAAGTCTCCGTCAAGAGCCTTCTGGCACATCTCATGAGTTTCCTTAGGTGCTACGTTTGAAAGAACTGAGATAACACCGATTCCGCCAAGTGACATGATCGGAACTACAAGTCCGTCCTCACCTGAGTATAGGTCGATGGCACCGTCAGCGAGCTGCATCATCTTAGCTGTCTGAGCAAGGTTACCTGCAGCATCCTTGATACCAACGATATTGTCAACTTCCTTGCAAAGCTTGGCTGCTGTAGCAGGCTGGATATTGCAGCCTGTGCGGCTGGGAACATTATAAAGAATGATCGGAACATCCACTGCCTTGGCAATAGCTGTGAAGTGCTGAACAAGTCCGTCCTGAGTAGCTTTGTTATAGTAAGGAGTAACTGAAAGAATTCCATCAGCACCAGCCTTAGCTGCATCGACAGAAAGGTCAATTGCTGTCTTGGTGCAGTTAGAACCTGCACCTGCAATTACAGGTACTCTCTTATTTACATATTCAATACAGAATCTTGAAACCTCCATGTGCTCCTCTTCTGACATGGTAGCACTCTCACCGGTGGTTCCGCATACAATAATGGCATCTGTTCCATTGTCGATCTGGAAATCAATCAGTCTCTTGAACTCCTCATAATTAACTGATCCATCTTCATTAAATGGTGTCGCAATGGCAACACCTGCTCCCTTAAAAACTGCCATAAAACTGTCTCCTTTTTTGTTTTATACCCCACAAAACTAAAGCTAACTCATCGCACGGAGAGTTAGCTTTAAAAATCATCATTGATCAAATTAGCCCGATAGCTCCCCATCTTACGATGACAGTCATACAGCTCTTAACTGTATGCCCAGGTACAAGCCCTACAGGAAAGCTCATCCTTCGGCGTATTGTCCTTTCCAAACTCCTCACCTGCGCCTGTCGCATCAGAATCCGTACTGATAAAATACGCAACCTCTATCTTAATATAAATCTTGAAAGAATCATAGCACTGTCACACTACAGTGTCAACGTGTTAAAAATAACATTCATAAATCCCGTCTATGACAGGCTGACTTATTCACTAATGATAACTTATAGAGCTTACCTCATTCCCTCCCAAAATCTGTCATGCTCTGTAAATTTAACCGTATCCTGTTCGGAAATCTCAGCCTTCGGCTTCTTCTCCTTGGTTCCGGTCTGTTCCATCTGCAGCTCGTCCTCTGAAGGGGATTTGTACACGTCAGTGTGCTCCCCGAAAATCTTATCTATAATAGCCATGTCAATTACCTCCTGCATTAGAATTTTTTTAATAACATCTCTTCTTATAGATAATCATTTTTCGTCTCTATTCGTTTAGATAATTATACCATAAATCATGTTTACAATATACAATTACAGCCTTTTTAATATGACTTTACTTCTCTCCAAAGATCACTTAAATGGCGATCTGCCTTTTCCCCGAGACTGACATAAATCTCCAGGTGATATTTAGATAAATCCGGGAAGGCTATCGGTGAATTTTTTATATCTTCGTCCTCAACCAGTTCTCTCGCAGCCATATTGGGTGTTGAATAGGTGATATAATCAAAATTCATACATGCGATATCCGCTCTTGCCAGGAAATTCAGGAATTTCTCCGCATTTTCCTTATGCTTTGCATTTTTCGGAATAACCCATGAATCCATCCAGAAATTCGTTCCCTCTTTAGGGATTACGTACTCAAGGTCAGGGTTTTCACGCTGGGTAAAAATAGCCTCTCCGGAATAGATTACCCCAAGGGCCGCCTCGTTTCCTATCATCTTGTCACGAACCTGGTCAACCACATAGGCCTGAACCAGTTCCTTTTGCTTCTGAAGGAGCTCCTTAGACTCCTGGAGCTCATCTTCATCTGTAGTGTTTATGGAATATCCAAGCTTCATTTCCGCCACCATGAAAGCGTCCCTGACGGAATCCTGCATCAAAATCTCGTCCTTGTATTTGGGATCCCAGAGAATGTCCCAGGAGTCGACCTTTTCCTTAACCATATTCTTGTTATAAAGAATACCGATTGTCCCAAATACATATGGCATCGAGAAGCGGTTCCCTGGATCATAGTCCTCTGCCAGCTTCCAGTAGTCATCTCCGATATTCACATAGTTTGGCACATTATTAAAATCGATTTCCTGAAGAAGATCATTATCTATCATCTTTTTGATCATATAATCAGAGGGGCACACCAGATCGTATTTCACAGCACCGGCCTTGATCTTGGGAAACATGATCTCGTTGGTCTCAAACTCATCGTAGACCACCTCGATACCGGTTTCCTCCGTGAATATAGTGAGGACCTCCGGATCAATGTATTCACCCCAGTTATAGATATATACGACATTATCAGAATTACCTGCATCATTATTCAGCGCACATCCATAAAGAGAAGTCATGCAGGAAAGCACACAAAGAAGGGAAACGAATCTTTTCATACCGCACCTCTCCTTCCGGAACCTACCACGATCTCTTTTCTGGTCCTGATCTTTATTTCTCCTACAGACTGCTTGCTCCAGGGCTTGTAATTAACCAGAAACAGCAGAATAAGGATAGTCAGGAACATCAGCGTAGAAAGTGCATACATTTCAGGATTTATACCCTTTTTAATCTCGGAATATATCTTGGTGGAAAGGGTATCAAATCCGGGTCCCTGAGTGAAATGGGTAATGATGAAGTCATCAAGTGACATGGTAAAGCTCATTACAAATCCCGATACGATCGCGCTCATAAGATCAGGAAGCACAACCTTGAAAAAAGCATATAAAGGCTTTGCTCCAAGATCCAGCGCAGCCTCGTAAACGCTTGCATTAAGCTCCCTGTACCTTGGCATTACAGACAGGATTACATAGGGAATATTGAAGGTGATATGTGCAAAGAGGACTGTGGTAAATCCCATGGTCGCTCTTGCAGCTATAAACAGAAGCATAAGGCTGACACCCGTAACGATGTCGGCGTTCAGCATGGGGATATTGGTTATTCCCATAATTATGTTTCTGCTCCTTTTTCTCATCGCTACCATACCTGTGCAGGCAGCCGTTCCCAGGACTGTTGCGATAAATGCAGATAAAAATGCCAGTATTATTGTTGTCCTGAAGGCATTCATGACTTCTTCATTTTCAAAAAGGCTCTGATACCACGCGAGGGTAAATCCTCCAAAACGGGCACGGGATTTACTGGAATTAAAGGAAAGGATCATGAGTGTGGCAATAGGAGCATACAGGAAGATCAGTACAAGTGTCAGATAGATATGTCCAAGAGTTTTCTTCATCTTATGTCCTCCTTGTCATACTTAGAGGTGATCACCATACTGATAACAATGAAGATCATAAGCACCGCAGACAGTCCCGCTCCCGCGTTCCAGTCTGAATCCTGGGTAAAGAGCTGCTCTATTACATTACCGATGAGAAGGATTTTTCCTCCTCCCAGAATATCCGAAATGACGAAGGTGGTAAGACTGGGTACGAATACCATCGTGATGCCGGAGATTACTCCCGGAAGGCTGAGGGGCCAGATTACACGGAAAAAGATATCCCGATAGCCTGCTCCCAAATCCCTTGCAGCATTAATAAGATCCTTGTCTATTCTCGAAACTGAGTTATAGACAGGAAGTATCATAAAGGGCAAAAAGTCATAGACCATACCGAGAAGTATAGCCGGTGGCTTATTGATGATATAAAGAGGCGGCAGATTCAGAGCTGTAAGGAAGCCGTTTATAACGCCTTTTCTCTCAAGGATGTTCTGCCACGCATAGGTTCTAAGAAGTGAATTCATCCACATGGGAAGAATGAACAAAAGGGACAGTATAGATGAGTTGGTACTGATAACAGACGAAAGCACCACTGCCAGCGGATAGGCAATAAGCAGGCACAAAAGGGTCGAAGCCAAAGAAAAGGCAATGGAAAGAAGCAGTGCCTTTATGTTTACATAGGAAATAATATCCGCCACATTATCAATGGTGAATGCCCCATCTGCATTGGTAAAGGCATAGTACAGGACAAGACAAAGCGGAATGATTATAAAACCCACGCTCCAGATAAGATAAGGAGCTGCTACATATCTGGTGTATTTATTATTCATATATTTCCACAGCTTTCTCATCATCAGACTCAGGCTTATGCATGATCTGAATGTCAAAGGGATCCACATGGATTCCAACTCTTGAATCCACACTGAAGGAATCGGTGGAGTGAACTACAAATTCAAAGCCTCTTGCCATTACGCACATCTCGTAATGGACGCCTTTAAAGATAACATCGGTAACGATGCCCTCTATGGTTCCCTTTTCAGGCTCTATGAGGTCTATGTCCTCAGGTCTTATAACTACGTCCACAGGGTTGTTATCTCCAAAGCCCGTATCTACGCAGTCGAATTTGGCGCCAAGAATCTCTACAAGCTTATCCCTTATCATGATGCCTTCAAGGATATTGGAATCGCCTATAAAGTCCGCAACAAAGGTATTCTGAGGTTCATTGTATATATCTGTCGGAGTTCCGATCTGCTGAATATAGCCCTGATTCATGACCACGATGGTGTCAGACATAGTGAGGGCTTCCTCCTGATCATGGGTAACATATACAAAGGTTATGCCAAGCTCATTCTTAAGCCTTATCAGCTCGTACTGCATGTCCTGCCTCAGCTTTAGATCCAGCGCTCCAAGAGGCTCATCCAACAGAAGAACCTTGGGCTCATTCACAATAGCTCTTGCTATGGCAATTCGCTGCTGCTGACCTCCGGACAAAGAATCAGGCATTCTGTCTCCAAAGCCCTCCATATTAACAAGCTTTAGCGCATATTTAATTTTGTCATTGATATACGATGTGGATTTTTTATGGATTTTTAGTCCAAAAGCAATATTCTCCGCAATTGTCATGTGCGGGAAAAGTGCATACTTCTGGAATACAGTGTTGACTTCTCTCTTATTCGGAGACAAGGAAGTGATATCCTTCCCCTGAAAGATAACGGATCCCGAGTCAGGATTTTCGAACCCACCGATTATCCTCAGGGTGGTTGTCTTTCCACAGCCTGAAGGTCCTAAAAGTGTGACAAATTCATTCTCTCTGATGTACAAATTAAGATCATCGAGTATTGTTGAGCTACCATAAGATTTTGTGATGTGTTGAAGATCAATGAGTTTATCCTGCATAATTTTTCTCTCTTTACCTGTTATTTATTAACTCTTTTTCTGAAAAAAGATAGTGATAAAAGAGCCTGCCACATACTACATTCTTATTGATATAACAATATCATTATATCTATTTTTCGCTCCCCTAACAAGCGTGGCAACCATCACAAATATGCAGGATAATTGCTGGATTTATGCACTCTTCATCTCCTGAAGCTTACTTAAAATGGCGACTGAAAGATTCTTATGTCCCTCCTCGTCCATGTGCTCATCATCAACGGAACTGGGGTCTGCAAAATCAGAGGCTGCAAGGAACTGGTTACCCCTTCTTTTTGCAATTTTCTCATATTCACGCTTAAGATTTTTACTGGTCTCAATGGAACCCTTGTCAAATTCCGGATCCTTTTCAGGAATGTATACTTCGCTTCCAAGCTTAATGGGTGATACCACCAGGATTTTATCGGGAGATATGTATTTCTCCAACTCATCAAGGCAGAGCTCCAGCCCCTTTCCTATGGTGTGGGAGTTTGCATTAAAAATCTTCTTACAGTCATTTGTTCCAAGCATGATGATCGCCGCATCAAGAGGGTAATTACTCTCAATCAAAAGAGGAAGTATATCAGAGCCTTTCCTGAAGGGTCTTAGCTGATCCTCGAAAACCGTGGTCCTTCCACAAAGGCCATTCTCAATAATTCTGTCGTCGGAGAGCTCCTCCTGAACAAGACTTGTCCATCTTATTCCCCAGGGATAACGCTCCTTGGTGCCCGGGATAAGTCCCCATGTGTTTGAATCCCCAAATGCAAGTATATTTGCCATAATCCATACCTCATAATAAAATGTTTAAATATATAAATCTGTTTGTTTTTACGTTAATATTTCTGCTCTGTAATTCTTACATCTCTATTATGAAATATCAGCATTTAACTGTAAAATACACAAAAGTGATAGTCACATATAAAATGTAGCTATCACTTTTGTGTTGCACAAGACCGGCAAGCGAATGGATGCTTGCATACAAATTCATTTGCCGGTTGTAAGAACATGGAGCACGAAGTGCGGAATGTTCGTGTGCGAAATCGAGTAGGAGTCAGCCTACTCGATTCGGTAACTCTTTTATCAGTCGCCCATTATATTTTGTTTTTTAGACTTTATTTGCTTTTAAGCATATTCCTGAAGAGACTTGATGTTTCCACAGCCGCCCTTCTTGACTTCGCTTATACCCTGAGCTGCTGCCCTGGCTGCGGCAACAGTGGTTATGTAAGGGATGCGGGCCTTTATGGCTGCGCGGCGAAGGTAGGCGTCGTCGTACTTTGCTCCTTTTCCGATAGGAGTGTTGATTACAAGCTGTACATCGCCGTTCTTTATAAGATCCTCAACGTTGGGTCTTCCGCCCTCATAGTTTTTAAGGATCCTGGTTGCATCTATGCAGGCACCGGTTATGGTCTCATAGGTCTTACCTGTAGCGTAGATCTTGAAGCCCTCCTTTGCGAAAGCCTCTGCCAGCTCTGCTGCGTGGGGCTTATCCTCATCGTTAAGAGAAATGAGAACCGCACCCTGTAAAGGAAGAGCTGCATTTGCTGCTTCCTCTGCCTTGAAGAAGGCTTCTCCGGGAGTCTTTGCAAGTCCTAAAACCTCACCTGTAGAACGCATTTCAGGTCCGAGAACAGGGTCAACCTCAGGGAACATATTGAAGGGGAATACAGCCTCTTTTACACCGTAGTACTCAGGCTCTGTATTCTTCTTTGCATCAATGAGTTCCTGTACAGGTGACAGTCTTCCTGTGAGGGATGCAGTAATAATATCTGTCGCAACAGGTACCATCTTAATTCCGCAGACCTTTGATACAAGCGGTACTGTTCTGGATGCTCTGGGATTAGCTTCAAGGACGTATACAGTATCATCCTCGATAGCGTACTGCATGTTCATAAGTCCTACGACATTCATCTCTACAGCGATTTTACGTGTATATTCCTCGATAGTCTTAAGGTGCTTCTCTGAGATGTGCTTTGATGGAACAATACATGCCGAATCACCGGAGTGAATACCTGCAAGCTCGATATGCTCCATAACCGCAGGAACGAATGCTCTCTCACCATCACTTATTGCATCTGCTTCGCACTCAAGTGCATTGTGAAGGAATCTGTCTATCAAAATCGGTCTGTCAGGAGTTACACCTACAGCAGCCTTCATGTAGCCTTCCATGCTCTCCTCATCCCTTACGATCTCCATTCCTCTTCCGCCGAGGACGAAAGAAGGACGAACCATTACAGGGTAGCCGATTCTTGCAGCTATCTCCTTAGCTCCTTCAACATCAGAAGCCATTCCTGACTCAGCCATGGGAATACCAAGCTTCTCCATCATCATACGGAACTGGTCTCTGTCCTCAGCAAGATCGATAACCTCAGGAGTTGTTCCAAGGATGTTTACGCCCTCTTCCTTAAGCTTTGCAGCAAGGTTAAGAGGAGTCTGTCCGCCAAACTGTGCGATAACTCCAACGGGCTTTTCCTTTCTGTAAATCTGAAGAACATCCTCCAAGGTCAGAGGCTCGAAGTACAGAGTATCTGATGTATCGTAGTCAGTTGAAACTGTCTCGGGATTGCAGTTTACTATGATGGTCTCAAAACCAAGCTTTTTGAGTGCAAGAGCTGCATGTACGCAGCAGTAATCAAACTCAATACCCTGACCTATTCTGTTGGGACCACCGCCAAGGATCATTATCTTCTTAGCATCAGCTTCTCCGTCAGCCTTGGGATTCTCAAGGTTAGCATCTGCCTTATAGGTTGAATAGTAGTAAGCAGCGCCGTCTGTTCCATATACGTGAACGCCGTCCCACTTTTCAGTGAGTCCGAATTCGTCTCTCTTATTTCTGATATCATCCTCAGATACATCAAGAAGACCTGAGAGATACTTATCCGCAAAGCCGTCCTCCTTTGCCTTAAGAAGAACCTCTTTGGTAGGAACACTGCCTTTAAATTCTTTGACGATAGCTGTCTCCTCGTCTACGAGCTCCTTTATCTCATTAAGGAAATAGTGCTTAACCTTGGTAATATCGAATATCTCATCAACGGTAACGCCCTTCTTGAAGGCTTCATATATAAGGAAATATCTCTCAGAGGAAGCATCCTTTAAAAGATGAAGAATGTCGTCCTTATCCATCTCCTCATACTTCTTAACATTACCAAGACCGTATCTTCCCTTCTCAAGGGATCTTATAGCCTTCTGGAAGGCCTCCTTGAAGTTCTTACCGATGGACATTACTTCACCAACGGCTCTCATTTGCGTTCCGAGCTTATCCTCTACTCCGTGGAACTTCTCGAACGCCCAGCGTGCGAACTTAACTACCACATAGTCTCCGTTGGGAACATACTTATCAAGAGTTCCGAACTTTGAATCAGTAAGCTCAGCAAGAGTAAGACCTGTAGCAAGCTTAGCTGATACAAGTGCGATCGGGAAGCCTGTTGCCTTACTTGCAAGGGCAGAGGATCTTGAGGTACGGGGATTGATCTCGATAACAACGATTCTTCCGGTCTTGGGGTCATGAGCGAACTGTACGTTGGTTCCGCCGATGACACCGATATGCTCAACAATCTTGTAGGCCTGACGCTGCAGCTCCTCCTGGAGCTTTTCATCTATTGTGAGCATGGGTGCAGTACAGAAGGAGTCTCCTGTGTGAACACCTACAGGATCAACATTCTCAATGAAGCATACGGTGATCATGTTGTTATCCTTATCTCTTACTACTTCAAGCTCAAGCTCCTCCCAGCCAAGGATTGACTCCTCAACGAGAACCTGATGGATGATTGAAGCAGCAAGACCTCTGGCACAGACTGTCTGCAGCTCTTCCTTGTTATAAACAAGGCCGCCACCTGCGCCGCCCATTGTATAAGCGGGTCTTAATACCACGGGATATCCAAGCTCATCCGCCTCAGCCAGAGCTTCCTCTACGCTGTAGCAGGCCTTGGATCTTGCCATCTCTATGCCCAGCATGTCCATGGTCTTTTTGAACTCGGTTCTGTCCTCACCTCGCTCGATAGCGTCAACCTGAACACCTATAACCTTAACACCGTACTTATCAAGTACACCGGCCTTATATAATTCCGCGCATAAATTAAGACCAGACTGTCCTCCCAAATTGGGCAAAAGGGCATCCGGTCTTTCTTTTTCAATTACAGCCGCAACGCGGTCCACATTTAAAGGCTCAATATAAGTCCTGTCAGCCATCTCCGGATCAGTCATGATCGTAGCGGGATTGGAATTAACAAGAACAATCTCATAGCCAAGACTTCTGAGAGCCTTGCACGCCTGAGTTCCTGAATAGTCAAATTCGCAAGCCTGTCCGATAACAATGGGGCCTGAGCCGATTATTAGTACCTTGTGAATATCTGTTCTCTGTGCCATGTTTCTCTCCCATTCCTTAAAATTTCTTTCTAAAAATTTTATTATTCATAGGAGAAGAAAACAAGTGGGAATTTTATTCAACTGAAGCTATAAAAAACTTCTGAAATATGCCTCAGGCAAACATTCTTTTTTCTCATAATTCCACCACGCTTAATAACTGTTTTCGTGTGTCATACCAGTTATGAAACGAGATTTCCATATTTTTAACTGTCATCGTTCCAAATGAATGTGGCTTTTCTATATAATCCATAAGCTCCGTAGGATTTTTATATTTATCATAAAGTCTGGAAATTGTTATATGCGAAGAAATTGTTTTATATCTCTCTTCCAATAATAATCCGTTAACCGCAAGTGAATTTCTCAAGCTTTCTCTAAACCTTAATAACTGTTCATCGTAATAGCCTTTTACCATAATTGCATTATCACTAGCCACAAGGCCATCAAAGGTGATTTTAAAAGGATCAATCTCCGAACAGCATTCTCTGATACACTTTATGTAATCATCCAGATTATGTGGCAACTCCCTGCCTTCTTCCCCTCTTAAGATATCCATGACCGTAATATGAAAATCCTCACATGGGTAATAATACAAATCCGGCTCTATATCACGTAATTCAGATATACATTTATTTATCTTGCCCGCTATCTCGGATGTAATCCGTATAAGAACGACCAGAGCCATCCTGTTATCATTTTTTGCATTGGAAAGGAAAGCATCCCCGACACCGCCTTCCAAAAATCTCTCTTTGTTGTCTGTGAGTATTTTTTTATAATGATTTTCTAATAAATTTCTATCCATCACTTTTTCTTTTCTTCAGTCCTCTGAGTCTTATCTCCTCTAACTCCGGTATCTTTCAAGCATATAGCCCACAGACCAAAACCATTCTCTCGGTACCGATTCATGTTTCTTTCAATCAAATGTATACTGCACAGTTAATGCTATTTCCGCGGATCAAAAGTCACCATTACTTATAGTCTGCTGACACATCCATAAAATCTCTACTTCCATCGATGTAATCAGTATAAGCCGTCTCAGCATCTTTTCCATGAAAAACCTTGCAAAGGCCACACATATCGCAGTCTGCAATGCATGGAAAACGCTTTTTTATATATGCTCTTCGCTCTTCACTTGTAGAGTTGTTTATCTCCGGTGCACTTCCCATAAATCATAAATCCTCTCAATGAATCTGTCTGTCCTGGCGATATTTTTCCATGTACTCCATGTTTATCTCACGGATTTCTTTTTTGCCGTCAATGTAGTCCTGATATATATCCCAGGGACTACCACCACCAAGCCAGCATGATGAACAGTTCTCACATCCTCCACCACAATCAAGGGAATTCTTAACTATTTGTTCTCGTTCTTCCCTTGTTGTATCTTTGATCAGAATAGATTTCCTTTCCATAAGCACCACCTTACTTACACGCTATATAAACATCCAAGCTCTCACCATCTTTTTCCATCTCTATTGAAAAAATAACCCAAATTGATTCTAACTTCACGTCTCCCTATATCATTAAGTCTGTTTGACCATTCTTCGGGACAGACTTCAATGCATGCCATAAGCTCATCGTTATCGCCCACAACTCCAAATGCTTCAGCATTTTCCCAGTGATCCTGATATAAAGAATCCGGAAAATCATATTCATCGGGAGTATGAATAATTTCTCCCTCAACTAAAAATTATATCGATAAAAAGGGCAGCATACTATCCACAAATAAATGTATACTGCCCAGTTTATGCTATTTTCGCATCATTGCTATAACTATTTGAAGCCCTTTTTCTGTAAATCATCGCACCAGTTTCTTATCTTCAATATACTTTGGAACTATAATACTTATTCCCAACGACCGTGCATAGTTAAGGAGCTCGTTTATTGCATTCTTCTTTACTTCATCAATTGTTGAACCAGCTATAAACAAATCAGCTTTAATCTGTCCCATATTTAATGAGTAACTACTCCCTGACATACAAGACCTCTCCTCTGCTTATTTCTGCAAGTATCGCAGAATCATCTTCCTTTCCGGTTTTAAAATAAAGAATGTCATAGCTCTGTAAAAAATCATCGAACTCAGAGAGTTTATCAGCAAATCGCATAAATTGCTTTGATGTCAATGCTTTACCTTTTGGCTGGCTTCCAAAAACAGCTATATCTATATCAGATTCTTCTGTACATCTGTCTTCAATGCTAGCCCCAAACAATATTATCTTATCGATTAAAGAACACTCTTTTGCTGACTCAGCTATGTTTTCCAGATATTTTCTTTTTATATCAGCAACTTTCACTTGTCTGTTACCAATTTTGACGTCAACAACTTTACACATAACATTTCTCCTATAAAAACAATCATCGACATCTGTTTTTATCTTTATTATACACCTTTTTTAGCTAATACCTTATCCTAAGATAATCCCAATTTCCACCTCCAGTTTTCGCCTTGTTTACTATTATAGCAAAAAATTAAGTCTGCTCATCACGCCAATATCCTTTTATTATCTGCCCAATACCAGCCATATAGCAGTATTGCTCTAAGGATATTATCCGATATCATGCATATCCACGCTATTTCTATTCCAAATCCTAATACATGAACAAATATAAATACCCCCAGGACTCTCACAAACCATTGCGTAAATCCTGATACCACCAATGGAATCTTGGTTTTTCCAATTCCATTAAATACATATTGCATGACTATGGAGATTCCGAACATAGGCTCATTTATTGCAACAATACGCAGGAGCTTCGGCGCCAGAATAAGTGCACCTGCATCATTTGTAAAAAATGAAATAATTCCATCGGCACATATCAGTAATATTCCTGTTGCTATCATCATAATGAATACAATAATCACGCAGACCATGTTGGTTTGCCTGTTTAGTTTTTTTAGATTTCCTTCACCTCTTACATTGCCGGAAAGGGATGCAACAGCGCTGGCCATTCCGACAGCAGGGATGTAAAAAGCAGATTCGGCCGTAAATGCAATAGAGTGGGCAGCGTATATTTCTGTTCCGAGAGGAACTACCATAGCAGTAAAAATGACTCTCCCAAGGCTTGTAACTACAGATGTCAGAAAAGCAGGTATGCCAACTAAAATATACTTCCCTATAATTTCTTTTCCTTCAGCCCTCAGAAAATTGTCCTTGATATCAGCCTTTGCTATCATCGCAGTATCCTTATGCTTTTCATTGAAAAACAGCATAAGGATTCCGCCTGTCATAGTGGCAATTGCAGTTGCATAGGCTGCTCCCATAACACCCAGATTGCCTCTTCTGATATTTATTTCCATTCCCGAAAAGCTTATTGTCTTGTCAGGGTAAATCAAAAACCAGTTAAGTATTACATTCAGAATGTTTATAAAACCATTAACCAGTAATGGTGTGACCATATCCTTATACGCTTTTCTTATGCTTCCTGCTGTCACATTAAAAGCAAAGAAAATCCCCATGGATGAGCATATGGAAAAGTACATGGATGCAGGTCTTCTTATATCTTCTGCAGCCCCAAGAAATACCGGCAGGTACGGACTAATGATAAGAGGGATAGCTGTAGTAAATATCCCCACCACTAAAGCAAGAAAATATGCATGCAGGGTTGCATTCCTTAGTTTTCCCCTGTTTCCTGCGCCTATCTCTTTTGCCATATATGCAAGCACACCAACACCCAATGCATTTACTCCTGCCTTTATAAGAAATGTAACTTCATTTGTAATTCCTATAGTTGCCGATGCCTCTATGCCAAGCTTCCCCACCATAATAAAATCGGCATAATTGACAAGTGCCTGGAACGAGTATTCAATAATTGCCGGTATGATAAGGATGATTATCTCCTTAACCAGTTTTCTATTTCCTGTCATATTTCATTTTTTCTCCCGTTAGAACATATCAATGATATTGAAAAAGGGAGCTGCGAAAAGCTCCCTGGACTTAAAAATTATTAGATTACATAGGAATCCACCGGCATGATCCTGGATAAAAACTGTCGTGTACGTTCCTCCTTCGGACGATAGAATATCTCGTCCGGCTTTCCTTCCTCTACCACAACGCCACCGTCCATGAAGATTACCCTGTCAGCAACTTCCTCCGCAAAGGACATTTCGTGTGTAACAACTACCATTGTGATTCCGCTCTTTGCAACCTTCTTTATAACCTCAAGTGTTTCGCCCACAAGCTCAGGATCAAGAGCAGAGGTTGGTTCATCAAAGAGAATAACATCAGGCTTTAAGGCAATGGCTCGTGCGATTCCGACTCTCTGCTGTTGTCCGCCTGAAAGCTGTGAAGGATAATAATCCTTTTTATCAAGTAGTCCAACCCAGCTAAGAGCATCCTCAGCAATTTTCGTTGCGTCAGCCTTTGACTTCTTCTGTACCTGTGTAAGACCCTCCATTACGTTCTGGATCGCTGTCTTGTGTGCAAAAAGTCCGTAATTCTGGAAAACAAATGCTGAATGTCTTCTGACATACAAAATCTCTTTTTTCTTTGTTTTCCGCAAATCTATCTCATTTCCCCCAAAATTCATAAGACCACTGTCAGCACGTTCCAAAAAGTTTATGCATCTAAGAAGCGTTGTCTTTCCCGAGCCGCTTGGGCCAAGTATGACCACTACTTCACCATCATTAACTCTTAGTGAAACGTCCTTAAGTACTTCCTGTTTTGCAAACGATTTTTTTACACTAGTTAACTCTATCACCCTGTAATCACTCCTTATCTCCGGCTCTGATCCACCGATCAGATTGCTTTAACCAACTGTTCTTTTCAAATATTTCCCGGAGTTTTTCTCTGCAATTGCCGCAAGTAATTCTATACATGCACCGATAATCCAGTAAACAAGAGCTGCTGCGACGTACCCTTCCAGGTAGCTGTAATATAGTAGCGCCGGAAGAAGCGCCCCTGTCATTATTTCTATTACGGATATCGCACTTACCAGATTTGATGCCTTCAGTAATCCGATAAGTGAATTCTGCATTCCCGGTAAAAGTATCGGAACCATCTGCGGAAAAATAATCCGCCTTAGTGTCTGAAATTTTGTAAGGCCTATACTATAACCTGCTTCGTACTGTGTTTTGTCAATTCCCCTGAATGCACCTCTTACGCTTTCACTGATCGAGCAGGATGTCCCAAGAATAAGTGCAAAAAAGCCAATGAAAATAGGATTTATATCACTTATCTGAACGCTTATATGAAAAGCTTCTGCAAAATCATTGTAAAAGGTCATAAAGATCAGATTGTAAAGTATAAGGGCTACCATCATCGGAAGCCCCATGTAAATCGTGACAAAAATTGCAAAAAACTGTGATAATACAGGAACCCTGTAATGCCTAATGGTAGCAATAAAGGTTCCCAAAATCAGGCTCACTACAAATGTAATAGCAGTCAATTCCAATGTCACAGGTGCATATTTAAAAGCAGATATCAGGGATTCTAAAAAACTTGATACATTAAATGACATATATTTTCCCCTTTACTTCAGTTTTTTCTCAAGTAGTAAAAAAGCACCCTTCAAAATTAAACTGAAGGTAATATAAACAAGTGTCGCTGCTATATATCCTTCCAAAGTGTGCCCTGTAGCCGCACCAAGTGTTTTTGCTTTTCCCAAAACATCTACTACGCCGAGTGTAAATACCAATGATGTATTCTGAAACACTCCGACCAGATCCACACCGTAATGAGGCAGTGCAACCTTAAAGGCCTGGGGGAGCACAATTCGGCTAAAAGTTTGCGCTCCTGTCATCCCAATTGAATATCCGGCTTCTGTTTGAATGGAAGGTACAGAGGTTATGGCCCCTCTGAATATTTCACCGAGGAATGCTCCTTCATTCAATATAATCGCGATTTCCACAAATATTACCGGTTCTATCCTATTCAGGTTTATTCCAAACACATTCAGGAAAAGTGATCCTAGCAAAAGTGGAATCCCGTAAAATGCGATCATCATCTGAACCAGAAGTGGCGTTCCTCTCATGAACGAGATATAAACACTTATAATCTGACTTATTACCGGAATTTTCTTAAGCCTTAAGACTGCAACCAAGACTGCTAATATCGTGCCAAAAAGCATTGACCAAAACACTATATGGAAATTAACCGATATATTTGAAATTATTTTAGGAAATACATTTATAAATCTATCAATACTAAAATAATTTCCCATAGTCATTATTCCTCTTCAGTTACGTCGTATCCTACCCACTTGATAGCAAGCTCTGAAAGAGTTCCGTCTTCCTTAAGCTGCTTAAGTGCACCGTCTATAGCTTCCTGAAGCTCTGTCTCATCCTTGCGATACAGATAGTAGGTCTTTGAATTGTTTATAGGCTCTCCGACTGATTTAATGAAGTCTTTTCCATCATCACTGAAGTTAGTATTAAGCTTTATTACATCACTCTTCTTAAGAACAGTTGCTGCTGCAGCGCCTGACTTAATTGCTGCTGCGGCCTCTTCATCAGAGCTTGATTCAGCTGTTACAAGTTCAACTTCCTGTCCGGGATGCTCTTCATTCCACTTTGTAAGTATCTGAGTTGTTGCGCTTGTTCTTCCGCCGGTTCTTATCTTCTGACCTGCAAGATCTTCAAGGCTGTCCACATCGCTGTCTACAGGTACTGCAAGGTATGTAATGTATGATGTATAGGTCTCACCTGAGAAAAGATACTTCTCTGCTCTTTCATCCGTATATTCATACTGATGTGCCGCTATATCTATTTTTCCTGCCTCAAGTGAAAGTACCAGCTGATCAAAGGCCATTGACTGATATTCAAATTCATACTGAGGAAGAAGCTCATCTATCTTGGCAAGTACGTCGTACTCATATCCAACTGCTTCACCATTTTCGTCAAGGTAGCAGAAGGGGTTGTAATTGATTCCGGATCCTACAATAACTGTCTTAACCTCTCCGTCTGCTGAATCGCTTGTTGCAG
Source organism: Butyrivibrio sp. XPD2002 (assembly GCF_000423945.1). Lineage (GTDB taxonomy): Bacteria > Bacillota > Clostridia > Lachnospirales > Lachnospiraceae > Butyrivibrio. The sequence goes on along the minus strand of NZ_KE384114.1, from coordinate 234,147 downwards.
TTGCTTCATCCTTTACTTCTACTTCATCCTTTGCTTCTGTCTCAGTGGTATTTGCTGCCTGAGCTCCTGTGCCTGCTGAGCTTTGGCATCCTGTAAGTGCAGCCATCATTGCCATTGTAGCTGCTCCTGCGGTAATAAATTTGATAGCCTGTAATTTCTTCATTTTCTCCTCCTTCTTGCAGCTATATACTGCACCTTAAATTTTGCTGACCATTTATTCCCGTAAACTGAAAAAACCGAAGGAAAATGAGCTACCCAATGATAGTAGTCATTCGCCTCCGGTTGTCCAGTCAGCAACTTGTTTTGTTGTTAAGAAGACTATACTCTGAGTCGCTGCCTTGCACAATTAAGTAGTTATTATGGTTAGCAATAAGAATTCATTATCATATAAGCTGATCACCATCTAAGTCTTTACACAAGAAAGAATGTCGCTTGCGACATTCTCGCGCCGTTGCAAGATGTCCGGGGGACATCTGCTTTGCAACGACCGAAGTGGAACGTAGACGCGGTTGCTGAAGGCAACATATTCCTATCGCGCGAGTGCGCATCCATAGCGGAGCGCTTTTTATGATATAGGAATTTCCTATATCATAAAAAAAGCCCTGCCATTTTCGGCAGGGCATAAACATTATAAATCAGTTGAATCTCTGGGACGCTACAGTATAAATATCCTCAATAAGTCTGATCCCACCGGTATATCCCACAATGAAATCATCAAATACGATCTTGTCCTTTACAGGCCATGAGATGTTAAGGAAGTTACCCTTAAGGTCATCCGTGATTTCCTTATCGTAATATCCACCGAGAATAAGCGGATAGCCATGGTAATCATGCTCCTTTATGGCTTCATGGATCTTGTAGCCGTCAGTCTCAAATACCGCCTCAGCTTCAAGACCGTAATTCAGGTTCTTGAACTCCTCAGCAATAGCCTCTCTGTATTCCTTGGGTGTATCATCCACGATAAACTGCTTTGCAGGGATAAGTCCCAGATCGTTTGTCAAAAACTTAGTGATACCAAGTGTATACTGTGCATCAGCCACAACAGAGAACTGCTTGTTGATTACACGGTTTTCCAGGAAAAGATCTGCATAACGTTCAATCAGATAATAGTAGTATTTCTCATGCTCTGTGATTACTTCTTCAACCTTCTTTTCGTCGACATTTGCATACTTTCCTACCTCTCTCAAGAACTTACTTGTTTCAAAAGCCCCGACAGGAAGTGTCTTATAGTGAAGGTAAGGAATTCCCAGTTTTTTCTCCATCTTCTTGACATTCTTAAGAGAAACCCAGGGGGATACCAGAAGGTTAAACTCAGCATAAGGAATCTTATTGATGTTATCAATTCCTCTGTTATAGCCAAATATAGTATTGGGAGTAAGTCCGATTTCCTCAAGGAGCTTCTCCAGCTCTCTTAGATTACCAAGCCAGAACAGATCCTGATACGGAACATCAGCCCAGATATTAACAAGACCTTTCTGTCTTGCCTCAGGCTTTTCAAGGTACTGATCGATGATAGCATCAATAACCTGCTCATGTCCCTTGTAATTGTTTCCCTTAAATCCTGCTGTAGGCGCATATATAACAGGCTTATCCGCATCTGCAAATTCGGAAACAACCTCGCCTGAATCATCTCCCACAATTTCAGGAATACATCCCGTAAGTACGACATACATATCTGCGTCGATTACCTTGAGGGCGTTGTCTATTGTAGAATGGAGCTTTTTTACACCACCGAATACAACATCTTTCTCATTGATACTTGTGCAGGGAAAAATGTTTGGTGAAAAATATCCACTGCTGCCTGTACCGTCTGAAAGCTTCTGAGCGCATCCCGGACCTGAATGAAGAACCGGTATAGCTCTGTCTATTGCCTGCACTGTCTGCATTGCAGCAAGCGCACATTTATATCTTTGCTTGTCCAATAATTTTGCCATTACTATTTAGCCTCCTACTCTTATGCCTTGTCATGAACAAGGAACTCACCTACGTTCTGCTTGTACCACCAGTCTGTGTATGGAAGCTTTGTTCTCTTTGCAAGATTCTTCTCAAAGCTTCTGTTCTGTATACTATCCAGAATTGAATAAGCAAAATCCAATGTATGCTTATATCCGAAAATCATATACTCATCAGCAACATAGACAGCAGGTGTACCATTCTTTATAGCCCATACTGTTGAACCGGGGTGTCTTGAGAGGTAGAGGTCAGGCTGATATTTATTAAGGATATTCATAACCTCATAGTTCTGCTGATCGGATACGCTCGCTTCAAAATCAATATCATTGTCGAGAAGATACTTCATTGAAGGCGGAACATCTCCATTATCGTATTTTTTATCATAGTGCCATGCAAGAGCCCAAACCACTTCGATTCCAAGCTCATTAAGAACTCGTGAAACCTCGAATGTATAACCGGGGCCCATTCCAAGAACAGCCTTAAGTCCCTTAAGCTGCTTCTTCACTTCCTCAATCTTAGGAAGGTAAATTGCACGCTGCTCCTCGAGATATTTCTCAATCTTCTCGCTTCTTCCGGTTACTCTTCCGATTTCTCTGAGCCATGTCTCAAAGCCCACAATACCACACTGATTTATTGATCTTATATAGGGAACGCCATACTTTTCTTCAAGGGCATTTCCAAGGTAGTTACCCAGGGTTCCGCATATACAGGTTGTAGCCAGAGCCTCAGACAGATGTGATAATTCTTCAACTGTAGAATTGCAGTACAGGAAGGTGGGTTCAAGATCGAAGTTTTTAAACATCTCTATGATCTCCGGTCTTGCACTTTCATAGAAATTCTTGAAGTTAATCTTATTGGATTTAACGCCTTCTCTCGGAGGCTGCACGATAGACTGAAGTACTGCATGGTCTGATATATCAAAACCGGTTGCCCAGATTCTGGACTTAAAGCCCTCACAGTGAACAGCTACCACAGGTACATCTATCTGATCGCGTATATCCTCAACAACGCTATCAATATCCTCACCGATAATACCTGTTGCACATGAGCTTGTAACGAAAATAGCCTTGGGACTGTATCTCTTATTAACCTCAAGGACGATTTTCTTAAGCTGCTCTGTCGAACCGAAAATCGTGTCATTTTCATTCATGTCTGTACCGACATAAACTGTGTTATTTGTAACACCACGCTTTTTTGCCATAACCTTATCAAGGTAGTAGGTTCCGGCTGCTGCCACAGAACATCCGGCAGGACCGTGATGTATTATCGCTATATCTCTTATAGCTGACAGCTGTCCAAGTGCACAGCTTGACAAACAGGAACTGGACTGTGAAAAGCAGCGTGAACATCCCTTAAGTGTTCCGCATTCACTCTGAGTTGCCAGATCCTTCAAAGAACCAATGTAACCGGTGATAGAACCAATACGGTTTTCTCTGGTAGCAACATTGGAGTTGTTTAAATTGATAGCCATTTTTCATCTCCTCTTCGTAAATATATGAAAGAATGCCGCTCATGCGGCATTCCAGCGCCCTTTACAGATTGTCATAAAGATCCTCTGTGAGTGTAAGACTTCCTCTGTATCCTGCTATTGCCCTGTTAAAAATCAGTCTGTCCTTTAACGGGAATGTCGCAGCTATACACTGCACTTCCTTTAAGGATGCTGCTTCACGCTCATTACTGCTTCCCACAATGAGTGTCAGCTCCTCTTCCTCCAGAAGTGCCTTATTGATTTCATACTGGTCTGCTGTAAACACAACCTTCGGAGGCTGCGCGTATTCAAGACCTGTTATTTCATTTATTATCCTGTTCTTGTTTTCATCCCCATATACAGGCTCGGAAATAACCGCAAGCTTGGGAGTAAAGCTGTAATCATTGGCAAGATATCTTGTAATTCCGCATACACTCGAAGCGTCTCCTACTACAGCGAATCGCTTCCAGCTAAGAGCTCCGATTGACTGCGCAAGATAGCTGTATACGTAATCCTCTTCTTTTTCAAGAAAATCATTCACCAGCTTAGTATCAAGGTGAAGAGCCTCTGCAACAAGTCTTACAAAGCGTTCCGTATCAGTTGCTCCAATCGGGAGTCCAGGATATCGGACACTTTTTACTCCAAACTTCTCCTCGAATTTTTCGGCAGGTCCCTTAAAGAGCCATGGATTTATGATGATATTAAGTGCAGCGCCTGAGCAGTTTTCAATTGTCTCTATTCCCTGATGTCCTGTGAAGAATGTATTAACCTTAAGTCCAAGTCCTGTCAGAATTCTTGATATCTCCTCAAGGTTTCCGCTCCAGAAAGGATCATGGTAGGGAACAATTCCGAATACGTTTACAAGCTTGTCATCTTTGAGAACATTCTCTTTAATGACCTGATCGATCAGATTGTTCCATATGACTTCATAACCAAGATTGCTGTCACCTGCAAATCCCGGAGTATCGATAGGGTATACCTTATAGCCCTTTTTCCTGTATTCCTCTGTCACGGAAACAATATCATCTCCGATGATTCCTGCAGTACATCCTGTAAGAACAAAGAATGCATCGGCATCCATGATGTCAATTGCACCTTGTATGGTTGTTCGAAGTTTATTCAAACCTCCGAATACTACTTCTCTCTCCAGCATGTTGGTGGAAGGAATGGATACACTTGATACAAAGGCTGAGCTCTTGTTACCTGACTGTCCCTGCTCAGCAGCACATGTCTGCATGCAGCATCCGGGGCCGGCGTGTAATATAGGACAAACTTTATTTATTGCGCCGAGTACTGAATTTATTCCTGCAAGTACACATCCCCCTCGTGGATTCTCTAGTATTTCAGACATTTGCCTCACCTCCCACGATATATTTGAAAGCATCTTCGCTGTACCAGCTTTCTTTGTAAGGAAGCTTCACATGCCTTGACAACTTCTTATTAAAGCCCGGATTTTCCAACTGATCTGCTATCTTGTTACCAAGGAAAATCAATCCGTCATAGCCCATGGTAGGTCTCTTCATATCAAGCACATGAGTTGTCGGTAATCCTAATTTGGCAGCCCATTCCGGAACGCCGATAAAAACATCCGGCTTAATTTTCTGAATCAGATTCACCTGTTCGAAGGGTTGCATATTGGCTATATCAACCACAAAGTCCTTGTGAATGCCATTCAGATATTCAATATCCACCTGGGCGTCGTCATCATAAGTAGGAGTTTCAAGGCCGACTAGTTCCATACCGAAGTCATCAATAAGAGCTGCTGCCGCGAAGCTTCTGCCTGTGCCACCGCATATAAAGACTCGTTTTCCCTGTAATCTGTCACGAATTTTCTTAACAAGCGGAGTAATTCTCTCATGCTCTTTTTCAATGATTTCATCAGCCTCTTTCTCCTTTCCCATTACTTTTGCAATTCCTCTGAACCACTTATCCGTGTTTCTAAGTCCGATTGGCATAACCGTATGTGAATATGGAATATCATATACAGTCTCCAGCTCCTTCATGAATTCATCCGCGAATACCTTACAGATGGAGGTGGAGGCTGCTGCCGAAGGTATCTTTCTTATCTTTTCAAGTGAGCTGTAAAAGGGAATATAGTTTGTCTCTATTCCCAGAAGCCCCAGCATTCGCTCCATCTCTTTCTGGTCTGCATAGCTTATGGATACAGGTGCAAAAAGATTAACAAGGTTATCCTTCTTAGCTACCTTTTCCTTTGACAAAATATATTTTTCGATAGCTATAAAAGCAGCATCAAAACCTGAAGCACATATCTTGGATTTAAAGCCTTCACAGTGTATCGGTACAATTATCGCTTTTTCCGCATCTTTTTGAAGGTCAGCACAGATCGCATCAATATCATCTCCGATAACTCCCGATGCACAGGATGCAAAGACGAATATCAGCTTTGGATCATAGCGTTCAATTGCCTTATTCACTGAGTCGCGAAGCTTTTTTTCTCCTCCGAAAATAACACTCTTCTGATCAAGATTAGTTACGATTATGTGAGGATTCTTAATGTACTTAACACCTCTGTGGGCCTGACCTACACGGTACATATCAACTGCCAGGGATGTGCAGCCTATGCATCCTTGCGGTGAATGTGCTATGAAAACTGCATCCTCCAATGACATAAGTGCAGCCATACTGTTTATCTGCTGGCACTGAAGTCCCTGTGCAAAGCTCCTGTCCGCTTTCTTCAGGCAGCCCTTTCTAAAGCTTTCCTCAGCCTTTTTTCCTGTTCCGCCATAATCGTTAACTCTGCCTTTTTTACTTTCTCTTACACCTGAATAAATTTCTGCCATATTTTTCTACCTGAATATATATAAATTAGAGTTTTGCTTGCAAAACTCTTGCGCCGAGCACGGTTGCAGAATGCAACATTTTCCATTCGTGCGTGTGTGAATCCTGCGGAGCACTTTTTTGAAAAAAAGGAGGTTCACCAATAACACGGCAAATGATTCCGTGCTATCAGTGAACCTCCGGTTGTCCGGTCGGTTAACCTCGCTTTTTAATTTGCAAAAAGAGGTGTTGAAAGGTATCTGTCACCTGAGTCAGGAAGAAGAACAACTATGTTCTTGCCCTTGTACTCTTCTCTCTCTGCTATGATTGTTGCTGCCTTAAGAGCTGCTCCTGAAGATATACCAACAAGTATTCCTTCTGAAAGAGCGAATTTTCTGCCCTCTGTAAAGGCATCCTCATTTTCGATCGCGATTACTTCATCAAAAATCTTTGTATCAAGAACATCCGGTACAAAGCCTGCGCCGATACCCTGAATCTTGTGGGCACCTGCTGTTCCCTTTGAAAGAACGGGGCTTGTTGCGGGCTCAACTGCGATTACCTTTACGTCAGGATTCTTTTCCTTTAAGTATTCGCCTACACCTGTGATTGTTCCGCCTGTACCTACACCTGCGATAAATACATCAACCTTTCCGTCTGTCTGCTCCCAGATCTCAGGACCTGTAGTAGCCTTGTGTGCAGCAGGATTTGCAGGATTCACAAACTGTCCAAGGATGATTGCTCCCTCGATTTCCTTCTCGAGTTCCTCGGCCTTTGCAATAGCTCCCTTCATTCCTTTAGCTCCCTCAGTGAGCACCAGCTCTGCGCCGTAAGCTTTAAGGAGGTTTCTTCTTTCAACACTCATTGTGTCAGGAAGTGTGAGGATCGCCTTGTACCCCTTTGCTGCTGCTACAGCTGCAAGTCCGATTCCTGTGTTACCTGATGTGGGCTCAATAATTGTTGCTCCGGGCTTAAGCTTTCCGCTCTTCTCTGCCTCTTCGATCATAGCAAGGGCGATTCTGTCCTTAACTGATCCGGCAGGATTCAAATACTCGAGCTTTGCAAGAAGTGTAGCGTTTGTTACTCCTGCTTTCTTGCTGTATCCATTAAGTTTAAGAATAGGTGTGTTACCAATAAGTTCCAGTGAACTTTCTTTAATCTGTGCCATGTTTCGTATCTCCCTTCAAATTTGTTAATAGGATAATATCATGCCTTAGTTTATAGTAAAACTAAGTAATTCCGATTGCCAGACATAAGCTTTACTTTTCATTGTTATAGCTTTTACTTATGACTAAATGGCTTGTGATTATCAATCTTGTCGAAATAAGCTGTTATCTTGGTAAGTGCATCCGTAACGCCGCAAGCTACATCAAAGCTTGATATCTGCTTTTTCTCCAGCTGCTTCTGAGCCTGAAAACCAATCTTTTTGCAGACAAGGCTTCTGCAGTCACTTATAAGCTCCACCTTGGGAAGCGGTTCTCCTCCATGTCCGCAGCCCTTGCCATCTCCGCAGCCTTTCCCGGAGCCGCAGGCATCTCCACTCTTTATGGAGTAATCACCATTGCCTTCCGGACTGCCGGATTTCTCGTTATTTTCTGTGGCCCCTTCATCGGCTATGACCGGAACAGCTCTGTATTCCTCCTTTTCAAAAGTTGTCCCCTGCACCTCGTATATTGAAAAGCCTTCGGCAGCTCCAAAAGTCAGATCAATATTCACATCGTCCGATGATGCCACCGCTATCAAATATGACATATAAACTCCTTGATCTCTTTTTATACGTTAAACAGGTTCGTTGACAGATAGCGAAGTCCTGTATCAGGGAAGATTACAACGATCTTCTTACCCTTGTTCTCAGGTCTCCCCGCCACCTGTGTAGCTCCTTTACAGAACAAATATCAGATCTTGTAGTCGTCTGAAAGCTCCATCATGCCATACTCGAGAAGGATCTCTTCAAGTCTCTCCTGGGTCATGGGAGTAGGAATAACGAAGTCTTTATTTTCAATTACTGCCTGTGCCAGGTTTCTGTATTCCTGTGCCTGGTTTGAATCAGGCTTATACTCAATAACTGTCTTCTTATTAATCTCAGCATGCTGAACCACGTTGTCACGGGGTACGAAGTAGAGAAGCTTAGTGCCAAGCTCTTTTGAAAATGCTCTGAGAAGATCAAGCTCTCTGTCAACGTTTCTTGAGTTGCAGATGATACCGCCAAGTCTTACTCCGCCTGTTCTTGCATATCTCTGAATACCCTTTGAGATGTTGTTAGCTGCATAGAGAGCCATCATCTCACCGGAAGCTACAATATAAATTTCCTTTGCCTTACCTTCACGAATAGGCATTGCAAAACCACCACAAACTACATCGCCGAGTACGTCATAGAATACATAATCAAGATCATCTGTATATGCTCCCAGGTTCTCAAGCATATTTATTGAAGTGATAATTCCGCGTCCTGCGCATCCTACACCGGGCTCAGGTCCGCCGGACTCTACGCACTTTGTTCCGCCAAAGCCTTCCTTCATGATTCTGCCAAGCTCGATATCCTCACCCTCTTCTCTTATGGTGTCGAGAACAGTTTTCTGTGCAAGACCACCAAGTAAGAGTCTTGTTGAATCAGCCTTAGGGTCGCATCCTACAACCATTACTTTTTTCCCGTGCTCAACAAGTCCTGCTGTCAGGTTCTGTGTTGTTGTGGACTTACCGATTCCACCTTTTCCATAGATTGCAATTTGTCTCAGTTCTGCCATTTTTTTCATCTCCTCTTTCTTTATGTTGAATTTTCTTAATTCGCTTCTTCTTTGGCTATCGCAAATACTCTGTTAAACTCACAGATAAGATCTGCAATTCCTTCTATTCCGACTGAAAGTCTTAAGACTCTGTCGTTTATTCCGTTCTTTTCAAGAACGTCCTTTGGAACATCCGCATGCGTCTGTGTCACCGGATAGGTTATAAGTGTCTCTGTTCCTCCAAGGCTCTCCGCAAAATATATGAGCTGCACGTTGTTTAGTATTGAGTGTGCAAACTCTACCGAATCCACTTCGAAGGTAACCATCGCACCAAAGCCTCTTGCCTGTTTTTTCATGATGTCGTAGCCTGGGTGCTCCGGAAGTCCGGGATAGATCACCTTTGTCACATGCACGTTTGTCTGTAAATACTTTGCAAGAGCCAGAGCGTTTTGCTGGGCTCTCTCAAGTCTTACCGCAAGCGTTCTTATTCCTCTAAGAATCAGCCAGCTGTCAAATGGGCTAAGCCCTGCGCCTGTTGTCTTATAGATAAACCTCAGTTTTTCATCCAGCTCCTCGTCCTTTACAACAAGGAAACCGCCTATCGTGTCGTGATGTCCTCCCAGGAATTTTGTTCCAGAATGAACAACTATGTCTGCTCCGAAATCCAGTGGATTCTGAAAATACGGTGAAAGGAAGGTGTTATCAACTATTAAAAGCAGTCCCTTTTCCTTCGCTATCTTCGAAAGCTTCTCAAGATCCGTTACATTCATCATCGGATTGGTCGGAGTCTCAAGATATATCGCTTTTGTATTTTCATTTATAAAAGGTGTCACATCATCGCTGCTAAGATTGGCCGCTGAATATGTAAGACCATTTTTTTTACTTATCTCGTTGAAAAGTCTTATGCTTCCGCCGTAGAGATCCGAATCGATGATGAAATGATCTCCGGGCTTAAACAGCTCCATGACGGCTGCTATGGCTGCCATTCCACTGGCAAAGGCCATTGCGTCTTTTCCGTTTTCAAGATATGCAACTATCGATTCTAGCTGCTTTCTTGTCGGATTCTGCATTCTTGTGTAGTCGTATCCGGTGCTCTCCCCCAGACCCGGATGCGCAAAGGTAGCTGTCTGATATATTGGAAAGCTTATGGCTCCCCACTGATCCATAAGATTTCTGTCCAGCTGCTGACACTTTGTATCTATGCTGCAATGCACTTCTGTACACTTATTGCATCCATTGCAATCCATAACTTACTCCTCCGACCTTCGACCTAATTGGCTACTACTTGCTGTGGTTTTCTTAGGTCAGTCTTTTTGTTATTTTTTTCTTGCTTCTATAGCCCTGTGCAGGCTATCTAGCGCTGTCCTTATCACAACTCGCGGACTTGCTATATTTATTCTTTCAAACAGGGCTGTCTCTTTTCCGAAGATTATTCCACCGTCCAGCCAGAGCTTTGCTTCATCAACTACGAGGTGCTTTAAATCGTGATAGTCATCTGTCACCTCTGAAAAATCGAGCCATATAAGATATGTCCCTTCAGGTTCGATGAGCTTGACCTCAGGAAGATTTTTCTCAAGGTAATCTCTTACGAATGCAAGGTTCCCGGTGAGATATTCTTTTAATTCATCAACCCATTCTCCGCCCTTCCTGAAGCAGGATATGGTTGCGGCAAGTCCCATCGCATTGGGCTGACTGTAACCAGCTGCTTCATTCTCTCTTCTGAACGCATCTCTCAATGTCTTATCCGGAATCAGGATATTAGCAACCTGAAGTCCTGCCATATTGAAGGTCTTGCTGGGAGATGTTCCAATCACAAGATTTTTAATGTACTTCTCACCAAGCTTTAGAAATGATATATGCTTATATCCCGGATAAATGAAGTCCGCGTGTATCTCATCCGAAAAAATGATCACATTGTATTTAAGGCAGATATCACCAAGCTTTTTCAGCTCCTCTTTTTTCCACACTCTTCCTACAGGGTTATGCGGACTGCACAGAAGGAAAAGCTTTACATTGTTTTCCTTTACCTTCTTTTCAAAATCATCAAAATCGATTTCATAATGTCCGTCTCTGTTTACGAGCTGGTTGTTTATACACTTTCTTTTATTTAGAAGAATTGTTTCCTTAAAGGGATAGTAGACAGGCTCCTGAATTATCACGCTGTCTCCCTCATATGTATAAGCCTTTATTGCCATGGCAATGGAATAAACCACTCCCGGAACAACCGTAGTCCAGTCCTTTTTAATCTCCAGACCATGCCGATCCTTAAACCATTTGTATACAGCTTCGTGATACTCTTCACATGGATCCGTATATCCGAAAATTCCATGATCTACACGCTTTCTGAGATCACTTATGATTTCATCGGGAAGCTTAAAATCCATATCCGCAACCCACAGTGGAAGCAGGTCGGTTCTGCCCATTCGCTGCATTCCAAAGTCGAATTTCAGACTGGCTGTTCCTTTTCTGTCGATTACTTTGTCAAAATCATATTTCCCCATACAACAACCTCTCAATGTTTCAGTACGCAGTTTTCAAAATTTTGCAGATGCTCTGTCTTCAAAATCTCTATGCCAGTACTCCGCCCATCTCTTCCAGCAGTTTTATATATCCGTCCAGCCTGTAAAGCGAGTCCCCGACTTCTCCCGGCATTTCAAAGGATGCAATGCCGTGATCCTTCAGCTCGTAGGAAGCTCCCGGTCCGATTTTCGCTGCAAGTACAAAGTTGCAATCAAGAAGCGCTTCAACGCCTTTTTTTAATTTTTCGTTATCATGACTTCCACCGTTGCAGACAGGAATAACAAATCTCTGCTCTATCTCTTCGTAGTTGCCGTCCTCATCCACATCTACGATGAGAAAGCTCTCCGCTCTTCCAAAATGCTGATCAACATATCTGTTATCCGTAGATGCAATTGCCACGCGATATACTGCGTTTCCCATTGATGAACCTCACTTTTTATCCATGTGAAAAGGTGCTTCTGACATTCAGTCTGTTCTGATAAACAAGCTTGCTGTATTCGGATACTCCCGGAACTCCCACAGCATCTGCACGGCAATGAGCGCAGTGCCTGAATACCTTGATGTACTGCTCTGCATCCTCTCTGGCCTTTTCAAGAAGTTCGCAGGTAGGTCTTTCAATATCTTTAAGCTTATGCTGAGGAATAAGAGGAATGATGTTGTAGATGATAGCCCCTGCTTCCTTCACCGTTTTTGCGATCTCACTAATGTGATGATCGTTGATTCCGGGAACAAGAACTGTGTTGATTTTTATTGTGACTCCCGCATCAGCAACCTTTTTGATTCCCTTTAACTGATTTTCAATAAGAATCTTCGCTGCCTCTACTCCTTCGATCTTCTCACCGTGATAGATGATGTAATCATTGAGCTTAGCCTCAATCTCCGGATCTACTGCGTTAACCGTAACCGTAAGAGTATCAACACCTGCATCTATGACTTCCTGTGCTCTCTCATTTAGAAGTAAACCATTGGTACTCATACATTTAAGAAGCTCCGGATGTGCCTCGCCGATTTTTTCAAAGGTTTGAAGCGCATAGTCGGTTGCCAGTGTATCTCCCGGTCCTGCAATTCCTGCAACCTTGATACTCGGTACAAGTTCTATTGCCTTTCCTATGAAATCATTTGCTTCATCAGGGGATATTACTTTAGATGTAACTCCCGGTCGCTGCTCCACATCGTTTATGCTTCTGTCACAGAATCTGCAGGCTATGTTACAGCCGGGACTCACCGGAAGATGAATTCTTCCTGCGTTAAATTTGCACCCACCAAAGCAAGGGTGGTTTTTTTCAAGTTCTTCAATTGATCTAGCCATGTGAATAATCTCCCTTATAGACAAACGCTGCCGGACAGCGTCTTTTTAGAATCTAACCTTTGTGCTTTTTTCAAGCTGCACGATCCTGCCATCGTGTACCGTTATAAGAACCGTTCCATACTTTACTTCCGAAACCTGCTTTTTGATTTCTTCCCAGATCTTTTCATCATCCTTTTCCATAGTCATCTCTCCTCTTATCTAAAAACCCTATAGAGATTGAGCTTGTTGCTCTCTGCTCTAAATTTATACAGATTATGCGGTACATTGTCTTTCGCGTAAAGCATACTAATCTTATAGGCAAATATAAGTTTTAGTTTTACCTTGCCGTAAAACCTTTATTCACCGCAAAAGCATATGCCAGGCGACCGTACTTGCATGTCCATCTGTCTTCGCAATTGTTTAAAAGGATATCTCTATTCACCTACCCTGTCAATGGGTGAATATAATCACTTTATCCGAGTAAATTTAACATGTGTGCCTTCTATTTCTCAAATTGACGCGAGTATGCTATCTTTCTTAAGCTGACACTCCTCCGTTCTCAGTTTGGAATTCATCAAAACAAAGCAAAATGGACACTCGATAATCTATCTGATTAGTTATCTAGTGTCCACGTATCTATTTTTGACACTCATGAACTTATCATGATGATTACTGAGTGTCCATGAATTTATTTACTAAAGTGTCGTATCCTAAGCTCCACGCCGGTATCTTCAGATAGCTGCCTGCATTTCTCAATGTCTTCCTCCGGCAGAACATCGACGATTGACCACTTTACATCCTTTATCTGCTTCTTGCATTTGGTAGCAAAATCAATCATCTTTTCAAAACCGCTTTCATACTGAGGTCTTGTGACTTCCTGATATTTCACAGAATCAGGAGCATTAAGACTGATTGATACACTGTCAATTACTTTTGCAAGCTCAGGAACTATGTTTCTTCCGTTCTGCTCATTGCCAAGTCCGTTGGTGTTGAGGCGGGTCTTAAGTGACTTCTCCTCCTTAGCTAATTTTGCTGCATCCAATAGAATGTCCAGCTCACAGGTTGGCTCCCCATATCCGCAAAACACAAGCTCATCAAATCCTGTAAAATCATAATTTCTTATCGCATCAAGCACCTCTTCCTTAGAAGGATTTACCTGGTGCCACAGTGTATCGGAGCTCCCTACTCCATCCTTCTGAAATCGTATGCAAAAGGTGCATCTGCAATTGCATTTGTTTGTTATGTTTGCATACACTGAATTCTTGTATGTATATAAAATGTCTGCCATTTTTTCATTCTCCTCCGGTTAAAACTCAATATTCAAAGATTGTCTTCTTAACACCAACTCCATCAAAAGCTACCGCAGCTATATAGAAAAACAGTGCACTTCCTCCTGACTGAACAAAACTTCCCGCAAAGGCTGAGAGGATGGCTGTTTTTGTTCCGAAAAGCAACATCTCAGCTATGTAATATCCGGTTGCTGAAATGAAAAAGGAAATGATCGGAGCTGCCATATTGCGCTTATTAAGAAGTGATGATTTGCGACTTGTAAATGGCAGAACAATCAGCATCTTAATAATCACGGTTGCTATAGTCCACATGGGAGCTGTAAGAAGATCTGCAAGTCCTCCACCAACTGCGCCAACCAGCATCGCATAAGGCGTAGGAAGCAGTGCTGCTGCCAGGTAAATCACGGTGTCACCAAAGTGTACATATCCGCCATTTACGCCAACCGGTATATGGAAAATGTACGCAGTGAAAATGGTGGTAAGTGCCGCAAGAACTCCTGTGTAGGCCATAAGTCTTGTCTTTGAGTTAATGTTGTCTTTTTTCATAGTGTCTCTCCTCCTTATGTTTTGTCATGAGATAAGCCATGACTGTTTTGTCTTAGAAGTATCACATCTGCAGAAATTCTCAGGCTCAAAAATTTGAATTCCCCAGAATCTTCTCAAACCCGGTTCCATAATTTCCGTCCTCTTCCTTTGTTGCTGATATTGCTTTGTTTATAAACTCAGTAGTGTCTGAAACGGCATCCGTTATGTTTTTCCCATTCAGGACATTTCCGAGAAGCGATGCTGCAAACAGATCTCCTGTTCCGGAATACCCCCGTCCGTTGTAGCTGCATTCTATTATGTTTGTTCCACCTTCATGGACCACCATATTGCACAGCTTGTCATTCTCTATAAAAATGCCTGTAACTACCACGCTCTGCTTATCATGTGCTCTAACTTTATTTGCTATGTTCTCGATTTTCTTAAGATGATTTCCTTTAGCTGTATCCCGAACAATCTGCGCAGCATCGACTCCTGCAAGTATGCACAACTCTGTGAGATTCGGAGTGATAATATCTGCTATCGATACCATCTTTTTTATCCTGGATAGTAGTCCGTCGGAATAGTTTGAATAACACTCTCCTCTGTCTCCCATGACGGGATCTACCAGCAAAACTGTTTCCTTTTTATTGAACGTCTCCACAAAATCAAGAACGTAATCTGCTTCTTTTTCGTAGGGAATGTAACCGGTCAGGATTCCATCAAACTCCGCCTCCATTTTTTTCCATTCCTCTGTGCAATGCCTTACCATGTCCTTAGTGTCATGCATGTAAAATGAATGGAAACCTGTCTGTGCCGTAAAGAGTGCCGTCGGCACCGGATTGACCTCTACTCCCATAGACGACAGAACTGAAATATCAGCTATAAGCGAGCACTTTCCAAATCCTGATAAATCATTAATTGCTGCAACCTTCATACCTTATATATGTCTCCTGTTGTTTTTAATAACTTATGTGCCACTATACAGCATCTCTGATTATATAAATATAGTCAATTTTAATACTTTTTATATAACCAGTTCGAATTGTGAAAAATACACATTGTTTCTTTTACACTTACCCTATAGAATAATAGGTGAATACAATTCCATAACCACCATTTAAGGCGGTCGAAGTAATAATTAGCAAGTATTCGAAAAAATAATCCACGGAGGTTACTATGTTTTCAACAAAAGGAAGATATGCTCTCAGAATCATGATAGACCTGGCGCAGCAGCATTCTGAAGAGCTTGTACCGTTAAAAGACACCGCCGAGAGAATAGGCGTTTCAAAAAAATATCTGGAAATAATTGCAAAGGACCTGGTAAAAGCAAAGCTGATTTCTGCTACAAGCGGAAAGCATGGCGGCTATGCCCTTACCAGATCCCCTGAAGAATATACTGTCGGTGAAATTATTGAAATTATGGAAGGCCCCATAGCTCCTATAGCATGCCTTCTTCCCGATGCCGAGGATTGTCCTCGTGTGGAATCCTGTCCTACCCTTCCTATGTGGAAGGAATTTGCCCAGATAGAGCATGATTTTTTCTTTGGAAAGAAGCTGAGTGACTTAGTTCACTAAATGGGCCATCCCCTCATCAGGCGATTTATGTCCGCGCAAAACCATCGTCTCCCGGACGATGGGCGCCCCGAGGGGAGGGCAAGGAGAATCACTCATACGCAAAGGTCTTCAAAAATCTCTTCGCCCTCTCCGTCTTTGGCTCCTCAAAGAATTCCTTAACATCCCTCGTTTCTTCAACAATCTCTCCCTTGTCAAAAAATACGATTCTGTCTGCCACTGCTTTTGCAAAGGCCATCTCGTGTGTAACAATTATCATGGTCGAACCTGACTTTGCAAGCTCCAGCATGGTCTGCAAAACCTCGTGAACCATCTCAGGATCGAGAGCAGCAGTTACTTCATCAAAAAGAAGAACATCCGGATGCATGAGCAGAGCCCTGACAATTGCTACTCTCTGCTTCTGTCCGCCGGAGAGCTGTCTCGGATAATAGTCCTTTTTATCTGCAAGTCCCACCTTATCAAGAAGTTCAAGAGCCTCTCTTATGGCGTCGTCCTTTATTCTCTTTTGCACTTTAATTGGAGCCAGAATTGTATTTTCAAGCACCGTCTTATGCGGGAAAAGATCGTAGGACTGGAAAACCATCCCGATTTTCTGCCTAATGTTACTGATGTCCTTTTTATCAGGTTCAACGGGAAGTCCGTCCACCGTGACTACGCCGCCCTGAATCTCCTCAAGACCGTTCAGGCACCTTAAGAATGTACTTTTACCGCAGCCGGAAGGACCTATAATAACCACGACCTCTCCTTTTTTCACGGAGAGATTTATGTCCTTTAAAACTACGTTGTTACCGAATTCTTTATGTAAATGTTTTACTTTAACGAGCTCGCTCATCTTACGCCCACCTTTTCTCAAGCTTTACTGCAAATCTGCTAATCGGCCAGCAAACCAGGAAATATAACAAAAACACAACTGCGAAAATCCCAAATGCTGCATTGGGAGAAGCTTTTCTGTTGGCCTCGATTATCTGCTGCGCCACCTTCAAAACCTCAACGATTCCGATCATCATCACAAGTGAAGTGGTCTTAACCATTCTTGTGACGAGGTTTATGGATAGCGGAATAAGTCGTCTTATTGTCTGCGGAAATATTATGAAAAAATGCACCTGAAATTTATCCATGCCAAGCGCATATGCTGAATCATACTGAATTCTTGGTATGCTTTTTATAGATCCTCTTACCAGGTCTCCCATCTCTGCAGTTCCCCAGAAAACAAAAACTATGATCGCGGAAAGCTCCGCAGAAATGTTCATACCAAACACTCTGGTCGTTCCGAAATAGACAATGAATAAAAGTACCATCTGAGGCATTATCCTGACTATCTCAAGATATACTCTGAAGAAAAGTCGTATAATCCTGTTCTTCGCTGTCATAAGCACTCCCACGATAAGTCCCAGAACAATACTTATGGCAACCGATATCAGGCTTATCTCCACCGACACCCAGAGTCCCTTCAGGAGCCTTATCATATTGGTGCCTTTAAAAAGCACATCAATCCCCAAACTCTGCATATCGCACTCTCCTCTCTATGATCGATCCAAGTATTGATACAGGAAGCAGCATTATCAGGTAATAAACTACAAGTAAAAACAGACATTCAATTGTCTTTGCATACATTCCTATGAGATCCTTGGCTGTGAACATAAGATCCATCAGGCTGATCGTCGAAAATACTGAAGTTTCCTTAAGAAGGAATATAACGTTAGCCATGATTCCCGGCATGCTTACCGAGAACGCCTGAGGAAGTATTATGTCAAAAAAGACCTGGCCTTCCGTCATCCCAAGAGAAAGAGCGCTTTCACTCTGAACCTTATCTATGGACTCAAGACCGCTTCTAAAGGTCTCTATCATATAGGCTCCGCCGATGAGTCCAAGTCCTAAAATGCCGCAAAGCTCCGCTGAAATCTTAAGTCCAAGCTTTGGCAATGCAAAATAGATAAAGAAAAGCTGAACCAGTAGCGGAGTGTTTCTGAATAGTTCTATGTAAATTGTCAGCACTTTTTTCACAACAGGAATCTTAAAATAAATGGCCCAGGCCCCTGACAGCCCTATGGCGAAAGCTGTCAGGATACCGATAAAGCCTATTTTAACAGTAAGGAGTAGTGCCTCGTTATATAGTGGTATGTATGATTTGAGCACGTTTAAATCCATGATTACTCTGCCTTGCCACCCTCTACTACAAGAGTGTTCTCATAATCTGCTCCGTAGGTATCAAGAAGTGTTGCCTCGTAATCCTTATGGAAGAAGTTGTCGTTACCGATTGTCTCAATCTCATCGTTGAGCCATGTAAGAAGTGTCTCATTGCCCTTTGTTACTGCAGGTGCGATTGTGTCTGCATCACCCAGTGAAGGAATTCCTACAGTGTAGCCCTCGTTCTCAAGTGAAAATGCAATAACCTCTGTATTGTCGTTAGCCCATGCAACCCCGTTGCCGTTTTCGAAGGCTGTCTTAGCCTCTGCGTATGCATCATACTTCTGAAGCTTGATATCGGGATAGTTTTTCTCAAGATATGTCTCAGCTGTTGTTCCTGAAATTACGATGATCTGATCATCAGCTGTAACATCGTCAAGGCTCTCAACCACTTTGTCTGAAGGTGATACAACGCCAAGTGCTACGTTCATATAAGGAAGTGCGAAATCAACCTCCTGCGCTCTCTCTTCAGTAACCGTGAAGTTTGCGAGGATGATGTCCACCTTACCGGTCTGAAGATACTCAATTCTGTTAGCTGCTTCGGTTGATACATAGTTGATATCTACGCCAAGGTCCTCACCGATCTTCTCTGCGAAGTATACGTCGTAGCCTGCGTACTCACCGTTTTCATCAACGTAACCGAAGGGACTCTTATCTGAAAATACTCCGATGTTGATTGTTCCGCTCTCCTTGATCTCATCAAGTGTTCTGTAAACCTTTGCTGTATCCTCTGTTGCATCTTCTGTAGCTTCGCTTGTTTCTTCAGCAGCATCTGCTGTTGCTGTCTCTTCCTCTGTAATTGTTGTTTCTGCTGATGCACTGTCAGATGAATCAGCCTTTGCTCCGCAACCTGCAAGTGAAGATGCGATAAGCGCTCCTGATATAACAAGTGTTCCCATTTTTGTAAGTAGATTCTTTTTCATAGTAAAATTCTCCTCTCTTTTACCAATTATTTTTTGGCTTAAAGCTTTTGCAGTTTGCTTTTTGCTGCTTGCTTTTGTTGAAAATGATGATACAATCTATTTACCTACTATGTCAATATGTTTTACTATAAGCTTTAGTTTTCACCTGCTATAAGCAAAGCATAATCCACAGGAATATGCCTTATAACTTATTATTTATATAAAGGTCAAATGTATAAGGAGGAGATTTATGTTTTCAACAAAAGGAAGATATGCGCTCAGAGTCATGATTGATCTGGCCCAGCAGAACAGCGATGTTTATATACCTCTTAAAGATATTGCAGAGAGACAGGTTATTTCCAAAAAGTATCTGGAGATCATTGCCAAGGAAATGGTTAAGGGAGGACTTATTATAGGAGCAAGCGGAAAACACGGCGGCTACAAGCTTTTACGGGACCCCGGTGATTATTCCGTCGGTGAGATAATTGAGCTTATGGAAGGCACCTTTTCTCCCGTAGTCTGCCTGGAGAAAAATGCCAACGAATGCGAGCGCAAGGATAAATGCAGAACTCTTTCAATGTGGTCAGAGTTCTATGAAATGGAAAAAGACTTTTTCTATGGTAAAAAATTAAGCGATCTGCTTTGATGCAGGTCGCTTATTTCTACTATTCATATTCTTATCACCAGGTCAGTCTGGAGGTGGTGGCAAGCTTCTGATATCTGTTATATTCAGGTGAATCAATACTTTCACCATGAAGTGCATAGCCCACTGGTAGTGCCTTGGTTTCAAGCTCTTCTATGGTCTGCAGCTTTCCGCTTAAATAATCCTCAAGATAACTTTGAATGTCGATCAGCCTCTGCTTCAGTCCGCCGATTCTTATGGTCTGCACCTCGAAGCCGAAGGACTTATTTTCCAGCATCCACTGACTCTTAAATGCTTCATAAAAAGCGTCAAGCCTTTTGATGAGTTCAGGAATGACGTTATTACAGATATCTGTCAGAGTGTCTGTTTTCCTATTTTGATATGCGTCTCTAAGTCTTATTCCAAGGTCTGCCTTCAAAGAAAGGACGCTGCAAAGCTGCGCCTGCATTTCGAAAACCTGGTCAAACCTTCTGCTGCCATTTTTCATAACTGCAAAAAGCTTATCTGCAGCTCTATTATAATAATCCGAAACAGCATCTGGAACAAGGCTGTCATATATTCCAAGAAGCGGATCGTTGAACAAAAGTATCTTCGATAGCTGGTTTCGTTTCTCTCCCCTGCTGCCAGGGTTCGCGATATCAAGAAGCATGAAATCCTCGGTGGTGTAGCCGGTTACGTTTTCGAAAAGTTCCTCCGGGGCTCCTTTATCCGGGAGTTTTCCGCCAAGCCTTGCTGCCTCGTACAGAACAGGTAAAACAGCATACATGCTGCACTCTGTCCCGTCATCTCCCCACATTGTCATAACGCAGGAATCCACATCCATTTCAAGGCATGCGTTTATAGCTGCCTGTGTAGCGTGAATGCTGTAATCATTGTAGGGCGTAAATCCCATCCAGCGCCATGCACCGCCTGCAAAGGAAATGTTGTCTGTCATCACCTTGTGCTGAGCAAGGATCCTCTTGTAGTGGTCGGGTGCTGTACTATAATAATCCCAGTAAACCAGCTCCAGTCCCTCAGGGATCTTCACCTCTTTTGCAAAGCTTTCCGTCAGCTTCTTTGCAGACTCCTCATCCTCTGCACCATAACCACCCTGTGATAAAAGTCTGAAAAACATATCGCTCCACATCTGCGGCTGAAGTCCATGCTTTTTACATAGCTTAACCACCATATCGAGGTGCTGAAGTAATATCTCGACGCGGTTCTGATATCCGTGAAGGTCGAGATATTTTCCGAGCCCCACCATGTGGGCTTCATCCATTCCGATATTCACTTTTCGCGTGGAATAGGTCTTGGAAACTGTAGAGAGTATATGTTCAAGAAGTCGCTCCGTTCGCGGATCCCCCGCCAGCAAAATATCCTCAAGATCGATGTGATCAATATAATCGGCGTAGTCGACTATCTGATTTATGTGGGCAAGGGTCTGAATGTAAGGACGAAGTTCAAGACCGAGACTCTTTGCATACTCGTCCGCTTCCCTTATCTCAGCCTGAGTATAGCGGCCTCTCTGATATCCAAAATAAGGCTCGTCTGTCACCTCAAAGGTATCCTCGGTGTAGAGCCCGACGTAGTCGTATCCAAAATCAGCGCATATCTTTATAAAGTCCTTAAGCGCAGAAAGCTTAACAACTGCATTTCTGGAACAGTCGATCATAACTCCAAGTTCGCGAAGCCTTTGTATACTCACTTTTTCTCCCCCCTGTTTTATATATGACTTATCAGCAATATTTTGTTCTTTTACTGACGTTACACCGTTTGACTTAGCTCTATTCTTATCTTACCATAAGAGCATGAGCGAAAAATATAATTTAGAAAATTCATTAAGAAAGCTGCTGGAGGACATCAGTATGCCGGGCGAGGTTACTGATGCTGTTTTGTTATGCTTTGAAAATGCTGGAGATGATAATACATCTGCATCAATTCCAGGGCTTGAAATTTTAACCGATCACCTTGTAAATTCCGTGGAGAATAGATTGAACGGCTCCTGGCAGAGGTTCCCTGAGGATATTTTCATAGCTACCATTGGATGCTTTTCAAGATTTGTCCATGAGCACTTCGTATCCTACGGGTACTACGGCTTCGACAGAGATTTTTGGACCACCAGGCAGGTGAACGCCAAACTGTTTAGAATCGGCGAACTGGAATACGAAATCATAGATGGTAATGAAAATCTTTACCTACACATTCCCTCTGATGCGGTCATGAAATCCGCCCCCTTGAATATGTCACTGGATATGGCTAAGGAGTTTTTTGCTAAGTATTTTCCGGAAAAAGAAAACAGCGCCATCCGCTGTGAGAGCTGGCTTTTGGCGCCAAAGCTTAAGACACTTTTAAAAGAGGATTCCAATATTATCCGTTTTCAGAATGCCTTTGATATTGAGGAAGAATTTCCTGATGCCATGGATTTTCTTGAGTGGGTTTTCCACATCGCAGGCGGACAAAGGAATACAGTTGTGTTCGCAGATCTTCCCGAGGATACTTCCCTACAGCGAGGCATAAAAAAACTCCTTCTAAGCAGCGGCTGTGTTGGCAGCGCAGAAGGAGTTTTGGTGAGACGATTTTAATAATTCAATCCCAGCCTTTTTGTTCTTATTCATAACATATCTCCATAGCGCGTTATAAGATATCAATAAGATACAATCACATCATCCATGGCCTCCAGTGAATTTCCGTATGCCATCTCAACGCCGCCTTCCAAGTTGAATCGAAGTATATAATACGAATCAAAATTGGTATTGTTCCTATAAAAGGTTATTGTAGTATCCGTATAATCAATTACATCCAGGTCTGAAATAATGTCGCCTCCTGTAACCCATACCGTCCAGGTACTTCCTTCAGGCGCATAGGGGCTTTCCTGCGACTTTTCTACACCTATGCAGGCACCTCTGTCCACATCAAAAATCCACTGCCCCTCAAACTTAGAAAACACCTCATCCAGGCTGAGGTCAAAATCAGCAAAGCTCTCTTCAACTTTTACCGGAGTTTTAAAGCTCTCTCCTCTAGCAGCAGCGAGTTCAGAAGCTAAATAATATACCCTTTTCCTTGTATATCTGCAGGCTGTTCCATTCTCAAGCTGTGGCTGAAGTGTACCGCCCTCAGCCTCTTCTCCGGCAGCCTTAACACTTGCTTCTTTTTTCTTTATCCATTCACGCTGATCAGCTAGTAATTCTTCCTTCTTCTCGGGAGTCACCTCTTCCACCAACCTGCTCCAGATTGAATTTAGTTCATCATCCCAAAGCTTATACATCTCGTACGTTGTGATGTTTGCTGGCTGTTGGGGCATACTAGCCCAGTCAAGATCTTCATACTCCTGGTATTTTGTCTCGATCTCAGCGATTTCATTTTGGATGGAAGCAGTAGTATCACTATCAGATGATTCCGTTTCCTTATCGGGATCATCGTCATTTACATCCTTAACATCTCCGTCATCTGTGTTTTCATCTGCAATCACTTCAGATTCTGCAACATTTGCTACATCCGCTGCAGGCTCATCATTCTGATTGGTTTCTTCAACAGTTTTCTCTTCCGCATCAGCAGGCTTTTCCTTTTTGTCTATAGCACTACATCCACTCAAAAACATACATGTTGTTAGCATTATCAATATTATTCTTCTCATAATATGCCTTCCTCCGTGCTTGATTAGTTTACTATTCTTATAACAGATAAGCCAGCACTTTTGTTGCAGGTATTAAAAGAAATATTATTGTGACAAAGCTTGTTAAAGCAATCAATAAGTAATTTAAGAAAAAGCAGGAGCATCAAAAACTCCTGCTTTTTTATACGCGATATATGGATTGCCCCCCTGACTCACTTCCTGGCTTGCTTTCTTTCATTTTTATCCGCATACATCTTTTCATCAGCTATGTCCATGAGACTCTGGACATCGATTGTATTATTTATTACACCTCCGGCGCTTCCAATGCTGGCGGCTATTTTATATTCTTTTTCAGCAACACTTTCCTTTGCCATAAGGAAAACATCAAGTCTGCTTCTCACTGTTTCAGCAGACAAATTCACATCCGTATCAGTGATAATTGCGCAGGCGAACTCATCTCCGCCATAGCGGGCGCAGATTCCGTTTCTTGAAGAAAAATGCTTTATTGCTTCAGCCATACTCTTTATTGCAAAGTCACCCTGAGCATGTCCAAACATGTCGTTAATATATTTTAGTCTGTCCATATCTATGGAAAAAATGGTCAGATACTTTCCGTAATTATTGGTTGACTCCACTATTTTCTTCAGCTCTGCCATGAAGCCTCTTCTGTTATAGATACCTGTAAGGTAATCCAAAACAGATACCTGCTCTATCTCGTGGCGCATCCTGGCAAGGTTCCTGTTGGCAATTACTGCATTTATGGATGAAGACAGGAACATTCCAAACTCTTCACATCTTCTGATATCCCTGTTTGTGGTATCCTTTATGCCATAGCAAAGATAACCGAAGACCTGATTTCCTGCGTGAAGAAGACGCACTAAAAGAAGATTCGACTCAGCACTGTTTATGATATCCTCAAAGCCCGGTATAAATTCCGCCTCGTCATAGGAGGTTCCTATTCCGGAACGCTCGCCTTTTTCAGACCTGAACATGGTTATATATCTGTGGTTGCCTATTCCTTCAATTTCAGGGGCCAAAAGATCCGAGAACACTCCTACAAACTGGAATTGTCTCTTCCAAAGCCACAAAGTAGTGGTAATCGTTTTTGACAGGTCACAAAGTGTTTCCAGTACTGCTGCCTCAGCCATAAGGTTGTTAATACTGTTAACTGCCCAGTTTACATCAGCATAGCTGTTTGAGAGCACATTTATATCCTCAAGAGACAATATATCCTCTGCTCTGCTACAGCCACATGAGTTCCTAAGCTTAAGTTTAAAATCCACATCATGACTTGTTGCATTGTCAGAGTCCTTGTGGTCCTTAATAAGGCTGATGACTTTTTTTGCTTCACTCTCATAGTCAGGGGCAACCGTGGATATTGATGGCACATTAAACAGACCGCTTTTTATTCCGTCAAAACCGGTAACAATAATGTCCTCCGGAACCCTGTATCCCAAGGCTCTCAGCTCATCCGCACATGCTATGGCCATAGCATCATTTGCACACACAATGGCATCTATCTTATCCCCGGATTCTATGAAGCACCTTGTGGCTTCTCTTGCAGGTCTGTCCCAGAAATCACCATACAAAAGCCTTCCCTCCTCAAAGGAAATATTTTTCTCAGCCAGAACCTCTTTATATGCTTTGATTCTATCCTCGGAGAAATGATCTCCCTGTGGTCCCGCAATCATGTTGATATTACGGCAACCATGAACATCTATCACATGCCTTACTATTGATTTGAATCCTTCACTATAGCGCATGGAAATATTAATCCTGCCGGGAAGATATTTTTCCATGACAATAACAGGTATACCCTTCCTCTGCCCCAGCTTCTCTATTGCTACAACAAGATAATCATTTTTTATGAACTCAAGCTGCACAATTATGACCTTGATATCAAGGTGGGAGCACAAGTCGATAAGCTTCAGCTCACAGTTGTCCCTGTCCTGATCCCAAACCGTAGTCTCAGAAAAGCTAAAGGCTATGATGAAATACCCCTGTCTGTTACTCTCTTTTTCAAGTTCCCGTATAAAGTTACTGTTCTTTTCCTGATCGAGCATTCCTCCCATAAAAGCGATCAGTTTCTTTGATTCTTCCATAATTTGATGATAGCACATGGATAAATTGGAAATAATTATATTTCTATAAACTATCTATAAGGTTGGAAAGATGCCTGAGGGAGTCCTGATTCGGAGGTTTTGAAGGTCAGGTGATCATCTAAAAATTATATTAAATAAACGCCGGTCATGATTTATGTCACAGCACAAATGATAAAATATCATTGTCATATAGTTCAAAGTACAATACCCAGGAGGATTCAGAAAATGAAATCTAAATTTTCCAGAATGTTATCCGTGTTACTTGTCCTTTCCATACTCATTGGTTCATTTGTATTGACCGGCTATTCTTCAAGCCAGGAACCTGAAGCCAGAGCAAAACAAATAGTCCAAACAATGACTCTTGATGAAAAGATCTCTCAGATGATCATTCCCTCAATCCGCACCTGGAACGAAGAAAATATTACAGATATAAATGCCGTTCCCCAAATCAGCGAAGCTCTAAGGCGCCATCAATACGGTGGATTATGCCTTTTTCGTCATAACATTACCGGAAACGAGCAGATCACAAGACTATTACATGACCTTCAGGAGAACAACAGAAATATAGAAGGTGTTTCTACGCACATACCCTATCTGACATCTGTTGATGAAGAAGGCGGTATTGTAATAAGGCTGACCTCTGGTACCCGTATGACAGGAAATATGGCAATAGGAGCAACTTCCGATGCCGAAAACAATGCAGAAATAACAGGCATGATTATCGGAGAAGAGATGTCAGCTGTTGGTTTCAATACTGATTTTGCACCTGACATAGATGTAAATAGCGATCCTAATAATCCTGTTATCGGAACAAGATCTTTTTCAGATGACCCCAATACAGTTGCAGCGCTTGGAATCTCTTATGTAAAAGGGCTGGAAAAAAGCAATATAATTGCAGCATACAAGCATTTCCCCGGTCATGGTGATACAGATGTAGATAGTCATATAGGCACCCCTTCCGTGGAAAAGACCTATGATGAACTAAAGGAAACAGAGCTTGTACCTTTTAAAGCTGCTATTGACGCCGGCGCTGACATGATAATGACCGCCCACATAACCTATCCTCTGATTGACGAGGAAAAGACCTTTGGAGATGGTGTTACAAAGGGCTTCTACCCTGCCACCATGTCCCACAAAATGATAACCGATATCCTCAGAACAGATCTTGGTTTTAACGGAGTTGTCGTCACCGATGCACTGGAGATGGACGCTATAGGTAACTCAGGAATTGTTCCGGGTGGAACAAATTATGTAGAGTACAGCGTAAACATTGCCAAAGAGGTCATCAACAGCGATGTCGATCTTTTGCTGATTCCCCTTGATATGAAAAACGAAGAAGCAATAGCCTTCTATGATGGATATATATCAGGAATAGCCTCTAAGGTTGAATCCGGCG
Source organism: Butyrivibrio sp. XPD2002 (assembly GCF_000423945.1). Taxonomy (GTDB): domain Bacteria; phylum Bacillota; class Clostridia; order Lachnospirales; family Lachnospiraceae; genus Butyrivibrio. The sequence continues at coordinate 207,212 of NZ_KE384114.1, read as the reverse complement.
AAATCAGTCAGGACACAATCGACGAAAGCGTAACGCGTATCCTGACTCTCAAGCTCAAATACGGAATAATGTATGATGATGAGACTCCTGACATTGAAAAAAAGGTGGCCGACAGCATTACTACGGTTGGCTCTCGGGAACATCATGATGCGGAAATTAAAATGGCAAGAGAAGCCATTACTGTTGTTAAAAATGAAGGCAATACTCTTCCTGTTTCAAAGGACACAAAAAATATATTTGTTCTGGGAAGACAGAGTACAGACGCCAACACCTTGCAATACGTAGTAAATGAATTGAAAAAAAATAATTATATAGCTGACGATGCTAACATAAATATTGATTATTACTATGATTCTTCAGCAGATGTCCAGCTTCACTATCCGGATGATATGAAGGAAAAAATATCCTCATCGGATATTGTAATAGGCCTTTCCTATGCAAACAATAACAGCGCTCTTGATAAAGAAAACCCGCAGTACATTGGTGTGTCGAGTGCTATTGAAGATACTCATGCCGCAGGCGGAAAATTCATACTCTTAAGCTCAAATCTCCCCTATGATGCTGCTATTTTCACAGATGCAGATGCTATCGTCCTTGCATATATGGGATTCGGGCTTGGTACTGACCCTACAGAAAAAACAGACAGCGGAACAGGTATGAAGGCTATGAATGCCAATATCATCGCTGCAATGGAAACAATATTTGGTGCAAACAAACCGCAGGGGCATCTACCTGTAAATGTACCGGAAGTTAAGGAAAACAGCGATGGTACCCTGATCTACGGAGATACTTATCTATACAATAGAGGTTTTGGCATAACAGATTAAATCATTTAGAGGCGTCCTTAAACTGACATGTCCCCTCTTTACTGGATAACCAGTAAGGAGGGGACATTCTTTCACTCCAATGTCTCATCATACTTTGCACGTATTCCGCCGATGAATTTAGGACGTACTCTTGCGGCGGTGATATGTGCCTGTCCGATTTCCCTATTTTCAAGTCTTAAGGGAACTGCAACCTTCTTAAGATGCATTCCGATGAGAGTGTCGCCGATATCAAGACCTGCATCAGCTCTTATCTCTTCAACTGCAACCGGATGCTCAAAGGTCTTGTAAGCAGTAGTTGCAAAGGATCCGCCTGCCTTAGGCTGGGGAACCACATTGACTATATCCTGTCCGGGAACTGCATCAGCCTCTATTATTATGGCTCTGTTAAGATGCTCGCAGCACTGAGCTGCAAGATAAATTCCATGCTTTTGTGTAACTGAATAAATTCCTGCAAAAACTGCTTCTGCCGCTTCAAGATTAGAACCGGTGCCGATAGTATCGCCGCAAACCTCTGATGTTGAGCAGCCAATGACAAGGATCTGTCCTTTCTTCAGCTTTGCTTTTTCACATAATTCTTCAGTAACCTTTGATGCCTGCTGTGTAAGTTCCTCGTACATATTTCACCTCTGATAATAAAGTCTGGGACAAAATTCTTGCTCCAGCTAATAATTTAAATCTGACTTTTCAGTACTGAATTATTATCGTAAGCTCCAGTGAATTTGTCAAACAGTGAACCATCTCTGAAATAAATTGCTCGTCAATTTTCAGAATAATTCCCTAAAAAGGCACCATCCCGTTGCCTAGGATGGTGCTTTATCACTTCAACATTATTACTGTGTACTGTTTTTCCTCATTGCCTCGAGCTTATCCATACTTGATCTGATGGTAGTCAGGAGCTCATCCGCTTTTATAGGCTTTCTGAGGAAGGCAAGCGCTCCGTGCTTGTACACTTCAATCTCAGTATCTTCCTGATCATTTGCAGTCATGAAAATCGTGAAAATGCCACGACCGTATTTCTCATGAAGCTTATCCATCATGTCGAAGCCATTCATCTTGGGCATCATATAATCAGCCAGAATTATATCAGGCCGATGCTGATCGAATTCCTCCAGCGCCTTTTCGCCGGACTCAGCAGTATAGACCTTAAACTCCTGGGAAAGTATCCTCTCAAGCACCATAAGGACCATATCATCATCATCTACTACCAGAATGGACTTCTCAAACATAATTCACTCTCCATTTTTCAGAAAAAGACAATAGAATTAAATTGCATGGTGACTCTATATATATCTTATCGAATTTTTAGAAGGAAATCTATTAAAAATCCGTAAAATAACTGCAAAATACCATTTATTAATTCGTGAACGTTCGAATTCAACTGCCATATTTTTATTTATTTGCATTTGCATACGCCCTTATGGCATCGTTGATATCCAGCCCGCCATTGTGAAAATACCCTCTCTGATCTCCAACTTCATCTAATGCCTTCTGATACTGCCCGGTATGAAGGTAATACAGCGCAGCTCTCAATTCATGATGATATCCTTCGTGAATCGTTTCCTCGAACAGCGCATAGTCTGTATTTTTCATACTCTCGCAAAAATGATCTACGTACTTTTCAACCACACCACGCAGCGCCTCTTCAGTCCATTTGGAAAGAATTGTCTCATCTTTGTATATAGAAGCACCGCTCACCGCAAAGGCTCCTGTCGCCCTAAGAGACACCGGTTCCTTGCTGTTTTCCTTCATATCAAAAAGCTCCCAAAAAAGATCATCGAGCCACATAGGCTTAAACCTCTCTTCTGTAGAGCAGATACATTCATTAGCACTATTAACCGAAACAAAAAGAAAGCAATCGAAGAACAGATCACCTTTCTTATCATAGAGCATATCGTCTTTTTTCTTGAGCTTCTTTTCTTTCGCAATCTCCTTAAGCATCTTCGGTAGTGCAATCTTTAATGCTTTCAGTTGTCTCTGTTGTTCTCTAGTCATAATATTTTCCTGTGATTATTTATTTACATATTCTGCTTCCTGATCTAGCTTCTTTCCTATTATACAAAAAAAGATATAATAATAAGGTCTTATTTTGAGGCAAAAATCATATTTGGGGAAAATGATCAATTATGAATATCAGAAAAATGATTGAATCAGATCTGATGAATCTTTACGGAACAATCTCTGATCCTGATGTAATGAAATATATTGAAGAGCCATATAATCTTGAAAAAACTGAGAATTTTCTTAAGGAAGCAGCTCTTACCGAGACACCTCTTATATATGCAGCGGAGGACAATGATGGGAACTATATCGGATATGTCATCTATCATGAGTACGAGCAGGATTCTATTGAAATAGGATGGATTCTGAACAAATCCGCCTGGGAAAAAGGTTACGCCTGCAAACTTACAGAAATACTCTGCGACAAGGTAAGACTTACTGGAAAAAATGCCATCATAGAATGCAGTCCCAAGCAACAGGTCACAAAGCACATCGCTCAAAAATACGGCTTTGTATATGATGGATGCCGCGATGGATGTGATATTTTCAGGCTTAACTGCTATCGCGTAATCGACGAAGATGTTACTCTCATTCCGTACTACAGAAATGATGAGGAGTCCCTTCCCTGGTATCAGGATCCTGATGTCTGCAAGCAGGTCGACAACATCGACCACGTTTATGATATTGATAATTTACATGCCATGTACGATTTCCTCAGTAGTCATGGGTGCTGCTACTATATCAGCTATCAAGGAAAGCTTGTGGGAGATGTTTCACTTAGGGACAATGCCGAGCTTGCAATCGTAATCTGCAAGGAGTATCAAAACAAGCACATTGGAAGAAGATGCATTCTTGATATGCTTGCGCTTGCAAAAGAAAAAGGAATAGATAAGGTCAAAGCCAATATCTATTCATTTAATACCCAGAGCCAACGAATGTTTACCTCTGTTGGATTTGTACAGGTTGATGATGAGTGGTTTGAATATGTATTAGAGTAGAGTCAGCAGATGATACGTCGACTCGTGAACATATCCCAAATCGATTGCTTGCGGGGGCTGATATTCGGGGACCGTTACGTCAGCGCGCGAACAAGTCATTTCATAGACTGAACGATTTCTAAATACATTAACGTTATTGCGTATATTTAAAGCTAGCGTTCAGTCAATTCTTTAAAACTTGAATGAACTGGATGAAAATCATCCATTGGAATCAGCTCAAGCATATCCTCAAAATCCATCATCTCTAAAACTGTTCATCCTACGCTCCCATTATAGAGCATCCTGACTCAACTCCATCTGTAAAACTATTCTTAATCTTGTAAATTTCCCGACATCTGGTGCGTCTCTGATAACAATTGTTCGCGATTAGACGTAACTTCTTCCTGAACGTCACACCCGCAGGCAACCAGTATTCAATGTTCTCACAACCTGGTGTAACGCCTTTCTAACGCCACACTTCATCCTCTCAAAAAAAGCCAGCTATCACCATACTGTGATAATCAGCTCTTATTGTTTAAACTAATTACTAATTCCTACATACAGTCAGCAAGTGGCTTGAATGACCTAGAAGCTCTCTCTTTTCACAAAATGCGAGATGATATTTGACGTACTTATCAAAATTCTCTCCGTCTAAGTCAAAGTCGCTGCGACCCTGTGCAAGCTCAAGAACACCATCCGTAGCGGCAGTAGTTATGATTTCAAGCGGTGTCTTACCAAGCAGTTCCTCGAATTCAACAATATCGAAGCCAGTAAAAAGCTGCTCCGCGAAATGTCTGTTTTTGAAATCTTCTGTGAAGTTCTCACGAAATCCTTCCTGGAAGGTTCCGCACTGGTTACACAGATAGTTAGTGTCCATGATCGCATAAACAGAAATGAATGCAATGAGGATAACACCGCCCTTCTTGGTTACACGCTTTGCTTCTCTGAGCGCTGCCAGCTGCTCTTCCTCTGTATAGAGGTGATACATTGGTCCAAACAAAAGTGTCATATCAAAGCTTTCATCTTCAAGCATATTAAGATTTACCGCATCACCGTGATATGTCTTAATGTTATCAATGCCTTCTGCATTCTTTTGGAGTTTATCAAAATTGGAATCAGAGTATTCAATCGCTGTTACGTCTAAGCCTTCGTTAGCAAGTGCTATAGAAATTCTTCCTGTGCCTGCACCTATCTCGGCAACCTTTTTGCCTTCACCTAAATATTTGTGGATATAGTGCATGGTGGTTATGTACTCAACCTGTCCCTGCCTGGAAGCATCCAGCCTGTTTTCCTCCGGATATTTCGCATAAAAACCCTTTACAATCGTCTCTCTTTTTTCCATACTTTGCTCCTCCAATTTTCTGAAAATAATTAGACACGATTATAATTGTCACAAAATATACTGTCAAGTATATTTTGTGGACACAATAATTTATGCTACTTCCTTATACACCAAAGAAAATCTCGTGGAAGAATTTTCTCACATAATCCGGACGAATCGGATCATAGAAGCAGGGCGCTGTCGGTATATCCTGAAGATCTGAGATATCCTTAAACCGCTCTGCATACTTACTGATCCATTTCTGGAAGTCAGCATTTTCCCTGTCTTTTACAAGCTCATTAATGTCTAAAGGGTAATAAAAAGCCCTGGCGGATGTTTGTTCACTGCCCAGCCGATTTAAGCGAAGCTTATCGGAGGCTGGAAGTGAAGATGCATCTGCCAGGGCACTGTTTATTATTCTTTACTTTTTGTTTTTAGCAGCGAAGCCTGCTCTCTTTCTAAGAGTAGGATCAAGAATCTTCTTACGGATTCTGAGAGTCATAGGTGTAACCTCAAGCAGCTCGTCTGTATCGATGAAGTCGATGCACTGCTCAAGTGACATGATACGCGGAGGAACAAGTCTAAGAGCTTCATCTGCTGAAGAGGTTCTTGTATTTGTGAGGTGCTTTGTCTTACAAACGTTAACCTCGATGTCCTCGCTCTTACCTGATGTACCGATTACCATTCCTGAGTAAACCTTGTCGCCGGGAGCGATAAAGAGCTGTCCACGCTCCTGTGCATTGAACAGACCGTAAGTAACGGCTTCACCTGTCTCGAAAGAGATAAGTGAACCCTGCTTACGATAGGAGATATCTCCCTTGTAAGGAGCATATCCATCAAAGATTGTGTTCATGATACCGTTACCCTTGGTATCTGTCATGAACTCACCTCTGTAACCGATAAGTCCTCTTGAAGGGATAAGGAACTCAAGGCGTGTGTAACCACCGTTTGCAAGTCCCATGTTGATCATCTCACCCTTTCTCTCACCGAGCTTCTGGATAACGCTTCCTGAGAATTCCTCGGGAACGTCGATGTAGCACTTCTCCATAGGCTCGAGCTTCTTGCCGTTCTCGTCGGTCTTGTAGATAACCTCAGCCTTACTTACTGCGAACTCATAGCCCTCACGACGCATTGTCTCGATAAGAACTGAAAGGTGAAGCTCACCACGTCCTGAAACCTTGAAGGTCTCTGTGGTATCTGTATCCTCAACTCTGAGGGATACGTCTGTGTTAAGCTCCTTATAAAGACGGTCACGGATGTGACGTGATGTTACATATTTACCTTCCTGGCCTGCAAGAGGTGAATCATTAACGATGAAGTTCATTGAAATTGTAGGCTCGGAAATCTTCTGGAAAGGAATAGCATTCTGAGCATCAACTGCACAAAGTGTATCACCGATCTTAAGCTCTGAAATACCGGATACAGCAACGATTGCACCGATTCCTGCCTCCTGAACCTCAACCTTGCCAAGGCCTTCAAACTCATAAAGCTTACTTACCTTAGTCTTGATCATTCTATCAGGCTCATGGTGATTGACGATAACAACCTCCTGGTTAACCTTAAGTGTACCGTTATCAATTTTTCCTACACCGATACGACCAACATACTCGTTGTAATCGATTGTGCTGATGAGCATCTGTGTGCTGGCATCAGGATCACCTACAGGAGCAGGGATGTAGTTGATGATAGTGTCAAGAAGAGGCTTAAGGTCGCTTCCGGGCTCATCAAGTGACATTGATGAAATACCTGCCTTAGCAGATGCGAATACGAAAGGACAGTCAAGCTGCTTATCATCTGCACCAAGGTCAAGAAGAAGCTCAAGAACCTCGTCAATAACCTCGTTAGGACGAGCCTCAGGTCTATCGATCTTATTTATACAAACAATTACGGGAAGCTTAAGCTCCATGGCCTTACCAAGAACGAACTTGGTCTGGGGCATTGCACCCTCGAAAGCGTCAACAACAAGAATAACGCCATTAACCATCTTAAGAACTCGCTCTACCTCTCCACCGAAATCTGCGTGGCCGGGTGTGTCGATAATGTTGATCTTAATGTCTTTATAGCTGATGGCTGTGTTCTTGGACATGATGGTGATTCCACGCTCACGCTCGATATCGCCTGAGTCCATAACACGCTCTACGACGTCCTGGCCCTCACGGAATACTCCGCTCTGTCTAAGCAGTCCGTCAACCAGTGTTGTTTTACCGTGATCGACGTGGGCGATAATTGCTACGTTTCTGACATCGTTTCTTGTCTGTTTCATGGTTTTCCTCCGTACATAAATGCTTCTATTGATTGGACATTGTTACTATTAATAATAGGAAATCAATGTTATTTGTTTTCAAAACTCAGTAAGTATATCACGAGGTATTATCATATGCAATAAAATAAAACACCGTAATATCATTAAATAAATATAAACTGCTTGTCACATATTTAAATTTGATTCTATACGATTTAAAATATAAGTATGGATGATTATGAGAAGAACCTGAAAAGATTTGAAGCTCTTCAGGGTGATAAACTCAAACTTCATAAAGACAATGAGCCGCAGACCAGGGTATGCCTGAATTGTGGCAGAAGGCTCCTGAAGGATTCGAAAAAGAACCTTTGTCCAAAGTGCGCTGAGCAGGAGCTTTTTTGTGATGTCCGCGATTACATCCGTGCAAACGATGTCAAGGATTACCAGGTTGCTGAGCACTTCAATCTCCCTCTCTCCAAGGTGAAGGAGTGGATAAAGCAGGGCCGCATCCAGTACAAGGACGACCCCAGCATGAAGCAGATAATCATGGGAAACTACTGTCAGGTTTGCGGAACCCCTACCAACTTCGGAACCATCTGTCCGCAGTGCATGCGTGACAAGAAGAGGGCCGAGCAGATCGGCGTTGCCATCGCTCAGCCTAAGGCAGCCGGCGACAACAAGATGCAATTCATGAAAGACGAGAAGAAATGATTTTACTGATAATAATAGCAGCTATTTACATATGTTTACTTGAGTTATCTAAGAATATACTGGCAGGATGGGCTGTCGGTATATTTCTTTTTGCGGCATTTTTCTGTGTCAGATTTTTCCTGAAAAAGAAGGACCAGTGGAACTTTAAGAGGCTTGTCATAGCTTCAGCGGTTTTAGGGCTTACTCTTTTAATAAACTATCTGGTGACCGCGCCTCCGGAAAAGCTGACACCAGCAGTGACCTATAAAAATCCCAAGGCCACCGAGGTTGTTCATGTGGCTCAGGGCGACCTTACTGGCGTGTACAGCGAGGATCAGCGGGTTCAGATATTCGCAGGAATCCCCTACGCCAAGCCGCCAATCGACGAGCTTCGCTGGAAGGAGCCAGAGGCCTCTGAAAAGTGGGAAGGCGTAAGAGTCTGCGACACTTTTGGTCCCATGGCAATGCAGCCTGTTACTTCACCGCTTCTCTCCTCTCTTTCGAGCATTCTTGGTACCCATGATTACAGGTTTTCACTGGATGATCAGTATAAAAATGCCATGAGCGAGGATTGCCTTTATCTGAATGTTTTCGCGCCTGCTGACTACGCAGGTGAACCGCTCCCTGTAGTATTTTTCATACATGGCGGTTCCCTCACCACAGGCCAGTCATTTTATACGGAATATCGCGGAGAAAGTTTCGCTAAAAAGGGTGTCATCCTGGTCAATTTTGCATACAGACTTGGTGTCTTGGGCTACATGGCAAATGACGAGCTGGCGGCTGAATCCCCCAATGGAACCACCGGTGACTACGGACTTCTCGATCAGATAATGGCACTAAAATGGGTGCATGAAAATATCGGCGCCTTTGGTGGCGATCCCGATAACATCACGATTGCGGGTGAATCCGCAGGCTCCTCCAGCGTAAATGCGCTGTGCGTATCTCCTCTGACTGAGGGACTTTTCGTAAGGGCGATCGCAGAAAGCAGCGGAATTGCTGTAAAGAAGCCCTATCACACCTTCCGCACCATGCCGGAAGCTCTTGAAGAGGGCAAGACAGTCATGGAGGAATTCAGGGCTAAAAATATTGAGGATCTCCGAAAGGTAAGCGCTAAAAAGCTGATAACCACAAGCTCCGTAAATGACAGCATGTGCATCGATGGCTACGCCATAACGGAAGCGCCCTACCTCACCTACGAAAAGGGCAAAAATCACGAGCAGGCGCTTTTAAACGGCTCCAATTTAAAGGAAGCAGATGCCTTCATGCTCGATACCAAGGTTACAAACGACAACTACGAACAGGTACTGGTACCGGTTCTTGGAACCTACACAAGAAAGGCTATTGCCGTAGTTCCTCCAGATAGTATAACCCGCGATGAGGCATTTATCATAGATGCCGGCGGAGAAGCCAAGGGAAGTGCCAATTTTATCTACAGTGATGCCTGGTTTTCCTACAGCCACTTTGTATGGAGCAGGTACATGGAGCAGCAGGGAAAGCCTGTATATCAGTACTTTTTCACAAAAACAAATAAGTACTTAAGCAACAATCACGCCGGTGAGATGGTCTACGCCTACGGCAATCTCTGGCGCCATCCCGGAATGTACAGCGAAAAGGACGAAGCACTCTCTGAGCTCATGGTGAGCTACTGGACCAACTTCGCCAAGACCGGTGATCCCAATGAGGGAGGTCTGGCACACTGGCCTCAGTGGAACAGCGAGGAGGACCAGCTACTTGAGCTGAACGACACAATCCGGCTCATCGTCAATCCATACAAGGAGCTGAACAAGCTGATCGACGCCTATCAGGGATATTGATTATAATGAAATAAAACGGAGATAACAGCTATTTCTTCTAAGCTATTATCTCCGTTTTATTTCTGACAGATGGCAATTTAGTCATTTGCATTACGTTTCCTTAATCCTGATCAAGGATCCCCTAAAGTACTGCTCCTGAAATTTTGTCATAATTATATATATTGTCTATTATGCTTTAAGCATATAAACAAAGCTTAAATAATAATCTATTATTTGTTCCTTGGTGTAATTCAAGTAATGATTTCCAATATAATCCTCTAGTACTTCCTTTCCCATCCTTAGTTCTGGAAGCACTTTATTATTCTTGGGATCACTCATTGTTAATTCCATATACTGCAGAGCCTTCTCTATAAAACTCCTTTTCTTTTCATTATCTTTATCGAAACGTACTGCTCTTTTAACTTCATTTCCAATGTTAACCATTTGTTCAGGGAGACTTAACTTGAACCATCCCTCTTTTACAACTGTATCCATTTTTTTATTACCTCCGTAGCACGCTCCTCTATGTCTGAATCTAATATACTCATTCCACCTCTGGGAAATCCATGTATCTGATTATTTTTATGTAAATTATACAATACAGAATATGTAAAAAAAAGCAATCCGGAAATGTGACTCCGGACTGCCATGTTTTTTAATCAGATTGACTTACAAACAGCGCTCTGTAGTCCCTGGGAGTCATGCCCTTCTCCTCGCGGAACACTCTGTTAAAGCTGGGGATGCTCTGGAAGCCCGATAACATGGCGACCTCCGTGAGGGTTCTGCCATCCTCTGTCAGGAGCTCCGATGCCTTTTCAAGCCTTATCATGTTGAGCCACTTGCTGTAGTTCATGCCGGTGGCATTTTTAAATATCCTTGAAAAATAATCCCTGCTGATTCCTGCCATCTCAGCCATGGTGCCCTGGGAGAGATCGTCAGCTGTGAGGTTATTCTTGATATAATCGGTGACCCTTATCATGCGCTGCATCACGTCATCGGCATAGCCGTAAGGCTCCTCGTCCATCTCGGGTGCAAGCTCATTTCTGTGCTCAAGGAGCGTCAGCATGAATTCCATCAGCAGCATGCAGCACCTAATCTCCTTTTCCTGATTATCCGAAAAGAAGATATCCCTCATCTTTTCGATAAGTACCTTCAGCTTAGCCGCAAGCTCAGGATGGGCTTCCACGCAGATAATATGGAGGTTTCTATACAGATGCATGACCCTCTGAAGGTCGAAAAGGGAGTTCATGAAAGAGTTTGAAAACTGTATAACCACCGCCTTTTCCCTGTCTGCATCCACGATCGCATGCATTTCCATAGGCCACACCAGGACTATATCATCCGGCACAAGCTCATAAGTATTTTTTCCGACCATATATATATTCGTTTTTCCGGGACCAACAAGCAGAATCTCACCATAGGAATGCCAGTGCATCTGGTAGCTTCTCTCCTTGTAGCCGGTCGCCATGTTAAACGCGCTGTAGTGATCAAAATCGTATATCTCGTAATTGCTGTAATCCATGCTTTATATACCCTGTCTATGCTCTTATTCTCTATAAATACAAGCCTTTATATCGCTCTTTCATCTACTTCTTAGTTGCCGCTCATTTACCATTATATTACTTACACAATCAAATGTCGTGCAATTATGTCAAAAAATGATAACTTTTATGACAGCAACTGAGTATTTTTATTTTTCAGTGGGACTATAATCATCTAAACTGAAAAATGTTTTCATGGAGATTTTGAAAATGAAAAATAATATAACAGATATGACAAAGGGCAGCCCCGCAAGGCACATCCTGCTGTTTGCACTACCTACCCTGATTGGTAATATCTTCCAGCAAATATACAACCTCGCTGATTCAGTGATCGTAGGAAGATTCATCGGTTCAGATGCCTTCGCAGCAGTAGGCGCAACCACTTCCATCACCTTCCTGTTCTTTGCTCTGTGCAACGGAATCGGCGGTGGCGGCGGAATCGTGGTATCCCAGTTCTATGGGGCACATGATGATAGCAATGTAAAAAAATGTATAGTAAACACCGGACTTATAATGCTACTTGTTCCGGTCTTTTTTGGTGTTACTGGCTTTGTGATGGCCCCCTCTCTGCTTAAGCTTTTGGGTACTCCGGAGCTTATTCTTTCTGACGCCATTTTGTATGTGCGCTACATGTGCGTAGGACTTTTGTTTGTCTCTTTGTACAACTATTTGTCCTCAGTACTGCGCGCCCTTGGTGACTCCAGAACACCCTTGTATTTCCTTATTATTTCTACAGTTATCAACATTGTTCTGGATATCATTTTTGTCTGCGTCTTTTCATTCGGAATAATGGGTGCTGCCCTTGCAACAGTGCTGGCACAGTTCATTTCCGTGCTTCTTAGCGCTGTTTACGCTTATAAGACTAACCCTTACTTCAGATTCAGTAAGGAAGACATGTCCATAACCTTCGATATGACCTACAAGATCGTTCGCCTGGGTGTACCCATGTCGATTCAGTTTAGTCTTATCGCGATATCTGCCATGGCAGTCCAGAGGATCGTCAACTCCTACGGAACTGTTGTTGTAGCAGCTTTTACAGCAACAAACCGTATCGAGCAGCTGATCCACCAGCCCTACCAGACTCTCGGCGCTTCACTTTCAACCTACAGCGGGCAGAACTACGGTGCCAAGAGAAATGACCGCGTATATGCAGGCTACAAAACAGGACTCTTTATCATGGCTGTGCTGACTGCAGTTCTTGTTGTAGCAATGCAACTCTTCGGAAGAGCCATCACCAGTATGTTCGTGACAGATGAGCAGGTCATCGCCCTCGGCGCAAATGGACTTAAGATAACAAGTCTGTTCTATCTTGCTCTTGGAATGATCTACGTTGTCCGCGGAGTGCTCACAGGAATCGGCGATGCCTTCTTCTCCCTGTTCAACGGAGTGATCGAGGTTATCGGCAGATTCACAATTCCGCTTCTCATGACCTCTTACCTTGGCTTTGGCGCTATGGGAATATGGCTCTCCTCCGGAATCGTATGGTTCCTCAGCGGCGCTACCGCATGGGTTCGTTACTGGACTTATTTCCAGAGAAGGAACGTCGGACAGCACGCGAAGGTTCAGGTGCAGTGAGGATTTTATTTAAAAGCATCCCACTGATACTTACATGAAGGATTCCAGATAATCCAGGAATATACGCCGTTATCATTCACAGCTTTGATCTGGTCCTTTAGCTCTTCTACGCCGTAGTCCTTGTATTTACTAAGGTATGAAGCAGTAAAGCCCTGAAGCCATGGACGTACCTTTGCCTGTTTGCGTGTGCCCTTGGGATTAACTACTTTTAATGCCGCATCTGAGTTCTTCATCGCACCATCTATGGTCTCATAAGGGTGAAGGTCCGGATAATCAATTCCCATGGAGCCTTCATAGTAATGAGAGGGATAGATCATGGGTGAGAGGTACTCGCAGTCCATGGAAAGCCAGGAATACTCCTGCCCAACAATGTTGCTGTCAACGGCAGAATTTATAATTGTTCCGAAAACATCAAGAGATAAGGGGATATTCTCTGCACTAAGGTTAGCGTGAGCATAGCGAACGAACCCATATACCGCCCTGCGCCTGCCGTAGCCGTTGATTCCCAGATCCTCTTCCTTTATTCCGGTAGGAAATCTCACATAGTCATACTGAACCTCATCAAAACCTGCTGCCTTACAGCCCTTCGCAACCTCGATCAGATAGTCGCGGGCTTCCTTAACTCTTGGATCAATCCAATTAAATTCCTTGGCATCCTCATACACGCTGCCATCTGCATTTTTCAGCATCCATTCAGGCTTAACACTGTCAATAAAAGGATCCCTGAAGGCAACGCATCTTGCAATTGTGTAAACGCCGTGCTCGTGAAGTGTATTCATTAGACCGGGCATATCCTTTACAAGAATATCCTCAACGCCCAGCTCGTCAATAAGCTCGGAATCCATATCGAAGGAGATTGTGCCCTCGTCTGTTTTTACGTCAATGACAACTGCATTTATGTTAGTCTCATCTATGTGCTGGATGATTTCTTCCATCATGCTTGTGGTTCCTGCAACGTGTGCACTGACATAAATTCCGTGGATATCGTCCTCTGAAGGGCCTGCATCACCGGAAGATACTGATATATTGTCTGTATCTGAATATCCAGAAGAAACTTCTGTTTTTGAAGAATCAGCTTCCTTTGTATCGATTGGTTCCTCCGCATCACCTGAGCTGATCTCAATTGCTACTGCTTTTGAATTAATACTATTTATATTGCTAAGAGCTATTCCCCATATCAGGCTCAGAGCAACAATGCTTGAAAATTTTCTCATAATGTCCCCACTTTCCGATTCACAATTGTACTAAAAAAAGGCGCATAAATAAATCCTTGTTACACTTTATATACATTTGTTATAATCATTCATTGCGAGGGGACACTGCGTATTCGCAGAATAAAAATCAAAGGGGAAATTTTAAAAATGAAAAAACGTTTGGGGAATCTATTGTTCTTCATCACTACACTCATGTGTGTGATGGTCTTATTTGGGTGCGTATCCATAAACTCCAGGGCTGCTGGTGCAGGAACGCTTTCTAATGGCGCTAATTTCAATGTAGCGCTTAAACAGTTTGGTAATTCTTCATGTAAAAGCTATAACGATTTTGATTACAATCTGAAGAAAATCATTTTTACCAACAAGGCGCCTTCCGGTAATTTTCAGACAAAAGGAGTCGGCTCAAATGTTACTGCCTATTATGACAGCAACCAGAAAATCGTGTACATTTACAGTCCATCAAAAATCATGTTTCCTGCAGCAAGTGATCATGCCTTTACCGGGTTAAAAAAGGTTGAAAGTATTGATTTCAATAATGCTGTCGACATGAGAAATATCCAGGACATGACCGATATGTTCTATCACTGCAGCAGCTTGAAGGCATTGGATACTACATATTTTAAAAATGCCAAGCCGACAAATATGTTCAGTATGTTTATGGGTTGTTTTAATCTTGAACAGCTTGATGCTACTAACTTTAATACTTCAAATGTAACAACAATGAGCCAGCTTTTTGCATTTTGTCATAGTTTAAAACAGTTAGATGTAAGCACATGGAATACTTCAAAAGTAACAGATATGCATGCTACCTTCCGTGGTTTGGAAAAGGTACCATCACTTAATCTTAGCAATTTCAATACTTCGAATGTAAAAAAAATGGATATCATGTTTGGCGATTGCAAAAGTCTGACAAGGCTTGATCTTAGAAGCTTTAACACTGAAAAGGTAACTGATATGCTTTTCATGTTCGGGGGATGTTCAAGCCTTCAGACACTTGATATCAGCTCTTTTGATCTTTCATCAATAAAAGAGGATAAGAAAATAGAAAACTTCTTCAGTTGCTGTCACAAATTGAAGAACGTATATGCTCCCAGGAAAATAGTAAGGCCTTTGGATTATGACTATTCTACCGGTTACTGGATGATAAGAAGTGAGCCTATTGGAGCGATGATTCTGGATGATAATAACGATGGCGTTGCCGATAACTCTACTGTATATGCCAAGCTTCCGGTAGCTAATAAGAGCCATAAATATATTGTGTTAAAAAATAAAGATGTTCCGGATGTCGTTGATGCCGAAAATGAAAAGACAGCTTCCGGCAATGGTGGTAGTCAGAAAAACTCAAAACTACCCATGACTGTAACAATTGATGGCGTAACTTATACAATCGGCAAAAATGCAAAAGCAACAGTAATTAAAATTGACAAGGTTAAGAAGGCTTCTCTTGAAAAAGTAACTGTCCAGGGCGTTACATATCCTGTTACAGATATTGCAGAAAATGCCTGCAAGAACAACAAGAAAATCAAGAAGTTGACTATTGGAAGCGGCGTTACTTCAATCGGAAAGAGTTCTTTCAAGGGATGCAAAAAGCTTAAGAAGGTAACCATCAATGCAAATGCATCATTGACTATTGGCAAGGGAGCATTCAAGAAGATAAATAAAGACGCTACTATCAAGGTTAATGGAATAAAAGGAAAAGCTAAGAAAAAGCTTGTTAAAGCAATCAGAAAGCAGACAAATGCTTCTGTAAAATAAAACAGAATAGAATTTGTAAGATGCCTGTCGCAATGCTGCAGGCATCTTTTTAATGGTAGCTTTGTTCTGATGGAATGAAATGATGATAGCATTTCACTCGCGGGGATAAGGTGTCGGAGGGATGTACGTCTATCCGCGAACAATTGTTGATATTGATCCCCCTGCGGATATACCTTACAGCGGCCGTTGCGTCTGTTCGCGAACAATTGTTATTATAGACGTACCGGTTGCCAGAAAATGTACAGAATATAGAATAGAATTTCAGGGGGTGTTACACCGGTGTGACAGAAATGTTGATTATAGGCGTAAGGAATTTCAGAAAATCACATTTATTAAGGAAGCCAGAATAACCTGTAGGTAAAATAAATCAGTCAGTATAGCAAAAGGCCTACATACTGACTTAACAACAAAATAATATTCACTAAATAACGTATACTAATTTCAGAACCGTTCATCCGGAATAGAAGAAATCTCAGAAATAGGTGTAACGCCTCCCAAAAAAGCAATCCCAAACTTCAACCAATACAAAGACTTGTTCGCGATTAGACGTAACTCACAAATGTAAACTATCCTCGCAGAGGAACTACCCCAATACTAATTAACAAAAAAGTGCCCTGCTTTCCAGCAAGACACTTCCATTATCATCTTATTCGTAAACCGGTCTGAATATTAAAATCGATGGAAGCTCCCTGCTGGTTCTGGTATCCTCAGGCCCCTTATCGCCAACGAACGTCACCTCAATATTTTCAGTTGTATTAGGCTCAACTCTGAAAACAGCTTCATTGTCATTTTCATCAACAGCGACGATCATTTCCGAATCTAAAAGCTTTCCCTTTTCATCCCAGTCTCTGCCTTCAAGCCCGAAAACAGCGGGTACATCCATGGTGTTCTCTACGTGAATCGTGCATCTCTCGTAGACTTTTCCATCCTTTATCTCAAAATCATCAAACCAGGACTCTCGCATGACAATTTCATAGCTCCCCTGCTCCACTGTATAATGGTGGTCTGTCACCTCGCCCCTTATGAATTTAACTTCATCATTACCCGCTGCTGTTACTTCGAAGGTGTTATCCGAAGTCCACACAACGTGGTAATCCTGCTCAGCAAATCCTGAATATTCCTTGATTTGTATAGCCTTGGAGGAAACCTCCTTCCCAGGCTCCGGATATTTTCCTAACCAATTGGGGTAATCCACATAGAGATAAACGGCGTATTCCTTATCATCCATCCAGTAATCCACCACCTCAATCTGGCAATCACCATTGGGTGAAGGGTAAGCCTCCCTTATTATAGGATCAGCATCAAGCGCAATCACCATAATCACAACAAAAGCAATTGCACCTAAAATTGCTACGGCAGAGATAATGCTAAGAATCACAATGCTAAATATTTTCAGACCTTTTTTCATACAATCCTCACCTACCCGGAATTTATTGCAAAAGCACCTACCTACGGGATAGATGTTTTATTTTCAATCGGTATAATACCATGTTTTCAAAGCAAACGTCATCGGGCAGCCTCAAAAACTACACACATTCTTCACATTTTTTCTATTATGTTCTCCTTTCATGAGACCGAAATATATAAAAGCTAAGGATAGCGCTTTAGTGCAAAGGGACTGCATTAGGGCGCTTGATTTTTGTCCCTGGAAGGAGATATCGGAAAAATTGGCAGCACCCACTCGGTCCTATGGAGAGTGGCGCGTATCTGACTGACAGAGGATACGCAGAAAGGATACCATATGGATAATATTGACAGCATTAGCGGTTATCGCAGTGTTTACATGGCGTTTGGGGCGTTCAAGGTAAATCCGTCGCAGTCACAGGCTGGAGCGAAGGTAGCCCAAACGGATGAAAATGAAGATGCCTCTTTTATGTCCGCTCTTAATCTTGCAACCAATAAAGTAGATGATTACGAGGCAGATGTAGCAGAAGAAACCGAGGATGATCTGTCTGTTCAGAGTGCAAAAACTGATCTGTTTAATAACGGTGCATTCCTCTCCTACACCAGAATAATCACCGCCCACATCCCCGATGACATGACTTCAGCTATTGAAAATGGTGATACGGATTCTGTGTTTAGTGCCCAAAATGGCGGCCAGGATCTTCAGATTACAGTGAAGGTGGATGGCCCTAACCGCATTTATACAGCTCAGGGGATAGACAAGGATGGGAATAAGTTCTCAAAAGAAATCGATCCCTACAACGTTGACCCGACAGACACTGATTACCCGGGCTTTGCAACACTTTGCGCCTACCTAAGGGATACTGAAGGAATGGCCGACAATGCCATGCAGGCTGTACGTGATGCCATGCCAGAAGACATGAACGAAAATGGCAATTATATTCTGAAGGTTGGCTTGATTTCTCAGGAAAACGGCAACCTCTCAGGTGCCAAGAAACTGTTTGAGCAGATGCAGACCTTCTTCACAAAGCTTTTGGATCTTAGCAGTGCTTCTCCTTCAGACTCAGGCCAGACCGCTATGAGTGTTCGAAGTGACAACTCCGATTCCGGTACCGGTTCACTTTCTCAAAATAAGAAAAGCCAGATTCTTGATGAACTGCAGCAGATGATTCAGCTCATGCTACAGCAGATGCTAAAGGAGCTTATGGGCGACGATAGCTACGAGGAAGTTTCTACAGAAAATGATGAAGAGGAAGAAATTGCCGCTGAGTCTGTGTCCAATAATGATGAAAGCAAAGAAACTGCTGCTGAGTCTGTGTCAAATAATGATGAAAGCAAAGAAACTGCTGCTGAATCTCTGACAGAAACAAAGGAGCCTTCTGTTTCTGAAGAAGAAACCATGGAGGATGATCTTGATCTCGAAAATGCTCAGGTTTTGTAAACTGTGGTAGATTAGCGCCAGGCACGACAAATTTGTGCCTGGCGTCATTTTTATATTAACGTTCCCCTGCGGGTATTACTTGCAGGGGAATTATTACGTTTACTCGCGAACAATTATTTATGTTGGTTCCCCTGCGGGGACGCCTTTTAGGTGTACCATTACACATAAAACCTTTTTCAGAACAACTATTTTCATAAGAATTCATTGCTTAGTTGTTCTGATTTTTTTCCAAGACAACTATTTCAGCAAAAATTCACTACTTAGTTGCTCTGATTTTTTTCCAAGACAACTATTTCTGCAAAAATTCACTACTTAGTTGTTCTGATTATTTTTCCAGACAACTATTGCAGCAAAAATTCACTGCTTAGTTGTTCTGATTATTTTTCCGAACAACTATTTCAGCAAAAATTCACTACTTAGTTGTTCTGATTATTTTCCTAGACAACTATTTCTACATAAATCTTCCGCCTAGTTGTCCCGCTCTATTATAAAATTCAGCGAGAAAACCCCTTCCGATAAAGTCGGTCGTGGGATGAATCGCCTTTACACAAACAGTTGTTCGTGATAGAATAAGTCAATCGGAACCTTGAAAACTGTATATATAGGGTTGTACCACGAATCTAACAAACCAAGAACCTGTGGTGCGTAAAATATACAAGGTGTTAGTTCCCACGCGCCATAGGCGCATCAAATAACATTTTCAAGTATGCCGAAGGGCTTTGCCTGACGGAGTAGTGGCACCGTGAACGTGCCTTACTATACCGCAAGGTATTGTTGAAACCATTTCCGATGTCATCGGTCATGGTAGTTCATAAAGACCTATTTCTACAAAAAGCCTCCTAAAACAGCGCAAAAAAAGCGCAAAACATCACAAAAAAGAGCGCCCAAAGGCGCTCCTAAATCATCATCCCATCAAAATGCGAAATATCCCTCTTCTACCTCCTCAATCCCCAGTCTTCCTTCTGTCTTCTGGGTGAGGCCCTCAACGATTCTGGAAGAATCCTCCATGCGGACAGTGATGTCGTACTCGACCTTGTCAGTGTAGGTCTCGTTCTCCAGCGGAATCTCCTCCTGGCGAAGATAGTACTGAATATTGTTGATAAGGGTGTAGTCCGCCGTGAGGTGATAGCGCTTGCCGTACACCATCTCACCGATCTCGGAGGCAGCTAGGCCGGCCTGGGCTGCCTGAGTGTAGGCACGGACAAGGCCACCGGTTCCAAGAAGAACTCCACCGAAATATCTTGTTACTATAATAAGAACGTTTGTGACTCCGGCGCCCTTTATGACCTCGAGAATAGGCTTGCCGGCGGTGCCGGAGGGCTCTCCGTTGTCGCTGCAGCGTGTGATTCCGAAGTCTGATCCGATCATGAAGGCATAGCAGTTGTGCCTTGCGTCCCAGAATTTCTTCTGAAAGGCCGCTATCTGCTCCTCTGCCTCCTGCACGCTTGTAACAGGTAAAACGTTAGCTATGAACCTTGATTTCTTCTCAACTATCTCATCGCATCCAGGCGTAAGAATAACCTTATAATTGTCTGTCTTTCCCATAATTCTATTGAAACTACCCTTTATTATTCTAATTTGGTATAATTGTAATTTGAAAATGAATTACCATGCAAAAAAATAAGTGATATACGAAACGCTCCGCTCCTGCGAAGATCACCCGTTCATTATATCATCAAACATCAATCGGAGGAAAATATGAATTTTGGCAGAAAAGGTATACGAGATCAACAGCATAATATTGTCTCAAGTACCACAAAGTGGGGAAAGAAAATTTCCCTCATATCCTTTGAGCTCATACTAATTGCTTGCATTGGACTTGGAGTTATCGGCGTGTGCGCAGGCATTGGCGTCTTCAGAGGTATAATCGACACCGCTCCTGAGATTGGAAATATCAGCGTAACTCCTACAGGTTTTTCAACCTTTGTATATGACACGGAAGGTAACCAGACAGCGAAGCTCGTATCCACTGATTCCAACCGTATCCCGGTAACCTGGGACATGATTCCCGAGAACCTCGCTCATGCATTCGTAGCTATCGAGGATGAGCGTTTTTATCAGCACAACGGAATCGATATCCAGGGTATTTTCAGAGCAGCGTATGTCGGAATCACAAGCCACGACCTGTCACAGGGTGCCAGTACCATCACCCAGCAGCTTCTGAAAAACAACGTATTTACAGGTTGGACCAGTGAGAATTCAGACATCGCCAAGATTAAGAGAAAGATTCAGGAGCAGTACCTTGCTATTCAGCTTGAAAAAAACATGAGCAAGGACGAGATCCTTCTTAACTATCTGAACACCATCAACCTTGGAAGTAACACACTTGGTGTGCAGGCTGCTTCTCTTCGTTATTTCAATAAGCCTGTTACCAACCTGACACTTTCAGAGTGCGCGGTGATCGCAGGTATTACACAGAACCCCAGCCGCTTCAATCCCATCACACATCCGGAGAACAACGCGAAACGCCGTGAAAAGGTTCTGAACAACATGCTCAAGCATGGCTACATCACTCAGATTGAGTATGATGAAGCAATTAACGATGATGTATATTCAAGAATCCAGGTCGTAGACGAGGAAAACACAGATTCAAGTCCTAACTCCTACTTCGTCGATGCCCTTACCAATCAGCTTATCGATGACCTCATCGATGCAGGCTATAACGAGACTCAGGCTTACTCACTTCTGTACAGTGGCGGTCTTAAGATCTACTCAACTCAGGATCCTCACATTCAGGAGATTGCAGATTCAGTTTTCGGTGATGAAGCTAACTACCCTGAGGGAACCAAGTATCTTCTCGAGTATGCACTTACCACAGTGGACGCTGAGGGCAACAGAACCAACTACAGCTCAGAGATGATGAAAAGCTACTTCCAGCAGGAATCCAAAGGCTTCAACATGCTCTTCACTTCAAGAGAGGAAGCAGAGGCCAAGATTGAAGAATACAAAGCTGCTGTAGTAGGAAGCAACACAGTTGAAGGTGAGACAATAAACCTCACACCTCAGCCTCAGGTATCACTTACCATCGAGGATCACCAGCAGGGCTACGTTGTAGCTATGGTCGGTGGTCGCGGAAGTAAGACTGCATCAAGAACACTTAACCGCGCAACTGACACAGTTCGTCAGCCCGGTTCAACCTTCAAGGTGCTTTCAACCTACGCTCCCGCTCTTGACAGCGGCGGACTTACGCTTGCAACAGTATTCAACGACGCACCGTTTAACTATCCTGACGGACGCCCCGTTAACAACTGGTACGGCGAATCCTACAGAGGACTTACAACCATCAGAAACGCCATCAAGGATTCCATGAACGTCATTGCAGTTAAGACTCTGACGGTCATCACTCCTCAGCTTGGTTTTGACTACCTGAAAAACTTCGGCTTCACAACACTTGCTGACAATGAAGAAATAAACGGTAAGATTTACACAGATAATCAGCTGCCCACAGCACTCGGTGGTCTGACACACGGTGTTACAAACATGGAGCTTAACGCAGCTTATGCAACAATCGCTAATGGCGGTGTTTATATAAAGCCCAAGCTCTACACCAAGGTAGTTGACCACGAGGGTAACACAATCCTCGACAACACCAAGGTTGATTCCACAAGAATCCTTAAGGAATCAACAGCATACCTGCTCACAAGCGCAATGCAGGACGTTGTAACAAGCGGAACAGGTACAGCTGTTAACTTCGGAACAACTGCTATCGCAGGTAAGACCGGAACAACATCCGACGAAAACGACGTTTGGTTTGCAGGCTACACAACCTACTACACTGCTACAACATGGGCCGGCTACGACAACAACGTAGACCTTACAACCAAGCCCGAGCAGCAGCTTGCGAAGACGCTTTGGCGCGCGGTTATGTCCAAGATTCATGAGAATCTTCCGTCAACCCAGTTCACCAAGCCTGATTCAGTAATATCCGCTACGGTATGTTCAAGATCAGGAAAACTGCCTATCGGTGGTCTTTGCGATGGAACTCACCTTTCCGAGTACTTTGAGGAGGGAACAGTTCCTACAGAAAGCTGTAACGTTCACTATGCAGGAACAATCTGTCAGTCAGATCAGCACCCTGCTTCAGAGCAGTGTCCGTTCAAGATAACCGGTGTGTTTGAGCTTATTCCTGCTGAACCCGCAGCATTGCAGGCACAGTCACCTAACGGAGGTGCAGGTTCCAGCGGATTTACAACTACAACGGATGAATTCGGTAATACGGTGGTTACTCCTACGGTTACCTGTCATCATACCCCTGAGTTCATGGCTCAGCCCAATATTCAGGAGATTCTGGCCCAGGAGACAGCGCTTATCCAGCAGGGTATTGTAAATACTCAGTACTCCGGTACACCGGCTGATCCTAACGCGGCAGTACCTGCAGCACCTGCGGCAGAACAGCCCGCAGCCGAGCAGCCCGCGGCAGAGGCTCCTGCAGAACAGGCTACGCCCGCTCCGGAAGCACCGGCTCCAGAGGCTCCTCAGCCTGAGGCCACTAATGAAGCCAATAACGAAGAGGATGACGACGAGGAAGAGGATGATGAGTAAGTAACACCCGAACCAAGCACTCGGGAATGTTAACATTCCCTCGTTCAGGGCTTCGCCCTAAATAGAAATAAACAAAGAGGTACCAATACGTGCAAGCACGATTGGATACCTCTTTATTTATTTCTGCTTGGTTCTCATATATGATATAATCCCCTTGAGTACTATACCCGAGGGGATTTTAAATTACATAAAAAAGGAAACATCCACATGAATAACAATTCAAAAAAATCCGTGCAGAGCACTGCACTCTTCTATATTTTTTACACAGCTCTCTTTGCCGTTGTATCTTATCTGGTTTACGGCTACTTCCTTAAAAACGGCAAAACTCTTATATGTGAAGGCGATACCTGGCGGCAGCATCTTAAGGCTGCCGCCTATTACTCAAAATGGTTACGCGGCGTTTTCTATCACATCATCCATGATCACAGCTTATCCTTCCAGACCTTTGCCTTTGGAATAGGCTACGGAAGCGACATGTATCCCACGCTGCAGTACTACGCACTGGGCGACATTCTCAACCTGTTTTCCGCATTTGTAAAAACTGAATACATCCATATCTATTTCCAGGTTGTAATGTTACTTCGTGCATATCTTGCCGGTATAACATTTTCTTTTTATGCAAAATATCTCAGAAAAGACATGACACCCACAGCCCTTATGACCGGAATGTTCACCTACAGCTTCGGTTCATATTTCATGTATCTGGGACTGTGGCACCCGTTCTTTGCAAATCCGCTGATCTATCTTCCGCTGGTGCTCCTTGGAGCCGAGAGGATCTTGAAGGAAAAGAAGCCAACCTTCTTCGCAGTTGCTATTTTTCTTGCAGGAACAAACAACTTCTATTTCTTCTACATAATCGTGCTCCTTACAATCATCTATGTGCTGGTAAGACTCATCTTCACATACTTTGGTGCCCATAAGGCATCCGGTTCTGCTGATACCACCAAGAAAAATAGAAGCCCTTTTTCAGAGGCTATGGGAACTGTCGGCACCTTCTTTTTATACGGAATCACAGGAACTCTCATGAGCATGTTCATCCTGCTCACGGTGCTCCTGGCATTCCCAAATAACCCCAGATCCGGCTCAGGAATAGAGATTCCCTTCCTCTATCCCGCAAATTACTACAGGGAGCTTATTAAAAACGTCTACACCTTCGTATATCACGGAGAAAATGATACACAGCTCGGCTTTACGCCTGTATTTGTGGCAGCACTTTTTCTGGTTGTTGTACGAAGCATCTATAAGCTCATCACTACCACCATCGAAATAAGCAAAAAGAAAAAGGAACTCCTTAAGGACACAGAAGGTCCCTCCAGCGTATTCTTTGCCTGGGATGAGACCTCTGAATACATGAAAACACGCTGCCTCTATCAGGAGCTTGTTTTTGCCCTTCTTATCACCGCATTTCTGTGCTTGCCCTTCTGCGGCTACGTATTTGCAGCATTTTCCTACGCAGTTAACAGATGGGCCTTTGCCTGTGCACTCTTTGCAGGCTTTGTGACAGCAGAATTTGCAGATTTCATTTCAGAAAAGATCACAGGTCTTATTGATAAGAAAAAATCTGAAGGAAACAGACTTTTAGCAGGTGTACTCAGCGCAGTTATCCTCGTTATCACATTATCCTGCATCATCAAAAATGGCCGCATCGCCTACTCTCCCGAGGAGGGCAACATGGTCAAGGATTATATGGATACCTGCACTCCCGAGGAGATGTACGCACAGCTCCAGAGCACCGAGGTTCAGGTTGTTGAGGAAAACGCTGCTGCAGACGGACTTGACGTTTCAGGCTCCTTCTACCGCTATTCAGGAAGAGACCTGGTGTGGAACGCTGCGATGCTTGACGGCATATCCTCCACCCAGTTTTTCTGGAGTCTTGCTGATAAAAGAGTATCCGAATACTTCAAGCTCATGGCCAACAACGACCAGCAGAACTTTGCGTACTTTGCCCTGGATGACCGCGCTATCCTCAATTCCATCGCAGGCGTAAGGTACTACTCACTTCGCTACAACACACCTGACCAGCAGGCATTTGTGCCCTACGGTTATGCACCTTCTTATGAAAAGTTCAACTTCGGAATCTATGAAAATCCCGAAGCAATGCCTCTTGGCTTCACATACAGCCAGGCAATTTCAGAGAGCGATTTTAATGCCCTTACGCCAATTGAGCGCGAGGAAGCTCTCCTCTACGGCGTTGTTCTTCCTGATGAAAAGGCTGCTGCCTATCCTGAAGCAGAGCCCACCTACACCTCAGAGAACAAGCCCTACGACGTCTCCTTCGAGGGCAAAATCAAGGAAGTAGAAGACGGCTTTAAGGTTAAGGAAGCCGGCGCTGCTGCAATACTCACCTTTGAGGGAACTCCCAACGCTGAGACACTGGTATTTTTCAAAAACCTGAACGTAAAGAGCAATAACGATATTCTTGCTATAAACGTGTCCACTCAGCTCCCTGACGGCACCTCAATACAGAAGAACATCGACTACAAATCTGAGAGATCCTGGTACTACTCCGGATGGCATGACTTCATCGTTGACCTTGGCTATTCCGACACTGCCAAGACTCAGATCAGGCTCACCTTCAGCGACAAGGGGACCTATTCCTTCGACGAGCTCGCAGTATACACCAGAACTCTTTCAACCATGCACCCGCAGCTCGCAGCATTAAAAGAGCACACTTTAACTGACGTAGATCTCCACAAGAATCCGATTTCCTTTGCGACAAACGAGATCACAGGAAGTATCGACACCACGGATTCAGAAGTTCTCTTCCTCTCCATCCCCTATACCAAGGGCTGGAAGGCATACGTAGACGGCAAGAAAACCGAGCTCATTCCTGCCGATACCATGTTCAGCGCACTTGAGCTTACAGCAGGTCACCACGACATAAGACTGGTATATCACACACCTGGTCTCCTTGCAGGCTTTATACTTACAGCATTTGGATTTATACTACTTATAGTGCTTCGTAAAAGAGCGCACTGATCTTTTCTAAGTCTCATCCGGGAATTATGATTCAAACTTCTAATCCCCGGCATGAGCAAAGCGTAATTTGAAAAAGAGGAACGCATATGTTTACACTCACTGAGCTATGTACGGAATTGTCTATAACACCCGCCACCGGCAGAAACTGGGTTAAACTTGGAAAAATCAAACCTGAAGGGAAGAAGGGCCGCACCTTTACCTTTTCAGATGAATACGTGCGCTCACTTAAGGCTGACCTCGAAAGCGGAAAGCTTAAATCTCTAAGAAGCAGACGAAATAAGAGCTATGTATCGGGAAATCTCCTATACAGCTCTTATATCGCAGACTCATCGCCGAACCTTCCCATCGTCCAGAAGCTTGTCATGGACATAGCTGCACTTCATTCCGAGAGTGCTGCGGCAGATTCTGAAGGTGATACCACAAATGAAAACAGCATAAATACTGATCTTCTGTCAGATGACCGATTCCTCTGCGCGATTTTATCAGAGTGTGCGAAGGGGCTTATTTCAAGCCGCATTTCCACTGAGGATTACTATAAATACAAAGAGCTGTTAGACGATATCAGCCGGAAAAGTACCACATCAGATTCACCGGAATATAATTCCAGCAACGATGATGCAAATCTAACCGCTGACCTTGCTCCCATTCTCGATAAACTGGACCTCTCCTCCGCGCCCCTTACCTACGTTGCAGGAGAAGACACCCTGGGGCTTATCTACATCTCACTTAAGCACCTGCAGACAAGGAAAAGCACAGGCGCTTATTACACCCCGGGAAAGATCGTTCAGAGACTTTTAGGGCATCTATTCGAGGCCTCCATTTTAACTGACGGTCAGGATAAGGTGATCCTTGATCCCGGCTGTGGCTCAGGCAATTTCCTTCTGTGTCTTCCGCCCGGAATTCCCGCAGAGAATATCTATGGGTACGATACGGACGAAATCAGCGTTAAGCTCTCCCGCCTCAACCTGGCCCTGAAATACAGGCTTCCCGACATGGCATTCTGGCAGGAGCACATATCAATCGCAGACTTCCTTCACCAGGATCCCGAAGCAAAGCAATTTGATATCATCCTTGGTAATCCGCCCTGGGGCTCAACCTTTAGCCCGGAGGAGAGAGCGTTCCTCAAGGATGAGTACGCAACCGCTGCAGAGAGGTCCCTGGACTCCTACGACCTTTTCATAGAGCAGGGCATCCGCCTTCTGAAAAACGGCGGCGCATTGTCACTGGTGCTTCCGGAGTCGGTTCTGCTTGTTAAGTCCCACACCCTATCAAGGAGACTTCTTCTTGAAAAGACGAAGCTCACACACCTTGAGTACCTGGGGGATGTGTTTGACCATGTTCAGTGCCCCTCCATCATCCTTCAGACTGAAAAGAAGGATGAAGAGGAGTCCTTCCTGAGTAAGCACCCTGTGATATACGACGGCGACGCCTCCTATCAGATAACTTCGGAGAGAAAAATATCGGACACCGGATTTGATTTCCTGGTTCCCGATGAAGAATATGCTCTTCTGGAATCACTGGCAAGTCTCCCTGATGTCCGCTTTCTTGAGGGTAACGCAGAGTTCGCTCTTGGTATCGTAACAGGCGCCAACAAAGACATGCTAAAATCACGGAAAAGCCCTAAGAACGAGATCATCCTGAAGGGCACGGATATCTTCAGATATTCATTTAAAGAGCCCAAGTGCTATATAGCCTTCGCCCCAGAAAAGTGGCAGCAGGTTGCACCCATATCCATGTACAGAGCACCGGAAAAGCTCCTCTACAGATTCATCGGAGGACACCTTGTATTTGCCTATGACGACAAAAAAACACTGTCATTAAATAGTTGTAATATCGTTATTCCGAACATTGAAAACCTAAGTACCAAGTACATTTTGGCAATACTGAATTCAAGTGTTTCGGAATACTTTTTCAGGAAGAGATTTCGTTCCGTAAAGGTTCTAAGGTCTCACATTGAAAAGCTTCCTATCCCCTATGCGGATAAAGAAACGCAAAAAAATATAGAATCAAAAATCGACCAAATATTAACACTTTCAAGAAACGTTTATAAAACAAGCACAGATGAACTGGACACTTCCGTGAAGGTTAAAGAGCTCTATAACGAGATCGACGAAATATGTTTTGAGCTCTTTAAACTCACACCTGAAAAAATTGCACTTATAAAACAATTAGTTAAAACTGAAAACTTATTCCTTCCACTCTAGCATTTACGTTATTTCGTGATATAATGGTTCTATTCAGACCCTTGCATTTGCATGTCATTTTCCCGTTTCGGTTATGCTTATGCAGGCTTTGGGTCTGAATATTTAAGATTTATTTAGAGGTAATCATGGGTGATAAGAACGAGAAATTAAAGACCATATCATTGAGCGAGCACGCTGATCAGCTGTTTGATAAGATCATCAACACCACTCAGGACTGCATTTTCTGGAAAGACACAGAGCGCAGATTCGTTGGTGTTAATCAGGCATTCCTGGATTTCTTCGGTTTTGATACAGCGGATGAAGTAATCGGCAAGACAGATGAGGATATGCAGTGGCATCCGAATCCGAAGCCCTTTATGGAGGACGAGCTCAGAGTCCTCAAGGGCGAGAGCACTCACAATGTTCATGGCCAGTGTATTATCAGCGGTGAAGTTCGCGAAATCATCGCCACCAAAACTCCCATTTACGATGAGGGCGTCATCATCGGCTTCGTTGGTTCCTTTATGGATGTCACAGAGGAACAGGAACGCATCGCCAAGATCGAACGCCTTAATAAATTAAACGACCAGCTTCTTGAAAACGAGAAGCGCGCCAACAGACGTATGTCTGAATTCCTCTCACGCATGAGTAATGAGATAAAAACACCCATGAACGCTATCTCTGCCCTCTCATACCTCGGCATGACCCAGGAGGACGTAAATGTATTAAGAAGCGACATGCGCAAGATCTACACCTCAAGTCACTACCTTTCAAGGCTCATGAGTGACATTCTTGATATTGATAAAATCGATGGTGGAAACTTAAATCTTGATCCAAAGAAAACTTCCCTTGATGACATTGTTGACGGCGTTGAGCAGATAACCTGTGCCTTCGCCAAGGAAAAGGATGTAAAGATAGTCGTAAACAGAAATTACAGAGCTAACCCTCAGGTAATCTGCGACCTCGGAAGAACCCAGCAGATGGTCATAAATCTGACCAACAATGCTGTTAAATTCAGTGAGCGCGGAGATACTGTTGAGATCACCGTAGCCTCAAGAAAACAGGGTACCCACTACCATATCACCTTCACAGTTAAGGATGAAGGCTGCGGAATCAGCACAGCTTTCATGCCCAGTCTTTTCAGAACCTTTTCCCAGGAAAAAAGGAATCCCAGCAAGTACGGTACAGGTACCGGGCTGGGACTGTCTGTTGCAAAGCGTTTAGCTTGCCTTATGAAGGGTGATATCACAGCGGAAAGTGAAGAAGGCCTCGGAAGTACCTTTACCGCTACAATAAATCTCGAAGCTGTTCCGATCGAGCCTTAAGAATTATTAAGGCTTGATAAAAACTGCTTTGTACGTTCTTCTCTGGGGTTATTGATAACCTGCTGCGCAGGTCCCTTCTCAAGAATTATTCCATCATCCATGAAAATGACTTCATCTGCCACATCTCTGGCAAATGCCATCTCATGTGTGACTATTATCATTGTCGTATGCTTATCAGCAAGATTCCTTATTACTCTCAAAACTTCACCTGTAAGCTCAGGATCAAGAGCCGAAGTAGGCTCGTCGAAGCACAGAATATCCGGCTTTAAAGCAAGGGCTCTTGCTATGGCTACTCTCTGCTGCTGACCACCTGAAAGCTGGTGCGGGTAATTGTCCATTCTATCGGACAGTCCCATCTGATCAAGGAGCTCTTTTCCCCTTTTCTCTATATCAGCATCACTCTTGCCCTCTGCGAGAAGCTTAGGTGCAAGGGTTACATTATCAAGAGCTGTGTACTGGGGAAACAGATTGAACTGCTGGAAAACCATACCAAAATGCAGTCTGTTTTCACGGAGCTTCTTAGCATTCATCTCAGGATTAGCCGCGTCAAAAAGCTGCTCGCCCTTAACTGTTATGGTGCCCTCATCAGGTCTCTCAAGGAAATTGAGGCAGCGCAGGAACGTGGTCTTACCACTTCCCGAGGAACCGATGATGGAAATGGCCTGGCCCTCTTCCATGCTAAAGCTGATTCCCTTAAGAATCTGGTGATTATCAAAACTCTTTTTTATATTGTTAACTTCAAGTATCGGCATACTAATTCCTTTTTCAAATAAAAACTATGCTCTGCTTAGCAATAATCACTAAGTGTTCCGCTCATCATCTAAAATAGCTGAGCTTCTTTTCAATAAATCCGAACAACAAGGTCAGAAGACCACTGAACACAAGGTAAAATGCGCCTGTGTAGAAAAGAGGCCAGATGATACCGCTGCTCTTGATGAAGGCCTGACCGTTCCAGATAATCTCATAAACGGCGATAACCCTCGCAAGGGAAGTATCCTTTACAAGGGTGATGACCTCATTAGAAATGGGCGGCACTATGCGCTTTATTACCTGAAGCAGAATGACCTTTTTAAAAATCTGGCTCTTGGTCATACCAAGCACCTGACCTGCCTCATACTGGCCAACGGGGATGGACTGAATACCACCTCTGAAGATCTCTGAAAAATAGCAGGCGTAGTTAAACACAAATGCCACCAGCGCTGCGATGAATCTTCCGTTTCCACCTGTTCCCCATACATTAAGCCCCAGAAAAATTCCGGGGCCATAATATATGATTAGTAACTGAAGCATCAGCGGTGTTCCGCGAACCACCCATATGATAAATCTGATGGGAAGCTTTATTACCGGCGCCTTGTTCATTGATCCGAAGCTTATGAGAAGCCCAAGCGGTAATGAAAAAATCAGCGTCAGCGCAAATAGTTTTAATGTTCCAAGAAACCCTTCAAGAAGGGATAACGTTACTGTTGCAAACATATTTTATCCTTAATAAATCCTTACTGTGCAATGATAGCGTCCTGAACGCCGTATACCTTAGCTGTCTCAACCATGCTTCCGTCATCGTACATGCTCTTGAGCTGATCGTTGATATAAGCTGCAAGGTCAGAGCCCTTACGGCATCCGATGCCATACTCCTCAGTTGTGAGCTCAACTGTGTGTGTAAGATCAGGATAGCTTGTGCCCTCACCGATCATAGCTCCTGCCATAAGAAGGTCGATGATGCATGCACCTGATGTTCCGGCCTGAACCTCCATAACTGCATCTGCCTGAGATGTTACAGAGATGAAATCAAAGCTGTTATCGGTAGCAGCCTGCTCACCTGCAGAACCTGCCTCAACTGCGTAGCTGAGCTTTGCAGCATCCTCAACAGTTGCAACGTCGCCTGCAAGGTCCTTGGAAACAACTACAACCTGTGCGTTGTTAAGGTAAGGATTGGTGCACTCCATGGAGCTTGTAACCTCGCTTGTAAGAGTCATACCGTTCCAAACAACGTCGATTGACTTGTTCTGAAGCTCAAGGATCTTGTTATCCCAGTCGATCTCAACGAACTCACACTCAACGCCGAGAGACTCTGCAACCTTCTTGGCAAGATCAGCATCAAAGCCGATCCAGTCGCCGTTGTCATCCTTGAAATCCATGGGAGCAAAATCTGTGATACCAACGATGAGCTTGCCCTTGCCCTTGATGTAGTCAACATCTGACTCATCGCTGCTCTCAGCTGCGTCTGCTGTCTCCTCTGTAGTGCTCTCAGCTGCGTCTGCTGTCTCCTCTGTAGTGCTCTCAGCTGCGTCTGCTGTCTCCTCTGTAGTGCTCTCAGCTGTATCTGCTGCCACTTCCTCAGAGCTTGCATTTGTAGCAGTGTCTGCACCTGCTGCCTGTCCGCAAGCTGTCATTGAAATTGTCATAACTGTTGTAAGCAATCCTGCGATAAATTTTCTTTTCATAATAGCCTCCTGTTAAAAAATTAATATCCACATTAAATTCAATACAATTAAATTTTCACTTTTGATAAGAAAAACAGTTTCATTCTCTACCACTTTATCACACTAAATTGTTTTATGCAAACACTATTGTTATGATGTTTTTGAAAAATACTTATGTTCGGGCAGGAAAAATCAATGATCAACGAAACTGATGTAATACAAAAATACGAGCGAATTACGAAACATCTTATAAAAGAGAAACTTACCATAAGTACAATGGAAAGCTGCACCGCCGGAATGGTTGCAAATTTTCTTACGGATACGGAAGGCTCCTCTGCGATCATGAAGGGCGCATACATAACCTACTCCAACGAGGCCAAGATAAAGCAGGGAGTTCCTGCAGATATCATCGAGAAAAACGGTGTCTATTCCAGGGAAACCGCCCTATCAATGGCAAAAGCCTGCATGGATTCCTACGGCGCTGACATCGGCCTTGGAGTGACCGGCACCCTTGGAAACACCGACCCTGAAAATGCCGACAGTGTTCCGGGCGAGGTACACCTTGGCATAATCTTTTCAGATATAAGCCGCACCTTCAGCTTCACACTTCCTTCCGCTCCATCAAGGCATGAGTACAAGCTGATTGTGTCAGACCTTATCGCAGATGAATTGCTAAAAATCCTTTTATGATTTAATATAAAGATATACATTTTCTTATGCTGTTAACAGACAAAGGAGGGGATTCCAAGTGAGTACAGCTACTATCTTTGAAATCATCGGTTACATCGGTTCTGCTCTTGTACTTCTGTCATTTATGATGGTGTCAGTGTACAAGCTGAGAATTGTAAATACTATCGGCAGCTTGTTCTGCGTTATCTACGGTATTCTTATCAACGCATATCCCACGGTTATTATGAACGTAGCTCTGGTTGCCATCAATGTCTACTATCTGGGCAAGATGCTTAACACCGAGAAGAACTACGATCTTGTAAGGGTTTCGGGTGACGACGGTCTGACCAGGTACACCATCGACCGCAACAAGGATGACATCGCCAAATGCTTCCCCGGTATCTCAATGGACTTCAGCAAGGTCAACGCCGGCTTCGTGGTTTGCCACGAGGGTAAGCCTGTGGGAATCATGCTTGGTAACTTAAAGGAACACACCCTGGATATCAAGCTCGACTACTCAGTGCCTCAGTACCGCGATTTCTCAATCGGTGCATTTCTTATGGCCAACCTGGTTCACGAGGGTATCGACAAGCTAGTCTACAAGGGTTCAGATGAAAATCACAAGGCTTATCTTGCAAAGACTGGCTTTGTTGAAAAGGGCGATCATTACGAGAGAATCTTATAATCCGAAAACACAAATCGATTTTTCATGAAACTAAACAGAAGCCTGCTCCACATTCAAAGGAGCAGACTTCTTTTCATTTT
This sequence comes from Butyrivibrio sp. XPD2002, assembly GCF_000423945.1. Lineage (GTDB taxonomy): Bacteria > Bacillota > Clostridia > Lachnospirales > Lachnospiraceae > Butyrivibrio. Next base: position 173,551 of record NZ_KE384114.1, on the reverse strand, counting down.
ACCAAAATCTCATATCCAAAAACTAAAACTCACACTCTCAAATCTCAGCTCTTACTATGCGGTTTCTGCCGCTTTCCTTGGCTTCATAAAGTGCTTTATCAACGCACAGGAAAATGTCCTTACCCTGCACATCACCCTTAATAGTGATAACCCCCATACTTATGGTGAGATGTCCCACCTCAGGGAAGACATGATCCTCAACCCTTTTTCTTAGGGACTCGGCTATCTCCATGGCCTCTTCATTCTCCACGAGAGGAAGAATTACAAAGAACTCCTCGCCTCCCCAACGTCCGGCTCTTCCGTCCCGGTGCTCATGAGCGGCTTCCTTCAAAATAGCTGCCGTCTCCTTAAGTACCACATCGCCGATTTCATGGCTGTAATTGTCATTTACGCTCTTGAAGTGGTCGATATCTATCATCAGGAGACTGACCGATGTATTCTTCGTAGCAGACTCCTGAAGAAGGTTATTTATCGCCTCTTCCGTTTTTCCTCTGTTAATAAGCCCTGTCAGGGCATCAGTCTCTGCCATGAGTCTTAGCTTCTCATTCAGAACGCGAAGGTCACTCTGAGCCTTCTGCAGATCCTCCATGGTGGTGTAAACAAGACTTGTCAGTCTTCGCATCTGAGCCGCAGGTCCGCGCAAAACGGAGTCATCAACAAGTACATCAGGAAGCTCTGCCGAGGAAGGCTCTCCCTCTCTCATTGCGATGGAAAGCTGTGTTACATTATGCTCAACAATCTCTCCGGTTTCACAGTTCCTGATCAGCTCGCCCCAGGTGTAAAACCCGGAGGTGGAGCAAAGCTGCGCAAATGGCTCAAGCTCCATATCTACATAGCGCTCCCAGAAAGCCTTACGGACAATACATGAATACAGAAGAACCGCCTGTGGCTTAAACGCACGGACTCTCTTAAGTCTATCGTTTACCTGGCTGACAATCGTCGCAGGATTGCCGTAGGACAGCTGAATATCCATGCCCTCCATAATGGTACCGTGCATATTAAGTGAGCCATCCTCTTCTATATGAATGGCACTTCTTAGCCACTGCTCTCCCTTGTACTCGGCAAGGAGCGGGAAGGTATAGCCCTCCATCGCATTGTCGTGGACCTTTCTGTCGATCTGCAGGAACTTTTCATATATCTCGGAAGCATGTCTTCCATTAAGCTCTACCAGCTTGTGACCGTCAGCCTTGGTGACCCTGAAGGGAACACCCAGAGGCTCCCATCCTATGACCTTGTCCACATCCACATGAAAATCATCACCCGCAAAGGTTGTGACCAGTATGGAATCATAGGTGATACCTTTGGCATCGAACACGTAATGAACCGGGGAATTCAGCATATGTCCGCCTGAATATCCACCGAAAATATGTATATCCTTATCACATTCATCGATCTCGTCGAATAGTGGTTTTGTCTCAAACTCAGTTCCGGGAAGCAAAAACTCAGCTGCCTTGATACCCGGGATGCTGTCAAGCTGCTGACAGATCTGCCTGCCTACAGCCCTTTCATTGCCCTTCACATTGTCATAGCGGAACACCTCAACATTGGTGCTCTCAAAGAAAAGCGCACCAATAAGGATACCTCTGTTCATGAGGTGTCCTTCCATGATCTCTCCTGCTGACATTGTACCTACAATATCCGCCTCCGGAAATATTATGCTGAGTGTTTTCGCAACGTATTCCGTGAACTTCTCGCCTTCGAGTCCGCTGTATATGTGGAGAAGCATCTGCTTGTAATTTCCGGATTTCCAGGCAGAAAGTATTCCTTCTATCTGAACAAACAGTTCAGGCCTATCCTTTAATTCCACAAGTATCTGTTTCATATTTGTGGCCCTCATAAAAAAACGATTGTGTTACCTTTTATTTTATAACAATTATAACATTCTTCATAGCTAAAATAAAAACAGCCACACCTCGCGGTGTGGCTGAATAATGCACGTTATTATTTAGTTTCCAAGCTCGTCAGTCTGGCAATATCTTGTGATCTTTCCTTTTACATAAACCTTACCACCGATGGTACCGTAAACGATTCTGTCACCCATCTTTTTGTAAGGCATTACAGCTACATAATAGCCCATGTTCTTCTTGAACTTGCTACCGTTAAACTTCTTTACAACAGCAGACTTCTTTTTGCCGCCCTTAATCTTGTATGCTTTATATCCGACTTTCTCCTGTGTAGAAACATATACGATGTATCCATCTGCGCCCTTTGTCTTCATCCAGCTTACATTGAGCTTGCCCTTCTTGATCTTAACATCGTAGCCCTTCTTGGTTCTTTTGATCTCAGAGTTTACAAGAAGCTGAGTCTGGTCAGACCAGTCTCCGTAATACTTTACATCGTTAATCTCTGTGAAGGCTCTTACCTGAACATAGTACTTCTTCTTATCCTTAGCATCTCCAAAGCTGCCTCCGCGGAATACGCCGGTACCTGTGTCATCATTCTTTACAAGGGTATTGCCTTCATATACCTCGTACTCATATCCTGAAACATCAGGCATCTCTGCCCAGTCAAAGCTGAAGCTTCCAAGATTTCTCCAGTTATGTGTCTGGAAAGGTGCTGATGATTTAGCAGGTGTTGTGTAGAAGGGATCACATAAATATCCGTAATCATCCCAATCAAGACCATACTTTCTGTAATCAACAGTAATATTTACATAATAACGGCTTCCGGGTGTAAGGTTATTAAATGTGTAAGATGTTGAATTAGGATCGATTGAAATTTTCTTAGCCTTTGTCATGGCTCTTGCGCCTTCCAAAGTTGTAGCGATACCAATGTGCATCTTATTGATTTTTGTGTCTGAAACCTCAGAATACTTTGTCCAGTTAACTGTAATTGATGTCTGGCTGGGATTAACCTGTTTGATCTCAGCACTCTTAGCATGTACAGTCTGTGCTGTCTGCGGTGCCACAAAAACTCCCCCGAGTGCTATAGCAGTTGAAAGAACTGCTGCAGCGATTCTTGTAAAAACTTTTCTCTTCACTTTTTTCATTCCTCTCTTGTTTTTTATAAAAATCTCTATGCATGCATATATAGAGTTTTTATCTGCTTTTCATAACTAAACTATAAAGCTCATCAACGGTTTATTAAATATATGATGACGCAAAATAGACTGTTTTAATTTCCCAAATTTTCCTCAAAAAATCAGAGTCTGTTCTCGATATTACCCATGAGGTCCTCGGCACCGTTAACTGCTCTGCGCATGTTGTAGTCTGTGGGATTATTGTATATCTTAGTGAAGTCAAGGATTGTGTTACCTGTCTTCATTCCAACTACAAGCTTGTTCTTAAGATCAACGTTGAGCTCATGTGTATCAACATACTCGATGTAATCGCAAAGGATCTCGAAGTCATCCTCGTTGTATGAAAGCACTATGCTAACTATCATGATTACCAGTGCGATGATGGCGAAAAGATAGTTCTTTGTAAATGCAAATGCAAGAAGCGCAGGAAGCATAATGATCCAGCTGACCTCACTCTTGATGAAATCCTTGAACTCAGACTTAACTGTCTTAAGAAGGAAGTTCTTACCATCCTGTACAAAGTAAGTTACAAGATCATAGAACTGCTCCTGGTCTGCCTCATCATAGCAGCCAAGCTGATAGGTGATAAGGATCTTTGAAGAATTCTCGATGAGTCTTTTAACGAGCTTCTTATATACGTGTGACAGCTTGTTAAGGTAAGGAACCTGATCCATCATGTCACCAACTGTCAATGCGCCTCTGCCTACTGTATAGAAAACTCGGCCACACTCTCTTCTGTATCTCTTAAGGTTTCTTCTGCCGAAGGTTCTTACTCTCTCAAGTCCTTCGCTTACCGGATCATCAGATATTTCCTTGCCTACAAGTGCACGGCAGTACATGATCTTCTTACCATACTCGAGGCGGTCAGCCGCTCCCATAACAACAAAGTAGATGACGGCAAGTACAATAAAGCCTATGATCTTAACCACGATATTGGGTATCAGGCATCCGGCAAGTCCTACCAAAAGAATACCTCCAAGTATCAGAAGTAAAGGTGTCAGCCTCTTGTCGAACATCTTCTGAATTTCTTTCGCATACTTTTTTCTCTCTTCCATGTGTATAGCTCTCCTCTCCTTTTTTCGGGAATACAGCGATCAGAACAGACCGGATAGCAAAGAAACTTCCAGAATTTAAGACAATATTATAGAATAAAAAACTGCAAATAGTAACGAATCTCTCCGTCACTGTTTGCAGTCAAACCATCTTTAATAAATCATTCCCCAAAAGATTTACAACTTTGCGTCCATACATCACTGTATGTTTGCCCCCAACGTACATTCAATTGTGTCCCCTCACAAATTATGATTATACCGCAATTTAGCTCTGATTAAAACCTCTTTTAGCGCGTAAATTTCGGTCTTATCATCTTCTTAACAGAGGCCTTGGGGCGATTCTTGTCGGACTTATGCTCTTTTTTCCTGTCCTTCGCGGGAACTGAAGATATCTCCTTAACAAAAGTCGAATCCTCATCATTGTAGGTAAGGATGTTAAGTTTATTCCTTGCCCTCGTCATTCCTACATAGAATATCCTGCGCTCTTCCTCAAATTCCCGAAGCTCCTGCCTGTCCGCGAACTTCTTATTCCCGATAACCTTGTTTGGGAAAACTCCATCGCAGGCATCCATCAGATAAACCTCGTCATACTCCAGTCCCTTACTGGAGTGAATCGTTGAAAGAATGAGCTTTGCCCTGTAGTCCGGCTCCTTATCCCTGAAAATAATCTGCAGATCATCAAGCCTTCTCATAAGGCCGCCTATGGTCTCCTCATTAGCGGCAATCATTTTCAGAATGAAAAGCTTATTCGTATCGATATGATTATTCTCCAGATATTCGCCGTATCCCATGAAGCGCTCAATCCTGTTAAGTGCCTTAAGAGGCGTCTCATGCCTCATGTTGTAAAGGTGTGTCCTGAGGGACCTGCACTTTGCCTTCACATGGGCTCCCAGCATATCGGTCTCCTCCACCGCATCAAGAATCGGAAGGTCCGAACTTGCAGCAAGTCTGCACAGTCTCTCCGCCTGTGTCTTCTTAAGATATGTCTGGCACTTAAAATATATCTTCATGAAGTTCTCTTCATCATAAGGATCCATGCAGAATTTCAGGATGCTCTCCACATCCATCACGACTCTGTGCGTAAAAAATCCCATGTCTGCATTCCTTACGCGATAAGGAATGCCCTGCCTCTCAAGGATATCCACAAGAGGAATGATGCTCTCGTTATCCCTGTAGAGCACCGCCGTCTGATTTTTCACATCATCCGCAACCTTAGCAAGATAATTGTACTGATTTCTCCTGCTGTTTAGCTGGATGTAGTTAATCTCCGAATCTCTTCCCCGGGCCGCCTGCATGTGCTTGTCATGGCGCATATCGTTATGTCTTACAAAAACATCAGCAGCAGACACTATCGCTGCATTTGATCTGAAGTTCTGATCCATTATAAGGACCTTCGCACCGGGATGATCCTTTTCAAAATTAAGGAGCGCCTCAGGATATGCCGCCCTGAAGCCATAGATACTCTGATCCTCATCACCGACCATGAAAAGGTTGCCATCTTTTCCTGATAAAAGACCTATTATCATGTGCTGGACCTTGGAAGTATCCTGCGCCTCGTCCACGCAAATGTATCTGTACTTATCCTGATAAAACTTAAGGAGCTCCGGCGAGCCCTTGAGCATCCTGTAGGCGTAGACCATCTGGTCATCGTAGTCCATGAGCCCGCGCCTTTTGAGCTCCGCATTGTAGGCCTCATATACAGGAAGGATGTCTATATCCATGTCGTTGTCGAGCTTTTTTATCTCATCATTTGTGAGCAGCATATTCTTGCAATAGGTTATGAGGGTTCTCACTCCCTTTATGTCGCTCTCCGTGGGATATTCCTTTTTAACCTTGATAAAAATGTCGGTGAGGATCTTGCCGATCAGCTTTTCATCGGTCACAAGGTCGTATGCCTTCTTCCCGATCAGCCTGCCGTAATGCTGGATGATCTTGGCACATATTCCGTTTATGGTCCTGAATTCCAGCAAAAAGGATACATCCTCGCCGAACACTGATTTAAACCTGTCAGCCATATCCTTCGTGGCGGCTACGGTGTAGGTCAGCGTGAGCACATGCTGAGGATCTATCCCTTTACAATAAAGCATATATCCAAGCCTGTTCACCAGGACCGTGGTCTTGCCGCTTCCGGGAACTGCCAGAAGAAGCACCGGTCCTTCGGTGGTCCTTACCGCATCAAGCTGCTGATCGCTAAGATGCGATAAGTACCTTTCATAAAACTCATTGTAATTCATGTCCTGCTAATTCCTACGAAAATAATGGTGTGGAAAAATATCTCTCCGCAGTGTCGGGAAGTATGGTCACCACAGTTTTCCCGGGGCCAAGCTTCTTAGCAAGCTTAATAGCTGCTGCCACATTGGTTCCGCTGGAGATTCCGCACATAAGGCCTTCAAGCTTTGCAAGATTCTTGGAGGTCTCAATGGCCTCTTTATCGGACACCACACAAATATCGTCATAGATGGTCTGGTTCAAAATCTCAGGAATAATGCCGTCTCCGATGCCCATCTGAAGATGTGTTCCAACATTACCTCCAGCAAGAATTGCTGCATTCTCAGGCTCTGCTGCCCATATCTTGATAAAAGGATATTCTTCCTTCAGGACTTCACCTATCCCTGTGAGGGTTCCGCCTGTTCCAATTCCTGAGCAGAAGCCATGTATCGGTCCGTCCACCTGCTCGAGAATCTCCTTCACCGTGCCATTTTTATGAGCCATAGTGTTAGCAGGATTCTCAAACTGCTGCGGTACGAAGACATTAGGATTCTCATCCCTCATTCTGAGCGCTGTCTGCAGGCATTCATCGATGCAGGCTCCGATGTCGCCATCATCATGTATCAGCACAACCTCTGCGCCGTAATGCTCTATGAGCTTCCTGCGCTCCTCGCTGACAGAATCAGGCATGATTATTCTGGTCTTATATCCTCTTACCGCACCTACAAGCGCAAGGCCAATGCCCTGATTACCGCTGGTGGGCTCGACGATAATTGTATCTTCCTTTATAAGACCGGCCTTCTCCGCTTCATTTATCATATTGAGGGCAGTTCTTGTCTTAATTGATCCGCCGATATTAGTTCCTTCAAACTTAACCAGTATCTGCGCACTGTCTGCATCAACCATGCGGTTAAGCCTTATCATGGGCGTATGTCCAACTGCCTCAAGTACATTATCATATATCATCGAAAAAGTAACTCCTCTACATCTGTTTTGTGCAAGCACACTCATACATTTTATACCAAGAGATTTGCGGCAACAATAACAAAAAGGTACTCAAAACTGAGTACCCTTGAAATTATAGTCGTAGTCCATATTCTCTACTCTTTCATCTCCTGTCTGTTCAACCAGAAGACTCATGTCAAAATTAAAATCGACTATATCGTTGTTCTTAACGTAAAAGTACACCGGCATTGTTCTATCAGGGAACCCTCTGTCCAGGGCATCCATGATGGGCTTACAATCCGCACGGTTGTCTCCATCAAGATCCTCCCAGCAGGTAATCTCACACTTGAGATCTCTGTCTAATACCTTAGCATCAAAGGCGATGGTAAAGTACTTGTTTGCTTTTCCGTCCTCGGACTGAAACAAATCGAAATGTACGACCTGCTCCACTTCCTTGGGGCCAAATAATCCTCCTAACATGTATTCCAAACCTCTCTGTTTTTTCTTTTTAATATAGCATATTTGGGATGAGTTACGCCGATTCATGAACAATATTTTTTCTGGCTGAATTTTCGTGAACCTTTACCTCGCGGTGTGCGCGGGGGCGGATGGCGTTACGTCTGCTCGCGAACTTGCTTTCTTTCTGGTCTAACTTTTTTCTTCCTGTTTCGGGGCTGTTACGCCGGTAGGCTTCATTTCTGACATTCCGGTTGCACCTTGATACCATGTTTTGGGGAGCCGTTGCGTCTATATTCTAATTTGTTCGCGGTTAGACGCAACTCACTCCTGTACGCACTTCCCGCATATCAACCTATTTGAGTGAATTTCTTCCAACTGGTTGAACCATCTTTTGACAGCAACTTTACTGTTCATCCAATTTAGATTATTCTAGCCTACTGATTGAACTCCCTAAAGCTAAAATCCAATACAAAAGGCCGCCACTAGATAATCTAGCAAGTCAGCCTTCAACATACATGAGACTATATTTAATTCAGAACAGATCCAACATACTATTCAGATAAATCTCTTCTCTGACATTCAGCCAATACTCAGGCTTAGTCATGTAATACAGCAGGAACTCAAGGATTATCGCGCTGCCAAGGCTTCTTCCCTCAATCTTAAAGTGAGAAAAGCCCGCAGGCATATAGGTATTTTGAATGTCATCTATGCCTATAAATCCCGGATTCTTCATAGCATCAGAGAATCTATAGCCTCTCCCTGCATCAGGAGAAACACAGATGTGATCTTCGCACTTCTCACCAAGGCTCTTGCGACTGACATTCTCGTAGCACTTCTTCCTGTCGTAGCAGCCGAACCAGCAACATTCATTACACAGAAACTCAACCTTCTGCTTCTGCGTATCGGATAGACCTTTAAGCTTATCCAACTCTTTATTAAGTCTGAAATCAGGAACTGCAAAACGGAATTCTTCACGGTCGAGCTCTGCCTTAAGCTCCTCAAAGTCTGTCAACACCTTTGTTGTGGAAGACTCAAAATAAAAACCGGGATAGGTTCTCCTAAGATAATCAAGCAGTAAATCCGAATGAACAATTATGCCATTCTCTGCATTACCGCTTTTCTCAAACATTCTGCACAAATCATTACACCGCTTATCCGCAAGATGCTCTTCTCTAAGCAGTGAATTGCTGAAGGTCAGCCTGGCAGAAATACCATATTCTGCCATAAGCGAAGCCACATCCGCAAGGTCTTCATCCCCGAAACCCACACGGCCACCGTCCCAAATACAGTCTCCTGGTGCTCCATAGATTGAGCCTATCTCACACCAATCATAGAAATATTCCCTATGCTCCCTGAAAAGCGGCAAAAACACTTTATATAATTCATAAAACTCAAATAATCCAGGCAAGTGATAGTAAGCTTTCCCCTTTTTATCCTCGTCTGTTTCCATTGGCTTTACAATAACATTCATATTTACGATACTCCCCTTGAACACAACTTCTTTCATACTAGCTATTTCAGGTTACTAATCAAAAACGATATAACAAGAATAATTGTACAAAGTACAGTTTCTATATACAAGCTAGTCAGTGTGCAATAAACATCCTGCATATCAAGTAATTATCTATCCAAAAGATGTTACGCCTACTAACGAACCATTCTCTCTATCGGTTACCTCGCGGGAAGTGCTGCCATAAAGCCGTTGCGTCTATTCGCGAACAAATCCTTCTATCGGTTACCTCGCGGGAAGTGCCGCCATGAAGCCGTTGCGTCTATCCGCGAACAAATCCTTCTACCGGTTACCCTGGAACAACCGCCAAGTGATACCTCATTAGCCCAGGAAGCGCGACTGTCTCAATTTAGGTTGAACTCATGCGCGAACAACATTCCGCGCTTGCAGTCTATGAGATAACTTGTTCGCGACTTGACGCAACTCCCTCCTGAAAATACATCCCGCAGAGCAACCGATAATCAAATACAGTACCCTATAGACGCAACACATCTCAGAAAGCACAATCCACACTGCCACCAATATATTAGATCAAAGTCCCATTGACTTAACGTCCATCAACAACGCCTCAATCCATGCAACCAAAATCTCTCCCACTCCCAAACAGACGTAACACCCCCGCGCTCCCACTCCCCACACCCCCTCCCTACAGAGACCTGGCAATCCCAAAAACTCCACTCCCCACAAACCCTCCCTGCAGAAACCTAACCGTCCAAAAAACTCCTCCCCCAAAAAAGCAAAAACAGCGCCCCCACAATCGGGGCGCTGTCACAACCATCACAACCACTACACAATTTACCAAATCACAAGCCTATCCTCCGGAGCGAGGTACATAGCGTCCCCCTCCTTAACATCATAGGTCTCGTAAAACTCTTCAAACTGCTGCACCGGTACATTAGTCCTGGAATAATAAAGCGGATGCTCTCCCTGAAGTATTTGGGCGACCTCACCTCCATATACAGCCATGTTTACATTCATTTGTGCATACTTGGTGAAGAATTTATCATAATCAAATCCGTCTACCTTCTTAGCCATACGAAGTGCACATTGAAGACCTGTCATATCAGCAGCCATCTCACTAACCACGTTTGTTCCATTTAAATGATAATCTCCAAAAGCTACGATATTATCCAGATAGCCGGACATCTTGGATACACGTCTTTGGAACTCCTTTTTATCTTCCGTTGTCCACCAATCTCTGTATTGACCATAAGCGTCAAATTGTGCTCCGTAGTTATCAAAAGCATGTGAAATCTCATGACCACACCAGAATGCAGCTATGCTGGCATAGAGTTCCTCTGTACTCATATCCTTAGAGAAAAATGGCTCACCCATCATACCCAGAAACATACTAATTGAATTTGACTGACTATCATAATAAGCGTTGCATTCCAGAATGTTACATCCCTCAAACCACATCTCATGATCCTTGTTTGTACCTATAAGGCTCTTCATGTAATCGTTATTCCACTTTTCAATTCGCCTGCCCGCCTCTATAAGGGAGCAACCTTCAATATCAAGATTTGAGGTGTCCCTGAATTTCTCAGGATATGCAGCATAGATTGTTATTTTATCCAGCTTTTCAATTGCGTATTCTTTGGTCTCATCTGAGGCCCAGTCATTTTCAGATAGCAGCTCTCTGTAAGTATCTATAACCTCCTTACAAAGGTCTTCCATCTTTTTCTTATCCTCAGCAGAGCCATATTTCTCGACATAAACTTTCTGCATGGGAATTTGCAAAAGTGATACTACCTCTCTGTATGCCATCTCCTCATCTGAAACCGTACCACTTGTGCCAACATATTTATTGTATATCTCATTACGCTTATCGAAGGTTTCCTTATCGATTCGTGTTGGATATTTCAAAAGATACTGAACTAGTATCAGATCCTTCATTGCTTCTACATTCTCATCCGTATAAATCTTATCCAACCACTTTAAATAATCAGGTTGCTCAACAATATAAATACCATCATATTTGATATTCATGCCGGTAAAAATATCCTCCAAAGGAAATTCCTTTGTAAGCGAAACCATCTCCTTAAACGACATCTCGTTGTTTGTTTTCTCAACATAGTCATCTTTAAGCTTTTCCTCAGTGGTAAGGATTTTCTTTGCAAGTTCTGTCTCAAGTCCTATTGCAGTATCAAAGCACTCCTCTGCATCCTTGGAAGACATACCCATTTTCTCCGCCATACAAACAAACAGATCTTTCTTATATCCGTAATACAGATCGCCTAATTCCGTTCGCTTAGTATATTCAGCAGAATCTGATAAAAGAAGTGGTGTACTGCTAACACTCACCAGATACTTTTCGGGATCATTATAACCAACACTTACTGAATATGACAGAAAATCATACGCTACATCAGCAGTCTTCTTATCTGTCATAAACTTTGTGATATCATCAATACTTTTAATTGCAGATATCTGATCATACATATCCTGCAGCTCTGATACGCCTATCTCATTTCTGGCATCCCAATCAAGCACAAGACTGTTATAGGTCTGAATCAATTCAGCATCATGGCTTTTAAGGCTCTCATCCTTGAGAAGTCCTATGCACTGCTGTTTGACATCCAGCTCTCTCTCAAGGTAATGGCTCCAGTTAGTATACCCATCCGGGATATCACTTTTCAGAATCCAGTCCTTGTTAGCATATAAATGAAGATCATCTTTTGGATCTGTTTTCAAATCAGCAGAGATATTCTCTTTGAAATCAGAATCTATCCACGGTTTTCCACCTGTAATCACGTTGTCTTCCGCAGGCTGCTTCGCATTGACTGTACCAGTAGAACCTGCCATAAGCACTAATGAGAAAGTTAGTAGAACTGATAATATTCTTTTTTTCATAGATACAATTCCTCTGTCGGTAAAAAACCAGAATAATTACTTGCTGCCAAGTAATCCTTTCATTTCATCAAAGGTCATATATGCTTTGGTTGATATAGTTTCAATATTGGTAAAGCCATCTTCCAATGTAATATCAGTCTTGTTTAATCCGTCGTAGTCGATTCCTGTATATGAATTGTACTCGCTGATAGACTCTGTAAATTCTTCAGTATACTGCTGCTCGCTTATGATCTTTTCTCCTACATAATAAATGTATGAATCATTTTCAAAGTCATAAAGCGCGATCAGCCCCTTGGTCTGTTCAAGCTCGCCATCCTTAAGAGCATATACATCATAGGTCTCACTACCGGACATACCACCTGTTCTGAGAATAACGTTCTTACCCTCTGAAACAAAAATGTGATTTCCATCATAGCCGGAGGATAAGCTCATAAGCTCAACCAGCTTGCCATCACTTACAGTAAAGAGATGCGCATTTCCTTCTTCATCCAGCTCGCCCGCTGAACTGGCTACCGCAAGCTCAGGGATATCGTCATCATTTACATCGATAAGCGCATAGCTGTCAGCTTTTCCTTCCTTGTCATATTCAGTAATCTTATCGAGGTAAACTGATGCATATTCCTCGCCTGAAGATGCCTTTTCTTCAGTCTTCGCCAAACCGGCAGCCTTAGCTACGGCAGCTTCCGGTACTTCCACTGTGCGAGCGCTACCAACACCGCATGAAATAATCATTGCAGATACTGTAATTACTGCCACCACTGACATTAGTTTCATTTTCAAGTCGATCATCTATCAGCCCCTCCTTTTCGTCTTTTCTTTTAAACACTATCAGATCCCATAGAAACCTATATCGTCTGAAAACACCCTCTAATGCTAATCATACGATACTTTCTCTGAAAAAATTATTAAAAAGGCATAAAATTTAGCCTCCACATGTGATTAAGATCAAATGTGAAGGCTATATATTGTGTTTGTGTATGCGATCAATAGGTTTTTTCTATTTCACCGGTGATTCCGTACGTCTCCTTAAAGTTTACAAGGTCCTCCGTGTTCCTTATGAGCATCACCTCTTCGAAGACACCTGTGTTAATGTCCTTAAAACCGGCAACCTGCTCTCCGTTGCAGATACTTGCTCTGATAATCGGTTTCTTATTCACCGAGTCGTATGTTTTTACGGCTTTCTTATTTTTATTAAAAAACATATCCGGTCCTCAACGCTTACTTACTAACAATCTGCGCACCAAAGGGTGTGAGGGATAATTTTGCCAGCTTGAAAAACTGCTTGCCAAAGGGAATTCCTATGATTGTGATGCACCAGAGAGCACCTACTATCACATGACCAAGAGCCATCCATACTCCGAAGAAGATGAGCCAGATAATGTTGGCTATCGTAGAAGCAGCACCGCCTCCGTACACGACATCCTTTCCGAATGGGAAGAATGAAAGCGTTGCAAACTTGAAGCACTGAAGTCCATACGGGATTCCGATTACTGTGATGCACCAGATCACTCCGCTTAAAACCCATGACATTCCGCTGAAAAATCCACCAAAGATAAACCAAAGAATATTACCAATCAAACGCATAACCATTTCCTCCTGATAGATGTATTTTGTTTTGTTCTTCTTACATTGTCATAATACCAATCTATCTATCACTATTTTATCACATTAAAGTAACTCAATTTATTATTTTCTAATCCATTTTTATTGTGGTATATTTGTGAAGTACGAAATTTAATTTGATATAGGAGGATTTTTTAATGGAACCAGTTCAGAGCATTGATGCAGAAGACGATCAGTTTGCATATCGATATGATACACAGCTCCTTATTGACAGGAGAGACAAAGACCTCGACGAGGATGAGATTGCCGACTACATAACCACAAACTTTGAAGGTAACTCACTCATTGCCGCAGGTGACGAGGAGCTTATCAAGATACATTTCCACACAAATGAGCCCTGGAAGATTCTCGAATACTGCAACACAGTAGGCGAGATCTACGATATCGTTGTGGAGGATATGATAAGACAGTCAGCAGGAATGCAGGGATAAGTTCACCAGCGATCAGGCAGCATAAAGCAGGCATAAACCTGGTTTCCTTCTGTCAGATGCTGACACCTAAGAAACCAGCAACTGCCTGCGCAGAGTCTGCTATATATGTAGCACCTGCCTCTTTCATCTCCTCCACTTTGCCATATCCATAAGTGACGGCTATGCTGTCTACACCTGCCTCTGAAGCTCCTTTTATATCAAATTTGGTGTCGCCTATCATTACACACTCATTCTTGAGATCATTATTTCCTTTCCTTCATTTCCAAATCCATTGAAAAGATACACTCCAAGAACAGCGTTAAATCCTATTGCGGAATATATGCTGAATCTTTCTGCTATGCCAAAATACTGAGGTGGAAATACCTGCATGCCTATAGGTCCCATCAACATCATAGCAAAGAATATCGCAGCCCAGATCCCGATGCCTCTTACTTCTTTATTTCTAACGCCAGCTATGATCAGCAGAACAAGTGATGCTATTGATAAAAATACCACAAATGCAGTAACAATCATATGCATAACTTCCTGAAATGAAGATATCTGCTTACCTGCATCATCAAGAGCAAACATCGAATATCCAATCTTCGAGATCCAGTTCATAACAGTAAACAAATAAATCCCCACCCTAAACATTCTGCTTGAAATCTTTTTTTCAGAAACATATATAGCCACACATGTTGCACATACCACGCTTCCTGCTGAGTATACAGCAGAGAGTTTGTCCCAAAGCTGCCTGGAAGGAGCTGTCTCTGCCGAAAGATCACTTACAGCAGATTCCATCCAATTATATCCCGGAAATGCACCTCTGCAAAAATATGCGGCAGCTGCATAAGATATAAGAGCAGCAAGACCTGTAAGTCCAATCCAATTAATCAGTTTTCTATTCATTACTCCCTCCTGCTTCTTCGATAAATGTATCCTCAAAATAAGCCTATCACGCAATATAAAAAAGGTCGTCATCTACACCGATAACGACCTAAAACTCACTGATTATTTCCAATAATACTCATATTGGTTATTTCGGTCTGATAGCACCGGTGCTAATCTTTGCTCAGCACTATTGTTTTTTAATTTAGCACCACCGATCTGCAGCTAAGCCCCACGAAGGGGTATGTTATACTTAATAATGCAAACAGACATTATCTTGCGGAAGGATTTAATGAATTAGTGGGGATGAAAAGTGTAACTACACGCCGAATGCCACAAAGCAAATAAGGTCAAGTAGCATAAATTGCCATTCAGGCAATAACTACGCGAAAAATGGTCAAACAAGGATTTCTCGCGTAGTAAATGACCACCTAAAAGCAATCGACTACGTGAAAATTGCTTAAGAATAGATAAGACTCGTAGGAAAGAGCTAATACTAAGGAAGAAACTACTTGATAAATACTAAAACCCAGGCAGGGACAAGTAGAAAAGACAATATTGCTGCTAAATCCTACGCGAAAATAGTCGAAAGTAAGTATTTTTCAAGTAATAACGACCTTCCGGGAATCTTTGTAAAATCCGCTCATCTATCCTGCGCACAACACTATTGGTATAAGCATTAAAATACTTAAGCCAAAAGCCACTTCCTGCCGGATTGATACTTTCAAAATCTACTCCCAGTATAGTATATCCTTCTGCTTTCAAAGTATTAATAACAAAATTTAACAGATTCTGATATGCGCCTCTGCCCCTGTGTTCCGGTAAACAATATGCCCCCGTGATATGGCGGTAAACACCGCCGGATGCAACAAATGTTTCGCCTTCGTCTGACACTTCCATATAGGCGCATAGTTCTCCGTCTTTCTTCGCTACAAAGAAACGTCCATGATTCCTTTCCGCAAAATCCAAAAATACTTCCAGCGTATCCGATCCTCGATTCATAAAAAAAGGGCTTTGGCAGTAATGTTCATGAAGTGCCAAATGAAGCGGATAAACATATGCAAAATCTTCTTTGGGCAATTCCAAAAACTCATATCCATCGCATGAGGCGCAGTCAATTGGTTCCATCGGACGAATGGCATCCATGCACCTCATTCCAAAGCCATAACGAAAAAGTTGCTGTTTTGCTTCCTCATCATGGTCATATAAACAAATTGAATGTGTCAACGCTCCTGCTTTTACCCACTTTTTTGCGGATGCCTGATACAATGCTGCATAGATCTTGCCGTGATTTTCCATGACTGCACCATTCGCACCCATGGGTGAAAAAACACCTCTCACATCAGTGGAACGAAAAGCATTCTCAAACGGTTCCACACTGCAAAGGAATCCGACCATCTTCTCGCTTTCAAATGCTGCAACGCCTAATCCATTTTCTGATAATTGTTTTAGTATCGGAATGCTTGATATTTCCGGAAGAGCCTGTGTAAACTTCCTCTCATAATTGTATGTACTAAGGGCAATGCCCATTGCTTCTTCTATATGTCTAGGTTCAAAGTCTTGAATTATCATTCTTTCCTCTCTTGCATTATCCCTGTGAATATGACCTGTTATTAGATTCTTTAAACTTCTTTGCTACCTTCGCCCACTTCGCAATTTCCTTTTTCTTTGCATAGTTACGAACATTCTCGGTTGTAAGTGACTTATAGAGCATATATCTCTCCTTAGACAGCTCTCCACTTTCAATCGCTGCCTTGATTGCACATCCGGGCTCTGTATCATGCTGGCAATCACTGAACCTGCACATAGCTTCCAGCTCTACGATATCCGAAAATGTATCTTCCAACCCCTCTTCTGCTCTCGCAATGCCAATCTCCCTCATTCCGGGAGTGTCAATTATTGAAACGCCATTTTCAAGTTCTATGAGCTGTCTGTAAGTAGTGGTATGTTTTCCTGTAGAATCGGAAGCACGTACCTCTGAAGTCTTCATGATCTCTTTTCCTGCAAGAGCATTAAGAAGCGTTGATTTTCCTGCTCCGGAGGATCCTAAGAGCGCGATGGTGGTTCCGCTCTTCATGTACTCTGAGAGCTCCTCAAGTCCTATATCATAGAGGGCGCATATAGCATGAACTCTCACCTTGTCAGATATAGTCTCCACCTCTCTTATATATCTGCCTGTGTTGCTGCATAGGTCTGCTTTGGTCAGTATAACTACCGGCACAGATCCACCCTGCAATACAACACTGATATATCTTGCAATCCTGTTGTAGCTGTAGTCCTCGTTTAATGAGGTAATGATAAAAGTATAATCCGCATTGGCCAGCATATACTGCATAGTGCAGCTCTTTGCCTGATCAGGTCTTTGCAGAAAACTCCTGCGGTCACAGATCGATTCGATTACAGAATCGCCAATTGGATTGTAATCAAAAATTACATAGTCACCTACTACCGGAAGCTGACTCGCCTCAACCTCCCTGAAACTTCCCTTTAGTTTTGCAGGTACCTCTTTCCCCTGAAACCTGATGGTGTAGGTATTTTTTTGAATCTCAGAAATTCTTCCTTTGTTTCCTGTTGGTAAAGTGTTTTGCTCATTATTATTCATTGTTTTGTCTCCATTTTTTCTTGTTAAAGTTATTTGTCACATCTGTACGGAGACCCTGTTTATGGAAATATTGCTTAAGTATACATAGAAAAAGCCGCGACAAAAATGCCACGGCTAAAATCGCAAAATGCCAATTATTATATAACGAAAGACGGCAAAGTAAATTATGCCTCTTTCTGATGATACTCATAAGCCGAGGGTCTCACACTATATTCAGTTACAATCTCTACACTGCTTATTCTCATTTCAAACATATATGATTACCTCGCTTTCTTTTAGATTTAGTACTCTTAGAGTTTATCAATAAAACGTAAATATATCAATAGTTACACTGATTTTGGTGTGTTTTACACCGATTATCACTCCTATCTGTTAAGTCGCCTGAATTACTGTAATTCATCAATTTATCATTTACAGAACTTCCTCTATTACCTTTTTCAAAGTGTTAGCAGACGCTCTTAAAGCCTCTGTTTCTGCATCATTAAGGCTGATCGGCACTGTGCTCTCAACGCCATCTTTTCCAACAATTGCAGGCATGCTCAGGGCCACATCAGAAATGCCATGGTTGTCGTGCTGCAAACTTGATACCGGAAGAATGGTCTTTTCATCACGAACAATCGCTTCGCAGATCCTGCGTACTGACATTGCTATGCCGTAGTAAGTAGCGCCCTTCTTTTCGATTATCTCGTAAGCACTGTTCTTGACATTTTCAGCAATCTGCTTCATCGATTCCTCATGGCTAAAGTGGCCTCTCATCTCGCAGAAATCATGGATAGGAATCCCTGAAACATTAGCGCTGCTCCAGGCTGCAATCTCACTGTCTCCATGTTCTCCAATTATAAATGCGTGTACAGACCTGCTGTCCACAGAAAGATGCTCTCCCAGAAGATACTTGAATCTTGCAGTATCAAGAGTAGTTCCGGATCCAAACACTCTGTTTTCAGGATAGCCCGAAAGTTTTTTTGCAGCATAAGTGAGGATATCCACAGGATTAGCGACTATCAGCATTATAGCATCCTTGTTGACCTCCGCTATCTGGGGAATGATGGACTTAAAAATGCCGACATTCTTTTTTACAAGATCAAGTCTTGTCTCGCCGGGCTTTTGGCCAGCACCGGCTGTTACCACGATAACATAGGCATCAGCTATATCCTTGTATTCTCCGGCATATATCTTCATAGGCTTTGCAAAAGGAAGTCCATGGCTGATATCCAGCGCTTCGCCTTCAGCTTTTTCCTTATTGGCATCTATCAGTACCATCTCTGAAAAGAGACCGCTTTCCATGATTGCAAATGCTGATGCAGCACCTACAAATCCACAACCTATAACAGCTACTTTCCTGTAATTTAATCCAGCCATGATGTTTCCTCCTTTTCCAATTCTTTATAATGAAAACTGATTTACTCTATAACTTCACCGTTTCTGGAGATGGTTACAACCTGCCAGGGAAGGAACTTACCACTGTTTCTTATAGCATTTTCAGCGGCCCTCTGAAGTCCTCCGCAGCAAGGCACTTCCATCCTTACTATCGTAACACTTGCGATGTCATTGCCATTGATAATTTTTGTCAATTTCTCAGTATAGTCACCCTCATCAAGCTTGGGGCAGCCTATCATTGTGATCTTACCCTTCATGAAGTCCTCATGCATGTTCGCATAGGCATAAGCTGTGCAGTCTGCAGCGATAAGAAGCTTTGCTCCCTTATAAAAATCTCCTGTTGTAGGAAGAAGCTTTATCTGGCAGGGCCACTGCTCAAGTCTCGAAGGATGTGATACAAATCTGTCTGCCAATGTAGCACTACTATTCTCTTTCGGTTCTTCTTTTTTCTCGAACTTCATGAATCTCGAGCCGGGGCATCCTCCTGTGTGACTCTCATGATGCCCATCAGGACAGGACTTTAATTCTTTTGCCTTATTAACCGCAGCTTCATCGTATTCAGGAGCTTCTCTCTCCTCAAATGTGATAGCACCTGTAGGACAAGATGGAAGACAGTCGCCAAAGCCATCACAGAAATTTTCTCTTACAAGCTTTGCTTTTCCATCGACCATTTCTATTGCACCTTCGTGGCAGGCATTTGCACAAAGCCCACAACCGATGCATTTATCCTCATCTATCTTGATTATCTTACGTACCATATTAAAATGACCTCCTTGCTTTATTGGTGTCAGTTTACTATGATTTAAAATATAAGTATGTTGTTATAACCACATTTTAAAAAAATTCAGAGTTTACATTTCCGAGCCTGACTCTGAATTCTTTGGAGAATTTAGATGGATAATGAAGTTCTGCAGAAAATACCTCTTTTCAGAGGAATGACAGATAAAGAGATTGCCGCTTTATTGAAGGCACTTGATGCAAGAAAACAGTCTTATGAAAAGAACGATCGTATACTCCACGCCGGTTCCAAGCCCGGAGTCATAGGAATCGTTTTATCCGGCAGTGTCACAATCTTAAGTGATGATATTTGGGGAAACAGAACTATCCTCAGCCATGTTGAAAAGGGCGGACTTTTTGCAGAAGCCTATGCCCTTCTTGAGGATGTTCCCATGCTGGTTGATGTCATAGCCAATGAAGGCTGCTCTATACTCTTGCTTAAAACAAAAGGAATCCTGAACTCAGATAAGAGCCAGAATTCCTGGGATTACAAATTTCTGCGAAATCTCTTGTTGATATCTTCAAAGAAAAACCTGAATCTATCCGGCAGAAGCTTTCACACTTCCCCTAAGACAATCCGTGAGCGTGTTATGTCTTATCTGAATACTCTCGCACTTCAGAATGAAAGTACTGAATTCGACATTCCCTTTGACCGCCAGCAGCTCGCTGATTATCTAAACCTTGAAAGAAGCGCTCTTTCCAAGGAACTTGGAAAGATGCAAAAAGAAGGGATAATTGAAACAAGAAAAAGTCATTTCAAGCTGCTTACGTCTTAGGAGTCTATTCCGGGATCATTTTCATCTATAACTCTGTTGGTCCCCGGAAGGCCGTTATTACTTGAACATTTTTCACTTTCAACTATTTTCGCGTAGGTTTTAGCATCAATATTGTCTTTTCTACTAGTCCTAGCAATGATTTTAATATTTATCGCGTAGTTTCTGCCTTAGTATTAACTCTTTCCTACGCGTCTTATCTATGCCTAAGCAATTTTCACGTAGTCGAATGCTTCTAAGTGAACAATTCCTACGTGACAAATCCCCGTTTAAGCGTCATTTATCACGTAGTTATTGCTCTTATGGCAATTTGGTCTACGCGAACTTACTAGCCCTATGGCATTCGACGCGTAGTTCTCCCACAAGCCTAGGTCAAACATTAGTGTACATTCCCCCAGCCTCAATACTTCTTCCGTCCATTAGGGTCCTTTTTCACTTTCATAATTCCTTTTCATAGCACAAAAAGTCCTGTTCAAACATATGACATTCACCGACAACATTGAATCCAAATTTGGCATATGATCGAAGTGCGGGCACGTTGTACTTGTTCACAAGAAAATGTATGCTCTTATATCCCCTGTCCTTAAGTGCTTTCATTCCGTGCTGCATCATAAGTCTGGCTACGCCTTTCCCTTGCATGGAATGTGTAACTGCAAGCCTTGACAATTCTCCACTGGGAGCAAGATTTTTATCCCAATATTCAAGTCTTTCCACATCTTCATCTTTATCTATGGAAATTGCTGCTATGACTTCATCATTCTCTTTCATGACAAACAGGGCATCCCTTGAAAGATCATAATCTATAGTTTCTTCAGAAGGGTAATGATCTGTCCATGCACAAAACTCTCTTCCAAGCTGCTCTTTATAAAGCTTCATTATCTGCTCTCTATCACTTTCTGATGCAAGCACTATATTTTCAAACATTCTTATATCCTCCTATATGACATCACTAAAGTTGCCCTCTAAAAAATGTCTATATTCAGGATTGTCCCTTGCTTCCTCATATTCTTTAAGATTTCTCCTATTTTTCAATCAGTGAGTTAAATAAGATATTACACCTCTTATTATTTAATTTTTGTCTTTATTGAATATGTTCCGAGATCAGTATCAAACGCTACATTCTTGCGTTTAATTTCTACATAAACATACTGGCCCTTTTTGACCTTCATTTTTGTTTTTGCTGTTTTAGCCTTTAATACATCGCCATTTTTCTTAGCAACTTTGCTTTTATTGTATACGGTATACTCAACGGCATAATGATTCTCATTATTAGTGATTGCGATCTTCATAACACCGGTTTTCTTAGCCTTGATCTTGTAAATATCAACATCATCCAGATAATTCAGCTTTCCATTGATTCTCTTTCCGGACTTATACTTCTTAGCTGTTTCAAATGTGTTCGCTTCCTCAGGTGAAATTGAAACTGATGCGGTCCATGCTCCTTTCCATGTACCGTTAGATACTTTTAGATACTTAGTTTCTCCCGCTTTCATACCAACATGAAATGTTGCACAAGGCCATGCGTATGTGGATTTTCCATCACTTCCACCCAATGAATTAAAAACTGCACATTCCGGATTATTGGTAGATGCAGTGACTGTGACTACCGCCACAGATTCACAGTTATTAGCATTAGTAAACTTATACCATCTGAATCCACCGGATGGATCATTATAATCTACTGATCCTTCTACAAAGCTATTGTTTGGTATCTCTAATGCTGATCCCATTGTAATATTTGTATCAGCTGCATGAGCCTCTTTGCTGAATGCGGGTGTCAGGATAACTCCCATTGCTATTGCCGCTGATAAAATTGCTGCTGTTGTCCTTTTTACTAATGCGTTTACTTTTTTCATTTTTATCCTCCAAAATTATATTCGAACTTTTCAAATAGTATTCATCAAAAAATCAGGTAATGCATTGCTTTCTATCTAGCTTCAAACGTATAGCCATTTTCATTAGCAAATGTTTCAGCATAACTTCCTGCTGGAGTAACTATTGTACAACCTTCTGGAATTTTGCAATTTATTTCAGTTACAGATGCCGGAATCTCAATCCTTGCAAGAGCATCATCACCTTTAAATGCTGCTTCATCAATCATTTCAACGCCTTCTTCAATAATAACTTCCTGTAAATCCTTGCAATCTTCGAACGCACATAAGCCAATCGTTTTAACATTACCAGGAACAGTTACCCTCTCTAATGAAGAAAGAGAAAAAATCCCCTGACTCATATCTGTCAATGATTTCGGAACATTTATTTCTTTAATGGCAGTTGTGCTAAATGCCGCTTCCCCTATCTCAGTAACCGAATCCGGAAGATTGATAATTTGTAAATTGTCATCCAGATCAAACGCCTTTGCTCCGATTTTGGTCACGTTTTCACCCATGACAACCTCTTCGAGATTATCATTTGCCCAACATGCTGCCTGCTCAATTGTTGTCACACTATCAGGAATAACTATCTTTACTATTGAGTCCCCACTAATGCCATCAATACTGGTAACTTTCGCTCCTTCTATCTCCTCTGGTATATTTATTATCGCTGCTGAACCTTTATATGCACGTATACCAACGGTTCCGTCATCCAAGAAGGTATATTCAAAATCTTCTACCTTGGATTCTTCCAGACTATCTGACTCTTCACTCTGAACAACCTGTTCTTCTTCAATTATTGCGTTTTCACCGCTACTCTCAGCTTTTGCTTCACCACAGGCTGTAATTCCTATAGCCAGCAGCAAAGTCATCATTACTATTTTCTTTTTCATTTCCCAAAATTCTCCTCTTAACTTTGTTACCATATTGATCAATATAAGCACTAAAGGATGTACTGGCATTTGGCTCACAACACCCTTTAGTTTTTCGCCATAGGCGACTATAATTACCAAAAGTACTTCGTCTCTGATATATCAGATTATTGAAGACATGCAAATCCATTTCTATCATTCCAGACATTCATCAAATATATCCTTCATCATATCCTCATAGGAATTATATTTTTTATCTTCATCCCCCATAGGATTAGTCAAACGGTAATATCCTCCGTTCTTTGAATCAAAAACGTAGAAATACAAATCAGTATCAGCCAAATATAATCCATTGCCTTCATAATGCCTTTTCCACATCTCATTTAATTCAATAAAACTATATACTTCTTCAGGCTTTTTTTCGAGTAATTCTTCATCAACTCCATAAACATTAACACCATTAAAACTAAAACCATTTACTATTTTAAATAATGCCATATGTTCATCTGGAATTTCTTGGCCCAATCGTTTTTTTGCCTCAGATTCAAATTTCGCAATTTCATTATCTTTTGCCGGCGCATTTAATTCTTTTCCTATTTGGCTGTAAAAATCCCTTAATTGTCCAATTTCTTTTTCCCACATATTCTTCTCCTTATTTTGGTGGATAAACAGTTCCACTTGGTACAGGCCATGTCCTAGTCACTTTCTCACCTGGCTGACCTTTTGGTTGATCAGATTGATATGTCGTTAAGGCGAAATGATAAGGATCTGTCCTAATCAAAACAAGATTATCATCCGAATTGTCTCCGCCAAATTCTCTTGGTACTATATGGTGAACCTGATATCCAGATGGATTCTTGCCCTGTCTCATTAGATCAATTTCTGCGTCTGTTATTCCTGCTTTTCTCAACTCATCAGCATGTTTTTCAGCTAAATCATTAAGATATTCTTTTTTTCTAGATTTATACTCTGTATCTACTTTTTGTCTCTCTGCTGGTGTCGGAATAGTTGACTCCCGTGTTTCCATCTTAACATTTGGCTCTATAACAAGTTTATTATCCTTTCTATATTCTCCCACAAATGTTGTATCGCCCTCTTTGTTCACAGGTTTTAAATTACACTTATTATGAACCAAAACTCCCGTATCAGAAACATAATATGTATGCCAATCCTCAACCTCAAAATTATATACCCTGACAGGAGTATCTGAGTAACTAAATGAAATACTCTCAACATTTCTGCTGGTTCCATCGAGAAGACATAGGCTATCTCCTATCTGCAACTCTGCAGCTGCTTTAAAGCCTTCTCCCAGAACATAGAACGGATGCTCATATGTTGTACAGATATTTTCATCATCAAATTCCACATTAACGATTATGTTAGAATCATGAACAAATACATCTGCTACATCCTTTATTCCTTGCTCTCCGGTACAATAATTGCATGAGTAGACATCATCCCCGACTTCAATATCTTCTATGTTTTTATTTCCCTCGGGTGTCTTTATCTGTGTACCTGCAACAAAGCAAGCATCGATAGTTCCGCCATTCTTAATAATCTTATCATATTCTGCCTTTTGTTCATCGGTCAAAATATCGCGTCGGCCATTTTTCAAAGCTTCAGCCATTGCCGCTGCATCCCATGTCTCCTTATTCCACTTTGATGTAACGTCATCGCCGTATGTTTTTTCTAATTCCTTTACAACATCCTCGGAATAGTCTTTAACCGCTCTCTGTCGAATGGCAGCAGGACATTCGTTATGAACTAACACACCGACATCTGATACATAATAAGTATGATAATTCTCTACACTAAAGTTGTAGACATTTACAGGTTCATCAAGCTGCCTGTATGTAATTTCATCTATATCAGCGCTTGTTCCATCTAAAAGCTATAAGCTATCTCCAACTTTCAGATCTGACGCCTTCTTAAAGCCTTCTCCAAGAACATAGAACATATGAGGAGCTGTTGTACTAATATCAACATCTTCCAGTTCAATATCAATAAGCTCATCTTCCTCATGCACAAACAATGTTGTAACACTGTTTAATGCCTGCTCTCCGGTATTAACATCGTATGAAAATACTTTATCTCCAACTTCAATATCTTCAATGTTCTTATTGCCTTCAGCAGTCTTTACCTGTGTTCCAGCAACAAAGCACATTCCATATCGTTTATTTACTTCCTTCTCGTACTCACATCTCTC
This sequence comes from Butyrivibrio sp. XPD2002, assembly GCF_000423945.1. GTDB lineage: Bacteria > Bacillota > Clostridia > Lachnospirales > Lachnospiraceae > Butyrivibrio. The sequence continues at coordinate 148,103 of NZ_KE384114.1, read as the reverse complement.
TTTTTCATCGAGGATCTCAGGACAATTATTATCCATAGCATAAATAATTGCTGCTATAGACCATATTTCATCATCCCACTCCTTAGTCTCATCGCCATACTCTTTTTCGATAGCTGCTACAGCTTTTTCGCCATATTTCTTGACCATCTCTTCGCGCTTGGCTTCGTAAGGATCCTTGGGCTTGTCATCATCCTCTTTGGGTTTGTCTTCACCTTCTTCGGGCTTATCCTCACCATCTTCGGGTTTGTCTTCACCATCCTCAGGTTTGTCTTCACCTTCTTCAGGTTTGTCTTCACCTTCTTCAGGCTTATCCTCACCATCTTCAGGTTTGTCTTCACCATCCTCAGGTTTGTCTTCACCATCCTCAGGTTTGTCTTCACCTTCTTCAGGTTTATTGTCATCAGATGTAGCCTCACCATCTCCGGAATTACTATTTTCGGAAGAACCTGTGTCTCTTACAAGTGAGTCTCCGCTCCATGCCATAGTCTTGGCTACCTGGCTAATATGATAGTTGTAGTCAATATTAAGAAGTTTGATCACTTGTATATCATATTTACAAACAAAAGTAATATCATCACTTCCGTTCCATCAGCTGCAAATGATATGTTGGCCTTGTGATTGGTGTCTCCGCCGGAGAATGCTCCCACCTCGGGAAGTGCATCACACTCCTCACCTTCAATAGGTTTCACCTGAACCGCCTTATCATCAAAGGAAATATCCTCGATATCGATAGTGGCTGTTCTAGCCTTGTTGTAATAGAATTCGTTTTCCGCAGCATTGTTATCAAAATCGATCTTGATCTTAGGCTCAGTTCTGTCGATGATAAACTCTTCAGATTCAAAGGTGTCCGATAAATTTCCCGCCTTATCTGTACATGAGAAGCTGAATTTATATTTTCCGTCCTGACTAAAATCAAGTGTTGCTGTGTGCTCACCCTCAGATCCTGACCATCCGCTAGGAGAGGGAGCATTTCCCAGAGCATCAATATTGAGTTCTACACTGCCTTTATCAAAGGACAGATCCTCGACCTTAATGGTTGCTACTCGTGCAGCCTTGTAATAGTGCTCATTTACCGCTTCGTTATTATCAAAGCTTACTGTAACCTTGGGCTCTGTCTTATCAATGATGAATTTTCCTGCATCTGCTGTAGCATTGTATCCGCACTTATCAGTTGCTGTAGCAGTTACAGAGTATTTACCCTCTTCGGTGATATTGTAGGTAGCAACGTATTTTTCACCATCTGTCTCAAAATCCGAAAGAGAAAGGTGATGGCTCTTATCGCCGCCCTTTAAATCCTCTCCGGATATCTCTACCGAAATACCGTTGTCTGCAATGTTTTCTTCTTTTACTGTAACTACCACTGAAACATCGCTGTTTGTATAGTTCTCGGTATCAGCATCCGCGCTGACTTTTCCTGATGAGGACACGTACTTGATATCGATCTTGGGCTTGGAAGAATCGATTACGACCTTTCTGGTTGAAGCACTCTTCTCCTTGTCGTCCGCAGGAGTAATGTTCTTAACCTTATCAGTTGCCTCTATGTAGTACTCGTAACGTCCGTCATCCTTGAACTCGAGCTTATAGACATTGGTCTCGCCGCCGCTGCCCTTCTTCTTTGAGAAGGAAGGTTTTAATCCGTCTCCTACAGCACGCACCTCTGCATTGTCAAAGTTCTTATCCGTGATTCCAATCTGGTTGGAGAATGCATTTTTGAAATACATTGTTCCATCCGGATCCATGAAAACTGCATCTCCCAGATATGCTTCATCAATCCTGGGTGAGAGTGAATCAATTTCGTAGCTTACGTCATCATTTTTTGTATCGGGAAGCAGATCATAAGTATTTCCTGCCCGGTCCTCGAGAACAACACTGGTTATTACGAAGGTATGCTCTGAATACTTGCTTTCCTCGAAAACAATCGCTTTACCGGCCTTGACTGTGCCATCTTTATTGACCTCACCCTCCATGGGTTCCGGAATCTCGGCTCCATCAACTGAGTATTTACAGAGCATTTTCACAATTCCCGATCCCGAATCCTCTGCATCAGCTGAAGTAACATTTACAGCAAACTTGTCATCCTTGGTTACTACCTGACCCTGTGCTGCTGTAATGCTATATGTATAGCTTGTGTTTTCGCCGTTTGTTTCTTTTTCAACGTTCGTTATATCTACAAAATACTTATCAGTATTACCGAAGAAGTTCGCCTTAAAGGTTCCCTTAGGAGCTGTGTTATCAATGCGAATCGGAATATCTATTTTCTTCTTATCCCACTCATCAAAACGGTAATAGCTGAATGTATATAATTTATCCTGATCCTTTGTGGCATCGAATTTATATGTTAAAACATATTCGTTTTTGACATTGCTTATTGTGTCAGGAGCCTTGGTTGCAGGCTCTACCACATCACAGCCACAGCTTAATGAATAATCAGGATCAACCTTTCCATAGGTATGGAACTTTACAGTAACAACAAGAGTTCCATCGTTATATTTGTTATATGAATACCAGGCTCCCTGATAATCATCATTATTTTCGTCTCCATCCTGTCTGTAGAAACTCCATGCTCCGGCAGAAAGCGTATAATTCGTCTTCTGCTCGCTTAAGTTTTCTACATATATTGTCTTTTTTATATCAAATACCGAAGAACCGGGATTTTTGTTATCCCACGCCTCGATGCGGTCAATGTAGTATTCGCCGTCCGAAGGAAAATTGAAATCATATTGACCATTGTCACCTGTTATCACCTGGTCATAGCTTTCCTGTTTTCCGTCCTGTGTCAGCTTGCTGGCAAAAAGCTTTACTTCCTTTACACCTGAAGCATATTCTGTCTCATCGACTACATTTAAGCCTTTCATCTTCTGGGTGTCTTTAACATTTGCTGACAGGCAGAAGGCTCCATCTATGAGATAGCTCTTTCCATCCTTTGAAGCGACTATGTTATTGCCCTTGAAAAGATCTGAAGAAACACTGATGTCCGGAATCTTGGTATCATCCTGACATACAACGCTGTAATAGTATGGATACTCCACTATTTCTTCATTCAGATCTCCATTCTCCCCAATTGTGATTTTTTTCTCAGACAGGATTATTGTTATATTATGGTTGCCCTGAGCCAGATCAAACACATACTTGTGGGTATTATCGTTTGTCTGCTCTTCCGTACTTTGAGGCTCAACCTTTATCCCCTTGGTTGACTCTATCGAAACATAGAATTCCTTGCCCTTGCGAATGATCATCTTGCCATTATCCGGAACAAGTTCCTCTCCGTCATAGTAGAAAGTGATCTTATCCTGCGAAGAAGTATCCTCAACCGATAACGGTGCAGATGCTGCTTTCTTATCGGGCGTCTCGGCTTCACCGCCTTCGTCTGAAGGCTCCTCGTTCTCAGCATTTCCGCCGCTTTCTTCCATATCAGCTCCTGCATCCTCACCGATAACCTGAAAGTCAGCGGTGATTATTTCAGATCTTTCCGAAACTGCACTAACTCCTGTTATCTTTGTGTTTGCAACAATTAGAAAAAGCACTAATGTTAATGCAATCCTGCTATTTATTTTTTTCATCCCCAAATGACTCCTCAATAATGTGTGAATCCTGCATCTACCGCAAAATTCCTTAGTTTCCCCCAAACGATTATTTATTTATAAGCTTGTAAATAGTAAACATCTCTCTTTTGGTCGTTCCATTTCGTTTGTCTAAATATGTGACTCGTATGTATGTTGTGGAACGCTGTTCATGAATCTCTGTACTTCTGATCTTTTGCTGCGTAGGAGCATCATATCTCTTTGTCTTCTCATAACTGGGACCACCCTCATCTGTTGTGGACAGTGTTATCTTCTTGCCGTTTTTCACCTCAGTCCACACAGTTCCCTTTGGAAGGATTGACCAGCTATCAGTTGTACTGTTATCTCTGTATCCTACTGTGTTATATCCCACTTCAATTTTCTGGATCTTAAAGCCCTTATTCATCTTGAATTTGAGCTTTCCGGAGCTCTTTGTTGTGTATGCTCCATCCTTACTGGAATACAGATTGGTTTCTTTTCCCTTATATCTGCTATTTGCACTGACATAGAATCTTTTTCCAGCAAAGGTCGCTTCCTTTATCGCATAGCCGTCTTCCCTTGCAACCACCTTGATGGTCCTAGTTGTTATAACGTTTCCGTCATGATCCAGAGCATCGTAGGAAAACTTGTATGTACCGGCCTTTTTGGTATAGAAGTTTATGCTGTATTTTCCATAAGCATGATACTTATTGGTCTTCTCTGCCTTTGCAATAGTTTCTGCGGAATACTCCTGTTTATTTCCATAAACATCTTTGCAATACTTTTTTCCATCTGTTCCGCTGACGAAGCTGTTAGACTCTGAATAATTATCCTCAAGCTTCTCAGTAACCTTGAGCTTCAAGGCTTTTTTGTTGGTTTTGAAATTACCAAATCTCGCTACGTCGTAGGGCGTATAGATTGTTATGATATTTCCTGCGCCATAATAACCTGTTGTTATGGTCTTTGTTTTTAACTGATCAGCCACATAAGCATTGGCTGCGTGATCAGCGCTATCCTTTGCGACACATGAATCATTTGTATCGCTGTTGTAAAAAACATTCCCTTTATATTGATCACTCCAGTTCACTGTTGAATAAGCCTTAGCATTAAGTGAACCTGTAAGTGTTATAGTCATTGCAGTTGCAAACAACACTGCCTTTTTCATTATTCCTGTCATGTTCATACTCGTGTCTCACCTTCCATGTATCATTTGATGTGTCTGTTGATAGAAAGCTGTTTCCGCCCTGTTGTCTTGGTTTTCTTGTCATAGTAAGTAACGCGGATATATGTCGTCGAGCCCTGACCATGGTTCTCATCAGAATAGATGTCGTATCCTCCCGGTGCCTTTGTATTTGCTTTTCTCTCATAGCTGTCAAAGTATGGATATGCATCCTCTTTATTAAGCCTTATCTTCTTGCCGTTCTTAATTGTCCTCCATGCAACATCAGCAAACTTATTACTCCATTTATCCTCTGTGCTGCCGTTGCTACGTTCTACATGCTGATAGCCAACCTCGATCTTTTTGATTTTGTAGCCCTTGTTCATGGTTATTCTTACTTTGCCGGACTTCTTTGTGTTATATAAGCCCTTGCCTTCGTACAGGTCATTCCTAAGTCCCTTCTGTTTTCCGGCATTGCTCACATAGAAACGCTTACCTGCAAAGGTTGCTTCCTTAATGGGATCATTGTCCTCTTTAGCTACAATCTTTACGGTTTTTGTCGTAATTACATTTCCGTTGTGATCCAAAACATCGTAAGAAAATTCATATTTTCCGGCTTTTTTTGCGTAAAGTCTTATCTTGTAGCTTCCGTGTGCCTTATATTTATTTGTCTTTAATATTTCCTGTTCTGTGGAAGCGTTGTACTGTTTCCTGTTTCCGTAAATATCCTTGTAATATCTTTTTCCATCAGTTCCGATGATCCAGCAGGAACTTGTGTCGGCATTATCAAGACTGTAATTACTCTCATGCTTGTACATCAGCTTAGTCTTGAGCTTGCCATTGTTGGTTCTGAAATTTGCAAATTTTGCAACATCCAGTGTTGTGTAAAGAGTCAGCACGTTGTAATAGGACTTCGTCTCTATCTCGCAGACCGCCTCCTCCTTACCTATATATGTACCAGCGTAACCATCTCTAATCATTGTTGTTACGGACTCATTGGTATCACTATCCGTGTAAGTGTAGGTTCCGTTGGGATTTCTGGTTTCTTCTACGTATGCTTTGACATACCCCATGGGGCAATTTACCGAAACTGCTGCTGATAATGACAGCGCGAATGCAGACAGAAGAATAACTCTTCTGGGATTGACGTATGCTCTCTTCATACCACTCCTCCAAAATTTAAGAATATTTCAATTGAAGGAGGGATTATGTAATAAATGTAAAAAAATGACTGCAAAATCAGCGGACAAATCCGTGCCTTTGCAGTCAAACCATCTTAAATAATTCCCCAAGATTTACAACTTTGCGTCCATACATCACTGTATGTTTGCCCCAAATGATTTCCCCTTAAACATTGAATAATGCTATGTTCCCTCATGCGATTATTCAATAGTCAATAATCATCCTTCAATTGTAAGTCCCCTCACAAAAAAGAATTATACATGAAAATTACAAAATTGCAATAAATATTTTTAATAATTGTAACTTTTTGTAATTTTTTATCATTCAGTTTTTTATTGTTTTTCTGTAAATTTCTCTTTCCATCATATTATCCACATCAGCATCAATTTCACTGTATGTATTCAAAAGGTTCTCCAAAAAGGCGGAAAAATCCCGCCTTCTTCATATTATTTATTTATAAGCTTGTTTATCTTGAATGTTTCACGCTCTGTTGTCTTGTTCTTCTTATCATAGTAAGTTACACGAATATATGTTGTAGCATACTGCTTCATTCTTTCAGAGGTTCTGATTCTATAGCCCTCAGGTGCAGCCTTTTTCTTATCTTTGTCGTATGAGCTTCCACCTGCATCAATGGTATTAAGTCTTATCTTTTTACCATTATTAACCTCGCTCCACTCAATAGCCTTTGAAACAATTGCCCAGTCATCAACTGTACTTGTTTCCTTGTATGCTACCGGAACATGACCAACCTCAATCTTTCTCAATTTGAAGCCTTTGTTCATTGTAATCTGGAGCTTTCCTGATTTCTTCTTTGTATAATTTCCATCCTTTACTGAAGAATAGAGATCCTCAGTTGCGCCATTTAGTCTGCTGTTTCCACTGACGTAAAATCTTTTACCTGCAAAGCTGGCTTCCTTAATCGGATCGCCGTCCTCCTTGGCAATTACCTTGATTGTTTTAGTGATTATCACATTGCCATTAGAATCAAGCGCATCATAAGAAAACTTGTACTTTCCGGGTTTCTTAGTATAGAATCTGATACAATACTCGCCATAAGCATGATACTTGTTTGTCTTCTCTGCCTCTGCTACAACCGCATCGCTATATTCCTGCTTATTGCCAAAAACATTCTTGCAATACTTTTTCCCATCAGAACCATTTACATAGATTTTTGATTTTTCGTAATTGCTCTCTTTTTTCTCGATGACCTTTACTTTCAGTTCACCCTTATCAGTTCTAAAGTTACCGTATTTCGCAACATCATAGGTTGTATAGAGATCTATGTTGTTTAATTCATCATAGGATTTTGTCGTGATCGTCTTTGCAGTTATATCCGAGTTAATATAAGCATTTGACAAATGATCCTCTTTGTTTTTAGAAATGCAGGAATCATTTGTATCTGTGTTGGTGATTGTGTAGGTCTCATCCTGATTAGCCGTTGTCTGCACGTATGCCTTTGCATTAAGTGAATATGCAGGTGTAATAGTTGAAATTCCTGCAAGAAGTGCCATGGACAGAAGAATTCCTCTTCTCTGAATCTGTGTTTTCTTCATACCGTTCCTCCATATAATTAAAGATTGTTACAACTGAAGGAATGCGGGGAAAAAAATTAGCTACAAAATCATCGGACAAATCCGTAACTTTGCAGCCATTTCATCTTTAATAATTCCTTAAGATTTAAAACTTTGCAAATATACAAAAAGCATATCTGCTCCCAAATGATTTCCCCTTAAAACATTGAATAATGCTCTAGTCCCCACGCGATTATTCAACAGTCAATTATCATTCTTCAATTGTAAGGTCCCTCACAAGAAGAAATTATACAGTATATTTTTAAAAAATCAACCATTTATTTCAATATTTGTAATTATTTTGTAATTTTTATAAAAAAGAGATATTTAAAAATAATAAGAAAGCTGCCCTTTCAGGCAGCTGTATAAAACGGGAGGAGGCTTTCTGGCTCATCGCCAGAAAGCACATATGCAAAAAAGAAAAAGGTTATTTTTCTCTGGCAGACATATTTATTTATGGCGATTCAACCATCGATGTGAATGTTGCTGTGGCACTTTGTGCATTCAACATCATCCTTAAGAACATCTATTGTTATATATTTATGGCAGTGCGGGCATGTGATCTCCATCATCTGTGTCTTAACTTTTCTGGCTGCCTCTGCTGTCATATGTCCATTGAGGCCTGCTCCTGCGATCACTGCAACTGCTGCAAGTACGAATGCTATTCTCTTAACTGCACTTCCTTTTTTCATATCTGTTACCCCTCTGCGATGTTTATCTTTCTTACATTGTCATATTATCAGGATATGTATCACAGTTTTATCACATGATTTCAAGTGGTTATTTGTATCTTATGAAATCATATTAACAGGATCTGTCCAACAAAAGTCCAACACACTAATTTTATTTCATTCTGCACTGATAATTTTTTCAAATTCCTCGGCAACTACAGGTTTTCCATAGAAAGATCCCTGCAATTCATTTACTCCGAGGCCCTGCATATTGGATGACTGCTCCTCGTTTTCGATGCCGACAGCAGTTACTGATATTCCAAGATTTTCAGCAAGAGCAAGGATAGTTTTTACCAGCTGCTTGGCTCTGTTGTCCTTTACGGATGTGGTGACAAGCGATCTTGAAAGCTTGATTCCGTTTATTCCACAATCCTGAACAAATGAGAGATTGATATCATCTCCGCCAAAGTCGTTAAGAGAAAGGCGATAGCCATCCTCATGAAGCTTTATCATAGCAATCTTTGCAGAATTGGATGCGCCCATTATTACAGCATTTGTCACATCAAGTGTCAGCATAGAAGGCCGGAAATTGTAGGTTTCCATTGTTTCCTGCAGCATATTTTCAAACTGCAGATTTATAAGCTGCAGCGGTGACATGTTGATAGTAAGTGAAATTGATTTTCCGTATTTTTTATTCCACTCAGCAATCTGGCTGACAGAGGATTTAACGATCCACTCTCCCAGTTTTCCCATAAATCCGCTCTTCTCAGCGGCATCAATAATATCTATAGGCGAAACGTCCTCGAGCCCTCTATTGAAGTGCACGAAGACCTCCGCGCCAATTATCTCTTTCTTCCTGACATCTACCTGAGGCTGGTAGAACAGGACGAAATCTCTGTCTGTCTTGGCCGTGCGCAGTCTTCTGTCTATCGCAGCCTGTGTGGATATGATCTTGGTAAGTCCCGAATTAAAGAATCTGTAGCTGTCCTTCTCTCCGCTATGCTTAACAAAGCACATTGCCGTGTCAGCATATCTAAGAAGCTCATCCATAGATGATGAATCCTGCGGATATACTGAGATTCCGATGCTTGCAGACAGATTAAACACATAGGAACTAAACTGGATAGGCTTTATAAACAGCTCTCTTATGTGCTCAGCAATAGGGTCAAGATCTTCGAGCTCAGCGTCAGCCTTCAGAATGATAAGGAATTCATCTCCGCCCATTCTGAAGCTTACATACTCATCAGGGAGCTCTCTCATTCTGTTTCCAAGCTCCTCAAGAACCCTGTCTCCCATCTCATGTCCATAGGTGTCATTGACAGGCTTGAAGTGATTCAGATTTATTACAAAAAACAGATACTTTTTCCCGGATATGTAGGTCTTTTCCTGTAATTCCTTGAGGTAATTGCCTGCATACCAGCGGTTATAAAGTCCTGTAAGAAGATCAGTAGAAGAAAGTAGCTCAAGCTTTTTATTAGCCTCTATTAAATTCCTGGTCTGATCGTCGATTTTCTCCTCGAGCATTGCATTCTGCCTTTTTTCATGCTCAAGCAGCTCATCGCCGAGCTTATCGGCCTTCAGGATATAGTTCATTATCATGTAGGACATCACCACGATAATAATGTAGGATGCCTCTGATCGTGACAAATATCCAATAATAAAAAGTATGGTAACCACAATAACACCTATCACCGATGCTATCAGTCGCACTCTGGTGGCCCTTGTTGTATAAGCCCCGCCCGTGAATTCGAAGCTATATTTTCTTGTGGCCTGTATGGTAACTCCTGCTGACATGAATATCAAAAGAGCCATGTAAATGAGATCTGCAAAGTAATCATCCGGGAATCCACCTATTGCCTGTGTGAAAATATACTGGATATCCATTATTTCATAGATGAACATGGCCGCAGTGATGACCAGAGTTCCCCGGCGGACATTGCTGTTACCAACCATGTGGAAGGTCTGCAGACACATCATGATTACATAGAATGCAGAGAATATCAGAAGAAGTAATATGAGCTCCTTCAAATTATGAATAGTCCCTACCTTCTGGCAGAAGAATTTGTATATGAATACAAATCCGATTATGGACACAGTAAAACAATTGGCAAAAAGATGCGATAAATCGCGCCTTCTGCCACGCAGCTTATATATCAGGAAGGTTGTCTCATTTAGCATAAAGAAAAAACTGGGCGTAAGATAGACTATTCCGATTACTTCAGAATATGCGCTCAGGTCTATCACATAATGATTCAGAAATCTGAATATATAGTAAATATCTATAGCAAGGAATCCTATTCCCATGAATGCAGTGGAGTACTTATGCGGCCCCAGATCCTTCAAATTGGACATTAAAACAAGGAACACCATAAACGTAGCTATCGGTGCACCTGCCTCGATCCCCAGCTTATTGTCAACCAGGGTAAATACCGCTGTAAGCAGATAGAAGAATCCTGCTATAAATATAAGAGTTTTCTTCGTTTTGCTCAGTTCCATAACCCAAAATGTGCCTGTTTTATTTCATTTATTTTTGTATACCAGGTGGTTATTCAAGCTTTTTCATTATAACAACAAGCACTCCCTCTACTTATCATGTTAACATATACAAATTCACGAAATGATAATCTTTTTATAAACTTATGATTAATTATTTTGGGGGAATTGTTGAGATTTGGGGAAGTCTTGATCATTTGGGGCTTTGGCCTGTTTTTTGTTTTTCTGCGGTGTATGTGGCGGCTGGTGGTGTGGATTGTTTCTCTGCGGGAGATGTGTGGCGAGCGGTGATACGTCTATCCGCGAACTAGTTATTATTCTGGATGAATTCTTGTTTGTCTTATGGTTTTGACTTGATTTTTGTGTTCCTCTGCGGGGTGTGGGTTGCGGCTTGTAGTACGTCTATCCGCGAACTAGTTATTATTCTGGATGAATTTTTGTTTGTCTTATGGTTTTGACTTGATTTTTGTGTTCCTCTGCGGGGGATGGGTTGCGGCTGGTGATACGTCTATCCGCGAACTAGTTATTATTCTGGATGAACGAGTGTCGGTGTACTTTTTGGGCGTTCGCCCGGTGGGGTGAATTTCCTGCCCTCAGACGTAACACATCATTCAGTTTTTCTCCTGCCTTTACGCCTGTGATCCAATTTGTTCGCGGATAGACGTAACTCATTACTGCCCTTTTTCTCCGCGAGGTAACCGGCAAGAACTATTCCGGGCTTATTGACTGAACTCATCTTTAATTATTCTTTCCGCAGGGTAACCGATGAGAGCCATCCCTGGCCCACTGACTCAACTCATCTTTGCGCACACTTCATTCCGTTCATCCTATCTTGATATTTGTTCGCGGATAGACGCAACACCTCCCTGAAGAGCTTTCCCGCGAGGTAACCGATATAAGCCATTACTACCTTACTGACTCAACTCATCTCTACACACTCTTCATTCCGTTCATCCTATCTTGATATTTGTTCACGCATAGACGCAACACCTCCCTGAAGAGCTTTCCCGCGAGGTAACCGATATAAGCCATTACTACCTTACTGACTCAACTCATCTCTACACACTCTTCATTCCGTTCATCCTATCTTGATATTTGTTCGCGGATAGACGTAACGCCCTCACTAAGGCCATTCCCGCGAAGCAGCAACTATTGAAAAACACTTTAAAGCATAAAAAACCACCGCCCGGATTGATCCGAAGCGGTGGCTTCTACTATTTGTATTCAGCAATACTATTATCTATTACTGAGCATCTGTGAAAGATGAGATAACAGCGCCCTTATATGTCTCATCGATGTAAGCCTTAACCTCATCTGACTGAAGAGCGGCTACGAGAGCCTTGATCTTGTCAGAATCCTGAGAACCGTCCTTAACTACAAGGAAGTTTGTTCTCTTAAGAGTTGTCTCATCATCGAACTCCTCGATATCAAGTGCAGGGTGTGACTCAGGAAGACCAGCTTCAAGAGCATAGTTACCATTGATTGTTGCTGCATCAAGATCAGGAAGTGATAAAGGAAGTGAAGCAGCCTCGAGAGGTGTGATCACATAGCCGTGAGGGTTAGCCTCTGTATCCTTTGAAAGTGTATCTTCTGTATAGTTGTCATCTGTGCCGTAGTCACCCTTTGAAGTAAGAAGACCCTTCTGAACAAGAAGATCGATACCACGCTCAGCGTTATCGGGATCGTTAGGGATACCGATTGAAGCGCCGTCCGGAAGCTCCTCAAGTGATGTGTACTTCTCTGAGTAGATGCCCATGGGCTCGATGTGAACACCAGCTACTGCTGTAAGGTGAAGACCTGCGTCCTCGTTCTGCTGGTTCATGTAACCAAGTGTCTGGAAATAGTTAGCGTCAAGCTCGCCCTCTTCAAGTGATGTGTTGGGAAGAACGTAGTCGTTAAATACTACAGTCTCAAGCTCCCAGCCGCTCTTTGCAAGAACTTCCTTAACAATGTTGTCAAGGATCTCTGCGTGAGGAACAGGTGTAGCACCAACAGTGATCTTGTTGTCTCCATCTGCAGGAGCAACGATCTCGCCTGCTGCTTCCTCAGTACCTTCAGCATCAGTAGCTTCCTCTGTGCTCTCAGTCTCTGTTGCTTCTTCAGTACTCTCAGCTTCTGTTGCTTCTTCTGTGCTCTCTGTCTCAGCAGCCTCTTCTGTGCTCTCTGCCTCAGTAGCCTCAGTTGAAGCTGCATCGCTTGCAGAATCAGCAGCACCGTTAGAACCGCATCCTGTAAGTGCTCCGAATGTCAGAACTGTTGAAAGAATAATGCTTGTTAAAACTTTCTTTTTCATAAATCATGTCCTCCTCTGATTAAGCCTATTTGTGGAAACCATCTCAACATAACCCAGATGTTTTGCCGTGTCTCCGTAAGGCATTTTTCAATATGTGTATGATATACCACTTTTATTATATTAGCAATTAAAAAAGACGCTTTTTCGCATAAGAAAAACTTATAGCCTGCGAAATTACGCCTATTTTGGGGTTGTAGGTATAGCTCGCGGGAACACTCTCCCGGTGGGCGCTGCGTCTATCCGCGACCAAATTAGATCACCAGCGTAAAGACTAGAAATAGCTTGCTTAGACTTGCCAGAAGGTTGTGTAAGCAACTATTTCTGCATATTTCTGTCGTTTAGTTGTTCCGATTATTTGCTCGGACAACTATTTCAGCTTATTTCCGCCGTTTAGTTGTTCCTTTTTTATTTCCGGACAACTATTTCTGCTTACTTCCGCCGTTTAGTTGTTCCGATTATTTGCTCGGACAACTATTTCTGCTTACTTCCGCCGTTTAGTTGTTCCTGTTTTATTTCCGGACAACTATTTCCGCATATATCCACTATATAGTTGTTCTGACAATTTCTCCAGACAACTATCTCTACAAATATGTACCATTTAGTTGTTCATGTCACCTCGTGGGGATGCTATTCAGGTGGGAGTTACGTCTACCCGCGAACAAATTAGATCACAGGCGTAAAGGCAACTAATAACCTGCACGCTCTGTTACGCCTGTAAGCAAGAAATTCATCCTACCGGGCGAACGCCCAAAAAAGCACAACAACACTCATTCATCCAGGATAATAATTTGTTCGCGGATTAACGTACCACAAACCACCACATGCCTCCCGCAGAGGAGCGTAAAACCAACACATCCCCAAACAAAACAGCCACCGTTCATCCAGGATAATAATTTGTTCGCGGATTGACGTACCACCAACCACCGCACACCCCCGCAAAGGAGTGCAAAACCAGCACTTAACTCACCAACACAATCTCCCCCCAATCCCCAAACAAAACCTATTCATATAGTATAAATTAGTGTAAAATACTCTAGTAATTATACTAGTAATATTAATATAAGAAAGTTTTGGGGATTTTTTAATGATAAAAATCGAAAGTGTAAAGAAATCCTTCAAGGACACAGATGTCCTTAAGGGAATATCCATGGAGATCGAGGATCACGAGATCTTCGGTATCATTGGTCAGAGTGGTGCCGGTAAGTCCACTCTTCTCCGTTGCATCAACGGTCTTGAATCATACGACTCAGGTCTCATCACAGTGGATGGACAGGAAGTTAATATCAGAGATAAGAAGGCTCTACGCCTGCTTCAGAAGCGCATGGGAATGATATTCCAGAGCTTCAACCTTCTGGAGAGACTTGATGTGTATCAGAATGTTGCGCTTCCCATGAAGTTCTGGGGAATGCCTACCAACACACCTGAGGCGAAGGAAAAGATATTAAAGCTCATAAAGCTCGTAGGTTTGGAGGAGAAGGTTCACGCAAAGCCGAGAGAACTCTCCGGTGGTCAGAAGCAGCGTGTAGCTATAGCTAGAGCCCTTGTGCTTGATCCTGAATTCCTGCTCTGCGACGAGGCGACAAGTGCGCTGGATCCTGAAATTACAAAGGGAATCCTGGCACTCCTTCAGAAGATCAACAAGGAGATGGGAATCACCATCATCATCGTTACTCACCAGATGGAAGTAGTTAAGCAGATCTGTAAAAAGGTTGCATTCTTAAGTAACGGACAGGTGCTCTCCGTTGGTCAGCCTGAGAAGCTGTTTGTATGGCCTAAGGAAAGAGAGATCAGAGATTTCCTTAGAGAGGAAAGTGATAAGCTTCCTACAACAGGCCTTAATATCAAACTTTTCTTCTACGGCGAGGGCAATCAGCGTCCCATCGTTACTATGATGTCTCAGGAGCTTCACAGAGATTTCAATATCTGCTGGGCGAAGCTTGAGGATTTCCGCGAGGATGTTTACGGAAGTCTTGTACTCAACATACACGAGGATGATCTCGACAACGTTTGCGCATTCCTCGACAGACATGATGTTACATGGGAGGTTATTAAGTAATGACAGATATTATATTAAAAGCTTTTAACCAGACCCTTTATATGGTTTTCTGGTCCACACTTTTTTCAGTGATTTTAGGATTCATCCCTGCGATAATCCTTACACTTACAGCACCTGACGGATTAAAGCCCAACAAAATCGTATATGAAGTACTGAGCTTCATCGTAAATGTATTCAGAAGCTTCCCCTTCATTATTTTGCTGGTAATCCTCATTCCTTTTACAAGAATGGTTGTTGGTAAATCCATCGGAACAACAGCTTCAATCGTACCTCTTACAATCTCAGCAATTCCTTATATTGCAAGAGTGTTTGAGACAAGTCTTCGTGAGACCAACCCCGGTGTCATTGAAGCAGCAAGATCCTTTGGAGCATCCAACTTCCAGATTCTCATGAGAGTTTATGTAAAGGAATCCATCCCGAGAATGCTTAACGGAATCATCCTTCTTGTTATCTCTCTCATAGGATATTCCGCAATGGCAGGTACTGTCGGCGGCGGTGGTATCGGTGATATCGCAATCCGCTATGGTTATCAGCAGTACAAGACCGATTACCTGATCGTGTGCTCAATAATTCTTATCGCTTTCGTTCAGGCGATCCAGATGCTCGGTAACTTCATGTACAAGAAGATGTCATAATAAAAAGGATTTCGCTTGAGAAATCCTGGCGTGCGAACGATATTGCACAGCAAGAACAAAGAGTCGCTCGCGACTCTTTGCGCGCTGGTGCGCGCAAGCTTTAGCTTGCAAAATTCATCTGCGCACCAGTCGCATCCATAGCGGAGCGCTTTTTATTCGATAGGAAATCCGAAGGAATTTCCTCTCCAATTAATCAAGTGTTTTTTGTGTAAATTCCTAGTTTTTTTTCATTCTCAGATTGAGTGATTGCTTGGTTATGGACTAATCCTTGCCTAAATTGACGGATATATAGGTATTTATGGGTACTCCAAATAAAACGTCTTTTGATTACGATTTAAATGGCCTCGATGCATACCCATCCCTATATGGCAGCTCACCTCTCATGTCCAACAGGATCATCCTCTATCGGAGTCCTCACTTCCTTCGTTCTGCCTATCCATAACCAGGGCGCCAGCTCAGCTATTGCTCAGGATCTTTGTCCTCCGGAAATTTATTCCTGCTGGCTACCAGCTCACTCTTTGTAACTTACTGAACCAAAACACTCCTTACTACAGCACCTACCGGTGGACGCTTCCTGTAGTACCATGGATTATTGGATTACGCCGCCAAATTTGGCGTTTCTCCTGGATGCTTGATATCCTCAAGCATCTTTGACGCATCATAGTCTATCCCTTTTGCCAAGATCGCATAAAAAACCCTAATAAGTTTACATGCTACAGCTATGATTGATTGCATCTTCTTTAATGGATTTGAATTCCTGGTAGTGTAATAATTGTGGATCTCTTTGAATTCTTCGCACTTACCAACAACGGATATCGCAGCTTGTATGAGCAAATATCTCAAATGTTTACGTCCTCTCTTACTTATCCTGGTCATGCCATTATGCTTTCCAGAACTATCTGCCACCAATTCTAATCCCGCAAGTTTCTGCAGTTCTTTGGCATTATCAAAGCGCATGATATCGCCTACTTCTGCAATGAATCCTGCTATTGTAATTATCCCTATACCTTTTATTTCAAGAAGTTTTTCTACATTCTTGATCTTAAGGGCAAGGTTCTCAATCAGATCATTGATCTGTTTAAGACGCTTTTCATTTTGCTCATGGTCCTCAAGAAGATCTCTGATCTCCATTCTTGCTTCTACAAGCCCCTCTCTGTATCCAATGCTCTTTAGTGCAGCATTATAGATAACCATTGCCTTTTTGCGACCATTAGCACGAAGTTTAGCTTTCTTCCATATTTCTATAATTCCGTCTATTCCCAACTTGATTATATCTTCAGGCATCGGAGCTTCTTTCAAAATCAGAAGCCCACCCTTAGCATTTATCTGGGTGTATATGCCTTTATATTCGGGGAAGTACACGCTGATCCATCTATACAACCTATTTTTTATTCGTGTCTGTTCCTCAACAAGTGTAAATCTACGATTTGAAGCATTTCTGAGTTCCGCATATATACCTTGTGGCATATATGTATAGTAATACCTTCCTTCTCTTACAAGTCCAGCTATAACTCTGGGATCCTTGCAATCATTTTTTGAAGGACTGTTATCATCTAACTCCTTCGATTTATGTACATGATGCGGATTAACCATTACAAACTTTATACTTTTACCGCTCATATACTGTCCAAGATTAAACCAATAATGCCCTGTAGGCTCTATGCCAACAAGTGTCTCCGATAGATGGAATCGTTCCATAAGCGAATATATCTCATTGGAAAAGGAATTAAATCCCTCCATTGAATTAGTGAACGGAAAAGGCTTTTTGGTGAGCTCAATTCCTCTCCAATCAAAAGCCCTAAAGTAATGTTTTTCACTACCAACATCGATGCCCACCACCATTGTCTTTTCTGTAACTTGCCTGATCTTTTTGTTTTGTGTAGAATTCATTTGTAGATACCTCTCATTTTCTGTTTATTGCCAACTATGCTAGGGTCAGCAATTACAGTTTATCTGAGGTATCTTTCTTTTTCTATAAATTCACACTTCTATCCACACTTTAAATGTTACAGGAAGCTATTGAATAAAAAATCAGGCATCGTGATGTAAAATCACGGTGCCTGTATTATTTTACATTATTTACTTTACTCTAACCTTCTTTGCCTTAGACCAATCTGAGTAATAATAATCTTCTGAGCCTTTCTCAAAGGTTCTTACCTGAACATAGTAGTTCTTGTGGCGCTTTAACTTTTTCAAAGTAAGTTTAAGTGTATTGCCTTTGTTATATGAGCCGGTTTTAATTGATTTTGTCTTTACTTTTCCTGTGAAGTTTTTATTTGTGCAAACGCGAACCTCATAACCATCCACGTTGTTAACGCCCTTGACCTTGACCTCTATCTGGCCCTTTTTGTAGGATTTTGCCTTCTTGATCTTGGTAGGAGTGATACCGTCTCTGCTGATGCTGAATCTGTACTTCCCCCAGGAACTGGTGCTTGCCTTTATATAGTATGTACCTGCCTTGAAATTTTTGGTGGTTGACTGAGGTTCATTTTTGGTGATAGATGCTAAGAGCGACCAGTACTCTTTCATATCGTTATCATAAATATACAGACCATAAGCTCCTGCTTCAGCACGATAGGTGATCTTGTATTTACCATTTTCAGGAACCTGTAATTTATACCAGTCAGTATTATCCGTATAGGATACAGCACCAACAACCTCAGATCCAGGTGTATAGTTTATCGGATTATCGAAAGAATCCTTAAAAGGATCTTTAGTACCATAGCCTGTAAATTCTATGTTTAACTTAAAACTGTTGGAATAATTACTATGTACATGTAAATAATACCTGCCGGGTGTTGCTGTGAAATGTTTGATAAACGGATAGTTTGTGCGAACACTGTCACAATAATTCAGATTTGTCTCCCCTGCGTTAAAATGTATTACGGTCAAATCGTCAGCAACAACCGTAACCTTCAGGTCACCATCCTGCGGTATGTCAAAAGCATACCAATATTCCTGCCTTTTATTAATATTAAATGTCTGCAGGCCCTTGTTGTATGAAAGCATTATCGGGCTAAGCTCGCTTTCTCCCTGCGCCTTAACGCTTCCAACTGATGCATCTGTCCCATGAAAAGCGGTGACTGTCAGAATGGCAGCCAACATGAGTGATAAAAACCTTGTAACTTTCTTCATACTTTCCCAATCTCCTTATTATTTTGTAGTTCCCCTCCTAGAAAATACTATACTATTTTACGATAATAAAGCGACAAAAACAAGTAAATGAACCTCTAACCCCGTCCCCAAGGTTCATAAATGACATAAAAAACCAGGGTTAATCAGTTATTCATACTGATTAATCCTGGTTTTATAAAGGCTATATTGTTTTATTTTATACTAATGACCACTTAACGCCTTCGCGTGTATCCTTGATCTCTACGCCCTTTGCAAGGAGCTCATCGCGAATAGCATCAGCTGTAGTAAAATCCTTTGCCTTCTTGGCAGCTGCTCTTCTCTCGATCGCATCCTTGATGAAAGCTTCAAGCTCAGGATCAATGTCTGCAGAATCATCTGCAAGAGCATGTCCGATAAGATCAAGTGAAAGAACCTTATCAAAGCTGTCTACAACTGCAAGCTTGGTAGCTGCGTTTGTGTCTGCCTTTAGAATATCATACAGAAGTGTTACTGCCATTGAAGTGTTGAGGTCATTTGAGATTGCATCTGCAAACTTCTCTTCAAATTCCTTCTTAACATTCTCGTCAATGTCTTGGCTGTTTCTGATAACCTCTAAAACTGCTGCAATATCTTCCTTATTCTGATCAGCTGCTGCCTTGATCTTTTCATCAGCAGCGATAAGTGCCTCCACCTTCTTCACAAGGTTGTTGTAGGCTGTCACTGTGTTATCAAGCACCTCAAATGAGAACTCAAGGGGCTTTCTGTAATGTGACTGCAGGCAGAAGAATCTGTAAACAAGCGGATCGTAGCCCTTCTCCTGAAGAACGGAAACAGTGAGAACTGCTCCCTTGGACTTACTCATTTTACCTGCTCTGTCATTTAAGTGATTGGAGTGGAACCAGTATTTGCACCATCTGTGGCCAAGGTAGCTCTCTGACTGTGCAATCTCATTGGTGTGGTGAGGAAAAATGTTATCAACACCACCGCAGTGGATGTCGATGTACTCACCGAGGTGCTTCATGGAAATGCATGAGCACTCAATGTGCCATCCGGGATAACCAACGCCCCAGGGGCTGTCCCACTTAAGAGCCTGATCCTCAAACTTTGATTTTGTGAACCACAGAACGAAGTCTGTCTTATTCTTCTTAGCGGTGTCCTCTTCAACATCATCACGAACACCTACTGCAAGCTGCTCCTTTTCAATAGCAGATGAGAATACATAGTAATCCTGGAGCTTACTGGTATCGAAGTACACGTTACCACCGGCAACGTATGCATAGCCCTTTTCAAGAAGAACCTCTACCATGTGAATAAACTCAGGTATGCAGTTGGTTGCAGGCTCGATAACTTCGGGACGCTTATTGCCAACAGCATCGAAATCCTTGAAAAATGCCTTGGTATAGAAATCAGCAATCTCCATAACTGTCTTGTGCTCGCGCTTAGCACCTGCAAGCATCTTATCTTCACCTGTGTCAGCATCGGATGAAAGATGGCCGACATCAGTGATGTTCATTACACGCTTTACATCATAGCCGCAATATTCAAGCGCCTTGATAAGCGCATCCTGCATGATGTAAGTACGGATATTACCTATATGTGCGAAGTGGTAAACGGTAGGTCCGCAGGTGTACATGGACACCTTACCCTCTTCGTTTGGAATAAACTCTTCAATTGTTCTTGAAAGAGTGTTGTAAAAACTAA
The DNA here is from genome assembly GCF_000423945.1 of Butyrivibrio sp. XPD2002. Taxonomy (GTDB): domain Bacteria; phylum Bacillota; class Clostridia; order Lachnospirales; family Lachnospiraceae; genus Butyrivibrio. The sequence goes on along the minus strand of NZ_KE384114.1, from coordinate 127,689 downwards.
ACTTATGTGCCATTTTTAGAACTCCTTGAATCATGATAATCGTTCCGCACCGGGAACAGTACCAAATAGTCTCTATTCATTAAAACATCAAATGAAATTATAGCAGAAAAAATCTGCTTTTTACAGTAAAAAAGCAACCCCGAAGCGATTTTCTTAAACGCTCCGGGGCTATTAGACCAATTCTATTTACTTTATTACTTAACTCTTACTTTCTTTGACTTGGACCAGTCTGAATAGTAGTAGTTTCCTGAACTGCTCTTCTCAAAGGTTCTTACCTGAACGTAGTAGTTCTTGTGACGCTTTAACTTCTTCAATGTTGCAGTCATGTTCTTGGGCTGACTGGAAGAAGAATAGGTGATGGTCTTAGTCTTAACCTTACCTGTGAAATCCTTCTTGGTTGAGTAGCGAAGCTGATAGCCGTTCACATTGTTCACACACTTGAACTTAACTTCTGCCTGTCCCTTTTTCTTTGACTTGATCTTCTTGATAGTTGTAGGATTGATACCCTGTCGTTCAATATTGAAATCATACTTTGAAAAAGCCCAGCCCTTTATTCTGATGTAGTATGTTCCCTGAGCGAAATACTGATAGGTTGTATGGAGCTGATTTTCATTAACGCATGAGTCATTCCAATAATTTTTCAAATCCGCATTAAGAATATCAAATACAAAGCAACCGGTATGATCTGTATAGCTTATCTTGTATTTACCATTCTCAGGAACCTCAAACTTGTACCAGTCATAAGTATCTGTGTAAGAAACAACATCTGTTACCGCTGTTCCGGGAACATAGGTCTTGGGATTTGCATAAGAATCTTCAAACTGATCCTTTATACCATATCCAGAAAATTCAAGGTTGATCCTATAATTCTCCGCATTTCCATTTGTCACATACATGAAATATCTGCCGGCTGAGGCAGTGAAATGCGCAACATACGGACTGCTCGCAGATACATTTTCATAAGCACTTATCCATGAAAATGTATTAACATTTTCAATTCCGCCATACAGCTTTTCAATCTGCAGGCCATTACCCAGAACAGTAATCTTAAGATCTCCGTCCTGAGGTAAATCAAATTCATACCAAACGTTTCTACCATTTGAATTATCGAAGGTCTGATAACCTACATTATATGAAAGCTTAACCGGATCAAGGTAATTCTCTCCCTGGGCCTTGGCGCTTCCAACTGAATAATCTGATGCGTGAAAAGATGTGGCCGTCAGAACAACAGCCGCCATTAGTGAAACTATTTTTGTTACTTTCTTCATACTTCCCCTATTCTCCTTGCTTATAGTTCCCCTCAAGAAAAATCCCCATGTGGATTTTGAAATAAATCCACTTAATTATTCTATAACATTACTTAAGCTTTTTCCATCTGTACTGGTATCTGTATTTAAATTTTTTTCGCTCCACCTTTTTTACTTTCTTCTTTCACGCATATAGATTCCTCCTTTAATCAAAACTAATTTAAGCATAATATATGCCCGAAAAAGCCTCAACGATTTCCCCGATTAAAGAATATCAATATGTTCACCTGCAAGAGCCTTATTCATACTTCTTACTGCACAGAATTTACCGCACATTGAACAGGTGTCGTCGAATTCGGGTGCTCTGTCAGCGCGAATGGACTTTGCAGTTTCAGGGTCGATTGCGCACTCCCACTGCTTCTCCCAGTCGAACTCCTTTCGTGCGTCAGCCATCTCATTGTCAATGTCCATAGCGTGAGGAATCTTCTTGGCTATGTCTGCTGCGTGGGCTGCAATTCTTGAAGCGATGATTCCCTGCTTAACATCATCAACGTTAGGAAGAGCAAGGTGCTCAGCGGGAGTTACGTAGCACAGGAAAGCTGCTCCTGCTGCTCCTGCGATAGCGCCGCCGATGGCAGAGGTGATGTGGTCATAGCCGGGAGCGATGTCTGTTACAAGGGGGCCAAGTACATAAAAGGGTGCTCCCATACAGATGGTCTGTTGGATCTTCATGTTGGCCTCGATCTGATCCATGGGCATGTGTCCGGGGCCTTCAACCATAACCTGAACATCCTTTGCCCATGCTCTCTTTGTGAGCTCGCCAAGTCTTACAAGCTCCTCTATCTGGCACACGTCACTGGCATCCGCAAGACATCCCGGTCTGCAGGCATCACCAAGAGATATTGTCACGTCGTATTCACGGCAGATGTCCAATATTTCATCATAGTATTCATAGAAAGGATTCTCCTCTCCGGTCATGCTCATCCATGCAAAAACAAGGGAGCCGCCGCGGGATACGATGTTCATCTTTCTCTTGTGCTTTTTGATCTGATCGATGGTCTTCCTTGTAATTCCGCAGTGAAGTGTCACGAAGTCAACGCCATCCTCTGCGTGAAGTCTTATAACATCAATGAAGTCCTTGGCAGTGAGCTCTGAAAGGTCTCTCTGATAGTGGATAACACTGTCATAAACAGGTACTGTTCCAAGCATTACGGGGCACTCCTCCACCAGCTTTTTTCTGAAGGGCTGAGTGTTTCCGTGGGAGGACAGATCCATGATCGCATCAGCTCCCATGTTTACGGCTGCCATAACCTTCTCCATCTCTATGTTGTAATCCTTGCAGTCCCTTGATACGCCAAGGTTAACGTTTATCTTGGTCTTAAGCATGGAGCCAACGCCCTTGGGCTCAAGGCATTTATGATTTTTGTTGGCACAGATAGCGGCCTGTCCCTTTGCAACAAGAGCTCTTATCTCCTCCGGGGTTCTGTACTCGTCCTTTGCAACCTTCTCCATCTCGGGAGTGATGATTCCCTGTCTTGCTGCATCCATCTGTGTTGTGTAGTTCTTCATTTTATTTCCCCTTTTCTTTTTCATTATTTGTGATTTATTACGTGACAAAGCGGCCCTCTTCCATGACCAAGGTCAAGTCCTGCCGCAATGCATTTGCCTATATATGTCTTTGCTTCAATAACCGCTTCCTTAAGCTCCATCCCCTTCGCAAGGTTAGCCGCGATTGCGCTTGAAAGTGTGCATCCCGTGCCGTGGGTATTTGGATTATCTATGCGTTCTCCGGCAAGCCAGAGGAAGTCTTCATCCATTTCCCCGCCGCTACAATACAAAAGGTCAGCCACCGTATCGGCATTATCGAAGGTGCAGTGTCCTCCCTTTACAAGAACGCTGCAGCCGTATTTCTTATGCAGAAGCCTTGCGGCCTTTATCATGTCATCCCTTGATGCAATCGTCATACCGCTTAGTATCTCAGTCTCCGGAATGTTCGGCGTTATGATAGTGCTCCGTGAAAAGAGGTTACCCTTCATGTATTCCACAGCCTCTTTTCCTGAAAAATCAGTTCCCGAGGTTGATCCCAAAACAGGATCGAGCACCACATTTTTAAGCTCATATTTATCTACCACCTCTGCCACAGCCCGCATAGCGCCTGTATCAGAGAGCATTCCAATCTTTACGGCATCTGGCCTGATGTCAGAGCACACCGCATCCAGCTCCTTAGTAATGAACTCCTCCTCTATAGGAAGAATTCCTGTTACGCCCAGGGTATTCTGGGCTGTAAGAGCTGTGATAACGCTCATGCCATAAGCGCCGTTGGCCTCTATGGTCTTGATGTCAGCCTGAATACCTGCGCCACCTGAGGGGTCACTGCCGGCGATGGAGAGAACCGTTTTTCGAGTAACACCATCCGAGCTATTTTCTCTTTTCTGAGATGTATCCTCTGAATAATTTTCCACATTTTTGGCAGCTCCGGCATCTATCCCCAGACATGCAAAAGCGCAGCGAAGCTTCTCCGCTGCCTTCCTGGTATCCTCAGCCTTCATGATTGCTGACACCACGCATATTCCTGCTATGGGTACTCCGCTGAGTATCTGTATATTATCTGCGTTCAGACCACCTATCGCATTGGCCGGAATGGGTACCGCCTCGCATATATCCCTTAAGGTGTCAACTGATGTCAGCACTGTCTTCACCTTTGTGGTGGTGGGATATATTGCTCCGACTCCCAGATAGTCCGCTCCGCTCTCGTAGGCCTCCTTCGCCTGCTCCACAGTCTTGGTGGTCGCGCCGATTATGATGTCATCTCCAAGCATCTTTCTTGCCATTTTCACAGGCATATCGCTCTGCCCCAGATGCACGCCCTCAGCGCCTATCGCCATTGCCACATCGATTCTGTCATCCACGATGAGAGGCACATCATACTTCTTTGTAACCTCATGGACCTTCTCGGCGAGCTCTATGTACTCCCTTGTGCTCTTGTCCTTTTCACGGATCTGAACTATGGTGACGCCTCCCTTTATGGCCTCCTCGATCCTGTATAAAAAATCCTCCTCCGTCATGCCATCACTGTTTGTAACCAGGTATAGCTTCAGTTTTTCTCTATCCACTTTTCCTCCTTGTCATCCATGAGATATATTGCATTTAAGAGCTCCATCAGAAAGCTTCCGCCTCCAACCTTTCCTTCCCTGCCCTGCACCTTCTTAAAGGCCACCTCTCCTGCTCTTCCAAAGAATCCGCAGGCCTTAATCACAGACTCTGTCATGGGCTTTCTTGAAAGGAAAGTGGCACAGACCACACCGAGCATGCAGCCCGTTCCCGTGATCTGTCCCAACATGGGATTGCCATCACTTACATAAAATGTCTGCTCACCGTCGGCGATTATGTCCTTTGCGCCTGTTGCAAGAATTACCGCATTGAAAGTGATGGATAGCTCCTTTGCGATATCCCTTATCTCATTAGGAGGCAGGCTATCGTCAGCATCGACGCCCTTCCCTCTGTAGGTCTCCTCTGCAAGGGCCTTAATCTCTGAGTAGTTGCCCTTTATGAGAAGGAAGGTCCCCTGCTTTTTGCTGATCAGCTCTAATACGAATTTCCTTCTAAGCTTCGAGCACGCAACTCCCACAGCATCAACCACTATGGGTATCTCCTTTTCAAGTGCTGTATCAAAAGAGATTTTCATGGCCTCCATCCTGCTGTCAGAGATATTTCCGGTGTTAATAAGAAGTGCTGCTGCCACCTCAGTTATCTCCCTTACCTCCATCGGATGCTCTGCCATGATGGGCTTTGCCCCAAGGCCCAGTACAGTGTTTGCGCACTGGGTCATGGATATAGGATTTGTAATGCAATGAATCAGCTCTGCCATTTATGCTGTCTGCTCCTTGTCAGTTTTTGAAGAATCAATGTCCCTTAAACTGGACTGTATTTTCACAAGCGCCCCTGATGCCTGAAGCTTTAATAAAAGCAAAAATGCTATGCTTCCACCTATAAGTGTTCCCATGAGGAATGAGGGCACATAGAAGAACCAGGTCAGTCCCTCCTTTCCCCAGAGATATGTCATTACCGGGTAGGACACTATGGAACCTATGAGTCCTGTTCCAATGATCTCGCCAAGTACAGCCGCTATTATTTTTCCTTTGGATAATTTGTAGAAAACTCCGGAAAGAGTTGCTCCGAAAACCGCTCCCGTAAGAGCAAGGGGCGGAATCCCCATGATCATCATTCTGATGATTCCTATAAGAAGTGCGCACAGAAGCGCGTATGCAGGTCCCATGAAGACCGCACAGGTAATGTTGATAAGATGTGCCATTGGACACATACCCTCAACGCGCAGTATAGGCGATATCACAACGCCCAGAGCCACGAACATGGCCAGAGTCACCAGCCTTAGCAGATAGTTACTTTTTTTCATCCTTTTTTCTCCTGTCTCAGACGGAAAGGCATGCATGCTCCACTATGCTAAAAATCCCCTATACGCAAAAAGCGGAAGCAACCTGTTTTGTTGCTTCCGCGAAATTCATCCTCGTATAAACTATCTAACTCAGGCATCCCTACGTTGGCATTATCCAAATCAGGTTATCGGTCGAAGGTCGCACCTTCCTCTCAGCCTGTTATACAAGCTCCCGTCTGTTGATATATTTAATTTACTTACATTTTATACATCAATTATTAGTTCTGCGCAATATCTTTTCTTACAACTTTTTAAAAATTTTACCAAACAGATAATTAACGTCAGTCAAAGCTTTCCTGAACTATTGCAGGAATCTCGAAGCTTTCACCACGCGCCTTGGCCAGAACACCTGCGAGATAGTAAACGCGCTGTCTTGTGTAGTCATAGGCCACTTCGTTTTCAAGCATAGGTCTTATGCTGCCACCATCAGCTGCATCACCGGCTTTTTTAATTGCTGCTTCCTTCTCCTTTATCCAGGAGCGCTGGTCTGCAAGAAGCTCTTCCTTCTTCTCGGGAGATACGGTCTTGGTGAGTCTGCTCCACAGAGAGTTAAGCTCTGTATCCCAGAGATTAAATATCTCCTCAGCGGTGATGCTCATCTCTGACTGTGTCATGATGCTCCAATCCATGTTTACATATTCCTGATAGCTCTGCTCAACCATAGCAAGCTCGCTCTGGATTGTTCCATCGTCTTTGATCGTATCATAATCTATAACATCATTATTCTCTGATGAAGCACTATCTGCTGAATTACCATCACCACCATAGATGGCAGGATCTATCTCAGTATACTCAAGGGCTTTGCCTGCACGTATTTCATCAGTAGCACCGATGGAGGTAAGCTTTTCCTCCTCTGCCTTCTTCAGCTCATCAAGAGGTACTATCTTAAGGTCGTGGAAGCAGTCCATGATCTTTTTGTACTCACTGTCTGTGTAAAGGTTCGGAACATCTATAGTCTGATAGGTCTCGCTATCAACAACCTCGTAGGAGTATATCTCGTTACCGTTGTAATCATCGTAATACTGCTGCAGTCTTAAGGTATAAACACAGATATCTCCCTCAAGGCCTGAAGTATCGAACTTATCGTGCTCCTTGAATTCAGCAAATCCGTCAAAGTACAGCTCCTGCTCCTCGTAATATCCGTAGTTGTATTTGCCGTCAGAATCAATATATGCTTGCTCAAAGCCATGGTTAGCTGCGCTGTTGCTGCCGCTTCCGGAGATAAATCCGTACTCGTTTATACTGGTATCACTTCTTGACCAGCTCGCAAACACATATACTACCTGAACCTTGCCATCGATTTCTTTTAATATAAAATTCCCGGTGCTCTCTGCTTCCACAAAGGGCTTCTTTATCCGAAGTGACAGCTCCGGCACACCATCAGCGCCGCAGTCAAGGTATGCATACTCCATAAGGCTTACATCGTTATCATCATTTAAGCCGCTGGGATCCACATCATTTAGTGCCATAAGCTCATCCCTCAGCTCAGATAATGTGAACTCCTTATCAGCAGGAATATTTGTCAAAAAGTCCTCAATATAGCTTGTTTCCCTGGCCTTACCAAGGATGTTTTCCTTATAGTAGCTAAAGCTGATCTTGCCCTCTCCCTCGATAACCTTCTGAAGAGCTTCGCTTCCTGTGGCAGCTTCTGATGACTGTGCCTCTTCTTTTCCTGCATCAGATGCCTCTCCTGTAGATTCATCCTGCGAAGCATCTGCGCCCCAGTCTGCCTCTTCGCTGTTAGCTGTATCCTGCTCTATATTATCAGCGAAGTTATCTCCCTCAGCTGATGTATCCTTACGATTGCTAAAAAGATCTTCTGAACCATTCTGAACTGTAGGAGTGCATCCTGCGATGAGAGTACAAAGTCCAAGGCTCATTAGTAATGCATTAACTTTTTTCACCTTCCATATCCTCCATTTCATAGCATGGAAGATATTATACCGCATCTTCCTTGATAGCTTCAATGATGTTGTCGTCCTTAATCTTGCTGATACTAAGGAACATGCTAAGTCCGATCACCACGAAAACTGCGGCGATAACAGCTGCGTACATAACAAGGTCCGGATCAAAGCTGTAGAGCTTATCGGTGAATGACTTAAACATCAGGTAGCTCAGTAAAAGTGAAACCGGAATGCCGTACATAAGCGCTTTTATTCCATAGAGAAGAGTCTCAAGTCTGATCATCTTCTTAAAGCCGCCGCTTGCCATACCGATGGATTTGTACATAGCGAACTCTTTTCGTCTAAGGAGAACTCCCGTGGAAATAGTGTTGACCATGTTAGCAATGGCTATAAGTGTGAGCAGGATCGTAAAGCCATACATTGCTGTCTGAAGCATGATGGAAACCGTATCATATACCACCAGTGAATCTGCCATGTCTTTGCAGGAATAGTAATGATATCCTTCTGTCTCCATGAGTGCGTATATCTTGTCGTGAACCGCCTCATGATACTCTGTTTCCACACCAAATTCGCAGGTTAATCTATCCTCGGGAAGCACCTCCTTTGCATGCTCATAGTACATGGAGAAGGGCACAAACACTGTAAGTGTTCCCTTGGGAGTAAGGTCTAACATTTTGTTTTCATCATCGTATTTTACAAAGTCTGAAACCTCTATTGCAGGAGGGTTATTCTGGACCTCATCGTAGCAGAGCTTCTGTCCAAGGATCCTTGAATTAAACACCTCGGAGCTTGTCTTTTCACGGAAATAGTCATTAAGCAGAACTCCTCTTAAGGTATCTGAAAAGTACTTATCCTTCTCTAAGCCATTGTCAGAGAGCAGCTTTTCAAATTCGGAATCATCGAGTATTACAACCGCCATGGCATCAACTGTCATGCCTGAAAAATCCGGTGTCAAAAATGCGGGGTTCGCAATCTCTGTGTTAGCGAGCTCTACATCCATTTCAGGTGTTTTGCAAAACAGGAACTGTATCATACCGCTGCTGTAAACACTGTCCACCTCGTCCATGCTGCTGATGGCACTTCTGAGCTTATCTCCCTCTGAAAGTGAACAGGATGCCATCACCTGATAAGGTATATCAAAGTCAAACTGATTAAGTCTGTTCACAGACTTGCAGAAGAAGTTCACTGTAAGGAAAAGAATAACTGACACTGCGATTGTCACTGTTATGACTGTTCCCTTTAAACCGTTTCTCTTAATATTCTTGTAGGCAAGCTCTCCTTCATAACCAAAAATCTTGCGGACAAAAGGATTAACGCGAAGGCTTCTGGCCTTCATTTTTATAGTACTGCTCTGCCTTAAGGCATCGACAGGCATGATCCTTGATGCCTTGATAGCAGGTACAAAGGTTGATATCAGAATCGTAAGTGCTGCAAAGAACACGACTGCAAAAATGACGATGGGCTCGCACGCTATCGGAATGCCACCTCTCATTCCCTCAGCTCCTGCAAGGATATCCGCTGCAAGGATCTTACTTCCAAGGTACTGCAGAGTCACCCAGGTTCCGATGTATCCCATGATAAGTCCAAGAGGGATTCCGATGATTCCAAGGATCATTCCCTCGTAATAGATTGAAAAGCGCTTCTGCTTTGCGGTTGCGCCTACGCTTGCCAGCATTCCAAGGTATCTCATTCTCTCTGTAAGAGACATTCCTATGGAGTTGAAAATGAGTATTACCGAGGTTGCGATTACTATTGCCAGAGCAACTGCCATCATCACGAAGAAGCTCTTATAGCTTCCGACACTTCCTTCAATTGCGAACTTACTGAGCAGATATTCTGTGTTGTATTTATACTTCTCAAATCCGTATTTTTGTACGATAGCGTTAAGCTGTTTGATTGCTGTGTGGTCGCAATTTTTCAAAGCGATAAGTGTCTCTACATCCTTATTATCAGCAGGATAATATCCATCATCCAGGCACCTCAGTATGTCCCAGTCCCTGGTTGCTCTGTTGCCGTGAAGAATCGCGGTAACTATGCAGGTATCTGTGGATAAGGGCTTAAACTGTTCTTCAGAGCGATAGGCTCCTCCAAGATACATAAAGCCTTCAAGCTCATCATCTATATATCTGTAACCCTGCTCAAAGGTGAGGGTGTCACCTACCTGGAGTGATAAGCCGTTATCTATAAGGAACTGCTCTTCTACTGCTATCTCAGATGAGTTAGTAGGAAGTGTTCCGTCATAATCTGACACAACCCTCATTGAAATATAGTTTGCATCGCCGTGGTCAACATTACCTATCTTAAAGCGGTTTTCCTTATCATTAAGAAGTCGAACTCCCGACCGCTTTTCATCAAGCTCCCGCAGTCCCACTTTTTCGATGCTCGCATCTTCACAAAGTGCGTTAAACTGCTCACTGGTTACCTCTTCAAAGGCAGCGTGGGCATTTCCCGTGGTCTGAATCGCTATGTATCCGAAGAACTTGAAGAATGAAAATACGCCCAGCAAAATCGCACTTATAAGCGCTGTTGATATTGCTATTCCCAAAATCGTAACTATGGACCTTTTCTTGTTTCCGAGAAGGTGCCTTAGCGTAAGCCTCGATATGATATTCATGATGCCATCACTCCTTCCTTCCTGGAGTCTCTGGTGATCCTGCCATCCTCGATTGTTATGACTCTGTCTGCTGAAAGTGCGATTCTCTCATCATGGGTGATGATGATGACTGTCTGATTATTTTCCTTATTGAACTTCCTTAAAAGAGAAATAATTTCCTTGCTGTTTTCAGAGTCAAGGTTACCTGTGGGCTCGTCCGCAAGAAGTAGCGCAGGATGGTTCATCAGGGCTCTTCCGATTGATACTCTCTGCTGCTGTCCGCCTGAAAGCTGGTTGGGAAGATGCTTTAATCTCTTAGTCAGGCCAAGCTTTTCAACAAGGTCTTTAAGGAGCTTCTTATCCGGCTTTTTCCCATCAAGGAGAATCGGTAGTGTGAGATTCTCCTCAACATTCAGGATCGGAATCAGATTGTAAAACTGATAGATGAGACCGATGTTTCTTCTTCTGAAAATTGCAAGTCTTGTCTCATCAAGCTTCCCGATGTCGGTGCCTGCGATATTCACTATGCCAGATGTGGGAACATCTACTCCGCCAAGAATGTGAAGGAGTGTAGATTTACCTGAGCCGGAGGGTCCGACTATCGCAACGAACTCGCCCTGCTCCACTTCAAAATTCACATCCTTTAAAGCGTCGACTCTTGTCTCGCCTTTTCCATATACTTTACAAAGATTTTTTATTTCCAATATTTTCATTTCGTTTACTCCCTTCTTATCTCATTTGCTCTTGAGACTAGGGTATTATTTCAGGATTACAATACGGTGACTTTTTTATTACAGTTTTGTCACTTTAGATAATTGTCTTATAAAACCTCACAGAGAAGGTTGTTCCGACGCCCTCTGTGCTCTCTACTATTATGTCGCCGTGCTGCCCGGTGATGATCGTCTTTGCAAGAGCCAGTCCTATTCCCACGCTGTCCTTCCCTGCATTTCTTCCTTTATAGAAACGCTCGAAGATGTGAGGAATATCCTCCTTATCAATTCCGCAGCCTGTGTCCTTAATTTCTATTGCAGTATAAATGCTGGTCTCATCGACATTCACTGTGAGCTCACCGCCCTTTGTCATGTGCTCGATGCAGTTCTTGACGATATTCTGCACAGCTTCTATTGTCCAATTTATATCACACCTGATCATCGTATCCGCCGGAGCATGCGTGTAGTTTATCTCCTGGACCTCCATCTGAACCACAAAGGGTTTCATGACTTCTTTGATCAGAGTCTCTGCAGAAATCTCCTCAGGCTTCATTGTTATTGTTCCCGCATCGATCTTTGACAGCTTAAGAAGTGTCTGAATAAGCCAGCTCATTCGGTCAAGCTGATTGGACTGGGTCTGCAAAAATACAAGGGCCTTTTCCCTGTCATCCTCTGTCTTTAAAAGATCATTCATCACCATCATTGAGGTGAGGGGAGTTTTCAGCTGATGACTTATGTCAGCGATGGCATTTGCCAGAGCAACCTTGTCCTTTGTGAGAAGCTCCTTTTGATAGTTAAGGGTTGTGGTCGCCTTGTAGATGTTGGTCTTTAAGAGCGACAGCTCCCCCTCCTCCTGATCCAGGATATTCGGTGCTTCACCTCCTGCAAGAACCCTCACAAGATATGAGTTAAGCTCATCTATGTCTCTATATCTTCTTTTTGTAAATACTATGAAAATCGTGATGATTGTCACTCCAAGAATGAGCGTTACGATAGATACGGTAATTCCGCTTAGTATGAGAGAGCATACAGAAGCAGCAACTGTAAGAACAGCTGCTGCCATTACCATAGATTTAAAGTCTTTGTTTTTTAACATATTTATTCCCCAAATGCGTGGTACTTATCCACATTTTTTCTCTACGAGATCACTTTTCTACTATGTATCCCAGGCCACGAACGGTCTTGATGATTTTGGGATCCGTGGGATCCTTCTCGATCTTATCCCTCAGCCTTTTTATATAAACAGTGAGGGTGTTGTCGTTAACGAAGTCGCCGCTTACATCCCACATATCCTCTAAGAGCTGGCTGCGTGAAAGTACATTTCCTCTGTTGCCGCAAAAGGTAAGTAGCAGTCTGTATTCAAGCGCTGTGAGTTCAACCGGATTCTCTTTTCCAGCATCATCCACGATCGCCACTCTGGCCTCATTGGTATTGATTCGGAGATTCTGAATCTCGATTACTCCCTCATCCCTGGCTGAACCATCCTTGCCTTTTCCGCTTCGCCTTAGGACAGTCTTGATCCTGGCCAGGAGTTCACCGATCCTGAAGGGCTTACAGATATAATCATCCGCACCCATCTCAAGCCCCATTATCACGTTCACCTCTGCGTCGCTGGCTGTGAGGAATATCACGGGTGTATCGTCCTTTTCCTTAACGGCCTTGCAGACATCATAGCCGTTGCCGTCAGGAAGGTTTATATCAAGAATGCACAGGTCAAAGGCATCACTCTTCAAAATAGTCATGGCCTCAGCCTTGGATTTCCCATGGTTTACTTCATAGCCCTCTTTCTCAAGAGAATACTTAAGGCCCATCCCTATTGCATCATCATCTTCAAGTAAAAATAATTTCATTTTGTCCCCTTATACCGTTACCCTCTGTAGTGTTAGTTCGTTTTTTATCATGCCATATTACAACATTTATATATCGTGTTGCACTTATTATGTATCATTTTTCACTTCTTCATATATAACGAGTCTCTTCGCCATAAGCCTTCAAGTTTATGCTTTTATAATTTTAATATCATACTTATTTCCCAATTTATTCATTCCAGATATGCAAAAATATATGTGGTTAATGTAAAAATGCATTTTTTATGAGGTGAACTTATGGGAAATAGAGCAAGCAGATTTATCGCACTGGGTCTTGCGACCCTGATAGCCTTAACCGGCTGTGTTTCTAATTCATCAGATTTTATTATTACAGGACAGGCTGCCGCTTCTACAAGTACAGCAAAAAAAGAGGGCAAATATCCTACAGCATGGGATCTGACAATTCTTTACAAGAGTGAAAAAGAGTTTAATGAAGACTATGAGAAAGCTAAGAGTCTTCTTGCACAGATAGAGGATTTCAAAGGCACACTAAATACTGCCGAAAATATCAATGAGTATTTTCAATTTGTAGAATTTTCAGAGTTCAAAGAGTTGACCTCAAAAATGGAAGTATATGCGGATATGGGTACGTATCTCAATCCATCTGACAGCAAGTTCCAGGAAATGTGCGCAAAAATAATCACGTTGGACGCTGAAAAAAATAAGGCCACAGCATTTGCAGATCCAGAAATTTGTTCAATGTCCCTTGCGGACAGAAAGAAAATCTTCTCTGATCCCATTTTCAAAGGGAAGGAATACCGGTACAGAAAGTACACCGATCCTAATTTCAAGTGCCTTACCGAAGATGAAAAAAAGGTTGTCGCCACCCTTTCCATTGGGCAGGATTACGCTCTAAATATCTACAACATTTTTTATAATATAGAAAATCCCAATCCTATGATAACCATGCCGGATGGAACTGAGCAGGAACTTACAACCCAGTTATATGAAGATATTGTCCATAGCAAGGATTATGATGATTCCTTAAAGGAGCAGGCAAACAAAATCTTACTGACCAGGGAAAAAGGATATATTAATACTTATGCTGCTCTTCTGGAGGAAAAATGCAAGCAGGCGTATGCAATGGCCCAGCTTGAGGGCTTTGACTCCACTATAGATAAGGCATTTTATGATACAGATATAAGTACCGATGTCTTCTATATGCTTGTCGATGCTGCCCATGAGGGCTGCAGCGATTTTCAGAGATATTTAGAGCTTCATAAAAAGGGGCTTGGTCTTGAAAAGCAATACGCTTACAACATGGCCACACCTGTTTCGGATTTTGACCCCGGCAAAAAAGAATACGATGACGCAGTTGATGAAGTCATAGATTCCCTCAGTGTATTGGGTACAGATTATACGGATCTTTTCAAAAAGATTATTACCAGCGATCAGGTAGATGTTTATCCTACGTCTACCAAGAGTTCCATCCAATTTATGTCGCAGGAATACAAAAATGAGCTTCCCTGGGTATTCCTTAACTATAATGGTCACCCAGACAGTATAAGCGCCATCGCTCATGAAATGGGACATGCATGCTACGGTGAATTCTCAACTGAAAATCAACCTGCTGAATTCAATGAACCTTCCATCTTTACACATGAGGTAGCTTCAATAACAAACGAGATTATTCATTATAATTACATGATTGAGCATTCTAAGGATAACGAAGAAAAGCTTTACTATCTTGAGGAATTAATAACCCTATATAGCAATACATTCTTTTATCAAATGATGTACTCCGAATTCGAGGACTATCTGTATAAGACAGTGGAATCCGGCTCATCTATCGATGCTGAAGCAGCTTCAGACAAATGGGCAGAGATTTTCAAAACATTTAGAGGCGATAAAATAATATCTTTCCCGGATAGTAAATATCGTTGGACAACTATTCCGCACTTCTACTATGTTTACTATGTATATCAGTATGCTGCTGATATTACCTATGCAAACTATATTGCCGGAAGAATCAATTCCGGTGAGAAGGGTGCCGTAGATGAGTACATGGAATTCCTTAAGAGTGGCTCAAGTGCATCACCAGCAGATCTTCTAAAAAAGACAGGCGTTGATCCTCTCTCCAAGTCAACCTACGATGAAATGCTTAAGACCTATAAGAGTCTGGTGGATGAATATGAAGAGCTGGTAAATGCGAAGATAAAGAAATGATCTATAAATAAGTAAGCCGGAAAGGAGATGATCCTTTCCGGCTATTTTCATTAAAATCCACTTTAGAACAGTCTTGGTACAAGATAAAACAGCATCACTATCAAAACCCCGATAAGAGCATATTTAAGTCTGCTCCTGTCTACTTTGCTTGGATTATTCAGTTTCTCTATATTCAGAATATATCCCGGGTAGTTATCAGGCTTTCTTTGCGGCACGAAATCCTCTCTTACAGCATTTCCATACCATGTAGTTCCTGCATTCTCCATTACATATCTTCTGAATTTCTCAGCGTTTTCATAATCACTTTGCGCTTTTGCTGCCAGGTACAGATAATACTGTCTTGCAACTTCATCCAGAGGTCTTTCCTGCGGAGTCGCAAGGGCCGAATACGCCTGAAAATAATCGTTATTTTTGCAGCTTCCGGCATAGGCACCATACATCTGAAGGTCATAGCTTATTTTGTTGTTCCATGGTGTGTGACTCGCCTTGGAATAGAGCATTGCTCCTTCGCTTGCACAGTTTATTACAGTATCAAAATCGTGATAATACAGAGCAATGAGCTGCTTTAAATGCTCAGCCATCAGCATATTGTTGGCTGTTTCAGAAGAATCCTGCATAAGCTTAAGGCACTCAGTAGCCTTATCAATCTTACCAAGTCTAAATAAAATGTAGCCAAAATTGTACTGCGTTATACTCCAGATCATCTGCTTCTTTATAGCGGTTGGAACAAAACTCATGTATCTGGAAAGTCCTTTATCCGGATAACATTCTCTGAATGCATATCTGTTAAGCTCCCTGTGAAGCTTGGCTTTTTGCTTCATATAAACAAAAATACCCAGAGGCATTGCTATTGTGATTGCCAGATACACCAGCTGGTTTCTGGGAATAATCCTTCCCTCCTGTATTAAATAAAATGCTCCGAAAAGTATGACAATGTAAAAGAGTGTTCTCGTAGTATTGAATCCTTTTACACAGTGTTTTTCAAAATCTGTATCTGCAGCGTATTCTTCAGTACCTACTATCTGCAGAATTCTGTTCCATTCTTCTTTATTACTCATCCCAATTCTCCTCTTTTCATATATTCCCTCCTGCATCACCGGACGTCAGATGCAGAAAAACAATATTCATTATACAGCAAATGATTTAGATTCTTCCAATAAATGCAAATATTTCTCCAATATCTTTGAGCACATTGAATATTGATAACGATTTCCCATGAAGCTACAATGAAGCCGTTATGGAGAATTTAATCTTTAGTTTAAATGCAACTCTTCCGATTTTCCTGCTGATGGTCCTTGGATATATCTTTAATAAAATCGGAATCATAGACAATAAGGCCGCGGGCTTCATGAACAAATTCGTGTTCAAGATAGGGCTTCCGGCGCTGCTGTTTGGAGATCTGGCGCAGCAGGACTTTGTGGGAACATGGAATCCAAAATTTGTGTTCTTCTGCTTTGTAGCCACCTTTACCAGCATATTCCTTATCTGGATACTTGCTATGATCTGTGTGAAGACGAAGTCGAGGCGCGGAGAATTTTTGCAGGGGTCCTACAGAAGCAGCGCAGCACTTCTTGGAATAGCCTTTATTCACAGTATCTACGGCGAGTCCAGCAGTGGAATGGCGCCGCTGATGATCCTTGGAAGCGTACCGCTTTATAACATTTTCGCAGTTATAATCCTTACGCTCACTGCTCCTAAAAGTGAAGATGATGAAGACGATGATTCAAGTGACAGCTCTGAGAACAGGGAGCTCCTTTTAAAGACAATAAAGGGCATCGCCAAGAATCCTATCATCCTCGGAATTTTCGCAGGACTCCTCTGGTCATTACTTAAGCTCCCTATGCCGAAGATAATGAACACCGTTGTTGATGATGTAGGAAGCCTCTCAACTCCCCTTGGTCTTATGTCCATGGGTGCAACCTTCGACTACAAAAAGGCGCTGGCAAATGTAAAGCCTGCCCTGGTTGCAAGCTTCATCAAACTGTTTTTACTGGTTGCAATATTCATGCCCTTTGCTATAAAGCTTGGGTTTGCAGGTGAACAGATAGTAGCGATCCTCGTTATGCTGGGCTCCGCTTCAACAGTCAGCTGCTACATCATGGCTAAGAACATGGGACATGAAGGAACGCTGAGCAGCAGTATTGTAATGGTCACGACCTTTGGGTGTTCCTTCACACTGACCTTCTGGTTATTTATATTAAAAACATTAGGCGTTATCTAAAAAAAGCCAGGCTGTATACGCCTGGCTTTTGTACATCTATTTATTTCTTGTTTTTAGATCCGCTTGACTGCTTCTTGATCTCTTTAAGAAGAGCTTTCTTTGCTTTACCCTTTACTCCGCTAACCTTGATGGTTGCTTTTTTGTTGATCTTCTTGAAAGCAGAATCGCCAATTGTAAGGGACTTGTTAGCCTTGATCTTGATATCCTTAAGCTTCTTACAATTGTAAAATGCCTTTGCATCGATATTCTCAACGCTTGATGCGATTGAAAGAGTCTTGATCTTTCTGTTGCCTTCGCAAGCACTGGGTGCGATTGAAGTTACGCGGTATGTTACGCCATCAAGAGTGATCTGATCGATTGTAGCGCTCTTAATGCCTGTGATAGCTGTTACAGAAGCTGTGTTGTCAGCGCCAAGCTTATATGTGATACCGTTAACAGTGATTGTCTCAGGAAGCTTAGTCTCTGTAACCTTCTTCTCAACTTCAACAGTCTCAGTTTTCTTGTCATTGTTTACAGCAGTTAAGGTTGTTGCTACTGAGTTAGCGTGAACTGAGTGGTCATCAGTGATTGTCTTTACTTTGATAGTACATGTTCCATCAGGAGCAATAATATCAACACTTGCTGCTGCAGGAAGATAAATGTTTTTAGGTAATGTTGAAGCTTCAACTCCATGGCAATAGCCATCCTTGTCCCAACTTACTCTGTAGTACTTTCTGTCATTCTTCATGATCGTCTTAACCTGAACATTCTTAGGTGCAGGCATTCTGCTCTTAACATCTACAGATGCTGAAGCGATATGACATGATGAATCCTTCTCAAAAGCTGCCACAGTTTTGTAACTGTCATTTATCTTTTTCTCTGAACCGATTACATAAAGTGTGTACTTTCCAAGGTAATCGTAGTTGTAGGTAATGGTGTTATCTGTACGAGAATAGCTTGTATTTGCCTTATAGGTCATGTTCTCTGTAGTTCCAAGAGCCCTGGTCTTGCCATTTTCAGTACAGCTTGCATGCAGCTTGTAATATCCCTGGGAGCCTGTCGTATATCTAAATGATGCATACTCAAACTCTCCCTTGAATCCAATACTTGATGCAACCTGGAATCCCTCAGCTGCTTTTGCTACGATGGACGAAGGTCCGGATGTTACAAGAATGCTAAGCACTAATGCAACAGTCATTGCTGACTTTTGTAAAACTTTTTTCATATTCATTTCCCCTTTAAATTTATTTTTGCCTGCGTTACATTGACATAACACAGACAGTGTCCCCACGAGGCTATATTATAACAGAGAAATCCTTATTAAAAAAGTAAAACACGCATCTTGATTATTACAAAATGCGTGTTCAGGAATATTATATTAAGTTAAAACCGGTTTTCAATTGCCGTAACACTTTTCAATTGCCGTAACACAATTCCAGTTTTGCTATCAGATCCTCTAAAATATATCTGGAATCAACATCCGTATAGATTCTGATGTCGGGGTTATCCTCTTTTACTGCAGAGGACGTATCCTCAAGCACAAGCGGTGCCTTCGCGGTGTGATAGTGACCGCAGCCGGGATTTATCGCAATGGCTATGGCCGGTGAATCGCCAAGAGACCAGCTCTCGCCCTGGGTCCAGCCTGCGCCCTCAGACATGTTGTAGTCTACGAGGTTCTTAAAAAGATGCTCGCCGATTTTCCCACAAGGTCTGATCCTGCGCTGAATCTCCGCAATTCCTATATTGATCGTGATATAAACGTGTGACGGAACGAGCCACAAATCGACTCCGCTCTGCAAAACCAGGTTAGCAGCCGGAATGTCATTAACAGCATTGAACTCCGTGAAAGGTGCTTTACATGGAGCTTCTCCGTGAGTTCCGATCCAGATAACAGTAATCTTATATCTTATCTCGGGGCAGAACTCCAGAGCCTTTGCCACATTGGTTATTGCACCCTGACACAGTATGAAAAGCGGTCTTTCGTCGTCCTTAAGTGCCTCATCGATTATGAATTTGGCAGCCTCAGAAATGCTCTCATCTTCGCTTAATAGTCCATTCTGTCCATGGAAAACAGGAACCGACATTCCCATGGCATCAAGGATAGTCTTAATCTCGTCATAGCTTCTCTGCATGGAGCCCTCTACCTTGAAGTGCTCAGCCAGAATACCCATCACGCAAAGCTTAGGACTAAGAAGCGCATGCACGATAGCAAACGGATCATCAGCCTCACAGGCAGCATCAGTGTCTACAATAACCCTGAGTCTCTTGTACTCAGGTGTGGTAAAATCTAAGCCCATATTCAGTCACCCTCCGGTATGATATTTTCATTAATAATATCATCTGGTCAGGGTTACGTCATCCGCAATGTGGTCCTGATCATCAGTCCAGATAATGGAGCTGTCATCAACGATCTTCTGTGGGCTCTCCTGTATTGGGTTCGTTCTCAGAATCGTGTCCGATTACCGCTTTCCGGTTACCCTGCGGGAGTGACTTTTCGGAAGCCATTACGTCTATTGTGTCCGATTACCGCTTTTTGGTTACCCTGCGGGAGTGACTTTTCGGAAGCCATTACGTCTATCCGCGAACAAGTTCTTCTGCCGGTTGCATGACTGAGCCCCCATCGCAAAAGCCATTCCGTCTATAGGGGCTGAATCCTTTATTATGGTCCATCTGTGGGAGTGACCTTACGGAAGTCGTTAAGTCTATTGTGTCCGATTACCGCTTTCCGGTTACCCTGCGGGAGCAACCTCTTGGCCTCCGTTACGTCTATCCGCGAACAAATTAATTCACTGGTTGCACGGCACCAAAAAACATGGCGTTCGCGTTACGCCTATGACAGAGATAATCGTCTAACTGGGCTAACGTCCCAGTAAAAAGAAGAAGTTCCGTTACGCCTATGCTGGAAATTTCAACCACGTTGGGCTAACGCCTCCTGAAAAAAAGAAACTCCGTTACGCCTATCCACAAGAAATCACTCCTCCCGGTCGAACGCTTCCCGAGAGGGACAGATATCCCAGCAACCAGTATCTAAATTTGTTCGCGAATAGACGTAACCGCCCCCACCAATCATCCCCCGCAAGCCAACAAAAAACGCAACAAAAACGCGCCAGATCAATCTGGCGCGCCACAATCCCCACTCTATTCAACTCTTAACTCTTATCTCTCATCCTCGTACTCGTCGTACTCATCATACTCTTCCTCCTCCACGGGCTCAGGGAGCTTCTGCTCCTTAACAAGAAGCTTCATGATTCTGCTGTGGTGAACCACAAACACTGCGGCCAGCAGGAAGATATGGGTGTAGAAGATTCCGACAATGTAGTAGTTCCTCTCAAGAAGATACTTCATTGCAAAGCCAAAGAAGCACATGCCGCCGCAGAGGGCAACGCAGAGGAGAAGCATAGGAAGCTTCATAAATGCATTCTTGATTGCTACTAGGAAGTCCATGAAGGATGCGTCGAAGTACACGAATCGACCAACCATAAGGCCAAGGTAATACATCATAACCGGGCTGTACTCACTCTCATCACCTATAAGGTTCAGGAATACCAGGATGATGATCGCATAAAACATTCCAAGCATTCTGACGGAGGCCTTCTCCTCCTTGGCGAGCCTGCCAAGAGGAATGATCACTGTATCAAGAAGTGTGTTGAGAACACAGGACAAACAGATAAGAAGAAGCAGGGCGAAGTCCTTACCCTCACTCCAGATATAAAAGAAGGTTCCGGATATGGGACCGGAATGGCCTGCACCGCTCTGCATAAGTGAGTACACATGGTTAAGCACAACGTAAGAGCAGGCAAAGGACATAACCGAGGTTCCGGAAATTATCATCTCATAGAAAAGGTGAATGTATTTGTGAAACTTAACGGGAACCGCATATTTCCTCTCACTTCTGGGAAGTACGGAGCACGAAATCTCGGCTCCCCCAAGCATTATAAAGTCACAAACAAGCAGCCCTAAAAGGCCTACAGCAAAAAACAAAAGCTTCTGCATCCAGGTAAAATCAGGATTCAAGTATGCATCGATAGTCATTTAAACAACATCTCCTTACTCACAAAAATTCTTTTTTATTTTCATTACCCCAAAATTTTTTAAATATTATCACTTATTCCTAAACCTATACACCCTCGCCTCGTAGGGTCTGTACATGCCGTGCTGAACCGCGATGGTGCAAAGCTCCTGTCTCACAAGCTCCTCACTGGCTTCGACAGGGCCATCCGAGAACACATTCTTTGACACGTTCTTTAAGTAAGTACCGATCTTAGGGCGCTTCGCCATCTGCTTTCTGTCAGGATAATTACACAGCATGAGCTGTCCTCTTTTTCCAATGAACTTGTCCGGAATGATAACCTTCACCGGCAGCTTTGAAAAAGAGCAGATTATCAGATAAGTGGTCTTACCAAGTGTCCTCTCATACATATAGACATTGGCATCCTTTGCATTATACTCCTTGTACTCGCCATACAAAAGTGCCAGGGAGCTCTTCCTTAGTGCCAGGCACTTTCTGTAGAAATTAAGGATACTAAACTCATCCTTCTCCTGGGCCTTCACGTTGATCTTAGTGTAATTCGGATTCACATAGAACCAGGGCTTAGCCGTTGAAAAGCCTGCATTCTCGGAATCATCCCACTGCACGGGAGTCCTTGCGGAATCTCGGCTGGATAAGTGAATACGCTCAAGTCTTCGCTCCTTGCTGTCCTTCAGATGATAGGTGTGGTAGTTGGTCTTACTGGACACATCCACGTACTTATCAATGGAATTCAGTCTGATGTTGGTCATGCCGATCTCCTGCCCCTGATATATGAAGGGCGTCCCCTGAAGGAAAAGATAGCAGGCCGCAAGCATGGTTCCGCTCTCTCTGTGATAGTGCTCACTTCCGTAGCGGCTGATGATTCTTGGATGATCGTGGTTTTCAAGATACAGACTGTTCCAGGCTTTTCCTGCAAGAGCCAGCTGCCACTTGGTCAGCGCCTTCTTAAATTTCCTAAGTGAAAATGGCCTGTGAATGTACTCGGTATAAATGCAGTCCGCCATCATGTGATCAAAGGAAATCATCATATCCAGAGACTTATTCTCACCGGTCAGATATTGAAGGGCAGTCTTCACCGTAGTCATAGGGCCCTCACCTATCTGAAAACAGTCGTATTCCTTACACACCCTTCTGAACTCAGCCAGATACTCATGGATGTGCGGGCCGTCCTTGTAATAGGGCATTCCGTTTACAGCCGGCAAAAACGGCAGGCCGTCAGGAAGCCCCTCCTTCTTGGAAATAAAATTGATAACATCCTCTCTGAATCCATCAACTCCCATATCAAGCCAGAAGCGCATGATGGACTTAACCTCCTCACGGACCTTTGGATTGTCCATGTTGAGGTCAGGCTGTTTTTTCGCGAAAATATGAAGATAATACTGGCCTCTCATTTCGTCATATTCCCAGGCCTTGCCTTCGAAAAGAGAGTCCCAGTTGTTTGGCTTATCACGCCAGATATAGTAGTCGCTGTAGGGGTTATCCTTCCCCTTCCTGCTCTCCTGAAACCAGCGATGCTCATCAGAGGTGTGGTTCACCACAAGGTCCATGATGATCTTCAGACCCAGCTTATGGGCTTTATCCAGCACCTTCTTAAACTGCTCCAGGGTTCCATACTCAGGATGAATATCCTTATAATCTGAAATATCGTAGCCAAAGTCAGCGTTAGGTGACGGGTAAAGCGGTGAGAACCAGATTCCGTCAACGCCAAGAGACTTCACATACTCAAGCTTGTCATAGACGCCGTAGAGATCACCTATGCCGTCGCCATTTCCATCTGCGAAGCTCCTCACCCATATCTGATAAAAGGCCATTCTCCTATACCAGTCATGTTCAACTTCCCAATTACTCATAAGAAATCACTTCCTTTTTGGCAGATACTGCACTGCTATCCTGTTCTCAGGATTGGCATCCACAGTATACAGCACCAGTAAAAACAGCCACTCAAGGGGCTTCATCACAAAATATGTTATGTCGCAGGCAGCCTTGTGAGGTCTGATGTAGTCCGCAACAGGGAATCCATATTTGTCATAAAAATTCCTGACTGCCCTGTGGAACCTGGGAGTCTTCTCCTCAAGTACATTTTCGAAGGCGTTGGCGATCATGAGCTGCCTGTTCACCACAACCCTGTGTCCGTGTCTTTCTCCCATTCTTACAGGCTTTACAACCTCAGGATGTCCTCCTGCTGCAACTGTGCAGAGATAGTGCTCATCCATTGTTAAATTCTGCGGCGGGATCTTGGTAGAGAAGGTCCAGTCCGCAGTCTCTGTCCATGTCCTTATGACCTTGTCAGGAGTCTGCCCAAACAGACTCATAACACCAAGTAAAATCCCCAGAAGAGGAATCATGAAAACAAGTGCAAATACTGGCCAGGTCTCTGCCTTGATCAGAAGCCTGTTTATTTCTCCAAGGGCTCCTTCCTTGTTATAGACCTCACTCTGATGCTCGGGATTTTCATTCCACTCCATTATCTTCTCGCGGATTATGGTCATAACTATAATCAAGTAGTTAGCAGGAGCCAGCATAAGCGGAAGGCATATAGGCTCCTTCGCAAGCTGAATGCAGTACACTATCAGCTCAATCGCTGTTATGTACATCGCTGAAATGCACAGCACGATTACTACCGGAGATAGCTGACTGGTCTTTCGAATACATAAAATGAACAGTCCAATAATTCCGACACAAACCAGAACAATGAACGAAGGCACACCGCCCTCCCACAGTGCCTGATGCAGATCATCGTTATAGAGCTGGTCACTCCATAGGGCATCCATGTTAAGCATCGCATTTATATACATGTGGCTGTACACAGATCCCAAAACTATGGTCACAAACCAGACCACTCTTTTAAATATCTTTTTTACCCGCTTATAACTGAAAAATCCAACAATGTTATAAATCGTTAATAAACCAGGTAACACAAACAAAGCTGCCGCTAACAGTATAATTGGCATCCACCCCAAAATATCAGTAATAAAATCCATTTTTCACACGTTCCCTCTATATATTTTTTTTTAATCCATCTTCATGCCATTGATGCTGATGTCAATTCCCTCACGGACACTCTTCTCTGCAAACTCCATGCCCTTTTTGACATTATCCTTCACGTTCTTCTTGGCATTCTCGGTGAACTCCTTGGCATTCTCTGAAAACTCCTTAACCCCATCGGGCAGGCTATCCTTGAAGCCCTCGATCTCCTCCTTCACGTTCTCAACGAAGTCCTCATAGTTCTCCTTCATTCCGCCGTAGATATTGCGGGAAATATCGAAGATATGCTCAGTACCTTTAAGTATCATTGAAGCTGACTCAAGCAGATAGTCTGAGCTCTGCTTCTTTTTGTGAACAAGCGATCCATCCTTAACCTTCTCTCTGATTACAGCGTATCTGTCATAAGCTGCGCGGACTGCATCCTCCCAGGAGATGTAGATTTCATCCATCGCATGCTGTCCCACATCCTTCATGGTGTCATGTTTATCGGACAACTCCTTCAAAAGAGCAGCCATTGATTCCGGTGTCTCATCCACAAGATATCCATTTCTTCCATGAGTTATTCCCTCAGCTGCGCAGGAGCCCTTTATCAGGACGCTGGCAAGACCACAGGCTGCTGCCTCACGGACAACGATTCCGTTTGTGTCATAAACTGAAGGGAACAGGAACAGATCAGCTCTGGTGTTCCATGCTCTGAGAACCTCTCTGTCATGTATCGGTCCAAGGAACAGCACCTTATCATCGATACCGTATTCCTTAACCTTTGCCTGCATCTCCTCACTGTCTTTACCACCGCCTATGAAAAGCATGCGGTAATTAACGCCCTGCTCGGACAAAATCTTCATTGCATCGATTATGATTGGAAGTCCCTTGTACTTCATCATTCTTCCCACGAAAAGGAATACCGGAACGCCCTCGGGAAGATCCACGTCCCTGGTAACCTCTGCAACCTTATCAGCAGAAATCCTGCCCTTGGGGAAATCCACGCCGTTATTCATAACGAGGTACTCACCCTCGTAGCCAAGGGAGCGAAGGTTATCGCCAGCGCCTTCGGATACTACCCAGACTTCATCCATGGCAGATATATTTTTGACCATCTGCTTAATGGTCTCTTTTTTCAAAAAGCCGTCGCCTACGGCCCTTGCTATATCAACGTCAAACTTGGTGTGATATGTGAAAACGATAGGTGCGCCGGTCTCATTCTGCAGGACTCTCGCCATAATGGCTGAGGATGCCGGGCAGTGTGTGTGGATAATGTCAGGGCCAAACTCAGCCATCTGCATGATCTCACGCATTGCCAGCGGATTACCTGCGCGGTAACCGTGCACCAGCTCCGTTGTATCAAGACTCGGATATGCAAAAACCTTGTAAGGATAACCCTCATAATCAGCATCAGGGTATCTCGGTGTTCCCACTACAACTTTTGAATCAAGTCGTTCCGAGAGAATTTTTCCATAGTTAAGTACTACATTAGCGACTCCGTCTATAACCGGCGGAAACGAATCATTTAGCAAGCAAATATTCATGTTTTACATCTCCTCTTTTCCTTTATAAAAACCCGTTATATGGTGATATTAGGGTATTTCAATCCCCAAAATATGGTATAATGTACTACGTGTGCTGAGACTGAAAAATCTGTCATCAGTAATATTATCATATAACTTTTGTGGAGGAATGAATAGTGAGTTTTACCGTGTTCGCAGACGGCTGTGCCAACCTGCCCAAGAAGCTTTTGGATGGCATCAGTCTCTTACCCTGTGACTATCTTGTAAACGATGAATCCGTGACCTACACCGGAGATATCGATGACTTTGATGGACACGCATATTACGAAGGCCTGAAAAACGGGGATAAGGTTAAGACCAGTCTTCTTAACACAGCTTTGTTTTTAGAGTATTTCACCCCCATCGCCAAAAAGGGTGGTGACATCATATATATCGCCATGAGTTCCGGTATCAGCGGAACCTACAATGCAGCAATCGTTGCAGCTAATGAGCTTATGGAGGAATATCCTGACAGCTTCATTCATATCGTTGATTCCCACGGCTGCGGCTTTGGTAACGGTATCCTGGCACTTAGAGCTGCTAAGCTCAATAAGGACGGCGTTGATACAAAAGAAGCTGCTAAGCTTCTCGATGAAGCAGTTCCTCATGCCTGCCAGTACTTCACTGTTGATGACCTTAACTTCCTTAAGAATACAGGCCGTGTAAGCGGCGTTACAGCCCAGATTGGAACCATTCTTAATATCAAGCCTATCCTTTTTGGTGACAACACAGGTCATATCATCTCATGCGGAAAAGTGAGGGGCCGCAAGAACGCCATTAACGCCATCATTCAGAAGTATTCCGAGAAGAGAATGGAGGGCGATGATACAGTCTGCATCTCCCACGGAGACTGCATAGATGATGCCAATAAGATGGCTGAGCTTGTAAAAGAGATCAACCCCAATGCCGACATCACAATAAGTCAGCACGAGCCCTTCTCCGGAGCCCACGTAGGTCCCGGAATGTTAGGACTATTCTTCTGGGGCAAAGAAAGATAATATTCCTAAAACCATTTTTATATAACACTAAATAAGAAAGCTGTGAAATCAGAGAACATCACGATTTCACAGCTTTAATAATTATCTACATTTTCAAAGCCATAACAACTTTTCATTATGACTTTCTCCGTCTTCTTCGACGGGCAAGAATCTTAAGTCCGATATTTCTCAATATCAAAAATCCACTCACTATCATGGCGAATGAAAATCCAACAGCACCAAGCACGGGAATTCCGAATATTCTCGGCTCCATTGACGTGGTACACATGACACTGGAGGCGATAAGAAGCGCTGCCACGCCAAGTCCGATGACCATGTTTCTTATGGAAGAATAGATGAGCTCGTCGAATTCCTTGGAGGGATTGAGGTTTATCGTAACCTTACTCTGACCTGCAAGGTACTCCTTCATAACCTGTGAGGTGAGAGCAGGAATCTCTATTCCTCTGTCCATGGCACGGTAAAATGCCCTTCCGTACTTATTAAACTCCTCTCTTATATCCAGGTTCTGAATGAAGTCATCCGTAATTCTGTTGGTGGCGATCTGCATCATGTTGATATCAGGGCTGATGATAGCAAGAACGCCCTGAACATGTGCAAGACCTCTGCAAAGCATTGTCATACCGTGAGGAAGCGCTATGCCGTTTTCCTTCATGATGTCCATGAGACACTGAAGAGCTGCGGCGATATCAAGACTTCCGAAGGCTATTGAGCCGTACTGGTCCAAAAAGTTTTTGATCTCAACATACAGCTTGTCCCTGTCAGGTGTTCCCTGAATATCTCCAAGATCAAGGACTGCATTGACTGTGGCCTGAATATCATGCATGGCGATACTTCTGACGCCGCGCACCATAAGCCTTCTGTCTCTGTCCGATAATCTTCCCATCATGCCCATGTCGATCCAGACAATCTTGCCTTCACAGATCTTTACATTGCCGGGATGGGGATCAGCGTGGAAAAAGCCGTCATCCATAACCTGCTTGATAAAGCTGTTAACAAACTTTTCGCCTATCTCATTAAGATCATAGCCATTAGCGGTGAGGTACTCCACATCATCAATGGAGCAGCCGCCCACATATTCCATCACGAGAACCTTGTCCGTTGAGTACTCGATGTACATGTCCGGGCAATCCACATATTTTATGTCCTTGTTGATTCTCTTAAACTCTGCAATGTTGTGGGCTTCGTTTAAGAAGTCCATCTCCTCTCTGGCAACATCCCACATCTCATCAAGGACCATGTCCAAATCTACGATGTTCTTGATATCACCAACCGGAGGCATAAGCTTAACAAGACGATGGAGCAGGCTTATGTCCCTGGACATTATCTCGTATACGCCCCTTCGCTGGACTTTGATGATAACCTCCAGGTAATTCCCGTCCTCGTCCTTCTTCTTTAGCTTTGCCCTGTGTACCTGAGCAATTGATGCTGAGCCAAGAGTCTTTTCATCGATCCACTCAAACACCTCGGAGGCGGGGCATCCATAGGATTCCTCGATAATCTCCTTCACCTCTGAAAAGGGCATGGGCGGAGCATCATAATTAAGCTTGGCCAATTCATCACAATAACGCTTCGGCAGTATATCCGAATGCATAGACATTAACTGCCCAAGCTTGATGTAGGTTGGTCCAAGCTCCTCTAAAATAATTCTGAGTTTCTCAGGGGAAATACCTCTGGTGATATTGTTCTTTGCAAGAACGGCTCGTATCTCCTTGAACCTGGCATTATCCTCAGAATTCCTTATTTTGCCATCATAAACAGGCTGTCCCTCGGCTGCCGCCTTCTCAGCTTCAGCCTTATCAGCCTGCGCGTCGGCTATTTTTCTCATTTTACCGACAAGGTTAGATAAATCCGTCATTCTTTGTTCTCAGCAGCCGCAATGAGTTCCTTGAGCTTTGCCAGCTCCTCGGATGAAAGACCATCAACAACCTTAGACAGATCCTTTTCTCCGTCGTCCTTCTTGCCTGCATTCTCCTTAACAGTGCGCTTTAATTCCTGATTAAGAGCCTTGCCCTGCTCAACCGTGATCTCACCCTTTTCAACCATCTCTTCAAGGATTTCTCCGGCCTTCTCAGCTGTCAGTGCCACAGCTCCTACGCCTGCAAGCAGAATCTTTTTGAGTCCGTCTGTAAGATTGATATTATCCATGATATTGCCCTCCTAAAAAACCTTTTTATACCTTCAGAGCCGCCTTATAACAGGAACCGGCTCTGCCTGATATCAGAATAAAAATGCCCACAATTTGGGGAAGAAAATGATACCACCCATGATTGCAGCAAAAATAGCACTGATAAGCACTGCTCCTGCTGCCGCATCCTTTGCCTTTTTCGCAAGGGGCTTTTTCTCCTCAGTGACGAGATCCACCACCGCCTCAATAGCTGTATTCACAAGCTCAAGGCTTAAAACAATTGCAAAAAGCAGCATGCAGATAAACCACTCAATCATGGATATCTTAAGGATGATTCCGAATATCACAACGAGCACAGTGACCAGCGAATGAATCTGCATGTTGCGCTCATAGAATATGGTATTGAAAATACCTTCAAAAGCATATCCGAAGCTCTTATAAAGTTTGTTTTTTCTGGGTGTTTTATTATCCATATACTAATAGTATATAGCCAAATTACCGATTATTCTATACTTTTGACCTCTAAAAAAAATCTAAACAAATTGCATCAAGTGTACAAAAAACTTCCCACACCACTCTGGGCATGGGAAGCTCTAAGTTCAGCATATACTGTTTTCAAATATTACATCTGCTCACTGAGGTAAATTGAAACCCTGCTCTGGATTATATCTGCAACCTCCTCGGCAGTCTTCTGACCCTCGTAAAAGGCCGCTGCCTCCTCAGCAATGATATTGATAACATTATCATCGGTACTCTCAGTGTCTGTTACTGATTCGATGAAATCTACTACAGTCTGGGTCTCTTCCTTTGAAAGCTCGGCGATTTCAACGTCGGTTCCGCCGATTGACCATATAGATGAGTGCTCCACCTTTTTGCCATTAGCATCAAGGTAGTAGGGCTTTTCCTGAGCCTTGGCAGCAAGAGCATCCAAGGCCTTCTTCTCGATGGGGAAGTTCCAGGAAATGTTACTCTGATACTCATCCGTAAGGAATGACTTCATGAATTCCCATACAGCCTGCTTGTTCTTGCAGTCACTGCTCATTCCGATCTGAACACTGGGGTAGATGTAGGATTTACCATCCTTGGTTGTGGGATATCCGTTGAACTCGATATCCTTACCAAAATAGCCCTTTTTCAGAACCTGATAATCCTCAAAGGAGCCAAGCCAGTAGCCCTTAAGAAGGGATTTGTTCTCGCGATAGTAGGACTCATATTCTTCATAGTCCATATCCTCGCTGTACTCAGGAAGCTCCTTTATGAACTCAAGGAATTTCACGAAGCTCTCTGAATCGAAGCTACAGGTGCCTTCCTCATAATTGACATAGGCGCTGCCGATTGTCTGATAGAGCTCGCGGGCATCGTCTCTTGTAACCATACCCATTCCGATCTCTGGATCAATTCCGCATCTTGCGCAGACATCCTTGTAGTTATCAAGAGTTATAACCTCGCCGCCTGCATTGTCGCTTGCAACCACGCAGGTCTGGATGTTGAAGCTGGGGATGATGGCATACATACTGCCCTTAACCTTGGTAGCATCAAGTATATTTGATAAATAGTCTGCTGCCTCAATATCGCTGTCAGCTTCGAAGTAAGGATCAAGAGGTTCAAGTGCTCCCTTGTTGGCATAGCTCTCAAAGGGCATATCATTTTCAAATACGATGATGTCAGGTGCCTTACCCTGTGTGATATCAAGGCTTAGCTTGTTGATACCTGTCATGTACTCGTCTGTGGTGTCATCGTCGCTGGTATCCTCACCTGCAAGCTGTGCGTAATCTATTACATTGATTTTGTACTTATCGCTCTTCTTATTGAACTTAACGATCTGTTTTCTTATTGAATCCTCGATGTAAACAGTACCAAGAGTGATGATTTCCTTATCCTGAATAGCTGAAGGATCAACCTTGGTAAGGGTGCTGAGTATGCACTCATCTCCTGAGGAATTGGCCATAACAATTTTGCCGTCCTCAAGCTCGCCTATGAAGTTGATCATATTGACCACTTCGTTGGATGCTGTAAAATCGCAGATTCTTGTGGTCTTGGTATCGCCCATATTAAAGGCACTGATTCCACTGTCCTGTTCACAATAAAAGTCATAAGTCTTTCCGGGATAAAGCTCATAAGCGCCATATATTCCCTCAGGAAGCTCAAAGCCGGCATCCTCGAAGGTCATGTTACCTGCATTAAGCTTACTTACGACCGATCCGGAACCTTCATCCTCTTCAAAGAGATAGATATCATCATTTCTCATTCTGAAAAGATATCCGCTGTAATATCCGTCTTCATTTCTTTCTCTCGTGCGGATAGTCTTAGCTTCTCCTGTTGCCTCATCATAAAGAGATATTCCCAATTCACTGCAGGTGAGCACTCCAAGACCTTTGGCATAGGTAATGGAGCTGATGTAGGAATCAGCATCCGTCTCCGTAAGGGAAGTCTCCCATATAGTTGTTCCATCAGAGGAATACTTAGCCAGCTTGGTAATGTCATCCAGAGATACATCCTCAGCATCATAGCCTGTTGCCTCATCCTCAGCAACAGCTTCACCCGCTGATGCATTTTCAACATCTTCATCAGATGTCGTGGCTGCCGCATCCACATATCCGCTCTCCGATACAGTCTCACCTACATCTGAAGATGCCTCAGCATCCGCCTCATAAAGCACGGCATCCTCTGAATCGGCCATATCATACTCATACTTCACGACATATACATTGCCGTCATCATCGCAGGTAAGATTATCAGCGCTGACGTTTTTGGTGCCGTCACCAAGGGGCACCTCCTCCACCATACCTGTGTCGAAGGGCATTCTGAAAAGCTTGGTGGAGCCCATAGAATCCTCGCTGTAAACATACGCTATGGCATAGAGACTGTCCTCTCCTTCGCATACTCTTGATATGCTGCAATTGCCACTTACCGGAATATCTACATTTTCAAAGCTGTATATGTGGTCTTTATCTATTTCCTTTGCAGGTCTGTCACCACCCTCTGTGATAACAGTATCCTTTTTTCCGCAGGCACTCAAAAAAGCCATAGAGCATACCATGCCTATGGCCATAATCTTCGCAAGTCTGCCTTTTCTCATACTATCGCCTCCTAAAGATGATCCCCCTCATCCTCTTCAAGCAACATATAACTAGTAAAACTGATTAGTAAATCATAACATATAGCCCTCTAATATCCTAGCAATTTGGGCATTAATATAATGTAATATTATGTAACAAATCAACGTCAATCCGGCATCATGTACTGCATCTCATAACTGAAGGTGTAGCCTGCGGTTTCGGGATCTGACTCCCACCTCTCCCTTATTCGGAGGATTGGGATTTTCACCTCAGCCTCCGTGGCCTTTAGGAAAATCGCAAGCACGGTATTATTTCCAAGCCTTGTAAAGCTGTCGCTTCCCCTAAGACACCCTGCTGCCACATTCAAAAAATAGTCCGTCATTCTGGATAGGTCATCATCATTTTCCGTCTTGGATTCGACCCTGAATACCAGAAGATGCACATCCCACGCATAATTCCTCTGGAAACGCATCATAAACCTGTATATCAGCTTGAAGTTATCCAGCGTAAGAATCTGGGAGCCCTTCTTTACATCCCTCTCCTTAAGGAGCATATCTATCTCATCAAGACCCTCAGCCGATTTCTCCCTGTTTTTCTCCTCTTCGGTTTTGAAAAATGCGAAGTTGTGCTTACCTGCCATCTTGACGTTATAGAGCGCCTGGTCAGCCTTTTTATATAGTGTCTGATAATCCGTTCCCTCATCTGGGCAGATTGCCGCGCCTACAGAGACGCCAAGAGGAATATTCATATCCTCGCCGAAAAGCTCCTTTGCATACGTAAGAAGCTTGCGGTTCATGAATTGGGTCCTCTCCGCAACCATCCTCTCAGTTCTGACATTCTGACAGAAGGCAACAAATTCATCACCGCCCACTCTTCCGACTATGTCGTTGGAGCGCATAATACTTCTAAGGAGCTCAGCGAACCAGATAAGAACCTTATCGCCTGCTTCGTGACCATAGATATCGTTTACAAGCTTAAAGCTGTCAAGGTCCACCATCATGAGGATTCCGCCGCCCTTGCCGACAATCTCATCGACCTGTCTGACAGTTGTAACCTTGTTAAGAAGCCCTGTCATAGGCTCTATTTCAGCAGCTTCCTTTAAGTTTCTTATCCTCTCGACATTTTGAAGGATATTATCAATCCTGTGCAAAAGGACCTCAGCCTTAAAGGGCTTTCTGATGTAATCCACCGCACCGATTTCAAACCCTTTTCTTTCGGCATCATCACTGGAATAGGCGGTCATAAACATGACAGGAATAACGAAATTATGCTTTTCCCTAAGTCGCTCCATCATTTCGAAGCCGTCCATCTCAGGCATCATAAGATCCGACAGGATAAGATCGGGCTTTTCACTTTCATAGGTATCAATTCCCTCCTGCCCGGAGCCTGCCGTAATGATGTCATATTTAGACTGGAGCATTTTGACAGTGACCGCACGCATCAGATCATCGTCATCCACCACCAGTATTTTCTTATTACCCATAGATTGTCCCCTCTATACCTTCGCAAGAATGTCCTTATACGTGCGATATTTTGATAATGTATCCCATGTATTATCTCTGATATAGTCGATATCCTCTTTTTTACCTGCCTCCTCAAGACGCTTAGCCATATTCGAAAGTTCAGTCAGGCCCACCATTCTGGCAGCGCTCTTAAGTGCATGAACCTTGGTCGTATAATCCTCTATGTTCTCATCGTAATAGAGCTTTTCAATTTCGTCGGACTTTTTGCCTATCGAATCTCTGAAGAACCTCAAAGTGTCTATGAACATCTCCTCAGTTCCTGAATATTCAAGAACATGGGTCGTATCGATAAGGCCCTCAGACTCCAGTCTCTTAATCTCATCTCTTGCCTGTGAGATACTGGGGGTAGTCTTTTGCTCCTCACCCGTTCCACTTCCCGGAGATGTATCTTTTTTATCCGGCTGCTCTCCAAGCTTCTCCTTGGGAATGTACCTCAGGATAGTCTCCTCCATGGTCTTAACGTTAATAGGCTTAGCCAGATAATCGTTGAAGCCTTCCTTGATATACGCATTCCTTCCTTCCTCGGAAACATTAGCTGTAAGCGCAATGCATACGCCGTTTCTGTTTTCGTTTTCAGGCAGGCTCCTTATTCTCTGCAAAAGCTCAACGCCATCCATTCCGGGCATTCTATGGTCAATGAGCATTATGTCGTAGTGATTTTTCTCTATCATCTCAAGAGCCGCTGCGCCGCTAAGAACGGAATCAATGACAACTCCGGTGGGCTCTAAGAGTCCCGCTACAACCTTAAGGTTGATCTCCATGTCATCCACGGAAAGTATTCGTACTTCAGGGGCATAAAAAGCAGGCTGATAGCTTTCCTGACTAAGGGCTACTTTCTCTGCTGCCTCCTCATAGTTACCAATGCTCTCCCAATTCTTAACCTTCTGCTTTACTTCAAATGAAAACTCACTTCCCTCACCATAGACGCTCTTAACATCTATGGTAGTTTCCATGGCATCAAGTATCTGCTTGACTATGCTCATACCAAGACCGGTACCCTCAATGGTCTTGTTTTTATTTTCATCAAATCTCTCAAAGGCAAGGAAAAGTTTATCAATGCTCTCCTGCTTCATGCCGATTCCGGAATCCTTTACTGTGATCATCAGATTTATCTCATCCTCACTTAGCTTTTCATAGTCGACGATGAGATGTACAAAGCCTTCGTTGGTGTACTTTACTCCGTTTGTAACAAGGTTTATTATTACCTGCTTAAGTCTTGTGCCATCACCTATAAGATGATCCGGAATATTCCTGTCTATATCAATATGGAAATCGAGCCCCTTATCTTCAGCCCTGGTCTTTATCATGATAGAGATATCCGTAAGGAGGGTTGAAAGATTGTAGTCCTCATCCATAAGCTTTAGCTTTCCTGCCTCAAGTCTTGAAAAATCAAGCACATCATTTACAAGACTAAGGAGTGATGTGGCAGAGCTCTTAATGCTGTAAGCATACTGCTGTATCTTACTGTCATGCCCCTGCCTCAGGATCATTTCATCCATTCCGATAATGGCATTTATAGGGGTCCTTATTTCATGGGACATATTTGCAAGGAAAAGTCCCTTTGCTTTTGATGCTTCCTCAGCAATCTGTTTTGCTTTCCTAAGCTCTTCACTTTCTCTCGCCTTAATGGATGCCTGCAGGAAGAAAATCAGTATGATCATTACAAATATTACAAATAGTGCATACGTAATGATAATCTTATTCGTAACGTTAGCATAATTAGCCAGAGCCTCCTCTTTTTCAAGAGCTCCGACAATTACAAAGGGGGAGTTCTCAAGCTCTGCGGAATAGAAATACATCTCGCCCTTTGTAGTCTTTACCTTTTCTATCGCAACTGAATCAACATTATGCCCTCTGCCTAATCTCTTAAAAACATTTCTTACGGATGCACTGTCGAAAAATGCAGCATCTTCTTTTTTCATATTAGTGAACGGAATCACTATTTCATCATCTCTGGTCATAAGTGCAACACTGCCCAGATTCGTAATATTATCAAGCCCATGCTTTCTTCTGATATAGACTGATGAGCATATTGAATACAAAACGTACCGGACATTATCCCCTTTAATGACAGCATAAGAAAACATCAGTGCACCGGTTTTCATGTAGGATACGCCACTGTTACCACGAAATGACTCAAGAAGTCCCTCATATTCAGTAGGATCAATCGCACCTTCATATACAGGGTTTCTCTCTCCATCCATAATTCCAAGAAGAATACTGGGTTCTGAGTCAAACACATTCCGGATGACCATTTTGGCCTGCTCAAGACCTTCGCCTTCCCCGATATTATCATTCCCAAGTATCCACGCTATGTGCTCAAGGGCCAACATCTCGGTTCTTAGGTTTTCACGATAATAAATCGCAGCTGCCCTTGCCTCATTTTCTATGTTCTTCATGATAATTATGTTGATACGATTATCCAAACTGTTATAAAAAATAATTCCCAATGTTGTAAAAATGAGAAAGACTGTAAGGAGGAGTATAAAAATTCGACCAGGCATGTATCGGAGCTTACTATTCATAGACTTCCACTCCTTCCACAAACCAGTTCATGCGCCTTAAGAGCGCATCATCGCTTATTCTTTCACCCTTCCTGCACATGACTTTTCCGGTATTACTGATTATCTCTCCTTCAAAAACGAATGAGCCTTTGGCAAACTCCTTCCTCTTTGCATCTACAAAGAGCTTTACATCCGGGGGCACAATATTCGTAACATCCGTAAAGGAAACCGCTCCCTCTCTCATTCCAAGGAAGTAATAATGGTTGTCGGTAATTGCACCCTTCAAAAAATCCTCAAGAATTTTCCGGTATACCACATCCCAGTGATATATAACACTGGTCAGATATTTGTCAGAATATCCTTCCATATCCCTGCCATAACCGACTGAATAAGCCCCCAGTTCTTCTGCAGCATCAATAGCAGTATTGAGGCTGGCATGATAGGTTATGAGGTCAGCACCATCCTCTGTTATCAGCTTTTTTGCCTGTAAATATTCATCTTCCGGATCCGTCCAGTTATCCAGATATCTCACCTTGACTGTCACATCCTGATTAACTGATCTGGCCCCCAGGGTAAACGCATTGATTCCCCTTGTTACCTGCGGATTTCTTCCGCCTGCAACATATCCAAGGATATTACTTTGGGTCATTCTGCCCGCGATCATTCCTGCAAGGTATCGCATCTCATAAAGTCTGCAGAAATATGTCGTTACATTTGACAAATCAGAGTTGGGAGATACTGTGTAGAACTCAACATTATTGTATTTAGACATCACAGGGTACAAATCCATTCCATAGCCTTCACTGGTGAGGAATATGACATTGCACCCCTTGCTCACCAGTTCTTCCACAGCAGCTTCTTCACTGGCAGCCTTCTCTTCGACATTGGTTACTACCTCAAGCTTTAATCCAAGAGCATCGCATGCTGTCTTGAGTCCGTTGTAATGATTTTCGCTCCAGCCTCCGTCATCAATATCATCAAGGAAAACACCACCGACTATTGTCTTTTCTTCGTCGTTCTGAATGGACATTCTAAACAGACCTATAATAAGGCCTGCCAAGATCAACAATAGTACTACTAATATCAATATCCAGGTGTATCCCTTTAACTTTTTCATATAGAGCCCCGATCACATAAATTACTGATTAGCTACCAGATATTTAAGTGTAGCGTTATCTCCAATGACATAATCTGCATTTCCGTTATGAAGAGCTATGATACAGTCCGCGAGGGTTGAGCATTTCATGATCTTACATTTTACCCCCGGAAAATCACCGGCTCCCCCCTGAAGGTAGCTCTCTCCGGTAGTCTCTGCCTCAACAGCAATAACTACTGATTCATCAAGATTTTTCAGTATCTCCTCTGCTTCTTCCCTTGTCTTTGCATCCTTGAAATCATTATCTGCTTTATTGGCCACAAGGCATTGTCCTGCATTGAAATATGGGACTGAAAAATCCACAAACTCTTTTCTTTCATCCTTTATTGTTATTCCGGCTATGCAGGCATCACATTTTCCCTGTGCAACCGTCTGGAACATGATATCGAAATTGACATTTACAAGCACCAGCTCTTTACCCATGTAATCAGCGATTGCCTTTATAAGCTCCATATCAATACCGTAATGAAGATCACCCTCATCATAATCAAAGGGCTCAAAATCTCCGGTTGTTGCTACCACAAGCTGGTCCTTTTCATCATCCCGGGTCCCTGTAGGTATGCCAACAGGATCCCCCGTACCGCCAAAATAGTGTCCGGTTATTTCATCATATTTTCCGTTTTCAAATCCGGCCTCTATGAATTCGTTTATCTTTTCCAGTATCTCGGGCTTATTCTTATTTACCCCGATTCCGTAATCCTCATCAGTAAGATTGATATCAATTACCACAAGCTCGCTGCTTTCTTCCTCGGCGTCCCCGCCCACAAGCTCTTCGTTTTTCTTACTGCAGGCAGCTGTCATACTGATTAGTAGTGTCATTATTATTACTGCTGATATAATTCGTTTTCCCATAGGATTGTCCTCATTTTTTAGCCAAAAAGCATAGCCAGACATAATAAAATAACCATAATTTATTATCCAACATGCCTATAAAAATCTGATAAACAACGCATTAAGTTACGATAAAAAAAACGGCACATATGCACTTTTGCACATGCGCCGCAGCTTATTTTATGATGCCTTCTTAAGTTCGACAGGCTGTTTTTCTTTTTTGCCAATTCCAAGAATCAGACCATGTAATTTCTTTAACAGTATTGCGGAGGGAACACCCAGAGCGAATACTACCAGTACATAGAGGAATACATTTTTGATCGGGAAGGGTGATTTCACACCGCCATCAAAGGTGTGGTCACAGAGCTCTACGAAAAGTCCGTGGATCAGGTAGAACTCAAGGGTTATCGTTCCCATGAATTTCAGGAATCTGTTACCGATCTTAACCTTCATTCCAAGAAGGAGTGATGCAAATACGAAGTCCATGGTTACAAATACCTGGCTGAGAAGTGTCATACGTCTTCTCAAAACCTTGTCCGGTGCACCGAAGTTCTCGCCGTAGTAGGAGAAGAAATCCTGCGCATGTACGGAATAGAGATATAAAGGATAGAGTGCTGCAACTGCAAGGATTGCATATACCCAGTAGTACTTTTTGAGATGAGGGATGATCTTGTCCTCATACTTTGCAAAGAGGATTCCCACAGGGAACATGTGCACGCAGTTCCACCACCACTCACCCCTTATAAGGTAATCGTTGTGGTCGATGCTGGTTCCAACAAGAATGTATGCAACCACGAAAGCTGTTGTCGCTGCTACTGCAAGGCCGTCCTTTTTAATGAATCTGAAGGCAAGATAAAATGCCAGATAGAAGAACGGAAGGACTATCACGTACCAGGTGTTGGGATTGCAAAGCTTGATGCTTGAAAGGTAAAGCAGTGCGCCGGGCATATCCATCTTCTCACCTATAAGAAGTCTTGCGATGAAGAATATCAGTGTTGTTGAATAGAGTGATAACACCACAGGCAGTATTCTCTTTTTCACAAAGCCATTCAGGTAGTTCTTCTTGGTGTGGAAGCTCTTGTAAGCTCCGTAGCCGTTGAAGAAAAGAAAAAATGAAACAAGGATGTAACCTATCGGAACAAAGAACTCAAGCCCCGGAATAATGCGGCTCTTGGGAAAGAGCCAGGATGCGCAGGTCTTCTGGCCGATGTGATGCAACATAATTGCCACTGTTAAAAATCCCTGAAATGCCTTGGTCTGTGACAGTGACAGACTGTCGTTCCACTGTCCTTTTCCCTGTGGCTTAGCCCCCCACAAAAGAAGTATCGGCATAATAAAATACACCGAATAGATTAGTTGTTTACCCATAACTTTTTTAAACCTCCTCCAGTTTAAATATTTTTCATTCCTTTATCTTAAAAAGCACCCCAATACATGCTTTTTAGAATCAGTAAATTCTGTAATTCCCCGAAAGTGCCAGAAGCGCGAACATGTACAGGCAGTTGTCATAGTACCTGCGAACGCCCTTCCTGAGCGGCTGATTCCAAAACCATTCTACCCATTTTTTTGCGGTTTCAAAATCATCATCAGCAGCTGCAAGTGCCCCCTGCGCAGTCGCTGATAAAAGTCCAAGAGGATGAAGAACAGGTCT
Source organism: Butyrivibrio sp. XPD2002 (assembly GCF_000423945.1). Taxonomy (GTDB): domain Bacteria; phylum Bacillota; class Clostridia; order Lachnospirales; family Lachnospiraceae; genus Butyrivibrio. The sequence goes on along the minus strand of NZ_KE384114.1, from coordinate 88,142 downwards.
CTCAAGAGGTGTTCCGTCAACCTTATAAGCGCACCTTACTGCCTCAAGATCTGTTCCGAAGAACTTCATCATGCGAAGCGGTGCCCCCAGATGCTTTTTCTCCTCGCCAAACCATACTGCATCAAGCCCTATATTTGCTGCAGTTCTGTAGGCATCACTGAAGAAATCACCAAACTGTCCCCAGGGCAGTTCCTTGTCCATGGGTGTACCGTCGAAGTTACCATACTCAGGACTAAGTCCCGTCTCCTTGTGGCAGCACTTTACCAGGTAGTCTCTGCTGACCTTTGCTGCATTTGCGAAAAACTCCCTGTCCTCCTCATTTGCCCACAGCGCAAAAAGCTCATAGAAGTGCGGCAGATGATAGGAAGGATCTGTGTGCGGGCTTCCCGGAACAAAAAGAATCTGTCCGTTTTCCCTGTTCCACATGGGACATCCCGGTCTTCCATTTTCCCCCTTGTGAATGCAGGCGCTAAGCAGCTCTCTCGCCTCTCTGCTGTACTCAAATATTCCCTCGCCATCGCCCCATCTGTGTGATGCAAAGAAAAGCGCCATTGCGTAGAATTCCTCGCCGTCAGGAGCAGGACCATAGGCATTCTTGGTTCCGTCTGTCTGACAGGACCAGGCAAAATAGCCCTCGTTGTCGCCCTCTGTCATGAACATGTAGGTCTTGGACCACTTCCAGATGCGGTCGAATTCCACCTTCATATCCAGCTGAACGCACATCATCATGCCATAGGACATACCCTCTGTTCTTGCATCGTTATTACCGGTGTCGGTAAGGTAACCCATATCCTCACCGGCTTCATGATAAATTCTCTCATTTTCATCGTAGAAAAATGTCTTAACCGCCTCGTCGATACGTGCCTGTATCTCGGCGTCGCTTTTTCCTATTTCCTTAAAAAGGTTCCTGTAATTACCTGTCTTAAAAGCACCCATTGCTATCCTCATTTTCTATAGTCATATCGTTAGTTTATCAAGTCTATGTTCGCATTATTACAGGCTCCGTGTCTTACATAATCTTGCTTATTTCTTTTTGGTTGTTGCGATTTATGTTAGTATAGAAAAAAATCATTTTCAGAGGTTTTATATGCGAAGAATACTAATCACAAATGATGACGGAATAGATGCAGGCGGTATCCACAGACTGGCGGAGGCTGCAAAGGAATTCGGTGAGGTGTGGGTTGTAGCTCCGGCGCACCAAAGGAGCGCTGCTTCACACAGCATTACCTTGAGAGACCCGATAGATGTTTTCCCTCACGATTTCCCGGTTGAGGGCGTTCACGCATTTTCCTGCAGCGGAACTCCCGGCGACTGTGTCCGCGTGGGAAGTCTTAATATCATGCCGAAAAAGCCCCATGTGGTCCTCTCAGGCATCAATTTTGGCTATAACGCAGCAACGGATATCCAGTACTCCGCCACAGCAGGAGCAGCCTTCGAGGCAGCTTTTCAGGGCTATCACGCCGTTGCACTCTCAGAGAACATTGACGACGATCACGAGGTCACAAACGCATATCTTAAGGACATGCTAAAGGAGGCTCTTAAGGTAAAGCTTGACTACGGTCAGATAGTAAATATCAATTTCCCGGGATGTCCCCTTTCTGAATTCAAGGGTATCCGCAGAGACGTAACCGTATCCAGAAGCTCATTTTACAAGGACCGCTATAAGGTTGTTGAGCATTTTGAAGGTGGCGGACTCCGCCTGATGGTGAACGGAATTTATAATGAAAAGTGCGAGGAAGGCACGGATTTTAAGGCTATCGTAGACAACTATATATCCTTCGGAATAGTAAATAATATTGGATAAGCCATCCTAAAAAATAAAGGAGCTGGAAAAAATGATTTCTCATTTTTTCACAGCCCCTTTTATATTTTTAGTAACCTCTATATTGTTCAAGGAACTCTTCCGGCGGAAGTGGCGCTGAGAACAGCATTCCCTGCAGATAATCGCAGCCAATGTTTGTCATCTTCTTTGCCATTTCCTCTGTCTCTATTCCCTCGGCGGTTATGCCAAAATGCATCTTTTTAAAGGCTCCTACCATCATGGGAAGTATGTGGTCAGGTGCATTACAGTAATCCCATACGATTTCCATGTCGAGCTTTACATTTATGAAGGGACTCTTCTTAAGTCTTGTAAGGTTAGAGTAACCTTTTCCGTAATCATCCAAAACAAATCTGAAGCCATCTCTCTGCATTGCCTGTATCTGCTTTTCCATCTGCTGGTCGTCTATCATGGCTTCCTCTGTGATCTCCAGATGTATCCTGGAAGGATCAACGCCATATCTGTCCACAACCTTGAGGAACCTGTCTCCAAGGTCAGTTCTCATGAACTGGATAGGTGACAGATTGACATTTATAAACTGGAGTCCAAAGCTGTCCACATCGCTATCCGCTATAAACTGGCAGACCTTTTCAAATACCTGCTCTCCCAGCTCATTGATTCGGCCATTCTGCTCGGCTATCGGAATGAAGGCTCCGGGAGGCACGATATGTCCCTTTTCATCACGGATTCTTGCCAGTGCCTCCGCTCCCACAAGGGTGCGCTTATTGGCATCAATAAGGGGCTGTAGGTATATCTCCACTGCCTTATGATCAATGGCATTTTCCATGGTCTTCTTCAGATAGATTCTGTCTGCATAATCCTGAAGAGCATTATCATCGGTAAGGACATTGTAGTCATCCCCGAGTCTGTCTGCTCTTTCCAATAAAAGTCCGATGGAGTTAAGCACTTCATCTGCGCTTCCATAGCCCTTTGAAAGGTCAACCAGAGCAAAGCCTACCTCCAGATAGAGCTCAGCATCATCAGATTTCCATGGAAGAAGGAACCGGTGTCTTATTTCCTCATGAATCTCCTCCCAGTCCATTCCTCTGTTGCCAAGAAGTACGAAGCGTCCATTTTGATAATAAAACTGGATAACCTCAGGATAGTTCTTCTTAAGGAACTCAGATATCAGAGCAATTCCCTGATTCATCTGTATAGTTCCATAGATATCCCTAAGGTCATGGTAATCACGAATAATAAAAGAGAGAATCTTATATCTTCCCCTGTCCTCATTTTCCTCTATAAAAATTCTCAGGGCCTTGCTGTTGAAGGCCATGTTCCTGGTTTCAAGGAAAAATTCAGGGTTACCGTAGGACAGGTAAATTATAAGAACTGCCATCAGGCAGAAGGTGTCAAAAATAAGATAAAGCGGCAGGTAATACCTCAGTGCAGATCCAATCAGAAGCATTGTGGTATAACCGATAATGCCGTTTCTTTCATGCCTTCTTCGCAGTCTGTTCCAATGTGTAAACAGGGTAAAATAGTTCATGAATATGTAGAAATAAAGGGTAACGTAAACCATGAAGTGGAGTGGTCCACGGTGATACCCTGTTTCATCAATATAGAAAATAAATCCGAAAAAGGCACTACTAACAGTAAGGATTTCCGACAATATAAAAGGAATCCTTATAAGCCATTTTCTTACATTTTTTCTGGATGGAGCAATGCGCAGAAGGGTAACACCCATTTCAAAGAACAAAAAACACCCGCTAAAGAAGGCTGCAAAATAGAGCGTATTTAATAAAACCACTATCCAGGTCGGTAATGTCTTGTACTCATTACATGCCCAGCTGGCGATTATATCCGATATTATGACGAAGCCTTCATTAACCATAATAGCCAGGAATACCTTATTCAGCCTGACAGGAAGTCTCGGCAATGAAAAGTAGTATCCCATGATTATAATCAGAATAAGTAGGCTTGGAATTACATAATCAAAATTCCAATTGATCATAAAATTAACCCCTCATTACTCTTTATTGCAATTATATTGTATCAACAAAGAGAATGAGGGGCATAATTATATAATTCTTCTATTAGTTAAATTTTTATAAAGCATCTCTATATATTTTCTCTACATCTGCCGCACTTAAGGGTCTGATTCTTGAGAGCTTTACTGTATCCTTCATGGTTGCATCAAGAGAAAGCTCCTTAATATCTTCATCTGAAGGGTCAACCCCCAGCTCTCTTACGCTTACAGGCATTCCTATGGATTTAAAAAATGACACAGTCTTCTCTATTCCTGCAAGAGCTGCAGCCTCGTCATTTTCCTCAGTAACTCCCCATACGCTGCGGGCGAATCTTGCAAATCTGGGAAGGGCTCCCTTATAAAGATCTTTTGCCCATGCTCCCCAAACCGCTGCAAGGGATGCGCCATGGGTGACATCATACTTTGCTGAGAGCGCATGTCCAAGCTTATGAACTGAGAAGTCCTTGCCGCGGCCGCACTCAGTGAGGTTATTGTGTGAAAGGCTTGAAGCCCAGAATACCTCACTCATTGCATCGTAATCCGAAGGATCCTCCACAACCTTCGCTCCGTTCTTGATCACTGTGCGAAGAAGTCCCTCTGCTATCTCGTCGGTCATATCGCAGTGGAAATCCGGGATGAAGTATCTCTCCATTGTGTGCATCATGATATCCGTTACACCGGCTGCTATCTGGTTCTTAGGTAAAGTTGTTCCAAGCTCGGGATTCACGATAGCGAATCTGCATCTGTTAAATTCAGTGTTTATTCCAGCCTTCTTTCCAAGCTCCTCGTTTGTAAGAACAGCGGAATCACTCATCTCACTTCCGGCAGCAGCTATTGTAAGAACTGCGCCAACGGGAAGAGACTTTGTGAGCTGAACTCTCTTAACCCAGATATCCCAGAGCTTCTCATCGGGATTGGCTGCGCCGTGGGCAATGGCCTTGGCTGTATCAATAGCGCTTCCTCCGCCGATACCTATTATCATATCTGCACCGAAATGAACAGCTTCCCTTACGCCATCCTCTGCATGCTCAAGAGTGGGATTGGGCTTTGCTCCTCCAAACTCCATATACTCTACGCCTGCTGCCGCAAGAGAGTCCTCAACTCTTCCAAGGAGACCGCTTCTTACAACGCTTCCCTTTCCGAATACCAGGAAAGCTTTCTTTCCATATTTGCTGGCTGTGTAGCCGATATTGTTCTCAACACCTTTTCCAAAAACAACTTCCGTAGGTGCATAGTAAGTAAAATTGTCCATGTACTGCCTCCTGAATTAGTTATCATTATTTCGTATTTTTTGACATACTACTTCAATATCATATTATAGCAAAAATTATAAAAAGATTAGAAACTATTTATAATTTAATAATCTTTATTCTGACCTTTTCAAAGTATAATTTATATATAATAATTCTTCTATGGAGGTGTTTTCATTATGGCTAGTAAAGTTAACGAAAAATCGCTCAGCAAGCACATCAGTGGTCAGCTACTGGCAGTTATCATTCCTATGGTAATTTTTGCCATCGCTGTTGTGGCAATTTTCATGGCTATAAGCGCCAAAAATGTCATCGTGGAAGAAGCCACAAACGGTCTTGCAATGGAAGCCAAAGCCAATGCTGCCGAAATTGCCGGAGATATGTCCAACATGGTTGCATATTATAACGGTCTTGGTGATACCCTTGAAAAGTCCTCTTTTGCTGATGACAATGCATACCTAAATGCACTTCTCCCCGGAATGGATGAATATCCCGGTGTTGTTATTGACGTTTATCTTGCAATCGGCAAAGAAGCTTTCTATGACGGAGGCGGCTGGGTTCCGGATGCTGATTACGACCCTACCTCCAGAGGCTGGTATAAGAACGGCCAGGGTAAATCATCCATAACACTCGGTGAGCCCTCAGTAGATATGTCCACCGGTAACACCGTTGTATGCGGTTCAAGAGAGGTCAAACTCCTTGACGGAAGAACGGGTATCCTTTCCACAGATATAGTTCTCACAGGAATATCCAAAACAGCCAGCGCATATAAGCCCCTTGGCACAGGATCCACCATGATGTTCGGCGGCACCATAATGATCGCATCACCTGCCGAGGATCAGATTGGTAAGGATGTAGCCGATTATCCCAATGACGACTTTATTCAGCAGATTTCCAAGATAACAACCTCAGGCGGAAGGGATGACATTTTCACCCTTCACGGAACAGATGGAATAGATTACTACGTATCAATCGATCCGGTTCAGGGCACCAACTGGTTCCTGGCTTCCTTCGTTAAGGTAAGCGACGTACTTGCACCTCTTTACAAGTTTATTTATATAAGCGTAGCTATTTCAGTCATCATGCTTATCCTCATGGCAATCGTTATGCTACAGACCATCAACAGCATGATCAGTAAGCCTGTAAGTAAGCTCACTGACAACATCACCAGAATTTCACAGGGTGACTTCACCGTTGACATTCAGAAGGGTCAGGGAAACAAAGAAAACGAGATTGGCCTCATGAACAACAACATGGCAGACTATGTTGCACAGATGCGTGATACTCTCATTCAGATGAAGGAAGTCACAGGAAAGCTCGCAATCGAATCCAGCAACTCCAAGCACGCATCCAGTGATCTCAATGCCCAGGCTGATGAGCAGTCCAAGGCAATGCAGCAGATCCAGGGTGCTATGGATGACATGGCTGACGCTGTTACAGAGCTTGCTAATCAGGCAACAAACCTGGCTCAGGAGGTATCAAACCTCACAGAGAAGAGCCAGCATACAAGAGATACCATGGATTTCCTTGTAACCAAGGCAAAGGACGGTCAGCGTGATATGGAGATTGTTCAGACAGGTATGACCGGCATCGCCAAGGCCATGGATGACATGAACGAAGTAGTAACCGTTGTTGGAGAATCAGCTCAGAAGATCAACTCTATCGTAGATATGATCAATGAGATTTCCAGTCAGACCAACCTCCTCTCCCTCAATGCTTCAATTGAGGCTGCAAGAGCAGGTGAAGCCGGCAAGGGCTTTGCAGTTGTAGCTCAGGAGATCGGACAGCTGGCACAGAACAGTGCAGATTCAACACAGCAGATCTCAACCATCATCAAGGAGATCACCATCCAGATAGAGGAGCTCTCCAACAAGTCCAAGAGCAACATGGAAGAGATCAACCACAACATGGATGCAGTTAATACAGCAGGCGCTACCTTCGAAGAGATCTTCAAGAGCCTCGATGAGACCAGCGATATCGTAAGCGAGATGATTGCCAAGGTTGGTAACGTTGATGAAATCGCAACCTCCATGGCAGCAATCTCCGAGGAGCAGTCAGCAAGTACTCAGGAAGTAAGTGCTACAGCCACTCACCTGACCTCCAGCGCAGAGCTCGTTGCAGAGAACTCCAAGGGTGTTGATAACAGTGCTACCGCAGTTTCAGACTCCTCAGATGAGATTGAGAATCTGATCAATGCATTTAAGGTTTGATGAATCGCTCGTAAAATCAGAGATATTCTGAAACAAGAAAGAATGTCGCTTGCGACATTCTCGCGCCGAGCGCGGTTGCTGAAGGCAACATATTCCTATCGCGCGAGTGCGCATCCATAGCGGAGCGCTTTTTATGATATCATAAAAAGAGGATGAGTTTCCTGATAGAAGCTCATCCTCATATTTTTGTAATAGTAGTTTTGTCTGGTTGGTTTTATGCTAGTTTATTAGTTTGACCAGGGTCTCTGTCATCTTGCTGATATCTATCGGTTTTGCTATATGTCCGTTCATTCCGGAGTCTGCTGCCTTTTTAATATCCTCTGAAAAGGCGTTAGCTGTCATCGCAACTATGGGTACCCCGGCCTTCTCCTTTTCCTCAAGCTTCCTGATGGTCTTTGCGGCTTCATAACCATCCATTACAGGCATCTGAATATCCATAAGCACAATGTCGTAAAAGCCTGCAGCTGCAGCGCTTACCTTATCCACTGCCTCCTGTCCGTTCTCTGCCATTTCAACTATCAGTCCCATCTTCTCAAGGAGCTTTGCTGCAATCATTCTGTTGACCTGAATATCATCCACAAGAAGCACTCTCTTGCCGCTAAAGTCTACATCGCTAACGGTTGTTTCCTGTTCTTCATCCTTAGCCTTCCTGATATCCTCCTCGGTCTGAAGACCCAGAGTCAGATTTACGATAAACTCAGTTCCATGCTCCTTTTTTGATCTTACCTCGATGGTGCCACCCATGACATCCACGAGACTTTTTACAATGCTCATTCCAAGTCCGGTGCCCTGGATATCCTTAACCGTCTCATCATTTTCTCTTTCAAAGGCGTCAAACACCTTGGTCGTAAACTCCTCTGACATACCGATTCCGCTGTCCTTAACCTGAATCTCATAGACAGCCTTCATGTGCTCATAAGCCTTTTTCTGTTTAACGATCACGGCCACTTTACCGTTCTTTGGCGTAAATTTGTAGGCATTACTAAGCAGGTTTAGAAGCACTCTGTTTAACCTGTTTTTATCGCAGTAAACATGCTCGTTCTCTATACCCTTCGTATCTACCGTATAGGTAATTCCCTTTTCAGCCATCTGCGTAGCAAACAGATCCTTTACATCATCGAAGGTTTTCCTCAGATTAACGGGCACATTTTCAAGCTCTATCCTGCCGCTCTCGATTCTGCTCATCTCAAGGACGTCATTGATAAGGGCCATCAGATGATTGCTGGAGGCCTCGATTTTCTTAAGGTATTCCTTCAGCTCCTCATGGGTGACATTTTCCTCCTTGGCGAGGTTGATGTATCCTATTATGGCATTCATGGGAGTTCTGATGTCGTGGGATACGTTTGATAAAAATACCGTCTTGGCGATACTCCTTTCGGTGGCCTTTAGCTTTTCCTTCTGAGCCTCCTTCTCCCTAACAGTTATTATGCTGTAAATCCTGAACATGATAAGTAGTGAGATGATGTTCAGAGTCATCTGAATCATACTGTTTATGTTGATATCATTATCTGCCTTCACAAGCTTTTCGTTGATAAATTTGCTTGTTTTCTCGGGATCCTCAAATTCCGTTTCATCGCTTAGCTGCTCATAGTGGGCACTTATGCTGCTTACCACCTCCTTGGTGATATCATCGGTTGCGTTATTCACCCATACAAGGGATGCGAAAAACGTCATGCACAAAAAGGTGATCCATGCGATGGTGGAATGTCCGAATCTCTTTTTCTTGTCGTGCTCAAACACAAACATGAAATACACGAAGCCGATGATACTCCAGCTTGCAAGGATGAAGTAGCTCTCCGTTGACATGGCTCCCGCAGACCACACCATGAAGTACATAAAAAACAGCACCGATGCGATAAGTCCGAGAATGCCAGTGGCCATTATTTTTTTATTGTTATCAGCCTTAGCGTTGACTGTTGCTGCTGCCGATGTATATCCGTAGGCTATGATCGCGCCGATGGTGGTGACATCGACTATCCATCCTATGGCTGTCCTTCCAAGGAGCGGGATAAACACTGAAATTGCAGTCACCGCTGCAATGGCATTTTGCGGAACATTTTCGTCATTCAGCTTTCTAAACCAGCCGGACAGAATGCCGTCATCCGCCATGATGTAGAGGAGTCTGCTGGCAGCGATGAAGTTACCGATAAGTCCTGTCATGACGCCTGCGAATGCGGCGCAGCCAAGAATTATAAGGCCGGTACTACCCATGGAATCCTGCGCAAGATGAAAGGTCGGAAGTCCAAGAATGCCCCCGATATTCGGAAGGTCAGCTATGTACTCTACCCATCCGGAGTAATTCTCATGAACACCTGCGGAGGCTATCTGTGCGAGGAGCACGTAAGAAACCACCGATGTTATGAGTGCTGCCACCATGATAGGCAGGCTCTTTTCAGATGAAAACTTAAAGCCCGATGCTGAATTCGATATGGATTCAAATCCGACGTATGCCCAGGGAGATAACGCGATTATTGAGATAACCTGACTTACCGGATTTCCTTTGTTCGGTGAGAAGTAAGGCTTTGCAACGAAGATTATTCCATGATTGTGAGAGGAAACATTTACGGCGCAGACTATGATTCCCAGAATCAGGACAAAGCACAAAATTGCCTGAAGATTGACAGATATCCTTTTTCCCTTCATGCAAAGTCCTGATGCCAGGCATATGGCAGCCACTGAGATCAGCACCTCTCCCAGATATACATCGTATCCAAGTATCTGGTAATGGAAGCCAAACTGGAAGGTTCCATCAAAGAGGTACTTGCTGATAAGGCCCAGCGCAGAGGCGTTGGCCCATATGATTGCAACATAAACAAGGATAAGAAACCAGGCGCTCATGAAGCCGTGGTCATATCCGAAGGTTTTTACAGCATAAGTCAGGGTTCCACCTGAATCCGGGAATTTGTTTATAAGATAGTGGTAGTTAACGCCGATGATCAGCATTATGACAGCGCCGATGATAAGGCCCAGCGTGGTTCCAAGGGGACCGGCCAGAGGCAGAAACGTTGTGCCGGGCATAACAAATGCGCCCCATCCAACGGCACATCCGAATGACAGAGCCCACACATGCAAAGGCGAAAGATATCGCTCCAGTTTGCTTCTTCCATGTCTATCATCAGTATTCACGGCGTTACTCTCCGTTCAATATCGATACAAATCTTAACTGCGGAATGCGTTTCTTTGAGAAATAAGTTTTTCGTATAGCGGCTTGTAGTCCATCTGCTCTCTTGCCCTGAGGTGCTCCGTGATCTCACATATAGTCTCATATAACGGCGTCAGCGCAAGATTACCTATTACACCCTTTAAGGCATGCACATGCTCAAAGGAATTATCAAGGTCTCCGGCCTCAAGGGCTTGGCCTAAAGTCTCGAACCTTTCATCAGAGAGGCCGAGCTCTATCATCTCCATGTAGAAATCCTCCATGCCCATGCATCTTTCAAGACCTTCATCCACATTCGCCCCTAACTCTCTCAAACCATCAATGTTCATAGCGCAAGCTCCTTTTCATGAATCACCGGCCAATTATATTAATTATACACAATAATCTTTTCCAAAACGTAAATTAAGTAAAAATATATACTTTTTAAAGAATATGTTTATTATTTTTTGCTAGGATTTATTTGTGGGAGAACATAGAAAAATATGGCAAAACACAAGATTCTGATCGTTGATGATGAAAAAATATCCCTCAGGATGACGGATCATATTTTATCAAGTGAGTACGATACCATCTGTGCCACAAACGGCAGGGATGCCATTTGGATGTATAAAACCGAGAAACCTGATCTGGTGCTCTCGGATCTTAGGATGCCCGAAATTGATGGCTTCACGTTGCAGAAGACTCTTCAGGATGAGCTTGGGAAGCAGATTCCCTTCATGTTCATGACCGCAGATAAAAATGATGAAACCGAGAGTAAGGGCTTTTCCATAGGTGCCCTCGATTTTATCAGAAAGCCCTTCAGAGCGGACGTTCTCTTAAAGAGAGTCTCGAATATTCTAAAGACCGTCGAGCAGATTCAGGGTCTTAAAAAGGCTGCCGTCACCGATCCGATGACAGGTCTTCTAAACAAGACCTCCTCCCAGGAGGAGATTGACGCCCTGGCTAAAGTAGGCTCCGGTGCCCTTCTGATGGTAGATCTTGACAGCTTCAAGCCCGTAAACGACATCTATGGCCATGCCATGGGTGATAATGTTCTTATCCGCTTTTCAGAGATTCTGCGCACTGCAATCCGCTCCACTGACCTTGCAGGTCGTATGGGCGGCGATGAATTTATCCTGTTCTGCAAGAATATCCTCGATGAGGAGGTTATCGCCGAGAAGGCCGCCTACATCAATGAGCAGATAGTTTTATCCGCAAAGGAGCTCATGGGTCCCGATATGACAATTCCCCTTGGAGCTTCCATTGGCTGCGCCTTTGCTCCTGATGAAGGTAAGGATTTCCTCACACTTTTCAAAAAGGCTGATAAAGCTTTATATGATGTTAAGCAAAATGGAAAGCACGGCTATAAGATTTTCCATGAAAATAAAAATGTATCTGACAGTCAGCCTGGTGAGGCAACCGCTCTTAAGGCTGCCATGATGCTTATGGCTGAAAGAAGCCCCGGAAACGGCGCCTTTTCACTAAACACTGACAACTTCAAGACTGTGTATCAGTTCCTTGCGAGGGTTGTCAACAACTACCACAAGCACATCCATGTGATGATCTATACGATCACCCCAAATGGACAGGGCGTGGATATGGAAGCTGCCATGAGCGAGTTCATGTCCATCGTACAGATGTCCCTTAGGCAGAGTGATGTCATAACAAGGCACGGCAATAATCAGGTTATGGTGCTTCTCCTGGAGACGCTGCCCTCCGAGATTGAGATCGTGACGGAGAGAATCGAGATGAACTGGGAAGCCAAGGATTTCAGTGATGTTTGTAAGATTTCGCTGGAGATGGATGAGCTTAAGGGATAATAATAAGGGAAAATATTAAGGGAGCTGGCTTTTGAGTGTCAGCTCCCTTCTCTGTTGTCAGATTCAATTATTATTTGAGTTCCCGGCCTGCATATATTATTTAAGTTTGAGCTCCTGGCCTGCATATATTATTTGAGTTTGAGCTCCCGGCCTGCATGTATTATTTGAGTTTGAGCTCCTGGCCTACATAGATCAGGCTGGGATCCTTGATGATATCTTTGTTAAGCTTGTAAATCTCGGTCCATTTATTGGCGTCACCAAGCTGCTCTTTTGCAATCTTTATGAGGTAATCACCGGGCTGAACAATGTATGTTGCAGCGGGAGATTCATCTGCTTTTTCAGTTTCTTCTGTAGCTTCAGTTACTTCTTCAGCTGCACTACTATCTCCTGTGCCAAGATTAGCTCTCAGGGCGTCCTTCTCCGCATCTGTAAGTCCGATAGCTGTGAAGAACTTATCAGCTTCTGCTGCGAGGTCTGCATTTTTCACATCAGTTATTCCAAATGCATTCTCAAGGTTTTTGGTAACGTTATTAACGATGAAGGTATATTTTTCATCACCTTTTTTAATACCATAATAGTTATAGTAAGTGGTTGCATAGTCCTCGACCACTTCGTCATAGCTTGCTCCCATAAAACATTCAAGGAGAGCACATGCATATCCTGCGCGGTCTTTTCCTTCTGTGCAATGAATTTCATATACGCCGGGATTTTTAGCAAAAAACTTCAGACCCTGGGCAAGCTTATCCTTGAAATCCTGTGCTTTAAGATCAAGGCCCATATTAAGGAAAATAACCTTTTGTTTTGAGTAATAGGTATCATCATATCCTTCGAAGGATTTTGCAGTCGCTTCATCATCCGCCATGTTCATGATAACAGTTACGCCTGCTTTTTTTATGGCAGCATCCGCATAAGAATTTCTGTTATATCTTGTATTTATGGGAGATGCAGATCTGTATAGCTTTCCTTCTCCCATTCCGGTCGTTGTGACAGCCCTGAAGTTTGCAAACTGCTCATCTGTCAGATCCGGATAATCAGATCTCTCTGTTGTATATGACATCTGGCGAAGCTGGTATTCATCATAATAGCCTTTGGGGGTATTCATAGAAATTGTGAAGGTGATCGGGAATTCCACACCATCAGCAGCTGTCCAGGTGACTGTTTTATCTTCGGCTGTTTCTTTTATTGCTAGTCCATAGGTAGTTGCAAAATCACCCATATTTATGGCTACCACTACATTTGTATCTTCTTCGCGGGCCAGAATCACCGGCACTCCTGAATCTACATCCGAGAAATTGCTGCAGAACGGCAATTCCATAGTCTGATCCAGGAAGGATACATTAACGACATCACCATATTCGTACCCTGCATCCAGTATTTCTTTGCATTCCATAGACAGAACGACATTTCCATACTTCTGGATTTTGTCTAATTCAGCGGTGGCTGACAGTTCTGCGACCTCAGAGGTATCAGCCTTTGCTGTTTCTGCTTCTTTAGTTGTTTCAGCAAGAGTAGTAATTTTGGTGGGTACAAAAAGAGTTGTGGCAATCAAAAATGCCATCAAGAATGATAAATATTTTTTATTCATTTTTGCCTCCTTTTTGTAAGATGCTCTATAAAAATATTCTATGTTAAGTGGACTGCCATAGATATTAAAAAAAGATGAAATTTTGTTTAACAATCGTATCCTTGCAGATGTACAGAAAGCATGTCAATCGAGTAGGAGAAAATGTCTCATTATAGAGACATTTTCGACCTCTCACACCACCGTGCGTACGGTTCCGTACACGGCGGTTCAATCAACTTAACAAGTGACACACCTCTCGGTGTAGTAATCTAACATTGAGATAAGTCCAAATTGCTTAAGCCTTTTCGGGCTTATTGCTCTCTGCACATCTGTCTTTGAGCATACGCTTGCAATCGCTTTTCCGTTATAGGCGGTTCTATATGCCGCCCATTTGGGTATTCCTAGCTTTACCAAGTTCTTCGCTCTGTTCTGTGGAGTTTTCCAGTGTTTCCAAATGCACATGCGAAGTCGATACCTGATATTTCTATCAAGTTCTGTACAGAGGGTTTTCATTCTCCCTATTTTGAAGTAGTTAATCCATCCTCTGATGAGCTGATTAAGTTTCTCCACTTTATAGCTGTTGCTGACGCCCCAACTCCGGCAAGTAAGTTCTTTCATCCTCTTCTTAAACTTCGCTACTGATTTCGCATGTGGTTTTGCCTTAAACTGATGCGCCCTAGAATCAAAGTAAAATCCGAATCCAAGGTATTTAAGTCCTTGTGGTTTATCAACTTTACTCTTGGTTATGTTTACCTTGAGCCCCAATTTCTCCTCAATGAATCGAGAGATATTTCTCATAACTCTATTAGCAGACATTTCACTACCAACCATGATGATACAATCATCTGCGTATCTTACAAAGTTAAGCCCTCGCTTTTCCATTTCCTTATCGAGTTCATTCAGCATGATGTTTGCCAATAATGGCGAGAGGTTTCCTCCTTGCGGTGTTCCCACAATAGAGTCCTCGTATTCATCATCAATCATGATTCCACTGACTAGGTATTTTCTAACGATAGAAATAACATCTCCATCTTTTATAGTTCTACCTATGATAGTCATGAGTTTGTCATGGTTCACTGTGTCAAAGAACTTTTCCAAGTCAATATCTACAATCCAATCATTACCGTCATTCATCATATCAAGCGCTGTTAGGATTGCTTGCTGTGCACATCTATTAGGTCTGAATCCGTAACTGTGGTCATGGAATTGTTCCTCATAGATTGGTGTTAAAACCTGGGCAATGGCTTGTTGTATGAATCTGTCTGTTACTGTTGGTACTCCTAGATTTCTGACACCGCCATCAGGCTTTGGTATCTCCACTCTTCGTACTGGCTGAGGTTTATACTTTCTTGTCCTCAACTGTTCCTTGATGACATCGCCGTTCTTTTCAAGATGTTCTTTGAGTTCTGTGTACTTCATTCCGTCCACTCCCTCCGCACCTTTGTTTCGTACGACTTGCAGATATGCTCTATTGAGGTTATCACTAGATAGTATCTGCTCCATTAGACTACTTGTGTCCATGCGTTCTTTCCTTTCCGCCTCGCTTGATTTGACCATCTTTATCCCGATTGGTTACGGCAGATGTTGTCATCTCTGCAACACGAGACATACTCAAACTTATTGATTGTTCACCCCTTCACTCCATCTCCATTACAGAGACTTCTTCGCTACTATGGGTTCGGCTGACTTCTCACAGTTCGTTGTTACTAGGCTAATGCAACCTCTGTGAGACCTCCACGCTTAAGGTGCACGCTCTTTCTCTCCATATATCCGCCACATTTACTCTGCTACTACAAAAGTGATAGTTATTAGACTTCGTTGCTCTTGGCCAACTTATCTCTCGTAGCCTAGCCTTATATGTGATTTCTGTCCGTCGGACCAGAGATTTGCTTACAGCTTCCTTCAGATTCCACCTCACGATGGACACCCTTGCTGTTCGGCTATACACTTCCCACTATCTGGGCGTGTTCGGGACTTGCACCCGTTAGAGCGCGCCCATGGCGCGCAAACCAAGAAAGAATGTCGCTTGCGACATTCTCGCGCAGAGCGCGGTTGCTGAAGGCAACATATTCCTATCGCGCGAGTGCGCATCCATAGCGGAGCGCTTTTCATGATATAGGAATTTCGGAGAAATTTCCTATATCATGAAAAAGGGCATCGCCTTGATGCATTTAAACATCTAAAGCGACACCCATTTTTTTATGCGGCGCAAATCGCTACGCCGGTAGATTTGTGAATATACATGTATCCTTCGTAGTCCATCTGCTCATGAATTTTTTCCATGAACTCTTCCCTGTCTCTGGTGACTGCTGCCTTGCACTCCTCCGAGAAGGAAGATATGTAGTTGAATATCATCTCATCATCCGGAACCATCAGGTCGTTTTTATGTTCCTCGACATCCAGAACCCGGAAGTAATTCTGCAATTCGTTTTTACAATTATCCAGGAAGAAATCGAAATTCAGGAAGGGGAATTTCATTCCCGGGTAATTGTCCGTCACAAGATTATGAATTTCCTGCATGTGCTTTTCTCCAAGCAGAGTACAGGTGAATCTTCCGTTCTTCGCAAGAAGACTCTTTATCTGTTTATACAGCTTGATTCTGCTCTCCTTCTCTAAGTAGAACAGCACATGGTTAACCATGATAAGGTCGAAGCCCGCTGTGGGATATGAAAAGTCCGTGGCATCTCTTTTATCAATCACGAAGCTAAAGTTCTTCTCCGGATATTTTGCAAGAATCTCAGCCACCGTCTCCCTTGCACTGGCCAGCATACCGTCTGAATAATCCACCATGTGAATCTCAAGATTATCAGGCAGCAGGCCTGCCAAACGCTTCCACAGAAGTCCGTTACCGCAGCCTATGTCCAGAATCTTCATTCCCTCAGAGATGTTCTCCTTTTCCAAAAGCCAATGAAACCACTCAACCTCAGCAGTGCTGTACTCGTGGATTGAGATTCTCTTGTTCAGGTTATCATCATTTTTGTACTGAGTTATGACTTCCTCCCTGTCCCTTGTCAGCTCGATGACGTGTCGCAGGTTCGGCCAGAATTCCTCTTCCGCGGAATCCTTGGTTTTTCTTATGGCAGCAATCAGTCTTGTGATGTGCTCTCTTTTATCAAGGAGAAGTTCTTCCTGTTCCTTTAAGGATTTCTGCAGATCCGAACTGTCATTTTGCATCATGTTCGCGATCTGCTCCAATGAGAAATCCATGTACTTCAGCATAAGTATTTTCTGCAAGCGTACCACGCTGTCCTCATCGTAGAGCCTGTACCCCGACTCCGAATATTCGCATGGATGCAGTAATTTCTTCTCATCGTAAAATCTCACAGTGCGTGCAGAAACCCCAAGCTTCTTGGCCAATTCCCCAGCGGTATACCTCATATGTAGTGCCTCCTCTTATCTTGTTTTTTCTGAGTTTAAGCCTTTACGCTACGTTAAGGTCAATACGTTTTTGGAAAGTTTGGAAAGTTTTGGAAAGTTTTTGTTATTTCTTTTGGTTGGTTTTGTTGCAAGCTATTGGCTAGTGTTGTTTGTTATTGATTTTTCCGAAGTTATTTCACATAGTCGTTTATATTGAAGGTTTCATCAGTGCGTTCCTCTTCTTCAGTTATTCCCGGAACGAACTCTGTAACATAAGTCTCACCTGTAGCTCTGTCAATGTAGTAGCGAACCTGTGCTGCTGTATATGATCTGTACAGAACCACTACCTGGTTGTCATCACTTGAATCTATAACCCAATAGATAGTGTAATCATCGGACTCTGTCATTCCTTCAAGATCAGGATTGCTTGCGATGCAGTAGTTTCTGACTGCTTCAAGCGCCTGGTCGTCAGTAAGCCGGGAGGATGTGGTAGCTTCTGTTGTGGTAGCTTCTGTTGTGGTAGCTTCTGTGGATGAGTTGTCTTCTGTTGTTTTTGTTTCTTCTGATTTATCTTCTTCGGAGGTCTTATCTGCTCCTGTGGAATTCTCGTCCTGAGTCTTTTGATCGTCTGTTGACTCAGATTCAGAAGTTTCCTGATTGTCCTCTGTAGTTTCTGCTTCGTTCTCATCTATTTTTGTAGCCTCGAAGTAAGCTGTCGGTCCATCTGCACCTTCAGTCACCTCTATGTTATCCTTCTTTGCTGAGCAGCCTGCTAAGCTAATTCCCATAGTTAATAAAATTATTGCGATAAGTACTTTTTTCATGTTTACTCCTTTTAGTGTAGTTCTATTTTGAAGCTACACTTCTTGATTAGCTCTTGGCAATTATATTTCTTTAATATAGTATCCCATTTCTTGAAATTCCGCACGCTGTTCAACCGGAATCCCTGATATGTCTTTCACCGGCGTAACGCTTTACGATTAACTGACTGCTTTTTGGAGGTCCATTACGCCAAGATAATCTTGTTTAAGTAAATTGGTTGAATTTTCTGCGGCTCATGGAGTGATATGAATTGTGAGAATGTCCCTTGTGCTTGATTTTCTCAGTCTATAGCTTACCAATAATGATAACTGGTCTACCACAAACGTTATTACGTCAACTTTTGAAACGTAGTGGTAGACCAGAATATTAAAATCAAAGCAAGTTGGTTGAACGCCTCCCAAAACCTCCAAACAAAATTACGTCTATATATCCAAGAAAAGCCAACTGGTTGGCCCCCAAAGAAAGAAGTAAACCAACATCATCAAAATAGGGTAAGTTGGTTGAACCCTCTCCGCTATTCACAAGCGATTCTCAAAAAGAATAACAA
>NZ_KE384114.1:0-68895 GCF_000423945.1 Butyrivibrio sp. XPD2002 | reverse complement strand
GTTGGTTGAACCCTCTCCGCTATTCACAAGCGATTCTCAAAAAGAATAACAAAGAAATGAGTCAGCATTCCATAATTGTCCTCCACCGGCGTAACACTTTACGATTAACTGACTGCTTTTTGGAGCCCCGTTACGCCAAGATAATCTTGTTTAAGTAAATTGGTTGAATTTTCTGAAGCTCATGGAGTGATATGAATTGTGAGAATGTCCCTTGTGCTTGCTTTTCTCAGTCTATAGCTTACCAATAATGATAACTAGTCTACCGCAAACGTTATTACGTCAACTTTTAAAACGTAGTGGTAGACCAAAATATTAAAATCAAAGCAAGTTGGTTGAACGCCTCCCAAACCCTCCAAACAAAATTACGTCTATATATCCAAGAAGAGCCAACTGGTTGACCCCCAACCGCCTCATCAACTCCCCGTAGATCTATAATGTCTCAGCGCCAGATGGAACACCCCTGTCATGACCGCGAACACAACAGCTCCGGAGAGAGGCATCACAAATGCAGTCCACATGGGCCAGCCGTAGAGCGGCTTATCAAGAATCCAGGCTGCGGGAACGTGAAGGGTCAGCGCGAAGGGCGCAATAACTGTAAACAGTGCACGAAGCGGAACCGGGTAAATGTCAATCGGGTACTGGCAGGCGCTTCGGCCGCCATAGGTGATAGCGTTTACAAGCTCAACGGACTTCACGCTGAAGATACTGAAAATCGCCTCAATCATGAACAGCCCCAGAATCAGAAGCATGCTCATGGCGATGGATTCCACAAGCACCAGCACCTTCAGAAGATTCCAGGATATTCCTGAAAGTCTGCTGCCCATGATGAGTGCTGCGGTTCCAACAGCGATACAGGTTATTCTTCTGGGATCAGTTCCGGCGCACAGAACCTGAGTCAGCACGCCGCGGGGTCTTACAAGAAAAGTATCAAGACGTCCGGTTCTCACCATTGAAGGGAAATCCCCTGTGATACCGCGTCCAAAGAATTCTGTAAGATAAAATGAAACCGACATCATTCCAAAGAAGAAGTAAAGGTTACTTCCTGACCAGCCCTTAAGACTCTCAAATCTGTCCACGATAAGGATGACCACCATCATCTCGCCGCCCTCCATCACAAGCTGCGCGAGAGCCTGCATGATAAAGGAGCTTGTGTACTGCAGATGGCTTTTCAGAAGCATTCCTATTGATTTTATATAAAGTCGAAAAATGTCCATTAAATCAGCCCCCTTGCACAATCATTCTCTTCCTGTTCGCATTCCACATAGAAACGCCAAGCGCAATAAGTGCAACAACCCAGAAGCCCTGAATCCCATAGATTCTCAGCGCCTCTACAGGACGGTGCTCTCCTGTATAGAGTCTTATGGGCGCATCAAGAAGCTGCGCATAAGGAAAAAGCGTAATGACCTTCTGCCAGCTCTCCGGGAAAAGATTGAGTGGCAATACATTTCCTGAAAGAGTCAGCATCAAAAGATTAAGAAGTCCCTGCATTCCTCTGGGGTCAAGAGTTTTCATGGTGAACGCAACCGTGATGTTTTCAAGGGCACACACGCACAATAGTCCCAGACCAAGCGCCGGGATAAACACAAGCAATCCCAGGAGCGATGCCGGAAGCTCAATCCTCCATCCCTTAGGGAGAAGCGCTGCCATTGCCAGCATCGGCACCGCGCGCATCAGGCTTCCCATCAGCTTCTGCGCCATGATTCTCGCATAGTAGAAGCCATACATATTCACGGGGCGGCACAGATCGTAGGCGATATCGCCTGACCTTATCTTATCCACCAGCTCATTATCTGAAGCCAGCATCATTCGGAAAAATGCCTGCTGGAGCCATACGTAG
Organism: Butyrivibrio sp. XPD2002; assembly: GCF_000423945.1. Taxonomy (GTDB): domain Bacteria; phylum Bacillota; class Clostridia; order Lachnospirales; family Lachnospiraceae; genus Butyrivibrio. The sequence goes on along the minus strand of NZ_KE384114.1, from coordinate 67,058 downwards.
GTTGCAATATTTTCAATCGGAATTGACTGGGGCTTGCCCTCATAGAGCGCTCTGTAAAGAGCAATCAGTATCAGTCCGAAAAACATCTGACATAAAATTCCGCCAATCATAGCCCCGCGATATTGAAGCTCCATGCGAAGGCGCATTTTAAATACTGTAAAGTAAGACATAATAAACCTCGAATTAAAACTGTGTCTACTGTAGCTGTCAAAAGTGTTACTAGAACATTCTTACAAATCCAGTTCCTTATACATCGCAGCGATCATGTGATCAGTGTTTTCAGGCTGCAGGGTAAGCTCGCTGATATTACCTGCGCTTTGAAGAATTGATAAAAGCTCTGAGGTTGGAATTTCAGAAGGATTATAGCTAATCTCAATTCCATCCTCTGCCTGCGCAATAGTAGCACCATTTGGAAGCTTTATATCAGATACTACTCCGTCATATTTGATATGAACATTTCGAACGGTATCATAGCGCTCGAGAAGGTCATTCAATTTTCCATCAAAAAGCTTCTGACCGTGTCCAAGCACCATTACCCTTGAGCACAGCGCTTCGATGTCCTCCATGTCATGGGTTGTAAGCATGATCGTGGTGCCATACTCTTTGTTCTCCCATTTTAAAAACTCGCGGAGAGAAAGCTTGCTGACAGCGTCAAGGCCGATGGTGGGCTCATCAAGGAAAAGGAGCTCCGGTCTGTGAAGAAGTGATCCGCAAAGCTCTGCACGCATTCTCTGTCCAAGACTTAGGAGTCTTAAGGGAGTTTTCATGAATTCCTCAAGCTGCAGTGCCTCAGTCAGCTCCTTCAATCTAGCCTCGTAATCCCTCTGGGGAATCCTGTAGATATCCTTTAGGAGGCAGTAGCTGTCGATGATCGGCACGTCCCACCAGAGCTGGCTTCGCTGTCCAAACACAACACCGATGTTTTTAACATGAGCCTTTCGCTCCTCCCAGGGCACAATCCCTCCAACATTCGCGCTTCCACCATCAGGTGTAAGGATCCCGGAGAGAATCTTAACCGTTGTGGATTTTCCTGCACCGTTGGGACCTATATAGCCCACCAGTTCTCCCTTATCAACTGAAAACGAAACGCCCTTAAGAGCCTTAACTGTTTCCTTCTCTCTGAAAAGCTTTCCCTTTTCTCTCTTCTTTTTAACCACGAAATTTTTCTTTAGATCGTTTACTTCAATGTAACTCATAGATGTTTTCCTCAAGTCAGATAACTAGAATTTTCATTTGACGACGATTCGATAGTGAGTTTATTATTCTACACTATTTCGTTTGGTAAAACAACATGTTTTTGTGCTATACTTCCCATAAACAGACTTTTTTAAGTTGAGATTTTATGAGGGTGGAATCTATGAAAAATGCAAAACTGAGGGTCTATATCTTCATGGCCCTGTGCTGTGATCTTGGCCTGTTTGCAAAAAGGCTCATATCGCCTGCTGCCAATATAATCACAGAATTTCTGCACATTCCCGGTGGTATCGCCACCAGTTTTTCCATAATGTTCCTAATTATCGCCGCAGCTGTGATCCCCCTGGCTGGCTGTGCTACTCTTATGGCAATCGTGCAGAGTGTCCTGGCGCTATGCTTTGCAATGACCGGAAGCATGGGCTTGCTGTCCCCAATCGGTTATATTCTGCCCGGGCTTACCATTGATATGGTGCTTTTTATCACACGAAAAGTTTCAAAGGACGTGTCCCTCGGAATCATGCTTTCATCTATCGCAGCATCAATAACCGCCTGCCTGACCGCCAATTTCATAGTGTTCAGACTGACAGGTATTGTGCTTCTGCTCTACATCTGCGTGTCAGCCACAAGCGGATCTGTATCCGGACTTCTTGCCGTTGAACTGGTGAAACGACTTAAGCCAATAATACTTTCTGAAAAGGAGATATCATGAAAAAAAGAAATCTGCTCATCGTTGTTGCACTGCTTCTAATCACTGCAGTTATCACGGTCATCTATCTGCCGAAGCGGACCGCAGCCCAGGCCGGAACTCTGATCATCACCTATGAGGGCAAAAATATTTCAGTTGATCCTTTTAATGCACCCGCAGTTGACGTTCAGGGCACAACCATAAACGGAAAGGGCGAAGAAAAACAGATATCCGAAACCGGTGTGACTGTCCTTAGCGTCCTTGGTCTTGCAGATATCTCCGCTGAAGATTTCACCACAGCAAAAGTCGTTGCATCAGATGAGTACTCAGCAGAAATTTCAGCAACCGAGATTTCTACGGATGGAGTCGCATACCTTGTAAGTGCTGCAGATGATAATGGAGCAACTAAAATCAAGCTGATTGTTTTTGGTGACAGCAATTCCAAACGTCAGATTAAAGATGTTATGAGGATAGAATTAGCGAAATGAAATTTAGCGGAATAGTATTGGCGGGCGGCAAGAGCAGCCGCATGAAAACTGATAAGGCAGGGCTTCTTCTGAACGGGAAAACTCTGCTGGAAATTCAGGTGGAGAAACTTACCACGCTGGGGTGTGATGATGTTATCGTGTCAGGGAAAGTGTTACCTGCAGATAACATTCTTATTTCTTCTGATTCGCAGCAACCTGTTGATGCAGATCAGACAGCAACCATCCATCCGGTCTCTGATATCATCCCTGACCTCGGTCCCATGGGCGGCTTATACTCCTGTTTCCCAGAGTGCAACCATAGCTGCGCAATCGTCATGAGTGTTGACGTTCCACTTCTCTCTAAAGAGACTCTGCAGCAGCTACTTAATGCTCATTTTGATAAGAATCCTGACGCCACAATTCTGTCCTATTGCGGTCGCCCCGAACCACTTATCGGCGTGTATAATACCGCGCACTCTGCTCTCTGCAAGGAGCTTATAGACAATAAAAAGCTGGCAATCAGAGCCCTTTTAGAAAGACTTGATTGCCAGTACTATGATTTTCATGGTGATCCTAATGAACTGCAAAACTGCAACTCTCCGGAAGATTATGCACAAATAAAGCATGTATTATCTCTGGATGCCAACATACAAATAACCGGTTAGAAAATTTCATCTCTTCTCATATCTGAACTATCTGTATATAGAAGCAGAAAACTTCATCTCTTCTCCAGCTTAACCGCGCACACCTTGTACTCAGGAATCCTTGCGTACTCATCAAGTGCCGCGTTGGTTATCATATTTACAGGGGAATCCGGGAAGTGGAAAGGCATCCAGGTCTCGCCCTGAGACACTTTTCGTCCGACTCTCGCCTTAGCTTCAATCGTTCCTCTTCTGCTGCTGACAGCGACCATATCTCCACTCTTAACTCCAAGCCTGTCAGCGTCCTTGTAATTGAGCTCGATGTAGCCCTCTCCCTCAATGTCCATAAGACCCTTTGACCTTGAAGTCATGCTGAAAGCATTGTAGTGATAGAGGATTCGTCCTGTCGTAAGAATGAAGGGATACTCCTCGTCTGGCAGCTCCTTGGCCTCCTTGAACTCAGCGGGATACAGCAGAGCTTTTCCGCGGGCAGGATGTCCCACATGCATGATGGGTGTTCCGTGATGATCCTTTTCAGGACACGGCCACTGAAGGCTCTCTCCTGCATCGAGGCACTCGTAGCTTACTCCGTGATAGCTTGGTGTGAGCTCTGCGATCTCATCCATGATCTGCTTGGGTGTGAGGTAGGGCTGCTTGTAGCCCATGGCGTTCATGAGGTCGATTATGATATCCGTATCTGCCCTCATCTCACCATCAAGAGTGATGGCTTTTCTTATGCGCTGAATTCTTCTTTCAGTATTTGTGAAGGTTCCTTCCTTCTCTGCAAAGCTCTTAGCCGGCAGAATCACATCTGCATACCTTGCCGTCTTTGTCATGAAAAGATCCTGCACAACGATAAACTCCATACTCTCAAGAGCTTTTATAATATGCGTGGTGTCGGGATCAGATACCATAGGATCCTCACCGCAAATGTAGAGTCCTTTAATTTTCCCACCAATTGCAGCAGGGAAAACCTCCGTCGCGCGAAGTCCCGGATTAGGGTTAAGACTTACGCCCCAGGCCTTTTCAAATTTCTGGCGGGCCTGCTCGTTATCGACCTTCTGATATCCCGGATAATCTGTGGACATAGCGCCCATATCACAGGCTCCCTGTACATTGTTCTGACCACGAAGTGGGTTAACACCGCAGCCCTCACGTCCGATTTTTCCGCAAAGAACTGCCATGTTGGACATGCTCATTACGCCCTCGGTTCCTGTAGAATGCTCAGTTACTCCAAGGCAGTAGATGATGGGCGCCTTCTTTGCAGTCGCATACATTCTTGCAGCCTCGATAAGCATATCCTCATCGATGTGACAGATCTCAGCAACCTTTTCAGGCGTGTATGCCATGACAAGTTTTTTAAGTTCCTCGAAGCCCTCCACATTTTTATCTATGTAATCATGATCTATGAGGTCCTCATTTATCATGACGTTCATCATTCCGTTGGCAAAGGCGACGTTGGTTCCGGGGCGAAGCTTAATATGAATATCAGCCTGCTTAGAGAGCCCAATCTCTCTTGGATCGACAACGATGAGCTTCGTTCCGCGCTTCACCGCCTGTCTTATCTGCATGCCCACAACAGGGTGCGCCTCCTCAGGGTTAGAGCCCACCAGCATGATAACATCAACGTCGTGTGTGATGTCATGGATGGGGTTCGTCATGGCACCAGAACCAAGAGTCTTGGCAAGTCCCGTAACCGATGCGGAATGGCACACGCGGGCGCAGTTATCAGTGGTGTTAGTACCGAAGCAGCAGCGCACCATTTTCTGAACCATGTATACATCTTCGTTTGATGATCTGGAGCAGGCAAAACCGGCAAGGCTATCACTTCCGTACTTTTCCTTTATCTCCATGAAGCGCTTTGCGGTGTAGGAAATGGCTTCATCCCAGCTCACCTCCCTGAATTCACCGGTGCTTCTGTCCTTTATAAGAGGCTTCTTTAAGCGGTCTTCTGCCTGAACAAAATCGAAGCTGGCATTTCTTCCCTTTACGCAAAGTCTCTTATGGTTAGCGGGGCCGTCTGCTGACTCCACATTTACAATCTTATTATCCTTAACCACAAGGTAGAATTGGCATCCTGTCGCGCAGTGAGGGCAGGTGGTCAGTACCTTCTTTACTTCCCACTCCCTGTATTCTTTTTCTCTTTTCAAGATCAAAGCGCCCGTAGGGCATACAGAAGCGCAGTTGCCGCAGCTCTCGCAGGAGGTGGACTTATAATCCTCTCCGAAGGGAGCCTCAACAATGTGGTAGTTACCAAGTCTTCCGCTCCTGATGGTTCCGTTACATGCTATCCTGTGGCAGATGCTGATGCATCTCTGGCAGTGAATACACTTGCTGGAATCGTAGCTTATGTAAGGATTTGCATCCAGATAGGGAAGCTTTTTCTCTATATTAACGCGGCTGCCCTCTTGGTCAGCACGCTCTACTCCGTATTCGTTGCACAGCTTTTGGAGCTCGCATTTTCCGTTGGAAGCGCAGCTCATACAATCGAGATTGTGGTTGGACAGAAGGAGCTTTAACATTCTCTTTCTATAGTCCGTGAGCTTGGGCGATTCCGTGGTGATGACCATTCCATCCCTTACTCTTGTGTTGCATGCAGCAAGAAGTCTCTCGTAGCCCTCTACTTCAACCATGCACATGCGACATGACCCTATGCCGTTTATTCCTTTGAGGTAACACAGGGTAGGGATATGAAAACCATTTTCTCCTGCAGCCTCTAAAATTGTTCGCCCTTTTTCAACCTGGCAGGTCTTTCCATTGATAGTAATTTTCATCATTCTCCCCTGCCTCCTTCCATAGCGCCGCAGCCGTAGTGATCGCATCTAAGGCATCTTCCCGATTCTCGTTTTGCCTCCTCGTAGGTCATCGGAAGCTCCACATGATCGAAGCTCTCACGCCTCTCAAAGGGATCCTTTTCCTCAATCTCCGCGCGCCCTGTTGGTATACATGGATTAGGCAAAGCAGGCGGAATGCTGGCTTCAAGCCTCACCGTGTGGTGATATCCAAGATATTCATCTATGTTGAAGGCTGCCACCTGTCCTGCTGCAATCGCGTTTATTGCAGTGGAAGGCCCGGTTACGCAGTCTCCACCTGAAAATATTCCGGGAGTATTTTTTATCATGCACATTTCATCGGCCTGTATCCTGCCTCTCTCCACAGGAATACCTGCCTTCTCAAAGCACTCCACGTCGCTTCTCTGACCGACTCCCAGGATCAGATAGTCGCACAAAAAGCGATAGGGGTAGTTACTTGAATGCTCGGTTTTCACCAATCCCAATTCGTCATACTCTGCTACTATCTCAGGCTGCAGCCACACTGCCTTCACCTGATTGCTCTCTTTATCTGCTTCAATATTCAAAAAGCTAAGAAGGGTCCTGAAACGTACACCCTCCTGCATAGCTGATTCAATCTCACTATGAAGTGCTGTGTAGTCATCCCTTTTTCTTGTGAAAACATGTATGCTCTCAGCGTTAAGACGCGCTGCGGTTCTGGCTGCATCCATGGCGACATTGCCACCGCCGATAAGGACAACCTTTTTTCCTGTAAGATCTATCTTCTCTCCTCTGGCCACCTTCTGCAAAAAGTCAGCCGCCGGAATTACGTTCTCAGAATCCGCTCCGTCCACAGGCATTCTGTTTCCGATCTGTGCTCCGATGCCTATGTATAAAGCGTCGTGATTGTTTTTCAGTTCTTCATAGAAAATATCCTTTCCGATTCTTGTGTTTGTGTAAACCTTGATATTTCCTGCGTTTATGATCGCGTTTATATCCTGATCAAGCCTCTCCTTGGGGAGCCTGTACTCAGGAATTCCGTATCTTAGCATTCCGCCAAGCTTTTCATGCTCCTCGTATATGTGGACCTCATGCCCCATGAGTGACAAAAAATAAGCCGCAGTCAGTCCCGAAGGTCCGCCACCTACAACACCGATCTTTTTACCCGTGGAAGGGCCTGGTGTGGGTGTGGGAACTGTATCTGCAGCCACGCTGTCTACCGCATATTTTTTTAGTCCTCTGATGTTGATGGGATCGTCGATGAGAGACCTGCGACATTTCCTCTCACAGGGATGTTCACAGATCATTGCGCAAGCTGTGGGAAGGGGATTCTTGTCGCGTATCACCTTGATAGCGCCCTCGTAATCCTCTTCCTTAACCATGGCAATATAACCCGGCACATCCACGTGAGCAGGGCACAAAGTCACACAGGGAATAGTCTGACTTGTGTTTTCAATACATCTTCTTCTCTCAATATGACTCCTGTACTCATCTTCAAACTCGGAAAGTGATTCAAGGATCATATTGGCGCCGACAACACCTACCGCGCAGTCGGCTGTTTCTGCGATCATTCGGCACTTATCCTCTATCTCATCCAAAGTCGCGAATGTCGCATCTCCGTTTATTATCTGGTTTAAAAGATCGTATACTTCAACAAGGCCATCCCTGCAGGGCACACATTTTCCGCAGGACTGATTCATGGAGATCTGAAGTATCGACCTGTAAAGAGTAAGCGGGCACATGCCCGGGGGATAGGATGTCATCCTTCCCCTGACCTTTCGCAGAACTGTATCAATTCTGTCGTTCATGTTACCTTTTTTACTCAGTTTCCGCATAATGCCCCCTCAGACACTTTTTCATATTTTATTTAGTTCAAGCGATTGTCACTTCACGCCTCAACTCCTTTGAATATACCACATGAAGATTACTGCTTTTATAAAATTAGGATAAAAATTCAGGATTACTCTGCGTCCTGCATGTAGGAAGGCTCATGCGTATACCACTCGTATTCCGTATCATCGGTTTCCTTCCCCACGTTTATATATTCATTGTCGTAGATGTTGGAATCCTTCCACATGGTGCACATTATAGCTGCATTCTCTATGTCAATAAAGCTGCAGTCATGCACTCTTATGTTGCTCTGATAAACATCGGGAATTACCGTGTGACTTCCAAAGCCTCTGTACAGATTTTTGAAGGTGCAATACGCAACCTCAACGTTATCACAGGGGCAGTCATCATAAACGGGATCCTTACTGTATGACATGGTCTCTCTGTTAGCTGCGTCTATCTGAAAAGCTTCCAGCGGCATGTTTTCGGGATCCTCTTTAATAGAATCCATAAAGGTGCATCCCGTAACATAAACATCTCTGCAGGCTGCAATTTCCACCATGTGTGTCGCAGCGCTGTTCTTTACGGTAAGGTTCTCAAGTGTAAGCCCTGTAACGTGAGCAAACCTGATTGGAACTCTGCTGTTGCTGTTTAGATCTATCGTTCCGCCTACGATTTTTATGTTCTGATAATCATCATATCCGCCCACACCCTCTTCTGCGTATATTCCGTCCCTTTTGTTACTGGGCCTGGACTTGGTCTGGATTATCACATCATCCTCATCACAAATGATGTTCACTCCGTTCAGCTCGAGAGTGACATTACTTCCAAGCCTGATGGACTTGGTATCCGGATTTATAAAGTATGTTCCCGGCGGCACAATAACTCTGAAGTACTGTGAAGGATCTTCTAAATATCTGACCCATGCGTCATCAAGCACAAGGTAAAGTGTCATGGCAAAATCTTTATCAAGGCCTTCTAAGCCGTTCAGATCATAGACGATCTCACCGGCATCATTATAATAGGCCAAAATCCCGCTGCTCCCCGCCTCAGCCTTCGCTTTCAGGGGATAGTAGGATATCGTGCCCGGAATAATCAATATCATGATGAGTAATGCTGATAAAAGTCTTTTCATAGTATCATTCCCGGTTCAACAACTAGCCAGATAATCAATTTAGGGTGATACAAATATTATATGAAAAAGACCTCTACCATAGTATTACGTAAGAATAAAGTAGCATTAAAAATGCATGAACTTTATGTACAAATCCGAAACTTCAGCTTACCCATTTATAAGCTTTAAAAACTTCTTGTCATTCATCTGCTCGTTGGTCACATATTCGCCATCGCAAAACAGCGCATAGGTGGTGATGGGCGTAGGTGCGCTCTGGGCTTTTTCTTTGCTGTCGATTTTTATTGCTTTGAATGGGATTTTGTTCTTTGCGGCGGTCTCCTCCAGAACCGGCACGTACTTGGCATTGAAGGGGCACTGATTTGTGTAAAAGAGAACGTAGCCGGGATCGTCGATGTGGGGGTGCTTGGCGGAGTCTTTGAAGGTTGGTTTGTCTTCTTCATCCTCAAAGGGTAAATACCACAGCTGTATGCCGTTGTCTGCTTCGTCACAAACTTTGAAGCCTTTTGCTGCGAGGAATTTCGGATCTGAAAGGAAGGGCTTCTTCTTTGCTGCTGCTAATACGCAAAGTCCCTTCTTTCCTTTCTCCTTACTGTCTCTTATGCACTCGTTAAGAAGCTCTGTTGAGTAGCCATGTCCCTTGAAGGAACCGGACACCCACAGACAGTCGATGTACATATATCCCGGCGCGTTTATGGGATTCCATGCATTCTCAGCGGGGATGTATTCAATGAAGCACTTTCCTCGCTCTGCACTTTTTAGAAAGACCAGGCCTTCGTCGAACCTGTCTGCAAGCCAGGCTTTCTTGGATGATACCTGCACGTCTTTGTTATTTGAGATTGCGCAGCAGATGTGCTCTTTTTCGAGGTTGTCTTTGGTTAATCGTATGTATTCCATCTTTATGCCTCCTTTTTGTGGGGTGTGGAGTGGGGTAGTTTTGGTAGGGTTTTGGTGCGGCTTTGGTGCGGCTTTGGTGCGGCTTTGATATCTGGGTAAGTTATTATTAGGTTATTGTTTGGATAAGAATCTTAAAGTATAACTGTTAGGGCTTAAAAGTAAGTGTTGTTGGGGCTGATTTTGGTAGGTTTTTAGTGTATTTTCTTTATATCCGGGAATATTACTTGATGAATGCTCTAAATGCTTGTTAGGTCGCGTAGTCCTGGGGTTTAATTCCAGGTGGTCTACGTGACCTTCTTTCTCTCTGTAAAAATGGTCAAGTAGGATTTGTGCTTTTTCCCAAGGATACTACGGAATATTATTTCTATATAAAAATAGTTCAAGTAGTGTCTTTGTTTTTGCCCTGAAATACTACGTGACATTTTTCCTGGAATAATAATAGTTCAAGTAGCGTCTACTTTTCCGCCTAAGAAGACTACTTGATATTTTCCTATAATCCCAATAGGTCAAGTAGTACCACTTCATCCTCAATTAAAAGCTATGTTAAGCAATCCCAAAAAACATTTTTCGCATAGTCTACCGCCAAAAAGGATGGGCACTAACGCCTCAAGCTTTCCTTATAGGATGTCGAATTACCGTTTTAAGTCTCTCCGGTGCTACCTTTCTAGCGTCACTTAAATATATTTCATGATGCAAACGCTTTTCATTGATGTCCAAAATATAACCCTGCTCTTCCATGAACTGATGCATTGCCTCCACAGTGGCAGGCTCATCATCGTAGGAACCAATATGCATACACTGCACACATACCCCCTCATCGTATGCAAAGAATTCTACCTTTGAAAAGTCCGTTTTCTTTTTGGTAGTCGCTTCAGCAATCGCCCAGTCGAAATCTTCTTTTGTAACAAAGTCAGGTAAACGAATGACAGAGATCCAGTTAAAATCATCTTTGCGAGTATAGTCTATTCCGCCAACAATCTTTCGATTGTCACTAGCATTGTTCTCACTTGCACCGCTAGTATTATTCTCGCCTGCTCCGCTATCATTACTCTTTTCAGGAGCAGAATCCTGCCACCAGAATCCTTCTAGCGGCGGCACAACATAATCAAAGTAGCCATCGATCTTGTGGTCTCCTTTTTTACTCATCTTAATTGTAAATGCGATGCCATAAAGCAGTCCTATTGCCTGCTTGTACTCGCCGCCCTCTACATTGGGATCACCACTACCCCTGACTGCGATGTAATTCATCTTCGGAACCGTCACTATCGAAGGCGTGCCCTTAGGCATGTAAAATTCCTTGTACTCTTTCTTGTAATCGAACGCCATAATCATCCACTCTTCTCTTTGGTTTCACAAAACAAATTTCAACGAAATGTTATGCTTCAGGTAAGTCCTTTTCCTCATAGGGCTTATTACCTTACCTCCATATACTCATCAAGCTCTTTTACCTCGCACCCCTTGCTTGCGTAGTACGCGTACATCTCGTCCAGCTTCTTAAGGTCATAGCTTGTGACACAATCAGATATCACATGAACTGTGTAGCCCGTTTTGGTCATGTTATAGCATGTCGATTTCACGCAGCCCGTAGCATCTGCGCCTGCAACATAGAACTCTGAAATTCCATTATCATTGATGAATCCCGCGAACGCTTCTGATGTCAGTGCATTAGATTTTGTCTTGGTAAAAACGTTATCCGATACAACCTTCATTTCAGGGACAAGCTCTTCGCCTTTTGTATCGGGCTTGAAGGTTCTGGTTCCTGGCGACAGGTTGTTATGCTTGATGTAAACAACGTGCATATCCTCTGCCGTTGCCCAGTCGATAGCCCTGTTGATACCATCAACGATTTTCCTGTAATTCTTGGTTATGTCATTTTGAATGTCTATTACGACCAGTGCCTTGTTTTCCATATTTTCTCTCCACCTTTTCATATTTTCGTGCAATGTCACTGGTGATCTCGTAAAGTTTCTCCCTGACAGACTCAGGCTCAAGTACTGTGACCTTATCCCTGCATGAAAGTATCCATGCAATCAATCCCTCATCATCCGGATACTCATGCTCGAAAAGCAGCGTCCCATCCGTTTGTTCCTTGAAAGAATTGACGCCATACTCTTCCACAAGCTGCCATTTCATGGATGGGTCGAAGATAGCTTTCACTCTGCCCTTCGCAGGAAAAATCTCATCATTCGAAATGGAAGGCGCAGGTATCTCACTTCTTTTTTCAAAGTCATTTCCAAGGACAATTCCATCCATTCGGTTCAGCTTGAACAGCCTGAAATCCTTCCTTAGCAGGCAGTATCCATACACGTACCAGCTGGCCCATTTGAAGATAAGGTAATACGGCTCAATCTCTCTTTTAGTGTCGCCCTTCGGCGAGTAGTAGTAAAACTCCATTCTTTTACCAAGTTCTATAGCATCCTGGATTAGTGCAATCTTCGGCGCCAGGGTGTCCCTATACCATGAGGACAAGTCGATAAGGATGGAATCCCTTCCGCTTATAAACTCTGACGAACCGGCCTGGATTTTTTCCATGAGCTGACCATAATATCCGCTGCCGCTGACACTATCGAGACTTCGGAGCCCCGCAAGGATCATCTGCATATCCCGGGATGTCAAAAGCGTTCTATCCATCCGATAGCCATCCATGATGCTGATTCCGCCGCCCACGCCCTGCGCAGTCTGGATAGGTATCCCCGCCTGGCACAGTGTTTCAATATCCCTGTTGATTGTGCGCCTCGATACCTCGAAGTGCTCAGCCAGCTCCGGTGCAGTTGTCATCTTCTTTTGCAAAAGGATTGAAAGTATACCAATCAGTCTGTCTATCTTCATTTGATCACCTTCTGGATTAAGAGTAACACGGTAAACATGTCATCTATATGTCATGTTTCTATTTTACACTGATTTACACCGATTTGGATTTTTCCTCCTTATTAATGGACCGCTAACCCCGTCCCCATGGTCCATATGCTCTTATACACTTCGCGCTTGTCTCCCTGATAATCACCGAGGCCTTCGAATCTTGTGAGGGTAAAACTGGTTTTGCGCTATTAACAGGTAAAGTCATATACATTTTCTCGTAGTCCGCTGAATCATTTTGAACATGACTTTTCCCCCATGAAAAAAGATATATGGCAACCAATATGCAGCAGATGCAGGAGGTTAACGGAAAGGCCATCCATACTCCATCGAGACCAATCTGACCGCCAAGTATTGTGCCAAGGATAATTACGCCAACAGAGCCCTCGGTTAAAGTAACCGCCATTGCATGGTATGGCCTGCCGGTTGTATTAAGGTAATCTCTTGCAATTATCGCCATTCCCTTGAAAAGCACTATAAACGAATATATTCGTAGTGCATGAATCGCTAATACTCTTCCGTCCTGAATACTATATAAATCCACAAATATGCCAGGGAACAATTGGATCATCGCCAAAAGAACCACTCCCCACAGCACTAATATAATGCTGGAATTTTTCATAACATATCGCACTGACTGTTTATCTTCTGCACTGTTTAGCATACTCACAAAGTTTCTCACATTTTCAGATACGCCATTGATCAAAATTGCACATACAGCCAGTAGCTGCAAGCAGATAGAAAAAGCCTTCATTGCTTCCGTTCCACCCATTTGGGTAACAAGGCGATTAAAATACCAATAGTATGTAAGGAGGCCCAGTTGAGATAACCCGGATGGCAATCCTCTGATGAATATGTCTTTTATTGCAGCAACATTAAAATATTTGATAGATGAAAAAACGAAATGATCCTTTTTTAACGCGAATATCATAGCTATAAGCGCAACCACATAGCCGCTTATGGTAGCCCACTGAGCTCCCGCAATGCCCATTTTAAAGAATTTTATATAGACTACATCCAGTAACACATTAACAATATTTGCAGTCAAAACGATTCTGAAGGTAAGCCCGGGATATCCCATCGCAGGCAAAAAGGAAGCAAAGGTCATCATTATTATAGATATGGGAATAAGTATCAGTGTTGGAATCATATATGACTGAAAATCTCCCATAAGCTCCTGGCTGCATCCCAGTGCCATGTCAAGTTCTCCAATAAAGAATAATCCGGGAATGGTTACAATAAAGCTCATAATCGTTGCCAAAATCATAGCTGTACTATAGATACCTGCAGCCTTCTCGCGTTCCATTTTTCCCATAAGTGTGGCATATATTACTGCGCCTCCACATCCTATAAGCTTTACAGTAAATGGCGTATACTGGACCATCGGGCCGGCATAGTTTTCTATGGCAACAGCATTAGAATCAATGAGCTTTGCAACAATTATGGTATCAACAAATTGCTGAATAGCCCCGCCAAGTCCAACAAGAATCTCCGGAAAAAGATATTTTATGTAATTTCTGACTATGATCTTATCTGTACGTGCAAACATTTTATCCACATATTAAACTAAATCATTCCAGCCAATCATTTCTATGTTCAGGTCATCAACATGATACTGCTCCGAAAACTCCAAAGCTCTTCTTCTCACCTCAAGCAACATATCTTCTGTAAATACTCCCGGCATTCGAACCGATGCAAGGCATATCTGCGCCGCGTGAACTCCCTTTACTACTGTCTTGATTCTGGAAAGTTTCTCTGTATCTGCCTTGGAAAAATATTTTTTAAGAAATCTGTCAAACAGCGTCTCTGCCTCAACCTGTGTCATGTTACTCTTTGTCTTATAATCTGCTTTTGAACTAAATGATGGAAGAAATACAAAATGCGCATACATTGCAAGCAGATCAAAAACCGGGTGCCCTTTTCCTGAAAACATCAAATCCAAATACCGTATTTCTTCTCCGACAATATGTGCATTACCTGTATGACAATCACAATGGACGAAGGTTTGCGCTTCGGGAATACTTTCAAAAATCGAGCGAATTTTCTTCGCGTCCTCCTCTGAACAGTACTCCTTATTGAGCTTGCCTATATAATAAATAGCCAGCTCCTTCGCGTCAGGCAGTCCCGGATCAGTAATCGGTATCTTATGTAACACCTTTACTGCTTTGGCAAATCGTGAAATCAGCTCCACCCTTTTTTCCGGGAACTCGTAGATAAACTGATCCAGACTACTTCCCTCTTCTCTCTCCATCAGAAGTCCATATCTGTCACCTGCGCGAACAATCTCATAGACATCCGCTACCGGAACTTTTGACATGTAGGCAGCATGCGTATGAATCATTTCATCTTTAATAGATTCAAATGAAACAAACGGATAGAAAAGTTTTAATACCTTATCTTCTCCAATAGCATATACTTCAGCGGTCCTGCCCTTGCCGATAGGTTCACCCAATTTTTCCCAGTGTTGATAGAATGTACTGTTTTTCATACTGTGTACCATTCAAAATATCAAACGATGAAATATAATATAATTTTATCATTTTACGTTTATTCATTATGTAAAAAGAGTATTAAATCTGTTTTTATTGATTTATGGAAAGACGTCTAGTGCGGGAATATCATGCCTCCCTTTATACTCTTTCGTTAGTAACAATATGCTCTATTCCCCTATGATTGCCGCAGCACGTAAAGATCCTCGATTACATCTTTGTTTATGGTCACGACAGCCAAAGGTATGTCTCTGATCATCATGAATATTTCGCTTCCGGCAGCCATCTTCTTTTGCAGGTACTGCTTCTGTCGCTCAGGTGTATGCCTTTTGATAAATTCTTCCGCGCAGAATGACCTGTGTGAATCCTGCCACGCACAGGAATGAATCGTTGCTGCCTCTAATATATTTTCCTCATTAACTCTTGTTATCACTCTCTTCTCCTGATCCCTGAAATTGCTTTTTAGGTATATAATATCAAGTCTTTATCCCTAAATTGTAAAATCTGCTTCCCTTTCACTAACTGTTTCAATCAGAAACCATATTTTTAACAGTATTGACTTACCACTTCACGAAGAACAGACTACAATTTTTATCCCCTTTACGCCGGAATTCTTGCTCACCATATGACTGGTTGAACTTTTTGATGAATTATTCCCACATACATGCTATTTTACTCTCTTCACACCTGTTTTTTTCAGTCAGAAATCTTGTAATGATGTTTACCGGTGTAACGCAAACGAAATTACGTCAAGTTTGATATTCAAGCGTTACGCCTGTTCTCTTCGACCATCCTCTACAGGTTGAACTCACTCGTGATGCTCAAGTCGGAATTACACCTGAATACTCTAATCAGCCCTCACCGGTTGCATCCACCCGCGATGCTCAAGCCGCACTCACCTGAAAATCCACCCCTTTTAAAGCTTCATATTTCACATCACTGTTTTTCACATAATAAGACTTGTGCAAATCCCATAATTCCAACATTGTATTACTCATTTTTTCATCCCTTTCCAATAGTTTGTGATATGGCGGCTCCTCTGATACTGCATTAGGGCGCCTCTTATTGATTATAGTTTTGAAAAAGGATGATATTTTCTGTATGCCACTTAGCGGTCAGGAAATACCGTTAACGGCAAAAAGACTGCCGCAATATGCGACAGTCTCAATAAATTTACATATTCTTCAGTATCTCATACAACTCGTCGAAGGATGATGCGCAGTAATCGATGTCATATTCCTTCATGGCGCTCTCGATATCGCCTGAAGGCATGAACCACACAGATCTCATGCCGGCGTTCTTTGCCCCAAGCATATCTGATGTGAGGGAATCTCCGATAACGATGCAGTTTTCTCTGGGCTCTCCTATCTTCTCGAGCACCATATCGAAGTACTCTGTTGACGGCTTGTGGACGCCCATATCCTCGCTTATAAAGATTCCGTCTATATATCTGTCTAAGCCTGTTGACGCTATCCTGCCCTGAGCACAATCTCCAGCGCTATACGCTCGGATGCATTGTAATCAAGCAGTGTCTGGTCGAGGTCAAATAGAAAGTTTTTGTGTGTAGTATTTGTTTTCATTTTTCATATTTCTTTCTTCGTCACTACAATGTATTCATCCCACAGCTTCATAATTTTCCACCTTATGCAGAAAACAATTAGCAACATTATAAGCAAGGTGAACTCATATAAACACAAAACAGAACTTGAATTTATCTTCAGATATAACACGCCAACTTCAGCCCGACAACTCGAAGTTATCTGACAGACTGCCATTCCTCTTTGGAAAGGCATGTTATGTGTTCCGTTCGGAGAACACCCTCTATGGCACATGGCACATTATAGACCGTATGATGATAATGAAAACCGCACTTCTCCTGAACACGCTTTGACTTTTCATTCCCATCAAAGTAACCACACCATATTTTATTAAGTTTTAGGTTTTCAAAACCGTAGCGCATCAATTCCCTGACTGCTTCCAGTATCAGCCCTCGTCCCCAATACGGAACTCCGATCCAGTAGCCGATTTCACCTTCTGAATCAGGAAGGCCAATATTGCTGGCTTTCCCAAGCATAAGTCCAATGCTGCCAACAGGCTGGCCTGATTCTTTTAATACTAAAGCATAGGTCTCCGGCGCTGAAAGAACCCTCCGGATTATTTCACGGCTATTCTCTACACTTGTATGAACCGCCCATCCTGCGATTGGTCCCACATCAGGATGACTTGCATATTTAAATAAATTCTCCGCATCGCTTTCTTCCCACGGTCGGAGGATCAATCTTTTCGTTTCAAGTATCATGGCATACCTCTCTTACCAACGGCATCTCTGCAAACGGGAATCTACAGTGCTAATTCCATCAGCCAGCAATCTACTTTTTCTCCCTCAAACATCTCATGTTTCGGAAGTGATTTAATGATTTTAAACCCGGCTTTCTCGTATGCCCTTATAGCCCTTTTATTATCTTGGTGCGGGTCAAGAAGAACTCGTTCCGCAGCCATATTTTCTTTCAGATGAGAAGCCATCATTTTCAAAAAAGATGAGCCTATTCCCTTACTCCAGTATTTCGGCTCACCTATAAACTGATCCATAGCAAACACTATATGTCCATCGTCAGGATAGTCATATTCATCGAACAATTCACCACTCAATTGATAAGCCTGTGCATATCCGATGGGGGATTTCTTATACTCGATGATCATTCTGAATCCATCTGGAATTTGTCTATTTGTTCAGAATGCAGTTATAACGAACGACTGACCCATCGGGATAATCAATGATGCTTTTCTCCTCAGAAAAGCCGCATCTGCGGTAGAAACCAATTGAATCATCGTCCGTCTGCGCTTCGATTCTTCCTATTCTTTCCAACTCCATCGCGCTTAAGATCAGCTGTTTTCCGATCCCCCGACGTCTGAGCTTTTCAGACACGGCAATTCCGATGATCTCCGCGGCGGCTTCTGAAAACTTCAGAACCATCATGCCGGCTTTCCTGTTTCGATCTTCACATACAAATACTTTCACCGATGAAGCTTGTAAAAAGCCTTCCATCTGTGTCCTATAGTCCTCGCATGTAGGATGATACATGCAGGGAGCATAGATCGAGTATGCTTCTTCTGATAGCAGCCAGTCTGTATCCTCGCATACTGCAACTTTCATGACTGTCCTCCAACCCCCGATTGTCGGTCCAGAAGTCCTTTTATTGTTTGCTCATAATCAGAATATATCAGTACGACCTTTTCCCCTGCATGTTGAAAGCCATTGATGATATCTCTGTTGTCTGCTTTCAGACTATCTTTCGTACAGTCTGCATCAATCATCCTGGCTTCGATTTCCGACTCATATCCAATAATCTCGCCAAAATGGTTCTCAATATAGTTCTCGCTCATAGCGAGGCAAATGAAGCGAATAGACGATAAATATCGCTCTTCAAAATCCCGTCTCCAATCAAATGGAATATAGCAGCCTTCAATAATGAGGTTCTGTTTATTTTCGATCGCCGTCTTCACGATCTCTCGTATGATTGGCCACAGATACCCGGTCAGAGCCTCATCATCCTCCGGCGTCAATTCTGTATTACCGCTGCGGATCAGACCCATTTTCAGGTGATCAATCGACAGATACGGATATTTGTATTTTTCGAGCATCTTTTGTGCCAGAAGCGTTTTTCCAGTGTGAGATGCACCCGTAATCAGTATGATCATTTTTTCCTCCTCAAGATTAAATATGTCAGTATCGGTCTCCATATTCCTTTCATGCTTCTGCCGTCCATTTGGAGATGAAATCCGTCTTCGCATCTGTATATGCATCACGGTCATGCTCATATTGTTTCCAAAGCCGGAGCTTCAAGGTTTCATATTCTTTTGCCACGGCAGGATGCTCGTTCAAATAATCACGGAAGTACAGTTCATCATTGTCCCCGGCATACCGCAGATGGACAAGATACATCCTAAACTCGTGCGGCGCAAAAATCAGAAGGAACACATATAAGATTGCAATTATTGCATTCATCATAATTCCGCCATATGCACCCAACACATGCTGTATAGGCGTTTGCTTCTCCCACTTATCGGCATCTACTGGACCAGGTGTTGAAAAAAAGATATAAGGTTTAACCTGAACCTTCCACCAGTTGTTTCTTAATCCAAAACGATAATGCCAAATGGCATGTCCAACTTCATGTAGCCATACTACTGAAAACAAAACCACATATCCCAAAACATATAACAAAACGTATTTCATACTTTTCTCCCCAAATGTCTCTATTAAATAACTAATAAGGAAATGCAATACCCAACATTTAAAATCATACGTATTTCCTCTATCCGCTTCAATGTTGGCTTCCTCCTCATCTCTCTATATTTTTCTCCAAAACGTGTAATGGTATCTGTTTCTGAATCCAAGCCTTGCATAGAAATCCATATCAGATATTACAAAAGCTCTTTTAGCTCCTAACTTCTTCGCTCTATTAAGTGCTTCGTGAATTACAGCCTTGGCTACACCCTTTCCTCTTTGGCTGGGAATAGTGCAGACAGGCTCTACATATACGTAGTCTGTTTTAGGGCTATACCACAGTCCACAGAGAGAAACCAGTTCACCTTCACTATCTCGTGCCGCCATACTAAGATCTCTGTTAAAGTGCTTACGCTGCCTTGGCGTAGTTAGTTCTTCTTTTTCAAATTCTGTCTTATCCTCGCCGTGATCAAAGCCCTGCCAAAATAGCCATGAAAGCTCATAAAGATCCTCTATCGGGTCAGGATTTGCAAAGCTGTAGCCCTCAGGCAAAGTAGCATTAAATTCCCTATTAAGATCAAGTTCCATAATGTTTTCTGTCTGATCAATCCTAGTAAAGTCTTTGTTTAAGACCATATCCATTTCATCTTTATTGTCATCGCAGACTGCAAGGGCAAAGCCAGAATCATCTTTAAGATTAGCGCATGCATAATCTAATATTTCCGGATACAGAAGCTTATACTCCGGCAGAACACCGCAGAAGCCCTCACCGAAATACATATCGTAGATTGCAGCTCCTACAACCTTTTCCTGATCTATCCAAAGCCCAATGGCCTCCAATAAATCCTTATTAAATTCCGGATGCTCATACATCCACTCAAACCTAGCCCAGTTCCAATTAATATGGCTCGTATCCCGATCATTAAGTTCTATTAGGAAATCACATACTGCCTCATAATCATGATCCGTATATTTCTTGAAATACATTATTTCTGCTCCTTATAAACAATAAACCTGAGACCCTCTTCTCCGATATGTGTTCCATCTGTCTTTTCAATCATCATTTTCAATTCCTATCAGTCAAATAGCTGCCCCGGAAGCTTTTTCTTTTCCTTGGGTGGAAACTGTTTATCGAATTCCTCTACATCCTCATCTTTAACATAGTAGCCCTGAGGGGTCTGATATACTCCGGTTACGTCATCAAGATATCCTGGGATCAATTCTCTGCACAGGAAAAATGATGAATCTGCGTCCTCAGGCAGATCATGATAACGAATTCCAAACTTGCTTGCATAATCGAATCCGCAATGGCTGTAAAATCCGATATTTCCTTCAAAAAGAACTGCTCCGAATCCCATTTCTGTTGCTTTCTCCAGGCAGTAATCAAGCAGTTCTTTTCCATAGCCCTTGCGCTTAAGCTCCGGCGTGATTCCTATCGGTCCCATGGTAAGTACCGGGATTTCCCTGCCATCATCAGCTTCAATAACAGTTTTCATGAACATGTTCTGCCCGATAAGCCTTCCGTCCTGCTCCATGACAAAATCAAGCTCCGGAACAAATGCCGGGTCATCCCTGAGCATATGAATTACATAGTGCTCACTGCATCCGGGGCGGTACACATTCCAAAATGACTCTCTTACAAGGTTTTCAACTTCTCTATAATCTTTCTTTTCTTCTAAACGAATTATATAATTACTCATTGTTTTTCATTCTCCTTCTTGTAATATCTTCATTTTAATACAATACTCTAAAACAAAAGTATCACAAAACAAAAACAAACCTTCTCCTTGCACGGATTTAGGTCTGTTTTTCACTTCAATACTAATCGTATTCTATTATGACCCTATAACCCCGTCCCCACGAGGTCATTTCCAAAATTCCTTTACTTCATTCAAAATCTCATTTGCCGGAATTATCGTTGCCTTTTCTATAGGAACCCCTGTCTTTTCTAAATAGTACTTTATCAAATAATAGCCTGTGGCATATCCTGCACAATATGGAAGCCCAACTTCCGGGAAATGCTGAATCCTGGCCATTTCATCGCCGTAAAGATATGATGTGATATTGTCAAAACCAGTTACTTCGAGACCATCGTAGATAATTTCTTTTATAAGAGGCATTAGCTCCATGTCTGTCTTGGTGACCCATGGTCCAAGAAGTTCTTCACCAAAAACTGTTGTGGCAAAGTTCTCTGCTAATCCTTCACTCACAATCATCTCACCAAGATTTATATCATTTGTCCACTTGATGTACTGGTATCTGATATTATGATTAGTCTCATGTGTAAGGGCGGCTGGAAGTCTTTTGATGGTCTCTTTTGAAGGAACGAGCCATCCCATAATATATCCAGGGATTCCTCCGTCACCACAATATCCTTCATTCATGATTGTATAAGCATTCTGGGGATTTGCCAGAAGAATTGTGAAAAGATATTCTTGCACCTTTAGCTCTATTCCCTGATTTTCAAATCTGGTAAGAGCTTCTTCTATAGCCCTATTGCAAGACTCCCACATCTGCTGATTTTCTAATTGCTCTATCTGCCCTGCAATGTCGCTGTCCACATCAGATGGCGCCATTATTCCTAATCTATTGTTAGCCATAATGATGTCATATCCACCTGGAAACTTTGGTTTCAAGGGGATATGATAACATTCCCATTTTCCTTGAAAGGGCAACATCATATCATAGCGATAGATATCATCTTTTTTATCTGAATCAGCCAGCATTATCTTTTTATAAACATCTGGCGAATATACGCTGTTGACTTTCATCCTTACCTCCTGAGCGTTTTATTTAAGCTATAATAAACTATAAACTATTACCTAACATCAGAGTCAACAGCTATTCAATCCTTTTTCGTATCTTTTTTAACAAAAAAATATAGAGATTGTTGCAACCTCTATATTTCATGCTCTGTACTATATTGTGACATTCAACGTGTAGTTCCGCTTTTGCCACGGACAGTTTCCCATTATCTATGGACGTAAAGCCTTGTAGGCTCTGGCTCTCCGTCTCCCTGTGCCATGCAGAAGAACTCCCATCCATATCTTTCATAAAATCCAAGATGATCTGTAACCAGGTAGATTGGAGTAATACCCTTGGACTTCATATCATCCACTACCATGTTAAGCAACTTTCCAGAAATGCCCTGGCAGCGATAATCTTCCTCAGTATAAACCGCGCAAACATTGGGAGTAAGGTCCTTTCTGTCATGGAAATCATTGTCTATAACTCCAAGACCTCCAACAATTTTCTCTCCATCAAGGCACACATACCATCCATATTCTGTTTCCCCAGCAATATACGCATCAATGCATTCCTGATATGCTTCAGTTGGTACTCCCCATTTTTCATGAAACCAATTTGCTGCTTCTTCCCTTAATTCCTGCTTTTCTCTCAAATTAACATAAATATATTCACTCATATCTTTTCTTCTTTCAAACTTGAATTAACTTATTTCTTCCATTCAGATTTCAATAAACTGTACATACAAGCATCTACAACACCTTTATTACTCCAATCAGCTTGACGAAGCGTTCCTTCGTATATTAATCCACATTTTTCCATTACTTTTCCCGAGTTAGGATTATTGGGATCATGCTGTGATTCAATTCTGTTTACACCTACCTCTTTAAAGAAAAAAGGAATTATCGCTTTAAATGCCTCTGTTGTTATTCCCTGATGCCACCACTTGCTGCCTATACAATATCCTATATGAACAATATCAAGGTTTTCATTTTTATCTACGACACTAATAGAACCAATGGGCTCTCCAATCTCTTTTAAAACGATTGCCCACTGATAAAAATCATTATTTTCATACCCCCGGACCCATTCATCAAGAACCTGTTCCGCCTCACTAACATCTGTTGCTGTTGGCCAGCGTAAAAACTCAGTAACTTTTGAATCGCTCTCCCAGTTTTTAAACATAACTTCTGCGTCTTCTTTGGTAAACTGTCGAAGAATTAATCGTTCGGTTTCTATCTTCTTTGTTCCTTTGTGTTCCATAATATTTTTCCTCTACAAATCTAATTTGTGTCTTGGTACATTAAAATCAAATTGTCATTAGCAGACCTTCTCCTTGCACGGATTTAAGTCTGTTTTTCACTCCAATATTTTTCGGTAAATTCCGAGATGATTTTTCATGCGCTTACGCCGCTTTCTTCGTCAGATACAGCACATAGGTATCCCAAAACTCGACTTTATCTCCGCCCGCAAGCGCCGCGCTCCGAAGCCCTTCGAAAAACTTAGTTTTATAAGGTTCCGGGATTAAAATGTGATCACTGTGCGTGCCGCAATACATCACATATTCATCCGCAGAAAAAGTGCGTTTTCCATAGAAATCATGGCGCGTCAGATCCACATAGCCATAGTCGGTCGCATGAAGATAGTCAAATGGCTCTTTCATGTTCTTGTATTCCGTCACCGGCTTATAATATTCGTCGTAAACCTTCTGGATATTGCTGTACAACTCCTCATTGGGCGTCTTATAATCCCCGATCAGATACATCATCGCCAACGTTCCGCCAGGCTTTAGCAGTTCAAACGTCTTGGAAAAAGCGAACTTCTCCGGAATCCACTGGATCGTTGCAGCAGAATATATCACATCATATTTCTGCTCCCCGAAATCGTGTGTAATGAAGTCGTCGTTCACGATATGGAAATTCGGTCTTGCTCCGTATTTTTCTTTCATCTTTTCATAAAGATGCTCCCCGAGCTCAATGGCATTATAATCGCAGCCGGTATCCAGAATCGGATCCGTCGCCTGACCAGTTCCCGAACCTATTTCCAGCACCTTAGTCTGAACTCCAATGTTGGCTTCCTTGATGAAAAATTCGAACAGCTCAGGGCTGTAACGAGGTCTGAACTTATCAAACTGCTCTGGAATTGTGTCAAACGCCTTACGATATTCCATTGGTTTCAAGGACAGGTTTATTTATTTCATAATCTTTTAGCATAATATCCTCCGCAAACTTCGATTCGCATATATAAGCCTTTCTCTACCTTATGTATCTCAGTAAAAAATCAGTAATTCCTATGATTGTGAAACCATTTTCATCAAATGTTTCACCAATCGGTCTATTCACAACAAGTATCTTCTGTATCTGGTCATTCAACTTAAAATATGGCCTTAGTTCTCGTTCCCTTGTATCAGCATTAGATATATCTCGCCACTTTGAATCCCCTCTAATATTGAGAGCGGGTATACTTTTTCAACGCTGATCTGATCGGTCAAATGCCTGATCTTCTTGCAGTCTGTAAGTTTTTTCATGGTCATCCTCTCTTGTAATTATATATTAACGTAAAATAAAAAACAGACCAGCTCCGTACACGGATTTTAGTCTGTTTTTCATCAATTCTTATTTCTGCTTTATTCTTTTCATAACAAATCCGAAGACATTTCTTACCAGCGGTCCTGCGAAGAATATCTGCCAGAAAAGAGCCATAGGAAAGTTCAACGCTGTCGTCTGAAGCCATACAGCCACGAATTCACTGCCTGCATCCTTAAAAAGGATTGTCGCTGCCATGCTCATAAGCGGGCACATGAGGCACACAGACATTGATGAGATGGCAAGTATGATCATTATCATAGGGTCTTTTCCCGGAGTGACGAATCTAAAAGCCAGCTTCTGAGCCAGTTTTCCTACAAATAAAAGTTCAAGCGCCATGGCTATCGGCCACATGATAAGCATTTCCTTGAATGCTGCAAGGAAGATAAAGTTCTGCATTCCGCCAACATTCAGTGAAATGTTGTAGCATATCATGGCATAAACCATGACAAATGCCATAAAGGCAGTAAAAAACAAATCCTGTAATTTGCTCTGTGGTAACATAGGGGTTCCTCTCTTTCTTAAATGGGGAAGACCTCCGTGTTGTTCGTTATCACCCGGCCAGAATGTGCGTTTCCAATAATACCTCGAAATCTTCATTTTTTATCAGCAATTGCAGATTATAGCAGATATTTTGTTTTCGTGTAAGTCTTTTTTTCTTCTGACTACTTCATTATTCCCCCATGGAAATAGCATTCATAAACTCTGGTATTGTTGCAATAAATCTCCTCGCATCCCTGAAACCAGCTGAAATCCCCGGTAACGCTGCACTTATAAGTATATTCACCGGACTGAAAATACTCAGGTCCTCTGTAAGGCATATAGAATTACTCATAATTCACTGTTATTTTTCCCAACGTTATTTTATCCAGAACCTTATCATTAGTCTTTACTGTATGTTCCGGTAGAATCTTTTCTTGATAATACACGCCATCCCAGTTTAGAAGCTTTTCTGGGTCTTCGGAATATCCTGTTAAATCACAGGTATTTACAAGAAATTTGGCATATTTTACTGCAAGAGCATGTTTTATCCGCATATTAGTGAGGATGCTTTCATCCAACCCTGTTCTTGCAAGCTGATTCCCGGTCATGCTGCTTAAGATCATCTTTGCTTCGACCATTGCTTGTTTTTCTTCCGCGCTACTTAATACAACTCCTTCAGAAAGAGCTCTTTTATAATAAATCTCATCTGATATACAAGTGTTAACTGCCACCTTCTTGGCGTAATCACAGACAAACTGAGAATCCATGCCGGCTGAAAAGTGGGTATTCCACCAGTGCTTTGGATTCTCAGGATCATACAAAAGAGCCTGGTTCTGCACAAACTCTTCTACTTTATATATATAATATCCAAATTCTCTTAAGGTAATCTCGGTATCATCAACTGTGATCAAAGGCTCATCAAGATGATCTTCATAAACGAATCTGCTCAGTATTCTCCCGCAAATAGCAGCAACTATCAGGATGACGTTTGCAATTAAAATTATTATGACAGCTCTTTTAACTGATCTCTCCATAATCACTATCCATTCTGTGTAAACAGCTCTTGGAATTCCTTTCTTCCGGGAACCCACGCCTTTTCATAAATGTGAGTGAAATGATTTTTTACCGTCTGCTCAGAAATTCCGAGCATATAAGCAATTCTATGATTTGAAAACCCCGACACTTTAAGGTATCCGAGTTCAAGCTCTCTTTTCGTAAATCCGAATTTACGAGCTATATTAAGATACTGCTCCTTTGTAATTCCGGGATCATTCATCTTCCATGTCCATCTCTTCATTCATCTTACGCTCGGCATTTAACTTAAGCGGCAGAAGAAAAAACTCGATTATTACTGCATAAAAACCTGAAAGGAAGCAGACAGCAAGGCTTGGTCCAAACGTTTCCGGCTCAGATAAATTTCCCATAAGAATTATTGCTGAAGTTATGATGGCAAAAAGAGCTCCAAATACAGTAAGCTTCTGGGCAGCGCCTACGGCTTCTATAATATTTTTTAGTTCAAGAAGTCTGTAATCTTTTATCCCTACTGAGAATGAATTCAAAAAATCTTTCCACTCACCCATGATAATGAGTCCGGGAATCAGAATAAGTAAAACAAGAATCAGCGAAGGCACATCAAGAAACCATGCAACAGCAGAAAAACCAAAGCTGGTTCCGAGGGTACTGATAAGAAATACAACGATGAAAAGTACAAGCTCTCCAAATAAAACGGTACGGATATTCTTTTTCATAAGCATACTCCTTTTAAGCTTTATTTATTCGTTATAGGTGTTCCTATTATGACGTTATCATATGCTCGAAAAGAAATATATAGTACCTTTTTGAATTTATTTAGTCCATCTCTTCTCTTGTAATATTCCTTGCCCACTTGTTGCTGTAGAAGTGCTTAAGAACCCAGGGCCATTTCACAAACTCATCGGTACATTTATAACATCTAATGTAATGATATATCGGAGCTTTCATTCTGTACTCCGCAACCCCCATAGTCCATATGGATCCTGCTTTAATTCTTTTTCATATAAAGAAACTACTGACCATATATCAAAAAACATCACCTTACAAGGACCGATAAACGCTTCTTTTATAAGTTTTTTTTCATAGGCCATATCCTGTATCTTGTACCATGCCTTCACCGGCGGATGCCCGGCTTCTATCATCCACTTATCTGGCGGATAGATTTTACAAATTTCTTCTGACGGAGTATAGATATCATTTATATCATCCGGGGTTATTCCTTCCACGTAGTGCATTGCCGTAAGCTTGTAAATATCAACTCCCAGTAAAAGTGCTTTCCCACCATTATGAATCGGATAATCCAACCCACCACTTAGTGCTTCCCCGCCATGTTTACCCCATCCGGACGTACTTATAGTGTCTGCTCCGGTATAAGTGTCAGGAAGCTTTCTAAAAGTATCAGCCACAATACCCATCGCTGTTTTTTCAGCATCAGCCTCCAATATCTTTATCTTAACAGTAATCCCAAGCTTCTTATCTTCCTCTGAGAGATCCAACTCTTTACTCAGCCTGAGTGCAGGCATAAAGATACTGCCCTCTTCAGTAACCAGTTCTTTTAATGTATCTATGACTGTCTCTGCACCACCTTCAAGTTCTCCAAAACTGCTAAGTGAAGAATGCACTTCCAAAGTCATTCCTTTTTCAATTCCAAGCTTTTGCAATGCCGACTTTAGTTCCTCTTTAGTTATAGTTCGTTTGCTCAAAGTGACCTCCTACACAATCATAATTGTTCTATTTAAAAGCCATCCAGCGTATTTTGTTTCTCCGATTTTATCATTTGCCCACCCAAGCATGTTATCAATCAAATTGTTTTTCATCATGACCTACCTCAGCTTTCTTTTTTAAACATATGAGCGCAATTATCAAAATATACACCACTGACAAAATGGCGTAGAACCATATATCAACCTGCAGGAAACAGTACAGGAAATTAAAACAGAAATGGATCACTATGCCATAAATCAGATTGTCGTTTTTCTCCATGAAATAGTTCATGATAAAACAAAGTCCGGTCATTACGATGACATTGGATAGGATATATGGAATCATCTGGATCCCTATGTAATCTGAATCAACAAACCATAGTATTGTATGCCAGAATGCCCATATAACTCCCTGGATCACAGATGCTTTAAAAAAGCTGTACTTTCCGTTCAAATATGGGCGAAGATACCCTCTCCATCCGGATTCCTCTCCTGTAGGTCCTGTCGTTATTGAAAAAAGAAATGATGCCCAAAATGGATATGCTCCAAAGCTCCAGTATTCACTAAATGCTCTGCCCTGATGCAAAGATAGCAAAAGCACCGTAATAAGAGTCGCCCCAAGAGTTATAATGGCTGAAACCACTAATGTAACTATGTTGATCCTTCCGCCAAAGGCTTTTTTATAAAACTCACTTATTGTTTGTCCCGGACAGAAATACTTAAAACCTATTAGCAGCACAATTGTAGGTGCCCATGCACAGACATTTGACAAAACTCTCATTACAACCGGTGAGCAGTGAAACACCATACTTGCGGTCCCACACAATCCCAGCACCATAAACCAGAACACAATATAGCTTAATGCCACATACCTTTTCATTTGCTTTTCCATGCGTTACCCCCTCGCCTACAGATTGTCGGTCTGATTGTCAAATAATCGGGACTTACCAAATCACAGATAAGTCCCACATGTATCTGACTCTATATTACATATCAAGTCGCGCTGCATCTCCTATTACACTTATTAAGTCCAATTATGCACGGATATTGCTTTGCTCAGAAAAACCGCATCAGTGCCTTCTCAAGGCTCCTTGTCTGCCACATCTCCTCCTCACCTATCTGATCTTAGTATTTCATCATTTGTTATCTCTTTAGCAAGTTCCAGAATCTCAAAGGCATATTTTTCCTTACCCTTTTTAAGGAGTTTATTGTATAAAGGATAGTTGATGATACAGACAGCAGCACCTACTATTCCAAGAAGCACCCCGATGACCATGAAAATTACTCCTGTTCCAAAGACGCTAAGTCCAAAGCACATCCCTGCGCCAAAGATCAAAGTCCCAATAATTCCAAGTGTCATGGCTGTTATAAATGCCGGAAGCTTTGCTCTTTCATCAAGCTTTTTAAGCTGCCTTACCTTATTTGTTTCCTTTGGCATGTAATCCTTTGCAACACTTTCTGCATAAACCTTATCTAAATCGTTCATCGTATTCTTCTCCTTCTTTTCTCTTGAATGTCCTTTTTATGCGATCTTTCCTGTTTCTTTGAGCCATCTGATCTCGTCACGTATGGTCTCTCTATATGACCTTGTGGTATAACCCAGATCCTTACTTGCTTTACTTGAATCAAATCGGTTGTTTCTTGCAAGGTTGTAAACGGAGAATGTTGTCATAAGAGGCTTTTCTCCAGTCTTCTTAGCCTTTTTCTCAAGTACCCCGGCAATCAGGTTTGCTACTGATATTGGTAAAAAGAACTTCATCTGCTTGCAACCGCTCTCCTCTGAAACAAGCTTTGATACATTGTGCTTCCTGCACATCTCTATGATGTTTTCTGTTCCTCCGACATTTACATCCATAACCTTCTGACTATAATCAGGATTTACTGTTACGATGCTCGCTATATGAAGCACAATGACTTCCGTATCTTCAGGTGTCTCAAAGAATCTTTCCAGGTCATCTTTGTTACAAAGATCGCCGTATGCTATTTCAACTTCCTCAGGAAGATATTTTGCTGACTTGTCGCCTTCAAGGACAAACGCCCTTACTTTTTCGTTTCTATCAACAAGCTTTCTGCAGACTGTGCTTCCAAGAAATCCTGCTGCTCCTGTTACCAGATACATCTTATTTGTTTTGCTCATTTATCTTTTCCTTTCTTATTCTCAATTTGTTTTTTTGCTCTTTGCTTTTAGCTTGAAGTCATTATAGGAAAATGAGCACACAAAAAGAACAACACTTTTTGCAAAATGTGTTGATTTCGGGAGTACAGGTCCCGACACGTTTTGTAAAAAGTGTTGATTTGTAAATTCGATATAGTGTTTTTACTGCTTTATGGCTTGATGATACACTTCTGTATGACGCTTATGATCTCATCTTTTGACTCGGTGCATCCACCTCGTACCCACTCAGTGACAACTCCGATAATGCCCTTAAGATAAAAGACCATGATAAGTGGCTGTTCTTTTTGAGGAACTCCAAACCTTGTAAGAATGGGGCCAAATATAGTTTTAAACCATGTTTCATAGGTCTTTTCAGCGCCCATCATCTCATTCTTTTCATACATCAGGTAAAAGAGCTTGCGATTCTCTTCCACAAAATCCAGATATGGCATCAGATACTTGGGTGTTACAAGAAATAGCTCATCCTCATTTTTTTCATCAACATCAAGTGCTCCCGGCCCCTCAGCACCAAAGCGCCCAAAGAAATCTTTATATACAGCCTCCACAGTTTCCTGCAGAAGATCATTTACATTATCATAGTGAAGATAAAAGGTGGATCTGTTTACGCCAGCAGTTTCACATATCTCCTTAACAGAAATGAGTTCAAAATCTTTACTGTCAAGAAGTGTCAGTAACGCTGTATGCATTTTTTCCGCTGACTTAAAATACTTGCTCTCATTCTTGTTCATGGCAAAGCACTCCTAACACCTGTAGACTCATACTAAAATGATATCACAATTTACCTTACTTAATAAAAGCAGCTACAGATTTCTCCATAGCTGCTGTAATTTTGTAATGATTCACATTAAAATCTTATGATCTGTTACTGCTGAAATAACCATTCCATAACTGCTATACAGTTATAGGCGTAGTCGAATGAAGCCATATGGTATGAAGCTCCGCCTCCGGCGCCTCCACCATTTCCGCCCATCATTCCTTGAGGCTTCTCGCCGGTCATTTCCATTGCCGGCTTATCTTCACTTACATCTGAAGAAGCGTCTGTAGCAGCCTCGGGATTTGAAAGGCCTCCTTCTTCAGAAGAACTCATCTGCCCGCCGTTTCCTCTTTCGCCAAAGCTGCCATCTCCACCGCCCATGGGTGAATTGCCTGTTCCTGCATCAATAGTTCCTGTTTTCCAGGATATGAAGTATGCTCCTGTAGCTTCTCCACTGAGTAATTCTGATGCAGCTGATGAAAGCTCATCTGCCGACCATGTTCCGTCCCATTGTGCATATGTGTAGGTGACGCCATCTGCGTCATATCTGGCCATAAGGTCCTGCGCTCCGGTCCATGCACTTGTATCATCTTCAGCTGCAAAATAAACGAAGGTCTGCCCCTCCAGATTTGAAAGAAGTTCCGTATCCCACTGACCATCAACAAACATACACGCAGCATATAAATCCGGGTATTCCGATGCAAGTATGAGTGTCGTCATGCATCCCATGGACTGACCTGTTCCATAGATTCTATCAGTATCTACTGCGTACTCATCTGACATGTAATCAATAAATCTCTTGGTGAGCTCAACATATTCTGTTGTACTATATCCATCATGGTCATCAAGAATTGTTTCAGGATATGTTGGTACAGCTACTATGGTCGGATATACTGACTGCCACTCTGAGGTCGCCCATACAAGGCCGCCAAGCCCCTGTGTAAGCGAATACTCAGCATCGGTTCCTGCAGTTGTCGAATCACCTATGAACACAACCATGGGGTATTCTGAATTTTCATCATATCCTTCAGGCAGGTACAGATTATATGTAATAGAAAGACCTGTTTCTTCATCAGTATAGGTGAGCTGATCAAAAAGATCTGTATATGTTTCCACTAGACTCTCTTCATCTTCAGCAAGTGTGTTACTGACAAGTCCCAGCTCTACAGCAGAACCGGTATCTGTAGTTGTTTCAGTTTCTGCAGCAGAATCTGAAGCTTCTTCTTTTACCTCTTCAGAAGAAGCACTTTCTTCCTCTGTACTTTCCGATGAATCGGTCTGGATACTGTCTACCTGCTGAGCCTGGCTTCCACAAGCTACTGCAGATACGGTTATCGCACATGTTGTCAAAATAGTTGCTAATTTCTTGAACATTATAAAAATCCTCCATATATTTGTTCCTGTTCATCATAAAAGTTTTGGAGTATTTTATATTGCGAGCTACCATTCGCAGTAAGCATATTCACCGGATCAAAACGTGCCCTGTTCTCAACTTACAGTCTCATTATAGACGAGTTAACTTAATCCAACCTAAAAAGCCAATGGATAGACCATATCCCTTTTCTCTAAGTTTCCTTAAGGTATCCTCTACCCACTTTATCGCCTCATCATCAAGGTAGAACGGGTTTGCTTTGTAATCAATCTTTATGCTCATTTACAGTTCATCCTTTGTATCATTAAAATAGGTTCTCAAAAAATATGCCGGTCCGCAACTCCATGCATGGCAGTAGCTGTTCACAATGGTGCCCCCGTAGGGCGACTCGTTGGGATTTTCCGGATTATACAGTTCCCAGAAGGTATCGGCGGAATTTGCCACCATCCCTCCCCAGTA
The DNA here is from genome assembly GCF_000423945.1 of Butyrivibrio sp. XPD2002. GTDB lineage: Bacteria > Bacillota > Clostridia > Lachnospirales > Lachnospiraceae > Butyrivibrio. Next base: position 34,559 of record NZ_KE384114.1, on the reverse strand, counting down.
CTTTGACATTTTCCTGTGAGCCACATCTTTTTTTCCAATTTTAATAAGTGCATCTATGTAGTTATGGTACATGTAGGGAGTCACCATGGTAATCGCTTCAGGGCAGGCCTCCATTCTGTCAAAGAGGCGTTCTGCTGCCTTACCTTCCATTGCTCCTCCAAGCACCATCCATATCTGCGAGGCAAAAGAGATCTGACTTTTTGCTCCGCTTACATAGAGCTTCTTCTCAACATCAAAAAGGAATCTGTTGGAAGCTTCTTTGAGCTTGAGGTAAAGCTGCGCATATTCCTCTTCCGCAAGAACATCTCCTGCGCACTGGGCAAGCTCGATAGCCGCCTCAAGAGCATACATGAAAATTCCCTGCGCGGAGGCCTGCTTATTGAGGGCAAGATTCCAGTCCACAAAGCACCAGCCAAGAACATCCGAGTTCCTTACCACAAAGCGCTCATCCAAGCATTGCCTAGCCAGCTCAATCTGTCTTTTGCATACATCAAAAAGATCCAGCACAGCTTTTTTATCCCCGGTCTTTTTGTAGTAATCCAGAAGAATCACGATAAAGAACAGGGAATAGTCAAACATGTTCGTGTCATCGACCTCAGGTTTCGGCTCAAGGAATATACATGCTCCCACCCGTCCGTCCTCCTGGGTTAAAGCTCCAAACAGATAAAGATTTGACTTTACCATGTCATTCATGTTGTAGGTGACATAGTTCACCAGAGCCTGAATTCGAAGGTCTCCGATCCATAGTCTTCTGTCCCTTTTGGGCCCATCCTCAAAGACTGTCTGCATACAGTCATGGAGTGTTTTTACAGCCACCCTGTCAATTTCCATGTCCAGCTCATCACTGCTGTAGTAGGGCAAAAGAGCTTCATCCGGGGCAGAGGATACTGCTGTGATTGCTGCATCATTTACCCTTAAGGAGAATCTGGAGCTGATATCGACCACCTCTATCCTGACGTATCTGAAGGAGTATCTCCTGTCAAGTTCCACAACAGAGGGCACTATGTCCACATGGATCAGCTCCTCCTCGATCCAGGCCGGTGATACCCAGCCCTTATACTCTGAGGCATCCTCAAAAAGCTCGATCTCTCTTTCCGCAAAACGGATCCTCAGAAGTACCGGAGAGTCGGGGTGAGCCCCTTCATAGCCAAGGTCCAGGGTCAGGTACCCCACATAGTGGTCCTCAAAATCCAGGATGATGGAGTCGTCTTTTTTCAGTGCGATAGACCTATATGCCGGACGGGGATCTCTTTTTATGACATCCCCATCCTTCATTAAGTCGATACACTTACATTCGTTTATCTTATTTTTCTTTATTTCAGGGAAAAGAGCTGTCGCTTCCCCTAATAATTTCTCGTTATACATGTGCAAATATTCTCTTGATCAAATGATTATTGTTTAAATAGATTAAAAAGATCACCAGCAGTACTGCGTTTATGATCGACTGAGTCGTGGCATTTATCTGGTTTGAGAAAACCGCAAAGGTGGAATTCAGAAGGGACATACACAGGGCAGAAAGTAAAAAGCCCACCTTCTCATTTCCGAATCTTCCGATATAGCCTGCAATGAACATTGGAAGGAAGGCCGTGAACATTATGGCTATACTTCCGAAATTCAGTTGACCTCCGTTTATAGTGGTATTTCTTGCGGCATTCAGCATACCCACAAGTCCCATGAGTCCGCCGCAGATCGTGTAGCAGATAAGGGCGTTTTTAGCCTCATTGATGCCGGTGGCTACAGCTACCTTCTGTCCTGACTTAAGGGCGTTGTAATCATAGCCGAAGGAGGTCCGCTCAAAGACAATGATTATAAAGATAAGAACCGACGCAATGATAACAGCTGCGTAGACCCAGGTCCCCATAAATCCTGACATGGATTTGTTCTGAACCTCACTCATAAGGTATTTTCCGCCTGTTATGGTATACATTATTCCCTCATATATCAGGGTCACACCAAGAGAGACGATGATGGGCGGAAGCCTCAAAGCGCAGTACACGACTCCCGATATAAGTCCCAGCAGTGCTCCCACAAGAACCGTTATCACCATCATAAGAAGTGCAGAACCGGAGCCCCCTTTGAGAAAACTGTAGGTAATCTTTGCACCTATCACAGATGAGAGTCCTGCCATTGCTCCCAGGGAAAAATCAAATCTTCCGCTGTTTAAGTTTATGGAGAGCGCCATGGTGGTGATCATAACGATGGCGGTATACACCACAAAGTTATCAAAGCTCTTTGCTCCCGATATGATAGTCTGCCCGTTTGCAAGGCATATTCCTTCCAATACCACTGCCACAGCAGCAGGGATTGCCAATGTCTTTAAAATTTTCTTAAGGGTGCTCATGAACTGCCTCCATTCATCACTTACTCTCGATAAGTGCCTTTACATCATCATAGGTAACGTCCTGACCGATAATGCCATCAAGACTTGCCTTGTCAATAATAGGTGTATCTCCGTTGTCGTTTACATAGTACTTGTCAAAGGATTCTGCGTCTGTTGCCACAAGATAGCCCTGTGTAAAGGAGACAGCATTTCCCTCGGGATCTCTAATAACATTTCCGTCAATCGCATCCATTACAAGTGCGAATACAGGTCCGATGGAAGATGAATATTTGCCAGCAAGATACTCAAGAGAGCCATTCTTCATTGATTCGCTGTTCATGGCTGTAAAGGAGTCGATATCTGAAAAAGGAATGTTCTCCTGACTAAGTGTCTGGGCAAAGAAGGTTGTTGCCATTCCCACTGAGATAAATGCCTCAGGTGCTTTCTGGATCGCTGCATTGAGCTCGTCGGTGGTTGTGTCGCCATATCCCTGAAGGTAAGCTACCACCTCAACATCTCCAGAAATCTTTGTAAGGTCAACACCCTGATCCTGGAATATCTGTCCGATCATACCGTTCATATCATCTGTTCCGCCGTAGGTATCACCAAGTCCGGCGATCACACCTGCTGCGCGGTATACGTGCATAGGATTGGGGATAAACGCTCCGTAGATGGCAACGCTCTTTACGCCCTTATCCTTAAAATACTTACCCATCTCCTTGCCGGCTTCAAACTCTGTCTCGTTTGAAGGTCCAACCTGGCCTACAAAATGCTCATAGGTCTTGTAGGTCTCATACTGACTCTCATCAAGTACGCCGGATGCAACTGCATAATAGATACCATACTCTTCGCAGGTCTCAATCTGCTGAGCTCTGTCACTGCTTGAAAGTGAGATAACAGCGTCATATCCCTTTGATGCAAACTTCTCGATGGCTGCCTTCTCATCCTCAGCGCTGGCAAGAGCATCTGTATAATCAAAGGTTACGTTATAGTTGTTCTGAATATATTTCTCGTAGTAGTTTCTAAATCCAAGTGCTTCCTCGCCGCTGACGTCTGCAACAAGTACACCAATCTTACGAGTTTCACCCTGATCTGCGGAAGCTTCACTTGCAACCGCATTATCAGCGCTGTTATCTGTTGTGTCTGAAACCGCAGCAGGTGCGCTGCTGCCACATCCTGTCATTACGGTCATGGCTGCTGCCATGGCAATTCCGAGTACCTTTGTTACTTTCCTGTTCATAATTTTTCCTCCGTTTTTCTAAAGTTCTTTATCTTGGCAATAGTGCGGTTTTGTAATTCATTCCTGTGATATAGACCACTATCAGGAAGAAAACTGCGCTGATCACCTGTGTTATTCCGTATGCTGCACTGGAATCTATCACAATCTCCAAAATGTCGTTAAGCAGCATATATGAGAAGCCTCCAACCAGTGCGGCGTATATCCTGGATCTTGCGCCTCCAGATATGGGCATTCCACCAAATACTATGGCTATAAAGATATTCATTCCTATACTTGAAGCCGTTGTCGTAGTGACCGAAGGGGTATATACAAGAGTAAGGAATGCTCCGAGCCCTATACCGATACCTGCCATCACAAAAGCCAGTATCGTATACTTGTCGGCTTTGATGCCTGTAAGATAGGCGCAGAGAGGATTCCCTCCCACAAACTTCATCCTTCTTCCTGCCTTTGTGAACTCGAATACAAAGACTGAGACTGCAAAGAACAGCAAAAGAACCGCTATCTTGAAGGGCATATTGTCAAAGGGCTTTACTACGCTGCTGGGAATGTTTATCCCGCCCAGCGCTCCTCCGTTCACCGTAATTATCTGAGCTGATACTGCTGACAGTACTGACATCATCGCGACCGTGGTTACAAAGGCCGGTATGTGGAAGATTGAGGCCAGTACAGAATTAAGCAGCGAACACACAATTCCCGTAAGGAGTATCACCGCCATCATCAGCGCTATATTCTCTGTTTTGTTGTAGACCATTACTCCGAGAGTTGCCGAAAACAGCGTGGAAGCGCCAAGACTGATATCAAAGGTTCCAAGGGTATAGATGAAAGTTGCTCCCGTCGCTACGATCGCCAGAACCAGCGCCTCATTGAACACAATCTTCAGATACATATCAAGTCTGTAACCCTTTGCATTCACCACGGTGCAGAAGACCAAAAAGAGCACCGCCAGCGCCGCCAGGGGCAAAAGAGCTATGATATTCTGCCTGTTTATATTTTTCTTTATATTCATTTCTTTTGCCTCCTAGATCATGCATCCTATGATGTCGCTCTCGGACAGATCTTTACTTCGCTTAAATTCTCCTGTTATTTCACCGTTCTTCATAATAAGGACCCTGTCGCTCATCCCAATGAGTTCAGGAAGTTCTTCGCTTATCATGAGAATGGCTTTTCCTTCGCTCTTAAGCTTTGACATAAGCTGATACATTGCCTGTTTGACACCGATGTCCACACCTCTTGTGGGACAATCCAGTATCAGGATCTCACTGCCGCAACCTATCCATTTTCCAAAGACTACCTTTTGCTTGTTGCCGCCGGAGAGCTGTGCTACTACCTGATCTCTCCCCGAGCATTTGATCCTCAGGACCTCTATCTGCTCGTCTACATATTTCCTTTCCGCGGACCTGGTTATTAGTCCCGCCCCGGATTTGAATATGTTCATTCCCGCAACTGCGATATTGTCCTTGATGCTGGCCTCAAGACAAAGGGATTTTCTGTCTCTGTCCTTGGATACATAGCCTATCTTGTCAGTCATTGCGTTGTGGGGAGACTTTATCTGCCTTCCTCTTGGGGATATGACAGCTCCGCTCTCGGGGTTAAGCGCTCCGAATATAGCCTCTCCAAGCTCATGCATCCCGCAGTCCGCAAGTCCTCCAATTCCCAGGATCTCTCCCCGGTGAAGTGTCAGAGACACATCCTTAAGCTTGTCATTAAAACACAGATTCTTTACCACAATGGCTTCTTCATCAAGGAAGCTGCAGTTAAAGTCCGGTCTGTAGTAATCACCATCTATCTCTCTTCCTATCATGCTGGTCCTTATAAGATCTTCATCAAATTCCTCTTTAGCGAAGGTCCTTATAAGATTACCGTCTCTAAGGACTGTCAGAGTGTCGCAGACCTCCATTATTTCCTCCAGATCATGGGAGATAAAAATTAATGATCCGCCCTCTTCCTTCATCTTTTTCATGATGCCGTACATGATCTGTCTTCCGTCATGAGATAGTGCCGTGCTGGTTTCATCTATCACCAGGATCCTGGGCTTTTTAAGTATGACCTTTGCGATTTCCACCAGCTTCCTCTCCTGGAAGGAAAGGCTATCCATCATATCCCTTCCGGAAATGGAGGTTATTCCTATATTGGAAAGGGCTCTGTCCGCTTCCTCAAAGAGTCTTTTTCTATCCACAAGAAGGTCCTTCTTAAACTTCTTCATCTCTGCCAGAAAAATATTTTCCGCAACGGTGATCCCCGTTATAGTTCCGCTCTCCTGGACCACCATTCCTATACCTTTGTTCAGAGCATCGATCATGCTCTCGGGCTCCCAGGCCTTTCCTTCATACAACATCTGTCCCGAGGTTGCCTTCTGCATTCCCGCCGCGATGGATGATATGGTGGATTTGCCCGAACCGTTCTCACCTATGAGACCTCTTATCTCTCCAGGGTAAACCTCAAGGTTTACTCCGTTTAGAGCAGTCACACTTCCGAATTTTTTTGTTATGTTTTTCATTTCCAGAATCGGAGTATTCATAACCAATGAATCCTTTCTGTCTGAGACATTGCTTGTTTATGGATTCATTATATTGAGTAAATGGCTTTTACATAATTCACATAATCGCTCAATTTTATTGACTTATTATGATGTAAATATACTTTTTCTGATACTAATATGAACTTTTTTGACATTTTCCTTCATTAGGGGTATTATTTAGCTGTTTTAATCAGACGTTCATTTCAGATATATAAGGGACTTAAGGATATGGATCATACAGCGGTAAAGCAGCACATATACGACATTACCGAAGTTGAGAAATTTTACAGAGACTACTATTTTGCCAGGATGGACAAAGACAGCCTGAAGGCTTTTCTTAATGGTCTTGATATGAAGTTTGTTCTAGACAGACACCTTCTGGTTCTGGAAAAGCCCGAGACAATACCAGAGGTATTCGAAGATTCCTTCTTTTTCGATCTGTCAAATAATGACAGTATAGTGGTACAAAAGCATGAGAGGTATTCACCGGCCATTGAGCACAGTCATACCTTTTTTGAGCTGAGCTACGTCTATGACGGCAAGTGCTCCCAGACCATCTCCGGAAGAACCATAGAGATGCGTACGGGAGATTTTTGCGTTATTCCTCCCGGGATCAAACATTCCATCAGCGTGTTTGACGACACCATAGTCATAAACATAATGCTTAGAAGGGATACTTTACATTCCATGTTCTATTCCTTCCTGAACACCCCGAATATACTCAGCTCTTTTTTCCTGAACAATATATATGCCAAGAAGGCCAACGACTACATCATGTTCCATACAGGCTCCGATGATGGTATAGCTACTTCCTTTATCTGGATGCTGACAGAATCCCTCAACAGGCAGGAATACCACTACCAGGCCATCACAAATACCCTGCTTCTTGATTTTTATCTGATAATAAGAAACTACTCGGAATCTGTTCAGATGCCGCTGTTTGACAGCCGTATAGATGTACAGCGATATGCCCTTATCCAGTATATTCAGGAGAATTACAAGGAGGTAACTCTCTCGGACCTCTCCGAGAAATTCCATTATTCCAACGAGTACACCTCAAGACTGATAAAAGAGCTTACGGGAATGACCTACACCGAGATCCTCAGGACCGTGCGAATAGAGCGGAGTCAGGATCTTCTTGCCAACTCTACCATGAGTGTTGCCACCATAGCTGAAGCTGTTGGATATGACACCACGGAGCACTATATCCGCCAGTTTAAAAAGCACACAAAAATGACTCCTTCCGCTTATCGAAAGGAGTCTGCATCCAGTAGGAACAGGTAAAAGGCCTTACAGGAACTTCTCCGGCAGTGTAACGCCAAAGTCTTTTTCCTCATTTCTTTGTCCATTGTAAATATAACACACTCAAAAACGCCTGAAAACAGACAGCAAGCGGACATTTTGCAGACATTTAAGAAATCTGCGTTTCAAATACTTCTCCTATATCACCATCAATGCATATACTTCTATCTGCAATTTCCTCTGGGCAGAATGATTCACCATAATTTAAGCAGGCATATACCGCTTTTCCATTTGCCAGCGTCATCTGCCAGAACGGATACTTTATTATTACGGGCGTATTAGCTCCTACTCCCAGCTCAAGATAAAGAACATGAAGATTCTCATGTCTACGAATAAAATCAGAATATGCCGCAGATGCCCTATGCCATCCTTCATCTTCGACAAAAGAATCATCAGCTCTAAAATTCATAGTCATATCAGAGCCGTCATCAGGACACTTTGGAATCAGCTCAGAAGGAATTTCCATCAGTAGCTTACCATCAATCGGTACCTGAAATACTCCCTGATCATCTCTTACAAAGCCTTGTGCTTCCATAGCTTTCATTACCCACTCTTCATTATCAAAGGTTTTCTGAATAGCAGGATTCACGCTCTGAAACAAACCATAATCACCCTGAGTATAGAACAGTCTTTTCTTGTCAAACCCTGCTCTTTGAAACTGGTGATCTACATTTGTGGTAATCACAAAATAGTCCTTATCGGAAACCATCTTAAGAATATCCCTATACACTGGCTTTGGAGCATCAATATATCTGTTAAAATAAATATGTCTTGCCCACCAGGCCCAGCGTATTTCTTCGCTCGGAAACGGATAGAAACCACCTGAATACATATCTCTTATTCCAAATCTTTTGGCAAAGTCATAGAAGTATTTTTCAAAACGCTTGCCGCTATATGTTAAGCCAGCAGATGTTGATAGTCCCGCTCCTGCTCCAATGACAATTGCTTCTGCTTACTTGATTTCATGCAAAAGCCTTTTTATTTGCTCTTCTTTGCTTCCCTTACCATAGGACATACTTCTAGTAAAGTATCTCACAGCATTCATGTCTCCACTCCGTTCCGGTCCGCGCTAAACGCATGTCCACCGGACATGCAGCGCCCTTTCTCTATAGTTTCCTGATAACCATTAGGCATATCATCATATAAGTTTTTCATAAATGGCCTTATCTTCATCTTTGAAAACATTGAATATCACCCTTTCTACCTTACCAAGATTATCACTGAGCCATTCTGATACAGTCGCAACGGCAATCTCAGCTGCTTTTTTGTTAGGAAAATGAAATACTCCTGTTGAAATACAGCAAAAAGCAACGCTCTTCAAGCTATTTTCAGCACACATATCCAAAGTGTTTCTATAGCAGTTCTCCAAATCCTTTTCCAATTCAGGAGTAAGTTTGTACTGAACAATTGGTCCTACTATATGAATTACTTTCTTTGCTGGAAGATTATAAGCTTCAGTAAGCATTGGAACGGCGGTCGGCTGTTCGTAGTCTCGTCCATGGTTATGGAAAAAGCTGGTGTCTTTTGAGGATCAGTACATCACTGCATCCTCTGCAGTGAATCCACCAATTGAACCTGCCTTGACCTGGATACATGCATAGCTTAACTCTGAATCTTCCGCAGCAAGAAACTGTCTCTTTCCTTCAGGTGAAATTCTAACCACATCACCTTTAGCGATTTCAACATCCTCTCCATCAATTACAGCCTTACCCTTTCCGGAAAGAATAAGATAGATTTCCTCATTATTTTTATGTGAGTGTACAAAGGGAACACCTGCTCCTGCAGGAAGATGATTGATACTTATCTCTGCTCCCGTTAAACCAAGAGCATCATGAAGTTCTGTTCTAGGAGCCTCTGTTACGTTTACTTTTTTGAAATTTGACATTTTTGTTTTCCTCCATGTATTTGATATTTGTTTTTGTTTGCTGTATCATCATTTTATCCCTTAGGCAATTTCAAACAAGTACGAACATTTATAATACATAGTCACATTTTTGATACTATTGCGGAAATACAAGGAGAAAATTTTAATGAAAAGCATTTACGGTCAATGTCCTTATGCCACAACTCAAAGAGTCCTTCAAGGTAAGTGGGCCATAGTTATACTCTTTCAGCTTAGTACAGGAACACAACGTTTTAACGAACTTGAAAGGAATATTCCGGACATCACCAGAGCTATGCTGACCAGACAGTTAAGACAATTGGAAAATGACAAACTGATAACCAGAAAGGTATATGCCGAAGTTCCTCCCAGAGTTGAATATAGTCTTAGCGAAATGGGCGAAAAATTCAGGAAGGTCTTGGATCAGATTGAACTTTTCGGCTTTGAATATATTAAAGAAATAGAAAAAGCTGAAGGTTGAGCCCTCAGCTTTTTCATTATTGTAAATTGTTGTCCATCAAAAGAGCTTCTTTCCATCTGAAAAAGCCTCTCCGACTCTTCCGGACACCTTATAATAACCATGTGTGTAAGGATCAAAGGCGATAGCTTCAAGAGAATCTATATTAACCTTGTCTCCAGACATATTTGCTTCCTCAATAGAGGTTTTTACGACTTTTCAGATAACTCCCATTCCTGTCTCGTCACTCTGATATTCGATAAACTCACACTCCATGGCGATAGGAAGCTCATTGATGATTGGAGCATCTACAAGGTCAGACTTGACTGTAGTAAGTCCGCTCTTTTCAAACTTGTCCTTCATGTTGTTACCACTTGCAATTCCAAAGAAATCAGCCTCTACGACATGCTTTGCATCTGCGATATGTACGACGAAACCTTTTCTTTCCTTGATATTCTGAACCGTCTTGTGGCTCTCCGTCAGATACTCCCCTCACGCTTTTCATTTGCTACCTTATAGGCAATCAAACGAAGTACATAGTCAGGCATCTGTCTACGTCCAAGCTCCCACTCCTGCATAGTTCTATAAGGAACTCCAAGCCACTTGGCAAATTCTGTACGATTCATACCTGACTGTTTCCTGATTACTTTAAACATGTAAGCTGTCTTACGACGCTCAGCCTCTTTGTCATCCTTGTCAGTTCTTTCAACTTCAATCTGAATGCCTTCTACATCATAAATATCTTTCTTCATAGGCTACCTCCATCAATGTAGTCAATGCGTGTATTTATCTACCCTCATTTTAATGTAGTCATTGCGTGCATGTCAATGCAAAAAATAAAGCTGACTGCCATAATCGACAATCAGCTTCTTTTACGGGATCTCTATCATAAAAATGTATCTCCCTTTTTACAAAAGTGTTTCTATATGCACAAACTTGAAGTTTTGCGATTAACTTCCGGTTTATTCTTCCATCAAGGATTATGTATTACATTTCTCTTTCCACTATTGGCAGTTCCTCTTACTTCTTCGTGGTAAAAGTAATCTACGATTGTTGGATGTCCTTTCTCTACTCTCTCATACGGAGTTTCATTATCAACAAACCTGCAATCATACTTTTTAGCCAGCTCTTCTGCTTTCTTTTCCAGCGTTTCAAAATAGCTGCGGTTCTTTTTGTTATAAATTTCGTCATACAGCGGCACCAGATCCGGATGTTTATCGGAAATGTATTTCATGATATCTGCCTTAAAACCTCCGCGAAGATTCAGATTCTCAAGCCATACAAGGTCACACTGATCTTTTGTCCTGTCTATGATTGCTTCTATATCCGTAATCCCCGGGAACACGGGTGAAATGAAGCAAATTGTACGAATGCCTGCCGCATATACCTCTTTCATTGCAGCAAGCCTTCTTTCTATGCTTACTGCCGCATCCATATCATCTTTAAACTCTTCATCAAGAGTATTGATTGACCATGATACTGTAAGTCTGCTATTTTCATTGATCTCTTTTAGCAGATCCAGATCTCTTAGTACAAGGTCTGACTTTGTGCAGATAAGTATGTCCGCACCACTGTCCTTTAGTTCTTCCAGAAGTCTTCTTGTATTTTTATATGTTTCCTCTAGCGGATTATAACCATCCGTAACTGTTCCAATGATCACCTTCTGGCCGGCATACTTCTTTGGATTCTTTATTTCAGGCCAGTCTTTCACATCCATGAAAGTTCCCCATTCCTCCGTATGCCCTGTAAAGCGTTTCATAAAAGATGCATAGCAGTATTTACAGGCATGGGGACACCCCACATAGGGATTCACCGAATATCCTCCAATAGGAGTATTCGATTTTGTCATTACACTTTTTGTTTCTATATGATTTACTTTGATTTCTGGTTGTTCCATATCCTCTGTTCCTCCAGCACTTTGTTAAAAGCATCCGGCATTTCCTGTATCATTTCTTCTCCCATAATCGGAACAAGATCTTCTTTCCAGAATACCGGAATGTTCAGTTCATGAGCCTGTTCTGTCAATGAATAAACCCACCCGGGATCTGTTTTAACAGTCCTGCTCTTTGCACCTGTCATGGTTCCCACCACAATCCAGTCAATGCCTGTAAGATCAACCTTACCCGGATCATCGAACAAAGGCTCAAAGGTAACATGATATTTTTTTGCCTTCACATTGCTCCGCAGTGCATCAATACGCCATAACTCAGACTTTCTCGTAACTGTAACGCCAAACCATGCATTATCAAGATCTGTTTCAAAAGACAGAAGATCCGGTCGTTTGGTAAGAAAAAGAAACTGGTGCTGAGGATTCTCTGCTATCTTTTTAAAGACTTCCTCTCTCCATTCCTCATGCCAGCCCGAGAGATCGCTCATGCCGGTCAGCAGAAAATTCTGCGGCTTTTTCTTTTCCATCATACGAAGCTTTCCTTGAAAAAACTGTGGCTTTTCAAAATCATCTATGATGTGATAACGCCTCGTATTGTTTCTGGCATAGCAGTACGGACATCCAACAGTACACCCTATAACAAGATTCATGTTCTGAATCTGATCTTTAATACAAATACTCATTTGTCACTCCATTCCTCAAGGTTTACCCTGATGCGGTTAAGATACTCTTCAAACTGAAGAATCTCTTTATCCGTAAAATCACGATAATAAATATTCCCCATCTCATTTGATACGGAGTCATAAGCTTCTTTAAGTTCTTTGGCTTTATCTGTGAGGAACAGAAGAGTTTTTCTCTTATCAGCTTCATCAGTTTTGCGGCTTATCAGTCCGTTTTTTTCCATCCGCTCAAGCATGGTTGTAAGTGAAGTAATTGCAAGTCCGCTTTTCTCGGAAATAATTTTAATAGGAACTCCATCTTCCTGCCATAAGACATAAAGAATCCTTCCCTGAGCTCCGTTAAATGCATCAATGTTTTTTTCTGCCAGTATCCTTTCAAATATACGATCACCCAGCTGTTTTATTTTTGTAACAAGAAATCCACCATTTGTCTTCATAATTTAATACTCCTATATCGTAGTTTTATACTACGATATAGGAGTATTTTTGTCAAGCACACATATCATAACTTCGGATTTTATGTTCTATCATTATTACTTCTGTGGAGATATACCTCTATAGATCTATCCCTTCGGCCTGCCGGAACGTATTGTATTGCATCGAGCAGATAAAATTGATCAGCACCTGCACGATCTGCACTGGTACAGACAAAGGCAAAAATCCAATCAAGAACAGGATAAGCATCTCAAATCCCACTAAATATGTATCCCATCTTAGGAAATGGATCTTTCTTACCCTGCGTGGCAGAATTTCTGATATAGCTACCCCCGCGATGTATGCACTTATAGGAATCAGATAATACACCCCGTTTGCTATTTCGCCCTTTCCAAATGCCAGCGCCATAAGTACGACATTGGCAGTCTACGCATTGCAGAACACACCGCCGCGCAGATTGAAGGTATATGCCCCCATCATGCCTGCCGCAAAGATAAGAAGTTCAAAATATAGTATTTTTCACAGGTAAGATATATCTGCTTCTCACTGTTCAAATCAGCTTCCTGTTTCATCATATGAGAATACCAGCCTCATAGCCTTCCTGGATTCCCCTGTATCCATTCTTAGCGCGCTCATGACAGTCTCCGACAGATACGATTGTAAAATCGCAGTCAGTTAAAGACTCTTCCAGGACTGTATTTGCACGGACACCGATAGCGATCACAACAGTATCAACATCTGAGATCTCAGCACAGTAATCATCTTTCTTGTACACGACGCCGTGTTCCTTCACTTCCTGCACTGCAGTAGAGGTAAGCACCTTTACTCCATGCTCCGCCATTCTCTTTTTCAGATAATAGGTAGGAGCAGGTTCGCCATCCTTCACGATCTGCGGAAGCATTTCTACTATCGTCACGTCCCCGCAGCCATGCTCAGCCAGATAATCCGCTGTTTCTGCACCTACAAGACCGCCTCCGATCACAACGACCTTGTTGCCGACTTCTGCTTCTCCCCTGAGTACCTTTTGTGCAACAACACCATATTCCCGAAGTCCTTTGATGGGCGGCATTGCAGGATTTGATCCTGTCGCAAGAATGACGGCATCCGGCTTCATCTCCTCTAATGTATCTTTGGTAACATCAACATGGAAACGAACTTCAACGCCAAGCTTTTCCAGCATGTGCTTCTGCCAGACAATGAAAGACGAGAAATCCCCTTTTGCCATCGGGATGGAAGCTGCGATCCATTGACCGCCAAGTTCTCCCGATTTTTCTAGAAGTGTAACATGGTGTCCTCTGCCTGCAGCTGCTATTGCTGCTTCACATCCCGAAACTCCTCCGCCAACAACCACTACCTTTTTTTGTTCTGCAGCTGGAGAAACATCATATAAATCTTCCATGCCGGTGAGAGGATTTACAAGACAGCGGATTGGATGCCCCTGCTCATGTTCCCCTGCGCATCCCTGGACACAGCCGATGCAATGGAGGATTGAAGCAAAGTCTCCCCTGCGTGCTTTCTCCGGCATTTCGGGATCGGCAAGGGAAGCCCTTCCCATTGTACAAAGATCAGCGCTTCCGGATGCAAGGATGTTTTCCGCAAGCATCGGGTCATTGATTCTGCCGACTGCGATAACCGGAATATCCACGACCGTTTTCAATGCGGCCGCGTGATGGACAAAGCCGCCGACAGGAACCGGTGCAGGCGGGATGATAATATGTCCGGTCGCAAATACGCCCTGTGAACAATGGATACAGTCCGCACCGGCATCCTCCATCAGTCTTGCAATCAGTTTCGATTCCTCTATTTCAAGTCCTCCCGGAACATATTCTTCAGAACTCATGCGATAGAAGATCGGAAAATCCTCACCCGCCGCCTTACGGATCGCCTGTATGATCTCACGCGGAAATCTTGTCCGGTTCTCGGTGGTACCTCCATATTCATCACAGCGTTTGTTTGAAAATGGAGAGACAAACTGGTTGATCAGGTATCCATGAGCACCGTGAACCTCTACCCCATCAAAGCCGGCAGCCTTTGCCCGCAGTGCAGCGTCCACAAACGACTTCTCCAGATCATGGATCTCATCAATGCTCATTTCACGCGGCGTTTCAGGCATAGTAGGATCTTTGATCGCAGACGGAGCAATCGGCTGTTCACCGGTAATCTGACTGGACGTTTCTCTTCCGGCATGATAGATTTGCGCAATGGTCTTTGCACCTGCCTTGTGAATTCTTTCCGTAAACATTCTCCAAGGTTCTACCTGTCTGTCTTCCCAAAGGCCAGCCAGTGTTTTCGATGCCCCCGCAGTCCTTGTTACGGCAAAATCCTCTGTAATGATGATCCCATATCCGCCCTTTGCCTTGTGTTCATGATAAGCCATGAATTTTTCTGTCGGTGTTCCGGCTTCATTACAGTAATTCGTAACCATTGCAGAGACTACCATACGGTTTTTAAACTCTGTCTTGTTGATCGTGATCGGTTCAAAGATTTTCGTCAGTTTCATAATGCCCTCCATTAGTTCATTTGCTTTTGTATATTATTCCTGTCCCTTTCCAGGTCACAGGCTTCTCATGCTGTCTCTTCGCATCCGCAATCGCTCTTCTCCCTGTTCGTCTGCACCCTGTTTGAGCATCGCCAGTATCTTATCCTTCTCTTCCGGAAGGTATCCGTATACCGGCATCATGTTGGAGACATTCGTCGCATCCAGCAGAGTGTGGATATCAAGCGTCTTCACAAAAGTATATAGTTCCTGTATCTTTTCTGTCTCTGTAGCTTCTACAAACTCACCCCTTCTCACTTCTTCCATAAGCGGCGTATCAGGGAAGATGGAGAGTCCGGAAGCCAGCACCCTGACAGGCGACAGGTGGTTTAACACTTCCGCCGTTTTTATTGCATGCCCCATACCATAATCATGACCTCCCAGCCCATATAAGAAGATGACGGAATAATGCATTCCCGCCTCATCCATCTTGGAGAGCTGCTCCACGATATCACTTCCATGATATCCTTTGTTCATCTTGTCAAGAACCGCATCATCACCTGACTCTATTCCGAATACGATCATGTCATATCCCATTTCTTTCAGTGACTTAAGCTGCTCCACAGACTTGTTCTTTACGCTGTCAACCCGACCATATCCGCCGACAGAAACACCCCAGGGCAGGTATTCTTTAATCAAGTCCATGATTCTTTTAAGCCTCTCGTAGCTCAGCAGGAACGGATCTGCGCCTTGCAGAAAAATCCGCTTTACCTTCCATCCGGAATCCCGGATCTCCTGAAGATCCTCCCGTATCTCACTCTCCGGAGATACGGAGAAAGGTGCTTCCTTGTAAAAAGTGCAAAAGCGGCACTTATTATGCGAACAACCCGACGTTACTTGTAAAAAACAGGAACCAGCCTCATAAGGCGGTCTAACGATTCCACATGAAAAATGCATACGAATTCCTCCTCATTTCTATATATCCTTATATCTCGTATTGTCGATATGTAAGGATTTAAATTAAACGGGATCTTCATCCCGTCTAATCTATGCACAACTTAAATTTCGTGACCGAAGTAGTCTGCCAGCGCAGCGAGGATTTCTTCATTCCGTCTGTAATATGTCCACTTTCCGTGTCTTTCAGAAAGAAGCAAGCCTGCTTTTTGCAGCATATCTAGGTAATGAGATACGGTTGACTGTGATATCCCGGCTTTGTCGCGGATGCTTCCAACACACACACCGCCTTTCAGATCCACCACATCATCAAAATGTCCTCCCTGCGGCGGAAAGTTTTTCTCCGGTTCCTTCAACCACTCAATTATGCTGAGCCGTGTTTCATTTGATAGTGCTTTAAAAATTTCAATCTTATCCATACATTTATTATATCTATCTTTCGCGATATGTCAATGTTTATAAGTAAAAAAGACGGCAGATCAGGTTTACACCCCTTCTGCCGTTTTCTTTTACGGGATCTCTATCATGAAAATGCATTTTCTCTTTAATACCGATAATTTCTTTCTTTTTCTGAAATCATGCTATTTTATCCAACTCTGTCTTATATTTTTACTTACCACTATTAAACAACTCTTCAAGCTCCTCCTGATGTTCTTCAAGAACCTTTAATACCCATTTACTCCAATGTCTGGCATCAGTCTCAGAATCACCAAACACATAGTCTTCCTGGCCATAATCGATTACATCAAATCCCGGAGTAGACTTGCTGGCACGAGCTGTTCTGTAGCTGACCGCATCTGCCACTGTGAATGTCACAGCAGATGTATCATCATAATTTACCCAGCTGCTTATATCCGTTCCGGTTGCCTCTGTAGCATCTCCATTTTCAGTCTGCGGCTCAGCTGCAGACTTTGTAATCTTAACTGCTCCGTCTACATACTCGCCATACATGGCATCTACAGTAAGAGCAAGAGAATTTCCAAGAATCTCTGACGGTACATGTCCGCCATCCCACTGCCATTCGATATCAGCATCAACTCCTGAAGAAAGGAATGCAATCTGAAGGTTAAGTGAGTTGAACATTGAAATATCACCTTCTGATGCTCCGCAGACCATCCTTATCCATGTAGGATCTGTTCCGCCTTCGTCGCCTATGTAATTAAGCGGATTATAAAGATCAACAATCACATTTCCATATTTATCGCCTTCGTATATTTCTGCAACATCACTCTGGTAAGCATCAAGCATTTCTTCATATGTTGAGTAATTTGATGAATCTGTTTTGCTTCCTGCTGACTGGGTTGTACCTGCATCAGGAGTTCCTACATCCATGGTGTCTCCTGCTGAGTTTGCCGCAACATCAGCATTTGCAAAGCTCCTGTCCTCTCCTTCAGTTTTTTCTGAAGTCTCGTTATTTCCAGCCATATCAGGAGGTGTTCCTGTCATGTCACCACCTGGTCCTCCGGTCATATCACCGTCAGGCCCGCCTTTCATTCCGTCATGGCCTCCGGGCATTCCACCACCAGGGCCGCCCATTCCGCCTGATGATGTACTGCTCTTAGCATATCTGCCTTCTATAAAAGCAGCCGCTTTGTCTTCAGATGTCATAGCTGCAACTTCTTCGTCAGAAAGTGCATTGCCATCTTCACCGAACCAGGTCCAACCATCTGCATAATCCAGGTTATCAAGGTACCACTGCAGATTTGAAACAAATTCTGCAAGGTAGAAATCAACATATGTTCCACCATAGCCGTTGGTGTCAGCATACTTCGTTTCGTCATATTCAATAGAGAGCTCTATAGTATCATCTGTATCTCCATCACCATTAATATCGAGCTCCACATCAGCTTCTTTAACCGAAAGATTCTGATCATTGATGTAATTCATGTACTCTTCTGAAAGGTACTTTGCCATCTGCTGTTGGAATGAAGTATTGAAATCATAATCAGAATCCATGTAGTACTCAAAAGCCATGGCCATATCCGCTTCATACAAAGAAGTGATAGGTGAATATGCAACAGCCCCCCATGCTCCATCAGAAAGATCATAGGTCACGCCATCAATGGTAACTGTTGTGTCATAAGTGCCATCTTCATTGACGTAAACACCAACAGCCCCAACCGCTATCTGATAATCATAAAAATCAGAACTGTTTGATGTTGCTGCAAACATGGTTGCATGTGCTCCGCCGCCACTTCCACCGGTAGAAACCCAGTATTCTGTACTTCCAGGAAGATTGCCCAATAATATATTGTATCTTACAAATCGTGATGCTGCCTTCTGATCCACCAGACAAGACGGTGCATCTCCTGTATAGTACTCGTTTCCACTCTCATCTGTAACAGTGTCATTTTTTCCTCTGTTTCCGCAGGAAACATTGATATAGCCTTCAGAGGCATAAGATGTTGAAGCCTTTGTGTTAGAGGAAGAGCTGTAACCTGCAGCTCCGGTATTCAGAATTATAGGAGCGGTGGACGCTGTATATATCTGCCCGTTCGAGCTTGTTACTTCTGCTTCGTAATCGATCACAAGCTGTCCGTGAACATCTTCTGTATAGCTTGCGGCAGTGATATCTTCCACTCTATCACCATCTGTATCAATTCCCTTTATATATGCTCCCGGTACACAAACAGAAACACCTTCTTCGTCTTCAATTTCCGCATTGGCAACTGCTGTTACAATGCTCATTACCCAGGCATCCGCATCTTTGTCATAGGACCAGGTTACTTCATCGTTATTTGCGAGGTTAAGCGCTTTCTCTATGGATGCCCTTTCCTCTGCAGAAGTTGCCTCCAGCGACGATGTTGCTGTACTCTTTGAATCAGTATCTTCGACCTGGGCAGCTGCCTCAGTTTCAGTCTCATGCTCTGTTGATACCTCAGAAGCTGCTTCCTGAGTTGTTGCACTCTCTGAAGCAGTATCGCCGCATCCGATAAGCGATGCTGTCAGCGCAGCAATTGTTAATAATGCAAGTATCTTCTTTATTTTCATTTATATATGCCTCCGATCAATCTGGTTTATTTATCTGACAGGCATATGATATAAAATGAAACTTGAAGAAAGCTTGAAGGTTTTTAAAGAATTTATAACCTGCTCATTTCAGAATTGGAATCCTGACTATAAATGTTGTAATTCCCTTATCACATTCCACACTGATTTCACCGTCATGGGCTGTCACAACAGCCTTTGCTATTGCAAGCCCCAGACCATAATGGCCATTAAGCTCCCGGGATGAATCTGTTCTGTAAAAGCGTTCAAATATCCGTTTTCTTTCCTCTGCAGGAATCTCTTTTCCCGGATTGGATACCTTAAGCACGGCACATTTATCCTCTGCATTGAGAGTGACTAAAATCTTACCGGCACTTTCATTGGCATTTTGTGTTTTTTCAGCATGTGAAACAGCATTGTCCAAAAGTGTAGCTACCAACTGTCCCAACTGGTTTGGATCCCCTTCTACATGGATATCTTGCTCAATTTCACTCTCCAGAAGCAAGCCTCTCTCAAATGCAGCCGAGTCAAAAGGCAATATCCCGCCTGTAACAATTCTGGAAAGATCAACATCTGTATGTACTGCTTCCATGTTCTCTGTCCTTGCAAGATCCAGAAGTCCTGTCACGAGCTCTTTCATGCGTCTGTTCTCATAAAGAATATTGTCAAGCCACCTGTTGTTCCCAATCTCGCGCTGTAAAATCTCGGCATTGGCACCGACTGTTGATATGGGAGTTTTAAGCTCATGTCCCGCATCTGAGATAAACTGTTTCTGTTTCTGATATGTATCTTCGACAGGTTTCATTATCTCCTTAGACGCCTTCAAGGAAACAAAGAACAGTATTATCAGGGCAACAGCGCCAAATACAACTGTATTCATTATGAGCGTTTTCATACTGCCATCTATCAGGGTATTATCCATCATTGCCACATAGCTTCTCCCTGATGATTCATCTGAAGCGATGCGATATATCATCCTACCGCTTATTCCGCGTCTTTTCCCACCTGTCATTAGCTGCGCTGCAAGATTTTTGAGTGCTTCATCGCTCATTACGGGCTTAACATCATTCATTATTCCAACAGCGCTTCCATCAGAAGAAAACTCCACAAGATACATAACCGCAGCCTCTGTGGCAATTCTATCTTCAGGAGTTCCCATGGCATCTTTCGGCGCTTCTTTTGGGCCATTTCCATTGATGTAGTCATCAAGAAAGACTTCAAGGATCCTTTGATTATTCCTGTATACTGCGCTGTAAGTAGTAAGTGAAATAGTCAGCAGGGTTCCTAAAAGGATCAGTGTAAGAAGCCCCATTATCGTAGCTGTGATCTTATTTTGTGAAGCTTTAAAAAGTCTGTTTCCAAGCTTTTTTGCCATTCCTACTCCTTCTTTCGCAGTTCATATCCAAGACCGCGCACCGCCTTTATCTCCATCATTGAAGCCAGGAATTGAAGCTTTTTTCTGGTAAAAGAGATATAGACCTCCACATTGTTGTACTCAGCTTCATTGTCAAATCCCCATATCTTAACAGCAAGCTGCTCCTTTCCGATAATAGTTCCTTCATTTGCAAGGAAGATCTCCAAGATATGCAGCTCTTTTTCTGACAGACGTACATCCATGCCATTTTCAGTATTTATAAGCATTGACCTGTTTCTATCCAGTTTAAGGTCTCCCGATACGAGATTTCCGGTATCATCTGTCTTCTGCATGTTATTCCTGCGAAGCAAGGCTCTTACCCTTGCCAGGAGCTCTTTTGTCTCAAAGGGCTTTGTAAGGTAATCATCTGCTCCGCTATCCAGGCCACTCACCTTATCATCAGTATCTGCTCTCGCAGTGAGCATTAAGATGGGAGCCTGTATTCCCTCTCTTCTCACAGTTCTGGCTATGTCAAATCCATTTATTCCGGGGAGCATAACATCAAGAATAAGCAGATCATATATGCCGCTTCTTGCAGCATCAAGTCCACTTATTCCATCTGCAAACGCATCTGTATCATATTTTTCCTGCCTGAGGATTTCGCATAATGCCTCGGACATTCTCTTTTCATCTTCAACAAGCAATATTTTCATGGAATACCTCTGTGATTAAATATATTCCTATTGTACCAAAGTATCCTTGAAGAAATATTGAAATCTAAAAAAGGAGCATGACAATTTCAACCATACTCCTATTATTATTTGGAAAAGCTGCATTATGCGGACATTTTATGGACATTTTCAAAAAAAGCCCGTTTTATTCAATGCTAATGGTTATAGTAACATCTCCATTGGAAAGAAGATCAGTCATATCTTCCGCATTCTTATCAGATATATGTCCAAGTCTTGTATATGACCAGCTATTAGAACCATAGAACACTACCATCTGATTTCCGGAGTATAGTACAACGTCGCCTGAACTCGTTGTTGTCTGCTTATCATCTCTCGGCAGACTCTGTCCAATTGAGCCCACCTGTTCAAAACCGCCATACATTGACATCTGAATTGTAACATCACCGTCTTCAGCCATATTCCTCAGTGCCTCTACAGCCTGATTGTCTTCCCAATCCACATTAACTTTTGTATCGCCGATTTTCATTGTCATAGTACTATCTCCAATAACTTCATCCTCTGCTGCTTTATTTTCTACGGCAAGCTGATACATAGCTGTTCCCTCCGACATAACATTCTCTTCTGGACTTTCCGTTTCATTATTTTCTGATGCTGATATTTCAGTTACAGCACCCAGATCTGAGCTTGTGTTTTTGGTTGTCCCTGCACAGGCGCTCATGCAAAACATTATGGTCATACAGAATGCCAGAAAAATCATTTTCGTTTTCATCGCAGACTTCCTTTATTTTAGAGCTTTACCAAATTCGAAGGCTTCGTTTAACTCTTCTGTTTTCCCGGATGCCTCACCCATATCACCTATGCCACCGCAGAATAAGGAGCCTGAAAACTGAGCCTTTTCAAAGCAGTCAACCCATCCCTGAAGTCCGCTTTCAGCTTTTTTAGGCACAAACTCTTCATCCTCAGCCGCAACAGAGAGCATATATACATTCCTGAACTTATAGTCTGAAGGATACAGTGGATTGAGTCTGTCCAAAAGAGTCTTCATCTGACCGCTCATCTCGTAGTAATAAATCGGAGTTGCAAATACAAGGGTATCTGCATTCTTTACTTTTTCTGCAATCTCAGCAGCATCATCCTTAATGACACATTGCTGGGTATTCTGACAGGCAAGACAACCTATACAGAAACTGATATTTTTCCCTTTCAGGCTTATATGTTCCACATCATGACCTGAAGCTTTTGCTCCCTCTATAAGCTTTTCCGTAAGTATGTCGGAATTACTCTTTGCACGAAGACTTGTAGAAATCACTAACACTTTACTCATATCATCCCATCCTCTATTTCTTTTCTATCGATTCAACATTCATGCATTTCCTCTGTCATATCCTCTATTCTGTTCGAATTAAGATATTCCAGTATTTCTTCAACCGTTATCATTACTTCAGATTCTCCTTAAAGAAGCTCTCCAACTTGTTAAAAGGAATATAATCCTTATCACCGCCATCATATAAATCTGTATGTACAGCATCAGGAATTATCATAAGTTCCTTGTTATCTGCATACTTGCTGTCTTTGACCATATCTGCATAAGCATCCTTAGAAAAATAGCAAGAGTGCGCCTTTTCTCCATGAACAAGTAAAACAGCGCTCCTTATCTCATTAGAGTACTTAAGGATTGGCTGATTAACAAAAGACTCACAGCCAATAACATTCCATCCACCGTTGGAATTAAGGCTTCTCTTATGATACCCTCTGTCAGTCTTGTAATAGTCATAGTAGTCTTTTACAAAGAAAGGTGCATCCTCCGGAAGTGGATCCACAACTCCGCCTCCAAGCTTATATTCGCCAGTCTTAATGTCCTCAAGTCTCTGCGCACACATAGCTGCTTTCTTCTGATATCTCGCTTCTTCACTGTCCTCGGAATCAAAATATCCCTTGGCATTTACCCTTGTCATATCATACATTGTCATAGCTACCGTAGCTTTAATTCTTGTATCAAGAGCTGCTGTGTTTACAGCCATTCCTCCCCAGCCACAGATACCGATGATTCCGATCCTGTCAGGATCTACCATTTCATTTAGTGATAGAAAATCAACTGCCGCCATGAAATCTTCTGTGTTGATATCCGGAGATGCCATGTATCTCACATTTCCTCCGGACTCTCCTGTGAATGACGGGTCAAATGCTATGGTCAAAAAGCCTCTTTCTGCCATTGTCTGTGCATAGAGTCCTGAGCACTGCTCTTTTACTGCACCAAAAGGTCCGCATACAGCAATTGCAGAAAGTTTACCTTCTGCATTCTTTGGCACATACATATCTGCCGCAAGGGTGATTCCATATCTGTTTACAAATGTGACTTTGCTGTGGTCAACCTTATCACTTTTCTTAAAGGTCTTATCCCACTCTGTTACAAGGTTTAATTCTTCTTTTCTGATCATTTTACATTCCTCCGTTTTAATCATTTCTCTTTTTGAATCTGTCTTATCAAAAAATCCATGTTGTCTACTTTTTTCTGGCTCTCATGAAGTTCATCCATGAGGTGACATCGGCATTTCCTGAGATCTCGAAGAAGTGTATCTGTATCCCCTTCTTCATACATCTTTTTCATAAAGCTTATTTCTTTCTCATTGCAGCCCATGTCTGAAAGGCTTTCAAGAATCTTTTCTGTATCCATCTTTTTTGCTCCTTCTGATTTCATAGTAAATCCTTGACCAGGTTTTCGCTAATGAATAAAATAAATATCATGATATTCACTTTTGGAATAACACATAAATTGTCAGCTTTAGGGAGGTTTTCATGGAAATAAAAAATCTCAGATACTTTCTTGCAGTTGCAAGGGAAGAAAATATGTCAAAGGCTGCTGAGCTGCTTCATGTATCGCAGCCTACTCTTTCAAAGACATTAAAAGCATTAGAGGAAGAACTTGGAAAAAAATTATTTGTCAGGCATAGCTTCAGTATTTCACTTACTGATGAGGGGATGCTTTTGCGTGACCGTGCTCAGGATCTTGTGGCCATGTCAGATAAGATCGAACAGGAATTTAACTCCCTGGATGATATAACAGGTGGAGATATATATTTTGGATTGGCAGAAAGCTTTCAGATCAGATACCTCGCCAGAGAGATTTATAAGCTAAAAGAAAAATACCCTAATTTCACTTATCATATAACCAGCGGAGATACTGAGCAGGTTACTGAAAAGCTTGATAAGGGTATTTTAGACTTTGCTGTACTATGTGAAACACCTGACAGCAATAAATACGAATATGTTAAATTTCCTGAAGCTGATGTGTGGGGAGCAATCATGCCTTCATCTCATCCCCTCGCCAGGAAAAAGTCCATCCGGGTCTCTGACCTGACAGGACAGCCTCTGTTTGTCTCAGAGCAAAGTTGGAACAATGAAATCAAAGCATGGGCCAAAGACAGATATCCTGAATTAAAGCTTGAGGGTTCCTTTAGACTTTCTTATAACGGCTCTGTATTTGCAAGAGAAAACCTTGGAATACTTCTTACATTTAAAAATCTGATAAATACTGAAGGAACTGACATGGTATTCAGACCGCTTTCACCTGAACTTAAATCAGAGCTGTATCTGATATGGAACAAGTATCAGACCTTTACTCCTATTGCGGAAAAATTTCTGGAGCAGATAAAAAAGACTTTCAAGTAATTTGCAAGAAGGCCATAGCATTATCAGTTCTTGAATCGGTCACATCTTCCTCTTCCGAAGAAGCAGTCATTACCTCTGTATCAAAGCTGTAGCTCTCCACAAATGTATCCATGATGCGAGGCTCTTCTCCCCACCAGATTGGATACCCAATATAAATTGTTGTATAGCCGTCAAGAGAGATTGCATCACTTCCAATCTCAGGTCTTACGGATGAATCATTCTGTTCCTTGGTTGAGCGGCTATTCGAATCGTTCCAGTTAAGATCTGCATCCGTGTACTCCTGTGCCGCCTTGATCTCATATGTATCTGCACCTGTGATACCTGCAATCTTTTCCGCAACACCCTTTGTGGTTCCGGTTGCTGAGAAATATACTACAAGAACACCACTGTTTTCCTCAGAGCCGTCTGTATTCTCAGTAGAAGTATCTTCCACAATTTCATCATTTGTGTTTGAAACGGCTTCGCTTGTCTCGACCTGCTGTGCTTCCTCTTCAGTATTGTCTACAGCTTCAATTTCCTTAGAACTCTCAGCCTGTATAGTCTGAGTTGTATCATTCGTCGCCTGACCCTCGTTATTCCCACATGCCGTAAGACCAATAGCTAATAAAACCGCTGCAAGTGCTGATATCTTTCTCTTCATCTTGCGTCAGCCTCCGTCGTTTCATTCCACACTTCTTTTGCCAGTCTGAATACTGCCCAACCCTTAGGCCATCCTACATACATAGTGGCATGAGTTATAATTGCAGCAATTTCTTCCTTTGTAACTCCGTGTGCCTTCGCATTCTGAAGGTGATATGAAAGCGATGAATCTGTAATACCGGAAGCCATAAGTGAAACTACTGTAATGATGCATTTTGTCTTAACATCTATTGCTTCTTCATTCCATACCTCACCAAAGAGTACCTCATCATTTAAATGCGCGAACATTGGTGCAAATTCTCCAAGCTGCTCTCTTCCTGCGGTTTGTACGATTTTTTCTGCCATCTTATTTCTCGCCTCCTAATATTTTCTGTGCACCTGTAGTCCAAACATGTTTCTTTGATGCATCAGTTCTTTTATTCTGTGCCATGACTCCTGCAAGCGGATGAGGCACATATAGCTCTTCCAGATAAGTAAGTTCTTCATCAGTAAGCTCCAGGTCAACAGCTTTTGCTGCACCTTCTATGTGATGAAGCTTGGTCGCTCCAACTACCGGTGATGTCACTTTGGTAAGAAGCCATGCCAAGGATACTTCCGTCATGGTCACACCATGTTTTTCCGCAAGCTCTGCTACACGACCTATGATCACAGCATCCTTATCCGCTGTAGCATCATACTTAAACTTCGCATATGCATCCTCAACAGCTCTTTTTGTATCACCTTCGCCCGGCTTTCTGGAAAGTCTTCCGCTTGCCAATGCACTATAAGGAGTCAGTGCGATATTTTCTTCTTCACAATACGGCACCATCTCACGCTCTTCTTCACGGAAGATCAGATTATAATGCCCCTGGATCGAAACAAACTTTGCAAAGTCCTCTTTTTCTGCCAGAGCATTAGCCTTTGCAATCTGCCATGCGAAGCAGTTTGAAATGCCAATATATCTTGCCTTGCCTGCTTTCACGATACGGTTCAGTCCATCCATGATATCGTAAATATCCGTATTCCAGTCCCACATGTGATAGATATACAGATCCACATAGTCCATTCCAAGGTTTTGAAGGCTTGTGTTTATCATATTTTCTATATGCTGCTGCCCGGTGATTCCTTTTTCTATCTCTTCGGGTGTCCTCGGAAGGAATTTTGTTGCGACAACAACATCCTCACGCTTTGCAAAATCTCTGAGTGCCCTGCCTACATATTGCTCACTGGTTCCGCTCTGATATGCTATCGCCGTATCATAGAAATTAACTCCAAGATCAAGCCCTCTTTTTATGATTTCCCTAGAATGCTCTTCGTCAATCGTCCAGCTATGCTGCCCTCTCGTCGCATCGCCAAATCCCATACAACCCATACAGATACGAGATACATTCAAATCAGAATTTCCAAGTTTTGTATATTTCATTGCCTGACTCCTTTCCGTTTACAGTACTTCATCAAGCCACTTTTTAATGATGGCTTCATCAGGTCGGTTAATCTGTGTACCTTTTTCCCACTTCACATCACCCTTTATATTCTTATGAAGTTCTTCATCACTTCTTCCTACACCGCTTCCTCCGGATGTGCAGAAAGGAATGACTGTCTTTCCACTTAAATCATAGCTTTCAAGGAAAGTCTCAATGATCCTCGGAGCTACTCCCCACCAGATTGGGAATCCGATGATTACTTTGTCATAGGAAGCCATGTCTGATACTGTACCTGTAATCTCCGGTCTCGCAGAAGGGTCATTCATCTCAATGCTGCTCCTGCTCTGCTTGTTCATCCAGTTAAGGTCATCATCTGTATATATTTCTTTTGGCACTATTTCAAAGAAATCTCCGTCTGCGATACGGGCAATCTCTTCTCCTACTTTTTTAGTTACACCGCTTGCTGAAAAAACAGCCACTAAAGTTTTTCCTGCCATTTTTCATCCTCTATTCTTATACAAACAAGCCTCTGACCTTTTGAGGCCAGAGACCAGAAAAATCAGTTCATCTTTCCACAGTTTCCTTTGCTTTCTCCGGTAACGAAATACTCATAAGTCGGGAATTCAAACAACACCGGCTTAAAGGTATGGTAGTCGATCTTACCCTGCTCGTTCAAAACTGCTTCATCCGCATAGGTAGCAAGGATCTTGCAGATAAAGTGGTCAAAGTTTTCCAGTTCATAGTTCCCATCAACTTCACATTCAATGGAAACCTTAGCCTCATCAATAAGAGGTGCTCCATTTTCACCCATGGTCCATGCAAATGCCTCAGACTTATCCTCTTTGTTTCCGCTAATTGTTCCCATCTTATCTGCCTTTGCAAGCCATGACTCATCCACAACATTTACGGAGAGTTTTTTATTCTCACGAATACCCTTATTGATATAGTGAGCCTGTACCAGTGACACCATCAGATGAGTGTGTGCCACAGTTCCTGCATGTGCCACCAGGGTCCATGTAGGTTTATCATTTACCATTGCCCCAACAACGATTACAGGGCATGGATATAATGCAAGTGTTGCTCCGATATTTTTCTTTGCCATATTATTTCATCTCCTTTTCCCAAAAACGGATTACATTAAGTTCCAGACTGTCAGCTGTTTTTTCAAGTGAAGATACTTCCTCATCTGTAAGTGAAATATTTGCAGCTTTTACTACATCAAGTACCTGATTTTCCTTGGTCACTCCGATGATAGGAAGAGTTCCCTTCGCAATGGCCCATGCTACAGGAATCTGTGCCATACCTACACCATACTTATCCGCCAGCTTCTTAAGTTCTTCGTTAAGGATCTCCAGCTTATCAAGCACCGGATTATAGGTCTCCGCCCTTGCAGAACCTTCCGGCATAGGATGTTTTGTATCATACTTTCCGGATAATGCTCCCTGCTCAAGGACCATATATGCAAAGAAGTGGATATCATTTTCCTTACAGTAATCCAGAATTCCCGAATCTTCTGATGATCTGTTGATCAGACTGTAATGGTTCTGTACCGCTGACAGCTTAAGACCGTGAGCCTTAAGGATTTCATTTGCCTGCTTGATTTCTGCCAGGTTATGATTCGATACTCCAAGGAGAGGAACATTGTTTTTTCCCTCGAAATATTTAGCAAGCTCTTCTGTCCACTTGGGTGCACCGGACACATTATGAATCCAATAAACATCAAATCTGTCCAAATCCATAAGCCCAAGCTGCATCTCTATCATATCCTTCATCGCAGAAGCAGAGGATACATCAGCACACTGTGGAGTGAATTTATCGGAAATAAGATAGGACTCCCTTGGCAGTCCTTTAAGAAATCCTGCAAGTACCTTCTCTGATGTGCCCATACCATATGCATAAGCCGTATCCCAGAGATTAAGTCCGTTTTCCATAGCAGTATCAAAAATAGGTTTCAGACTCTCTGCTGTCAGATTGTTTCCAAAAGTTCCATCATTGCCCCATGCCCATGCACCAAGAGCGATCTTAGGTAAATTTGCCATTGCGGTTATCCTCCTTATTGTTGTTTTGTATCAGTCAGCTGAGCTTTATAAAAGCTTCAACAGACATTTATTGGTTATCTCAAAAATGGACTGATATACATAGTCCACATTTGCCTGCTTCATTGCATCCCGCTGTTTATCCGTTACAGCAGTGTAGGGATATATTCCAAACATAAACGGGAAGAAAACATATATAAAATCCTGGATTTCCTGCACTGATTTCTCCGGACAGAACTTTGTGAGAATCCTGCATACATTTTTCATAGACTCGCCATAAGCTACCTTAAAAGATGTAAGAAGTTCAGGTCTGCTGTTTTCCTCCATATCATAGTTATTCATGGAGAGAAGTTTTAGCAGTTGCTGTCTGTTTGCTATGGATGATGCAAGCTTGTTTGCAAGCTGCTCCTTGGAAAGCTTCTCATTTTCCTGAAGAATAGATTGTAATTCTTCATTCCAGCGAATGTACTCCCTCTCAAAAAGGGCCAAAAATATTTCCTCTTTTGTCTGGTAGTAGTTATATATTGTTGGTCTTGAGAAGGATGTTTCATTCCCGATCTCTTTAAGAGTGATATCTTTAAAGCTCATGGTCTGATACAGCTTCTCGCAGGCACTTATGATTTCTTCTTTTCTTGCTGCGGTTCTTTCCGGTGATCCTTTTGGCATATATCTGTCTCCTGATTTTTTATTCTGACTTCGTGTCAGTATGAATTATAATCATTTTCTGACACCGTGTCAATATATTTTTAAAATAAAAAAAGTTCGCATAAACATTAGTGTTTATACGCCCTGTGTTATAACATTCATCTTAGAAATATCCGAGCCCGGATATCCATGCATTTACAGATTCCCTTACGCTGTCCTGATCATTCTGACAGTCGTTTCCTCTTATGGCAAGTCCGTCTAAAACCGTTGCATCCGGACAGGCTGAATAAAGCTTCTTATCAAAACCTGACAGCCCCGATCCTTCATGTGTAGAAAAAGGAATCAGAGTTTTACCTGCAAGACCCTCTTTGTTATTCTCAAAGAATGTGTACATGATCATCGGCCAGTCACCCCACCAGACAGGCGCACCTATAAAAATGATGGAATACTGTGACAGATCTGGCACCTCCCCTACATACGCAGGTCTGGCATTATCGTTCTGTTCCTGCTTTGCTACATCTGTCAGTTCAGAATAGGTAATTGGATAGTGATCATCTTCAGGGATCACTTCAAACATATCGGCTCCTGTCTCCTCGGAGATCATCTCGGCTACGATAGCAGTGTTTCCTTTGTCAATGACGCCTACCGTATACTGTTATCTGTGCTTCCACATCCGCCAAGACCTGTTACCATAAGCGCTGTAAGAACCAGACTTAGAATTCTCATTTTTCTCTTCACTATTATTTCCTCCGTCAAAAACCACCTAATCCTCTGTGTCCGTATACCTTTAGTCCATTCAGTGATTGTTCAAGATCGGAAAACTCTTCATCCGTCTGCAATCTTTCAAGAGAACCTTCAAGATGAGAACGTATTGTTTTATAGACGCCCCCGAACCCAAGGCCGTGAAGCATCAGCTTTGTAGCGAGGACCACTTCTTCGCGAAATCCCTTTAATGCCTTGCCTACGATCAATTCGTTATGACCAATCCCTGAAAGGTTCGGGCTATACACTTCAGCTGTGTCGAAGAAGGTACATCCATTCTCATAGGCATTTCTGATTGCCTCTATACTGTATTTTTCTTCCGGGATCCTTCCGTATCCATGGGAAAATGCCATGCAGCCCATTCCCACTTCCGATACCTCGATATCCCTTAACATTCTCGTCTTCACTGATCTTCTCCTCAGCCCTTTTCAAAATCAGGTCTCCAGCCTGCGAACTGTTTAAGCTGCTCATCTGTCCTGTGATAATATCTCTCATTCTTATCAAGCTCCGCAATCTTAGCCATCTCTTCATCCGTCAGCTTAAAATCGAGAATGTTGAGATTATCCTTGATATGATCTTTCGTTTTACTGCCGGGGATCACCACAAATCCCATCTGTGTATGCCAGCGAAGAATGATCTGCGCAGGAGTTTTTCCATACTTCTTTCCAAGTTCGGCAAAAACCGGCTCATTTATCAGGCTCTTATCGCCGTGTCCTAACGGATACCAGCTCATAAGCTTGATTCCATACTTATCAAGAGTCTTTCGCAGTTCCTTCTGGGTAAAATAAGGATGCGCCTCCACCTGGATAAATTGCGGTGCGATCTCCCACTTCGTCTCAAGTTCTTCGATATACTTTCCTTCAAAGTTAGAGATACCGATGCTCTTTGCCTTGCCTTCCTTATAAGCCTTCTCAAGCAGTCTGTATCCTGCGAGCCAGTTGCCGGCAGGCTGGTGGATATAAAGAAGGTCCACGTAGTCAACACCAAGGCGCTCCAAAGTCTCATCCACAGCATTCGGATTCTCATATTCACTGGGCCAGAGCTTTGTGGACAGAAGGATTTCTTCCCTCTTTACTCCGCTGTCCTTCATACCTCTTCCTACTGCCCGCTCATTTACATATGCGTTTGCTGTATCAATGAGACGATATCCCATCTTAAGTGCTTCTCTGACACTGTTTTCCGCATCTGCAGGCGAAAGCATAAATGTTCCGATCCCTACTACGGGACATTCCAGTTTGTTATTAAGTGTTACATGTTCCATTGCACAATCCTCCATTCATTAATAGGTTGACGCCTTTGAACTCGTCAATTTCCATGTTCCATTTTCTTTTCTTAAGGTAAAATCTCCCTGCAGTCTCCAACTTCCCTTTCCTCCGCCATAAACCTCTGCGATCACTGTGCTGCATCCGATCATCCTTGCTGTATCTCCATCTATCATGACCTCAATGCTGTCATGGTCTGCCGAATAGTAGTTGAAGGTGCCGTTTAAAAGTCCTTTTTCAAATTCTGCTCTCGTTTGCTTTACACCCGTCATATGGCAAAGGAAATAGTCTTCTGACTGGATCTCATGAAGTCCATTTACATCCTTATCTATCATATATTTCCAATAAAGCCTGTATAATTCCTGGATATGTTCCTCATCATTCATCGGCTCATTCCCTCTGTTCAGACGGATCCTGCATTCTGATCACTTTGGCAGGTACGCCACCGACTACGGCATAGTCAGGTACATCCTTGGTAACTACAGCACCTGCAGCTACAACTGCATATTCTCCGATGGTCACGCCCGGGCAGATCGTCACGTTCATCCCGATCCAGGCATTCTTTTTAACTGTTACTTTTCCATAGGTATAGATCGCATGACGTTCATTCATATCATGATTGATGGTTGCGATCCGAAGCCCGGGGGCTGCCCTGTTCCATCAGGTCAAAAACACATCCCTTTTCGTAATCCATCTTTAGTCCTCCGATATCTCTAAAAATGACCCCTTTGACTCCGTCCCCGGGGTCAGATCAATCCGTTTGCTGCAAACCATTTCTTTACCGCATCCTTGGAATCAGCTGCCTTAGAGCCCGTGATCGCAAGGCCGTTCTTTACTGTTGCTCCTTTGGCAGACTTCTTTATATCGCTCTCGCTGGATCCCATTCCGCTTCCTTCATTGGTGCAAAGTGGAAGGATGGTCTTTCCTGTGAAATCATATCTTTCCAGGAAAGTTGCGACTGCCATCGGGAAAGTCCCCCAGTAGTTCGGGTAACCAAGAACGATTGTGTCATACTCATCGATACTGTCTAAGTATCCGGTAAGCTCTGGTCTTGCATTATTCTGCTTGTCCTTCTTCGCTTCATCAATGCAGGTCATGTAGACCGGTGAATAAGAATCCTTCATCTCAATCTTAAAGGTATCCGCACCTGTCAGTTCCTTCATGATTTCTGCTACGATCTCGGTATTTCCAACCTTTACGTATCTCAATGCTCCGCCAAAATAGTTCTCATCTGCTCTTGAAAAGAAAGCGATCAATGTTTTAGCCATCGTATTATCCTCCATTATCTGTTTGATCATTCCTGTATCTTTTGCTTTGCTGATTAAATTATCACATGAAAAACTTGAAATATCCAATTCAAATATCCTATAATTGATTTAAATTTTAAATAACTGATCATCAAGGGGATTTTCGATGACTACCAAACAGATCGATTATTGTATAGAACTAGCAAGAACTCTTAATTTCAGCCGCGCCGCAGAGAACGCATTTGTGAGCCAGCCCACCTTTTCCTATCAGGTAAAACTGCTGGAAGATGAGGTTGGCTTTAAGATATTTGAAAGAAACGGCAAGGGAGCCGCACTGACTCCTGCCGGGCAGCAGTTCGTAACGTACCTTTCCGGTATGCGAGAGGATATGAAGAGAGCTATAGAACAGGGACAGAATTTCAGCGCCAGGTATACTGACAACATAACGGTTTCCATGATGGTCAGACAGGCTATATACTTCCTGCCTGAGGCGATCCGCACATTTGAAAAGGAGCAACCCGGTGTTCAGGTTACTCCTCTATTTCAGTACGATAATGGTGTGGAAAGTTTTCTAAAGGATGAGTCAGATGTCCTCTTTGCTCTCATAGAACAGACGAAACATATCCCGGGGATCAACGTCCACAAGCTTTTTGACTCCGGAATCTATCTTATTGTCGATAAAAACGATCCTCTGGCTAAAAAGAACATCATCACAGATGAAGATATCTACGGACGCACCCTCATGGTAGGTGGCGGCTCTCCGAACGCTTTACGTAGTGTCCAGCAAAAGCTCATCTCCTCCGGTAAGATCGAATATTTTAACAGTCCCGATCACGACTCTACTCTTGTGAATGTTGCATCCGGCAAAGGCATCTGCCTTGCTCCCGGATTCTTAAACGACCACAGCGGACAGTTTGCATGGATTCCTTATGAATGCAGGGAATGCTTTCACTGTGTTCTCTGCACCCACAAAACGGATAGTCGCGAGAGTCTTGCTGCATTTATACAAACACTTCAGAAGCTGTACAAAGATGCAGTGGCTTTTCCGCTTTAACTTCCAATATAATGCTCATTCCAACAAACTGGAATTGTTAGCACTCTGTCTTATTGCACCGGAGGCATAAAGCATAAAATGCAATCGCCAGAAACTGTGATACCACAGACACAGTGACAAGATACACAGGATTCAAATCATACAGGGCACCGAGAAGCCAACTGCCCAGAAACCACGCAATACCAAATCCTGTCTCAAATATTCCGAAACCGGTGCTTCGCATGGAACGCGGGACGATTCCGCTGACAGCTGCTTTCATAATACTTTCCTGCGCACCCATTCCAATCCCCCACAGAATTATCCCAGCTCCGATCAACCAGGCATTTCCAGTCATAAAAACAAAATATGAGAAGAATGTGCTGCATAGTGTGGAAATGATCAGAGCCTTCAGCCCGACCTTATCATAAAGCCAGCCAAAGAATAGTGCAGCAAAGGCATCCACAGCCATTGCCCCAGCATATAGCAGGCTGAGCATGGATTCATTAAATGCTCCGGTATTAGCCGAATGAAGTGTGATCAGGGTGAAGTCTGCAAAGCCAAAAGCAAAAAAGCAGATGGCCGCCATGAACAGAACAAATGACTTCCTGAATTCAAAGCTTGCCGGTTTATCTTCCTGCTTTTCAAAGATCTCCGGATCAGGGTATCTTATCTTTGCT
>NZ_AUIY01000001.1 GCF_000423945.1 Butyrivibrio sp. XPD2002 | reverse complement strand
GGTTCATTTGCAAATGTAAAAGAAGACATGAACTTCAGAAGATATTTGTATAAGGGGACGAAGAATGTTCTTGCACAAAGCGTGTTGCTTGCAATCGGATTCGATATCAATAAACTGCATCACAAGATTATGGCCGGCCGAACAGGAACTCATCTTTTTGAGCTAAAGAAAACGGCATAATTTTTGATCCTTAAAAATCAAACTCCTGTATCTGATCCGAAGATATCTTCGGACTATTAAGTTACTCTAAAAATATGAGATATGAGCAGAAAGCAGATATAAGTACCGATTTTTAGGCCTGAAAAAAGGCCATCGCCTAGATGATTTAATCATCTAATGCGACAGCCCCTTTTCATAGATAATCGGGTAAATACAGTTGTAGACTGAATAAATTGAACACAGGGAGAAAACTATGGCAAAAAACTGGGATATTGAGAAATTCAAAAAGACAGCCAGAGCAGCTGCAGCAGAGGGTATTGTACTTCTGAAAAATGACAATAATGTACTGCCTGTTGAGAAAAACACAAAGCTTGCAGTATTTGGCAGAAGCCAGATGAATTACTATAAGAGCGGCACAGGCTCAGGCGGCATGGTTAACGTAGACTATGTTATGGGAATTTACGAGGCTCTTAAGGCGTCAAAGAAATATAAGTTAAACGCAGATGTGCGCAAGGCCTATGAGGAATTCGTAAAGGAGAATCCTTTTGATACAGGTGTGGGCTGGGCAGCAGAGCCCTGGTTCCAGAAGGAGATGCCTCTTAGCGATGATTTTGTGAAAAGGGCTGCGAAGGAATCTGATACTGCAGTTTTCATAATCGGAAGAACCGCAGGAGAGGATCAGGACAACAAGAACGAGCCCGGAAGCTATCTTCTCACTGATGAAGAGAAGGATGCGATGAAGCAGGTCTGCAAGGCATTTTCACGCACGATCGTGCTTCTTAACGTGGGCAATATCATTGATATGAAGTGGGTTAAGGAGATTAACCCTTCAGCAGTTCTGTATGTATGGCAGGGCGGACAGGAGGGCGGAAACGCTGTTCTTGACGTGCTTACAGGTGATGTGAATCCTTCCGGTAAGCTTGCTGACACTATCGCTGAAAACATCGAGGATTATTCTTCAACTGCGAACTTCGGCTCAGAGAAGAGGAATTTCCAGACAGAGGATATCTACGTTGGATATCGCTATTTTGAGACCTTTGATAAAAAGGCAGTTCTCTATCCCTTTGGATATGGACTCTCATACACGACCTTTGACGTAGCACTTGGCGAATTCGCATACGATAAGAAGGACGGTGTATCTCTTGAGGTTCTTGTTACCAACACAGGTGATAAAGCAGGAAAAGAGGTTGTTCAGGTGTATTTTGAGGCGCCTCAGGGTAAGCTCGGAAAGCCTTCAAGAGCGCTTTGCGGCTTTGCTAAAACTGATGTACTTGAGCCCGGACAGATGCAGTGTCTTGAGTTCGACATTCCCAAATACTGGCTTGCATCCTATGATGACAGCGGCGTGACAGGACATAAGTCAGCCTATGTTATGGAGGAGGGTGTTTACAGAATCTATGCAGGCAGCGATGTAAGAAGTGCTGAGGAAGCAGGAGAGTTCGAACTTAAAAAGCCTGAGGTTATCTGCGAGTGCGAGGAGTCTTATGCTCCTGTAAAGGATTTTGAGCGCTTAAAGCCGGGTAAAAAGAGTAGTGATGATGCTGTTTATGCTAAGGGCACTGAGAAAGTACCTACAAGAACTCTTGATCCTAATAAGAAGAGAAAGGATAACCTTCCAAAGGAGGTTTCTTATACAGGCGATAAGGGATATAAGCTCTCTGATGTTGAAGCAGGTAAGGTATCCATGGAGAAATTTATCGCACAGCTCTCCGATGATGATCTTATTGCAATGATGCGCGGTGAGGGTATGTGCTCACCTAAAGTAACAGCGGGAATTGCAGGTGCCTTTGGCGGTGTGACAGATAGTCTTGCAGGCTTTGGAATCCCTGTGGGTGGATGCTCAGATGGACCCAGCGGTATTCGTATGGACTGCGGAACACACGCATTTTCACTTCCTAACGGAACCTGTCTTGCATGTACCTTCAATGAAGAGCTTAATGAGGAGCTCTTTAGATGGGAGGCTTTAGACCTTAGGAAAAACAGAATAGATGCTCTCCTTGGACCCGGTATGAATATTCACAGAAGCCCTCTTAACGGCAGAAACTTTGAGTATTTTTCAGAGGACCCTGTTCTTACAGGTAAGCTTGTAACAGCGCAGCTACGTGGACTTCACAAGTATGATGTTACAGGTGTTATCAAGCACTTTGCAGGTAACACTCAGGAATACAGAAGACACTTTGTAGATAACGTCGTATCTGAGAGAGCTCTTCGTGAGATTTATCTCAAGGGCTTTGAGATTGCGGTAAGAGAAGGTGAGGCAAGGGCTGTTATGAGCACCTACGGCCCTGTAAACGGCATCTGGACCTCAAGCAGCTATGACCTTCTTACTACAATGCTTAGAGGTGAATGGGGCTTTAAAGGCATCGTAATGACTGACTGGTGGGCTATGGGTAATGATGAAGCAGGAGCTCCCGGGGATTATAAGAATGTATCTGCCCAGGTTCGCGCTCAGAATGACCTTAACATGGTAAACGGAAGTGCAGAGGATAACTCCAATGGCGATGACCTTCCCAAGGCTTTGAAGGATGGAAGACTTACCCGCGCTGAGCTTGCAAGATGCGCAGCAAACATTTGCGAATTCCTTCTTAAAACTCCTGCCTACAGACATTTGCTTGGCGAGGAGTCAGCACTTGATAAGGAGCTTGCAAAGGCTGTTTCAGAGGACGATGCTAAGCTTCAGGATATGATAAAGATGACTCTTAATGAGGGTGAAACTGACCTTGATACCTCTCTAATAAATGTAGAGAAGGGCGCTACAACAGCCTTCGTAGTGACATCAAAGACAAAGTGCCTCATGGATATGGAGCTTGTGCTCAGGGCAGATAACCAGCCTGATGTTGCTCAGCTTCCGCTGTCAATTTTCCAGGATAAGATGCTGATAAAGACAGTGACAATTACAGGAATGGACAAGGAGTGGAAGACAGTAAGGATCAATATGAATCCTGCTATCATGAGTAACTTCTATCTTAAGTTCTACTTTGCGCAGGGCGGTCTTGAGATAAAGTCAATTAAGATAATTAAGACTAAGGATCTTGAGGAGGAATTTAAGCGAGGAATTACAGAA
Source organism: Butyrivibrio sp. XPD2002 (assembly GCF_000423945.1). Classification (GTDB taxonomy): domain Bacteria; phylum Bacillota; class Clostridia; order Lachnospirales; family Lachnospiraceae; genus Butyrivibrio. The sequence continues at coordinate 695,228 of NZ_AUIY01000001.1, read as the reverse complement.
TTATAATTTACGTAAGTAATATATAGAACCGGTACGGAGTAATGTTTTTTTGGAATAAAATTTCATTACTCCGTATTATTTATAAAAAATATATTTCAAAAAACAGGGAGTATAAACGATGTCTTAAATGTTCCTTAAGCATACACTATTTGAGTTTACTTATATCCGTAAAAATGATAATAATAAACTATGGGGGAAACACAAAATAATAAGGGTTATGATAGTTTTTGTGAAAGGAGATCATTCTTATGGGTAAGAGAGTTAGTTTCAAGAGTGTCATCTCAGCAGCTATGGCTGTTGTTATGGCATTGACACTTTGCATTATAGCAATCCCTGCTTATAATGTAGAAGCTGCAAACAAAAAGGTTACAGTTAAACTGGCAGAAAATGATGGCGAGAAAGACATCGATATGGCTGTTGGAGCTAAGATTCAGCTTAAGGTAAAGAAGGATGGAAAGACCCTCGGAAAGAAAGCTGTTACTTACAAGGTAAGCGGAAAGAAAGTTATTTCCTGCTCAAAGAGCGGACTTATCACAGCTAAGAAGGCCGGCGACGCTGAGATTACAATCAAGGATAAGAACAGCAACTTCACAGCTACAGTTTATGTAGAAGTTGGTGGCGGCAAGAAGGGCAAGAATGACGACAAAGAAAAGCCCGAGAAGATCTGGCTCGATAAGTCAGAAATCTGGCTCGAGGTTGGTGAAGGCTATCACGCAAGCGTATTCACAAGACCTGCAGGCATCGGCGGCGGTGTTTCATGGACAAGTGAGAACAGCGACATTGCAACAGTAAGGGATGGATACATCAGAGCTGTTGGTCACGGCGATGTTAGAATTCACGCACAGAAGCGCGGCAGAGATGCTTGCATGATGGTACATGTAAACTGATCAGCAAGTTTCGAGATAGCTAAGCATAAGGAGATGCAGGACGAAGGCCTGTATTAGGAAGAAAAAAGTTAATAGTGCAAATAAAGAGGTCGCATCCCATTTGTGTGGGATGCGCTTCTTTTTTTATTGAATAGGAAATTCTTATTCAATAAAAAAGCACTCCGTGGGATGCACACTCGCGCGAATGGAAGATGTTGCATTCTGCAACCGCGTCTACGTTCCACTTCGGTCGTTGCAAAGCAGATGTCCCCCGGACATCTTGCAACGGTGCGAGAGTTTTGCAAGCAAAACTCTATTTTATGGGAATATCTATTTTATATAATGATCGGATTGTCTGCAATCAATTCCTTTGATATAATCGGAATCTGAGGGGATTACTGCTTATATGCAGAATGAAGAAAGTTAAAAGGGGAATCAAAATGTTTAAAAAAGCCGGAATGAAGTCCATAAAGATCAAGGCTTTAAAGGGATAACATTTATTTGACTGACAGATGAATAGACATACACAAACAGACAGGAGGAAATATAAATAAATGGCATTATCTAATTATGTAGAATCAATGATCGACGAAAAGGATTGGTATATAACCAATTTGTCCAATGTGGCAGCCTGCCTATGGCAGCAACTCCCGGATGTAAGCTGGGTAGGATTTTACCTCATAGCAGACAAGGACATTCCTATTGGAAGCGGTGCCAGTGCAGAAGCTCAGGCTAAAATCATCAACCCTAATGCAGTTAACACAGAGCTTATCCTTGGACCCTTCCAGGGGAAGGTAGCTTGTACACATATTGCCCTTGGAAAAGGAGTGTGTGGAGTTTCAGCATCTGAAGATAAAACACTAATTGTCCCTGATGTCTCAAAGTTTGCTGGTTATATAGCTTGTGACAGCGACGCTAAATCTGAAATTGTTATCCCGCTTAGAAATGGTGAAGGCAAGGTTATCGGCGTCCTCGATATAGATAGCAATACCATGGGACGTTTTAATGAACCTAATGATGAGAGTGCAGACCTTGAGAGATGCGCTGAGCTGATATCCAAGATTCTTCCTTGAATTAACAGGGATTGATTAACTTCTTGAATATACCATTACATAATAAAACCCCTTGGCAGAGGCGAACTGCCAAGGGGTTTTTATAATGGAATGGGTTTAGTAAACTAAATTTATTATCCCTTTACCGCACCCTCGATCATACCTTCCATGATCTGCTTCTGAGCGATGAGGAAGAGGATGACCATAGGCAGGATTGCAAGAAGTGCAGCTGCCAGGATCAGGTTCCACTGCTTAACGTATGAACCTACGAAAGCCTGAACCGCAACGGGAAGAGTCTTTACGGGACCATTCTGACCAAGCATCATTGAAGGAAGAAGGTAATCGTTCCAGATCCACATTCCGTTAAGAATTGTTACTGTTGTAATAACGGGTGAGAGAAGAGGGAAGATTACTTTGAAGAATACCTGCTCAGGTGAGCATCCATCAATTGATGCAGCTTCTTCAAGATCAAAAGGGATTCCCTTAATAAATCCAACAAGGATGAATACTGTCATAGCACCACCGAAACCGAGGTATGCAAATACGATACCGGGTACGGACTTAAGCATCGGGATACCAACGAACTTTCCGACATCTCTGAATGTAGAGATAAGAGGAAGCATAACTACCTGGAAAGGAATGATCATTGATGCGATGAATGTAAAGTAAATGATGTTTGACCAAACTGTCTTGTTACGGCAGATAACCCATGCTGCCATGGAACCAAGTACTGCAAGAAGTACAAGTGACAGAATAGTGATGAGTGCTGAATAACCAAATGTCTGCCAGAAAGTAAAGCTCTTGTTGTTAATAACATCATTCATGTTCTTTGTAAACTGTCCGAAAGATACACCGTTGAATCCGATAGGATTTGAAGTGATATCTGCTGACTGCTTAAATGAGTTTACGCAAACAAGGAAGAAGGGAAACAGAACATATGCAGCGATAATAATTGCGATTACAAGTCTTATAACAACACTTGATGTTTTCTCTTTTGTATGCATTATAATTCAACCTCCTTCTTATTAGATATACGAACCTGTAAAATTGATACACATGCAAGAATTATGAAGAACAGTACGGCCTTCGCCTCACCAAATGCGTATTCGTTCTTGATAACTGCTGTGTTGTAGATGTTAAGAGCGAGCATCTCAGTACCGTTTGTGAGGTAGTTATCAAGGATATCTACTGATCCGGTACCATTTGTGAGAGCAAGGTTAACATCGAACTGCTTAAATGCACTTGTAAGTGTAAGGAATGTGCAAATTGTGATGGTAGGAGCGATCATCGGAATCTTTATCTCGAAAAGAGTCTGAAGAGGCTTAGCACCATCGATGGCAGATGCCTCAAGTACGTCGCCTGGGATAGTATTAAGACCGGTGATGTAGATGAGCATTATATAACCTGCATACTGCCAGATATATACGATAATAATAGCAAGGAATGCTGTTTTTGTATCCGCAAGCATAGAGTACTGGGTATGTAAGAGCTCTGTAACTACATTACTGAAAATGAAGTTCCAAATATAACCAAGTACGATACCTCCGATAAGGTTCGGAAGGAAATAAGCGGCTCTGAAGAAGCCAAGTCCCTTTATTCTGGATGTGCACAGAAGTGCAAGCAGGAAAGCTACCAGATTAACAAGGATCATATTAAATACAACGAAAAGGAATGTGATGAATATTGACCACAGGAAACTTGCCTGAGTGAACATTCTTGTGTAGTTGGCAAATCCAACTGCATTCTTAACTCTGATTCCATCCCAGTCTGTAAAGGAATATCCAATACCAAGAACGAGAGGAATAATTACTGTTACCGCAAAAGCAAACAGAAGCGGGAACAGGAAAATGATATTGATGATAGTACGGTGGTGTTTGATTGTCGGATAGAAATATAAGCCGGCAATGATGCCTACAGCTCCAAGCACCAGTGTAGCTCCGCGATATGATACACCTGAACCCATGATATCCATCGCCAAAGACCATATAACAAGTGCAACACCGGCAATCAGGAATAGGATTGACATAACTTGCTTACTAGCAGATGGTGTTTTCATAACTTAATCTCCTTATTATTGAAGAAGCCTTTTGCTTTTGCCTCAAATGATCTGAAAATAGAAACTCTTAAAATTAGTGAAAAACTGGGGCAGAGCATCTAGCCCTGCCCCGGTCAAGTCATTATTAGTTGTTGTAGTAACCAGCAATAACCTTAGAAATCTTGTCTGTGAACTCAGCAGCGTCCTTAATTGTGCCCTTAGCATAGTCAGCGAATACCTGACATGTCTCGTTCTGAAGACCATCCTTCTTAAGCATTGTGTGCCATCCGCTGTAGTTACCAGCATCGATGTAGCTCTTCATGCTCTTGTAGAAAGGATTTGTAGCCTCATACTGGCAATCATCGAAAGGAGATACAAGACCAGCCTTGTTTACAAGGATATCCTGTGCAGAATCGCCTGCGCACCAGTTGAAGAATGCCTTAGCAGCATCTACGTTGCCGTCCTTGTAAGCTACCCAGTATGACGGAGGTCCAGCAATGATTGTGTTGATGCCATCCTCGAATGCGTAAGGAGCGAAACCAACTTCGAAGCTTACATCCTCGGGAGATGTTACACACCAGTTACCCTGTGTGATGAATGCATACTTCCCTTCCTTGAATCCGGCAACCTGGTTATCATATGTACCATCTACAAGAAGGTTAGGATCTGAATACTGGTTCATCATGCCAATGAACTCAGCAAACTTGTTCATTCTGTCCTCATCAATCTTACCACCGTCATTAAGCATGTCGATGTAAGTTGTGTCGTCAGCCTTAAGACCAGCGTCAAGGTACTGACCAAATACGTGTGTTCCTGAAGACCATCCAAGGTTTGCAGGCTCAGCGCACCAACCAAATACAGCTGTGATGCCAAGCTCATCCTTCTTGGAATCAAGTGTCTCACAAGCCTCTGCCCAAGCAGCGGGAGATGTGAGAGAAGCAGGATCAACACCTGCAGCCTTAAGTACGTCAGCGTTATAACCAAGAGCAGTAGCTTCTACTGTATAAGGGAAGCCGATTGTGCCCATGTTTGCGTCAACGAGCTCGAATCCTGTCTTATCTGTCCACTCTTCACCAGCGAGATCAGCAAGCATGCCATCCCATGTTGCAGCCTGGTTAGCTTCGATAACGAAGATGTCAGGCATGTTGTCAGCCTGGTACATTTTCTTAAGCTCATCACCAGCACTTGTGTCACCACCGATTGTCTCGATAGAAACTTCGTTACCAGTCTCAGACTTGTAAAGCTCAGCGAGCTCTAAAAGCTGATCGTTGATCTCAGGCTTACCATTAAGAAGACGAATAGCACCTGCAGCAGCTGTTGTATCAGCAGACTCCTCAGTAGCTGTCTCCTCTGTAGCCTCCTCAGTGGATGTTTCTTCTGTAGCTGTCTCTGTAGAAGCCTCTGCAGTAGAATCAGCTGTGTCAGCAGCGGGTGTGTTGTTAGAACCACCACAAGCTGTCATGCTAAGAACCATTGTTCCAGCAAGAAGAATAGATAATACTTTCTTTTTCATGTTACCCTCCTTATTGTGCACTTTGCTAATCAGTATATGTGATTAGCGGTTACTTTTGCGCATAAGTTTTATGCTGAAATAAAAATACCACGCCAACAGGGAAAATACAAGTATAAATTTCGAAAAAATTGCTGAAAAATCTATACCTTACGCGTGAAAGTAGACTATTACTGGCTTTGTGCAAAACAATCAAAAGTATTAAAGTTTTATAAAAAAGAGCAATGTGCATGATAGCACATTGCTCAAACGTTTTAGAGTATTGCATGGAAACTATTGTGTAATTTGTATACTTAAACCCTAGCTCTTACCGTATCTCGAATGATAAGCTCTGTTGGAAGCTGTATCTGCTTGGGAGTTTTTTCACCTCGAATTCTCTGAAGCAGAGTGTTGGTGGCAACTATACCCTTGTCCTTGACGTTCTGATGAACAGTAGTAAGAGCGGGGCGGTGAAGCTGACCAAGTAATGTATCATCGAAACCGGCAATGGAGATGTCGTCGGGGATACTGAATCCGCGATCCTCAAGAGCACACATCAGCTGGACTGCGTAAAGGTCGGATACACACATGACCGCATCGAATTCTTCTGCGCGGTGGCAGATTTCTTCAAGAGAAGCTTCGATTTCATCTGTGCGGGGTCTTATCTGAAGAAACCAGTCTTCTTCATAATGAATGCCATTTCCCTCAAGGGCATATTTATATCCGGAAAATCTCTCGTAGTCGACGCCCTTCATATTATCAGATAGGAATGCTATTTTTTGATGACCCTGTTTGATCATGTAATTAACCATGTTGAAGCAGCCCTGTCTGTCATTCAGTCCTACATTTATGAAATGCTTTAACCCTTCTATACTATAAGTATCTATACATACGATGGGCTTTTTATACTTTTCACTGACACGGATTCCGTCATTGTCGATCATACCGAAAAGCAGAAGACCGTCTACATTCCAGGTGGAAACGTGACGCATGATCTCGTCGGTGTCACTTGAAATGTACAACATCATAAAGTAGCCGGCGTTTCTGATTGATTCCTCTATACCACCTATAAGTTCGGATACAAAGGGATCCATTAGAAGATTCTCGTATTTGTCAGCTCTCGCCTTAAGTGCAACACCTATGATCTTGGACTCATTCTGTGCAAGATTTCTGGCATTGATATTAGGAACGTAGTCAACTTTTTTCAGATAATCTTCAACTATTTTAATTGTAGCCGGAGATACCTCTCCCGTTTTTCCATGAATAACATTGGAAACAGTAGTTGTACTCAGATTTAATTGGGTTGCAATTTCTTTTATCGTTATCATAAAAAGTCCATTAACTAAAAAAATTAACTTTACAAAAGTTCAAAAATGATTATAGTGTTAAAATATCACAGCGAAATTGCGCTGTCAAAAACTAAAAAATGCACATAATATAAGTAACTTTTGCGTTAAAGTTGTAACCAGGCAATTTTTAATCAAATTTATTTGAAAGGAACCACATAATGAATTCAACTTACAACAAAATCAATCCTATGAATGCAATAACAGCAGACATGGTTCAGACACTTGCACAGAAGGATATCCAGATTCCTTCCGATATACCTCATGGTGATATGCCGGGAGACAAGATCGAGATTGGCGATAGCCATATCGCCAAGGCAAAGACAATCTTCCCTAAGTTACTTGAGGAGCTTTCAAAGGTTACAGCTTCTAACCCTTACGGAAGAGCAGTAATTACAGTTTGCGGAGGATCAGGCGTAGGAAAGTCTGAGATCGCATCACTTCTTTCTTATATGCTTGAGCAGTCAGGCATCGGAAGCTACACAATGTCAGGTGATAACTATCCTCATCGTATTCCTATGTACAACGATGCTGAGAGACTTCACACATTCAGACAGTGCGGTATCAGAGGCATGGTTGACGGCGGAGCCATGAACGCTGAGAACTACAAGATCGTGAAGGGATTCCAGGAGCAGAACGATGATGCTAATGCTGAGCATGTAAAAGAGTATCCATGGTTTGATTCTTATCTCAGTGCAGGTAAGAAGGGACTTGATGCTTACCTTGGAACTCCTAACGAGACAGATTTTGCAGAGGTTGATTCCATCCTTGCAGCATTCAAGAGCGGAGCTGACAAGCTTTGGCTTAAGAGAATGGGTAGAGATGAGACAACTCTCTGGTACGACGAAGTAGATATGACTAATAAGCAGGTTCTTATCATTGAGTGGACTCATGGTAACACAGACTGCATGAAGGAAGTTGATATTCCGATTCTTCTTAACAGCACACCTCAGGAGACTCTTGAGCACAGAAGAAGCCGTGCCCGCGATGGTAAGGTAGACAGTCCTTTCACAATGATGGTTCTTGAGCTCGAGCAGAATAAGCTCGTTGCACAGGCTCACAAGGCTAAGATCATCGTAAGCAAACAGGGCGAGATCATAAGCTATGACGATTTTAAGAAGTTAATGGGAATTTAAAAGGAGTAAAAATGAGTAAATTTGTAGATAACGGACCTATGCTCAATGCATACCCCGACAGCTGTGGCGGTACACTTGGTGATATCGTTACCATGCTTGAAAAGGAAGAGTTTAAGGATACTTTCAGTTCATTCTATATTCTTCCCAGCATATATAACACTGACCTTGACAGAGGATTTTCCGTAATTGATTACGGTATTAATAAGGAACTTGGTTCCAAGGAGGATTTCGACAGACTTCGTGCACTTGGAATTGACCTTAAGCTTGATTTTATTCTTAATCATGCTTCAGTTTTATCACCTCAGTTCCAGGATCTTCTGAAAAATGGTGAGAAATCAAAGTATGCTGACTTTTTCATTAACTGGAACAAATTCTGGGATGGTTGTGGCGAGATGACTGAGGAAGGCTATATCCAGCCTGATCAGAAGTATATTAAGGATATGTTTTTCAGAAAGCCCGGACTTCCTATCCTGATGGTTCGTATGCCTGACGGAAAGGAGATTCCGTACTGGAACACTTTCTATCAGGAAGTACAGTACAGAAGACCCGATGCACAGGATATTATCCAGGCTGTAGAGGATTATAAAGAGAAAAACGTCAGCACTTCTGCTTCTGAAAATGAGCAGGGCGGCGGAAGAATGCAGTACATGACTGCAGAGAGAATCGCTAAGAGTGTCTGCGAGGGACTTAATGAGGGAAAGAAACCGGAAGAAATCGAATTTGGGAAATATGAAGAATATAAGGAGGCTGTTTTAGAGTTTCTTGCAAACGGAAGAAAGTATCTTGGTCAGATGGATCTTAACATCAAGTCTGATCTCGTTTGGGAACACTATGAGAATACTCTTAAAACACTTTCAGGTTACGGAGCTGCGATCGTAAGACTTGATGCATTTGCTTATGCTCCCAAGGAACCCGGAAAGAAGAACTTCTTAAACGAGCCCGATACATGGGATGTACTCGAGAAGGTTAAGGGAATTGCCGATAAGAACAATCTTCGTCTTCTTCCTGAGATTCATGACAGCTACGGCGCAGGAATCTATGAGAAGGTTGCAGACAAGGGCTACATGACCTATGACTTCTTCCTTCCCGGACTTCTCATCTATGCTATGGAGAAGAATAGCGGAGATGTACTTGTTCGTTGGGCTAAGGAGCTTACAGATAAAAATATCAGAGTTGTTAACATGCTCGGTTGTCACGATGGTATTCCGGTTCTTGATCTTAAGGGATTCATTCCGGATGATGAGATCGAGAAGCTTATCGAGGTAGTAGTCGGAAGAGGTGGTCTTGTAAAGAACCTCCACGGCCAGAAGAATATGTACTACCAGGTTAACTCTACATATTACAGTGCGCTCGGTGCTGATGATAAGAAGATGCTCTTCGCAAGAGCTGTTCAGATGTTCATGCCCGGTAAGCCTCAGGTTTGGTATCTTGACCTCTTTGCAGGTAAGAACGACTACGAGGCAGTTGAGAGAGCAGGCGCAGGTGGACATAAGGAAATCAACCGCACCAACCTTACAAACGAGGCTGTTGCAGAGATGATGAAGAAGCCTGTTGTAGAGAAGCAGCTTGAGCTTTTAAGACTCAGAAACACAAATCCTGCCTTCGGATTTGATTCAAAGCTCACTCTTGAGCAGGACGGGTCCGTGACAAAGTTTATCTGGGAAAAGGACGGAAACAGAGTAGCTCTTAAGGCAGACTTTGCTACTTATGACTATGAAATAGAGGCTTGATAGTATAACTTCATTATAAAAACATAGTTGTAATAAAAAAGTTATATACTGCCAAAAAAGGTTATAGATTACTAAAAAAAATAATATTCAGCTTTTAAAAAATTAACCCCTAATTTATAGACTGGTTATTTTCACCCCAATAATATTTATTAGTGTTCGGTACAATACTCCTAGTAAATATGATGTTCTCAAAGGAGCAAGTAATGGTATGAGCTTTCCCTTTGAGAAGGATTGGGGGTAACACATGAGAAATTTTAAGAGCAGACAGCTAAAATCAGCATTTGTGCTTCTATTTGCCATGCTGATTTTTTCTATTTCATGTCCTTACGTAGGTGTTACAGCCTATGCGGAGGAGGACCAGGACATCAGAGTGGTGTTCGAGGATGATGATGAAATAGACGACGATGATGACGATGATGAAGACGACGAAGACGACGGCGAAGATGAGGATGATGCTGATGATGAAGATGATGGCGATGGCGCTGATACCAAGGATGATAACGCCGACCAGGGAAAACAGCCGGAACCCTCAAATAATAGCAATACTACTAATAATAGTAAGAAGTCTTCAAAGTCTACAAGTCGCAAGACCCATCGAAAGGTTACAGTAGAGGCTTCAAGTAAGGCTACTACTTATTATGATAAGGTTGTGCCCGGTGATGATATCAGAATCACTGTAAAGATCAGAGGGCATAAGGTAAAGAGTAAGAAACTGAAATTTTCCTCAAGTAAGAAATCTGTGGCTTCCGTATCAAAGGATGGCGTTATCACAGCCAATAAGAAAGGCACAGCCAAGATTAAAATAAGAAGTAAGACAAATAAGAAAGATAAGTGCACCATGATAGTTACTGTTGCTGATAGCTCAGTAAGGACACTTTTCATAGGTGATTCCAGAAGCGTTGATATCTTCTCGGGATCAGAATCTTCAATTCTTGGTGAAGTGCACGATGACATTGTTGTATGTGCCATGAACAGTGCGAAAATATTCTTCATGAAGGATGTTCTGAAAAACAGCGACTTGAGCGACTATGACACGATCATAACCTGGATGGGTGCAAATGATTATGGTGCGTTCAATCCTTATAAGAAGAATTACTCCAAGCTTGTTTCATCAGGCAAAAAGCTTGTGCTATGCACAGTCGGGGCATCCGGGGATCAATACATGCCACCTCAGGATCTACCGTATTTTGGAAACGGAGTAATAAACAGCTTCAATTCCCAGCTCAAGAAATGGGCCAAGAAGAAAAAGGTTGATACAATACCTTTGTTTGAATATGTTCAGAAAAATGTGCACGTAGATTCAAAGGATGGAGTGCACTATTCGCCAAAGCCCAACAAGAATATATGGAATTACATTTTAGATAATATAAGTTGATCTTTTATATTTTTCTTTCCAGTGCCCAATAGGTGCATTTACTTATTTTCTAATATGTAGTATATTATCAGTTGGTTATTTAGAAAATTATTGTTATGGATATGGGTTCCTTAGTGGTGCGCATATCCATAACCTTGTAACACAGAATGGAGAACAAACATGGTAAAAGCAGTAGTTGGAGCAAACTGGGGAGACGAGGGAAAAGGTAAGATCACAGACATGATGGCTGATCAGGCCGATGTGGTTGTACGTTTTCAGGGAGGCGCGAACGCAGGACATACCATTGTTAATAAATATGGCAAGTTTGCATTACATACACTCCCTTCAGGAGTATTTCATCAGAACATTACTAATATAATCGGTAACGGTGTTGCACTTAACATTCCTGTTCTTATAGGAGAGCTTAAGGCAGTAACAGATCAGAACGTTCCTACACCGAACCTTCTTATTTCAGATCGTTGCCAGATCGTAATGCCTTATCACATCCTTTTCGATCAGTATGAAGAGGAGAGACTTGGCGGTAAGTCATTTGGTTCAACAAAGTCAGGTATCGCACCTTTCTATTCAGATAAATATGCTAAGATCGGTTTCCAGGTTAATGAGCTCTTTGATGAGGAGCTTCTTAAGGAAAAGGTAGAGAGAGTTCTTGTTACAAAGAACATCCTTCTTAAGGAACTTTATCACAAGCCTGAGATTGATCCTACAGAGCTTCTTGAGACTCTTCACGAGTGGAGAGATATGGTTAAGCCTTATGTGGCTGATACAGCTCTTTTCCTTGAAAAGGCTAATAAGGAAGGTAAGACAATCCTCCTTGAGGGTCAGCTTGGAACAATGAAGGATCCCGATCACGGAATTTATCCTATGGTTACATCATCATCTACACTTGCTGCTTATGGCGCAATCGGTGCAGGTATCGCACCTTACGAGATCAAGCAGATCGTAGTTGTTAACAAGGCTTATTCATCAGCAGTTGGAGCAGGTGCTTTCACATCCGAGATCTTCGGTGAGGAGGCTGACGAGCTCAGAAGACGCGGTGGCGATGGCGGTGAGTACGGCGCTACAACAGGACGTCCTCGTCGTATGGGATGGTACGACTGCGTAGCAAGTAAATATGGCTGCAGACTTCAGGGTGCAACAGATGTTGCTTTCACAGTACTTGATGTTCTTGGATACCTTGAAGAGATTCCGGTATGTGTAGGTTATGAGATCAACGGAGAGGTTACTAAGGACTTCCCTGTTACACATCTCCTTGAGAAGGCTAAGCCTGTATACGAGACACTTCCCGGATGGAATTGCGATATCCGCGGAATCAAGAAGTACGAGGATCTTCCCGAGAACTGCCGCAAGTATATCGAGTTCATCGAGAAGGAGATTGGATACCCGATCACAATGGTATCTAACGGACCTGCTAGAGAAGATATTATCTATCGCGAGAGCGCTCTTAGCAAATAAGATGATTTTTACCGGGCTGTCACAGTTAGTGTTGGCAGCCCGTTTTACGGTTTTAAGGAGAAATTATGAAAAATAGCGAAACACCGATGTTTAAGAGAGTAATTGCTATAGCAGGCATTATCTTACTTGTTGGTATATATGTAGTTCTTCTTTTTGAGGCTATATTCGGCGAGATGGGCCCTGGAAGTGCTTTTGCAGGCTGTGCGGCTGCTACGATTGCAATACCGATTTTACTGTGGCTTATTCTGTGGGTATATACCGCGCTTACAGGCAACAGAACAGTAGCATCAGCAGATCCCTATGGTAAGAATGACGTCCCTGCAAAGGACAGCAGTGACGCAGAGTAAGAGGCTTAGTTATGGCAATAAGTACAGTGATTTTTGATATAGGTAATGTCCTTGTGGACTTTTGCTGGGAGGATTTCCTTAGAGATAAGGGCTTCGATGAAGAGATGGTTCAGAGAATCGGAGATGCCAGCACCAGAACAGAGGCGTGGAATGAATTCGACAGAGGTGTTCTTGATTCCAAGGGAATCGTGGATGGCTTTGTGAAAAACGATCCTTCTATAGAAAAAGAGCTCCGAATGGCTTTTTCAGATCTCACAGGACTTCTTAGAAAAAGAGAACGCACAATGCCCTGGATCAAGGCATTGAAGAAGGCAGGCTACAAAGTGCTTGTTCTTTCAAACTTTTCAAAGCAGGCACTTGAACCTAATAAGTTTATGAATGAATTCCTTGATGAGGTAGACGGCGGAATTCTGAGCTATAAATATAAGATCATTAAGCCGGACCGCGCTATATTCGAGCTTATTACCGATAAATACGACCTTGTTCCGGAACAGTGCGTGTTCATTGACGATACTGTGAGGAACATTACAGCCGCTAAGAAATTCGGAATGAACGGTATAGTATATAACTCCTATGAGCAGGTTGAATCAGAGCTTCAGGCCCTGGGAGTAAATTATTGAAAAAATATTGTTGACACACCAATAGCTGTGTGATATATTTTGCTAGTATGAAAATAAAGCAGAGGTTTCCACTCTCACCCTGTGGCGCAGGCTCCAGGCGTTAATAAATTTTCGATGTTTATCCTTTCAGGATTTTATCTGCGAATTTGGATGCAGAGCATAGATGATTGTTAAGTGGATTCTTTTGCGAATCCACTTTTTTTGTTTCGTGAATTGGAGGTACAAAACAATTAGCAACAACGATTTATTCATCAATGAACAGATCAGAGACAAAGAGGTTCGTGTAATTGGAGTTGATAACGAACAGCTTGGGGTAATGGCCATTCAGGATGCCAGAAAGCTTGCAGATGAGGCAGGTGTTGATCTGGTGAAGATCGCTCCCAATGCTAAGCCGCCTGTTTGCCGCATCGTTGATTACGGCAAGTTTAAGTATGAGCAGCTTCGCAAGGAGAAGGAAGCACGTAAGAAGCAGAAGACTGTTGAAATAAAAGAAATTCGTTTGTCACCCAACATTGATACAAACGATCTTAACACCAAGGTTAATGCAGCAAAGAAGTTCCTTGAGAAAGGTAACCGTGTAAAGGTTACTCTGAGATTCAGAGGACGTGAGATGGCACACATGGGTGCAAGCGTTCACATTCTTACAGATTTCGCTGAGGCACTCAGTGATATAGCTGTTATTGATAAGCAGCCCAAGGTTGAGGGACGTAGTATGACAATGTTCCTTACTGAGAAGAAGTAATTGATTGTTTCTCTTCAATAACCCTTAGGAGAGTTACATATAAAGTAATTGTTCAGAATCGTTTCTATGGATGATTACACTGCTTAAATTAGCAGAGAATTTTAATAATTTACAGCATAGGAGGATTTAGTTATGCAGCACAAGATGAAAACAAACAGATCTGCTGCCAAGCGTTTCAAGGTAACAGGCACAGGTAAGCTGATCCGTAACAAGGCGTACAAGCGTCACATTCTTACAAAGAAGTCTACAAAGAGAAAGAGAAATCTTAGACAGGCAGCAGTAGTTGATGCTACTAATGTAAAGACAATGAAGAAGATTCTGCCTTACGTTTAATCTTAAGAGCAGTACCATTTGAAAAAATATTTAGGAGGAAACCGAAATGGCAAGAATTAAAGGTGGCATGAACGCCAAGAAGAAGCATAAAAGAGTTTTAAAGCTCGCTAAGGGCTATAGAGGCGCTAGATCAAAGCAGTATAGAGTTGCTAAGCAGTCAGTTATGAGAGCACTTACATCAGCATTCGCTGGTCGTAAGCAGAAGAAGAGAGATATGAGATCTCTTTGGATTACACGTATCAACGCTGCAGCTCGTCTTAACGGTATGTCTTATTCAAACCTTATGCACGGTCTTAAGCTTGCAGAGGTTGAGATTAACCGCAAGATGCTTGCTGAGATGGCTGTAAATGATCCTGAAGGCTTCAAGACTCTTACAGAGATCGCTAAGCAGAAGATTGCATAACATAAACATGACTATTGCAAAGGTTTTATAAATTGTATCTTATGGCAAGATAATTATTAAGTCGCGCTATCACCAGATAGGGCGACTTTTTATTATTCTAATCTAAAATGTGTGTCTGTAATTTCAATAATTTCCCGTTTTGAAATTCTTATTATAAGAGGATAAAGTTTATAAACAAGGATAAACTCTTGCTTAAAAAACTATGTAAACCCTTGTTTTTTGCATAGTTTCTATGTAAAGTACATCATAGAGGGAGAATGAGTACGAGTAATACTTCCGATGTCAGGCATCAATTCGCTCATAAAATCATATATAAATGAAAACTTGAAAAATACTTTTAAAAAATGATATTCGCTATTGATTTTTTGAATCATACAATGTATCATAAATTTAGATACAGATGTGAAATATAGTTTCAAATATGATAGTCTGCTACTTACGAAGGTGGCCTTACATCTGTAATTACATATGGTAAAGATTCAGGGCAAAACTATCGTGAGGTAGTGACGCAAAGCTACAGGGTCTGTTTTTTGAGCAGATAGCCAGCTGCCTGTACTATTTAGAACAGGTATTAGTCGATAATGCTTGTGATAAATATTTGTGCAGATGAATTTGTTAAAGCCCTGTTTGCATTGTTCAAACAGGGCTTTTTTATAGGAATTTCAGGGATGAGATTCTTGTGGGAAGGTTTTATAGAGCAATGCCGAGACATGTGGGAAAAGAGAAATTAAATGAATACCTGAAGAAGCACGAATTTCTAAAGCGCTGGCTTTCTATTATGCTTGTGCTTTCGCTTCTTGTGGGAACAGGAACACTCTACGCCATGAACAGAGGTGCATCAGCAGTCTCAGAAGAAGGTGCTGAGGAAGTCGGAATGGTTCTGGAGGACTATTCAGATGAGGGCTCTGATGGTGGTGATGATGGAGTTGTTTTTGCAGACTCTGAAGATGAAGAGGAAGAGTCTTATGACGACAGCAGCGAGGAATCAGAAGAAAGCTACGAAGATGAAACAGGATCAGAAGAGACTGAGGAAGCGGTAGAACCTGAAGAAAGCTCTGAGGATACAGAAAATACAGAGGAGAGCACAGAGGAGAATTCTGAGGAAACTGAGAACATAGAGAATCCTGAAAATGAGGAGAATGCTGAAAACCCTGAGAATCAGGAAAATACAGAAGAAGTAGCTCCCGAGGAAACAGCGGAGAATCCTGAGACAGAAGAACCTACAGAGGAAAAAGAGGATGAGATCACAAAGGATATCATTCTGAAAATTTCTTACGTTGATGATGAAGGCAATGTTCTTACTGATAATGATGGCAATGCCTATGCAGATGAAGAAGAGATAGTATTAGACGAAAGCGTTGAGCTTCCTGAGGATGCAGCAGAGCTTGAGGGCTTCGAGTTTAAGAAAGCTACCTATGATGACCTTGAGATCAAGAAGGTCGATGTGAAGAAGTACACAGCCTCTGATGAGACTGAGTATACATATTATGAATTTGTTTCTGATGATATGCCTTCCTACGATGACTACGAGCAGGATGAAGAGGGCAAGTATATCAGCAGAATTAAGGAAGATACCAGCCTTGTTTTCGTATATGAGAAGACCAAGACAGAGGAAGAGGAGTCCGAGGAAGAGAAGAAGGCTGAGAATACAGAAGAAGGAAAGGTCGCAGAGCAGGATATCCCTGAGTCAGTAGATCTTGCGGAGTATGTAACGGAAACTGTAATCGAGAGATTAAAAGAGGATGGAACCTGGGAAGCAATAACAGAGGCTGACATCAAAGAGGGTGATCATCTCCGTATTACAGTTAAGTACAGCATGCCTCAGGAAGCGGCACTTAGTGATGATATTCACATGAGCGTTCCTGAGCAGTATGGAAATGTTATTTCAACACAGCCTGATCTTGATGATGGAAACGGCACCGTTGAGGCTACAGAAGATAACCAGATAAAGGTCAACTACAGTGACGAATACAAAAAGGAGAAAATAGCCGGCGAGTCCGAAGGAAATGACCAGGATAAGACATCTGAGGAAGCTGCTGATACAGATGAAACATCCGAAAGTGGCGAAGAGGATGATAAGACTTCAGAGTCCACAGATGACAATGCAAAACTGAAAAAAAGCGGGAGTCTTACTTCCGCTTTGCTTTCATTTGTATCACCCGTGATGGATTTTTTTGACGGCTTCACAATCGTTGCCCATGCAGCAGGGCAGGATTATGGCAATGCAACTGGGACTCTTACTTATGAGACCATAGTTGATTCAACTAATGACGGTGGCATGAAGATTACTGGAGTATCAGTTAAAAAGAACCCTGATATTCACTGGAATTCAGATGGAACAAAATCCTACACTGGCGGAACTGAGATACAGAGTGGCGCACAGGTAAATCAGGGCGAAGGCCTTATCTTCAGACTTGAGTATATCCTTAAGATAGGAACTGTAAGTAAGGAGAAGCCTTCAGTTACTTATGCCCTTTCAAATCATGGTATAACTGTAGACCAGGCAGCTAGCGGTTCTGTTTACAACGGTAATAACGAAGAGGTTGGTACCTTTACAATCGATGAAAGCGGACTTATTACAATAACCTTCCATGATGAGTTTGCAGATAAAAATAAGACAAATGTAATTGATGACAGCTATTTCTTCTTCTATGCCACTGCAAAGGGAGATGAGGGCAAGGAAAAGACAACCAGGATATACGAGTTTGGAAATGACGTCACATTTACAATAGAAATTTTAAATGTTAAATCTCCGGATTTGACACTTAATAAGAAGATACTGGAGGACTATTCGCGGGCATCCGGAAAAATTAAATATCAGATAACTCTTAGCACCGAGAACGGCTCAGGCACAGAGATTCTGTTTAAAGACTGGCTGGAAGTATATAACAACTGGTCAAATAACAATAACTTTTTGCAGGATCTGACTAATACTGCTAATGCAGGTGCTACCGGAGATTTTAACTTTATTAAAAAGTACAGCGACGGAAGAACTGAAGATGCAAGGCAGTATATGTCGCTAAACAGTGAAAATTACGTGGTTCTTCAAAAGCTTGAGGCGGGAGAATCCTATGTTGCCACATATACACTTAATGTTCCGGACGTAATAGCAAAGTCCACTACACCGCTCAGATTAAAGAACTACGCGGAAGCTACCTTCAACGGATCAAATAAGAGAGAGGTAGCGGTTTATTCTGACTTTTATGGTGACGTACCTACGATTAAGAAGAGCGGAAAGGCTGATAAAAATAAAGGTGAGGTAACCTGGAACATAACCATAAATGAAGGACATGTTAATCTAAAGGGCTACAACTTATCTGACCTTATATACAAATTTGAAGATAGTGGCTGGACACAGGTGACTACTCCTTATATCGGAGAGCTTACCGTAAAGAGCGTAGAAAAGGGAAGTGCTGAAAACTACGGACCATTAGCCAAGGGAAGCACAATAACACTTGGTGAAAACGGATATACCTTTACTCAGGATGATTATTGCAAATATGAATTTACTTACACTTATAAGTATTCTGAAAATGAAATTATCTATGGAAACCTGAAAAATCAAGCACGTATTAGCATTCAGGGCTCACAGAGCGGTAATACTGCTGAAGCTTTTGTTTGGATTGGAACTATCGATCCTGCAAGTAAAACAGCTGAGGGTGTGAGCATAAACGCAGATGGAAGCGCAAAGGTATCCTGGAAGGTTACACTTAACGCTCCTATCCGCAGGAATGAAGGAACAAACAACCAGGAGTACTGGAGATTCTATGAGATGCTCACGGATTCTGACGAGGTATTCACATCGTCAGATATAGAGAACCTAAAGAGTGCGATCAGAAGCGTTTATAGCGGAAGATTTGAGGTATCAGCTTTAGATAGTAAAAAAGCCGGAACTATAAGCGGAACCAGAACTCTTGAAATAAAGTTCTACGATGACATAACTGAGACAGTATCATTTACATTCAGCACGACCGGTAATATCGGAGACGGAAAAGGTTCAGTTTTATTCAAAAACAGAGCGGCTGTATATAACAAGGATGTCTATGCAAGAACAGCGCAGCAGTCCTTCGAGCCTTTTGTTAGAAAGTATGACGGAAAAAATATTGAGAAAGAGTCCGAGGTCGAATACTACACTGAAGACTGCTACAAGCAGGGAATACTTACCTGGATAATCGAGGCGAATATACCGGCAAATAATGAATTGGGAACACTGTATGTAATTGACACATTGCCTTCAGGTGTCTCTTTAATTGAGAACGGAACATATAGCGGTAAATTCCTGTATGGAGTTGAAGTCTCTGAAAACAACAACTTCAGTGGAGCAAGTGGATTTGATGGCGACCAGGCAAGCCTTAACGGAGTAAGCTTCTCTAAATCCGGTGACTCGGGCAATGTAATCATCAGCTTCGATGGCAAGGCAGCCGGTGGAAAGAAATTATATTTCAGAGTACATGCGAAAATAGCAAATGATTATGACTTTGCATCAGTAGGAACCGCTTCTTTTACTAATAACGTTGTGGTTAGCAAGGATGACAGTGGAAGTGAGAAGCTTGGAGAGGCTTCCCAGACACAGAAGGTAACAAAGACAGAGTATGCGATGACCAAAAAGAGTCAGCTTGCATCGGGAAGTATTAATACAATTGAGTATGTTCTTGATGTTAATCCCGGCGCTGCGGATCTTCTTCAGGGGGGTGACACACTTACATTAACGGATGTGCTTGAATCAAAGTGCCTAAAGGATTACACGATCTACCTGGTTCCTGATTCGGCTGTCGCTTATGAAGTGACCACTGATGAAAATGGCGTTGAAACAGAAACACCGCTTTCACAGTCAGAGTACTCATATAGTCTTAGCAGCTATGAATCTGAGGCTTCCTACTATGGAGGAAACGAGAAAGGTAAGTTTGTATACAGCACAATAGTATTCAAGATACCTGATGGAAAGCACCTGAAAATAAAGTACAGATATACCTTTACAGGAGAAACAAATTCCAATGTTGAGCTTTCTAATGACGCGAAGCTTGAAGGAATATCCTTGGAGCACGATTCAGCTAGCAACAGTACAACGGTTACAATTCAGGATGCCGGAGCAAGAGCTAACGTAAGAGGCATTAACCTTTACAAGGTGGATGCTGATAACAGCGGAATAATGCTTCAGGGAGCGATTTTCTCACTCAGCTATTATGATGGTACACAATGGGTAGAGCAGAAAAATGAGAAATCCGCTGATGGAACATATACGACAGACTCCAATGGACTAGTGGCGATAGCACCTCTTGTCTACAACGTTGGATACAAGCTTGTGGAGAAAACGGCGCCTCAGGGCTATGCGAAGGATGAAACACCTATCTGTTTCTACATACCTTCTGCAGATACAGAGAATTACAAGCTTAAGCTGCCTGATAACTTCTTTACAGAGCTTGGAGGAAGTGAGTTTACCGCAGGCCAGCCTGTATATGCTCCCAATAAAAAGAATTCAACTTCATTTACAGTCAAGAAGGATTGGGTAAATGCTGATGATGTTACAAAGCCATCAGCCATTTCAATAAGGATTGGGAGAAGACTTGGAAATGTTGTCAGCGGAAAGTCGGATTCCTCAGGGCTTGGAAATTACTACACAGTAAACATTGACAGGAGAAATCCGAATAACCAGATACTTGAATATGTGGGATTTCCGTCTGTAAAGGATGGTTCACAGCTGACATTCACCTTTGCTACACATGGGAATGATCTTACTAAGGTCATAATCAATGGTGAAGAGCATACATATGCTGATGAAGTTAATTCGAATTCAATAGCCAGGTTGACTAAGACCATTACGATTTCGGGAAATACTACTATACAGATATTGAACGGATGGCAGACCTGTGACAAACCAATGGCCAATGTTTCAGCTACAGTTGCTTCATCCGATGCAGGGCTTGATACATCAAACAGTACCAAGGGAGCCACCGGAGCTACAGTCGGAGCAGAGGATATCGGTTTTAAAAAAGAAACAACAATAACTGCGGTTGACGGCTGGAAGGTTACATTAAACGGACTGGACAGATTCTATAAAGATGATACAACCGGCATTACATACGAGTGGCTATATTATGTTTCTGAGGTTGCAAACCTATATTACACGGCAAGCTACTCTGACAATAATTCACCTGGAGTAAATTCCGGGACAATAACAATTACCAATGCAAGAAATGATGTTCAGGCATATGTTCTTCCATCTACAGGAGGAAGTGGAAGAATACCTTTCACAATAGGTGGACTTGTTCTTGTAACACTAGCTCTTGTGGGTGAGGAGTATTTCAGGAGGAAACGAAGAAAGCGAAAATAAGATCAGTTTATAAAAATTATAAGGTACATAAACTATCCTGGGAAACTCAGTAAAAATCAGTTTCCCAGGAATAAATAAAAAGTTCAAAAAAGCGCATCTTTTCTATTGATTTTTATTTATGGCTATCATATTATGAGTGTGCTGTAAATAACAAAATATGGTTAAGCGAAGAAATTCAGGGCAAAGCTACCGCAAGGTAGTGACGCAAAGCTAAAGGGTCTGTTCAATGGGGATAGACAGCCAGTTGCTGGTGCGCTTAGTAAAGGAAGCGCATCATTATTATTCTTTCTTTTGATGCAAAGCCTTGTTTGAACTCAAACGGGCTATTTTTTTGCCATAAAACAGGTTCAGCTGCTCTATAAACATAGTACGAGGGGACTATTTTGAAGCATTTATATGTGGGGATGAATTAAGGAGATTCATGGCACGTAAAGAACTTAGGAAATTAAACAGGAAAGAATTACTGCAGATGCTGGTTGAGTTTTCTGAAGAAGCAGAATCCATTAGAGCTCACGAAAAGGAGATGCAGAATCAGTTCGACAGGGAACGTGAACAGCTCCTTCAGCAGATGGCTGATGAGAGAGCAGAGCTTCTTGCAAAATTCGATGAAGAAAAGGCTGAGATGAGAAGTAAGTTCACACAGCAGAAGGAACAACTGATCGCACAGCATGCAAGGGAGAAGGCCGCTTATATGCAGCAGGCTGCTATAGAGAGAGCCAACCTCCTAAACGGCTTCAATGAAGAAAAGGCAGAAATGCGTGAGAAGTTCAATGAGCAGAAAGCCAAGGCAGAAGCTTTGTTCCAGAAGGATATCACGGGACTTAGGGCAAGGCATGAGCGTGAATTTAAGGGCTTCCATGCGAGACTGGAGAGAGAAAGAGATGCTCTTCACGCTGAAGAAGAAAAGAAGCTTATGCAGATCCAGGATGCAGGTACGCTTGCAGAGGCGATACTTTCCATAAACGGATTCTTTGAGGCTGCTCAGAAAGCGGCTATACAGTACGAGGAAACTGTTAAGAGGATAGAGGCTATGCGAATAGCCGAGGCCGAGCGCGGCTTTAAGCCGGAAGAAGAGGGTGAGGCTGAGGAAATGCTCAGAATCAAGGAACTCTCCGGCGGACTTAAGAAGGCAGCAGCCAAGAAGACAACCACCAAAAAGACAACCACCAAAAAGACAACAGCCAAAAAGAAGGCTGAGCCGGAAGAGACTGTTGAAGAAGAGAAGCCTGAAAATACAGTAGAGAACGTTGAAGAAGAGAAGTCTGAAAATACAACCGAGACTGGTGAAGAAAAAAAGCCTGTAAAGAGGACAAGAAAGACTTCAACAGCGAAGAAAACTAAGGAAACTACCACTGAGGAGAAGTCTACTGCAACTAAGAAACGCACAACAAGAAAGATAACCAAGAAGGCTGAAATAGATAGTACTGATACGGATAAAATGGAAACTGCCGCAGAAAGTTAAATGTTACATACATAAGAAACTATTGTTGTCAAGTACGGATTATGAATAGCTTAGTGCATAATTCGTATACATAGAAGTTTATAAAAATTTTATAATTGGTAAGCTACGCTTCGAATGTAATGTTCTTATGCGGTTAAGCACAGACAATTAGAGGGTCTGAAAATTATGGAAGATAAAAAGATTCCATCACAAGAAGCTCCAAATGAACAATTGAATAGACCGTCGCTTGAAGAACTGAGAACAGAGCTAAAACGAGAATACAGAAAGCACGACTACAAGAGAACACTCAGAAATACACTGGTGGTTATTGTAGTTGTGGCCGCTATCTCAGTGCTGGTATCAAGCTTTTTTATCACAGTGCTAAGAGTTACAGGTGACAGTATGACACCTACGCTCGAGACAGGTCAGATTGTAATAGCCAATAACTATTCACAATTTGAGGCCGGAGAACTGATCGCGTTTTACTATAACAACAAGGTTCTGGTAAAGAGAGTTGTAGGATCTCCCGGTGACTGGATAAATATCGACGAGGCTGGAAAGGTTTATGTAAACGGCGTTGAGCTGGATGAGCCTTATATATCAGATCCGAGTCAGTATGCAGCCGGCATGGGAGAGGGCGACAAGGTTGAGTTTCCGTATCAGGTTCCGGACAAGAGATATTTTGTTTTAGGAGACCACAGGTCGGTATCAATCGACTCCAGATCAACAACGGTAGGATGTGTTTCTGCAGAACAGTTGATAGGAGGTGTATTTTTCAGACTTTACCCTTTTAAAGATTTTGGGGGGATAGAGAGTAAAGCCAGCACCGGTACAGAAAGTATGGAAGAACCGGAATTACAGTAATTCGATGGGCGGAGAAAAGGTAACAAGGGAAAGAAAAGGAATGAGGAAATTAGACAACAATCGTATAGAGGAATATTTAAAGAAGCATGTTTCCTTGAAGAAATGGGTTTCAATAATGCTTGTTGTGGCACTGCTGGTTACAACAGTAACAATGTACTCATTAAACAAGTCAGCAAATGCTTTGTCAGACGATGCTGCTGATGACGTAGGAATGGTGCTTGAGGGCGAGGATATCGAGCAGCTCGCTTCCGGAAATGAAGATGCCGGGGGTACAGACTCTATTACGGATTCCGAAAGTGAAGACGGCTCTGATGGGGAGAGCACTGAAGAAGAAACTTCTGAGGATGGCAATTCTGAGGAAGGAAATTCTGAAGGTGACAATTCAGAGAATGGCAGTTCAGAGGATGGAAATACTGAGGAAGGTTCTGCTGATGAAGCTAATGGCGAAGAAGGTACATCAAATGAAACTAATTCAGATGACACTACTGATGTAGCTGATGCTTCCACAGATAACACTTCAGAAGATAGTGAGAATGAGGATTCGTCCAATGAGACAGAAGGTCTTAAGGACAGTAACGATGTAGAGCTCACTGAGGATGTTGTTCTTACAGTTTCCTATGTAACCGAGGACGGCGAGCAGATCGCAGATGAGAAGGAAATCAATCTTTCCGAGAGCCTTGACTTTACAACAGAGGCTCCTAAGCAGGAAGGGTATAAATTCAAGAAGGCTGAGATTGATGGAACCGAGATTTCCATGATAACAGCTAAGCAGGATGCTAACGGATATAGATATTATGAAGTTACTGTAGGCAAGAGCACTACAGAAGATGAAGATGCTACAGAAGAGAGCACTACAACCGAGGATACTTCTGATAAGAGCGATTCAACTGAGAATGCTTCTGACGATGGCATTTCAAACGAGACCTCTACAGATGAAGATTCTGTAGATGGAGAATTCACAAATAAGAGCGCATCAGAGGAGGAACCTTCTGAAAATTCAGCTTCCGATAATGCAGCTTCTGAGGAGAATGACTCAAACGATACAACATCAGAAGAGACATCTTCAGATAATTCCCTGGAGAGTGCAACAGATGGAGATGTAGTTGCTATAAAGGAAAACAAGACAGTAGTTCTCACATATAAGTCTGACAAGGCTACTAAGACAGAATATGTATATGAGGACGAGAAGGTTCGTGTAACAGCTACTCTTGAAAACGCTGATGCAGTTCCCGATGATGCTGAGTTCGTTGTTAAGGAAGTAACAACAGAGACAGAAGGTTACAATTACGATGCTTATATGAAGGCTCTTAATGATGGCGAGGAGCAGGGCATTAAGAACCACAATGCAATGAATACTATCCTTTATGACGTAGGTTTCTTTGTAAATAAGACTGACGAAGAGGGCAACGTTATAGAGGGTGAGAAGGTTGAGTATCAGCCTAAGGAAGGAAGCGTAACTGTTAAGTTCGAATTCCTTGACAGCCAGATGTCTGATCTTCTTGAGAGTACTGATAATGAAGCTGAGATCGAAATTGATCATCTTCCTTTAAATGAAAATGTTAAGGAAAGTACAGATTCAACATCAGAAGCAACAAATATTGATGCAACTGATATTCAGAAAGAAAAGGTTGGTACTGTAAACGAGTCTGCCGGAGAGAATGTTGAGATTTCACTTGATAATTTCTCAATAGTCGGTTTCTCTGCAGTAAAAGGAAATAGCTCAGTATACACTTTTAAAAAGGGTGACAGAACACTCACATATGCGGAGAATTCCACTAAGGATGCTTATAGAACAAGTAGTTATTATGATGATTCACTTGCTCTTGGAGTTGCAGGAAACTTCCATATAGTTGCCTTTGATACAGCAAAGCTTAGTACTCACACAAATGGTAATGTACTTGCCAGGACTTTGTACGCAGGCGCTAATTTCGGAACAAATAACATCGAGAATGAGCTCTCATACGCACAGAATTTTACTGCTGTAATGGAGAGAATGGCTTCTAAGGAAGAGCACACACTTGTTGTTGGCGATAAGGTTACTGTTGGTTTATGGGGGAATGACGGACTTTTTTCAGTAAATAATACAAAGGTATCAGCTCCTTACAATATCATTCAGGATACTTCAACAGGCAGCACACCTTACATCGACCTCGCTACAGTAAAGAGTGAGATAAAGGCTATGTCTTCCAAGATGGCTGCTACTGAAGCAGGAGATGTTAAGGTAACAGAGGGAAGCGGTGGACAGAAGATAATTACCTATACAGGACTTGGCGGTGCAGGTTATTTAAACTACACAGGATCCCAGTGGAACAGTCTTGTAGCTAATAAGGAATTGCAGTTTGAGTTCCCTAACGATTTGGAACATCAGTCAATAATTATCAATATTAACTGTGCTGATGTGACAAATGTGATGCATCCTACTAAGGCCAGTGTTATTACGGTAAATAGCACAGCGCTTTCAACCGGCGAGGAGAAGGCGGTTAAGGCAGGACGAGTTGTTTACAACTTCTATAACTGCGATGGCAAAAATATCGACATGGTAGAGGTTTTTGGTCAGATCATAGCTGTGGGCGCAAACCTCACAGTTACTAATGGCAATGGTAACTTCGTAGCTGAGAACGTAACTATTACAGGTGAGACACACAGAAGAGACTTCGTAGGTACTACAGAGAAAGGCGCTCTTGTATCAATAGAAGCTAAGAAGCTTGTCAATGGTAAGGAGCCCAGTGCTGATCAGGTATATACCTTCAAGGCACAGAAGATGAATAGACCTTCTAAAAAAAGTAGTGCTCTTGAATTTACAGATAAGGTAATTACAGGTAAGAATACCGGAAGTAAGATATCAATCGATGTATCTGAGTTTATCGAGAATAAGACAGGAAATTATTATGTTCTTATTTCAGAGGAAGCGGGAGCTGATACATCTGTTACATATGATAAGACACAATATCTTGCTGAAATTCATATCAGCAGTAAGAAGGATGGAAATAAGACAATTTATTATGCTGATTCCATTCAATACTATGGTGATAACTGGACAAAGATAAACTCTGAGAATGTAGTATTCAACAATTCTATAAATGAGCAGCCTGTAAAGATTTCAGCGCAGAAATATGTTGATGATCAGCTTGCAGGTAACGATACTACAGGTAAGTTTGGCTTTACACTTCGCATGCTTGATACAGACGGAAAGTCCTGGAAGAAGGATGCGAACGGAAATGTAAAGACAGCAACCATTAAGAACAATGGAAGCGAGATTTCCTATGACATAAGCCCTGCTGAATGGGGAATGACTTATGGCTGGGATTCATCAAAGGCAAGTGATAGTAGTGGTACTTATCAGAAAGAGCACACCTATTACTTCATGCTTACAGAGAATGATGTAGAAGGATATGCTAAGGATTCATCCGGAATTCTTATAAAGATAAAACATTTTGTAAACGGAGAGGTAAATTACTACAGAATTACATCTGATGAAGTTAAGTCCATGGAGTTAAATCCTGACTATGGATTTTACAATACCCCCAGACGTATAAAGGATAGCAACAATAACAGTGATAAGAAATATAACAATGTTGCTTTCTATAATACTACCGGTGGCGGAATGCTCAGAATCCACAAGATGGTAATCAATGACTTTGGTTCAGATCTTGTTAGAGATTCAGATGCTTCTATCCTTAATGGATGTAGATTTAAGATTACAAATACCGTAACTAAGGACTATATAGTAGTTCATGGCTTTACCGGACATGCTAAGGATACAAATAAAGCACTTGAATATCATAGCAATCATTCATTGACAGGCAAACAGTATACTGTTACCTATAACCAGGGAGCACAGTGGACAATCGAGGGACTTTCTGCTGGAACATACACTGTTGAAGAGGTTGGTGATGGATTCACCTTTGTATATGACGAAGAGAAGGATACAAACAGCCTTAAGCCTGATTCAAAATGGTCCCGCGTTACCAAGTATTATGTGACAGTTGATAATGAGACGGACAATTCTACTTATGGTACAGGCGGAAATAATGAAAGAGTAGTATTCTCTGCAGACCTTACAACAGATGGAGATACAGATGCTCATCATTTGGATGTTTGCCCTGTAGTTTCCGTAGGAGATACTTCGGTTAACAATACTTCACATACTCAGACAGCGCAGATATGTAATTACTACAGTATACCGGTTGGACCGATTAGAATTACTAAGAAATTTACCGGTGGTACCTGGAAGGATATGAACTTTACCTTCAATATCGAAGCTGTAAGCTGTATTGCAAGGGATTCAGCAGGTGCTGAAATACCCGGTGTAAGTGTTCCGATGCCTGAGAGAACATCGGTTACGTTAGCTAATCCTGCAACTACTGAGAATGATGCAGTATCCTCAGCAATAGCTGATTTTGGTGCTATAGCATTTAGATACGAGGGTGAGTACTTCTACAAGATTACCGAGGCAAATACCGGAATTGATGGTGTTAAGTATGATTCCAATGTTTACTATGTAAAGATTGACGTAAAGAAGAAATACACAACTGCTAAGAAGACTTACAAATCAAGCAACATGACAGACCTTGCCAAGTATAAGAATAGTGGAGCTACAACAACAATAGATGATGATTTCTATTACCTTGGAGCAGACATTACTTATACAAATGGTAAGGGAGAGGTTAAGGCTCAGTACAGTCTCTATTTACCTAAGATTGATAGTGCAGACGAGAAGTTTGCCAGCGAATTCTTGGTAAAAGAAATAGCAGGCTCAATAGATGATGTAGTATTCACAAACAGCATCGCTGGTCATTTGACAGTCAATAAGGTTTGGCACGACTCAGCAGGAAATGATGAGAGCGAGAAGCATTCATCTCTCAGACTGAGCATCTGGCAGAGAGTAAAGGGAACAACCCAGTGGAATAAGTATGGTGAAGATATTGTGCTTGCTCCTAATGCTGAAGCTGATAAAAACTGGAGAGCTACCGTTTCTGATCTTCCGATTGTGGATGAAAACGGAAAACCTTATGAATACACTGTGAAAGAGGAAGACAGTTATACTCAGAACTGTGAAGTAATCTATCAATATGTAGGAGCTGATGGATCAAAGGCAGAAGCTAATGCTAATGCACTTCTGAATGATGCTAATAAGATAACCGTTAATGGTCAGACTACATATGACACAGGCTATGTAATGACAAATAGTGGCATTAACTATGGTGAAGTAACAATAACCAACAGAAGTCTTATAGTTAATACACTTCCTAATTCAGGAGGAATGGGAACACTTCCGTTCATGGTAGTTGGTGCTGCCATTGCAATCGCTGCGCTTGGAGCATTGCTCTTTGGCCGCAAGAAAAAGGATTAAGATGCCTATGGCATTTTAACAAGTGCTCATTTGCACAACATAAAGTTACAAAGGAACTAAAAAACGTCTAAAACAGACAAGATTCAAACAAAAGGAGAGAGGTTTAATGAAAGGACTCAAGAAATTTTTAACTGGAATCCTTGCTGGTGCTATGGCTCTTACCATGACACTTTCAGCAGGAACCGCAATGACTGCTAAGGCAGCAAACGGTACTATTACAATTGGTAATGCTGTACCAGGACAGAAGTATAATGCATACCGCGTATTTGACTACGTGCCTGCTAATGAAGCACAGGCTGAAAATGGCGGTGTTTACAAGCTTGCTTCTAAGTTTTCCGGTCTTACAAATTACACATATGATAATGACGGAAACAATGTAGCAATGAGCTCATTTTTTACAGTTGGCGATAATGACATCCTTAGTACAACAGGACTTAGCACAGAAGACGATGCCAAGGTTTTTGGTAAGGCTGTACTTGCTTACGCAAAGGCTAAAGGAATTGAAAATGATGGTTCAGCTGTAGCTAATGACGATGGAGAAGCTACAATTCAAGTTAGTGAATATGGTTACTATGTAATAGATTCATCACTTGGTAGTGCTGTAGGAATTGATACAACAACTCCCAATGCAACTATTAAAGAGAAGAATAGTGTACCTGAACTTAAAAAAGAGGTTACAAGCGCTACTAATTCTTCAACTGTATATACAGATAAGGCAGGAAACAATGCACAGATCGGTGATACAGTAGAGTTCACTATCACAGCTGATCTTAAGGCTGGTGGTAGGGGCTATGTTATCACTGATAAATTGACACCCGGACTTACACTTATTCCTGTCGAGAATAGTAACGTATCTTTCTCAGACAGTGTTACTCTTGATTTTTCAATCAACAATGATTATGTTGCTGATGATGGAAAGAAAGGATTCCAGATCACATTTAATGGTGAGCCTTCAGCTAATACAACTGTAACAGTTACATACAAGGCAGTTCTTAATAAGGATGCAGTTATCGCTGCTGATAAGAATATAAACGAGGCTTACCTCATCTATGGTAACAAAACAGAGACAACTCATGTTACAACAGAGACAATGACATATCCTCTTCAGATTAAGAAGATTGCAAAAGGCGATACAACTGAGAAGGTTCTTGCAGGTGCTGAGTTCAATGTATACAGAGAGTTTGATAATTCACAGGTTATGTTTACAAAGATTTCAGATACTGAGTACAAGGTAGATCCTGAGGGATCAGTAGATACTATCGTAACTGTTGCTGATACAGCTCTTACAATTTCCGGTCTTAACGCAGAGAACTATGTTCTTGTAGAGACAAAGGCTCCTGAGGGCTATAATCTTCTTGAGAGCAGTGTTGGAGAGCATAAACATGCACAGCAGGTAACAGTAGCAACTACTTCTACTACTGAGGCTATTCAGGTTGAGAAGGTTGAAGATGGAACAGGTCTTACACTTCCTTCAACAGGTGGTATCGGTACAACAATCTTCTACATCATCGGTGGACTTCTTATAGTAGCTGCTGTTGTATTCTTCGTAGTTCGCAGAAAGAACGACGCTGAATAATTAACTGTTTGGCAAATATAAGTTTTTTACAGGTAGAGATTTAAAAAATATAATTTACTGAAAAATGAATCTTGTTTCTGTAGACAATATATATAGAAACATGCTGTAGTTCTGGGACGGGCTCATCTGTCCGTTCCGGAATGCAGGTTTTCAGGAAATCAGATTTGGGAATATAAACGTACTTACATTTAATGGATGGATAATAGGATGAAGAGTAAGGGATTTGCAAAGCAATTACCAAACCTCATATTTGCAGCCGTTTTCTTTGTAGGCCTTGGTATTTTTCTGTATCCGTCTGTAAGTAACTATATAAATACCAAGAATCAGAGTAGAGCAGTAAACAATTACGAAGAACTCATGTCTACGTTTACAGAGGAAGATTATACGAATCTGTGGAATGCTGCCAAGGAATATAATGAAAAGATTCTTTCGAGAGGAATGAATTTTAACCTCTCAGATGAAGAACTCGCTGAATATCATTCAGTACTTGATCCCACCGGAACCGGAGTAATGGGACATATTGAGATTGAGAAGCTCGGCGTTGACCTGCCGGTTTATCATGATGTAACAGAATCTGTTTTGCAGGTTGGAATAGGTCATATACCTGGATCATCGCTTCCTGCCGGTACAACCGGTTCACATGCGATTTTATCAGGACACAGAGGACTTCCGTCCGCAAAGCTCTTTTCAGAGCTTGATCAAATGATAGAAGGGGATACATTCCTCTTACATATAATGAATCAGACCTTCGCGTATCAGGTTGATAATATACAGATTGTTCTTCCTGAGGAGACACAGGGACTGACGATTTATCCTGACCAAGACTATGTCACGCTGGTGACGTGTACACCCTATGGCGTTAACACTCACAGAATGCTCGTTAGGGGCAGGCGTGTTGATTATAATGAAGAAACCAGACTTATAGTTCCTGCTGATGCAACTAAGTTTAATAATCTTGTAGTTGCTCCGTTTATTGCAGGACCGATCATATTAGTTCTGTTTATTTGGTTTGTTGCAAGTACATCAGACCGAGGGAAGAAGAAAAAGTCTGCGACAGTAGATGATCTGCGCAGACCATCGAGGTAAGTTTTATGAAGATTTTTGAAAAGGCAAAGAAATGGATTATGGGTGGAGCCATGGCTGGACTTTTATCAGTCTTGCTGATTCCTGCTACAGCCAGTGCCACAACATCAGACAGCTATGCTTCTGGTAAGATTGACATGAGCAAGGATGCTACATTGTCAGTTTACTATTACTTTGACGGCAATGAAGAGCTGCCTGAGTATGGCAAGATGGCTGGAGTAAATGTAAAGGTTTACAAGATGGCTTCAATATCCGAGAACGGAGAGTTTACATTAGTAGCTCCTTTCAATCAGCTGGATGCAGAGATTAAGGATATGTATTCCATAGCAGACCAGGATGTCTGGAACGGTATTGTTACCAAGGCAACAATTCTTGTAAATGAGAATGGTGTTCAGCCCAGCTATACAGGAACATCTGATGCAGAAGGTTTTGCAAGACTTGGAACCGTTGATAAGGGACTTTATCTTGGAATCAATGAGCCAGTTGTTATCGATGATATTCAGTACAAATACTGGGATTTCCTTTCAGTAGTTCCCGGTCCTAATAACCTTGAAGAAAATCAGGGTAACGATTGGGACGGAACCTGGTCAAATGCATATTATGATGTAGTTGCTATTCCCAAGAGAGAAGCAATAAAGCTCGAGGGAGATCCTGAAGAGTTTGAGGTATATAAGCAGTGGGTTGATAATGGGTCTGCTGACAGACCTTCATCGATTGATGTAAAGATCTACTGTGATGGATCACTTTTGGAGACAGTTACACTTTCAAGCACAAATAACTGGCAGTACAAGTGGAAATCTGAAAAGGGACATACCTTCTCGGTAGAAGAGGTTATGAACTCAGATAAGTACACACCAAATATTTCAAGGAATGAAAATACATTCATCGTAGTAAATACCAAAAATCCTGAGACACCGGATGAACCTGATGAACCCGACAAGCCGGATAAGCCGAAGAATCCTAAGAATCCCGACAACCCGGATAATCCGGATTCACCCGATACACCGGATAAGCCCGACAAGCCGTCTAATGATTCAGCTTCAGATGATGGCGGAGTACTTGGCGCGATCAGAAAGGTTGCGGAAGAGCTTCCTGCAGTATTGGGTGCAAGAAGACTTCCTCAGACAGGTCAGCTTTGGTGGCCTATTCCGATACTTGCTATTGTTGGAATAATTCTTATATTCCTTGGCTTTAGAAGTGAGAGAAAAAGAAAATAATTATCATATTGTCAGCATAGCTGACGGTGGGGCGACAGGTAGATTAAAGTGAAATAGTGGGGCTTACTTTCATATATATAAAGGTGGGCTTAACATGAAAATAATCACAAAAGGTAGGATAATGATTCTGCTGGGATTCATCTGCATAGGGATTGCCGCAAATATCGTGGTACATAACCAGCAGGAGGATCTGGCAGCAGGAGTGAGTGCAGCAGGACTCCTTGAGGGAGTTGAAGCGCAGATTACCAATACTCCAATAGAGATGAATCCGACAGGGGATATGAAATCCGTTGATGTTAACGGTCAGTCTTTTGTTGGAATAATAACAATACCTGCTATTGATATCAGACTTCCGATCCAGACAGAGTGGTCTTCTACAAATGCGAAGACTTCACCCTGCCGCTATAAGGGATCTGTTTATGAAAATGATCTGATTGTGGCAGGCCACAATTATACGAGGCATTTTGGTAATCTCAAGAACCTTATTGCAGGAGACACCATTATTGTGACCGATATCGATGGACGCCAGTATTATTACGAGGTTACTTACATCGAAGAAATCGGTACCTATGAGGTCGATAAAATGGACGAGGGTGAATGGGACTTTACAGTATTTACCTGTACCATTGGCGGTGCAAGCCGTGTGACAGTACGCTGCGATTTCGTTAAGATGGTTGCTCCCGGATCAGGAGATTCAGTGACCAAGGAAATCGAGAACGCGGTTTCAGGAGATTAAAAAAGAAAATATAATAAAAAAGTTTTACATACGTTCCGGTTTGGGTTTTCTTACTCAGACCGGAATTTTTATTGGGGTAAAATTGTGGTATCATATTAATTGATGCATATAAAGCTTTTAAATTTTTTCTTGAAAGGAAATTTATAATAATGGCACTTGAAAAGTTAGAACCAAAAGAAGTATTTAAATGGTTTGAGGAAATTTGTAATATTCCTCATGGCTCTAAGAATGTAAAGAAGATTAGCAATTTCCTTGTGAAATTCGCAAAGGACAGAGATCTCTATGTGAGACAGGATAAGGCGCTTAATGTTATCATCAAAAAGCCCGGAACTAAGGGCTATGAGGATCATGAGCCTGTTATCCTGCAGGGACACATGGACATGGTGGCTGTATGTGAAAAGGACGCCAAGATCAACATGGAGAAGGATCCTCTTAAGCTGCAGACAGACGGAGAGTATATCTGGGCAGATAAGACCAGCCTTGGTGGCGATGACGGAATTGCTGTAGCTTATGCTCTGGCACTTCTTGACAGCAATAAGATACCGCATCCTCCGCTTGAAGTTATCATTACTACTGACGAAGAGGTTGGTATGGATGGCGCTGTAGCCATTAAGTGTGATGATATCGAGGGTAAGAGACTCATTAATATTGATAATGAGGAAGAGGGTACACTTATAGTAAGTTGCGCCGGTGGTGCACGCTTCCATGGATACCTTCCTATTACCAGAGAAAATAAGAGTGGTATCAAGGTTAAGATTCACGTTAAGGGTCTTTTAGGAGGTCACTCCGGTGAGATGATAGTCAAGGGCAGAGGAAATGCCAATGTTATCATGGGAAGACTCCTTCTTGAGATCACAGATGCCCTTGAGGTTGGTATTATAACCCTTAACGGTGGTGTTGCTGACAATGCCATTGCTACTGACTGCGAGGCAGAGCTTTTGCTCATGGGACTTGCATCACAGATGCACGGCAACATAAAGGGACCTAATGTATCATTCTTCGCACTCTTTGGAAAGCTTTCTTCAATTGCATATAAGGTTGAAGATGAGCTGAAGAAGGAACTGGGCGTAAAGGATCCCGGACTTTCAATTGTTGTTGAGGAGGTTGTTGATACAAGCCTTCCTCCGGAAGAAACAGATGTGTCCAACATGGCTTCAGTTAACCTTGATTCAAGTGTTGACGCCTTTACAGAGAACCACGAGAAGAGACAGGTTATATCAGGCGTAATTCCCTGTGCTGAGGTTATAGAGCTGGCAAGATGTATCTGTGCTATGCCTTATGGCCCGCAGGCTATGAGCGCTTCTATAGAGGGACTTGTAGAGACATCACTGAACCTTGGAATCTTGAAAATCGTTAACAGTAACATAGGAGCTATCGAAGGAAAAGAGGCTGCAAGCCAGAGTTCAGGCACAGTTGAAGAGGCATTCCTTCTTGATTACTCCGTAAGAAGCTCCATTAAATCTGCTAAGGAAACACTCCTTCGCAAGCTGGAGATCATCATCGAGGGATTTGGCGGTATTCATGAGACTACCGGAGAATATCCCGGATGGGCTTATGCTGAGGAATCACCCCTTAGAGATAAGATGGCAGAGGTATTTAAGAGACTCTATAATAAGGATATAAAAATCGAAGCTATTCACGCAGGACTTGAATGTGGACTTTTCTCTGAAAAGATCAAGGACCTTGACTGTGTATCCTTCGGACCTGACATGCAGGATATTCATTCTACAGGAGAGAAGCTTAGTGTTGCTTCTACAAAGAGAACCTGGGAGTATTTATGTGAAGTTCTTAAAGAGCTTTGATAAAAAGACAGCTTAAAATATTTAAACAACCCTTCATGAATTTTCATCAAAACCTTGACATTTTGATGAAAATGATAAATGAAGGGTTATTTTTTGTCTGAAAAAGGGATATGCATAAAATGATGTGTTTGTCAAGTACGGAATATGCACAGATCTGTGCATATTCCGTTGAAACGCAGTAATAGAAACGCTTTATAATGGTTTATGTATTTTTGCATTTAGGAGGGATAAGTATGAAGAAAGGTTTTGTAAGGAAGCTTACAGCCGTACTGGCTATAGCTTTACTTTCATCGACCATTACTTCCGACTATAACAGTCTCGGAGTAAGAGCGGAGGTCGATGAAGCACCAGCAATCGAAGCGCAGGTTGGGGATTTGCCTGCCGATGAGAAAGCTGCAGACATCGAGAAGAATTTAACAGATCCGGCAGATGTGGCTGATCAGGAAGTAAAGGATGAGAAAAAGGCTGATGGGGACGTTGAAAAGCCTGCAGATCCTACAGAAGATTCAACTGAACAGAAGGACGATACATCAGATGAGCCTGCTGTTGAAGCACCTGCAGCTCCTGCAGAAGAACAGCCTGCAGAGGATGTAAAGGAAGATAAAGCAGCAGAAGATGTTGCTGACAAGCAGGATAACACTGATGTTGATAAGGCTGCAGAGCAGAATGACGCCGATAAGGCAGCTGCTCCTGAGGAAGAAGACAGTGCAGATAAGGTAGAAAAGAATGCCGATGCAGATGCTCCTTCTGATGGAAATGCAGGTGATCCTGTGGATACAGAGCCTGAAGTTAGTGATGGCGATGCCAATGTACCTGCCGCAGGGGATGCTGCTGAGCCTGAAACTAATGAGATTTCCATAACATATAGCGCAAGTGCTGGTGGAAATGTCTCTATGCTAGGCCGTTGGGTACGTAGTTACACTTTTAAGTTAACGAAACCCGAGGTAGCAACTGCTAATCCTTATAGTGGATATTATTTATATAACTGGACCGACAAGGATGGAAATGTAGTATGTACCACAAAGAATTTTAAGGCTACAGGTGATCTGTTCGTAGACGGTGCAGAATATACAGCAAATTTCCGTAAGATTGATACAAAGGAATTTGCATTCTATATCCTTAAGCCCGGTCAGAAGCTGCTCCAGCCTCAGCCGAAGGATAAGCATAGTGATGAAAAGGTATACTATAGTCCCGATGGCGTTGAATGGCTTGGAACAATCAAGACTCCTCTTGCCAGCTTAGTTAATGATGAAAAGAAGAATAACTATTATTCTTTCTATAATGAAGAGGAGAAAGAATATAAGAACCTTGATGGAACATATTCAACACTTGTAAGAGATAACGTTGATTATGAAAACACACCTTCTTCAACTATTGAATCCATAAATAAATATCTTGCAAAAACATATCCTACAATCGAGAACACAGAAGTGCTCACAGAAAAGAACGTGGTTTGGTATGTATACAAGCTTGAGGTTGATGGCTATCACATCGACGGATATGTTTCCGCAAGAGTAACATATAACTCCAATTATCCTGCAGACTGTGGTAAGGAAAATGCTTCACCTGTAGTACGCGGAATGAGAGTTAATAACACAAAGTACAGTGTAGAAGATATTAAGTTTGACGCTCCTGAAGGATATTTCTTCGACGGATGGTATATGACACCTGATTGCAAGGGTGAGAGAATTGATGTCGGACACACTTACGATAACATTACATATAATGTAAATCTCTACGCAAAGTGGTCTAAGAGAACTAAGATCAAGATTGCTATCACTCCTGATACAGATGGACAGGGACCTATCACAAGAGTTTATTACAACGGTACAGAGCAGACTGCTAACATGAACGTTCATATCACTACTGTGGTTGAGAAGAATAAGCCTGAAAAGAATGAGTCAGGGGAATCAGATGAAGATGCAAGATCTGGAATTATTCCTCCTCAGACCATCTCAGTTGATATAGGCGCAGAGAACCCTATCGATGTTACTGTAAGCGGACTTAAGGTTACAGGCGGTAGAGGTACTGATGTTGTAGATGAAGAGCATCAGAAGATTGATGAAAACGGTGAGCGTTACTATCCTATTATTCTTGATATGAGCGGTGTAACAGCAAATGTTGATGGTGTAGAAGGAAACATTAAAGATTGGTTCTCATTTGAGACTGAGGTAGACCTTAATGGCAATTCTACAACCAAGACAACAGTTGATACAGAGAAAAATGCTGATGGTGATACAGCAGATACTAAGGAAATTGGTCGTCTTTACGTAATGCCCAGAAAGGTAGAGCTTGTGTCAGCTTCTGCCGAGAAGGTTTATGACGGAAAGCCTCTTACAGCAGAGACCGTTACAGAGAACGGCATCGCTGATCCTGGCAAGGACAATGGTGGATTTGTTGGAACTGATGGAGTAGAGAAATATAGCAATTTCGCATCTCAGACTGAAGTTGGAGAAAGGGAGAATACCTTTGATTATCAGCTGAACAGCACAACAAAGCTTTCAAACTACGAGATCCAGCAGAGATACGGAACACTTAAGGTTACATCATCTACAGAGGGCAATCCTCCGGAAGATCCTAAGGACCCTGAGAATCCGTCTAAGAAGAATAAGAAGAAAAATAACAAGAAGACAGAGTCACCTAAGAAAAACGATGATAACGGTGGCAACAACGATCAGGTAAGCAATAACACACCTAACCCTGAGGCTCCTGCAGTTCTTGGAGCTATGAGACCGCTCAATGGTACAAACGAAGAGCCTGCAGTTCTTGGCGCTGCAAGAAGTGCTAACACTGAGGATACAACCAATACTGCAAGAGTATTTGTACTTATGGGTGCAGCTGCTGCTATAGCTATCCTGCTTATCATCAGTAGAAAGAAAAAGGAAGAATAATAATTCTTTCAATATGAGATTATTAAAGAGCGTCACTTTGGTGGCGCTCTTTTCTTTATAGCGATATAATATAAACAGGAAAAAGTATTTGTTCAGAGGGGAGTGAGTTTTATGCACAGAGAAAGTGGAATTCTTATGCCGGTGTTTTCGCTGGCTTCTAAATTTGGAATCGGATGTTTTTCAAGAGAAGCTTATGAGTTTGTGGACTTTTTAGAGAAGTCCTATCAGGGATACTGGCAGATGCTGCCGATTGGTCCTACGGGCTTTGGCAATTCACCCTATCAGCCTGTTTCTGCATTTGCAGGAAATCCCTACTTCATTTCTCCTGAGACACTAATAGAAGAGGGACTGCTCACCTGGGATGAGGTAAATGGTGTCGACTTTGGGAACGACATAGAGAAGGTTGATTACGGCAAGATGTATGAGAACCGCACACTTATTCTTAAGAAGGCCTACGATAGATTTTCTGAAAATGAAAAATCCAAGGAATATAAGACGTTCCTTAAGGACAATGAATACTGGCTGGAAGATTACGCACTCTACATTACGATAAAGGCTATGGAGGAAGGCAAATCCTGGCTTGAGTGGCCTGAAAATCTTAGAAAGAGAGATGAGAAGGCTCTCAATAAGGTAAAAAAGGAACATAAAGAAGATATAGAATTTATTTACTTTGAGCAGTTTAAATTCGAAGAGCAGTGGGAAAAGCTTCATGAATACGCACTGGAGCATAAGGTTAAGATAATAGGAGACCTGCCGTTTTATGTTGCGATGGACAGCAGTGACACCTGGGCTCATCCTGAAGCCTTTCAGATGGATAAGGACTTAAAGCCCAAGGCTGTGGCAGCATGTCCTCCGGATGCCTTTTCACCTACGGGACAGCTCTGGGGCAATCCTGTATACGACTGGGATGCTTTGAAGAAGGATGGATATTCATGGTGGGTAAAGAGAATTCAGAGAAATTACCAGTGGTTTGATGTGATCAGAATCGACCATTTCCATGGTTTTGCAGAATATTATGAGGTTCCCTTCGGAGAGGAGACTGCAGTAAACGGCAAACAGATGAAGGGACCCGGAATGGATCTTTTCAATGCTCTGGAGAAAAAGCTCGGGAAGCTTAATATGATAGCGGAGGATCTTGGAACCACCACAGAGGAAAATATGAAGCTGTTGGAGGATTCAGGGTTCCCCGGAATGAAGGTCTTGCAGTACGGCTTTACAAGCTGGGACAGCATCTATGTAAATCACAGGCATATAAGAAACTGTGTTGTTTACACAGGAACCCATGATAATACGCCGACCTTCGCATGGGTACAGGAGATAAGTGAAGGGGAGAGAACCTTTACAAGAAGATACGTAAATTCCATGAACACCGACTATGGTGCATTTGTGTGGGATATAATAAGAGAAGCATACAGATCTGTAGCTGATCTGTGTATCGTTCCTCTTCAGGATTATCTCTGCAAGGGAAGGGAAGCAAGAATAAACACTCCCGGAACCTCAGAAGGCAACTGGCAGTGGAGATTAACTCCCAACTTTCTGTCTGAGGACCTTGCAAACAGTATAAAACTCATGACAGAAACCTATAGCAGAGTACCGATTGCCAAGGAAGAGCCAAAGAAAGCGACAAAGAAATAAAAAGAGAATGCCTCGTGAAGTGCTGATAGTATCAGGCTTCTCCGAGGCATTTTTTAATCGCTGCTGCAACTTTATCCGGATAATTTGGTACGGGAATTATTACGTCTGCACCACCTTCTCTTGCGATAGCAATGTGATCGGGATTGGGACAGGCTGCAATGACCTTGATGTGTGAGAAGTTAGGTCGCTGCTTGATGTAGGCAAGAACCTGATCCGGCGGAATCTTGACTATGGACATATCAAGGATGATGACCTTTAGCTGGTTGCTGTACTGGCTGGCAAGGTTTAGAACTTCATTCCCGCTCTCGGCATAGATGAGGGCATAATCCTTTCTGAGATACTCGTCGGTTTCCTCAATATTGGGATGCATTCTGGATGCGCTCAGCATGATAAGGGGCTTATCGTTGGGGATAAGCTTATCATAGGTGTACCATTCTGAGAAACAGTCCCTGCCACGGATTTTACATTCATAGAGGGCATCGTCAGCCATTGCGAAAATAGATTCAAAGCTTTTTTGGTGCGTATCTATGACAACACCCAGACTGCAGGTGAAGGTCCAGCCACCCTCGACCTTGATCTCTGAAATGCTCTTCTGGATTCTGCGGCATACGGTATCGAGATGGAAGGGAGGAACTACGCCCTTCATTACAACCAGGAATTCATCACCGCCGTTTCTCGCTACGATATCATCAACGCGGAAGTGAGTCTTAAGGATTGAGCCTATATTGGCAAGGACAACGTCTCCGGCTGAATGCCCCAGCTTGTCATTTATCTGCTTGAAATTATCTGCATCGATTGAAATTACAACGGTATTTTCACCAAGAGGTCTGCGTGAAAAGTACTCCTCAACCTCCTTCTTGGCAGCGCCCTTGTTAAGAAGTCCTGTGAGCTTATCGTAGGAGCTTTCCTCTCGAAGATACTGATTTTGCATTGCCTGCGCATTTCTTATGGAGCTTACCATCAGAGATACAAAGATAGCGATTGGAAGGGCTATGATACCTTCTATGAGATCTCTTTTTGCAAACTTATTGCTCTTTATCATGAAAACAGCAAGCCAGTACAGGATACTGAGAGCTGTCTCGGTGAGCAGATAACCTGAGAGTCTGTCTACATAAATTATGGGAAGAAGCATTATCAGCGCAGGAAACCACATGGATTCAGTGTGATTAAAAGCAATTGTCTCCACCAGAATTATCTGAAGTGCAAAGATGGTGTAGTAGGAGATTGCGTACAGATCAGACAGAGTGGAATCGGGGCTTATCTTCTTATGAAGAAAAACAATAAGATGATACAGAATCTGTTCGGGAATAAAGAACAGAGCAATAGATAAGCTGTCTATTGAGCCCTGGACATTCCAGGAAATTGCTATCATTAAAAAATATAGCAGGGGACACACGAAAAATGATACATACAGGTGATTGTTATTATCTTCCTGTATGCTCTGAGAAAACTTGTTAAAATATACAGATTCATTTATATCCTGAGACTGAAAATGATTCAGGATAATCCGCACAAGTTTTTTCATTTCGAAACCCTGCTATATATGCATGGAAATAAAAACTACATAGTTCCGTTTTTATTATACTATTATTCAATTATTGTTTTATAAAATTCCGATAAAATATTACTAATAAATTACTAATGTTCAGACGGCATATTTCATGTATTTCAGCGCCATCTTTTTGCTGCATTTGAGTGTAAGATGCGTGCCTTCTTCGGTATATTCCGTATCAGACACCTCAGCTCTTGAGGTTATGTCGTGAAGGGCTGCGCCGTCCGAATAGGGGATGATGAACTCACAGTCCACTTTTTCGCCCTCAAGAGTGCGCTCGATCATGGTTACAAGATCATCGAGACCGATGCCATCCTCAGCTGACATATATATCCTGTCATCCCTTACGTGAGGTATGGTCATGGAGCGGTGCTCGGAGTTCCCAACCACCAGGTCAGCCTTGTTAAATACATAAATGATCGGTATTTTTGATGCTCCGATATCCTGAAGTGTCTTCTCTGTGATCTCGATATGTGTCATGTAATCCGAATCTGAAAAATCGATCACCTCCAAAAGAAGATCAGCATAAACTGCCTCCGAAAGAGTGGAGCGGAATGCCTTAACAAGAGTAGTCGGAAGCTCATCGATAAAGCCTACCGTATCTGATAAAAGGAAGGGTCTGTGACCCGGAAGTTCAATTCTTCGCACTGTGGTATCAAGGGTTGCAAAGAGCATGTCCTTTTGCATAACCTTCTTGTTGTCCTTTTCTTCGATATGACTGGCGTCAATAAAAGAATTGAGGAGAGTGGATTTACCTGCATTGGTATATCCAACAAGGGACACTCTGGGGATATCTGAGTTCATACGCTTTGCACGCTGGGTATCGCGCTCACGCTCTACGTTTTCAAGCTCTCTTCTGAGCTCTGCACAGCGCTGCTCAATGCGACGTCTGTCCAGCTCCAGCTTTTTCTCACCGGCACCCTTATTGGAAAGTCTTCCGCTGCCTCCGCCCTGACGGCTAAGCTCAGTGCGCATGCCTGCAAGTCTGGGAAGCATGAATTGAAGCTGTGCGTACTCTACCTGCATGCGGGATTCTCTTGTTCTTGCTCTTTTCGCAAATATCTGCAATATAAGGCCGGTTCTGTCGATGACCTCAGCGTCCAGAATCCTCTCAAGGTTCCTTATCTGAATGGGAGAGAGGGTATCACCGAAAATTACTATGTCAGCATCAAGCATACTGATCAGGTTTTTTAGCTCATCAACCTTACCGCTGCCAATGAATGTGGCGTGGTCGGGATGAGGAAGAGTCTGGGTTATTGTCATGGCAGGCTCTAGGTCGCAGGCCTTGGTCAGAGCATTAAGCTCATCAAGGGAGTGGGAAAATGCCCTCTCATCGCGACCTGTATGATTTAACCCCACAAGGATTGCCTTGGGAGTATCGTTATTTTCAATTGTCTCGTAGGTTTCTGAAATACTCATGAATTAGTCCTTTTTATATAGTGATAAGAATCATTATATATGGTTTCTTACTAAAAGATAAGACATTTTAAGCCGATATAAGTAATAGGAATATGGGAAAAAGGAGTGCCTATGAGTTACGATTTATCATCCTCTATAAACAAAATGACAGACCTATACCTTGATAAGCTTGGAAAGGGTGAGCTTTTGCAGCAGGATAGCAAGGTAAAAGAGAAGATGGGCTCTGAGTTTTCAGAGGTTTATGATTCACTGCAGGCCATGAGAACCTTAGATCAGACCATGCGCCAGAGCTATGAGATGAATCACAGGGATGATGATAAAAAAGACCGCATGAAAACATCCCATTCCGCGCTGTCATTTTCGAAGGGTAGCAGTCGCATAATGGATATGCTTACCGAACAGGTAAATAATGATATGGATGAAAAGGTGAAAAAGGCCTTAAATGACGGCCTTAAGAAAATAGATCCCGAACAGCCATAAGAACAAAGCCAAGCTCGTTCTTAGCCTGGAAATCAGAATCTTCCATATGCCAGTTTTGAGGCGGTGTCTTTAAGGCGCCGTTTTCTGTTAGCAGTTCTTCCTTTGTAATGCCTGCTCCATAGATATCATCGTTAGGATTAGCGTGTATCAAAACCGTGTCATCTGTGGACAGAAGAGCATCTGCGAATTTTTTATCTGACAAAAACTTTCCGA
Organism: Butyrivibrio sp. XPD2002; assembly: GCF_000423945.1. Taxonomy (GTDB): domain Bacteria; phylum Bacillota; class Clostridia; order Lachnospirales; family Lachnospiraceae; genus Butyrivibrio. The sequence continues at coordinate 651,709 of NZ_AUIY01000001.1, read as the reverse complement.
CATTCGCATTGAAAAGAATTTCCCTGTAACTGTTTTTCCATACGGAATCATCATAATTTTTGATGCTGTCACCAAGTCTCTGGCAGACAGCAGGATCAGACTCGTTCATGATCTTTTTGTAAGAATTGAAATCGTTAAAAAGAAGTGCCTTTTCAGAGGATATGTACTGAATGGCAGTGAGGTACTTACGGCCGTTTATATAAATCGGCTCGCCCTGGTACCAGGGTGACAGCTGACAGAAATCGCTGTTCTTTTCAGCGAGCCAGAAGCAGGTGTAGGTGTGCGGAGTTCCATTAGCTACTTCATCTATAAGCCAGTCGATATGATACCTGTTGTAAGGCGCACTCTGGAAAATCGGAGGCACCGGTATATCTGTGGGCATTTCTATTTCTGCTTCTTCCTCTTTGGGTTCTGTAGAAGCAGCATCAGTAGATGCGATCACGTCTTCGTTAACAGCTTCCTCAGAAGAAGCATCCTTTGTATCTTCCTCAGCAGCCTTTGAAGTCTTTGCTTTTGACTTTGTCTTTTTAGCAGGCTTTTTCTTTTCTTCAGGCTTTTTAACAACTACATTTTTGACCTCTTCAGAATAAGCATTAAAGCTCAGATCATCTGAGAGTACAAAGCTGATGTCATCAAAGGAGTCCGGATATTCTGCAACAAAAGCAGAGACTGTAGCTATTGCGAGCTTGGCAGCCTTGTCTAAAGGATATCCGTATTCACCTGTGGAAATGGAAGAAAAAGCGATTTTTCTGATGTTATTATCGAGAGCAGTTTGCATGGCGCTGGCGTAGCAGGAGCCAAGAAGCTTTTCCTCGCCGGCGGTACCGCCCATCCAGACAGGTCCGACAGAATGAATCACGTATTTACAGGGAAGATCATAACCAAGAGTCAGCTTGGAATCTCCGGTTTCACAACCGTTCAATCTGCGGCACTCGGTCTTGAGCTGAGGACCGGCAGCTCGATGAATCAAGCCGTTAAGCCCCCCTCCGCCCAGAAGAGAGTTGTTTGCAGGATTAACTATAGCGTCAAAGCCGGATACCTTAGTTATGTCGCCCTGAATTACGTGAATCATGTCGTCCCCCTTAAATCATGTAATTACTGATAGTTTACTGCTTTGTTGATTGCATCCTGTGCGATAGCATAGTTTACAATACCAAGGCCAAAGATCTGAAGAATGATGAATATGATTGAAGAACTTCCGCTGGGATCGTTCTTGATAGCATCTGTCTTCTCACCAAGCTTGTAAGCCCAGTACCAGCCGTAGATACCGCAGGTAATAAGTGTAAGAAGGAATGAAACAATACCTGAAGTGTCGTTAGGACGACCGCTAAGCTGATTGGTCTCGTCTGTAAGTACTATGAACCAGTAAATAGAATAGATACCACAGGTTACAAGAGATAAGATGATCGCAACAGCGATATTTCTTCCTGTAATTCCTGCGCCGCCGAAGTAAGGAGCCGGCTGGCCTTGCTGGAAATCATAGCCATTTGAACCATTCTGAGGATTGAAGCCCGCAGGATTTCCTGAAGGATCAAAAGAATTTGCAGGATCAAAGCCTGCAGGATTGGAATTAGGCTGTGAGAAGCCATTGTCCTGGCTCTGAGCCCCTAAGGGTGCACCACAATTGGTACAGAATTTAGTTGAGTCTGAATTTTCAGCCCCACAATTTGGACAAAACATTTTTTATATTCTCCTCTCTATAAATAATTGTACTATCTGATTATAGCACAAAGTAGTATGATACTGATATAAAGCTTACGAAAAATGGATAAATATAAGGGGGAAAATATATGCCGATAGTTGGAGCTTTCATGGTACCACATCCGCCGATTATGTTACCTGAGGTAGGACGCGGAGAGGAGAAGAAGATTGCTGAAGTTACTGCTGCGTATGAAAAGGTTGCTGATAGGATTGCGGAATTAGAACCTGAGACAGTCATTATCTCAAGTCCGCACAGCATAATGTATGCGGACTATTTTCATATATCACCCGGAAACAGCGCGTCAGGTGACATGGGAAAATTCCAGGCAGAGGAAGTAAGTTTTGATGCGGAATATGATGAGGAGCTTGTTGAGGAGATATGCCACATAGCTGAAAATGGTGGTCCTGATGCGGCCAGCTCATCCGGAAAGAAAAGAAAAGGGGAAAAAGGACTTGCCCGTCATGAATTCCCGGCAGGAACCCTGGGGGAGAGGGATCCTTCTCTGGATCACGGAACTCTGATTCCCCTGTACTATATATGCAAAAAATATACAGACTTTAAGCTTATAAGAATCGGCCTCTCAGGCCTTCCTTTAGCACTCCATTATCAGATGGGTCAGATCATTCAGGCTGCTGTAAATAATACAGGAAGACGCGTTGTCTTTATTGCCAGCGGTGACCTCTCCCACAAGATGAAGGAGGATGGACCTTATGGCTTTGCGCCCGAGGGACCTGAATATGATGAGAGGATAATGGAAGTCTGCGGAAGCGGAGACTTTAAGAAGCTGTTTGAATTTGAGGATAGCTTCTGTGAAAAGGCTGCTGAATGCGGACACAGATCCTTTGTCATGATGGCGGGCGTCCTTGACGGACTATCCGTAAAGGCAAAGAAGCTTGTCCATGCGGCCACCTTTGGCGTGGGCTATGGAATCTGCACCTACGAGGTCGGAGGACCTGATGAGAGCAGACATTTCCTTGATACCTGGAGAGAAGAGAAGTTATCTGAGCTTAGAGGAAAGCAGAGAGATGAGGATATCTATGTAAAGCTCGCCAGATTTTCACTTGAAAACTATGTGAGCGGTGGAAAGAGCCTTCACTTAGCTGATCTTAAAGGAACCGAATTCGAAAAGCTCCCGGAGGAGATGACAAGCAAAGCTGCAGGAGCATTTGTATCCATACATAAAAACGGCGCTTTAAGAGGCTGTATCGGAACCATTGCGCCTACCCAGAGCTGCGTTGCTGAGGAAATACTTCAGAATGCCATAAGCGCAGGGACAAATGATCCGAGATTCTCCACCATAACCACGGATGAGCTTCCCTGGCTTGAGATAAGTGTTGATGTTCTCGCAGAGCCTGAGCCAATATCCTCAACGGATCTTCTTGATGTAAAAAAATACGGAGTCATTGTCACAAGCGGACAAAAGAGAGGACTTCTTCTTCCCAATCTTGATGGCGTTGACAGTGTTAACCAGCAGATCAATATCGCCTGTCAGAAGGCAGGAATACCTGCAGGTGAGGAGATAAGCCTTGAGAGATTTGAGGTGGTAAGACACCTGTAAGGGAATATTGTGATACAATTGGAGGATACTGATAATTTTCGGAGGATATATGAAAGAGAGAGCAGAAAGGCAATCGAATATAGAATTATTGAGGATCCTGGCTACCTGCATGGTCATCGTTCTTCACTACAATGGCCTGGGTAATGGCGGGTTTGCCACGGTTTCTGACGGAAGCCTTAATCAGCTTATTCTGGTTCTCTTTGAAACTATTAGTATCTGCGCTGTTAATGTTTTTGTTATAACAACAGGATATTTTCTGTGTAAAACCAATACCAGGGATTTCTTAAAGCCCCTTGGACTGGTGGCGCAGGTGGCCTTGTTTGCTATCTTATTCTTTGTGCTTGTAAAGCTTACGTTGCCGGATATCACAATTGATCACCTTTTTGAGGGTCTTTTTTCAACAAACTGGTATGTGTATATATTCTTTGCACTGTATCTGATATCACCATTTATAAATGTCATGTGGGACAGGCTTAACCTCAGCGGGAAAAGGATACTCCTTACCTTCTCGATTTTTCTCTTTTCAATATATCCCACATTTATAGATATCATCAGATATTGGTCAGGCAGACAGTTAAACGGAAGCAGCACTATAGGTATCGAGGGCTCACAGGCAGGCTATACCATTGTAAACTTTGTGGTTTTGTACCTGCTTGGTGCAGCCATTCGGGATAATGTGAGTAAGACCAGGGAGAGAAGTAAGCTCATTACTGCCTACTTTATCTGTCTCTGTCTCATTATGGCATGGGCCTATGCTGACGGAATGAGAGCCGGCAAAAATATCTATGATACAGTTGCCTGGAATTATAGCAATCCACTTGTTATTGCTATGGCTGTCATTGTGTTTATACTATTTAAGGATATCAAGATTAAAAACAGTAAGATGATAAATACGCTGGCAGGGGCCTCCTTTACTGTATATATTCTGCATATCAGGTTTCTTGGGCTCTTCAAAATAGAGCAGTTTGCGGCAGGTAATCCGGGACTTATGCTGGTGCATCTGGTAGCAACTGTTATATGTATTTATCTTATATGTACCATATGTTATTTCGTGTACTCGGCGGTTGCAAAACCGGTATCAAATGTTATAGCAAAAAAAATAGGGAACTATAGAAACTTTACGATTTAAAGCATAGAGGACGGATGATTATAAAAAATCGAGTGGTCTCTGCTGCTTATATTGTGGCGGCGACGTCTATTATGGTTACAAATTCAGCATTTGATTTTAAACGACCAAAGGAAATCCTTCCGCTGGAATTATCAGAGCTTGAGGTTTGTGAAGCAATTGTTATTGATGACGAGGAAGATACTAACCTGTTAAAGAAGGCTGATGGATCCGAGGTGGATTACGGCTCTGTTTCGGGCTCTTATTCAGATGGGGATGAACAAAAGGAAAGTGAAGATTTGCCTTCCTTCTACACCTCTGATCAGGTTAAGGACAAGGATTATATAACGACTGTGAGGAATCAGGGAGATACAGCTCTTTGCTGGGACTTCGCAGCAATAGGAGCGGTGGAGAGTGATCTCCTTCGCCATCATGAAGGACTCAGGGTTGAGGATTTAAACCTCTCTGAGAAGCATGTTGCTTATTACAATATGCATAAGGCTGCCGGTTCTATAAACGGCGATATCGATAAGGATTACAGAGAGTTCGTTTTTGAAAACGATGATAAATTTCTTGGAGAGTATGACACTAGCTATTTATCGGTGGGAGGTGTTACGGATTACTGCCTTTCACTTTTTACAGCCTGGAAGGGACCTGTGGCTGACAAGGACACCAATTCCTTTCATGTGATAAAGGGACAGAATGATATTTATACGCAAAATGCAGATGTCCCAACCGGTGCCTATGATGATGCCATATGCCACGTACAGAATGTGTACGAAATTCCAGCCACGGAAAAGAACAGGGATATCATAAAGCACATGATAGTTGAGCACGGAAGTGTGACAGCAAGCGTTAATACTTCGAAATCCTTCTGGACAGGGAAAAAGGTCGCTCTGTACGATTACAAAAAGTACGGAGAGGGCAACTATGCAGATCATGAGATCCTGATAGTCGGATGGAATGATGAATACCCGGCAAAGAATTTCGTGACAAAGCCTGAGGGCGATGGAGCCTTTATTTGCAGAAACAGCTGGGGAGCAAAAGCAGGAGCCTCAGGGTACTTTTATCTATCCTATTATGACAGTGTTCTTACCAATAATAACGTGGTAGCTTATGACGCTGCCATGCCTGAGGATGACAACTGGTATGATAACAATTATCAGTACGCCGGATTTATCACACACGTTATGGATCCTATGGTAGATCAGAAAAATATGGTCTACATGTATGATAAAAATGACGCGGGATATGGAGTTACCATAACAGCTGTTAATGATGAAAAGCTTGAAGCTGTGGGGTATTTTTCCATGAGCACAGGCACGGAGGATAAGCTTTACATCTATGAGCTTCCGGTAAGAATACCTCCTGATATCGATGCGAAGGAACTGGCTGACACAATAAACCAGCTTGATGAGAGTAATGGTAGAGGAAAAGGCAAAGCCCTGGAATATATCGACCTTGATGAACTAAAAAAGCCAATAATAACAATGAGTTGCAAAGCTGTCACCGGAGGATATCATACGTTTTCTTTGAAACAACCAATTGATATTAAAGCCGGAAAGGACTACCTGATCGTAATAAGACCGGGAAAGAAATCAAAGCTAATCTATGAAAAGGCTATGGATTCGACTACGGCAGCTCATAGGGATGAATGGCAGCACAATCTGGGAGCGATTCATACACTAAACACTGCCAGCGGACACAGCTATCTGCAGGATGTGAGCGGAACTGCCATGATAAAACAGGCTGATAAGGACTTCTTTGTAAAGGTATACACAAACAACAAATAGGCAGAAATAAACCCGGGCTTCTAACTATGAAGTCCGGGTAAAATTATCTCATTAATGGGAGGTGGCCATGCGATGGGGAGTCGCATGGCCATGTTGTATGAAAAAAGTTTTTTGGGGTTCAGAAGATGTTGTTCATCTCTGATGAGTATATGTTAGGATAAATATATGTACAAAATATGGCTGGTTTATAAAGTAAAGATATTATGTTTATAAACTAATTGGACAAGTATGAAGATGGAATAAAAATTGACGGATTGCCGTAGCTGCCTGTTTAAAAAGCCCAGTAAACAGGCGGAATTCACTTTGTTAAAGTAATGCCAATCCTTGCAATGTGATTTTGGATGTGCTATATTTTGTGGTAGAAGAAACTTGAAACACAAATTCTGCTAATTGTTTGATTTATAGGAGGTTTGTAGTGGGGAGAGAAGATAAGACACCTGCAGAGATTCGTACCACAGATAAGCTTAAAATCCAGAAGATCCTCGGCGAAGCCGGATATATCGTAGAGATGGGGAACGGAAGCGTACCTACGGTGGTTTGTAAGAGACGAGAGGATATGAGTAAGGATTTGGCTGCTATCCGTAAAATACTTAAGGAACAGCGATACGAGGGAAGCTTCGGTGTTCGCGCTCCGAGGAAGACGGATGAGCTGATTACAAATGAAAATAACGATAGTTCAGATGTAATGGATGAGATGGTACCTGTAGCAGGCTGATGAGATAATTAAAGGAGTTGTTTTTAACAACTCCTTTTTATTGTTGCACAAGACCTTTTTCAATTGTTCCGTGCTTTCTATAGCGCGGCTTACGAATAAGGATTATTCGTCTGCTGACATATCGTGAACCAGTACCTTTGACTGGGACTGAACACGCTTTATTTCGTCCTTCTGTTTTTTGATAGTCATGATGTAGGTCATGAGCTGGCTGTCTATTCCGCGCATCTTACATCCGACGGCATCATAAGTACCTATTTTGAAATTTCTTACCACAATGAGGGTGATCTCAAAGGCCTTGGTATATCCCGCAGGCTTGAAGGTAAGTCTTATCATGTCGCCTTCCTTGGCAGTTGCATTTTTTCCAAGAAGAAGTGACATACCGCGAATTGAAATGTCATATATAATTGCACTGGTAGTGTTTACGTGATTGATAACGGCTTTGCCAAGAGCATTTAAAACGTAGCGCTCAGCCTTTCTCTGATTATCAATCTCGGATATGATCTCTGATCCCTTAAGAAGATAATAGGTATCGCTCCAGTTTTCAAAAGGTATGACAGAATGAAGATGAAAACTGACAGTGAGATTCCTCGGGGGAAGCACCGCTACTGCTGTTGCCTGTGTGGCTGCAGGTATGGGCTTGCCATGGTATTTAAGCGGCTCAACCAAAAGAGCATCCTCCATAACAGAGATGGCTTTTGTCTTTATGTTGACCGGCATATTATCTATTAGTATGCTTACAGTAAGTTCTGTGCCTGATACAAGCTCTGTGATATTCATTGTAACCTCTCTCATAAAACACGGTTTAAGTGTATTTTAATTATGCACAACCTTATAAATTTAAACACAGTAAACTATTTGTGTAAATAGCGTTTACAGCAAAAGTTAAAGCGTGGTGAAAATAAATGCCAAAAAAACCAAAGTTGTATGAAAAAATAATACCGAAATATATACCAAATTGTATAGTTTTGTTCTTTTTTTCAATTATTGCATTCTTGAGCGGCTCTGTAAAGAAGGACGTTAGAGCGCGGCATTTAGAAGAAAACGAGAGGTTTCTTTCTGAGAATGGGAATAGGCTTTTTTGCTGCGGAGAGCTGATCGAGAATCAGAAGACCTGGGAAGGTGTTGCCTTCGGCAGTCACAAAAAGTCCAACATGAGCTATTCGGGGTGCGAGATAATCGCTACCTATAATGCTCTTAAGTGCCTTGGTGAAAAGGATGTGAAGATTCCCCCTCTCATTAGTTATTTCGAACAAAAGGGGGCTGCACTTAAGGGGGGATTTGGAATTACACCCTCAGCACCTGCTTCATTTTTTAAGAAGAGAGGATATGAGGTAAAAAAAGTAACCACCAGGAAAAAAGCGGTCATCGACAGTCTGGGAGATGAGTTTCATACTTTCATCGTGACCTTTTACTGGAACCATGAAAATATAAGAGACCAGCTTCATACGGTCTGCATATCAAAGGAATCCGACGGATTCTATATTCATAATAATTATTGCAAGTCAAAAGAAGGAGACTTCGTAAGACAGGGAGCTTACAGGACGCTGAGTGATGCTGCATTTGGCGCCGGAGAAAAAACTGTTCCTCTTGTCACCGTTGCCATAAGAAGACCTTCGTCAGACAAATATAACTACTAACCAAACATGTTACATACAAAGACTGGAGGACTATGAAAACTACTAAAGAACAATTTCCTACTAAACTATCACTGGTCCTGTTCTTCCTTAGAGGGAGTAAAGCCTTATTTTTCGCCGGCATATTATTTTCCATGGCTGTCGCTTTTCTGGACATGGTCAATCCAAAGATCATCCAGTATACGGTGGACTACCTGATCGGAGATTCCGAGTCGGTAATGCCCTTTTACATGCAGATGCTTATAAATCTGACAGGCGGAAAGGACTATCTTAAGGGGCACATTTTTGTAATAGCGCTGATCGTTGTGCTGATAGCGCTTGTTTGTGCTGCTTTTCGTTATCTCAACAAGCTGTTTAATTCCATGGCTGCTGAAAAGCTTATATGCAGAATGAGGGATATTCTCTTTGAGCACATCTGCCATCTGCCATTTTCCTGGCATGGAGAAAACCACACGGGTGATATTATCCAGCGCTGTACTTCTGATGTAGAGACCATAAAGGTTTTTCTTTCAGAGCAGCTGACTGCGCTCTTCAGGATAGTGATAATGATCGGCCTTGGAATATATTTTATGTTCCAGATCGATTTAAAGCTCTCACTTTTATCAGCGGCGTTTATCCCGATAATCGTGCTGTATTCACTGTTTTTTCATAACAAGATCGGCAGTGCCTTCGAGCATGCGGACGTTGAGGAGGGTAAGCTCTCAGCGATTGCCCAGGAGAACCTGACAGGTGTGAGAGTGGTTCGTGCCTTTGGAAGAGAGAAGTTTGAGCGCGAGCGCTTTGAAGCTAAAAACAAAGACTACACCAAGATGTGGATTAATCTTATGAGGCTCCTTGCGGCCTTCTGGACATCCAATGACATGATATCCGGAATGCAGGGAATGACTATGCTGGTAATGGGATCCATATTCTGCGTAAACGGAAGCATCACAGTTGGTGAGCTTATCGCCTTCGTATCCTACAATGCCATGATCTCGTGGCCGGTACGTGTACTTGGAAGAGTTATCTCTGAAATGAGTAAGGCAGGGGTATCGATCGACAGATTAAGATACATCATGAATTCAGAGGTTGAAAAAGACAAGGAGGGGGCGATAGAGCCGCCTCTTGATAAGGACATTGAGTTTAAGGATGTGAGCTTTTCATATAATAACGGTCAGGCTGAGATATTAAAGGATGTCAGCTTTACTGTAAAAGCGGGAGAGACAGTGGGCGTTCTTGGAGGAACAGGCTCAGGAAAATCGACACTTATGTACCTTCTGGACAGACTTTATAACCTTCCCGAGGATGGCGGAAGCATCACTATAGGCGGCGTTGATATCAGAGACATGAAGATGGACTATCTAAGAGAAAACATCGGTCTTGTGCTGCAGGAGCCCTTCCTTTTCTCAAGAACTCTGTATGAAAATATCGGTATAACCAATAAATCCGCCGGCATAGAGGATATCAGAAAGGCTGCCAGAATGGCATCTCTTGATGAGACAATAAAAAGCTTTGATGACGGCTATGATACCTTTGTCGGAGAGCGCGGAGTTACCTTGTCTGGAGGTCAGAAGCAGAGAACAGCTATCGCCCAGATGCTTGTGTCAGAGCCTCCTATCATGGTCTTTGATGATTCACTTTCAGCGGTGGATACCGAGACCGATGCTAAGATAAGAGCTGCTCTTGATATGCATGTTGGCCGAGCTACAACAATTATCATTTCACATAGAATTACTACACTTATGCATGCAGACCACATAATAGTTCTTAGTCACGGAAAGGTGGCTGAGGAGGGAACTCACGAAGAACTCCTGGCGAAGAGCGGTCTGTATCGCAGAATATATGATATTCAGATTCAGGGAGGAGGAGAAGACATTGCCTAATAGTAAGACATCAAAAGATAAAAAATACGTCAAGCTCCCCTGGTTTGGAATCCCAAGACTTATGCCATTTTTAAAACCCTATCTGCCAAAGATGGCTATGATGATTTTTCTTGGCAGTATGGTAAGTATGGTGGATTCCTTCATTCCGCTTTTTAACAGATATGCACTTAATAACTTTATTGCAAAGGGTACGACCAAGGGGATTGGATACTTTGCTCTTATCTATGCCACTGTGCTTATAGTAAAGCTCGTCATGGACTTTATAAGTGCAAACACCTGCGGAGAGATTGAGATGTCAATTGACAGGGACCTTAGAAACGCTGCATTTAATCATCTGCAGGAGCTGTCCTTTTCATATTTCAATCAGAACAACGTGGGCTATATCCACGCCAGGGTTATGAGTGATACCGGAAAGATCGGTGTGATGTGCGCATGGAGACTTATGGATATAGTCTGGAACGGAAGCTATATCCTGTTCGTGCTGATAGTCATGCTGGCAGTAAACGTAAGGCTTGCTATGTATATACTGATGCTGATACCAATCGCGATCGTGCTTGTTATTTATTTTCAGAGACATCTGATCATATTAAACAGACACATCAGGGAGCTGAACTCAACAATTACCGGTAACTTCAACGAGGGTATAACTGGCGCTAAAGCCATAAAGACTCTCGTTATTGAGGACAGGATACAGAACGACTTCAGGAAGGATACGGAGAACTACAGGAAAAATGCGGTACACGCAACACACTTTTCAGCGATGTTCTCTGCCTCCGTTACAATGCTCTCATCCTGCGCCCTGGCACTTGTGCTCTGGAGAGGCGGAAAGATAACCATGGAGGGAGTTATGGAGATAGGAACCCTTTCAATTTTCCTGTCCTATGCCCTTGGAATTCTTGAGCCTATACAGAATATTATTGTAACAATATCAGACCTAATTGCGGTTCAGGTTAACGTGGAGAGACTTACAAGACTTTTGGGAACAGAATCTGATGTTGCAGATTCACCTGAGGTTATTGAAAAATACGGCGATACCTTTAATCCCAAGAAGGAGAACTGGGAGGAGCTTATCGGGGATGTGGAGTTTAAGGATGTATCCTTCCATTATCCTGATGGAAAAGAGTACGTGCTTGAGCACTTTAACTTAAAGGTCCCTCAGGGCACAAACGTTGCGATAGTTGGTGAGACAGGAGCAGGTAAGTCCACACTTGTTAATCTTGTGTGCAGATTCTTTGAGCCCACAAGCGGAGAGGTTCTGATAGATGGCAGAAATGCCAAGGAGAGATCACAGCTCTGGCTCCACAGCAATATCGGCTATGTGCTGCAGACACCTCACCTGTTTTCAGGAAGCGTAAGGGAGAACCTAAAGTACGGTAATCCCGATGCCACTGATGATAAGATATGGGATGCATTAAAACTGGTTTCAGCAGATAAGATTGTGGAGAGAATGGATAATGGCCTTGACAGTGACGTAGGTGAAGGCGGAGACATGCTCTCAACAGGAGAAAAACAGCTTCTGTCCTTTGCAAGAGCGATCCTTGCTGATCCCAGAATCCTGGTTCTTGATGAGGCGACCTCATCCATTGATACCGTTACTGAAAAAGCGATCCAGGATGCTATTTCCGTAGTGATAAAGGGAAGAACCTCATTTATGATAGCGCACAGATTATCAACTGTAGTTGATGCTGATGTAATCCTTGTTGTAAAGGACGGCAAGATAATCGAGCGCGGAACCCACAAGGAGCTTATGAAAAATGTGGGCGGCTATTATCACCAGCTGTTCTCAAGGCAGTTTGAGGAGATGGAAGCAAAAGCGATATAACATATTGTTTTATACGGCATATTAGAAGCGCAAAATAATATATAAGAATAGCAAGAATGAATAAGCCTTCGTACTTTCTATGTGTGATACTAGGAAAGTACGGAGGTATTTTTTATGAGCAGTTTCAGTTTGTATAAAGACGATAAAGTAGCTGCATTCATAATTGAGAATGAGAGCTTTGAAGGAATAAAGATGATAGGGGAGACTGTGGCTTCTGATGTTGAGGCAGTTACAGATGTTCGCCCGGAAATAGTAAGTAGTGTAGACGCTCTGGAGAGCAGCTTAAATAAAGGTGCCATATCAGACAATAGCCTTGTGCTTATGGCTACCATAGGAAAAAGCCCTCTCCTTGACAGACTTGAAAAAGAGGGAAAGCTTGGCCTTTCTGATATCAGAGATAAGCGAGAGGTGTATAAGATTACTGTAATAGAAGCGCCCTTTGAGGATAGCCAAAATGTGAAGGAGCTTCTCGTGATCGCAGGAAGTGATAAGAGGGGAACTATCTACGGTATGTTCCACTTATCTAAGATGTGCGGAGTATCACCTCTTATCTATTTTGGAGATGTAGCTCCCGTTAAGAAGAACGAGATAGTCCTTGATTTTGATAAGGAGATAGTTTCAAAGGAGCCTTCAGTTAAGTACCGCGGATTTTTCATAAATGATGAGTGGCCGGCATTTGGCGGCTGGGCTACAGAGAAGTTCGGGGATGTTAATGCTAAAGCCTATGAGAAGATATTTGAGCTTCTTCTCAGGCTTAAGGGTAATTACATGTGGCCTGCCATGTGGAACTCCTCATTTTCAGAGGATGGACCGGGACTTTTAAATGCAGAGCTTGCTGATAAGATGGGCGTAATAATGGGAACATCTCACCATGAGCCTCTTTGCAGAGCAGGTGTTGAATGGCAGAGACAGTATAAGAAATACAGTGATGATAACGCCTGGAGCTTTTTATCCAATACAGAAGGAATTACAAGGTTCTGGGAGGATGGCGTAAAGCGCAATAAGGATTTTGAAAATGTGATCACTATAGGTATGAGAGGTGAAGCTGATTCAAAGCTCATGCCCGAGGATGCAACTCTTAAGGATAATATAGATGTCATTAAGAAGGCCATAACTGTTCAGGACGAGCTTATCAAAAAGAATGTAAATGAGGATATTCAGAAGGTTCCGAGAATGCTGGCAATCTACAAGGAGGTCGAGGACTATTACTTTGGAGATGAGACAGCTGAGGGACTTAAGGACTGGGATGAACTGAAGGATGTCATTTTTTTACTTAGTGATGATAACCACGGACATGTAAGGGCTCTTCCTACAGATGATACCAGAAATCATCCGGGCGGCTTTGGAATGTATTACCACTTTGACTATCACGGCGCTCCTGTCAGCTATGAGTGGGTTAACTGCAACAGACTTACCAAAACCTGGGAGCAGATGAGTCTTGCTTATGAGTCAGGAGTAAGGCAGATGTGGATTGTGAATGTGGGCGATCTTAAGATGAACGAGTATCCCCTTTCATTTTTCATGGACCTTGCCTATGACTATGAAAAGTATGGGGAGAAGAACATCAACAAAATAGAGGAGTATGTCCGCGGCTGGATCGATGTGCAGTTTGCAGGAGCAAGTGCAGAGCAGAAAAACGATATCACCAAGGTTATCGAGGGCTATACGAGATTCAACGCCCAGAGAACTCCCGAGACCATGAATGAGGATGTCTATAATCCTGTGAACGGTCTTGAGGGCGACAGGGTACATGCTGATGCAAAGGATATACTTGATACTGCTGACAAGCTTAATGCGGAGCTTAAGGACGAGGCACTTATGGCTTTTCGCAGCATTATCTATTATCCGGCAGCAGCCAGTCTTAATAACGTTCTTATGTGCGTTGAAGCAGGCATGAATAAGGAGCTGGCAAAGAGGGGCTGCGTGTATGCAAATTACTACGCTGAGTCTGTAAGGAAGAGGATAAACGAAGATAAGAGATACGTGGAGGAATTCCACACATTTAATAACGGCAAATGGAATCACATGATGAGCTCAGCTCATACAGGCTTTAGAACCTGGGATGCCTATAACTGGACATATCCGTCTGTATCCGTTGTGACTCCTCTTCATGAGCCCAAGGTTGCTGTATCATTTAGAGGTGAGAAGTATGTTTATCTTGGAGACCACTGGCAGGGATATCCTGCTCCCAGGAGCTTTGGCTTTACGAGACCTGAGACAAAAGAGGTTCTTCTTGATCTGGACAGCAGAGGTGATGTCAGCTACTCATACGAGATAGTAAATGAAAATGACTGGCTTATCTGTGCTGAGAAGGAGGGCAGAGTTGAAGTAAGCGATGGAAGAAATGCTGCGGTTATCTATGACAGCGATAAGCCCGGAAGAAAGACAGTGCGCTTTACTATAGACAGAGCTCTCATATCAGGAAAAACTACAGCCAAGGTAAGGGTTAACGTTAAGTTTGATAATGGCGCTACTACATACTGCGACCTTATCTTTGAAGCTGATAATGTAGTTGTTCCTGATGGATATACAAGCGATAACATTGCAATGGAAAACTGCGGAATCATATCAGTAAAGGCTGAGAATTTTAGTGAGAAGAAAGCAGCAGGCGGCGCAGAATTTAAGGCTGTAGACTTCCTTGGAAAAAGTGGAAAGCCGGCCATAAAGGTATTCCCCTCAGTAGCTGATTTTAGTGAGGATGAGATTCTTAAAGGAGAAGTACCCTTCGTTAAATACAATATCTTTGCGGAAAGTGATGGTACCTACAATCTGGATTTCCATCTTACTATGACCAATCCCATAGTAAAGGGCGGAAGACTTAAGTTTGGATATGCCGTAAATGATGGAAGGATAAGCACAGAGCACGGCGTTGGTGAAGGCTACTTTACGGATTTTCCCTGCAGGGAGTGGTGCGAATCTGTTCTTGCCCATGAGCACGTCTCTTCAGTGAAAGCGTACCTTCACATGGGTATTAATACAGTGACCATCTATGCAGGCGATGCAGGAGCTGTATTTGATAAGCTGGTACTTTACAGAGAGGATGTTACACTTCCCGAGACCTATCTGTGATGAGCCTATAATCGCAATAATAAAGCGCGTTTCTTGATATATAGGTGTTGACATAAGTCAGCACCTATAATATTATTCTAAGTGTACTAGATATGATAGTACACTACAAACAGGAGGAATATTATGCTGATCGAAATTGACTTCAGAGACAAGCGGCCCCTATATGAACAAATATCAGGGAAACTGGAAGAACTAATACTGTGCGGCGTAATAGGCGCGGATGAGGCGCTTCCTTCGGTTAGATCTCTTGCTATGGATCTATCAATTAATCCCAACACCATTCAGAAGGCGTATGATGCGCTGGAGCAGAAGGGCTTTTGCTATTCGGTAGCAGGCCGTGGAAGATTTGCGGCAGCAGCTGATGAAGTACTTCCTGCAAGGAAGCAGGAAATTCTGGATGAGCTCGGGAAGGTTGTTGATAAAGCAATCAAAGTTGGGATTACCGAGAAGGATATCGGGAAATACGTTCACGAGAAATACCAATAAGCCACAGTAGGAAGAAAAGTTTAGGAGGAAGAGTATGATTAAGGCAACCAATCTTTCTAAAAGATTTGATGATATACAGGCGATTGCCGGTGTTGACCTTACGATAGAGGACGGACAGGTCTTTGGCCTCGTTGGAACGAACGGCGCCGGTAAGAGCACATTCTTGCGAATGGCAGCAGGCATCCTGCAGCCTGATAGAGGAACAGTTACCATTGATGGGAGACCTGTGTATGAGAACCCTGCAGTGAAAAGGGAGATATTCTACATCTCAGATGATACTGCGTTCTTTTCAAACACCACACCCCAGGAGATGGCGACCTTCTATAATCGCGTCTATGACAGCTTCAACATGGAGCGCTTCAACTATCTCATGAATAATTTTGGCCTTGATAGAAAGAGAAAGATCAAGACCTTTTCAAAGGGAATGAAAAAGCAGCTGTCTATTATTCTGGGCATATCAGCCAATACCAGATATCTGTACTGCGATGAGACCTTCGATGGCCTTGATCCTGTTATGAGACAGGCAGTTAAGAGTCTTTTCATAGGAGATATGGCTTCAAGAAAATTCACTCCCGTCATAGCATCCCATAACCTCAGAGAGCTTGAGGATATATGCGATACGGTTGGGCTCCTTCACAAGGGAGGTATCCTCCTGTCCAAGAACCTCGATGACGCAAAGACTGATATACATAAGCTGCAGTGCGTATTCAGGGATGAGGAGAGCAGAAAGAGAATTGAGGAGCAGCTCACGGTTCTCACATCCGAGAGCAGAGGAAAGCTTATTACAATGACCATCCGTGGTCAGGAGGAGGATATTAGTGATGCACTTAGGGCAGAGAATCCTATTTTCATGGAAATCCTGCCGCTGTCTCTGGAGGAGATATTTATAAGTGAAACGGGGGTACAGGGATATGACATTAAAAAGATTATTTGTTAATTTACTGAAGGAAAATTCTAAAAGACGCCTCTGGACTATAGCGATGGCGATCACTGCCAATTTCTTTGCTCAGATCGTATACGCAATTTTGATGTTTGGCCGCTATAGTGAAAGACTTGCAACTGACCGCACTACTCTGGACGATATAAGGATACATTTTTACAACAATGTAGGTGGTATGGGAAATGTCATGGTTATTGGAATAACCTTTATACTTCCGGTCATCCTCGCTCTTCAGGGATATTATTATCTTCTGGATTCAAAGCAGACTGACCTGTACTACTCACTACCTATTAAGAGGGAAAAGCTTTTTGATATAAATAACCTCTGCGGAATACTTGTATTTGCCATACCGTATCTGGTATTTAACATAATTACAGTGATTATGGGACTTGCAAGGGGATATGCTACCTTTGATACGATCCTCTTATATCCTTTAAACGCGCTGGTTATTCTTTTGTCATTCATTATGCTGTATGAAATCTGCACACTGGCAGTGGTTCTTACAGGGCACATAGTAGTAGCAGTACTCGGCTGTGGAGTGTTTTACCTCCTTGGGTCTTTCGCCTATTCTATTTTTTCATTCCTTATGGCTACGTTTTTTACAAGCTATTGGAATGAGGTTTCGGATTATAATATAGGCTATACAGGCTCACCTATGGGGCTTGCAGGTGAGGCAATAGCCAGATTACACGGCGATGTAAACAGTGAGATTGCCTTCTATACCTTTGATGCGGCGCCTGCAATTTTAAAGATGCTCGTAATAGCAATACTTTCATTTGTCGTTTCAAGGATTCTTGTGAAAAGAAGACCTGCAGAGGCAGCAGGTAAGGCTATGGCATTTAGTATAACAAGACCCGTAATTAAGGTTGCTATTGCATGTGTTGCAGGCCTGGGTGCCGGACTTGTTATGTATTATATCGGGGACATTCACAGTGTTCCGATGTTTATATTTGGAATTATCTGCGGAGTTTTAGTGGTTCACGCTGTGATCGAGACCATTTATGAATTTGATTTCAAGGCGTGCCTGAGTCATTATGCATCTTTGATAGTAAGCGCTGTTATTTCACTTATTGTTTTTGTAGTATTCTTCTTTGATATTTTTGGATATGAGAGCTGGCAGCCTATGCCTGCAAGGGTAGCAAGTGTTGCAATCGGCGATGACGTTACCTATTCAGGAATCATGGCTCCGTATAGTAAGACCAGGGATGTGGTCAGTGCAGATTTTTACTATGGTGCTACTGCCAATGGAATGGAATACGCTCTTTACAATATGAAGCTTACAGATATTGATAAGGCTGAAAAGCTTACAAGACTTGGTGCGATAAATGCAAAGGAGTTCCATAAGGATGCTTTTTCAGGTGGCCAGGGAATTTATGGTCATACATATCGTGAAGATGACGAGAATACCTGTTACCGCCAGTTCCAGGTACAGTGGAATTTAAAGAATGGTAAAACAGTCAGAAGAATATATGAACTGGATATAAATAACGAAGAGGTCCTTTCAGCGTTTAAGGATATTTATAATACTGATGAATTCCGAAAAGGCAAATTCCCCGTATATGACATTGCAAGAGGCGAGATAAACAGCCTTGAGGGTCAGACTCTGACAGGGGAAGTAAGAAAGAAGCTTACTGATGATGAGATGGATGAGTTCCTGAAAATCTATTCAGAGGAGCTTTCCGGTCAGTCCTTTGATGATCTTGCTACCCAGATTCCCAACATTACTCTGTATGGTGTCATGGATGCAGGAAAACAGGCTTATTATTCTCAGAAGTACAATTTCTATATTTTTGATTCCTTCACAAGGACTAATGAGTTCCTTAAGGCTCATGAAATACCGACTTCCTGGTGGAATGGCGATAAGGATGTGAATAGTATCAAGGTGGAAATTGAAAGATGGGATGATGTAAATAAGCAGGAGATATATTCAAATTGGGAAAGCAGTGACAGTTCAGAAATTGATACTGTACTAAAAAATATCATTCCTACTGATAACTACAATGTTACAGGAATGAATTCCGATGTCTATGATGAAGATGATGATGCCACAACTGTTCAGATTACATTTAATACATCCGCAGGAACCTACTCTGATTATCTTGTTATTCTTAACAAGGATGAGCTTCCTGACGAGCTTAAGAAAAAATGTTTTGTAGGTGATGATGCCGCCCTATATCGTGAAAGCAAAAGAGGCTGGGTAAAATGTGTTAATAACGGCTGATAAGCAATAAGAATATCTCTCATATTGAGGTGAAAAAACACCTCGATATGAGAGGTTTTTTTATTATATTAAAAAAGTCTAAACTTTGGTAATATTCCGTAAAATCAATACTTTTTACCGATAATTCAGTTACAATAAAATTGTTATGGATGACTTAAATATTTATGTTATTAACAAAATAGACGAAGCTGTTGAACAAGGTTGGATAGAAGTATTTTTCCAGCCTGTTATTCGTGCCATAACAAATGAACTATGCGGCATGGAGGCACTGGCTCGGTGGAATGACCCCCACTGGGGGATGCTTGCGCCCTATAAGTTTGTAAAGCCTCTTGAGGATAATGACCTCATATATAAGCTTGACTGCTACATTGTTAAGGCAGTATGCAGAACTCTTGATGATTTATTGAAAAAAGGTAAGCCTGTAATACCTGTTTCGATTAATTTTTCACGCCTTGATTTCCTCAAATGCGACATGTTCGGCCTGGTCGAAGCAGAGGTCGCCAAATATGATATTCCCAGAGATTATATACATATAGAGATTACAGAGAGCATCTTTGTTTCGGACGAAGGCTTCTTAAATGATGTCATTGATAAGTTCAGAAGCAGAGGCTATGAGATATGGATGGACGACTTTGGAAGTGGCTATTCATCCCTTAATCTTTTGAAGGATTATGATTTCGATATGCTAAAGCTCGATATGAACTTCCTGACATCCTTTACAGATAAGTCCAAGGCCATCATGCGCTCTACCATAAATATGGCCAAGGAAATCGGAATAAAGACACTGGCTGAAGGCGTGGAGACCGAGGAACAGCTTGAGTTTTTAAAGAGCATAGGCTGCGAAAGAATACAGGGCTTCTATTTTGGAAGACCTGAACGCATTGACGATATGCTTGAACACATGGCTGAGAAGGGCATAAAAACTGAGGAGAGGCAGTGGCGTCATTTTTATGATGTTGCAGGCTTCCACGTAAAGGATGTGGATGTTCCGCTTGAGATCATTGAAGATGATGGAAAGGAATTCCATACACTTTTCATGAATAGGGCCTATATGGAGCAGATTCTTCATATATATGATATTGACTATGCAGAGATTGACAGGCGAATTTATCACACGGGATCTCCGCTTATTGAAAAGTACAGGGAATTCGCAAATATTATAGAGGCAAGCTCTAATATTGAGACCTTCTATTATACAGATAACGGTAATTACTTAAGATTCAGAGCTAAATGTCTTGCAGAACATGATGGACACTATATTATCAAGGGCTCCATCATTAACATATCAATGGATCAGAACAGCAATCAGAGGGATATGCTTGATGGCAAGCTAAGGGTGCTTAACCTTCTCTTTGATGTGGTTGATCTTATTAATCTGGGAGATAACGTAATTCTTCCGCTTCTTGGCAGATTTAAATATATTACCAATGAGTCTTATGTTTATTCGGACCTTAGGAATGCTGTAAAAATAATTGCCAGAGAGAGTATATATCCTCCTGAGGGAATGGATTTCCAGAAGTTTATGGAACTCGACAGCCTTGAGGAGAGGATTGAAAAAAGTAATAAGGGCTACATAGAAAAGATGTTCAGAATAAAGCAGCCCAATGGCTCCTATAAGCGCAAGAATATTATAGTTATGATGGTTCCGGGAACCGGTGGAAACGAATATCTTTTATGCTGGAAATCTGTGCCGGATGAGATTGCAAGAGTGCTTGACGGACTCACTGCATCTGCACGTTCTCTTGTTGATAAATATCTGCTTGATAGCGGCGCTATCACCTACACAGAGCTATGGGAGAACATGATATGGGATTCCTCAATAAAGTTCTTCTGGAAGGACAAGAGTAGAAGATTCCTGGGTGCCAGCCAGTCATTCCTCGATTTTTATGGCTTTAAATCTCTGGATGAGATACTGGGGAAAACAGACGAGGACATGGGATGGCATGTGAATGAGGATCCTTACAAAAATGATGAGTACCGCGTCCTTGAGAACGGTGAACGTATTATAGATGCATCCGGACAGTGTATTGTAAACGGTGTAATACACGATATAAGATGCCAGAAGATGCCAATTTACAGGAATGGTGAGATTGTAGGACTTGTAGGATTTTTCGAGGATAAGGACGAGGAGCTCTACAGGCTTGAAAATATCGCTATTCCAAATAACATAGATGAAGTCACAAAGATGATGAATGCAAGGGCTGTGATGATCTGTCTCCTTGACTATGCAGGAGAATTTATTGATAAGGGCAGAAACTACGGAGTGATAATTATCCGTAATGAAAAATATGCAAGAATTCTTGAAACCTATGGGAAGAAGATCTGCGATAAGTTCCTTGTAGCCATGAGTAAAAAGATCACTTCAGTTACAAGCCAGACCTGTGCTGTTGGAAGACTAAAGGAGAGCTATTTTGTAATCCTTACATTTGTAAAGACCAATGATGCATTAAGCTATCTTGCAAAGTCCATTATGGAAGCGGTAGAAGAGATAACCGAGGTGGAAGGCTATAGTGTGACTGTAAGAGCAAGGATAGCCTGTGCCCTCAGGACTGATGAAGGTATGACAGATGAGAATATTTTCCAGACAGTTCTCGCTGAGGTGGAGAAATAAAAAGAGTTGTCTAATACTTCCAACTGGATGACTGTAATTTTATGAAAAATCATATAATAAATTGTATTTACAAATAATTGCGAAAATGTTATTGTATTAATTAACTATAAGTTATTCTGTCCTGAGTGGCAGATGTTTTAGGAAGGATCCTAGGCATGACATCAATCTGCAGGTGGCATGCCCAGCAGCTTATTAATGGTGGGGACCGGAGAGGAGCTGCGGCGCGAAAATGGATTTATCCTTATTCATGGAGGAAGAAAGGAGCGCACATATGATAGGAGGCATAGGAAGTAACAGTTACCGCAATGATTATTCCTATGGCAAGATCGCCAGTGAAAACAAGCTCCCGAGAGCAGCCGACGGTGCAGCTGAACTTGCAATCAGTCAGAAGCTTGAAAAGGAGCAGAGAACAGACAATGTTCAGGTAAGAAATGGCAGAGACAATATTGGGCAGATGAACATTAAGGATGGTGTCCTTGATGGAGTTACTGATTATCTGCAGAGCATGCGTGAGAATGCACTTTATGCCAAGAACGGTACATTGTCTGATGGTGAAAGAGGAGATATTGCCAATGCTAATTCACAGCTTATGAAGGGCATTGGACAGGAGCTTAGCTCCTCACAGATGAAGTCGTTGGGGCTTGATAATCTGGATGTCAACGACGTAGATTCAATTGATAATGCACTTAAGAGCGTTAGTGATGCCAGAGGCGGAGTTGGTGCAGTAACCAATGGTCTTGAGCATAATGTAAGCTATAATTCTATAGCAAGAGAGAATCTCTTAAGCGCACAGAGCAGTATTGCAGATACTGATGTTGCACAGGAGATTACGGAGCTTAAGAAGAATCAGACACTGGACGCTTATCGTCTGCAGATGCAGAAGAAGCAGCAGGAGGATGAAGCCCAAAAGAACAACATGAACATCATGCTTTAAGGCTTTAGTCCCGGAAAATTGTCTGAGGAAACAACTTCATATTGATCTGTTATAAACAGAAGATATGTATCAGGGATGGACTCTATGAGCTCCATCCCTTTTTCTTGGCCAAGACAGTAGCAGATGGTGGAAAGAGCATCTCCGTCAGCAGAGGAATCAGAAACTATTGTGGCGCTGTAAAGGTTGTTCTCCACGGGCATTCCTGTTCTGGAATCAAGAAGGTGATGATAGATATTGCCGTCCTTCTCGAAGAATCTGTCATAGATACCGGAGGTGACAACGGATTTATCCTCAAGAGAGAGGGTTACCATTGTTTCGTTTGCTTCTCCAAAGGGCTTTTGAACTCCGGTTGTATAGGAGATAGAAGCCCCTGTGCCGGAGGGCTTTGAACCTATTAAAAGTACATTTCCTCCAAGGTTTATTATTCCGCTGGTAGCACCGCGCTCTATATAAAGCTCCTTTAATCTGTCAGCAATGTAGCCCTTTGCTATTCCGCCAAGGTCAAGACGGGCATCCTTATCAAGAAGCTGCACTTTGTACCTGCCATCTTCACTTGAGAGCACTACATTTTTGTAGTCGACATGAGAGAGTGCTTCAGACATTGAGCTGTCATCCGGAACAGCCATGTCCGTGTCAGCATGAAAATTCCAAAGGTCAGTCACAGTGCCGATAGTTGGGTCAAAGGCACCATCAGAGAGCTCTGCATAGTACAGAGCTTTTTCTATTAGGTCATAGGTTTCCTTATCAACCTCGACAGGATCACCCTCTGCATGGTTGATGCTCCAAATATCGCCGCCCTCCTTGGTGGTAGAGAAGAGGAAGTCGTATCTGGTGCATGCAGCCGAGCATTCATCTATAAATTCTTCGCATTTTTTCTGCGCATCCTTATTTCTTGTGAAAAATGAGGAATCCTCTGAAATAAAATCCTTTTCATAGACGGTAAAGGTTACGACGGTATCAAAAAAGAACCCCACCTTTTCGTATGAAGTATCATTTGCGGGGGCAGAGCAGCCGCAAAGTATAGAAAAAAGGAGAAAAATAAGCGCCATCTTCATCCGGCGATTTATGCCGGGATTATTATATTGTGCCTTCCCACAGTGGGGGAAGGTGGCGCGAAGCGCCGGATGAGGGCAATAGTTACGCATCCTTCTTTATGTTATCTCCCGTAAGTTTTATTATTTTTGGCGATATACGGATCTTTGTATAAATTTCCGCATACTCCGAAGCAGTCAGATCTTCTATATAATTAAGCATATAGTTTCTGTCTATGCCGTTTTTCTTAAGAACATCAGCAGCCTTGTTATAGGCAATGGCAGCTTCGTTTTCAGTATTGTATTTTCCCACAACAAAATCGCCATTTACATGAATGACGGCTTTGTACTTCTGGAAGCCTCGCTCAGCGTACTGACGTACACCGTGGTAGCGGTTTAGTACCTCGATATTTTCATAGCGAAGGTCATTGGAATTGCCGTTGGCAAAGCGGTAGTCTCTGCCTTCAACAGCATAGCTTCTTATTCCGTATCTGCTGAGGATACTTATCTGTGAACCATAGTCAGCCACAAAAAGATGTGAGCCACGCTTCATTATTTTATGAGATGAATAATAAAACAGATCATCGATATCGAAAATCAGCGTGTGATGTGGTGACAGATAATAGAAGAAATACTTTTTTTCCAGGTAAATCGGAGTTGGTATGTACAGGCCCTTGTCTCTGAAATTAACTAAAACCACACACTTTTCGAATGGCAGAGACTGCCCCTTCCTGTAAGAGGATAATTCATAGGAATTATCAGTCAGAATTTTTTGCGCTTGAGAATAAGCCCTTCCCGCTGCCTTCGCATCGGAAAAGGAACCAAGTGCTATGTGCTTACCCCTGAATGTTATTGACGCCCTAAAGGACTTTGTTCCGTCCTTTAAACAAGTTTCATACACCCCCGTAACTTTACCAGTCATTTTAAGTTTACCCCCATAAGCTTAAAGCCAGCAGTCACTAAAGCATCATATGTATAACTGTATTTATATTCATTTTTGTGGTATACTTTTTATTCAAAGTATTAAAGTTATTTTCATAAGAAAAATTTCTAAGACTCATAAGTGTAGAGTCATCTTTTATTACTTTTATTTTATCATATCTAAAACAAAGACAGAACAAGAAAATGGAGGAGCCTAGCAACATGAACGTTATGTATTCGAGTACCAGAGGAGATAAGCAAAAGGTAACTGCATCACAGGCAATACTGCAGGGACTTGCGTCAGACGGAGGACTTTTTGTTCCGGACAGTTTCCCTAAGCTTGACAAGACTTTTGCAGAGCTTAAGGAGATGGATTATCGCGAGACAGCTTATCAGGTTATGAAGCTTTTGTTTACTGATTTTACCGAGGAAGAGCTTCGTTATTGTATTGATCATGCCTATGACTCCAAGTTTGATACTGAGGAGATGGCTCCCATGACAGAGGCAGACGGTGCCTTCTACTTAGAGCTTTACCACGGAAAGACAATCGCTTTTAAGGATATGGCTCTTTCAATTCTTCCTTATCTTATGACAACAGCTGCCAAGAAGAATCAGATCAAGAACGAGATCGTTATTCTTACAGCTACCAGCGGTGACACAGGTAAGGCAGCACTTGCAGGCTTTGCAGATGTTCCGGGCACAAGAATCATCGTATTCTATCCCAAGGATGGCGTATCACCTATCCAGAAGCAGCAGATGGTAACCCAGGAGGGAGATAACACCTGCGTTATCGGTATCGAGGGTAACTTTGATGACGCTCAGACAGGCGTTAAGAAGATCTTCACAGATCCCGATTTTGCCAAGGAGCTTGATGCCAAGGGCTTCCAGTTCTCATCCGCTAACTCAATCAATATCGGAAGACTTGTTCCTCAGATCGTATATTATGTTTACGCATACACACGCCTTCTTAAGGAAGGCAGAATCGCTGAGGGCGATGAGATAAACGTAGTAGTTCCCACAGGTAACTTCGGTAATATCCTTGCTTCTTACTATGCACGTAAGATGGGACTTCCTATAAAGACCTTTGTATGCGCTTCAAACTCAAACAAGGTTTTATATGATTTCTTCAAGACAGGTGAGTATGACAGAAATCGTGATTTCATCCTCACAACATCACCTTCAATGGATATTCTTATCTCATCCAACCTTGAGAGACTTATCTATCACATCGCAGGCGATGAGGCAGCTAAGAATGCTTCATATATGAAGCAGCTTACAGAGGAAGGAAAATATGCTATTACCGATTCAATGAAGCAGTCACTTGAATGCTTCTTTGGCGGATATGCTTCAGAGGAAGAGACAGCAGCTGCTATCAAGGAGCTCTTCGAAAAGACAGGATATCTTATCGATACTCACACAGCAGTAGCTTCAAGTGTATACAAAAAGTATGTTGAGGAAACTGGTGATAAGACAGTTACTGTTATCGCATCAACTGCAAGTCCTTACAAGTTTACAAGAAGCGTTATGCAGGCACTTGGTAAGGATGATGCAAATCTTGATGACTTCCAACTTGCTGACAAGCTCTCAGAGGTATCAGGGGTCGAGATACCTGAGGCTGTAACATCTATACGTGATGCAGCTGTAAGACATACCAAGATCGTAGGAAAGGATGGACTTGCTGACGCTGTTCGTGCTTTTTTACAGTAAATTATAAACAGGAGGTAGTATGGGAAACAAAGATAACGAGAGAAACATTTACTCAGATAACACACCGGAATTAGTAGATCTCGCGAAGGTTGTTGAGGGCGCAGATAGAATTGATCCCGAACTTTTTGCTAAGTACGATGTAAAAAGAGGTCTTCGAGATTTAAATGGTAAGGGCGTTCTTACAGGACTTACTAACATCTCCACAATCAATGCTACTAAGGAAGTTAATGGGGAAAGGATTCCTGCTGACGGTGAGCTTTTTTACCGCGGCATAAATGTTAGAGATATTGTTCATGGAACTGCCAGTGAATCTAAATTCGGCTTCGAAGAGGCAGCATATCTGCTTCTTTTCGGTAAGCTTCCGGATAAGGATGAGCTTCAGGGCTTCACACAGCTTTTAGGCTTCTACAGATCTCTGCCTACAGGCTTTGTCAGAGATATCATCATGAAGGCTCCCAGCCGTGACATGATGAATACGCTTTCAAGAAGTGTGCTTACCTTATATTCTTATGATAATCACGCTGATGACGTATCCATGCCTAATGTATTAAGGCAGAGTCTTCAGATGATAAGTCTGTTCCCGCTTCTGGCTATTTACGGTTATCAGGCTTATAACCACTATCATGAAGGCAACAGTCTTTTCATACATCCGCCAAAGGCAGAGCTCTCAACAGCAGAGCACATTCTGTATCTTCTTCGTCCGGACAGTAAGTACACAGAGCTTGAGGCAAGGCTTCTTGATATCTGCCTTATTCTCCATATGGAGCATGGTGGTGGTAACAACTCATCCTTCACAACTCACGTTGTGAGCTCATCAATGACAGATACCTACTCTGTTATAGCAGCAGCTATCGGATCTCTTAAGGGACCCCGTCACGGTGGTGCCAACATCAAGGTTATTCACATGTTTGACCAGATGGAAAAAGAGCTTAAGGACTGGGCAGATGAGGAAGAGGTTAAGGCCTATCTCGGTAAGCTCCTTAACAAGGAGGCCTTTGATAAAGCCGGTCTTATCTATGGTGTAGGTCATGCTATTTATTCAAAGTCTGACCCGAGAGCAGTTCTTCTTAAGGAGTATACTGTTAAGCTTGCCAAGGAAAAGGGAATGGAAAAAGAGCTTGCTCTTTATGAGATGGTTGAGCGTCTTGCTCCTGAGGTTATAAGTAGCGAGCGCAAGATGTACAAGGGTGTAAGTATTAACGTCGATTTCTATTCCGGATTTGTATATAAGATGCTTGAGCTTCCTGAGGAGCTTTTCACACCGATGTTTGCTATTGCACGTATCGTTGGTTGGAGTGCTCACAGAATGGAGGAGCTTGCAAATAATAGTAAGATTATTCGTCCTGCATACATGGCTGTAAGTGATATCTATGACTATGTTCCGATGGAAAAACGATAATCTTAGGGAGGATATATTTTTAATGAACAAAGTTATACAGGACAGACTCTCTGCCCTCAGAGAAAAGATGACCACATACGGCATTGATTATTATCTTATGCCTACATCGGATTATCACAATTCTGAGTATTCAGCGGACTTTTTTAAAGCGAGAGAGTATTTCTGCGGATTTACAGGCTCCAACGGAACACTTGTTGTTTCTAAGGACTGGGCAGGAATGTGGACTGATGGAAGATATTTCATTCAGGCTGAGAGAGAGATGAAGGGTACAGGGGTAACTCTTTACAAGATGGGTGAAGAGGGCGTGCCGACTATCTCGGAATATCTTTTTGATAATATGGAAAACGGCCAGGTTCTCGGTTTTGATGGAAAAGTGGTTCCTGCAAGGGAAGGCCTTTCCTACGAGAACAAGCTTAAGAAAAAACAGATCAAGATAAAGTTTGATAAGGACCTTGCCGGTGAGGTATGGGCAGACAGACCTGCGCTTCCCTGCAATCCTATTTATGTTCTTTCAGATGAGCTCTGTGGTAAGTCCTTTGCAGAAAAGCTTGCAGAGGTAAGAGAGGTTATGGAGAAGGAAAAAGCTAATTCCTACCTTCTTTGTAAGCTGGATGATATCTGCTGGCTCACTAACTTAAGAGGTAACGACGTAGAGTGCAATCCCGTTATCCTGAGCTACCTTTTTATCACAAAAAAATCTGTAAGCATGTTCGTTCAGTTTGATGAGCTTAATGACGAGGTTCGCGCTTACTGTGAAAATAACGGTATTGAACTTGTTGCTTATAACCGCATTATTTCATGGCTTGATGAATATGAGTACGAAGGCATAACTCTCTACGATGAGAGAAACGTAAGCTATTCCGTATACAGGACAGTTAAGGACAACTCAGAGTCCGCAGGCGCAGGCATCAAGAATATCTATGATCCTACTGAGATGATGAAGGCCTGCAAGAATGAGACTGAGATTAAGAACATCCGCGAGGTTTATATCAAGGACAGCGCAGTTCTTACTAAGTTCATCTACTGGGTTAAAAATGAGATTAAAAATGGTGCTAAGTTAAACGAGTATACGGCAGCAATGCATCTTGACGGTATGAGAGCAGTCCTTCCGGGATTCATCGAGCTTTCATTCCCTACGATCAGTGCTTACAAGGATAATGCAGCAATGATGCATTATGAAGCTACTGAGGATTCAAACGCAGAGCTTGCAGCAGAAGGCTTCCTTCTTGTAGATTCCGGTGCAACCTATATGGGCGGTACCACAGATGTAACAAGAACAATAACCTTAGGACCCCTTACTGATGATGAGAAGAAGCACTACACTCTGACAGCTGTCGGAATGCTTCAGCTTGCAAATGCACATTTCCTTGAGGGCTGCAATGGTAGAAATCTTGATATCCTTGCAAGACAGCCCCTTTGGAACATCGGTATTGATTACAAGTGCGGAACAGGTCATGGAATAGGCTATATGCTTAACGTTCATGAGGGACCTCACAGCATCAGATGGAAGTCCAGATCCTCAGAGGATGAGGCTGCGCTTAAGGTCGGCATGATAATGTCTGATGAGCCCGGTGTTTATATCGAGGGTAAGCACGGTATCAGAATCGAGAATATCCTTGAGGTCGTAAATGGTGAGAAGAACAGTGATGGTCAGTTCCTTGAGTTCAGACATCTGACCTATGTACCTCTTGACCGTGATGCAATTGACAAAAAGTACTTACAGCCCAGAGAAGTGAAGGCAATTAATGAGTACAATAAATTGGTCTGCAAAACACTCCTTCCTCTTATCGAGGAGCCTGAAATTCAGGAGTGGTTAAAGGAAGAGACAAAAGCCTTATAAAGCCTGAAATGCATAGCTTTTTCCATGGGGAGAAGGTGGCAGACAGACTAACGGATAAGCGAAATAAAATTTCACAAAAAAAGCGCCTGAAACGTGGATTTCATGCGCTTTTCTTCATATAATATTAAGAATTTTTTAGGGAAAATCTATTGATTTCAGAATACTATGAATTATAATGTAATTAAAGAACCACCAGAGAGTGGTTTATATCGAGCCTTGAGCTCGCCTGAGATGTTCGACAACTCCGGTTTAATTTGAACCTACAGTTACTTTAAACGGGACACCTAGATCGCATTTTCAAATGTCACGCCTCCGGCCCTGCACATGTGCAGACAAGCTATGGGAGAGGAAGACAGCGAAAAGGGCTGCGGTAACCCACCTGGCGTTTGCTAGGAGTCAAATAACCGGAACCGGCATCCTCGGGATTATTTTTAAACAGCCCTAGTTGGCTGTTTTTTTTCTTTGAGTAAATTCTTCAAGCGTTATATTGTTTATACTATTTTGTGATGATATAATAAATTAACAGACATATTTTTACGATATTCGAGACTGTTCGAAAGGAGTAATGTAATGCTTGCTTCGCTTATTCCGTTGTTTGATGATGAAATGAAGGTTTGCGCATATTCTGTTTTTGCGCAAAGAGATAATCATCTTATGCATCCCCATCTCATGGGCACTGGTTTCCTCGATAATGTTGTTAATATTGTTGGACTCGATATTGTTGAAAGTATCGGGACATCTGTACTTTCAGGTGGAAAAGAAGTATTTGTTGAGATAACCAACATTTCACTTTTTGCCAATATAGAAGAACAATGCAAAGCTCCCAAGGACATCATAGTGTTACTGCTTGATACTTCCGTCCTTCCAGAGGAGCCATATCTGTCCAGATTATGGGATCTTCGTGGTCAGGGATATAAGATTGCAATCCGTAAGCTTGCAGGTAATCAGTTTGAGACCTATAAGCCTATTCTCGATATGTGTGATTATATTCTCCTGGATCACAGGAAAATCAATATCCGCAGCGCCAGAATTTATTTCAACAGAGCATATCCCAATATTAAGCTCTGTGCTGTAGGTGTGGACACCAAGGAAGATTATGAGAGACTTGCATCTGACGGTGCTTATGATCTCTACGAGGGTAATTTCTTCCGTTTACCCGTTGAAGAATCAGAAAAGACAGTAGCACCTTTGAAGGTGACATACATAGAGCTTTTGAACGTGGTTAACAATCCTGATTTTGATCTGCAGGATGCTGCTGACGTTATCGGAAAAGACCCCGCTCTTGTAATTTCACTTCTTGAGATGGTTAATCACCTTACCATCAACTCCGAGATCACATCCGTAAGACATGCGGCTGCAATGCTCGGTCAGAAGGAACTGAAGAGGTGGATCAACACTGCGGTTACAAAGGAGCTCTGCTCAGATAAGCCCAGTGAGATCATGCGTATATCAATGGTACGTGCAAAATTCGCAGAGAATCTTGCAGAGTGCTACGAGGTAAAGGGCTTTGCAGCTGAGCTGTTCCTTGCCGGACTGTTCTCACTTCTCGATGTAATGCTCGACCAGACCATGGAGCAATCCCTTAAGCTGGTTCATGTATCAAAGAAGATCGAGGATGTTCTTCTTCGCAGAAGCGGTGATCTGTGGCCTATTATGCAGCTTATGTTTGAATATGAAAATGCTTCATGGCAGGAAGTATCCAGACTTATGATTCTTGAGAATCTGGAGATGGATGCAGTGTATAAGGCATATACCGATGCACTTAAGTGGTATAGAGATCTCATTGATCCTATCAAATAATTATCTGAAATGTATATTTAGCCAACGCATAATTATGCGTTGGCTATTTTTTAATTTCTTACGAAATTAAAACGCTCCGCGAGGATGCGCACTCGTGCGAAATGTATATGATGCTAAAGCATCCGCACTCGGCGCGAGAGTTTTGCAAGCAAAACTCTTTTTTAGAATTGCAAAATGTTGTATAATTTTTAGCAGTTTAAATCGAAGTGAGGAGCTTTTAAATTATGATTAAAGATTATAAGGAGATGACAAAGCAGGAGCTTGAAAAAGAACTTGCTAATTTGCGTGCTGAATACAAGAGATTCCAGGACATGGATCTGACTCTTAACATGGCAAGAGGTAAGCCGTGCCACGAGCAGCTTGATATTTCCATGGGAATGATGGATACACTTAATTCTGAGGCTGATCTGTCCTGCGAGGATGGAACGGACTGCCGTAACTACGGTGTTCTTGATGGTATCCATGAGGCTAAGGTGCTTATCGGTGCAATGATGGAGAATAAGCCTGAGAATATTATTATCTATGGTAATTCTTCTCTTAACGTTATGTACGATACAGTATCAAGAGCATACACTCACGGTATCATGGGCAACACACCCTGGTGCAAGCTTGATAAGGTTAAGTTCCTTTGCCCTGTTCCCGGATATGACAGGCACTTTGCTATTACAGAGTACTTCGGAATTGAGATGATTCCGGTTGAGATGACACCTACAGGTCCTGATATGGACGTAGTTGAGAAGCTTGTATCAAGCGACGAGGCTATCAAGGGTATCTGGTGCGTGCCTAAGTATTCCAATCCTCAGGGTTATTCATACTCAGATGAGACAGTAAGAAGATTTGCAAGACTTCGTCCTGCTGCAAGAGACTTCCGTATTTTCTGGGATAACGCATACGGAATTCACCACCTTTACGATGATCATCAGGATTACCTGATCGAGATTCTTGAGGAGTGTAAGAAGGCCGGAAGTCCTGATATGGTCTACAAGTTTTCATCTACTTCCAAGATCACATTCCCCGGAAGTGGTATCGCAGCTATCGCTACATCTCTTAACAACCTCGAGGAGATCAAGGCGCAGCTCACTAACCAGACCATCGGACACGATAAGGTTAACCAGCTTCGTCATGTAAGATACTTTGGCAATTTCGAAGGAATGAAGGAGCATATGAAAAAGCATGCTGCTATTATCAGACCTAAGTTTGAAGCAGTTTTAGAGATTCTCGACAGAGACCTTGCTCCTTACAATATTGGTGAGTGGACAAGACCTAATGGTGGTTACTTCATCAGCTTTGATGCACCCGAGGGCTGTGCCAAGGCTATTGTTGACAGAGCTAAGAAGGCCGGTGTAACAATGACAGGTGCAGGTGCGACCTTCCCTTACAAGAAGGATCCTAAGGACAGCAATATCAGAATTGCTCCCACATATCCTTCACTTTCAGATCTTCGCACAGCTATGGAAATATTCACAGTTTGCGTAAAGCTCGTTTATGCAACCAAGCTTTTAAAGGAAATGGATGAGGCAGAGAAGGCATGAACTGGTTTCCTCCTTTCAATAAGGAAGACTTAAAAGAACGTGGTATCGACCAGCTTGATTTCGTCTATGTTTGCGGTGATGCTTATGTAGACCACTCAAGCTTTGGTGCGGCCATTATTACAAGAACACTTGAGGCTCACGGTTATAGCGTGGGCCTTATTTGTCAGCCCGATTTTAGGGATGAAAAGAGCATAACAGTTCTCGGAACTCCCAGACTTGGTTTTCTGGTATCAGCAGGTAACATGGATTCCATGGTTAACCACTATACGGTTGCCCTGAAAAAAAGAAAGACTGATGCCTACAGCCCCGGCGGAGAGATGGGACGCCGCCCTGACTATGCGACGATCGTTTATTGTAATCTCATAAGGAAGGTTTATAAGCACGAGCCCATTATCGTTGGCGGAATTGAGGCGAGCCTCAGGAGACTTGGCCATTACGATTATTGGTCTAATAAGGTTAGAAGGTCGATCCTTCTTGATTCCGGAGCGGATATCATATCCTATGGAATGGGAGAGGTGAGTATCGTTGAGATAGCAGATGCTCTTGCCTCCGGGCTTGATGTGGCTGATATAACCTTCATTAATGGAACTGTCTTTAAGACCAGAAATGAAGAGAATATCTATGATGCCATAAAGCTTCCCTCCTTCGAAGAGATTAAAACAGATAAGAAGAAATACGCTGAGAGCTTCAGCATTCAGTATAGAAACACGGATCCCTTTAATGGAAAAAGACTTTACGAGACCTACGACGGAAGTCTTTATGTGGTACAGAATCCGCCCTCAAGGCCTCTTACCCAGCAGGAGTTTGATGACGTTTATGAGAGAGAGTATCTTAGAGCCTGGCATCCTTCTTATGATGCGGCAGGAGGTATTCCTGCTTTCAACGAGATCAAGTATTCCATCACCTCCAACAGAGGCTGCTTTGGTGAGTGTAATTTCTGCGCCCTGACCTTCCACCAGGGACGTATCATCCAGAGCAGAAGTCATGATTCCATAATCCGTGAGGCTAAGGTTTTCCTGGAAGAGAAGGACTTCAAGGGCTATATCCATGACGTGGGAGGTCCTACAGCCCAATTCAGGAAGCCTGCCTGCAAAAAGCAGATGAAGGTTGGAGCATGCCCGAATAAAAAGTGCCTCCACCCTGAAGTGTGCAAAAACATGGAGGTGGATCACAGTGACTACCTCAGTATCCTTAAGAAGCTTCGTGGCCTACCCGGAGTGAAGAAGGTATTTGTGCGTTCCGGAATCAGATTTGACTATCTACTGGCAGATAAGGATGACACATTTTTACGAGAGCTATGTAAGCACCATATAAGCGGCCAGCTTCGAGTTGCTCCTGAGCATATATCAGATAACGTATTGGAAAAAATGGGTAAGCCCAAGGTAAAGGTATACGACCGCTTTATTGAGAAATTCGATAAGGTAAACAAGCAGATAGGACTGCAGCAGTATGCAGTACCTTATCTTATGTCATCCCACCCGGGAAGCACCCTTAAGGATGCTATAGCCCTTGCGGAATATCTGTGTAAGCACAGACTTAGCCCTGAGCAGGTTCAGGATTTTTATCCCACACCTGGAACTGTATCAACCTGTATGTACTACACGGGAATTGATCCGCTGACCATGGAACCTGTTTATGTGGCAAGAGACCCTCATGAGAAGGCCATGCAGAGAGCACTTATTCAGTTTAGAAGACCTGAGAACTATGATCTTGTAAAGGAAGCACTACTCCGGGAGCATAGAGAGGATCTTATCGGATTTGGACCGCAGTTTTTGATCCCGCCGAGAAAATCATCTGATAAACCGCCGGTTAAAGCTTCAAATAATAATTCCAAGCATACGAATAAGAATACAAATAAGAATGCACCTAAAGCTAACAGGTCAAACAATAGAAGAAAATCCGGAAGGAGAAAATAAAAAACTCCGGAGCTAAGGCTCCGGAGTAACTAATTTATCCCTAAACGGAGGAGGAGCCGTCAGATGGGGAATCTGACGGCTCTGGTATGAAAAAAGTTTTGTTGGGGGAGTCAGAAGTTCTCACTTCTGATAAGTCTATAATAGCGATTATATTTGTCCAAAGTATGTCCGAAGCCTAAAAGAACAATTATAATTCTAAGGAAAGTTTGAACAAAATATAATAAAATCATAAACAAATCACATAATGCAAATGCACCCTTTAAATATGATTGAATTGTATGAGTAACTGAATTTTTTGCATACAATATACAAGATTTAATAACCCCCTGGGGGGCTTGTAAGTAATATTATGTATGATTATACTTATCCCTGGAACTGACATGGATACTACCAGTTTCTAAGATAAAGCTAATTTTAAACAATTCAAATATACGGAGGATTTGTATTATGCACATGGCGGATGCTTTGGTATCACCTGCTGTTGCGGGGACAATGTATGTATTATCTACAGGAGCTGCTGCTTATTCAATTAAGCAGGTCAGAGAGGAGAATGATCCTAAGAAAATTCCTGTAATGGGAGTTATGGGTGCGTTTGTTTTTGCTACTCAGATGCTTAACTTTACAATACCCGGAACCGGATCATCAGGACATCTCTGCGGAGGCATGATGCTTTCATCTCTCCTTGGCCCCTATGCCGGATTCCTTACCATGATAGGAGTACTGCTTGTCCAGTGTCTGCTATTTGCTGACGGCGGACTGCTGGCGCTTGGGTGTAATGTTTGGAATATGGCCTTTTACGGGTGCTTTATAGGGGCGCTGCTTATATGGAAGCCCATTATGAAAAAGGGAGCTACAAGAGGCAAAATTCTTCTTGCTTCTATATTAGGATGCGTTCTGACACTTCAGCTTGGAGCTTTTTCAGTTACTCTTGAGACACTTGCATCAGGTATTACAGAGCTTCCCTTCGGAGTATTTTTAGCAACCATGCAGCCGATTCACCTTGCTATCGGCTTTGTTGAAGGCCTTATAACAGCAGCAGTGCTTATCTTTGTTAATGAAGCAAGACCTGAGCTTTTATGGGGCGTAGGTGAGGAGAAAAAAGAGAGTAAGCTCTCACTTAAGACAACTGTTATCGTACTTGGAGTTGCAGCTGCTATCTGTGGCGGTATCGTTTCTCTCTTTGCTTCAGCGTTCCCGGATGGTCTTGAGTGGTCCATGGAGAAGGTTGCAGGAACCACTGAACTTGAGGCAAGAGGCGGAGCTTATGCGATTGCTGACAGCATTCAGAGCGCAACATCACTTCTTCCTGATTATGCATTTAAAAACAGCGAGGCTGCTGCAGGAACCAGCTTCTCGGGAATAGTTGGTGCCCTTGTAGTAGTGGCTATTCTTGTTGGCGCCTGCTATGCATTCAGATTCTTCAAGAAGAAGGGGGCAGATCAGCAGACTGTATAATAATCGAAGAGACTTTATTATCCTCATGTGGGAGAGAGGATCTTCGTGAATGAGGTTTAATGGATTCAATCGAAAAAAAGCTACACGAATTTCAGAAGATACAAGAGCTATGGCAGCGTTCTCACTGGATGAATGACCTTCATCCTCTGGGGAAGCTGCTTGTTAGCGTTTTGTATATTTTTACAGTGGTATCATTTGGGAAGTATGAAATGGCACCACTTATTTTGATGTCAGCATATCCGATTTTCGGTTTTATTGTGGGAGAACTGTCCATAAGGCAGGGTATATACCGAATGAGGCTTATTCTTCCACTGGTGATCTTCGTTGGAATTCTGAATCCGTTTTTTGATACGGACATCGTACTCTATATAGGAGAGATTGGTGTTTCAGGTGGTGTGATATCAATGCTGACGCTTATGCTTAAGGGCTTTTATTCCGTTCTGGCAGCGTATATTCTGATCGCTACGACTTCAATTGAAAAGCTCTGTCAGGCACTTCGGATGATCCATGTACCCAAGATAATAGTTATTGTCATACTTTTGATAGAACGATATTTTTACATCATGGGTGAGGAAGCTGACAGGATAATTACCGCTTATAAGCTCCGCGCTCCCCGTCAGAACGGTATCCACTACAGTGCATGGGGGACACTTGTTGGAATGTGGCTCATAAGGAGTATGGACCGTGCCGGAATCGTCTATGAGAGTATGCTGCTTCGCGGCTTCAAGGGCGATTTTGATCAGGAAAAAATAAAGGCGAAACCAATTGATATAGTATATACTGTTACCTGGATATTGATATTTGTGATTATCAGGCACTTAATAGCTTTGTGATAGAGGTGGATTTATGCATACCGGTGTTCACGGCGAACTACTGACAATTGAACATTTGAACTTTTCTTATGAAAAGAGCCACCAGGTCCTTTTTGATATTAATCTTCATGCTAAGGACGGCGAGAAAATAGGACTCATAGGAGCAAACGGAATAGGTAAATCAACCCTGTTAAAGCTTCTTGTGGGGCTATATCTTGATTATGAAGGCAAGCTCGAGGTTGCAGGACATGCTGTAAACAAGGCTAACCTGAATCATATACGAGAGCATATAGGATATGTCTTTCAGGACTCCGACAGTCAGCTTTTTATGGCTACTGTTGAAGAGGACGTGGCTTTTGGTCCAAGGAATTATGGCCTTACAAAGGAAGAGGTGGAGAGCCGCGTGACAGAGGCTCTAAAAAAGGTTCACATTGAGAGCCTTCGTAAAAAGCAGAATTATAAGCTCTCTGGTGGTGAGAAGAAGCTTTCTGCAATAGCCACCATTTTATCAATGGAGCCTGATATAATACTGATGGATGAGCCGTCAATAGCACTTGATCCCAGAAACAGGCGCAATCTTATAGGGATTTTGAACGAGCTTACCTGCCTTAAGATAGTTGCATCTCATGATCTTGATTTTATAATGGATACCTGTGACAGGATTATTCTTCTTCATGACGGAAAGATTGTCGCAGATGACAGCGCAGATGTTATACTTAAGGATAAGGAATTATTAGAAGCACACGGACTTGAGCTTCCGTTGAGGTATCAAAAATATGAGTAGCCACGAACATACACACAACCACGCGGGACACGTGATACACGAACACGCCCACTATCACTCCCCGGAGGAGAAGAAAAAACAATTAAACAGACTCAGCAAGGCGATCGGCCATCTTAACCATGTAAAGGCCATGATCGAAGAGGATGAGGATTGCGCAGATGTACTTATGCAGCTCTCTGCAGTTAATTCAGCCCTTAAAAGCCTTGGCAAAGAGATAATCAACGAGCACATGTCACATTGCATTGTGCATGCCCTTGAGGACGGTGACATGACTGCAGTTGAGGAATTCCAGAAGGCAGTACAGAAATTCATCTGACCTCTGGTTATATGTCGGTACTTTGAGACGGCTATTTTGGAAATGAGGAAATATGAGTAAGACAGCACTTATCGCCATGAGTGGTGGCGTAGACAGCAGCGTTGCGGCAGAACTTATGAAGGAGAGAGGCTTTTCCTGCATAGGCTGTACAATGCGCTTATATGAGAACGATATGATAGGTGAGGATCTTTTCGGAACCTGCTGCAGCAAGAAGGACACTGACGATGCCAGGGCAGTCACTGAGAAGATTGGGATACCCTATCATATTTTTCATTATGAAAAGGAATTCATAGATAATGTAATAGAGCCCTTTGTATGCAGCTATGAGAGAGGAGAGACACCCAATCCCTGCATCAGATGCAACAAGTATCTTAAGTTTGATATTCTC
Source organism: Butyrivibrio sp. XPD2002 (assembly GCF_000423945.1). GTDB lineage: Bacteria > Bacillota > Clostridia > Lachnospirales > Lachnospiraceae > Butyrivibrio. The sequence continues at coordinate 613,356 of NZ_AUIY01000001.1, read as the reverse complement.
TATAAAAAGGCTAAGGAGCTTGACTGTGAATATATCGTCACAGGTCATTATGCGAGAATTGAAGAGAAGGACGGACATTTTTATCTGAAAAAAGCCGCTGACCTTAACAAGGATCAGAGCTACGTTTTATATGACCTTACAGAGGAACAACTGTCCCATACCGTTTTCCCGCTTGGTGAATTTACTAAGACGGAAGCGAGACAGATTGCAGAGAATAATGAATTTGTGACCTCTCATAAGAGCGACTCTCAGGATATCTGCTTTGTTCCGGATGGTGATTATGCCGGCATGATAAAACGTTACAGGGGTAAGGAATATCCCGGCGGCGATATTGTTGATAAGGATGGCAATGTTCTTGGACATCACAACGGAATAATCAACTACACCATCGGTCAGCGCCGCGGACTGGGCGTTCCGGCTGACAGAAGGCTCTATGTTACCAAGCTTGATATAAAGAATAACAAGGTGGTTCTGTCAGATAATGAGGACCTTTTTGAGAGAGAGGTTATCGTGAAGGACTTCCACTGGATAACCGGTAAGATGCCTGAGGGTGATATCAGATGCAGCGCTAAGATACGATATAAACATAAAGAGCAGCCTGCTACGGTTACACTTCCTGCAGAGGAAGGGGGAGTGGCGCGTATACTTTTTGACGAGCCTCAGCGAGCTATTACAGCGGGACAGTCAGCTGTTTTATATGACGGTGATATTGTCCTTGGCGGCGGCATAATCCAGAGAGAACAGGATTAAATACCATATTGCGATCAATAGTGCACGGATCTTGGGATTTTTGAATTTTAATTTCAGGATTCGTGCATTTTTTTGATATATAAAATCATTGTCAGTGGGATTTTATATGGTGTTTATAGTATGTAACAACAGCGATTCATATAATAAAGGTGTTGAAGAAGAGTTATTTATGGAGGGTTTTCTATGGCTATAAATAAGAGATTTGTTGCTGCTTCAATAATTGGAATTATGATGTCGTTTGTACTTGCTCCTTCTGTTAAGGCATACGCTATAGAAGGAAGCGTAAGTGGAGATACAAAAAAAGCTGCTATTGAGATAGATGCTGAGACTGCTGAAGAGGATGTAGAGCTTAGCCCCAGAGCTATAGCCGAGAATATGAATCGCGAGGAGCTCATCAAGTTTACCGAAGACCAGATGAAGGGTGATGGCAGTACCGATTGCGTATTTAACGTTGGAGAAGACTATATTTCAATCGAGGTCAGCTTTAATGATGTTGCCCAATTTGCTGAGCTGGCAAAGAACAACAGCGCGTATAAAGAGTCATGGGATAACGTGGTTGATGGCATAAGCGACGTCACAGGAGTTTACTATGACTTATATAAGAAATTTGATATGAATGTTCATCTCTATGCAGTTGATGACTCAGATCGTGATAAGGTCCTGATCTATTCCTGCAATGGACAGAAGATATATGACATAGTAAACGATGGCGAATCAGATATAGAAAAGGTTGGCAGATGATATTGAAAAGTTAAGGCATGGGGATGTATCTCTGTGCCTTTTTTAGGAGAAGGAGGTAAACATTTATGACAATTAGCAAGAAATTAGTAGCGACTTCAGTTTTAGCTATCATGATGTCACTGGTTATGGTGCCTGCTGTTAAGGTATATGCTATTGAAGGCAGCACTCAGAGTGTAACAGAGCCTATAGCCGGAGAATTAACTGAAGAGGAGATTATCACTGAAGGCGCGGAAGCGTTGGATTCCTTTACCAAGGAGGAACTCATTAAATTCACCGAAGGACTGATGAAGAGTGATGAGAATGCAGAGGTGAAATTTACAACAGGAGATGATTATGCACTTGCAGAGGTTGCATTCGAAGACGTTGGAGAGTTTGCAAAAATTGCCAAGGAAGATAGTCAGTACATAGATAGCTGGAACTATGTAGTTGATACAATGAGGCAGGTTACAGAGGTATATGCACCGTATTATCAGAAATTTGGTATGGATTTTAGTATCTGCGTTGTTGATGACAAGAATCCCGGTACGGCTCTGATATACTGCAAAAATGGTGAAGTTATATATGACTGCGTAAATAATATTGGTTCAGAGTCGGATATTATCAGATAAGCTCTAAAAATGCGTGGAGAAGCCTTCCTGTAAAGCCCCAGACAACAGGATCGGTATCTTCATATATCCACATATCATATTTTTGTACATGCCAATTGTAAGTATCAGTTCCTCCGGTCACTTTCTGAAATGGGAAATTGTCCGGAGGAATTGTTGGTTTCTGCATAGGATATCGATTAGCAGGATGCTCCTTAAAAAATGAGATAGGATAGGTAAATACCTTTGCTACCTCATCAGTAGAATATGTCATTTTGTAATCATGCAAAAGAGCGACATAGGGGTAAACCAGTGAACCCGTAGGGCCAAACAGTGGTGCTAGAGAGCTTATTATTTCTGTTTTACCGGAATCGATAAGAAGCTCCTCGCTAATCTCCCTAAGAGCAGCATCCATTGGCGCTTCGCCAGCTTCGATTCTGCCTCCTGGAAAGCATACCTCTCCAGGTTGGAATTTAAGGGCAGGGGAGCGCACTTCAAATAAAACATGAATCTCACCGGATATCTCAACCAGTGGAATTATCACAGCTGAGCTCTTTGGGGGAATCATGTCTTCTTTTGTGTTGTTTCTGATTTTTTCTAGCAATTCTTTTGTATTCATATTCCAATTATAAGCGACAAAAACAATTTCACACAACAGATACAAATGTGTATAATCCTTATATAAATCTATTTTACATCAAAGGGGATTAACATCATGGATAGAAATACCACCATTATAAAAACAAGTATTATTGGAATAATCACTAACATGCTTCTTGCTGGCTTCAAGGCAGCTGTGGGCATATTATCAGGCTCAATTGCGATTGTACTTGATGCGGTAAATAACTTAAGTGACGCATTATCTTCCGTAATCACGATCATTGGAACCAAGCTTGCGGGAAAAGAGCCGGATAAGAAGCATCCGCTGGGATATGGACGTATCGAGTATCTTAGTGCAGCACTGATTTCTGTGATCGTTCTCTACGCAGGTATAACTTCGCTTGTTGAATCAATAAAAAAGATTATCAATCCTGAACTTCCCAATTACCAGACGGCATCGCTTGTAATTGTTGCTGTTGCAATTGTAGTGAAGATTGTTCTTGGAACCTATGTAAAAAAGGTAGGAGAGAAAGTTAATTCAGAATCACTGGTGGCTTCCGGTGAAGATGCAAAGCTGGATTCTGTTATTTCAGCATCCACCCTTGTTGCTGCAATTATTTTTATATTTACACATGTAAGTCTTGAAGCCTGGCTTGGCGCAATTATTTCACTTGTGATCATTAAGGCCGGCCTAGAAATGCTCCGCGATAACTTATCACTTATTCTTGGTGAGAGAGTTGATCTTGAGCTTTCCAGTGAGATAAAGAAGACGATCGCATCATTTCCTGAGGTTCAGGGAGCTTATGACCTTCTTCTTCACAACTACGGACCGGACAGATATATCGGGTCAGTGCATATAGAGGTTCCTGAAAACATCACTATTTACAGACTCGACCAGCTGCAGAGAGAGATAGCTTCAAAAGTATATGAGAAGCATGGAGTTGCAATCGAGGGAATAAGTATCTATTCCCAGAACTCAGACAGCTCAGCTGCAGGAAAACTTAGGAATGAGATAGTAAGAAGCATAATAAACAAGCATGAAAATATAAAGCAGATTCACGGATTTTATCTTGACGAGATCAAAAATATAGTAGCGTTTGATATGGTAGTTTCCTTCAAGGAAAAGGATAAACAAAAGCTACATGAAGATGTGATTTCCGAATTAAAAGTACTGTATCCTCAATATGATTACAAAATAAATATGGACCGAGATTTCAGTGATTGAAGTAATCACCTGGCGAGGTTCTTCCGAGCCTGGTGTACTACTTCTCTCACCAGTGAAGGCATAGCCCAGCTTCTGAAGTGGTGTTCCTGTATAAGTGGGTTGAATAATGGAGGGATTTTTACTATACGCGTTGAAATATGTTATAGATATGTTATTATTTTATTAAAGGTACTGCCGATAGCGGTCAGTCCCGTTTATAGTTGTTAATCAAAAAAATGACCGTCAACTATCCCGAGCTGTGCGGTCATTTTTGATGTTTATCTTTAAGTAGTGTAACACAGATACTGATGATGGTCACAATGATCCCGATAATTGTGACTACAATACCTGTGATTTCAAGTATTAATTCAAACACCTATCTCTTTCGAGCCTTTCCCACATATTTTCCATAATGATCACCTCCGGGATCGGAAGTTCTCGGATAACTCCGGTAAAGGACTGACCGCTACCGCATTTTAAGGCAGCACCCGGCGAAGAGTATAACACTAAATTAATGAGTTTGTATCGAACACAATCTTAAGAAATTCTTAAAGCGCGATTTACGTAGTTTTTAGAATTATATGAGAGAATGAATATTAGAAAAAGGCATGGGGTAAGGGGGCTCTATGCCTTTTTTTATAAAATCTTTTGATTATAGTCCACCGGAGGTAGGACGTGCAGGAGATAATCACTTATTACTGGCCAAGACTGATAGTCGCACTGTTCTTTGCCTGCATATGCACACGTTTTTCACTAAAAAAGCGTGAGGGTATAAGCAGGCTGTTGTACTTTGCGGCTTTTTTCTTTTTATCCTGCACAGTTATATCCATTGCTTCCGAGATTCTTTTGGTTGTGCCGATCAGATATTTAATACTTAAACCAATAATATCTGATCAGGTCACTTTCAATGCAGTATATGCATTGGTAAAGATAATTATTGATCTTTTTATATACATAATTCCAAGCTTTATATGCGCTAAACTCCTGCATGAAGATCGACTTATTATAGGAACGGTGTACATGGAGTTTATACTTCAGGACAGATTTGCACAGATTATTTCGTTTTCTCCTTTGTCATACCTGATCGTTTATATAGGTGAGCAGGTTGTGCTGGGGCTTATTCATCATAAAGAGATGGACTATATTTTTGGACACAAGGATGCAGTCAGTTGGAAACCGGTATTTTATTATAACCTTTCGCTTTTCATAACCATGGATGCCTGTTATGTAGCCTATCTGTTTGTACCGGAGCTTGGAGCGTATGGAATTACGATTCCTATCATATGGATTGATGCTCTTGTGATAATGTCCGTGCTTGCAGCTGCAGGCTTTTCAAAGTTGAATATTACCTTGTCGCAGGAGCAGGAAGATAAAATTACATATATGCGTAAATTCCAGGATAACCAGACGGATATTATCAGGGATTTCGCAACTATTTCAGAGGCTAAATCAGGAGAGACGGGGCAACACGTCAGAAGAGTATCTGAATATACTGCCATCCTTGCAAAAGGTGCGGGGCTTGGAGATCTTGAAGTCTCATATATCAAGGTTGCAGCAATGATGCATGATATAGGAAAACTTATGATTCCTAATGAGATAATCGAAAAACCCGGGAAGCTTACACCTGAAGAATTTGAGACTATCAAGATGCACTCAGGATATGGAGACTATCTTCTCTCACACAGCAAAGGTGAGATCATGTCCATGGCAAAAATAATAGCCTATGAGCATCATGAGAGATGGGATGGAATGGGGTATCCAAGAGGGCTTAAAGGAAAAGAAATTTCTATATATGCAAGGATAGTATCCGTTGCTGATGTCTATGATGCCCTTACAAGTGCCCGCTCCTATAAGGAACCATGGCCACCGGAGGAAGCAAAGGCTGAGATAGAAAATCAGAGAGGTGGGCAGTTTGCGCCTGAGATTGTTGATGTGTTTGTTGAACATTATGACGAAATAGAAGCGATAAGAAATAAATATACTGATTCATATGTGGATGAGGATTAGGATTATGACTTCTTGCGTGCAAAAGTGGAAATGCACGCAATAATCTATAGATTTCTGTTTCTGAAGAAAAAAATCTATCTGTATCGGAAGGGAGGTCACCATGAGACACTACGGAAAGATTATTGCTTCATTTTTTATGACGGGAATGGTATTGATATCGGGCATTCTTCCTACCAGTGCTCACACCGGAAAACAGGATGCGGCTACTGTGATGGAAATTAACAGCCGTGGCGAAAATGGCACTGACAGTCCGCGAAGGTATGCGATGAGTGGTGGCACCTGGGAGAAAAACAGTGATGGTGTGTGGATGTATAGAGACAGCACAAACCAGATTGTCAGAAACTGTTGGGTTTTGGATCAGGATATGCTGTTTTTTGTAGGATACGACGGCTGTATTGTAAAGAATAATTATTCCTCTGACGGCTTTTACTGTGGAGAAAATGGAGCATGGGACAGCACGAGAACTCAGAGAACCTGGGATGTTGATCCCTATGAAGGAGCTTATGAAGGTAATGGTAATATCTGGATTTTTAAGCTAAACAATACCGGCGGCACACAGAAAGTACAAATTGCGTATATGCAGACCGGTGAAGTCTATATGACCTGCACTCTTACTCCCGTAGGGCATGGATGCTATATGGCATGGCCTGAGAATAGTGGTGATGTAACAACGCAAATGCTTATAGCGGTTTCCGATGATAAGAACACCGTAAGGATAAGTAGTGGCGGTCAGACACATGTCTGCACATATACTCCGAATTCTTACTATTACGACCCTAATAATACACAGAATGGTCCTGCCAATAATCAGTACAATAACAACTACAACAATGGCTATAGTGATGGCTATAACGATGGTTACAACAGTGGCTACTATAATTCAATACAGCAAAACCAGGGATATAATGCCGCTTATGAATTTGTTTTTCCGTATTCGTCAACGAACCTGATATCAGAGTTTGATGCACAGATATTGTCAGACTATGAACTCAGGATTGCTTTAAATGAGATCTATGCAAGACATGGCAGACGTTTTAAGGACAAAGAGCTGCAGAACTATTTTAATAGTACATCATGGTATGTGGGAATGTATGAGCCTGCAGAATTCGATAAGATTCAGGATGGACTTCTGAATGACATTGAAAAAAAGAATATAAATATTCTTGTAAAAGAGAGGAATAGAAGAAAGTAATAATTAAAGGAGGACTTTTTTATGATTATTAAGAAATTTATTGCTACCTCAGTTATTGCATTGATGATGTCGGTAATGCTTGTACCTGCAACCAAAGCTTATGCAACATCAGGATCTGTTAATGGGAGTGATTCAGTACCAAAGACAGGAACCGTTACTGAAGAAACAGAAGACCTTTCCGGACTCTCCGGCGTGGATCCGGCGAGTATGACAAGGGAAGAACTTATAGAGCACACAAAAGCAGCTTTGGATTCATCATCTCCGGTTGAAGGTGGCTATGAGCTTGAGGAAAAAGATGATTGTATCATAATTACCATGTGGTATGACGGCATGGATGACATGCTTAAGATTGTGGAGACGGATCCTACTTATAAAGAGTTGTGGAGTCATATGGATGATAGTATGTGTGAAGCATGTGACCAATATTATCAGGCGTATAAGCTTCATGATATGGATGTTTACTTATATCTTGTTAATGAGCTTGACCATGATAAGCTTATCCTCGCATCACGCAATGGTGAGCTTATCTATGATTGTGTAAATGAAATAGATAAGAGAATAGATTATAACCGCTAAGTTTTGCTGTTTTTATAAGTTAGTACTAACCCTTGCCAAGTTTTTTTCTATAATCACTTGGTGATTCATTACGATATCTTTTAAAGGCTTTTGAGAAGGTGAAGGAATCAGAGTAACCGACCAGAAACGCAATCGAGTTTATGGTCTCTGAGGTTTCCTGAAGCAGCTCAGAAGCCTTTTTTATGCGGTAGCTGGCAAGATATGCCTGCGGAGTGTAGCCTGTTGCATGCTTAAAGAGTCTTGTCAGGTAGCTTCTGTTAAGTCCGCAGGCTGCCGCAATTTCTTCTACGCCTATGGGCTCAGAATATTTGAGACGAATAAAGCTGATAGCGCTTTTTACGTAAGCAAGGCGTGGGTCTACGTCATTCTTTACCTGATTTTCCGAGGTGGCGATCAGATAATCAAAAAATTCATAAACCTTTGCATAGCAAAAACACTCCCTGTCACTATTGCGAAAGATTTCTGCAATACATTCATAGACCATGGAGGAATCTGATACAGGGTTGTATATAGGATTTTCCGAGGTGATACCTGCACTTGCAAAGAGCTCCAGGGTTCTTGGACCGTCCACGTGAATCCAGGCGTATTCCCAGGGCTCCTCGGTGTCTGCCTCATAGTAAGCCTTGACCCTTGCAGGGATAAGGAAGCCCTGATGCTCATGTATGTCGAATCTCTTGTCGCCTATTACGAGGTGACCTTTTCCTGACAGAACATAATGAAAAATGGTTCTTGTTCTTACGATAGGACCATAGCTGTATCCGGGTCCGCATTTATATTTTCCTACCTCAAATAAATAGAAGTCATTGGACTTTGTATAATCAACGAATTTAACCTTATCAACGCCTGTAACTATCATGATTTGAAATCCCCTTATATAAAAAAGTGAAATTTTTTGCTGCTCATAATGTCACATACTGACATAAATAAATGATATTTAGACATAAACATGAAGCCGTACCACAAATATAATGATGTACGTATTCACTTAACATTATAAAAAATAAGCAAAGTGGGAGGCAAGATGGGAATTATATTTCATGAAAAAGAAAAGCAGTTTCATTTGTTCAATTCTCAGGTGAGCTACTGTATGGGCGTTTGCCCTGACGGTGAGCTTGGACAGTTGTATTTTGGGAGAAAAATAAATGAAAATCAGAAGATAACATACACTCAGACAAAGGGAGTAAGGCCTCTTTGCTGCAATTTAAAAGAGGATGAGAATTATACCAAAGAGCTCTCAATGCTTGAATATCCTGCATTTGGCAATGGTGATTTCAGAACTCCTGCCTATGAGATAAAGCAGAAGAACGGCTCAAGGGTTACTAATCTCATCTATAAGAGTCACAGTATTTACAATGGCAAAAAGCCGCTAAATGGACTTCCGGCATCCTATACCAACACGGATGATGAGGCTACAACCCTTGAAATCCTGTGCGTCGATGAGGTTGCAAAGGTTGAGGTTACACTTTTTTACACAGTATGGGAAAAGTACCCTGTAATCTGCCGTCACGCATCTATCAAAAACGCAGGAGATGAGGAAGTTGTGCTCACAAAGGCTCTCAGCCTCTGTCTTGATCTTCCGGATGTAGAGTATAACTGGATGCAGTTTGAAGGTACATGGGGAAGAGAGAGATACCCTGTAGAGAGAAGCCTTTCAAACGGAACAACCCAGATAGAGAGTATGCGCGGACACTCCAGTGCAAACTACAATCCCTTCGTCATTGTTAAGAGAAAAAACACTGACGAGTTCATGGGAGAGGCAATTGGTCTCAATTTTGTATACAGTGGTAACTTTGTTGCACAGAGTGAAGCAGATACTTACGGAAAGCTCAGAATCCTTATGGGAATCAATCCCAGATGGTTCGAGTGGCCTCTTGCGAAGGACGAAAGCTTTGAGACTCCCGAGGTTATAATCAGCTACTCAAATAGCGGATTAAATGCCCTCAGTCAGAGTATTCACGGCTTCATGAACAACAACATTGTAAGAGGAAAATATAAGAATACACCCAGACCTATTCTTCTCAATAACTGGGAAGCAACAGAGATGGATTTTGATGAAGAAAAGATCCTGAAAATCGCTAAGAAGGGCAAGGAAGCAGGAGTTGAGCTCTTTGTTCTCGACGACGGATGGTTCGGTAAAAGAAATGATGACTACGCAGGTCTTGGTGACTGGTTTGTTAACACCAAAAAGCTGCCGGAAGGTGTCAAAGGGCTTGCTAAAAAGGTAAATGACCTTGGGATTAAATTCGGTATATGGATCGAGCCCGAGATGGTAAATGAGGATTCAGATCTTTACAGAGCACATCCTGACTGGGTGCTGGCTGCTCCTGACAGAGTAAGATCCCTTGGAAGACATCAGATGGTTCTTGATTTCTCCAAGAAAGAGGTTGTTGATAACATTTTTGACCAGCTCTATGCAGTGTTTGCAGATGCAAATATAAGCTATATCAAGTGGGACATGAACCGCTCAATCACGGAGTGCTACAGCCAGGGAGCAGCTGCAGGCGTTCAGGGTATGGTATATCACAGATATATCCTGGGTGTTTACAGCCTCTATGAGAGACTGATAAAGGCATTCCCTGACATTCTCTTTGAATCCTGTGCAAGCGGCGGATCAAGATTTGATGCGGGAATCCTGTACTATGCACCTCAGGCATGGTGCTCTGATGACACAGATGCCCATGAGAGAATAAAGATTCAGTACGGTACCAGCTACGGTTATCCGTTATCAATGGTAGGTGCACACGTATCAGCATCTCCGAACCTTCAGACAGGAAGAGCAATTGCAATAGGTGACAGAGCGAACATTGCTTGCTTTGGTACCTTCGGATATGAGCTTGATCTTAATGAGATTTCAGAGGCTGATTTTGCCCAAGTAAAAGAGCAGATAAAGTTCATGAAGGAATACCGTGAGCTTCTGCAGTATGGTGATCTCTACAGATTAGAATCACCCTTTAAGAAGAATATTTCTGCATGGATGGTTGTTTCAAAGGATAAGTCCACAGCGCTTGTTGCGGTATATAAAAACCTCAAGAGCCCTAATGAGGGAATAGTAAGAATACGACTTAAGGGACTTGATCCCAATGCTGTTTATACAGTGGATGAGAAGAAGGAATTGTACGGAGATATCCTTATGGAGGGCGGAATACAGGTGCCTGATGGAGATAAGGAATGGTTCTTCGCAGATGGCGATTTCACATCAAGTATGTATATCTTGAAAAAGAATGTCACAAAATGACATGAAAAGTTATTATTATTCCATATAAATAAAATCATAATACTAGTATTATTACTATAGTTTTTGAGAAACACCAAAAATTGCACATAATAAAGGGAGGATAATTATGAAAGCAAAAAAACTTGCAGCATTACTTATGAGTTCAGTAATGGCAATGTCACTGGCAGCCTGCGGAGGCTCAGGTTCAACTGGAGGCGCAGAGCCGGCTACAGCAGAGAGCACAGAGACAACAGAGGCAGCTGCTGATACAGCTGAGTCTACAGAAGAGGCTCCTACAGAGATGAAGGGCAGTGTTGAAGGCGAGCTCACAGTTACTATCTGGGATGAGAACCAGAGACCCGGACTTCAGCAGATCATCGACGAGTGGTCAGCAGAGTCAGGTGTTAAGGCTACAATTCAGGTTGTAGGCTGGGATGATTACTGGACACTCCTTGAGGCAGGCGCTTCAGGCGGCGAGATGCCCGACGTATTCTGGATGCATTCCAATCAGGCTCAGAAGTATATGGAAAACGATATGCTTATGGACCTTACAGATAAGATTTCTGGAAGCGATAAGATTGATATGGCTAACTACTATCAGGGTATCGTAGATCTTTATCAGCTGAATGGAAAGCAGTACGCAGTTCCGAAGGATATCGATACAATCGCTCTTTGGTACAACAAGACAATCTTTGATGAGATGGGCGTTGCTTATCCCGATGACACATGGACATGGGATGACTTCTCAGAAGCAGCAGCTAAGCTCACAAACGATGATCACTGGGGATATGCAATTGCACCTTCAAACAACCAGGATTCATTCTATAATGCAGTATACTCCATGGGCGGAGAGATCATAAGCGATGACAAGAAGGCTTCAGGCTATGATAAGCCCGGCACAATCAAGGCTATTCAGCTTTTCGTAGACATGGTACAGGCTGGTTCCTGCCCTGACCTTAACACAATTTCTGAGTCTGGCGCAGACGTTCTTTTCGAGTCAGGCAAGGTTGCAATGGTAACACAGGGTTCATGGATGGTAGCAGCATTCAAGGACAACGAATACACAGCTGAGAACTGTGACGTAGCAGTTCTTCCTAAGGATGCAGAGACAGGCAAGAGAGTTTCTATCTACAACGGTCTTGGATGGGCAGCTTCAGCTAACACAAAGAACCCCGATGCAGCATGGAGCCTTATCGAGTGGCTTGGTTCCAAGGAAATGCAGGAGAAACAGGCAGAGCTTGGTGTAACAATGTCAGCTTATGAAGGATGCTCAGATCTCTGGGTTAACTGCACAGATAAGTTCGATCTTAATGGCCACATGAAGATGCTTGAGGCAGACCTCGTATTCAGACCTTACTCAAAGTACACAACAGTTTGGGAAGACATGCAGACTGAGAAGCTTAAGGAAGCTTGGACAGGTGAGAAGAGTGTTGAAGATGTCTGCAAAGAAATTTGCGACAGCATGAACCAGACTCTTAGTGAAGAGTAATTAAACAGTTTTACATTAGAGTAGGAGCTGGGGACCGTTATCGCACGTACTTTGGGCGATTACGGACCCCGTATCCGACCTGACTCAGTAAAATATAAGCTTACATTAGAGTAGGAGGAAGCAATTTCTCCTACTCTTTATAGGGAGAGATATAAATTATGGCAAGAAGCAAAATGACATCAAGAGAAAAAAGTGAGTTTATTTGGGGATGGGCTTTCATACTTCCGACTATGGCAGGTCTTATTATTTTAAATATTTTCCCGATCTTTTCTACAATATATCAGAGTTTTTTCAAGACTGGTGATTTTGGAAAAGGAAACATATTTGTCGGATTCAACAACTATGCTAAGGTATTTGCCGACACAGAAGTGTGGCAGGCTCTCTGGAATACAATAAAATATGCAATAGTAGAGGTTCCGATTTCGATAGCAATTTCACTTGTGCTCGCTGTTTTCCTTAATGGAAAAATTAAAGGAAAGGGAACATTCAGAACAATTTTCTTCTTACCTATGGTAGCTGCTCCTGCAGCAATAGCTATGGTTTGGAGATGGCTTTACAATTCTGAGTTCGGTCTTTTGAACCATATTTTACCCGGAAAAACAAACTGGATTTCAAATCCTAACATCGCAATCTATTCAATCGCTGTTATTGGTATATGGTCCATTATTGGATATAACATGGTTCTTTTCCTGGCAGGACTTCAGGAGGTTCCAAAGGATTTTTATGAAGCTGCATCAATCGACGGAGCTTCAGGAGTACAGCAGTTCTTTAACATCACAGTACCGCTCATTTCACCCACAATTTTCTTTGTACTTGTTACAAGAGTAATTGCTGCGATGCAGGTATTCGATGTTATTTACATGGTAATCGATAATAACAATCCGGCACTTAAAAAGACACAGTCTTTGGTATGCCTGTTCTATAAGTATTCATTTACACAGAGCAATAAAGGATATGGATCCACTGTTGTGGTTGTTCTGCTGATGGTAATATTGCTCCTTACTGTTTTGCAGATGATAGGACAGAAGAAATGGGTTCACTACAACTAAGGAAAAAGGTGTAAAAAAATGGAACGAAATAGAAATAAGATTTTGATATATATAATACTTGCGATAATGTCTTTCATAATGCTGGTGCCTTTTTTATGGATGGCCCTTACAGCATTTAAGACAGTAGGAGAGTCTACACAGATGGATCCCTTCGTAATCTTTCCTTCCAAATTCAGGATGGATAACTTCAAAGAGGTTATGAACAACGTCAACTTTGTAAAGCTCTACTACAACACAATTATGATGATAGTACTGAGAGTTCTCTGTGCGGTGCTTACAGCTACACTTGCCGGCTACGCATTTGCAAGACTGAACTTCTTTGGAAAGGACTTCATGTTTGGTCTTGTTCTTTTCCAGATGATGATTCCTTCACAGATTTTCATCATCCCTCAGTATGTAATGGTAAGTAAGCTTGGATGGACTAACTCAATGTTGGGACTTCTGTTCCCCGGACTTGTATCTGCCTTCGGAACCTTCCTTTTAAGGCAGGCCTATATGGGACTTCCCAAGGAACTGGAAGAAGCGGCAAGACTTGATGGATGTAACATTGGACAGACCTTCCTGTTTATCATGGCTCCACTTACCAGATCATCAATGGTCGCTCTTGGTATCTTTACAGCAGTGTTCGCATATAAAGACCTCATGTGGCCCATGATCGTTTGTCCTGATACAAACAAGACAACACTTGCAAGTGCACTTTCCAAGATGCAGGGACAGTTCTCTTCAAACTATCCCGAGCTTATGGCTGCAGCACTTATTGCATGTCTCCCTATGATAGTTATCTATGTATTCTTTCAGAAGCAGTTCATTGAAGGTATTGCTACTTCCGGTGGAAAGTTATAATTCTCGTTCAAAATTATTATTCGTATTATATGAAAAAGAGGTATGGTATTGTCTCGCCATATCTCTTTTTCATTTATGAAAATATAGGACTTAACCCAAATTTAATATACATTTTAGCAGCATTTAAGCGCTATATAGGATAATTAAAATGTAAGTATGGGAACATAGGAGGATTTGCTTTGGGAAATATGGAGCATAAGCATGTTGATCCTTTTCATATAGCTGAAAAACATAAGATAAAAGATGACATCACCGATCCTGAAGAATTAGCCAAAAAGATGGAACAAAAATTCCATGATGCCTCTGCACTACTGGCTATCTTAATGAGTGGAATATGTGCATGGCTCTTGTTTTATGCATTATGGGAATCTTTGGGAAGACCATTCTCAATCGCTTATATGGTTCAGGCTGAGGATGCGCTTGGTGTGTTTCTTTTTATCGAAATGATGAGACACACCAGCTTTACCTGGAGTGTGGATAGTGCACTGGTTCCTGGGAGTGGCAGCGTATTTACTCGGAATAATTGAGCAGTGAAAATCTGAATGATATAATTACAGCTGGTAGTCGATGAAAATTAAAAAAGGACTGTCAATATGAAGAAAAAGAATTATACCGCAATAGCGAATATAGTTATAATCATACTGATTGTGGTTGTGTTTGCCGGTATTCAGTTTAATGAATTTTCTTTTTATAAAGAAACGGCCAGAAATCAGGCGCAAAACGATGTTGGGCTGACATCTATAGACATCAAATCCCGTATCACAAGCATTTCTTCTGAGCAAAGAGTTGCATCTCAGATGATGGCAAATGATATATTTTTAAAGGAATGGTGTAATAAAGAGACCTCAGATGTAAATTCCGAACATGCAAAGCAGTTGTATGGATACCTGAATGAATACAAAGAAAAATATAACTATGATGTTGTGTTCTTTGTGTCGAACAAAACCTATAATTATTACTATGATGGCGGCCTTAATAAGGTTATATCAAAGGATGACGATTTTGATATATGGTATTTCAATTTCCTTGATCTGAATCAGGAATATGATATACAGATTGACCATGACGAGGTAAATGATTTTAGCGTAACACTATTTGTGAATTGCCTGGTACTTAATGAAGCCGGTGATATTGCAGGTGTAGTTGGAGTGGGGCAGAAAATCGATGATTTTGAGTCTTCTGTCAATGAAATAATAGAATCTTTTGATATAAATGTTTGTATTGTTAATACCGGCAATGCGCATAATTCCTTTACCGGGAGCTCCGGGGTATACAAGACTGCAGAAGACGCTGCCAATGAGCTTGGTATATCTAAAGAAGATGTTTTGATGGATGTTGGTAGTAATGGTCATGTTTGGACTAATGGGAATAAGATAACCTCTGTCCAAAAGAACGAGGATCTGAAATGGAATATCATTGTGCAGAAAGACATTTCGGATGAGATAAGTGAATTGCTGAAACGATCTTATATGAGAGTGACATTTTTATTTATTATCATTGTTCTCTATATTCTGATCAGCTTCACTTTCCTGAAAAAAATACATGACTTAAATTCGATTGCTGAAAATACTGATGAATTTACCGGACTATTTAATAACAAGCTCTTTAAGGAGAGGTTTGATAAAAGACATAATGCCAAGCTGAAAAAACATGTAAAAGAAACGGCTGGTTCTTTGTTTATTCTTGATGTTGATGATTTTAAAAGCTTCAACGATACCTTTGGACATTTATATGGAAATACTGTGCTAAAGACCATGGCCAATGAGCTCAAGGATTCCGTAGGTGATGATGGAGAATTGTGCAGATGGGGCGGCGACGAATTTGTAGGCGAGATATATGAAGAACCTGAAATTGCGTTAAGCATTTTGAATGGGGCTTTGGAAAACTTGAAGCATAAGGATACAAAGATGCCAATTACATTTAGCTGTGGTATATGCAAGATTGATTCGAGATTGTCCCTGGCTGATAATTTGAAGATGGCGGATAAGGCTTTATATAAGTCAAAAGAAAAAGGGAAAAAGTGTTGTACTATATGGGAGCGGAATGGAAATGAATAAAAGAATAGTTACATATTTGCTTTGTACTGCAATGACAGCATCCATGATTTCAGGCTGCAGTTTGGCAGACAAGCTGGGAGAAACAGGTAAAGAAAACGGTTCAACCGATGCGCAGGCTGATACAGGGGATGATTTTTTATCTATAATCGATAAGAACAAAACTTCAGAAGCTGACAATGTAAAGGAAGCAAAAGAGGATACTGTAGCAGATGCGACAGAGGAGCCGTCTGAAAGCACCGGGGAAGCTACAGATTCCGAGGAAGAGACTGGTGAAACTGTTGAATCCAGGGTATCTTACAAATGGGAAGCCCCTTCGTTCAGAATTACCAGAAAATCCTTTTCGCAGAAATACGACGGCGATGCAAAATTCGATGAATCAAATGAGAATTCAAAGGATTACTCCAACGGTGTTTTATATGAAGGAGATTTTGCCTTTATCTATGTAGATGAAGAATCAGCAGCAAAATATCCCGCTCTTTATAAGAATATAAATGATGCTGCAGAAAAATCATTTAAAATTACTGAAGATTGTGTTGAAGAAACAATAAAGGATGCAAAAGAACAATATGAAACTTCTGCTAAAGAAGGCTACAGTTTTTTTGGTCCATATTATGATCACTGTGATATCACAGTGAAAAGAGCAGATAATACAGTTGTAAGTATATATGACTGGGATGACAATTATATGGGCGGAGCCCATGGAATGTATGGCGCTGGCGGTACAAACTATGATGCTCAGACAGGTGAACTTCTTGATATATCAGATGTCATTGATGTGACCAAGGAAGAACTGGATGAGATTATTAAAAAGAAGCTCCTTGAGATTCAGGAGTATGATAATCAGTTTGTGTCCCTTGATGAGAATCTTAAGGATTATAAATTTAATCCCATAAATGATTCAGAAAACAATATTTTTGAGTTGGGATATAAATGGTACTTTGCCCATGATGGTCTGCATATTATTTTTAATGTATATGAGCTCGCTTCCTATGCGGATGGAATGCAGGATATAGTTATTGGCTACACTGAGTATCCCGGGACTATAAAGGATAAATTCATACCTGACACTAATGCACCTGACTGTCAGAATGGAAACCTTATGTTTGTAAAAGAAGGAAATGATTCTGATATAGATTATTTGCACTTCAGGTATACACCATTAGCCGGCATGGAAGAGTATGATGACTGGATTTATGCTGAGTCCTTTGAACTGGTTTTAAATGGAAAATCAGCAAAGGCAGATACAGGCTTTAATGTTCCAAGTGATTATCATTTTGAAACCTATAAGATAACAACGATGGATGGTAAGGAGTACGTTTATTACATCAATCCTACTGATAATGATTACTGCGAGCTCCTTGTTTTTGACATTACAGGCGGCGATGTTAAGTATGTTGGAAAACAGCACTATCACTATTTTGAGAACTTTGATTATGAGAAGGGCACAGAAACTGAGCCATTGTATTCCAATCCGTACAACATGCACTTTGGCTCAGTTGGAGATGCCTTTGGAACCTACACCTGCTATACCTCGTATGAGGTCGGAGATGACGGAATGCCGGTTCAGATCTCTGATGAATATAAGTTCAGCTGGAAAACTGAGGATGCAGTTTCCACTGCTGAGATCAAGGGTGATGAAGTGGATGAAAATGGAAAGGTGATAAATGCCGGTGTGACAATTCAGGTAGGAACGCATTTTGTTCCCCTTCGTACAGATGAGAAAACGTACATGGATTTTACTATCGACGGTGGTAAGATCATAAGACTTACATATACATCCTTCGATTATCCTGCAGCCCTTCCGGAGGGAAATATCGATGATCTGTTTGAAGGACTGATATATGCAGGCTGAGCATAAACTATAAAAATGTGAATGACATGGATATCTGTTACAGAGCAGACTTCCATGTCATTTTTTGTTACTTTTTGGCGCCGATATGAAAATTATAAAAAAAGCATAAATTTGATATAAACTCTTTCTAAAATTCAATAGGATATATTCATCAATTGAGTTTGGAAGGAGAAGGACATGGGAAAAAGAAAATGGGGAAGAATGGTTGCTATGGCAATGGCAACAGCCTTGACTGTTACAAGCATTCCGCTTACTGCAAGGGCTGAGGAAGAGCCTGCAGACACAGGTGATGGCTATTCTCTGGTATGGAGCGATGAGTTTGATGGCGAAAGCTTGAACACAGACGACTGGAATGTGGAAAAGCATGATCCGGGCTGGGTTAACTCAGAATGGCAGAGATATACATCACTGGATGGTGGGAATATTGCGGTTAAGGATGGTGCGCTTCATATTATTCCTAAATATGTTGCAGGCGAAGCAGCAGAGGAGGGATCAGAGGAGTCCTCTGAGAGAACCTTCGAGACATTCAATGTGGGGGTTGATGTCGGAGAAGATATGGAAGAGTCTGAGTCAATTGCGCTTCAGATTAATTTCGGAGCTGTTAATGCTGCAGATGATTTTCCTGATAATACAGAGGCTTTTGATTCAAAGGCAGAGGTTACTCTTAAAAATATCTCCCTTGTTGATGTAACTGAGGGTGAGGAAGTAAATATTCTTGCCGGAGGCTTGGATAACCCGGATACATGGAATATGGGTATAACAGCTCCCGCTGAAGGAACTTACAATTTTGAAGACGGAAGTATCAATATCAAAATAGATAATGCAGGCAACGAAAACTGGAATATACAGCTACAGCAGGGAGGCTTAAAGCTTATTCCGGGACATAAATATGTATTTTCAATGGATGCTGCATCTGATATTGACAGAGTCAGTGAGATAAGTCTTCTTGATACTAATGGATGGAAATGGTACGGCGGCAAAAAAATTCTCATAAAGGGAAGCGGCAAGTCCGGCAGCTCATTAGGAACAGAGAGCGAGATCACATCCGGAAGAATTACAACCCAGGGTAAGCACGACTTTACCTATGGACGTTTTGAAGCAAGAGCTAAGGTGCCTGAAGGAAAGGGCTTCCTTCCTGCATTCTGGCTTATGGCTACAGACGAGGGCCTTTATGGACAGTGGCCTAAGTGCGGTGAGATCGACATCATGGAGGTTATGGGACAGAACACAGATAAGTCCTATCACACCATTCATTATGGATATAACTCAGGAAATGGTCACAAAGAAAACCAGGGTACAAAGACGCTTACAGACAGCAGCTTTTCAGATGACTATCATGTATTCAGAGTTGACTGGGAGCCCGGTAAGATCACATGGTTTGTAGATGATGAGCAGGTCTATGAGACAAGCGACTGGTACACAGGAACAGATGATGATAATCAGATCACATATCCTGCACCCTTCGACCAGAACTTCTATATTATACTGAACCTTGCAGTAGGCGGCTCGTGGGTAGGAGATCCTGACCTTGACGCTATAAATGACAAGGAATATGCCATTGATTATGTTCGTGTTTATCAGAAGGATGAGAGCGAATATGAGCAGGGTGAAAATGAAGCAAAGCGCCCTGAAAAGGAGCCTGTAGTTTACAGAGAAGCAGATGAAGAGGGTAACTACGTATTAAACGGCAGCTTCACAGAGAGCATTGAAAGCGATGAGACCGGTGATTCTAATAGTAACTGGGTTCTTCATACAGAGTCTGATGCTGATGGATCAACAGCAGTTGTAGAAAATAATGCTGTTACAATCACACCTTCTGCAAATGGATCAGTGGACTATGCAATCCAGCTTAAGCAGACAGGTATACCCATGTATAAGGGATGGGATTACGAGCTCTCCTTTGATGCATATGCTACAGAGGATAGAAAGATAGTTGTAGATGTTGAAGGCCCTGACAAAGGCTGGACAAGATACATGCAGGATACACCCTTTGCCATAACAACAGGTGAGGCTCACTACACCTATGCATTTACAATGAATGAAAAGACAGATCCTAACGGTTCACTGGAGTTCAATCTTGGTAATCAGGGCTCCGTAGCACCTGTAACAATCAAGAACGTTAAGCTTATTCACAAGTCAGGGGAAGAGGTTAAGGAGGACAACGAGAAGGTTATCCGTCCGGATGGAAACTATGTTTATAACGGCTCCTTCGACCAGGGTGAAAAGAGACTTGGCTACTGGGAATTTGATGAGGAAGATGCAGCTCAGATTTCCGTAACAAATAAGAAAAATGACAGACAGCTCATGGTTAAGATTGAGGTTCCGGAAGGAGCAACCGAAGCTGATCCTGTAAAGATTTCACAGTCTGATCTGGCACCTCTTATAAAGGGACAGTATGACCTTTCCTTCAGTGCTTATCATGATGGAGGAGAAGCAGATGGCCTTAGAGTAAATGTAGTCGGTGAGGAGTTTGTGCCTGAGCTTACTACTGAGAAGACAACCTTTAGCAGGATAATAAATCTCGACAAGGACCTTACAAGAGAAGAGTCTGACATTGAGTTTTCATTTACAAAGCCCGGAACCTATTACCTGGATGATGTATTCCTGACAGAGAAGGCACTTCTTAAGAATGGCTCCTTCAGCGCAGGAATAGCAGGTTGGTCTCCCTATATCGACAATGCAGCAAAGGCTAACTATGTCATCGACAGCATGAACGGCAATGAAAATGCATTTGCAATTACAATCGAAGATACAGGAGAAAGCAACGACTGGTACATCCAGCTTAATCAGGACGGCCTTAAGATTGAAGAAGGCAAATACTACTATGTATCATTTAAGGCAAAGTCCACTATGGACAGAATTATCAAGTACTGCCTGCAGCAGAATGGTGGCGACTGGGCTAACTATAGCGGAACAGGTGAAGTAGAGGTTGGAAGTGAGTGGAAGACATTCTCTCATGCATTCCAGATGACTAATGCTACTGATACAAAGACTAGATTCAACATTACCTTTGGTTCAATAGGTGGTGTGAGAATCCAGAGCAGGCACGATGTGTATGTTGATGATATTGAACTTGTCGAGCTGACAAAGGAAGAGTTCGATAAGCTTAATAGCTCTGAGGAGCCTGTAGAAAATCCTTCTGAAGAGCCCTCAGAGCAGCCCTCTAATGAGCCGGAGGAAACTCCTGCAGTAGAAGACAAGGAGGAGCAGACTACGACAGATGAGTCTCAGAAGGCAGCTGATACTGTAGAGGCTAAGCAGGACGAGACAAAAGAGCAGACCAAGGTTAATAACAACGGCAAGGCTGAAAAGGGTGAAATCAGGGTTACAAAGAACTCAATTTACACAGTGATCGGTAAAAAGAGTGTCAGCTACAAGCAGAACCCTGAATCAACAGGTAAGAATGTAACAGTTCCTTCATCAGTTGTTATTGACGGAACAAAGCTTAAGGTAACCAAGCTTGCCAAGAATGCATTCAAGGGCAATAAAAAGCTCAGGAAGGTAACACTTGGTAAGAATGTTAAGACCATCGGAAAGAGTGCTTTCAGCGGCTGTAAAAAGCTCAGAAGTATTACTGTAAAAGGTAATAAGCTTAAGAAGATCGAGAAGTACGCTTTCAAGAATTGCAAGCTTAACAAGGACTTCAAGGTTATCATTTGGGCAAATGATGATGAAAGCTATGAGAAAGTTGTTAATCTCTTTGAGGATGCGGGGCTTACAGATGTAACCTTCGTACGTAAATAACAGCTTTTCATATACAAAAACTCCCTATACTTTGTTAAAAAAATACGGCGGAGGCACTTTGGCAGAAATGTCAAAGTGCCTTTTGCTATGTAAATCTAAATCTTTCATTAAAAAATTCTTTAAATCGCATTTTTATAAATGTTGCATGGTAAAATTTTAATGTAATTATTGTCTTTTTTCTTATGATCAGGGGCTATTATGAGTAAAAAAAGTGGAAATGCAAAAATGATATCAAGGCTGATGTTACATCTTTTGCCTGTTCAGATCATGTTTGCGCTTATAGGAAGTGTGAACGCAATTGTTTCCAGTTACTTTGCGACTAATTACATAGGCATAGATGCAATGACTGCAGTAGGACTATATGCACCATTAAACCAGCTGATTTCGGCACTCAGTTCAGTCTTTGTAGGTGGTGCTGCGATTATATGTGGTAAATATATTGGACAGAATGACAGAGATGAAGTCAAGGCAATTTTTACCGGAGACATAACTATTACCGCTTTGCTATCTATAGTTATTTCACTGGTGCTGGTAGCTATTGGAACTACTCCCATGGTCTACATGTTCACACAGGATGAAAACGTTATCCCGTTTTTTGGAAGGTACCTTTTAGGTCAGGCTATAGGTATAATTCCATTTATTGTTGGAAATCAGCTGACAGTATTTCTCTCCCTTGAAAACAGGCAGAGACTATCGGTAGTAGCCAGTGTGACATTTATATTTGCAAACTTATTCTTTAATTATTTATTTGTCCAGGCGCTCAGGATGGAAGCCTTTGGACTGTCACTTGCTTCTTCACTTGGAATGTGGGTGTTCTGTCTGGTTGAAGCTTTGTACTTCATGTCAGGGAAATCCTATATCGGTTTTGCTATTTCCGCATTTAATATAAAGAAAACTTTCAAAGTATTTACCAAGGGTATTCCCAGTGGCCTTTCATATATATATCAGGCCGGAAGAGGTTTGATCGTAAACGCACTTCTTGCAGCGTATGTTGGAAGCGCCGGTATTTCTGCTTTCGGCACTGCGAACAACTTTATGGGACTTTTCTGGGCAATTCCGGGTGGCATGCTTGCTGTTTCACGATTACTCATAAGTATAGGCATGGGTGAAGAGGATAAGCATGCACTCACAGAAATCATGAAGGTTATGCTGACAAAATATATGCTGATACAATGCGCTGTTAGTGCAGGAATTATAGCATTTGCCGTTCCGTTCACCAATATTTTCTATCATGATCCTACGCAGCCGGTTTATCTGATGACAGCGTGGGGATTTAGGATTCTTCCACTTTGTATGCCGTTTTCTATACTGTGTATGCATTTTACATGCTATGCACAGGCATCAGGAAAAAATGTTCTTATCAATATACTTGCAATCGTTGACGGTGTTATAGGTGTTGCAGCCGGAGCGTCATTTTTGATTGGCTCCATTGGCATGAATGCAGTTTATATTGCCAATGTTATCAATGGAGTACTGACTACAATAATTATTTTCCTTTATGCAGCTGTAAATATTAAACATATACCTCGAAATCTGGTAGACCTGATGGTATTTCCCGAGGACTTTGGTGTGCCTGATGATCATGTACTTGAGCTCTCAGTCCACAAAATGGATGAGGTGGCAGGAATTTCCGAGAAAGTACAGGAATTTTGTGAGAGAAAGGGAATTGATCACAGAAGATCAATGATCGCAGGACTTTCCCTGGAAGAAATGGCAGGAAATGTTGTGGCCCATGGTTTTACCAAGGATAAGAAGAACCATTCTGTCGATATTAAGACCGTTACAAAGGATGACACCCTTATTCTCAGAATAAAGGATGACTGTGTAGCGTTCGATCCTGCAACCAGAAATAATATAGACGATGCAGATGATATTACTAAGAACATAGGCATACGTATGGTTTACAAGCTTGCAAAGGATGTTACCTACCAGAACGTACTGGGACTGAATGTACTTACATTGAAATTATAAAAGAAAACCTGAAAGTGTATCACTTCCAGGTTGTTCCGTAATAGGTTTCTCTGTATTTTTTTGGTGTCATTCCGGTATCCTCGAAGAAGAGCTTACTAAAATGACTTTGTGAAGAGAATGAGAGATAGTTGGAAATCTCTATAATAGAATAATCGCTGAATCTTAAAAGGTTCTTGGCTTTATCGAGCTTTACATTGCGGATATAATCGCTGGGGGATATCCCGAGCTCTTCCTTAAAAAGCCTTGAAATATGACTTGTGGATGTATCCAGATGGTCAGCCAGATCATCAATTGTTATTCTGTCATTTACATTGGCATAAATGTAATTCAGACATTCATTGGTGGTCTTTGAGAGATTCGCGTTGTGGCGAAGGTCCTTCATTCGCACTGTGTAGTCCATTACCATCTTTGAGTGGAGATTGGATAATTCCTGTATGGAGCTTATGTCGTCAAGCTTTTGTATATAAAAATCGCTTAGCCTGAAGGCTCGTTCCATTTCCATTCCTTTTTCTGTACAGATTCTGGTGATGAGCGCAACACTGACTACAAAGTGATATTTTAGATTTTGAAGAGGATCTCTTGATAATGTTCCAGTTCCGTTGGAATCAAGGAACCTGTGATTGTCGATATTGTCCTGAATGGCGTCGATATCACCATTTGCCACACTTTGATAGAACATGTACTCATCGTTTTGCTGACGGTGAGTTACCTCGTTCTCTGATAACCTTATTTCGTTTTCTTCCCAAGCTTTATGAAAATCCATAGTACACCTTTGTTGATAAAATAGTAATTTCTTAATATGATTATACAATAGAGTTTTGTATAAAAAAGGGGATATTAAAAAATGAACGAAGAGAGAGGGAGTTTTGGCTCCAGACTAGGCTTTATTTTAGTTAGTGCAGGATGTGCTATCGGAATAGGAAATGTATGGAAATTCCCGTATGTTGCCGGTGCTAACGGAGGAGCAGTTTTTGTACTTTTTTATCTGGTGTTCCTTGTTCTTATGGGAATTCCGGTAATGACCATGGAGCTGGCAATAGGAAGAGCCAGCGGTAAGACGGTTGTCCGTGGATATCAGAAGCTTCAGAAAAAGGGGCAGCACTGGCATATACACGGATGGCTGTGTATGCTTGGCTGTTATCTTCTGATGATGTATTACACAACCGTATCAGGCTGGATGGTCGACTATTTCTTTAAATTTGCTTCCGGACAGTTTTCAAGGATTGATCCCGAAAATGTGGGAGATGTATTTACTTCCATGCTTGCAGATCCTGAGGAGATGGGCATATTCATGGCTCTTACAGTAATTTTTGGCTTTGGAGTGCTGAGCCTTGGTGTTGCCGATGGCCTTGAGAGAGTAAACAAGATTATGATGATTGGACTTCTTGCTCTTATCATAGTTCTTGCAGGTCATTCACTTACACTTAGTAATGCCGCTGAGGGCGTGAAGTTTTACCTTCTTCCCGACTGGAACAGAGCTATGGAGGTGGGAATAGGAAAAGTTATAAGCGCTGCCATGAACCAGGCCTTCTTTACACTAAGCCTTGGAATCGGCGCCATTGAGATATTTGGAAGCTATATGTCAAAGGATCATACTCTTACAGGAGAAGCAGTGAGAATTTGTGCGCTTGATACCTTTGTTGCACTTATAGCCGGACTTATCATTTTCCCTGCATGCTTCAGCTTTAATGTTGAGCCAGGTCAGGGGCCTTCACTTATTTTCATAACTCTTCCCAGAGTATTTATGAATATGAACATGGGAAGGATTTGGGGAACACTTTTCTTTGTATTTATGACCTTTGCAAGCTTTTCAACTGTTACAGCTGTATTTGAGAATCTGGTGGCGTTCCTTTCAGATAATTTTGGCTGGAGCAGAGGCAAGTCTATTCTTGTAAACGGTGCATTTATTCTAATCGCAAGTATTCCCTGTGTTCTGGGCTACAACGTGTGGAGTGATCTCCACATCATAGGAGCAAGGGACGTCCTTGATTCTGAGGACTTTATTGTAAGTAATCTGCTTCTTCCCGGTGGATCACTTATATTCCTGCTTTTCTGTACAACAAAATTTGGCTGGGGATTTGATAAGTATCTTGCAGAGACAAATACAGGATCAGGTCGCGAGATGCCTGCCTTTTTGAAAAACTATTTTAAGTTTGTTCTTCCAATATTGATACTTATTATATTGATTCAGGGACTTATTCCTTAATTAAAGCTACATGAATAGAAAAAATGAACTCCGCCTCAGATTTGAGACGGAGTTTTTGTTCACATAAAAATGTTTTTATTTTGATTTCTTAAGAAGCTCTTTTGAAAAATCGATGTAATCAAGACAGGTATTGCACTTGGGGGCGTAGTCTATAAGGAGTTTTTTAGCTTCCTGTGCTTCCTTTGTCTTTACGCATTCGCGGATGACAGTCTTAAACAGACGTGTATCCATTTTCTTGGCAACCTGTTCTATGTTGTCACGGGTTTCTCTTTCAAGATTGGACCTGCCTGAGTACCTGACAAGAAGGAGACCTGCGATAGACAGATTTTTGTTCTGACGCTTCTTCACTGACATGATAGTGTCGTGGAGCTGCTGAATACCCTGCATGGCATAGGAGTCTGCAGTTACGGGAATGATAACCTTGTCAGCGGCGATAAGGCAGTTATAGAGAATTACGTTAAGTGAAGGGGCAGTATCGATAACGATATATTCGTAGCCCGCAAGCTCATCAAGAGCGTCCTTCAATCTGTAAAAGCCCTCAAGGTCACCGTCAAGCATCTTCTCAGCTTTTACAAGCAGAGGGTCGGATGCAACGATGTCTCCGTTTTCTGTGTGCTGAATTGCTTCTGAAATAGGAAGCTTGTCTGAGTCAATGATTACGTCGTAAAGAGTTGCGACGTCTTCAATTTTAGCTTCATAGGTGCTGGTGCTATTGCACTGTGGATCAGCATCTATTAAAAGTGTCTTTGCCTTCTTCCCCAAAATTCCGGCAAGATTTGTTGCTGTTGTACTTTTTCCAATACCGCCTTTTTGATTGGCGACTACAAATATTGTAGACATTTTTCCTCCTCCTTAGAAGTCAATAGAACCGTTGACCTTATCGTTAACAACGTAGAATACTTTCTGTTCTTCAGGCTTTACATAGACATCAATCTTTTTGAAATCAGCCTCGGATACGCCCTTTAATATGGCATCCTCCTTGATCTGCTTTAAAAGCTCATCTGTGTTACGATCCTTGTTCTGAAACTGAACTACAATATTTTTCTGTGCGCTGGCAAAGCTCCCTGTTGCCTCAAGAGCTCTTTTGACGCTACTTTGTCTGGCCATGATGGATCCCCCTTTGCTGTTGTTTATGAATTTTTAATATTTTATCACATATACGAGGAAACTTGGCGTTCAATTTTTATTAAGATTATGAACACAATTTGATAACAAAACCTTGTTACCATCTTTATTAGGGTTTTTTATGGCAAAAAATTTGGAAAGGACGGTATGAAAATGGGTTTACTTGAACTGAAAATTGCGGAGTTTGTTGGAAACTATTCCAGAAATCACGGCTATCAGCCTACAGTGGAAGAGCTTATAAGAGTATTTGGATTACCTATAATTATGTATAAGATGTTTTATGTACTTAATCTTTACAGGATCGGAATGATCCGTAATTCATTATTCTTCGGAACAGGGAATCTGCAGCTGATTCCCATGAAGTGCAACTAAATATGCAAAATAAAATCACAGTCATTACGTAATGGCTGTGATTTTTTGTGGAAGCTACATGTCTCTGTCGCTGTGGATGTCTATGGTGTAGTCGGGATAGCTCTCAGTGAGATGCATCCTTGCGTGGTCAACTACTGCGTCAGGGTATTGTGCATCAAAGCTTACAATTACATCCAGATCAATGCTTTTTTCTTCAATATCTATGTGAACTCCATGAACCTGTAATATACCATCTATATGCTCAAGGCGTCTTATGATCTCATCGCGCATATCATTGCTTTCGCTGTTTACAACGCATATACCTATCGCACTGAGGATAATGTTGTAGGCATCAAGAGCATCATCCTTTATGTGGTGACTTATCTTATAGATCTCATTGGCTGTCATATTGCTGTCCACATCAATGACAACAGAGCCTATAAGTCTCTCGGGACCATAATTGTGGAGAACAAGATCATGGACATCTAAAACCTCTTCAAAGCCTGAAATATACGCCTTTAGTCTGTCGGCAAGCTCTCTGTCTGCGCGTCTTCCCAGAATATCATTCATATCATCGAAAAGAAGCTCAAAGCCTGCTTTGATAATACAAAGAGCTATTAAAAGACCTATATATGCATCTATTTGTATATGGGCAAAAATAGACAGGATTGCCGATACCAGAACTGCCAGTGAGATCATGCAGTCATTTATCGCGTCCTGTCCGGATGCAATAAGGGCGGGAGATGAGTTTTCTTTTCCGCGGTGCTTTACAAAGTTTCCAAGGGAGTACTTTGTGAAAATTGTGATGAGAAGAATTAAGATGCTATAGCCTGAATAATTGGTAACAGTGGGCTTTAGGATCTTTTTTATGGATTCAAAGCCGGCGGTCGCTCCTGCATAGATAATGATTATGGCTACAATTACAGCACTGATATACTCGATTCTTCCATGTCCCATGGGATGGTCCTCATCAGGTGCCTTCTCAGAGAGCTTTAAGCCTGCTATGGTGACCACGGAGCTCACTACATCAGTCAGGTTGTTCAGGGCATCCATAAGCATAGCGATAGAGCCCGCCATCACTCCGAATATGGACTTTATTATTACAAGTCCGATATTGACCAGAATCCCAATGAGGGAGGTATGCAATATTCTTTTATATCGTAGTTTTGTCTTTTCGTTTTCCATAGAAATATTATACAGCGAAGGCGCAGTGAATGATAATAAAAAAATCCCGCTGTTGATTGACTTTAGCATGCTTGGAAGTGCATAATTGTGAGTATACTTTTTTTAGATAAAGTTGGAGATTTTTTATGACAAATTTAATACTTCTTATCGGTAATTCCATTTTGCTGGGAATAGGACTTGCGATGGATGCCTTTTCTGTATCTATAGCTAATGCAATGGCCGATCCGGCCATGAGTCCCAGGAGAAAAAATGTAATTGCAGGTACTTTTGCGGGATTTCAGTTTCTGATGCCTCTTCTTGGATGGATATGTGTACACACGATTGCTACCTTATTCACTCAGTTCCAGGCTTCGATTCCCTGGATTGCCCTGATTCTTCTTTCATATATCGGCGCGAAGATGCTTAAGGAAGGAATTGTTGAGCAAAAGAGCGATGAACCTGTAGAGAAGGAGCCCTTAACCTTTAAGCTCCTTATGATTCAGGGCATTGCCACAGCGATAGATGCGCTATCAGTAGGCTTTACGATTTCAGACTACGGGGTAGCAGAGGCAGTTGCTTCGTCGCTTATTATCGGAGCGGTGACCTTTGTTATATGCAGAATAGGACTCCGCCTTGGAAGAAAATTCGGACTTAAGCTTGCGGGAAGAGCTACCATTGTAGGCGGACTCATTCTTATCGGCATTGGAATAGAAATATTCGTAAAAGGAATTTTGGGCATTTAAGGAGATAATGAAAAATGGCAACAATCAATTCTGTTGAACAGCTTACAGAAAACAGATTTGTGAATCTTTTCCATGTAAAGGGGGAAAATGATAAAGGACATCAGGCTAATTACTATGTGGCATCAAGGTCAAAAACAAAGGATGATCTGATGATAACCACAGGTAAAAACGTGGCTGATGGTGTATCAATCTATGCACTCTGCGGAGAAAATAAGGATAAGGTTGTACTCGTAAGACAGTACAGATATCCCATAGATACTTATATTTATGAATTTCCGGCAGGGCTTTGTGAGCCCGGCGAGGACTACAAGGAAGCTGCAGTAAGGGAGCTTCATGAGGAGACAGGACTTGATTTCCATCCCCTTGATGTGGATCCTATGTACGAGCTTCCCCGCTTTTCATCAGTTGGAATGACCGATGAATCCGTAGCGATGGTGTTTGGATATGCTGATGGCAAGATTACAGACAAATATCAGGAGGCCAGCGAAGAGATTCAGGTAGTTATAGCAGACAGAGACGAAGTGAGAAGAATTCTCAGGGAGGAGCACGTGGCAATTCTTGCAGCCTATCAGCTCCAGCACTTCTTACATGATGAGGATCCGTTCGCATTTTTGCAAAAATAAGTTTCACAAAATGGCTGTAGCGCCAGATGGTTAAATCATCTGCCTTATCCCTTGGGGAGAAGGTGGCACGAAGTGACGGATGAGGGGAGAAGGGAGAAAAATGTCAATAAGAGAGAATCTACAGGACGTAGAAAAGAAAATACAGGCCGCCTGTGACAGAAGCGGTCGCGACAGAAGCGAGGTTACACTTATTGCTGTAAGTAAGACTAAGCCCGTATCTGACATAAGACAGGCTATGGACTGCGGAATAACAGTTTACGGCGAGAATAAGGTTCAGGAGATAAGGGATAAAACCGAGGAGATAAAAGAGCCTCTTCATTGGCACATGATAGGACACCTTCAGACCAACAAGGTTAAATATCTTCCCGGAAAGGTGGATATGATCCACTCCGTTGATAAGCTCAGCCTGGCTGAGGAGATAGAGAAGCAGGCAGCAAAAAATGACCTTGTAATGGATGTTCTCTGCGAGGTAAATATGGCAGCTGAGGACACAAAGTTTGGACTCACTCCGGAGGAGACTCCCGAGTTTGTAAGAACAATAGCAAAGCTTCCTCATGTACGTGTCCGTGGTCTTATGACCATTGCTCCTTATACAGATGACCCGGAATCAAACAGGGTATATTTTAAGGGCCTGCGAGAACTTCTGGAAGCTCTGAAGGCTGAGAATATTGAAGGAACACAGCTGGATACCCTTTCAATGGGTATGACCGGTGATTACGAGGTTGCAATCGAAGAGGGAGCAACCTTTGTAAGGGTTGGAACCGGAATATTCGGTGAGAGAGATTACTCTAAAAAGTGATAGCGAGTTTACCAATTTTTCATATTCATTTAATTGATAATATACCGCTTGGACTTTAGAATAATTGTAGGGCTTTTTAATCATTTTTTTTAGCCAAATACTTCGTCGGAGCTGTCTGATGCTTAGAACAATGCCTCTTACAAAAAATCTTACACTGGATCAGATCAATCATCTGATAGATACCGGTCATGTTTTTGTGGCACCACTTGGCATGAACAGGACGGCTTATATTGTCATAAATCACAAGCCGTTTATGGTTGTTGTGACAGATGTTTCCATTAATGGCATTCAGCTTTCAGGCTCCTGGTATACCTGGAATGAGCTTGAACAGATGGGCGGAGTTTTTGAATCGGAATTCGAGGCACTTAAGGCTGTGGCCAACGGTGCATAATATATCGTGTTTTACGAAATAAAGTTTTTAGGGGGCTTCAAGTGACAGAAGTTTTTTACTATGCAGAGGCTAATATAGCCTGCATGCTTATTTTGGGGCTTGTTCTTGTTAAAATCAATCAAGGCATAGATCGTCAGATTTCAACAATAGTAATAAGACGCATGATTTGGATTATGATGGGTTACTTTCTGTCCGATGCAGTGTGGGCGCTGTTTGAGGGCGATGTATTTCCTGTGAACGAAAGCGGAATGTATATTATTACTATTATTCCATACGGATTCATTGTGGGCTGCAGCTTTTGCTGGTTCATATACTGTGAGCTTCTTCAGCAAAACAAGAATATAGTCACGGCGAGATCCTTGATTCGCAGCTCGATTCCAATGCTTGCAGCGATAATAATGATAATATTCGGCTCCTTCAGAGGTTACGTGTTCTATTTTGATGAAAACGGAACCCTTAAGTATGGTCCGCTTTACGCGATATTCCTGCTTATTCCTACAGGATATATGCTGTATTCCTCTGCAAAGGGCTTCTATAGAGCCTACACCCAGGAGCGTTACCTTGATAACAGCCTTTATTTTGTAGTAGGTATTTTCCCTATCCTGCCTCTTGTGTGCGGCGCTCTGCAGTCGATTTTCCTTACTACACCGATCATGTGCTATGGCGCAACACTTTCTGTGCTGATTGTTTATCTTACTTCTATTGAGAATCTGGTATCCATGGATTCACTCACTCAGGTAAATAACCGTCACCAGATGCAGAGATATCTTATGAGAAAAATGAAAGCACCGTCTCCCGGACTTTCACTTTATCTGATGATCATCGATGTTGACCATTTCAAGGAGATAAATGACACCTACGGACATGTGGAGGGTGATAAGGCTCTGGTCCGTGTGGCAACAGCAATGAAGGAAGCATGTCAGGCACACAGAAACCGCTTCTTTGTATCGAGATATGGCGGAGATGAGTTTATTATCATCGCTGAAACAGAGTATAAGGGCGAGGTCAACTGGCTCTCTGACAAAATAAGGTCAAGCGTTCGTATATTGAATGAGAAGGCGGGAGCACCCTATAACCTGTCTGTCTGTGTCGGAATTGCTGAATATGATTTTGCATCACCAGTTCCGATTCCATCACTGATAGCAAGAGCGGATACGGACCTTTACCATATGAAACATGCTAGAAATGAGTAAAATTTTCGGGCTGCCGTATAGCAAATCGGCAGCCCTTTTCCTTACATATCTGCTATAATTGTTTGTATAAATTATTCTTAATTATGGGGGTATTGCCATGCAGATTTATGTTTCACAAAGCGTAGTTCGAAGTGGCGACGGAACGAGAAATCATCCATTCCGCTTTATTCAGGAAGCTGCTGACATTGCGCAGCCTGGTGATATTGTAATAGTTGCACCGGGCATTTACAGAGAATATGTTCATCCTGCTCACGGCGGTACAAAAGATAATCCTATTGTCTACTGTACTACTGAGCCTCAGGGCGCCGTTATTACCGGAGCCGAGGAGATAAAGGAGTGGGAGCTCTTTAACGGAGATGTATGGAAGGTAAGTATCCCGAACAATATGTTTGGTAATTACAATCCATATACTACGATCCTGGAAGGTGACTGGTGTATTCCCGGGAAGATTAACCATACAGGTGAAGTGTTCCTGAACGGTAAATCCATGTATGAATCCGAGACACTTACCTGTGTTGAGAAGCCTGAAGTGCGTAAGGATTCCTGGGATCCGGAGTTTAGCGTATATGCCTGGTACACGGCTCAGGACATGGATAATACGGTTATCTTTGCCAATTTTCACGGAAAGAATCCAAACGAAGAAAATGTCGAGATCACTGTCAGAAGAAACTGCTTCATGCCACTTGAAAACGGCATAAATTATATAACTGTTTCAGGCTTTGCACTGAGGCAGGCAGCTACTCAGTGGGCTCCGCCTACGGCATATCAGGACGGTCTTATAGGACCTCACTGGTCAAAGGGCTGGATAATCGAGGACTGCGAGATATCAGAGTCCAAGTGCTCAGGTATTTCACTTGGAAAATATCTGCAGCCTAATAACAATAACAAGTGGACAAAGACTTATATAAAGGATGGCACTCAGACTGAAAGAGATGCTGTCTGCCAGGCTGTAAATGAGGGCTGGGATAAGGAGACAATAGGCTCACATATTATCAGAAGATGTGAGATCCATGACTGCGGACAGACAGGTATTGTAGGTCACCTCGGCGGTATTTTCAGTATTATTGAGGATAATCACATCTACAGGATAAATAATAAGCATGATGTTGATGGCGCTGAGATTGGCGGCATTAAGATGCATGCTGCTATTGATACGATTTTCAGAAGAAATCACATTCATCATTGTACGAGAGGTCTGTGGCTTGACTGGCAGGCTCAGGGAACGAGAGTCACCCAGAACTTCTTCCATGACAACACGCCTCCGGAAGGTTGCGAGATTACAAACGGTCTTGCGCTGGGAGAGGATGTCTTTATCGAGGTTTCCCATGGACCTACCCTTGTTGACCACAACATTATGCTCTCGGATATTTCCTGCAGACTCAGTACCCAGGGAATTGCTCTTGTGCATAACCTTTTCTATGGCTCATTTTCATTTGTTGGAGAGGGCACGGATAATGGTGGTAAGAGATTCCAGAGCTGCAGATACACGCCTTATCATGTTCCGCATTCCACTAAGATTGCGGGCTTTATGACGATACTTCACGGAGATGCAAGATTCTATAACAACATCTTCGTACAGAAGGAAATAAGGCAGGATCTCAGGGATTATGTTCATTCCGTAGGCTTTGAGTCCCTTAATCTTTACAACTTTATCTGCGGAACCAAGCCCTATGACGGATATCCCACAAGAGAGAAGTATCTTGCCACATTAAAACCCATGTCAGGAGACTTTGCTACTCCCGGTGAAAATGACAGATACTACGATCATCTTCCTATCTACACAGGCGGCAATGCATTCTTTAACGGAGCGCAGCCCTGCGATAGTGAGAAGGGTGCATATATTGAGAACAATCACACCGTCAGGATCATGGTATCAGAGGAGGATGGACAGTTCAGACTCCATACCAATCTCTACGAGTATCTGCCACGGAGCATGACCTCCATGATCTCCACGAAGGTTCTCGGCGAGGCATTTGAGCCTGAGCAGCTTTTTGAAAATAACGACGGCACAGAGATTATTCTTGATACGGATTATTTTGGAAGGAAAAGAAGTATCCATCCACTTTGCGGACCCTTCGAAGAGGGTGCGGGAGACCGCTTTACAGTGGCTTATCCTACCATGGGAGGCCGCGCAATATATCATCATGATAAGCACCGCCTTGAAGGCCGCGCAAGAAAAAGAATTTCTCAGAGGGAGTTTTCTGAGGTAGAGCCTGAGACTTCACCCTGGGGAGATTTTGAGACCGGTCCTGAGGGAGAGGGCAGCTGGGAGGCTGCTGAAAAGGAAGACGAGATTGTAAGGGTTCAGGCTGACATCACCATGACAGGCTGTGAGAATATAACCTTCCCTTATAATGGAACACTTTTCCAGGTTCAGGATATATTCGTAAGAGGTAATACTGCGTGGCTGAGGGATATGAAAACCCAGAAGCTTGTTGAGGTAGACTGCGAATATGGTATATACTCTGAGAGGAAAAGATGGAGTGTAAACTCCCTGCAGTCAATTGATGTAAGTCGGGATCCCAATATGAGCGGACTTGCTCAGACAGTTGGAACACTTCTGTGTGTACTTAGTAAGAGCATGGCTCACGATCCCACGGATGCCTGCAAGGCCATAAGCACAAGGGTCAACAAGGCTTTAGAGCCCAGGATCACAATGAGACTTACACCAAAATATCTGAAATTTATACAGGAGAAAAAATTTATCTCACTTGAGGACGTCATTTACAGAGTAAAGACAGCTCCGATTGAGCCTGTCACTGAGATTGTAGAGAATCTGTGACATTAGATTTATATATATAATGGAAAAACGTGCAAACTGGTACAAACTTGATAATGCAGCAAAGATCATTCCCTCCACGGTTCGCGGAGCAAATACGAGAGTATTTCGTATTTCCTGCGAGCTATTGGAGGAAATAGATCCTGTCATTCTACAAAGGGCACTTGATGAATCTATCGTCGAATACCCTTTCTTTAACTGTGTCCTGAGGAGGGGACTTTTCTGGTACTACCTTGAGGACAGTAATCTGTCCTGTACTGTTGAGGAGGAGCATCTTCCTGCCTGTAGTCCGCTTTATCTTCCCGGAAAAAAGAACCTTTTATACAGAGTTTTTTATTACAAGAGAAGAATAAGCATAGAGATGTTCCATGTTCTGGCAGACGGAACCGGTGCTTTCATGTTCTTTAGAAGAATGATCACAAGATATCTTGAGATTGCCCATGATTTTCATGTGGATACAGGGTTCTTCGCTGAGGAGATAGCCTCTCTGGAGGAGAGAAACAAGGACGCATTTACTCATTACTATCGCAATCAGAAGGGATTAAAACAGCTTAAGACACTGGCAAGAAACAACGCCTACCAGCTTCATGGTGAGATTGACAGTAACAATGAATCCCACATAGTTGAAGCCTGCGTGTCAGCTGAGAGATTTAAAGAGCTGGCAGTGAATTATGGTACAACAGTAGGAATTCTTAGTACCTCGATTTACATTCTGGCCATAATAGATACAATGTCTGAGGCTCAGAAGAAAAAGCCGATAGTTGTAAGTGTTCCTGTTAACTTAAGGCAGTATTTTCAGTCCTACACAGCAAGAAACTTTTTTGGCGTTATCAGCATAAAGTTCGATCCCTATGACTATGATGGAACTCTTGAGAGCGTAATAGAAGAGGTGGATGATGCCTTTAAGCAGCAGCTTGAGCCCACCAGAGTAAATTCAACCATGAATTCCTATGCGGCACTTGAGCATAATATAGCGATCAAGGTTGTTCCGCTTTTCATTAAGGACTATGCCATAGGGCGTTTTGATGCCGCAGCCAAGAAGGGTGTTACAACATCAATTTCCAATATGGGACTTATAAAAATGCCAACGGAAGTAACACCGTTTATCGACAGATTTTCAGCCTTTATGACTGCAGCTAAGGAGCAGATCACTATATGCAGCTTCGGCGATAGGATGGTGTTTGGTGAGTGCTCTGCATTTACATCTCATCCCACAATGCTGAATCTGTGCAGAAGACTGACAGCGGAGGGACTTGGCGTTGAGCTTAGTACCAACGATTTTGATATCCCTGTTCATGAAAAGAAAACAAAGGAGAGTAAGTAATGTATTATTGCCCGAAATGTAAAATTGTAATAAGGGGAAATAAGTCCTGCTGTCCTTTGTGTGAGGGTAAGATTCTCGGAAGGCAGGACGTACTCAGAACAGGAATCGATGAGAAGATGTATGACATCGACGAATTTTCAGAGGATGATGAGGCTCCTTATCCGACCCTTCCTGAGAGAAGGATCAGCGGAGTTACCTTCGTGAAAATCTGTACCTTTTTACTGGCTGTTACCATTGTAATGTGTGCCGCGATCAAGTATCTCTTCGGAGATGCCGTGTCATGGACGGGAATGGTGGTGCTTGGAAGCATTGTGCTGTGGCTTGATATCCTGGCAATAATGAGATATCGGTACAACATTCTGAAGGTCTTAACCGTGGAAGTTATCGTGGCGATCATAGTCGATTATTACATAGATAAACAGACCGGTTTCTACGGTTGGAGTGTCACCTGGATGATTCCCTTCTGCCTGGTGGGACATACGATACTTAGCTGGATCATCGCCAAATTCATGAAGCTAAGATTTGAGGAATATATTATTTATATCGTAATTGATGCAGTTATGGCCTTTCTCCAGATGATCTTTATCTGGAACGGTGAAAACAAGCTTCCTTACGCTGCAGTATTTGTTATAGCCGGCTTTGCCATAGCTCTTATTGCAACAGTTTTATTCAGATTCAGAGAACTTCGAAGTGCAACGCAGAGGATGTTCAACGTATGAATTATAAGGAAAAACGTATACTCCGAAAGCAGCAGTTAGGGCAGCAAATAGGAGATTTTCTAGAGAATTCCATAGATAAAACGATGGTGGATCGTGACCTTATAGCACCGGAGCTTCCGGAGGAGCCGGAGGAGAAAAAGTGGTACAGGGTCATTATTCCCATGGGCTTATCAGGAGATGGATCAGGATACCATATCTATGTAAAAATAGCTGATCCTAAAAAACTATGTATTTTCTTTTCAGGTGGCGGCGTAGCGTATG
Source organism: Butyrivibrio sp. XPD2002 (assembly GCF_000423945.1). Lineage (GTDB taxonomy): Bacteria > Bacillota > Clostridia > Lachnospirales > Lachnospiraceae > Butyrivibrio. The sequence continues at coordinate 575,805 of NZ_AUIY01000001.1, read as the reverse complement.
ACGAGTACACTGCGGCAAGACCCATCACAGGTGGCAAGGTTGCTGCCGATCTTCCGAACTATTATTGGAATAACCTTCGTCCTTTGACGCAGATTATGAATATAGACCTTGGCATAATGAATATCAAGGACCCTGAAAATCCCTTCAGGGACTGGAGCATTATCGATATTGCTTATGCTACGGGCGATTTTCATGTTGGTGATAATGACTTCCCCTATGAGGGTGAGGATCACGAACAGCATGTACTGCATTTCCATGGCTATCGTAATTTCCTGGAGTCCATGAAAATTTCAAAGCAGCTTTTTGAGACTCCCGAGCAGCTTCTTATTGCAGGTAACAGCGCCGGAGCATTTACCGTGCCTGCCCTTACAGATGAAATTCTTAGGGACTGGTATCCTGAGGTAAAGGACGTGACACTGCTTTCGGACAGTGCGCTTCTTCTATACTCCAAGTGGGAGTATACAGCGAGAAATGTCTGGAAGGCTCCGGAGCATATATGTGATGCGATAAAGTCGGATAATATAACCCTTAGCTGGTACAGGAATCTGTATGCAAAATATGGTGATAAGCTGCGCTATCTGTACTCGAGCTCCACGAGGGATTATGTCCTTACGGCTTATTATAACGACATTACCAACAAGACCTATAAGACGGATTCCGATGTTCAGGATGCATATCTGGGTCAGTTAAAGGAGATGGTGCATGAGCTCAAGGCTCTTTCTCCTTCCTTTGGGATGTACATAAATAACTGGACACTTCCGATTGTTACCAAGGGCGGTACTGTTCATACTGCGGTCAGAGAACCCTATTTTACACGCTTTACCCAGGATGATGTCAGCATGGCCAGATGGCTCTACGATGCAGTGAATGGGAATGTCTATGACATTGGAATGAATTTACTTTTGGACTAAACTTTTTACCCCCTTATGCCGAAATAATCTTTGTAAAATAATAATTTGGTATGGGGATTTGTGCTTATGCGAAGGCGTAGGGGGAAAATAAAACAGACAATCAGAAATACTATCCTTACGTTATCCTGTATTACCTTTCTGGTAGTGACAGGTATTTTTGCTGTAGAGATATATCAGGAGCAGGTTAGCAGCGCTAACATGAAAAAGGTACAGGCTATGGCAGCGGTCTCAGTTTCGGAATCCAAGGCTGCTATGGACGCAATAAATGAGTCTCCTGAAGAGCAAAACACGAATCTTGTTTCCCTCAAAATCGAATACCTTTACAAAAAGAATAAGGACCTCACGGGCTGGCTCCGAGTGAACGGGTCTGAGATTGATTATCCGATCATGTATAGAGATGGGGATAATGACTATTATCTTCAGCATGACTTCTTCGGGAATGAAGACAGAAACGGTCTTCTGGTTTTGGATAAAAGATGCAGCTTTGACCTGTCCGATAACCACCTTCTGATACACGGACACAACATGAAATCAGGGGCTCTTTTCGGAACCCTAAAGTACTACAAGGATGATGCATATCTAAGAAAGCATCAGGCAGTTGAGCTTGATACTCCCTCTGAGCAGAGGTTCTATGAGGTTATCGCTGTTGTTGATACCACAGCTAACGGTGAGAAAAACGGATTTAATTACGCAGATTATATTCATATAGATAACAAGGAAACCTTTGATAGTTACGTGGCGAACTTAAAGGCCAGATCAATGCACAAAATAGCTGCAACCGCTTCCTATGGGGATCAGCTGCTGACTCTTTCCACCTGTGACTATACCATGAAAAACGGAAGATTACTGGTGGTTGCCAAGAGAGTTGGATGATTTTGAAAGGTGTGGTGATACGAATGAAAAAGATTAAAATGCTTATAGTTATTCCGATGTGCTGCATGCTTATGATGACACCTGTATCTGCTATTAAGGCAGGCGCTGTAACGGTGGATATAAAGGATAATTATAATGCCGGACTTTTGCAGGAAGAGTCTGATTCCAAGAATGTGGATTATACCATGGAGGGAAGTGCTGCGGATGCGGCTTCTTCGACTTCATCCTCATCGGCAAGCTCCTCAGCTTCATCCAGCAGTGCTGCTTCAAAGAGCTCAAGCGCAGCTTCTTCAGCAAGTAATACGGCATCCTCAGCTGCGTCAAGCGCTGCATCAACAGGAACTACGGTAACGCCTGTGTCTACCACGCAGACCACGGATCTCCCCAAGACCGGAGATGACGACAGAATACTCATAACATTTATTGGAATGCTTGCCAGCTTTTCGATTTTCTTAACAGCTCTTGTGGCAGGAAAAGGTTTTGGCAAAAATGCGTAAAAGAGGAATCACAAAATCATATAAAATGCCAATAAACAGACTATTAATTATTTGTTATAGTGATTCTAGAAAGACCATTTATTGAGGGGGGATTTCTATGGTACATATTGTAGCATCTATTTTAATTTTGATTGCGGCAGTCATCTGTTGGTTCATTCCGAGGACGGCTCCGGAAGAATGACTTAAAGACTAAGCCATCGGGTAGCCGATGGCTTTTTAATATCATAGGAAATTCTATTTTATGAGGTTATGTGATATCTTAAATGTAGCAATTATTTTTAAGAGGGGATAATCTAAGATGTTTTATAAGAGATTTGCAGAATATCAGGATGAATTAAAATGGCTTTACAATGAGCTTTATAGCAATGATGAGCAGGCCTATCAGTACTTTGTGAAGATGCTTCGCGAGTTTTACGACAACAGAAGCAAGGAGCTCAAAGAGTGGGATATTAAAAAGGAAGCGGATCCCGGCTGGTATACCGGCTGCGATATGCTTGGAATGCTCATGTATACAGGCTGTTTTGGAGGAACACTTAAGGGCGTACAGAGTCACCTTGATTATGTGGAATCCTGTGGCGTTAACTATATCCATTTGATGCCGCTTCTGGAGAGCCCTAAGGATAGAAGTGACGGTGGCTACGCTGTTTCTGATTTCAGGAAGGTTAATCCAGAGCTTGGAACAATGGAGGATCTGGCTGAGCTTTCTCATGAATGCCATAAGAGAGGCATGAGTGTATGTCTCGATTTTGTCATGAACCACACAAGTGAGGATCATGAGTGGGCTGTAAGAGCAAGGCGCGGAGAGAGGGAGTTTCAGGAAAGATATTTCTTCTTCGATGACTGGAATGAGCCCAATGATTATGAAGAGACCGTTCCGGAGGTTTTTCCTCAGACGGCTCCCGGTAATTTTATCTGGTGTTCTGAAGCAGGGAAAGTCGTTATGACCACCTTTTATCCATATCAGTGGGACCTTAATTACAGAAATCCCACAGTCTTTAACGACATGACTGCCAACATGCTGTTTTTATGTAATCAGGGCGTTGATATCATCCGCCTTGATGCGGTTCCCTATATATGGAAGACCGTTGGAACAAGCTGCAGAAACCTTCCGCAGGTACATATACTTGTAAGGCTTATGCAGATAGCGGCTAAGATAGTGTGTCCCGGAACAATACTCCTTGGCGAGGTTGTAATGGAACCCTCTAAGGTTGTTCCTTACTTTGGAACTCCTGAAAAGCCTGAGTGTCAGATGCTCTACAATGTTACGACAATGGCCAGCACCTGGCATACGGTTGCAACTAAGGATGTCAGACTTTTAAAGCATCAGCTGGGGCTTGTATTCAATCTTCCCAAGCAGTACATTTTCCTAAATTACCTAAGATGCCATGATGATATCGGCTGGGGACTTGATTATGACTATTTGAGACAGTTTAAGATTGAGCAGGTTTCACACAAAAAGTACCTGAACGATTATTTGAGAGGTGCCTTGTATGAGTCCTCCTCCAGAGGAGAGCTCTATAACGATGATCCCAAGCTCGGTGATGCAAGACTCTGCGGAACTACAGCTTCCCTTTGCGGAATCGAGGCTGCTGAGTATGAGATGAATTTAAATAAGCTGGACTGGGCTATAAGGCTGGACATCATGCTCCATGCCTTCCTGTTCACACAAAGCGGCATACCTGTTCTTTACAGTGGAGATGAGATTGGACAGCTTAACGACTACGACTATCATAAGGATCCTGTTAAGTGGTCAGATTCCAGATACCTTCACCGCGGCGACTTCAACTGGGATAACGCCAAGAAGCGCAGGAAAAAGGGCACAAGAGAGAATGCTCTTTTTAACGGCATAACGAAGCTTGCAAAAATAAGGAAAAAGCACCGCGTATTCGACAGTAAAGCTGATGCGTGGATCGTTGAAACCTACAATAATCATGTACTTGGAATTGGAAGATATTACGAGAATGAAAAGCTGATAGCGCTCTTTAACTTCGGCGACTATGATGAACTTGCCTATATCAACGAGGAGGGTCCTTACAAGAACCTCATGACAGGCAAGAGATTCGATGCGAAGAACGTCACCGTTCCTGCTCACGATTTCTTGTGGCTTTGCATGACATATAAGAGATAGGCCCAGAAGTTATAGGGAAGAACAAAAAGCTGCGTAACCAATAGTAATAAAATAGGCCTATGCGCAAATTGGTGCATAGGCTATTTTTAAATCAACCTTCGTTATATACACTTTCAAGTAATTCTTTTTTATCCCAATAAGAAAGATTATCCATAGTTCTAAAAGTGTTCATTGTTGCGGCAAGTTCCGTATCATTGTTTGAGTTAACATTTTTTGAATCATCCTGATGAATTACCTCCAGCTTTCTATCAAGTGCACTGTAGTACAGATCAGATGAGCTGGGATCTATGGTTCGAGGTATGTTCTTATCATCCTCAACGTATGCGAATAATCCATATAGCTCAGTCTGTGATGCAGTTTCAGGATTTACACTATTTACATCTACTTCATATAGATTCTCCTTGCCGTCATATGATGAATAAACTTCAATCTTAGGATTAGTAGGATCATAATCAGCAGGATATTTAGCTTTAAGCTCAAACTCGACTCCGTTTTCATCACTTGATGTGGTACTGTGGAAGAAATAATTTTCGGAGTATCTGTCAGGTATATCCATAGCAGATGCTGCCTGGCTGTTATCAGCGGGAAGCACTGCCAGATTATTCTTATTCATTCTGTCGAAGGTACTCTGATCGGAGGGTTCATAGGTGCCGTCCTTTAATCCGTTCAGGTTCTCTAAGAACTCATCATAAAACTCTACTTCTTTATCAGCGGTATCTGAATTGTCACCATTCATATTTACACGATCCTGCTTAGCAGAGGAGACAGCATCAATTGCTGAATCGACTGTTCCACCCAGGATATCCTGAACACCTGATACGCTGTTATCAGTCATTTTTGCGCTGTTGTTTATCTCAGCATAAAGCCTTGTTGCTGTGTTCTTGGAAGGATCCTCGTCATAGCCAAGGCCATTTGTGCCGGTTTCTTCTGACGCATCCATCCATGCACTCTTTACTTCTTCTGAGGCGTTAGGAGCAACTCTTTCAAGGGCGGCAACGTCAGCATCTGTCTTTTGGAGCTTACTTATTGCGTTGTTCTTTTTTCTCTGAGCATCCCATTCTTCAGCTGTATAGTCTGAGTTAGAGGTTAACTGAGGAGTAGCTGCGGCATTATTAAGATGAGCCTGAAAGCTCTGAGTTTTAGGCTTGTTAGCAGAGCTTTGAGCTTTGTTTGCTTTTGCGGGAACGTTGGTTTTTTGTGTCTTGGTGACCTCTTTGGCACCAGATACTTTGCTGGTTGTTATATTAGTACCATTAGTACTTGCCGTTCCAGCTTTTGCTTTTGATGCGGAATTTGAACTGTTGTAATTGTATGTACCTATATCCTGAACCTGCTTAACCTTTGAGAGCTCTAGCATGCGCATGTCCTCCTTCCTCTAAGAATGATGGAGACCTTTACTACCGGATACTTCTATAAAAAATTACGCCAAATACCATTAGAACTCCATCCTTTGATATTCGGCATATCCCTTGCTATCTTATATATCGGCCAGGGTTAATAAGATGTTAGGGATAATTTTGTGAACTTTTTGTGTTTATAACAGGCGTGTTTGATGAATATATGTGAAAACAGGTCTGTTTTATAAAAGAATAATGTAATACAATTGTTTTAGATATACACATTTTTGTTGCACTTATGACAATTCGTATCTTAGTAAGGGGCAAAATTTAATTTTTGACCCTTACGCTGTTTTTTGAGGGGGAAAAATGAATAAGAGAATTTTTAGTGTACTGATTACTGTTTTAGTAGCTGTAACAATGCTGGTTCCTTCAGGGATAACAGCTTCTGCTGCGAGAGTGGTTCCATTTACGAGCTCGCTTGATTATTCTAAGTCTGAAAACTGGCTGTATGATGGTGCCTATCCTGAAAATGAGGTTGATGTTTTCATCATCGCACCAACAGTGGATGTTGTAAGCGAGGTCAATTCATCTATCACGCCGGAGTTTAAGACCAGGTTCAGAAATGCAATGAATCAGCAGCAGGCCATTTATGCAAATACTGCAAGGATTTATGCTCCATATTACAGGCAGATCGCTATGAATGTGTATACCATGGAAGAGGGGGCAGATAAAGAGCAGGCGAAGAAAAATGCCTTCATGGATGTTGCTGCAGCATTTAAGTACTACTTAGAGCATAAGAATAACGGAAGACCGCTTATTCTTGCCGGTTTTTCACAGGGAGCAGAGATGTGCTACAGACTTCTCGAAGAGTTCTATGGCGGCGAGGGTGAGAGAGCAAAGAGTCTCCGCGATAATCTCATCGCAGTATATGCGATAGGCTGGCCCATGACTCAGGAGATGATCGATAAGTATCCTCAGATTGTTCCTGCAAAGGGAGAGACAGATACAGGCGTAGTCATCAGCTATGAGTGTGAGGATGGAAATGTTACTGGTTCCTTTATTTTACCTACCGGTGAGAAGATGATTTCAATAAATCCGCTCAACTGGAGAACTGACAGTAAAAAGGCTGATAAGTCACTTAATAAAGGCTCTGTGACGCAGGATTCGGTGACAGGGGCTATCACATCTGTTCAGGTGGGAAAATACGGAGCTTATATTGATCCCAACAGAGGATCACTTGTTGTGACTGATATTGATATGAATCAGTATCCCAAGGTACTGGATATTTTCTCTGACGGATGCCTGCATCTCTATGACAATTTCCTTTTCTTTGTAAACCTTCAGGAGAATGTGCAGAAGCGTACAAAGGCATTCCTTGAAAAGGCTATGGATGATGCAGCATAAGTTAACACAGCTAAACGAAGAGCTCGATGAAAAGAATAAAACCAATATGCGAATTGTCGGGAAAAACAAAGAATTATTAAGGAGATATGTTCAGGGGAAATATGGGAATATTTAGAGGGAAAAGATACAGAGTATATGCAGCGGTGCTGCTGATGAGTACTGTCATGTTGGGATGCGGTACTTCAGAAGACGCGCAGAATAATGCTGGTTTATTTGAATCAATTGGAAGTGAGCGTAATTCTGATGCGGATTCCAATACTGTTGAAGTTGAAGATGTTGATGAGGGCACAGATTCTGATGAGGATTCCAATCTGGATTCAGATATAGTTGAAGATGCTAAAGATACCGCCGAAAGAATTTCTGAAGAGACCGGAATTCTTACATCAACCTCCGATATCAATCTTACAGACACAGACGGAAGCGGCACAAACTACACTTTTGTCTATGATTCAGAGACCTACAAGGCAGTTTACAGAACTGACAACTGGACGATTTTCGATTCCTACAAGATAAATAACATGGCTGACATGACCATAATATGTCAGGCACTTATAGATACAAGTCCTGTTCATGGTCGTGATATGCAGAGTTATAGAGAAGCTTCCGACATGGCCTATGAGTGGATGCAGCACAATGTGGCTTACATGGCGCTTCCGGATGATTCACCTTTAAAGAGCCACGCCAAGGATGTGGACTTTGATCCTGAGGACCAGAATAAGACCTTTGATGAAATTTACAAGGATAGGACCGGTAAGGACCTGGATATCGACGATATCCTCACAGAAGAAGAGCAGGACAAGCTCATTGAAGGATTGAAGGACATGCTGAAGTCCGGGAATTGATGTTTCAAACCATATTTTTGTCTGGCGTTACGCCTATGAAATCTTAAGACTGTAAACTGGCGTATCGATTTGCGGAATAAAGAATTGTTTTTGATAGGCGGTTACACCGGTTTGGTCTTATGCTTACTTATAGATTGAATTATCATAGGTTTCATGACTCTTCATTGGATTGAATATCAAGAAAATTACACCGGTAATACTATTACAAGAATAATAGACTTACTGTGTGCGAAATAACGTTAACTTTTGAAATGCTTTGTTCATCCTGATTTCGTGAAAAGCATCCAATAGACGTAAAGCTGCCTTTGATTGTTTGTTTTACGAAGGGTAATTAACAGTAAAACGTTCAAAAATAAAGAGAATTCTAAAAAGACCTAATAATATAGGAATATAAAGAAAAAACAAAAAGACATGAACACAATAACTATCCATACCATAAACATCAACAATCTCAAAGAACCTGAATCAGAAATCCTAAACACCATAACCACCCACTACAGGAACAAGTATGAAAGAGCCAAGGTGAAAAGAGTAAATAAGCAGGAATTATGCGCAGGTTATTTGCTGTACAAATATCTGGGAGTAACAAGTGATGAACAGCTGACCTTCAATGAGTATGGAAAGCCTATGCTCAAAAACGGAGAGAAGGAATTCAGCTTATCCCACAGCGGAGATTATGTTATTCTTGCAGTTTCCGACTATCCTGTTGGAGCAGATATTGAACGCATAGCGAGGGTTAAGCCTGACGTCTTGAAAAGAGTCCTTCCTCCGATATATTACGAAAAGGTTGTAAATGATGCATCGGGTGAAGAAAAACAGATGATTCTTGCAAAAAGCTGGACATCGGTTGAGGCAATAATAAAGGCAGAGGGGAAAGGCTTCCATATTGATCCAAGAGCGGACGAAGCCCTTATGGATGGCTGGAATATTGAAAGCTTTTCTTATGCAGAGAATTATGTTATCAGCGTAGCTTCAAAAGAAATGTTCACATTTGTTATTAAAGAACACAATTAAGAATTTATGATTAGAAGCCTGAAACCTCAGAAAATATCTGGGTTCAGGCTTTTTTATATGTTAAAAAATCCATTATTGATTTCACAAAATAAACACAGACTTATCACTTTCTTTTACGAATTTGAGAGTAATATATAAACCATCAAGAGGAACAAACCTCTTGAAACTCCCTCATAAGAAATAGAAACTTTTCTTCAAAACACAAAAAAAGCTGGCGTTTCCCGTGACAAGGCGCCAGCTTTTCCCCTGTTTATAAGCAGAACACGGGAGTCGAACCCGCCTCTTCAGCTTGGGAAGCTGACATACTACCGATGTACTAGTCCTGCATGATATCTGATTAAATTATATGTCTTATTACTGGAAACTCTTTAGTGAAAATCCTTCTTTATCTTACTTAATATGTGGTATAATTTCAAGTGGTTTGAAATTAGTTTCCAAAATAAATAGGGGAGGAAAAAACAGTGGTAGATAAGAGTAAAGCTATTGAAAAAAGTAAGGGTTTTGCAAATGAATTTCGTGAGTTCATAATGCGTGGAAACGTAATGGACCTGGCAGTCGGTGTCATCATTGGTGGAGCTTTTCAGGGGATTATAAATTCACTTGTTAATGACATTATCATGCCTGTCATCAGTGTACTCACAGGTGGAATTGATTTCTCAAACTGGTTCATCACACTTGATGGAACAAAGTACGCTTCACTTGCAGCAGCTCAGGAGGCAGGAGCAGCTACACTTAACTACGGTGTGTTCATCACAGCAATTATCAATTTCCTGCTTATGGCGCTTGTTATTTTCTGCATTGTTAAGTCTCTTAACAAGCTCAGCGATAAGGTTAAAAAGGAGAAGGAAGAAGAAGCTCCTACAACCAAGATCTGCCCTCACTGCCAGAGTGAGATCAACATCAAGGCTACAAAATGTCCTTGCTGTACATCAGATCTTAAGTAAGAATCAAAAAGCTATATATAATGAATTTTCAGGACGGAAGCATATAAAAAGGTATGCTTCCGTTTTTTTGCACAAAAATGGAAACTAATTTTTGGAGACTTTGCAGAAGTATTTGTGATATCATTTTTTTACGTAAACTTTAATGCATAATTCTATGGGGATAGAATTACACACCGTTTTTAGCGGAGCGGTTTTATTGGGGAATAAAAGGGAATGAAAAAAGTAAAATGGACGATGCGTCAGGCTATTCTTGGTCTGGTCATTGGGTGTACTCTGTTTGCGATTATCGCGCAGACAGTGGCTTTTGAGCTTACATCCAGGAATCAGATCCGTAGGGAGAGCCTTCTTAACAATGATGAAACTCTTCAGCGAATCGAAACTGAGTTAAATTCTTATATTCACAGCCTTACAGTAAAAATGCAGACCATCTATTCGGAAAGTGAAATGCTTTACGACATGAGATACTCTCATGCAAAACGAAGAAGGCTTCTGAATTATTACTGGAAGGCCTGGCATCTTTCTGAGGGGCGCTTCGAAGTCTCAGACCAGCTTCTTGCCATGTATATCTATGACAATGACGACAATCTGGTAAGCTCCTGGAGGAAGCAGCCCTATAATTATCCGCGTGATCTATACAATACCGATCAGTATGTAAATGTATCCCATTTAAAAAGCTATATAAATTCAGACAACTACGTACTTATGCTTTCCGGATATTATAACGAGGAAGCAGACAAGGATGTGTTGAGATTTTGCTTGAAGCTCCACACCTATGATGATGACAGATCGCAGCTCGGCTACCTGGTATGCGATTTTAATACGCAGAACTTATCAGACATCATGAGTAAGTATATTTCCTCAAGAGATGTGTATGTATGGCTGCAGCCAAATGGCGACACACCAATTGCAAAGGTTGGAAATACAACCAAGGAAGAGAGCAGGATTTTTTCGGAGCTTACAAAGAACATAGCCACGGATTCTCAGATAGGCGCAGAGCTTGATGATGAGTACGGAGACTTTTATCTAAATAACAGACCCTCTGAAAAATACAACATGTGCATATACATGCTGACCCCGCAGTCGCTTATGCTGCAGACTCAGAGCGCTCTTGCAAGGATGCTCCTGGTAATTGCCATAATCATTCTGCTTGTAACACTGTTTCTCGGAACGCTTATTTCGAGCTTTATCTACAGACCTGTTGCCAAGCTTAACAGGACCATAATCCGAATAAAAGATGGAGATACCGAGCTTCGTGCGAAGACAGATGGTTGGAGCGAAGAGCTGAAGGTCATGGGCGAAGAGTTTAATGAGATGCTTGACCGCATCCAGACCATGGTTCAGGAGGAGTATGAGGCGAAGGTTTTAATGGAGCGCACTCAGTACAAGGTGCTTCAGGCACAGATAAATCCTCACTTTTTATACAATACACTTGATACCATGAGCGGAATTGCTGCATCCCAGGACTGCACTCTGGTTAGCGGACTTTGCCAGTCGCTCTCGGCGATTTTCAGATATAGTCTGGACATATCAGATACCCAGTCAACTCTTCAGCAGGAGATGGCCCATGTCAGGAACTATCTGTATGTAATGGATGTCAGAACAGGAAACTCAATAAAGTACACATACAAAATCGAGTCGGATACGCTAAGGGACAGCATTCCAAGAATTACCCTGCAGCCTATTGTTGAAAACGCAATCCAGCACGGCTTAAGAAAGAGTCGCCGTAAGGATAAGGAGCTGATTATTTCAGCAAAGCACAAGGATGGAAAGCTTGTAATAACCATAAAGGACAACGGCGCCGGAATGGATGCTGAGGCCATGAATGAGGAGCTTAGTAAGGCTGATATAGGCAGGATCGAAATGGGAAGATCCATCGGAATCATGAATGTTAATGCCAGAGTAAAGAGTGTCTATGGAAGCGAATATGGAATACATTACGAAAGTGTAGCGGAGGATGGAACAAAGGCAGTTATCGTTTTGCCTATAGCAAAAGAGGAGGAAGAAATTGGGGAAGAAATACAAGGTATTGTCAGCTGATGATGAGCTGTGGAGTCGCGAAAATATAAGAAGAATGCTACCGTGGGAGGACTACTCGATTGATTTTCTTGAACCTGCCTGCGATGGCGATGAGGTTTTGGAGAGAATACCTGAGGAAAAGCCGGACATTGTCATAACTGATATAAACATGCCGTTTTTAAGCGGCCTTGAGCTTTTAGACAGGATCCATAAGGATTACCCGGATATCATAACCCTTGCTGTAAGCGGCTATGACGACTTCAAAAAGGTAAAGGGCGTATTCATGTCAGGGGGAATAGACTATCTTCTTAAGCCCGTGAGCAGGGAGCAGCTTGTTGATTCCTTAAGTAAAGCTCTTAAGACCTTAGAGGAGAGAAGGGCTGAGATGGCAGTAAAGGAGGACAGCCTTTTAAGGGAAAACTATGTGTCATCATTTTTAGAGGACGATGAGTTTTCATCACTTTTAAACGGGAAGCTCTTTAGACCCGGCAAGGAATTCCATGTTCCAAGCACCAGAGTCTTTTCAGAGATGTCGACGATTCTCGTTAAGTTCCACGATGTCGAGATATTGAAACAGAGCTATGAAAAGGATGTCTTAAGGATGTCCTATGACCTGAAGGCAAAGCTCAGGGAAATCATTGGAAACGAGAGAACAATCGTCTTTAACTACACGGATAAGGTAAACGAATTCATAATAGAGCTTAACGCCACACCGGGTAGACTAAAGCTCATTGCGAATAAGATTCTGGAAGCCTTTCCAATTGAGAAGCAGGGGCCTGTCACGGCAGTAATTCACGACAGAGCAAGCTCTCTTGATGATATAGCCACTGTGTACAGGGAGATGATCGCAGAGCTTGTTACAAGACCCTTTGGAAAAGAGCACAGCATTGTTATGTGCAGGGGAAGTAAGAAGACAAATGTGTCTCAGGATAAGTATTCCGGAAGGCTTGAGTCACTGATTTCAGGTCATATCAATAACCATGATACAAGACAGGCCAAGTTCGCGATCATGGAAACAGCCGGACTTAAAAAATGTGACATCTCCGGTTGGAGTCTTTTGGATGTTACGCAGTTTACCACAAGAGTTATAAACACCATTGCAGACAGTGACAAAGGAAGTGACGGCAGAACCTATGAGGAGGTTCAGGACGCGATAAACTACGGCCTCAGATCCCTTAATAAGGGAATAGTCCTTGAAAATATTGAACTGGCCCTCAGCATTGCGTCAGGTGTCGGTGCGGTGGAGGATAATTCCATTAGTCGTCAGATTGAGAGCGTCCATGATTATATCAAGCAGCACTATATGGAGCATCTGTCCTTGTCTGACCTTGCGGAAATGTTCTTTGTAGAGCCAAGCTATCTATCAAGGAAGTTTTCACAAAAATACAATGAGACTATCACGGCTTTCATTACAAGATGCAGAATGGATCAGGCAAAACAGCTCATGAAGGATAAGGGAAATAAGCTTGAAGTTATCTCATTTAAAGTTGGCTATGATGACTACAATTACTTTAGCCGTGTGTTCAGAAGGTTTGAGGGAACCAGCCCCACGGAATACAGGAAAAAAGTTTTGTGCTAGCAGATTTTCAAAATAGTGATAGTAAGTTTTTCGAAATTGTGCTAATGACAGAAAAATATAATTGTTACAATAACCTCGTAAACGAGTTAGTTTGCGAGGTTATTTTCTATATGGGAGGAAACAAAGGTGTTTAGAATCAGGAAAATTACAGCTTTTATTGCCGGCGCGGGAATCGCATTCATGCTGATGACTTCCGGCTGTGGAGCTCAGAAATATCAGGGAATAGATACAGAGGATGGAATAACCAATATCCTCGATTATGTCACAGTCACATTTGATGGGAATAACGGCGAGGGAACCGCCTATGTGAATGTGGACTACGACGGATTAGAGACAGAGATGGTAGGCGGAGAGGACAGGATAAAGGAACTCGATGAGATAGAGGATCTCTCAGAGCTTACAAAATATATCAATGCAGTTTCTTCAATATCTTTCAATATCGATAAAAACTCAGGTCTTTCAAATGGGGAGCAGGTAATAGTTTCAGTATCCTATGACGACACTGCGGCACAGTCTGCAGGAGTTGTCTTTGGAAATGAGAAGAGCAAGACCTTTGAGGTTAAGGGGTTAAAGAAGTAAAGGTATCAAATCGGTTCCGCGGATGGCACGGACCGGTCAAATATATGTTTTTATTTCTAAAAGGAGGGCAACAGATCTATGAAAAAGAATTTTAGGAAGTTGGGAGCACTGCTCATGGCAGGTGTTGTGGCATCATCTCTGATGACAGGATGCGGAAAAGCTGCAGGTGGCGGTGGTACCGGCGGGGCATCTGATGCTGGTTCAGGCTCAGGTTCATCCGACATTAAGATCGGTGTTTCAATCTGGAGTTCTACAGACGTTCTCGGAAGCCAGTGCAAAAAGATCGTTGATAAGGCTGCAAAGGCTACAGGCGTTGAAGTTCAGTATGTTGACCAGGGACACGTATCAGAGCAGGTTACAGCTTCTGTTGAGCAGCTTTGTGCAGCAGGCTGTAAGGGTATTATCATCTGTAACTCAGCTGATTCCGAGATGACATCAGCAATCAATACATGTACAGAGAACGGCGTATATATCGCACAGTTCTTCCGCATCATTTCCCAGGAAAACAGCCCTGAGGTTTATAAGACAGCATGTAACTCCAAGTACTATGTTGGTGCTGTTCATGAGGATGAGGTTACAAACGGCTACACACTTGTAAATCTCCTTCTTGAAAAGGGAGACAGAACCATCGGGCTTGAGGCATGGACAGTTGGTGATGCTACATTCCAGCTTAGATGGCAGGGATATCAGCAGGCAATCGAAGAGTGGAATTCAGCTCATCCCGATGATCAGGCTACAATGACTGAGCCCGTTTACGCTAACACATCTTCTGAAGAAGGTGCTGCAGCAGCCATGTCACTTTACAACTCAAATCCCGGTATGGACGCTCTTATCGTTGCAGGTGGCGGCGGTGATCCTCTTGTAGGTTCTATCGGTGCTTATGCAAACGAAGGTCTTACAGGCAAGATTGACGTTGTATCAACAGACTTCCTTGATGACCTCGCAGATCAGCTTAAGTCTGGCGGAATGTTCGCAGAGTCAGGCGGACACTTCTGTGATCCTCTTTTCGCATACTATCTCGTTCTTAACGCAGTTAAGGGCAACTATGTGAAGGAAGAAGGAACCTTCGGTTATGAGATCCTTTTCCCGTATCTGTATGTATCATCTCCTGATGATTATGCAAACTACGAGAAGTATTTCGTAAAGGATGATCCTTATACAGATGAAGAGCTTGCAGCAATGGCAGACTACAGCTTTGATGAGCTCAACAAGGCAGCTACAAATCTTTCAATCGACGATGTTATCACACGTCACAGCAACTAAGGATTTTAGTATAAAAGCCATATCTATAAAGATTTAAATTGGATATGCCGTATTTTCTGCCATCCAGAAGATACGGTGTATCCTATGAAAAAAAGAGACATATAATTCGTGACTCTTGCGGGAGGATTTTATGAGTAAGTTTCAAAAATTCAAACAGAGCCAGTGGTATGGAATGCTTCTTCTGGCTTTGATAGCTTTTGTCTTCTGGGCTTTCTTTAAAGCTCTGGCACCACAGACTTTCGGAGATTTTAACAAATTACAGACTTATCTTAAGACCGCCCTGTATTATGCAGTAGGTGGTTGCGGACTGTATTTTATCTGTGTAATGGGTCCCTTTGATATGAGTGTCGGCGCAAACATCGTGCTTTCATCGGTGCTTGCAGTAAATATGAGCGAACGTTTCGGTTATGCAGGACTCCTCATTGCTCCCATGATAAGCGGAGTGCTTGTAGGTCTCCTCAACGGACTTGTATATATTAAATTCAGAATTTCATCCCTTATCGTAACAGCAGGCTTATCACTGGTTTACGAGGCGTTATCGATCTTTGCGACAAACGGCAAGGAGGCAATACTTGCTCCGCAGTACAGAGCCTTCGGCGATTATCCGGGAAATCTTATACTTGCTCTTTTAGCATTTTTCTTATGCGGTTTCATTTTAAAGTATACCAAGATAGGAACATACACCTATGCAATAGGCTCTAACGAGGTTGTTGCGAAAAACATGGGTGTGGACGTTGACAGATACAAGGTAGTTGCCTTTGTCCTTTGTGGATTCTTCGTAGGCGTGGAATCAATCCTTACAATTTCCTACGGAACTTCCATGACAAGTGCATCCAACCTTCAGTCAATGAGCCGAAACTTCCCGCCTCTTATGGGAACCTTCTTCGGCCTTGCATTTAAAAAGTACGGGCATCCGGTAGTTGCAATTGTTGTCGGCGAGTTTATCATCCAGCTCCTTTTCCAGGGCTTCGTTGCTCTCGGAGCACCCACAACAGTTCAGAACATCGTAACCGGTATCGTTCTTCTTGCAATCGTAACAATGACAATCAAGCCTGTTAAGGGCGCAGTAGTTAAGTAAAGGAGAAAGACATGAGCGAAGTTTTACTTCATGCCGAGGAAATCGACAAAAATTTTGGTGTTACTCATGCTATCGACCATGTCACTCTCGACTTCTACAAGGGAGAAGTGCATGCGCTGATAGGCGAAAACGGATCAGGAAAGTCTACCTTCACATCCTGTCTTACGGGAATTTATCACAAGGATTCCGGAACCTTTACCTTGAATGGAACAGAGGTAAATGCAAAGAATCAGGTGGATGGAAACTACCAGGGCGTTGCCATAATAGTTCAGGAGATAGGAACCCTGTCCGGTCTTACCGTTGCTGAGAATATCTTTCTTGGAAAAGAAAAGGAATTTACAAGCCTCTGTGTTAAAAATACTAACGCAATGAACAGGAAGGCTCAGGAGCTTTTAAACTCCTACGGCTTTAATTACATCAAAGCTACGGACGTCATCGATAAATATAACTTCGAGGACAGAAAGCTCATAGAGATTGTTAAGGCAACTCACTTTAAGCCTCAGATCCTCGTGGTTGATGAGACGACTACAGCCCTTGGAGAAAAGGGACGTAAAGAGCTTTTCAAGGTTATGAAGCAGACCAGGGATGACGGAAGATGTGTTATTTTCATATCTCATGACCTTGACGAAGTAATTGAGCAGTCTGACAACATAAGCGTACTTAGAGACGGTGTCCTCATCGATACAGTAAAAAGCAGCGAGGTTGACACTGACGATCTTAAAAAGCTCATGGTAGGCCGTGAGATGAGTAATAACTATTATCGAACAGACTACGGCACTAAGATATCAGATGAGGTTGTTCTAAGGGGCGAGCACCTGACTGTTCCCGGAGAGATAGATGACTTTAACATCGAGCTCCACAAGGGAGAGATCATTGGAATAGGAGGCCTGTCCGAGTGTGGAATGCATGAGGTTGGAAAAGCACTATTCGGTGCTTCCTATGACAGAGAGGGCAATGTCTATCTTGCAAACGGAACAGAGATAAATGACATAAAAACTGCCATAGATAACAGCATCGCCTACGCCTCCAAGGACAGAGATAACGAGTCACTTGTAATTAACGACACGATTCAGGACAACATCTGTCTGCCGTCTCTTGAGGAGCTTAAAAGGAACCATATCCTTCACGCCAGGGACGAGAAGGCCTTTGCTGAAAAATATGCAAAGCAGATGAGTACAAAGATGGAAGGTGTTCATCAGTTTATGTCAGCTCTTTCAGGAGGTAATAAGCAGAAGGTTGTTCTGGCAAGATGGATAGGAAAGAATTCCGACATTATCATCCTCGATTCACCTACCCGAGGCATTGACGTCAAGGTAAAGGCTACGATTTACCAGATGATGAGTCACATGAGAAAAGACGGAAAGTCAATCATCATGATTTCTGAAGAGATTTCAGAGCTTCTGGGAATGGCTGACCGAATCATCATTATGAAGGACGGAAAGCAGAACGGAGAGTTTATGAGATCAGAAGATCTTAAGGATACAGATCTCATTGCCAAGATGGTTTAGGAGGATTTATGGAAAACGGTAAAAAGGTAGCAGTTCCCTTCACGGAGCGTGCTTTTATAAGAAATGTAATGCCCTTTGCAGGCTTTATATTTATAGTTGTTTTGTTTGCGGTTCTTACAGGGGGCCAGCTGTTTACAGCGGGGAATCTCAAACTTTTATTATCACAGTCCTATGTGCTTCTGATAGCATGTGTGGGAGTATTCATGGTAATGACCATGGGTGGTCTTGATTTCTCACAAGGGTCAATGCTCGGTGTGTGCTCGGTTGTTGTTTGCTTTTTATCTAACGTTAACATCATCCTTGCGATCATATGCGGAGTTCTGACAGGAGGAATCATCGGTCTTGTAAACGGATTTTTCAATGTAAAGCGCAAGATCACATCCTTTATCGTTACAATCTGTAACATGTATCTTTTAAGAGGTATTGTTGCTTACGCCACAACGAAGACACCGGTGTATGGTGTGTCAAATATCACATCCTACAACACAATGCCCTTTAATCTGACCTTTACACTGATAATACTGGTGGTAGCCTTCGCGGTATTCCAGTACACAGGTCTTGGTAACAGACTTAAGGCAATCGGTGCAGGAGAAACAGCTGCGAGATTCGCAGGTGTAAGAGTAGAGAGAACCAAGATGCTCGTATATGCTGCAGCAGGTATGATCACAGGACTCGCAGCCTTCATAAACAGTATCAAGGTTGGCTCCGTTACATCAACAGCTGGTAATCAGCTTGAGACACAGATCATGATCGCTCTGGTTCTTGGCGGAATGCCGGTAAACGGTGGTGCAAAGGTTAAGTTCTACAACATCATCCTTGGCGCACTGACCTACAAAATCCTGACTGCCGGTCTTGTAATGCTTGGTATTGAGCCCAAGACCCAGCAGCTCATAATGGGTATCGTATTCCTTATCATGGTTGCAGTATTCGCTGATCGGGAAACCGGAATGATCGTAAAATAAAAGAAACGTACCTGCTCGAAAAGGGCAGGTACGCTTTTTTACATCTGGTGTTTAACAACCTCATATTCGTTGTTATTGCGGAAGTATGGGCATTCGCTTTTGGAATTACCCATCAGTCTTGCGTAGTCGTCTTCATCCATATCGACTCCGCAGTAGTAGGCCTCATCATCCTCGTCGTACTCGTAGTAAGTACATTCGTCACAGCGCATTTGCATAAATAAAAATCCTTCCTAAAACATTATTTTTTCAGATATTCATACTGATCCTTAAGAACTTGTGGCACCTCGAAGCCGTCATTCTGAATCCTTCTTATCATGTTGGAGATCGGCCTTATCAGTCCGTTAATATGAGCCGTGTATTTCTTAATGAGCTCTCCGTACTGAGGATTATCTGCGAACTTCTCGCGGAGCTCAGCAGAGAAAGGACAGTAGGTGAAAATGATCTCTCTTGAAATCTTATTTAGTCTTGGTGACTGGTTTGCCTCAAATTTTATATAGCACATATATTCTGAGACGAACAGATTCTTGTAGTTGTTGTTGAACTTCTTAAGGTCAGTTCTTAGCTTCTCCTTCATCTCTGTAGAAAGAGAGTGGTTCTTTTTATAGAACTGGAGATAATCGCAGTACATGGAGGTAAGGGAAGGATCCGTAACATCGTTCCAATGAACTCCCTGTATGGTCTTGCACATCTCCCAGCGGAATTCGCCGCATAGACGTATCATAACATCTTCAAAGGTTTCTGTGTTAAAAATCGAAATAATAAATCTTGCAGGAGTACTTCTCTTTTTACCCTCGATTTCCTGCCAGAGAGAAGCGCGGCTTCCCATATTGGGCATAAGTATCATATACGGAGTTACGTCTTCATCGATAAATGCCTGGGTTACGCCGATTTCCGGATCTGAAAAGATACTCTGTCTGCAGAACAGTGAAAAATCGATGGATCTGATATATTTATAAAAGTCGTTGATCTTCTCGGTATTTACGTAGGCAACGTCAAGAGGCCTTATGACATTTTCCTGATCAAATACAGGCACAAACATGGACGGGCGTCCAAAGCTCATTCTGTTACCGAGAGCGAGAAGGTTCTTTATCTCGAACTTTAACCGCTCAAGGGGATCTGTTTTCATCATCTCCATCTGATCTTCGGTTATGTCGCCGCTGGTTTTAAGGGTGCGAAGAGCAGTGAAATAGTCCTCATCAAATTCGTTTCTTGAGGGCTCAAGCTCCATGGAATAAACCTTTTTTAGCCATTCATACACAGTAACAACGCGACCTTCGGGATCAGGCTTATAGGTTTTCATAAGAGCATAGAGCTGTCTTGTGTTCTCAAGTCCGGCGAGTTCTTCATCCACAAAGCCGAACATCAAGAACATCATGACCTCTGAAGGAATGGAAGAGTCGCTAAGACTGCGCAGGAAAGCTGAGGTGTAAATGGTGTAGTAGTCCTTTGCAACACTTCTTCTTAAAGCTCTACTCTCGTCAGAGGTATCATACCTGTTCTTGGTATTTTTGAATTCCATGATGATGCTGCGGAAGTTCTCGGTAGAAGTCTCGTCAGCATCTGCATACTGAAGGATGGTGTTGAGTGCATCCTTGATGTCAATATGGGTAGCCTCGCCCTCTGCGCCGTTTCGCTTCATGTCATCGGATTTAGCTCTGATAAGCTGCATAGCTGAGCGGAATTTATTAGTCTGTCTCTGGAACTCGCGCTTATACTCAGCAAGCTGTTCTCTGCATGCTGCGGTAAAAGATATTGCTTCTAGGGCATACATGATAAAGCCGTTTGAAATATCGGCGGAGCGGGCATAGCAGGTCTTTTTCATGATCTCTTCGTTGTCATTTAATGTGCGGTAGAATTTTTCCTGCCAGTCGGAGAGAGCCTGAGTCCTTACAGGTGGCTCAATGTCTTCAAGTTCAGGGAAATCTTCAACATCCATTCCCACAGAAACAGCCATCATGGGATAATCAGCCAGATCTATATCAAGCTGATTGTATTCTGCCAGGATTTTTTCGAAATCTTCATTATACTTATCAAGACTCAGAACCGCTATTTTTACTGTCTGTGCAGCAAGAATAGGCGATATTTTTGGATTGGAAGCTATGATCTTGAATATGTCATCGATAGAAGTGAAGGGATATGAAAATACAGAGGTTTCCTCCAGTGCTGTGTAGGTATAGACATATTCTGCCCCGGGATGCTCGGGAGCTCCCAGTATGCCACCTACACCGACAACGATGGACTCACCTTCCATGATGACGGAGACAGATCCTTTTACGACAATTTCAAGGGTTTCGACCTTGTCGCCGCTTTTATGGAGTACCTGATTTGTATTAAGTGTTATAAGCCCCATAATGCTCCTTTACACCTAAAAAAGTGCATAATAACCCATCAAAACTAAAGTTACCATTAAAAATATTATAGACGATTTTTTGATAGCTATTTATTAAAGTTTGGTAAATATATTTCAAACTGCCGCGAAAAATCCTATTATCAATCAAAAAATCCCTTGATAAATTAAATTATAGATAATATATTATAGTTATAGGTGGAGGAGAGATGATGAACCGTTACGGGGCCATCATCTTTTTTGCTTTTTATCAGGAAAAATGCTTCATTTATTTTTCCATAAAGCGATAAGTTGCTTGAGGAATATATATGCAGTTTTCATATCAGTTTGATGTTGCCGGAATAATGGTAATATTTACCAGCTTAATATGCGCATGGATCCGTCCTAAGCTTATGAAAAATTTTGGCTTTAGTTTAAAGCTTTTAATTTGCTGCGCAATTGCCTACAACATCCTTGATTCTCTCACTATAATTCTACTTAATATAGGTAATCCCCAGACTTTTTATGTGACGTATATTGCCCTTATTGCGTACTTTGTCGTGCTTTACATGATTCCCTACAGCGCAACCAGATACTTTTATGAGCTTTGCGGTGAGAGCAGCAATACCTGGAAAATGAACATCGGACTTGGCATTATGATGTTCCTTGCGACCTTTGGCAATATTTTCTTTGACATGTTCTTTAAGCTGGACAGGGTAACGCTGGAATACAGTCGCGGTATTGGCGTTCCTGTCACATTTATCTACTATATTATCTGTGCGAGCATGGTCGGCGTTTGTGCCTTCAGGCATAAAAGGTATCTTGGCCGCGTCAGAAGAAGACTTCTTTTCACGGTTTTCTTTATCACGATCTTTAACCTTATTTATCAGGGATTTTTACCGGAGCAGTCTCTAACGGGACTTATCATAGCTTTGGCTGTAGCGATGACGATTGTTGTGTTCTGCTTTGTCGATGTCACAGTTGATGAGCTCACGGGACTTAATAACAAAATAGGTTTTATCCGTTCCTGCGATGAGCTTATGCATAAGCAGGATATGGTTGGCTATGCCATGGTGAAGATCCAGGTATATCACATGCAGGAGCTCAATGAGAGAACCGGTATGGAAAATGGAGACAGGATTCTTTTGCTTTTGGCTGAGAGCGTTAAGAGCTGTGTCGATACTGCAGAGAAAAAATCCGTGTGCGGAAGAATTGGTGGTGATACCTTTGCAATTCTGACCCATGAGGAGATAACCGTTAACACCATCAGTGATATGGATCTGTCGGATGCCATAATTAATCCTATGACAGGTCTTGATTATGCGGTTTCCTTCTATGCTGGTGTTTACAGGCTCGAAGAGGGTGATAAAGACATTGATAAAATGCTTGATCATGCAGGCTATGCTTTGAAGTGGGTTTCCGGTAACTTTAAGACCAATGTTGCCTTTTATGATGCTGACATAAGACGTGAGGACGAGCATAGAAAATCGGTTGAGCAGCGCGTAAGAGGAGCAATCCAGGATAAAGAGTTCAAGGTATATCTGCAGCCCGTATGTGATACCATGTCCCGCAGAAGAGTTAGCGCAGAGGCGCTTGTACGCTGGATAGATGGTAAAAATCAGATGATAAATCCCGGGGACTTTATTCCGATTCTTGAAAAGAACGGCTTTATTACTGAGCTTGACCTTTATGTTCTGGAGGAGGTCTGCAGGATACTCAGGGAGTGGATGAATCAGGGAATGGATGTGGTTCCCGTGTCAGTTAACTTCTCAAGAGTTGATGTTGATCACCACGGCATAGTTGAAGAGATTGTAAGGATTGTTGACAAATATGATATCGATCACAGCCTTATTAAGATCGAGCTTACAGAGAGTGCATTTAACGACAACATGGAAAACATCATAAATATGCTAAATAAGCTCCGTGAAAATGGCTTTATTATCATGATGGATGACTTTGGAAGCGGCTATTCCAATCTCAATATGTTCAAGGATATGCCTGTTGATATAGTTAAGATTGATATGTATTTCTTAAGGAACATCGAGAATAGCGAAAAGGGCATGATCGTCCTTGAATCCGTAGTTCAAATGGCTAAGCGCCTTGGCCTTAAGATCGTGGTAGAGGGCGTTGAAACTCAGGAGCAGTACGATTACATCAGAAAGCTTCACTGCGAGATGATCCAGGGCTTCTATTTTGCAAAGCCCATGCCGTCTGAAATCTTTCCGGATCAGGTCACCGCAGGGTGAAAACTTCATATACTGATACTCAGGGTCGCGGCTTTGCGGCCCTTTTTGTGGTCTCGATTAATGAAGCTATATCTGCTATAATCGTAGCGTTTGTATTAGTAAGTTGGAGTTTTATTATGTTTGATTATTTAGTAAAAAAGGCCGAGAGGGTAAGCTATGCCGAAAGGAATAGGATAAGCAGGATTATTTTAAAGACTGTTGTAGGCGTGGAAACCTTTGCAGCCATTAGTTCGTCGATTATTTCAGTGCTGCTCAGCATGGTTACCAATAGCGATGAGGTAGGTATTATATCCTTCTGTTTCTTTGTTCCCATGATTTCTGTATGGACGTTTATTGCCATGGATACCGATCATATGGGAATGGAGGAGAATGAAAAGGAACTTCCCGTTGAAGATGTATTACCCAGGAAAACAAATGATTATGACTTAATAGTAAGTGCAGACGGCAAGATGCCGCATTTTGGCAGGATGTACAGACAAAGTCAGATTTCCGATATCATAGCGAGTCAGACCTTTCATCCATTTGTTGATGAAAATGGTAAGAAGATAAAATCTATTAAGGTAAGCGAGGATGATAAGTGGGTTTGCATTCTTGGTGGCTACTATCCGATTGACCTTATCTGTGGATATAACAAAGAAATGAATATGCTCTATGCTATTGACGGAACGATGATAAGCCTTCCGCTTAGAGGTAAGCTTCCTTCAGTAAAGGCAGATATAGAAGCATTTTTTGAGAGCAGAGGCGAGTACTTTAAGAAAATGCCCATAAAGGCAAGGAACAAATTTGAAACAGCTCTTGATCGTCCAAAGGAAGAGCTTTCCAAGGCGGACTGGGGCTCAGTTCGTTATCAGTGGGAGAAGCTTAATGCCGGAAACAGAACGGAGGTCATTGATGGAAAAGAGAGGCCATTGATCTTTGAACCTGTTACCAAAAGTGGACATATAGATGATGATATTTTTGAAAGAGTCTTAACTGATGCTGAGATAGCAAAGGCGGTGAAGGCTGTAAGAAAAAATAAGGTAATACTTCAGACCTATACAACTATGGAAAACTACCAGAATGAATATGCTGTCTGCAACGGAATACGCATTCTGAAAAGCCTCGACAGAGAGCTGAGACTGCCCGGAATGGATTTCCTCTTTCAGTGCTTAAATGATGTTGATGAAGCATATTTCCCCATGGCAGTTGATCTCTTAAAGGCATATCCTAAGACAATGGTCAGGGAAAAGATTGAAGAGAACGCCAGAATTGCCTATCAGGATTATGATGTTCAGGAGCTTGGAGGTCTGTTGTTCCTTGCAAAAACCATCGGATATGAGATTGAGTATGTTAAGGAGATAAAGAAAAATCAGATGAAGGCTGAAACAGCAGGCACAAGTGCACTTAATGCTGTTCCGAGCTTTGATATTGATGAAGATGCCCTTTACGGAAGTGAGAATGTTCAGGCGTTTAGTCCTTATGCATATCAGAAACCAGAATAATGGGCGCCTTTGAATATTCGTTAATCGGCGAGCATCCTCTTACGAGGTCATAAATATTTGATGCCGAAACGGTATCGCTAAGAAGCATATAGGCCTTTTCGTCAAGAGCCTTATATGCATCAGAGAGAGTAGATATAACAGGAATGCGAGAGCATTCCTGTATTTTTTTTAGTAAGGGTGAAGCGTTTTTGTTAAAGCCAAGTATTCGTGCATAGGAAGTAAAGGCGCTTCTGTCTGCGCTGTAGACATCAAGCTTATCTGAAGCCATACCAAGGAGAATGTGTAGAAGTGCTCTGTTTATCCTTGTGTAGGTAAGGTTCTTGGACTTAAGCTTCATTACAAAATCTGAAAAAGTGGTAAAGCCATTGATGGCTCCGGCTATTTTATCAGAGAGATCGGAATTTACATCAAGATATCTGGTATAGCCAGCATTTTTCTCTAAGATGAGCTTGTAGTGAAGAAGCTCTGAAAAATCATCCAGTGTGGTGAGCTTTAATTCTCCCTCAGAATGTAGAGCTTTAATATATGCACATACTTCCTCCGGCATGTTAGAGAGGGCTCTTAAGGAGTCCTCTCTTGAAAGAAGATCCTGATTATTAACGCCCGCGTCTGTATCAGGAGCGTTACCTTCAAGAGCAGCTCTTATAGCCTTCGCGGAAGAAAACCCGGCACTGTCGGAAGAGAGTGTTTCGGCATCATAAGAAGCGCCTACACGCTTAATGGCGTAAGGTGTGACAGTGCTCTTTTGAAGAATCAGGGCCTTCACATATTCTGTTGCAAGAATGTCATTGGGGTTTGAAATAAGTGAAGTGATTACTGTATCACTTTCGCTTTCTTTAGATAAATATTTATTTAGAGCAGCGGCCCTTGCGGCAGCGTAGTTCATGCCGCTTCTAAGGTTATCCTTAAGAAGACCGGGGAAGCCTTCAGGCTCATCAGCAAGCACCCCGGCCACTTTTTTTATGGCGGAAATATCCCCTGATTCTGAGCCAAATCCAAGGCAGTTTGTCACTCCGATATTATTTAATATAGAAATGGCACCTCCGGCGAAAAATTCTGCGCTGGATGTGCTATAATAAATAGGCAATTCTAATACAAGGTCGGCTCCTCCCAGAAGGGCCATTTTTGTTCTTGTATATTTATCGAGGATTGCGGGAGCTCCTCGCTGAGTATAATCCCCACTCATTACGATGACAGCATAATCAGACCCGGTCTCTTTTTTCAGAGTACGGATCAGATATTCATGTCCTTTGTGGAATGGATTAAATTCGGCAATAATTCCTACAGTCTTCATAAAAAATATATTATCATGGAGGTTTCATAATGAAAATACTGGTTATCAATTGCGGAAGCTCATCACTTAAATTCCAGCTTATTGATTCAGAAACAGAGAATGTATTGGGGAAAGGTATTTGTGAGAGAATCGGCATCGACGGCAGAATAGTGTTCACTCCCGGTGATGGCGATAAGATTACAAATGACACAGCTATTCCGGATCACAACCGTGCAATCGAGCTTGTTATCGAGGCTCTTACAAACAAGGACACAGGCGTTATCGCTTCTCTTGATGAGATCGGAGCTGTAGGTCACAGAATCGTACACGGCGGTGAGAAGTTCACTAAGTCAGTTGTCATCGACGAGGAAGTTATCAAGGCTATCGAGGAGGTTTCAGATCTTGCACCTCTTCACAATCCTGCTAACCTGATCGGTATCAGAGCATGCCAGAAGTCAATGCCCGGAGTACCTATGGTTGCAGTATTCGACACAGCATTCCATCAGACAATGCCTGAGGAGGCTTACCTTTACGGTATTCCTTACTCTTTATATGAAAAGTACAAGATCCGCAGATACGGCTTCCACGGAACAAGCCATTCTTATGTAAGTAAGAGAGCAGCTGAGATGCTTGGTAAGGATTACAGCGAGCTTAAGACAATCGTATGCCACCTTGGTAACGGTGCATCCGTATCAGCAGTTAAGAACGGGAAATGCGTAGATACATCAATGGGTCTTACTCCTCTTGAAGGTCTTATCATGGGTACCAGAAGTGGTGACATTGACCCTTCAGTAGTTGAGTTCATTATGAAAAAAGAGGGCTGTGATGTTGCTGAGGCAGAGAATATTCTCAACAAAAAGTCCGGCGTGTACGGCCTTTCAGGAGATGTATCTTCAGACTTCAGAGATCTTGAGGACGGTTACTTCAAGGGCGACAAGGGCTGCATCCGTGCGATCAACACCTTCTGCTACAGAGTTGCAAAGTACATTGGTTCCTACGCAGCTGCCATGGATGGTGTAGACTGCATCTGCTTTACAGCAGGTGTAGGTGAGAACGGACCTCTTGTAAGAAGCATTATATGTGAGAGACTTGGTTTCCTTGGCGTTAAGCTTGATAAGGAGGCTAACGAGGTTCATGGTAAGGAGAAGGAGGTATCAACTCCTGATTCAAAGATTAAAGTTCTCGTAGTTCCTACAAACGAAGAGCTTGCAATCGCAAGAGACACTAACGAGCTTTGCAAATAATATAAAATGATCAAGATACGCTCCCTAAGGACTTGTCCAAAGGGAGCGTTTTATATTGTACACACTCTATTTCTCGGATATAATAGAAATGCAATGCTTTTGTGGGGAGGTTTAGTTAGCAATGTTGAAAAAAGTTTTGGATATCAGAAAAAAGAAATGGTTTAAGCCCGTTGTGATAGTCGCTGCTATTGCGCTTGTTGCCGGGCTTTTTCTTATGCCCAAGAGCGGAGATAACGGGATGTTCATTGAGGATACAGCCCAGCTCCGCGATATAAAGACCTATCACAGCTTTACGGGAACCATAGCACCGGTTGATGAGATGAATGTTTATCCCGATGTTGCTGGACCCAAGGTAAAGGAAATCCTTGTGGAAGAGGGAGATGAGGTCAAAAAGGGCGATGTGATAATGAAGCTTGATCCCAGCTCTATTGAGGAGTCTGTGAAGGAACTTGAAGCTACCATGACATCAACCGAGGAATCAGCTTCCCTGTCTCTTAAGGAGGCTCAGAAGAGCTACAGCGATTATAAATACAATCTTGATAACGACCTCAATTCAACAATACTCAGTGCTGAGCAGGCTATAGATAACTCATACGCGCAGCTCGTTTCAGCTCAGGAGAATTATAACAATGAGGTTGAACTGAATAATCAGGGCTTATCAGGAACCATGCTTAATGCTATTGCAAGTCTTGATAATTCCTACAATAACGTAAGAAATAACCAGCTTTCCCTTGAGCAGGCGGAGGGCAATGTTTCCGATGCTGATGGTAAGCTTTCCGATGCAAAGAAGGACTACGAGGATGCAAAGGATGACGTATCCGATGCAAAGGATAAATATAAATCAGATAAAAGTGCAGCTAATAAGACTGCCTTAGAGAGCGCAAGATCAGCAAGAGATGCTGCCAAGAAGGCGGTTGAATCAGCGCAGGATGTTGTTGATTCAGCTAATAATCAAAAGGATCAGGCATCGCTTTTACTTGAAAATGCATGGACCAGCTATAACGATACTCTTGCAAGCTATGAGGCTGCAAAGATAAACGAGCAGAACAGTCTTACCAATTTTTTTGATCAGCTTCTGCAGGCACAGCAGAGCTATCTTAACGCTGTTGATAACTACAACGCTGCAGTTACAAGCTCACGTCAGCAGCTTGAAGCCTATGCCCTTAAGATAGAGCAGGCAAAGCTTCAGGGTGATGACAGCGTAAATGAGGTCAGACTTGAGAATTATCAGAGACAGTTAAATGACTGTGAGGTTAAGGCGGCAACAAGCGGAATAATTACAGATGTCCCTGTTAAGGTGGGCGATGCAACAACATTATCAACAAAGCTTGCGGTCATTACCAATTTTGACAAGATGAAGGTCGATATCAAGATCAATGAGTATGACACCCTGGGAGTAACAGAGGGTAAAGAGGTCGAGATCGATGTTAATGCGCTTGATAAGAAATATACCGGCGCCCTTAACCATATATCCAAGACAGCAACAATAGAAAATGGCGTTTCCTACTTTGAGGCAGAGGTTGATTTTGATGCTGATGATGATATTAAAAGCGGAATGAGCGTGGAAATCCGCCTTGCTGTTAATGATCTTAAGCAGGTGCTCGCAGTGCCCAGTGCAGCCGTAAGTGATAATGAGGATGGTTCTTCCTATGTTCTTGTAAAGGGAGACGGGAAAAATCCTGTAAAGAAGACTGTTACCACAGGTGCAACAGATGGAACCTATGTGCAAATAGTAGAAGGATTATCAGAGGGTGAAGTAATTCTTGAGAATCAGAATGCTATGTATGGAGCCTATGGCATGGGCCGGATGGGTGGAAGACGATGAGTGATAATGAGATTCTCAGAATGAAAGGAATCATAAAGGACTATGTTCTTGGAAGTGGTACCTCGAGAGTTCTTAAGGGGATTGACCTTACCGTTGACAGAGGTGAGTTCCTTGCTATTCTTGGCCCTTCAGGTTCCGGTAAGTCTACGCTTATGAACATAATAGGCTGTCTTGATGTTCCTACAGAGGGTGAATATTATCTCAGTGGCAAAAAGATTGCAGATCAGGATGAAGCATCCCTTGCCCAGATCAGGAATAAGGAGGTTGGATTCATTTTTCAGCAGTTTCAGCTTCTGCAGAGACAGACTGCCTTTGAAAATGTCGAGCTCCCTCTTATCTATGCCAATATGCCTGAAAAGCAGCGAAGGGAGAGAGTAAGAGAGATGCTTGAAAAGGTTCAGCTGGGGGATAAAATGGAGTATTTTCCCAATCAGCTATCCGGAGGACAGCAGCAGAGAGTTGCCATAGCAAGAGCACTTGCGGCTAACCCGACTATACTTCTTGCAGATGAGCCCACGGGAGCCCTGGATCAAAAGACCGGTGCCCAGATCATTGAGCTTTTCCATCAGCTAAATGAAGAGGGCAGAACCATAATAATGATAACCCATGACAGACATATAGCAGAGCATGCATCAAGAATTGTAAGGATTCTTGATGGAGAGCTGAGTGAAGGAGATCTGACAGATGCTTAATTTATCAGTAGTTAAGCAAAGCTTTAGGATGTCTTTGCAGAATATAAAAGCAAACAAGCTAAGATCATTTCTGACTATGCTTGGTATAGTGATAGGTGTTGCCTCTGTAATCGGACTTGTCACTATGGTAAAGGGAGCAACCGACTCGGTTATCGGGAAGCTTTCAGATCTTGGTGCGGGAACCCTTAATGTAAATGCAGTTGGAACCGCTCTAAAACAGGGACTTTCTGAGAGTGACCTCGACAGACTGAGGGGCACGGAGGGCGTTTCGGGAATAGCTCCCACAGCTTCAATGAACGGCGCAGCAAGCCTTGGAAATGAGGTTTATGATAAGGTCTCAATTTCCGGATATGATGTAGTTTACTTTGAACATAATGACATTCTCGACAGAGGACGCATATTTAATAATGACGATATGAACGGTGACGTCAAGGTGTGCATTGTTGATGCTGATTTTGCCAAAAATGTTTTCAAGACGCCGGATGTACTTGGCAGACAGTTTAAGCTAAATGGCTATGAGTACATAGTTGTAGGTGTAAGAAAAGACGATGAGAGTCTTTTCAGTGCCATGTATGACACCAGCGACAGGGATGGTACTGTAATAGTTCCTTATAAGAATGTTCTTAGAATGAGCGGAAAGCAGAACGTATCCAGCGTAGAGGTTTACATTGCTGAAGGCTATGAAAGTACTACTGCCGAGGATAATCTGAGATCTGTTCTTGATGGCATATACAATGATGCAGATAACAGCTATTCCATTATTAATATGGAGAGCCTCATGGATACCATGAGTACCGTTACGGATATGATGACTGCCATGCTGGCGGGAATCGCATCTATAGCCCTTGTGGTAGGTGGAATTGGTATCATGAACATGATGCTGGTATCAGTCTCTGAGAGAACGAAGGAGATTGGGTTAAGAAAGGCTCTTGGAGCTGAGCCTGTGAGAATACAGATGCAGTTTCTTATTGAATCGATTGTTCTGTCCATGATAGGAGGAATAATTGGAATAGGCCTGGGCCTGCTTATTGCATTTGTTGGAGCTATACTAATGAAAATTGATTTTCGAATTTCGTACAGTGCAATAGCTCTTGGAACGGGATTCTCAGCGGCAGTCGGCATTATCTTTGGATGGATGCCTGCCAAGAGAGCAAGCCAGCTCAATCCTATTGA
The DNA here is from genome assembly GCF_000423945.1 of Butyrivibrio sp. XPD2002. Classification (GTDB taxonomy): domain Bacteria; phylum Bacillota; class Clostridia; order Lachnospirales; family Lachnospiraceae; genus Butyrivibrio. The sequence goes on along the minus strand of NZ_AUIY01000001.1, from coordinate 544,607 downwards.
TGCACTTAGAAGTGAATGATGATATTGTTAATACATAGAAAGTGGAGGAGATAAGGTATGAAATCAATGAAAATCTTAAAAAAGCTGGGGATATCGGTTCTTGGAATCGCTATGTCATTTGGTATTGCAAGCACAGCCTTTTCTATAAGCGCCAGTGCCGCAGATCTTAAAAAGTGCTACACAGGAGAGGAACTCCTTGCACCTGCAATGACTAAAAATACCGATGCAAACGGTGTTTACAGACAGCTCAGACTTGCTCTTAAATATGAGCAGATAAATGAAGGTGCTGTTAATCATTTCTATTTTGATAAGACAATGAATGTCCCTGCTGAGGCGATGAAAATGTTGTATAAGGACGGCCTTATTTCTTCCTATACATATAAATGTGTGACAGGAGAGGCCCTTACCGCAGCGGATCTTGCAGGAGTATTTGATGCTACATATTATTATAATAACAATGCGGACCTTCAGGCTGCCATCGGTAATGATGCTAATGCACTTCTTACTCATTTTGTGAAGTATGGTATGAAGGAAGGTCGTCAGGGTAACGCTACATTTAATCCTGCAAGCTACAGAACCAAGAACACTGACGTGTCTGCAGCCTACGGTGACAACCTTTCCCAGTATTACAGACATTACCTTCTCTTTGGTCGTTACGAAGGAAGATAGTTTCCGCAGACAGGACTTGAATATAGAATTAATAAAATCTTTGTTGACAATAAAGGCAAGTGTGCATATAATATTTTAAGTGTGTTAACAAATGCAATGAATGATCACTTTCGTGGTTATTGATATAACGCTGTAAGGAGGTGTTACCGAATGTCTATCTGCCCGAAGAATAAATCTTCAAAGGGTCACAGAGACCAGAGAAGAGCAAACTGGAAAATGACTGCTCCCACACTGGTTAAGTGCAGCCACTGTGGCGCGCTTATGCAGCCTCACAAGGTTTGCAAGAAATGTGGCTACTACAACAAGAAGAGCGTTGTAGCTAACGAAGATTGATAATCAATTAGATCTTTTTCAAACCCGAGACTTTTTAAAGTCTCGGGTTTGTTGCTTTTTATGCTGTTTTCTAGTAAACTTTTCAGTGGATGTTTTAACAGAAAACTAATACTTTTTGGGGAGTAATGATGGCAGAATTAGTAAGAGTTGCGGTAGACGCAATGGGAGGAGATAATGCCCCTTTTGAAATAGTAAAGGGCGCAGTTGATGCACTTAACGAATCCGATAAACTCAAGATTTTTCTTGTTGGTAAGGAACAGATAGTTAAGGACGAGCTTTCAAAATATTCTTATGATAAAGATAGAATGGAAGTTGTTAATGCAGAGGAAGTAATCGAGATGGCTGAGCCTCCGGTTATGGCTATCAGAACTAAGAAGGATTCTTCTATAGTTAAGGCCATGTTCCTTGTAAAGCACGGAGAGTGCGATGCTTATGTTTCCGCAGGTAGCACAGGAGCTACTCTTGTAGGCGGACAGGTTATAGTCGGAAGAATAAAGGGAGTGGAGAGATCACCTCTTGCACCACTTATTCCTACTGAAAACGGCGTATCACTTTTGATTGACTGTGGGGCTAATGTTGATGCAAGACCTTCACACCTGGTTCAGTTTGCCAAGATGGGAACAATCTACATGCAGAATGTATGTGGAATCGCCAATCCCAGAGTCGGCATCGTGAATATTGGTGCTGAGGAGGAGAAGGGTAACGCTCTTGTTAAAGAGACCTTCCCGCTTCTTAAGAATTGTCCCGATATCAACTTCATCGGTTCTGTAGAGGCCAGGGATATTCCCAGCGGAGCAGCTGATGTAATTGTCTGCGAGGCATTTACCGGTAACGTTGTTCTTAAGATGTATGAAGGCGTTGCCAAGACACTTCTTAAGGTTGTTAAGAAGGGACTTATGAGTGACCTTAGATCCAAGATCGGCGGACTTTTGATCAAGCCCGCACTTAAGTCAGTTCTTAAGGACTATGATATGGATCGCTACGGCGGAGCACCCATGCTTGGTCTTGAGGGACTTGTTGTTAAGACCCACGGAAGTGCTAACGCGATCGAGGTTAAGAACAGTATTTTACAGTGCGTAACCTTCAAAGAGCAGAATATTGCTGAGAAGATCAGAGAATCCATCACAGCAGATTCATAATCGGCAATTATTTAAAGAAAGTACTTGTAAAGATACTGCAAATCGTATTATAGTTTTAGAACACAGATTTACATCTGTGAATTCGTTATAGAAGGAATGGAGAAGTTATGGAATTCGAAAAGCTTAAGGAAGTTATTGCCAATGTACTTAATGTTGATGTGAACGAGATCACAATGGATTCAACATTCACTGACGATCTTGGTGCTGATTCACTTGATGTTTTCCAGATCATCATGGGAATCGAGGATGAGTTTGATGTAAAAATCGACGCTGAGCTTGCTGAGAAGATTTCAACAGTTGGTGAGGCAGTAGAGCTTCTGAAGAAAGCCAGAAATGAAGGCTGATCTATAAATGATTTTTTCGAAATGATGGTGGTATGAGGCAGGGCTTTGTTTGCTCTGCATCATATCATTTTGTTTATAAAAAGATATTTCTTGTATAGGAGATAACTATGATAGGCGATAATGAACTTGATGAATTACAGAATAGCATCGGATATCATTTTAAGGATAAAAATCTTTTGCTTCAGGCACTGACACACAGCTCTTATGCCAATGAGCAGAAAATAAACAAGCGCGGGGACTACGAGAGACTTGAGTTCCTCGGTGACGCTGTCCTTGAGCTTGTTTCAAGTGACTACTTATATATGAAATACCCGGATAAAAAAGAGGGTGAGATGACAAAGATGAGAGCATCCATGGTATGTGAGCCTGCTCTTGCATATTGTGCTACAGAAGTTCATCTTGAAAAGTATCTCATTCTGGGTAAGGGCGAAGAGGCTACAGGCGGTCGCCACAGAGAGTCCATCATAGCTGATGTTATGGAGGCTATTATTGGAGCTATTTACCTTGACAGCGGAATTGATGCTGCCAGGACTCATATAGAGAAATTTATTTTGAACAACCCCGAGGAGAAGCAGATCTTCTACGACAGCAAGTCTGTGCTTCAGGAAATTGTCCAGAGAGACAGTGCTTTAGAGTTGCGCTATGAAATTTGTGGCGAAAAAGGTCCTGAACATGATAAAATATTCGAGGCTGCGGTCTACGTAGGTGATAAAAAATTGGGAGAGGGGTCAGGAAGGACCAAGAAGTCAGCCGAGCAGAAGGCTGCATATCAGGCAATCCTGGAATTGAAAAAAGAGTAGCATGTATTTAAAAAGCATCGAAATTCATGGCTTTAAGTCATTTGCAAATAAGATAAAACTTGAATTCCACAACGGAATATCAGGAATTGTTGGACCTAACGGTTCAGGTAAGAGTAATGTCGCGGACGCTGTAAGATGGGTTCTCGGAGAACAGAGAATCAAGCAGCTTCGTGGCGGTACCATGACAGACGTAATCTTTGCAGGAACGGAGCTCAGGAAACCCCTGGGCTACGCTTATGTCGCTATCACGCTTGATAATTCAGATCATGCGCTTCCTATCGAATATGATGAAGTAACTGTCTCCAGAAGGCTTTATCGCTCCGGAGAGAGTGAATATATGATTAATGGCAATACTTGCAGACTTAAGGATGTAAATGAGCTGTTCTTTGATACCGGTATCGGTAAAGAGGGCTACTCTATCATCGGACAGGGTCAGATCGATCAGATTTTGTCCAGTAAGCCTGAGGACAGACGTAACCTTTTTGATGAGGCTGCAGGTATCGTTAAGTTCAAGTCCCGCAAGGATACTGCGGTTAAAAAGCTTGAGCAGGAAAAGCAGAACCTCACTCGTGTAAACGACATTCTCTCTGAGCTTGAGAAACAGGTAGAGCCTTTGGAGAAGCAGTCTGAGGTTGCAAAGGTTTACTTAAAGCACAAGGAAGAGCTTAAGACTCTTGATGTTAATATGTTCCTTTTGGATAATCAGGCTCAGAAAAAGAATCTGGAGGATTCAGAGGCTAACCTCAGGATAGCATCCAAGAACCTGGATGAAGCTAAGGCAAAATACGATGATACCAAGCATCAGTACGAGGAGATTCAGACTGAGCTTGAGACACTTGATCATGATATTGAAGAGGCAAGAGCCAAGATCACCGATACTTCCGTAATGAGAGAAAAACTCGAAGGTCAGATCGGTATCATGAATGAGCAGATTCGTTCCGCTACAAGTGATGCGGAGCACTTTGCCAAGAGAAAGGCTGACGAGGAAACTAAGATCGCTGATAAGGAGAAGGAAAAGGAGAAGATCCTTCTTGGAAAGAATGAGATCGACAAGGAGCTTGAAGCTCTCTCTGCTGACAGACAGGAAGCAAGAAAGAAGCTGGACGGAATCATCGCGCAAATAAGCGATATCAACAATGAGATCGAGAACTGCAAGAGCAAGATCATTCAGACTCTGTCTGACCGCTCTACTATAAAGTCCAAGCTCAGCTCCCTTGATACAAGACAGGAGCAGATAAACATTCGCAAGGCGGAGCTTACAGGTAAGCTGGTCAAGGCCCGTTCCGATGAGTCACAGCAGGAGGAGATAATCAAGAAGCTCCAGGCTGAATTCGATCAGATCACTGAAGAAATCCGCACAATGAATATGAAGCAGAAGGATTCTCAGAATGAGCTTGATGGAATAAGGGATAAGCTCACTCAGAAGGATACCAAGCTTCGCGATGTACAGAACCTTTACACACAGCAGAAGTCCAAGCTTGAAGCACTCAGTAACCTTACAGAGCGCTATGAGGGATACGGCGGCAGTGTTAAGAAGGTAATGGAGAAAAAGGATGACAACCCGGGAATCATCGGTGTTGTTGCAGATATCATTAAGACACAGCCCAAGTATGAGACGGCTATTGAGATCGCTCTTGGCGGTAATATCCAGAACATCGTTACCGATGATGAGGATACTGCTAAGGATATGATCGAATACCTTAAGAAATCAAGGGCAGGTCGTGCGACCTTTCTTCCTCTGACAAGTATTCGTGAGCCCCAGGAATTCAAGGCTCAGGAGGCTCTTAATGAAAAGGGCGTCCTCGGCATGGCTGATGAGCTTGTAGATACAGAGGATAAATACAGAAGCGTTGCAAAGGCGATGCTTGGAAGAATCGTAGTTGTAGATACAGTAGATAACGCGGTTCTTATCGCAAGAAAATATAAGTACACAATCAGAATGGTTACCCTTGAAGGAGAGCTTCTTGTTCCCGGCGGTGCCATAAGTGGTGGTACCTTCCGTAATAACTCCAATCTCCTTGGTAGAAGACGTGAGATGGAGGACCTTGAGAAGAGCATTAAGAAGTGCAAGGATGACATCGCTCTTTTCCAGAAGGAGATTGATGATACCAAGAAGCGCAGAAATGAGCTTCGTACAGCAATAGAGGAGCTGAGAACTGCTCTCCAGAGCAAATTTATCGAGCAGAATACTGCAAGAATAAATGTTGAGAATGAGAAGGAGAGACAGAACCAGCAGAAGGGTGACTATTCAGACCTTAAGGCTGAGAGCGAGAACATCGAGCAGCTCATGGTTGAAATAAAGACCGAGCGCGATGAGTATAAGAATGCTCTCGAGCTCTCAGAGAAGACCGAGAAGGATGAGTCGGCCAAGGTTACTGAGTATCAGGCCAGGCTTGAAGCTCTTCATGCTGAGGAGGAAAAGGAATCAGAGAATGTTTCCTCCTGGGATATTGAATATGAGAAGATCCTTCAGAAGGAGACCTTCGAACAGCAGAATCTCGATCGTATAAACGGTGAGATTGATACTGAGAAGGCAGCTCTTGATGAGATACTTGAATCCATTAAGAAGAATGACGAAATCCTTACTCAGAGGAAGAAGGATATTGAAGAGATCAAGCTCACGATCGAGAGCTCCAAGGATGTGCAGACTGATGTCAGCAAGGAGCTTGATGAAAAGAGAGCAAGGAAGGAAGAGCTCACAGCTTCCCAGAAGAATTTCTTCAAGCTTACAGAAGAGCTTAACCAGACAATGAACGGCCTCGATAAAGAGGTTACAAGACTTGGCGCAAGATGCGAGCGCGCTAAGGAAGCAATCGAAACTCAGATCAATTACATGTGGGATGAGTATGAGATTACCCTTACAGATGCAGCATCCATGCGTGATGAGAACATGACAGATGTTTCTGCCATGAAGAAGCAGATTAGCAGCTTAAAGGATGCAATAAGAAAACTCGGGGACGTAAATGTAAACGCTATCGAGGACTACAGGGTACTCATGGAGAGATACACCTTTATGAAGACCCAGCACGATGACCTTGTTGCAGCCGAGCAGCAGCTTAGAGAGATTATCGCAGAGCTCGATGAATCCATGAGAAAGCAGTTCATGGAGGAATTCACCAAGATCCAGACAGAGTTTGATAAGGTATTCAAGGAGATGTTTGGAGGCGGTAAGGGAACTCTGGAGCTCGTTGAGGATGTTGACATCCTTGAGGCAGGAATCAGAATCAACGCTCAGCCCCCGGGAAAGAAGCTTGTTAACATGATGCAGCTCTCCGGTGGTGAGAAGGCTCTGGCAGCAATTGCACTTTTGTTTGCTATTCAGAACCTCAAGCCTTCACCCTTCTGTCTGCTTGACGAGATCGAGGCTGCGCTTGATGAGAATAACGTCGTAAGATTCGCACATTATCTGCATAAACTTAAGTCCACGCAGTTTGTTGTAATTACCCATAGGCGTGGTACAATGGAAAGTGCTGACAGACTCTACGGTATTACCATGCAGGAGAAGGGCGTATCCACGCTTGTCAGCGTTAATTTGATTGATAAGGAGCTAACTGACTAATGGCAAATGGCTTTTTTGCAAGGCTGTCAAATGGTCTTACTAAAACTAAAGAAGGTGTGGTCAAGGGCATAAATAATGTCCTTAGTAACTTCTCTACAGTCGATGAGGATTTCTATGAGGAGCTTGAGGAAACCCTTATTATGGGTGACATTGGTGTTAATGCCACAAGCCGTATCATGGATAAGCTCAGAGAACAGGTGAGAGATAACCACATTACAGATACCTGGGCATGCAAGACTCTGCTTATTTCCAATATTCGTGAGCAGATGAAGACAGACGAGGACACCTATGATTTCGAGAATGATAAGGCTGTTATTTTCGTGATCGGTGTAAACGGAGTAGGTAAGACAACCTCTGTCGGTAAGCTTGCTGCTCTTTACAGAAGAAAGGGCAAGAAGGTTCTTGTGGCAGCTGCCGATACCTACAGAGCAGGTGCGACAGAGCAGCTCAGACAGTGGACTGAGCGCGCTGAGGTTCCGCTTATAGCAGGTAAGGAGGGTGCAGATCCCGCCAGCGTTATTTATGATGCGGTTGCTGCATTCAGATCAAGGGACTGCGATATCCTTATGATCGATACTGCAGGAAGACTTCACAATAAGAAGAACCTCATGGAAGAGCTTGCCAAGATGAACAGAATTCTTGATAAGGAGCTTCCTGATATTCATAGAGAAAACTTTATCGTTCTTGACGGAACAACCGGACAGAATGCTATTTCCCAGGCCAGGGAATTCGGTGAGGTTGCAAACCTTACAGGAATTGTTCTTACAAAACTCGACGGTACAGCCAAGGGAGGTATCGCTGTAGCGATAGTATCCGAACTCAATGTGCCGGTTAAGTATATTGGCGTCGGCGAAGGTCTTGAGGATCTTGAGAGATTTGAATCAGACCAGTTTGTAGATGCACTATTTTCATAAAGAATTGGCCCTCATCCGTCAGCTTCGCTGACACCTTCCCCCAGAGGGGGAAGGCAATATAATTAAAGCCTTCCCCTTGGGGGGAAGGTGGCTGCGTAGCAGCCGGATGAGGGGATTTCAATAGATTATTCGGGAGGAGAAAACCATGTCTGAGAACAACAAGAGCTTAACACTTCCTGCTTTTGAGGAGGCGTATGAGGATGTAAAAAAGGTTACACTTGAAACAAAGCTGATTTTCAGTGACTACTGGAGTGCTACAACAGGTAACAAGGTATACCTTAAGCCTGAGAATCTTCAGAGAACAGGTGCTTATAAGGTAAGAGGTGCTTACTATAAGATTTCCACCATGTCTGAGGATGAGAGGGAAAAGGGTCTTATTACCGCTTCAGCCGGTAACCATGCTCAGGGCGTTGCTTACGCTGCAAAGAGCTATGGAGTTAAGGCAACTATTGTAATGCCTACATCCACACCTCTTATTAAGGTAAACAGAACAAAGGCTCTTGGTGCTGAGGTTATCCTTCACGGAGATGTGTATGATGAAGCCTGCGAGCATGCACTTAAGCTTGCTGATGAGAAGGGCTACACCTTCGTTCATCCCTTCGATGATCTGGATGTTGCTACAGGTCAGGGAACCATCGCGATGGAGATCATCAAGGAGCTTCCCACAGTTGACATGATTCTCGTGCCCATCGGTGGAGGCGGACTTGCTACAGGTGTTGGTACACTTGCAAAGCTTCTTAATCCCAAGATAAAGGTTATAGGTGTTGAGCCTGCAGGAGCTAACTGCATGCAGGTGAGTCTTAAAAACGGAAAGGTAACAACACTTCCTTCAGTTAATACTATCGCTGATGGTACTGCTGTTAAGACTCCCGGAGAAAAGATTTTTCCCTATATCCAGCAGAATATTGACGAAATAATTGCCGTTCCTGATGAGGATCTTGTAGTTTCATTCCTTGATATGGTTGAGAACCACAAGATGGTTGTTGAGAATTCAGGTCTTTTATCAGTTGCTGCACTCAAGCAGCTTGATGTGAAGGATAAGAGAATCGTCTGTGTACTTTCAGGCGGTAACATGGATATCATTACAATGTCATCTGTTGTTCAGCAGGGACTTATAATGAGAAATCGTATCTTCACAGTTTCCGTTCTTCTTCCCGATAAGCCGGGTCAGCTTGCTGCTGTTGCCGGAGTTGTTGCTAAGACAGGCGGTAACGTTATCAAGCTTGAGCATAATCAGTTTGTATCAATAAACAGAAACGCAGCTGTAGAACTGCGAATCACTTTGGAGGCATTTGGTAGCGAGCACAAGGAAGAGATTATTAAGGTCCTTGAAGAGAATGGATATAAGCCGAGACTTGTTCGTACAAATATTTAATCTATGACTTACGTTGAAAAAATATCAAAAAAAGGAACAGACTATTTTTTTATAACCTTCGGAGCATTTCTGTATGCTATAGGAACCAGTCTGTTCAATGATCCAAACAATATTGCTCCCGGAGGAATAACAGGTGCGGCAATTGTCCTTAACAGGATAGTGCCTATTGGAACAGGTATCTGGTTCATGCTCATGAATATTCCTATATTGTTCCTGGCGATCTATAAGTTTGGCATAAGATTTACAATTTCAACTATCTACGCTACGATTGCGAATTCAATTTTTACGGATCTTCTGGCCAAATACGCCACCGGCTTCATCGTTAAGGATGTAATGCTTGGCGCAATTTTCGGAAGTGCCTTTGTTGCGGTGGGAATCGGTATCACTTTTAAAAGTCATGCGACGACAGGCGGTACTGATGTTATAATAAAAGTACTGAGACTTAAATATCCTCATATCAAGACAGGTGTACTGTTTTTGATAAGCGATGTATTCGTAGTTACCTTTGCGGGGATCGTGCTTAGGGATATAAAGGTTGTGCTTTATTCATTCCTCGCAGTCATGATCACTTCATTTGTTATCGATTTCGTATTATATGGTAGAGATGAGGCAAAGCTTATCTACATCATTTCTGATAATACGGATAAGATTACATCCAGACTTCTCGAGGAGCTTGATGTTGGTGTTACCCATGTTTTCGGACAGGGGGCTTATAGCGGAGAGGAGAAGAAGGTTATTCTCTGTGCTATAAAGAAGAGACTTTCTCCTTTGGCGGAGGATATTGTTCGCGAGGAGGATCCTGATGCGTTTATGATAGTAACAAGTGCTTCAGAGATTTTCGGTGAAGGCTATAAGAGCTATTTTGATGAGCGAATATAAGACTTATGAAAAATACTGATAATCCAAAAAATTACAGCAAAATGGTAAAGAATACGAAGATCCTCATTTCGGTAATCTTCCTTAGTCTGGTCAGTGTCTTTTCACTTTCTACCTGTATAGCACTGCTTCTTAGTAATGCGGCTACAAAGAGACAGGCGGATGCTTCGCAGAGTGAGCTGGATGCGCTGGAGAGTGAGGGATATTACACCACTGCTCAGGCACAGCAGCTTATGGATCAGGCAGTTTCAGAGGCAATGAAGCAGGCGGGGGACGAACTCAGGAATGAGTTCAGAAAAAGGCTTGAAGCGGGAGATAAGCTCGGAGCTATAAGGAGCATTTTTCCTGACGATATTGTTACCGAATATGCAGGACAGTATTTCTTTAAACCTATAGATCCCAATGTAGCAAGAAATCCTTTTTCACCGGAAGATTTCGTGGTAGGTGATGACGGATCCATATCATACGCCGGCATGGATGCTAATATATTAGTGACCCGCGGAATTGATGTCTCCAGATCACAGGGAGATATTGATTTCAATAAGGTTAAGGAAGCCGGAATCGACTTTGTTATGATAAGAGCAGGGCTTAGAGGTTCAGCCGAGGGTCAGCTCCTTGAGGATGATTACTTTAAGACTAATCTTGCTAAAGCGCAGAAGGCCGGACTTGAGGTTGGCGTGTATTTCTATTCCCAGGCGATAGATACCACTGAGGCTGCAGAGGAAGCTCAGTTTGTAATAGACCTTTTGAACGGAGCTGATATTACTTATCCTATTGCAATAGACTTAGAGCAGATAAGCTCTTCCGAGGCAAGAACATCCAAGCTTTCACCTCAGCTTTATTCTGAGATTGCCAATGCTTTTTGCCAGAAAATTGACGAGGCCGGATACAGACCTATGATCCAGGGAGGTATCAGAACCTTCAGCGAACTTCTTGATATTGAGGATTTGCAGAAGTATCCCGTATGGATCGTATATCATGGATTCCCGCAGTATTATCCCTATGAATTTGGCATGTGGCAGTACAGTAAAAGCGGACATATAGACGGAATTGAAGGGGATGTAAGCCTGGATATCTATATCGGAACAAAGTAAAGTAAAAATACTTGACACATAAATAATAATGCGATATTATAAGCATCGTGCCTATAGTATCGCATTTTCTATTACATTTTTTGATTCGGAGCAGTTATGGAGAAGATAGTTGAGCAGGGGCTCTTATATGATTTTTATGGTGAGCTTCTGACGGATCATCAGAAGAAGGTATATGAGGATGCGGTCTACAATGATCTTTCCCTTGTAGAGATAGCTGAGGAGTACGATATCAGCAAGCAGGGAGTACATGATCTTTTGAAGAGGTGCACCAATTCTCTTGAAGGATATGAGAAGAGACTTCATATGATCGAGAGAACAGACAGAATCAGAAGACAGCTTGATGAGCTTAAGATGGCAGCTTCTGATAAGGAACTTAAGGATGATGAGCTTAGAAGCAGAGTCCTTGAGACTATAGAATCAATCACAGAGGAGTTGTCATAATAGATGGCATTTGAGAGTTTATCCGATAAACTGCAGAACGTATTTAAGAATCTGCGCGGTAAGGGCCGTCTGTCGGAGGAAGATGTCAAGACTGCCATGAAGGAAGTAAAAATGGCACTTCTTGAGGCAGATGTTAACTTCCGTGTTGTAAAATACTTTGTTAACAAGGTTCAGGAGAGAGCGGTCGGTGAGGACGTTTTAAACGGACTTAATCCTGCTCAGATGGTTGTTAAGATAGTTGATGAAGAGCTGACAGATCTCATGGGTTCTGAGATCACTGAGATTCAGTTCCAGCCCGGTAAGAGCATCACAGTTATCATGATGTGTGGTCTTCAGGGTACTGGTAAGACAACCACCGCTGCCAAGATTGCCGGCAAGGTTAAGCTTAAGGGTAAAAAGCCCCTGCTTGTTGCCTGCGATATTTACAGACCGGCTGCTATAGATCAGCTTAAGATAAATGCTGAGAAGCAGGAGGTTGATTTCTTCTCAATGGGTACGGACGTCAGTCCTGTAGAGATTGCCAAGGCTGCGATCGCTCATGCTGAGAAGAACAATGAGAATGTGGTAATTCTCGATACTGCAGGTCGTCTGCAGATCGATGAAGATATGATGCAGGAGCTTATCGACATCAAGAATGCAGTTACTGTACATCAGTCACTCCTTGTTGTTGATGCCATGACCGGACAGGCTGCAGTTGATGTGGCAGTTCAGTTCAATGATCGCATCGGTATCGATGGTATCGTCCTCAGTAAGATGGACGGTGATACCCGAGGTGGTGCGGCACTTTCTGCGAGACAGGTTACAGGTAAGCCTATTCTTTACGTAGGTATGGGAGAGAAGCTCTCAGATCTGGAGCAGTTTTATCCGGATCGTATGGCGAGCAGAATCCTCGGAATGGGTGATGTCCTTAGTCTGATAGATAAGGCTGTGGAAGCAAATCGTGAGCGCGATGAGGAAAAAGAGCGCGAGATGGCTTCCAAGATGAAAAAGGGTAAGATCGATTTTGAGATGTACCTTGAATCCATGAAGCAGATGCGCAACATGGGCGGCCTTGGAGCAATAATGGGGATGCTTCCCGGAATGGGTAAGATCAGTGATGATCAGCTCCCGGATGAGAAGCAGCTTGCAAGGATTGAAGCTATCGTGCTTTCAATGACTCCTGAAGAGCGTAAGAATCCCAAGCTCATGAGTCCTCAGAGAAAATACAGAATAGCTAAGGGCTCAGGTAATGATATAGCTGAAGTAAACCGTTTTATTAAGCAGTTTGAGCAGATGCAGAAGATGATGAAGCAGATGCCCGGACTTATGGGTAAGAAGGGCAGAAGAGGCCTGGGCGGTCTTGGCGGTTTAGGAAAAGGCGGATTTGGTAAATTTTTCTGATATGCATATTCGGCATAGCCGGATTTCATATATAAAACTAAATGATTGCGGAGAAATTCGTTTATCATAGTCAACATTATTTTTTATTTTTAAATGGAGGATTTTAAAAATGGCAGTAAAAATTAGACTTAAGAGAATCGGAAAGAAGAAGGTTCCTTTTTATCGTATCGTAGTAGCTGATTCTAAGTTCCCTGTAAGCGGAAAGTTCATCGAGGAGATTGGTACATACGATCCTAACACAGATCCCAGCACATGCAAGGTTAACGAGGAGCTTGCTAAGAAGTGGCTTTCAAACGGTGCTCAGCCTACAAACGTTGTAAACAAGATCTTCAAGCAGGCAGGTATTAAGTAATCACTTAAAACTAGGGGAAAATTCATGAAAGAATTGGTTGAAGTAATTGCAAAGGCTCTGGTTGATAATCCGGATGAAGTTGTGGTTAACGAGAAAAACGAAGGCCGCAACATCGTTATAGAGCTGCATGTTGCACCTTCCGATATGGGTAAGGTAATCGGAAGACAAGGAAGAATTGCTAAAGCTATTCGCTCTGTTGTGAAGGCAGCATCTTCCAGAGAAAATCTTAGAGTTGATGTCGAAATTGTCGACTGATATGATATGACTATGCCCGGAGCTGTGTTCCAGTTCCGGGTTATTTATTTTAATAATAACCCTGCCTTCACGGAAGAGTGATGGAAGGTGGCGCGAGGCGCCTGATAAGGGTGTGTGGTGATGTAATGAATTTTTATATAATGACGTTATTCCCTGAAATGGTTATGGATGTACTTAACACCAGCATACTTAAGAGAGCCATTGATAAGGGAACAATTTTTGCAAAGGCAGTAAACATCCGAGACTATGCTAACAATAAGCATAACAAGGTTGATGATTATACATATGGAGGCGGTGCAGGTATGCTTATGCAGGCACAGCCTATTTACGATTGCTACAAGGCAATCCTTGAAGAGATAAGGGAGAAAAATCCTAATGCTAATCCCAGAGTGATATATGTCACTCCCCAGGGAAAAGTATTTTCACAGGGCATGGCAAGGGAGCTGTCACAGAGCGAGGATCTGATTTTTCTTTGTGGACATTACGAGGGAATTGATGAGAGAGTTCTTGAGGAGATAGTGACTGATTACATTTCTATTGGGGACTATGTTCTTACAGGTGGTGAGTTACCGGCCATGGTAATGATAGATGCAGTATCGAGGCTTGTTCCGGGAGTTTTGAATAACGAAGAATCAGCAGAAACAGAGTCCTTTGACGATGGTCTGCTTGAGTACCCGCAGTATTCAAGACCCGAGATATGGATGGATAAAAAAGTTCCGCCTGTACTTTTGTCGGGGAATCATGCTAATGTTGATGTGTGGCGCTTTCAGAAGTCTCTTGAGAGAACTAAGGAGCGCAGACCGGAGCTTTACGATAAATATGTGGAGGAGCATCCGGAACAATTTACAGCCAAGGCACTGAAAAAGAGGAATAAAATATTAGATAAGATAGAAGAAAACAGCTGATACTTTGTTGTGACCGGGATGAGGTGACACTAGGCTACGGAGGAATATAATGCAAGAGTATTTTCAGGTAGGTGTAATTGTAAAAGCACACGGACTTAAGGGTGAAGTAAATGTTTTCCCTACAACAGATGATCCGTACAGATTCAAGAAACTGAAGAAGGTAATAATGGATACAGGCCGTGATGGGAAGAAGGAACTCAACATAGAGCGTGTGAAGATAGGAAGCAAGTTCGTTATAGTGAAGTTTAAGGAATATAATGACATCAATGAGGTTGAGCGCTTCCGTCAGAAGCCCCTTATAGTTCCCCGCGAGGACGCAATTCCTCTTGAAGAGGGTGAGTATTATCTCGCCGATCTTGAGGGTATGACAGTTATTGATGAAGATGGTAAAGAGCTTGGTACTATCAAGCAGGTCATCCAGACAGGCGCCAACGATGTCTACGAGATGAAACGCACTGATGAAGAGGATGCAGAAACAGTTATGATACCGGGCATCAAGGAGTGCGTAAAAAATATTGATATTGAGAACAAAGTAATGACAATTCATGTAATGGATGGATTGTTTGACTAAGGGATATATAATTACTGAACGCTTTAAGGAAAGATTATATGAGTCTTTCTTTAAAGCGTTTTTTGCTATCTGATAGGTAGATTGCTACCGGTATTAGTTAATAACTAAAATTTTTATAAACAGACTGGATAGACGCTATTTGATTGTATAATCTATGTGTAGCCGCAAACATTAAGTGTTATGCCAAAGGATGATAGGGGGACAAATTATGAATTGGAGAAAAGTAAATGCAATAATTGCAACATCACTGGTTGCTACATTGTTGCTTGGGCAGGAAAAAGATGATTTACTGGCACAAACCAAGGAATCAGAACAAATAGAAGATAATGTGGGGGCAGAGTTCTCTGCACTGTCGAATTCAGACTACATCTCTATAATTGATTCCCTTAGAGAGACTGAGCCGGTTGTTCCTTCAAATGCTGATATCTTGTCGGGAATGTGCGATTGTGTAAGCGGTGCAAGAATTCTTGGCTATGAGAATGAGATTTTTTCTGAGATGGATAATGATAATAAGTTTTCACTTCGTTTTCAGATTATGAACAGTGTTCTCTTTATGCAATTTCCTTTATATGAAGACATTGTTGAAAAGGTGAATGGAGAAACAGCAATTCCATTAGACAAAGTAAAGGAATTGTTTAAAGAATTCTATGGCGAAGAGGATTTTATCCCCGATGAGTATGAAAACGTTGATGATGACTATTATTATCCGCTTTATGCTGATGGTGAGGGCTGGCAGATAATATATAATAAGCAATATTATGATAATGACGAGTATTTTCTCGTATCAGGTCCGGGGTTCTATGAGAGCAATGGTGGTGACGAGGAATATTTAGGCTGTGCTGATATACTCTTTAGAAAAAATCCTGATAGCAGGTATGGAGTTACATTGTTGTGCGGAAGATATCGTGATTATAAGATTGAAGTAGCTTCTGTAGAGACTTCATCTGAACTTCCAAAATCCGGAGATAAGACATATTCGGGAGCGAATCTTGTGGATGGTGATAATACAACTGTTTGGGCTGAGGGGGTTCCTGGAACAGGAGAAGGTGAGCAAATAGTACTTCATCTTGATAAAAAGCAGCCTGTATGCGGAGTTCTTATCTGCAATGGCTATACAGCAGGCTATGAACAATACACAAATAACGGCATGCTGACCGAAGCTACAGTGGATTTTGGAGATGGTAATGTAGTCACAGAAAACGTAATGGAAGGTTATGCAGATGAAGGCTTTGATGCGAAATATATCGCAGACACCAGTCGTACAAGGATAGGGCTTGATGAACCGGTTGTTACGGATACTATTGTTATAACAATTACAGGTGCCAAAAAAGGGGCAAAGTATGATGACACCTGCATTAGTGAAATACAGGTATACTGAGTTTGCGGAAGATCTAATTAAAGAGCCTTATACGCCGTAACAAAGAATGTGAGGGGAAGAATGAAGAAGAGAAATTTGAAATCATTATTTTCAATATTCATTAGTGCTGTTTTTGTTATGGGCTTGGCTGCTAACAGACAAGATGAAGAAATAAAAGCCTACGCTGAGTTCTTGTCTGATTACATGGATCATCCTGCGGTAAGCACCTTATATAAAGACGATTTTGGAGAGACGGATAAGCCTGTAGATAAGAGCTGTGTGTATTTTGAACTTATTTATCTTGACGATGATGATACATGCGAACTGGCGATTGCAAATGGAGATTGTCCATGGCATCCGATACATGTTTTTAGCTATTCAGACGGAAAAGTGGAGCAGGGCGGTGAGTACTCCATGTACGGACAGATGTATTATTCGCCGAAAAAAAGTTATGTACTTCCTATGTATTATCTTCCGGCAATGGAAACGGATATAGATATATATGGAACAGATAAAACGATAACATTTAAGCCCGGTGTAGATGAAAATGCATTTTTGAGGCTTTTTGATAATAATGTTGCGCTGCTGTCGGAAGTCAAAGATTTGGAAGCTGAGCTTAATCGTATGAAGGAAGTTGCTCCAATAGGGATAACTCCTATTGGGGCTCCGATTACTGACGATTCATATTTAAAGGAAGGAAAGTCTAAAATCGAAGGTGAGTACGGAGAAGAACTTCCCGGAATATGGTATAGGTTCACAGAGGAATCGGATTTACCTACGTGGATTGAAGTTGATACAAACGGTACCTTTACAGCTCATGCCTTTGACGGCTACGTCGAAGCAACAGGTTATATCAATTACTACGGCGATTCGCCGATTTTGAAAAATGGCTATATCTATAATTTTAAAAATTCTGATGGGACAGAATATATGGACTTTGAAATGGCTCCTGTTAAGGACTATGGATATATGCTGGATTATTGTGGGATCATCTATTATAAGAATCCTGAAAAATGGGATGTAATAGGTGCTTCACCGGATGAAGATATATGGTATGTTGCCTGCAAGAATGACCATACAGTAAAGGCCAGATGCCAGCTAAGGTCAGATGCTTCGGGCGATACATATTTTAAGGAGTATGTACGTTAAAAGTGAGTTCCTGACAAAATAGTGGTATAATAAAAATCCACTCATAAAATAAGTACTTAAAATATGATTACCGGGAGGTTTTAATAATGGTTGATTATACAGAAGGGGCTGGATATCAGTACCATATTCATCTTAAGGAAGGAGACGTCGGAAGATATGTTATTTTGCCCGGCGATCCCGGAAGATGTGAGAAAATTGCAGCATATTTTGATGATGCCAGGCAGGTTGCTTACAATCGTGAATACAATACATATACAGGATATTTAGAAGGTGAAAAGGTAAGCGTTGTTTCCACCGGAATTGGCGGCGCTTCAGCTTCAATCGCAATTGAGGAGCTGCATAAGATTGGTGCAGATACCTTTATCAGAGTCGGAACCTGTGGCGGAATGCAGCTTGATGTAGTTGGCGGAGATCTTATTGTTGTTAACGGAGCCGTAAGAGCTGAAGGAACCTCCAAGGAATACGCGCCTATCGAGTATCCTGCAGTATCTACCTTTGAGGTTACACAGGCGCTCAAGGAGTCAGCCAAGGAGCTTGGCTTCAGACACCATGTGGGCGTGGTTCAGTGTAAGGATGCATTCTATGGTCAGCATGAGCCTGAAACAAAGCCTGTATTCTATGAGCTTCAGAACAAGTGGGAGGCATGGAAGAGATGCGGCTGTCTTGGCTCAGAGATGGAGTCATCCACACTTTTCATAGTTGGACAATGGCTCCGCGCAAGAACAGGTGCCATAATGCTCACAGTTGCAAACCAGGAGAGAGCTAAGGCCGGACTTGATAATCCGCAGGCACACGATACAGATTCAGCTATCAAGGTTACTGTAGAGGCTATCAGAAAGCTTATTGCTGAGGATAAAAAGAATACAAAATAGAAACAGGGAAATGGCATATAAGGTTATGCCATAGGTAAAACGATGAAAACATACGAGGAACTTATAGAGCTTGCACTTGAGGCAAGACAGATGGCGTATACACCCTACAGTCATTTCAAGGTGGGTGCAGCGCTGATGACAAAGGAAGGAAAGGTATACAAGGGCTGTAATATTGAAAATGCTTCCTATACACCCACAAACTGTGCTGAGCGCACAGCGTTCTTTAAGGCGATAAGCGAGGGTGAAAGAGAATTTGAAGCTTTGGCTATAGTAGGAGGTTTTGAAGATCAGGAAAAACTCGAGCTTTGCTCACCCTGCGGTGTATGTCGTCAGGTAATCCGCGAATTTTGTGATGATGATTTTAAGATAATCCTTCTCACCGGACAGGAAGATGGTAAAAATCAATATGAGGTATATGATCTTACTGAAATCCTGCCTCTGAGCTTTGGCCCAACAGACATGCATATAAAACCTAAATCAAGATAATGATTATATGGATAAATCGAACCCTGAAAGGGCGGACAAAAAGCATAGGTATAAAGTAAAAAACCTTGACGAGCTTACTTTGGATATGTTAATATCATGTAGTTGCGAAAATGACGGTCCTCTGGTACGCACTTTTAGAAATGTATTTAAGAACGTCCATTTATATAGTATAGGAGAAAGCAAATGAACACAATCATTGCAGAGATCGAGAAGGAGCAGCTTAACCAGAACGCTCCCGAGTTCAACACAGGTGACACAGTTCGTGTCTACAACAAGATCAAGGAAGGAAACCGCGAAAGAGTACAGGTTTTCGAAGGAACTGTTAAGAAGATTCAGGGTGGTTCAAACCGCGCAACTTTCACAGTTCGTAAGATCTCAAACGGCGTAGGCGTTGAGAAGACATGGCCTCTTCACTCTCCTCTTGTAGAGAAGGTTGAAGTTGTGAGAATGGGTAAGGTTAGAAGAGCTAAGCTTAACTACCTTAAGGGCCTCACAGGTAAGAAGGCAAAGGTCAAGGAAAAGGTTCGCTAAGAATTGATTTCTTTGGTAAGGGCAGTTACTTTTTAGTAATTGCCCTTTTTTAACATTAAGCGGCATCCTATTTTGTAGTTGATGGAGATAATATGCGCAGAAGACAGAGATATCAGTCAATGTTTCAGGAAAAGAAAAAAACAGTTACGCCGGAGTTTATAAGAGAACTTCTTTCGTGGCTTTTTTATACTGCTATAGCGGTCTTTGTGGCCTTTGTTCTTGTGCTGTCCTTTGGAAAGAGAGTCCGCGTAATCGGTGATTCGATGGAGACAGCCCTCTACAACAGCCAGAGTGTGCTTGTTGACAGGATAGTTTACAGACTGACATCTCCTAAGAAGAATGATGTTATTGTTTTTCTTCCCAACGGTAATGCAAAATCCCATTATTATGTTAAGAGAGTAGTGGCTGTTCCAGGTGAGAAGGTTCAGATCGTGGACGGTAATCTTGTGGTTAATGGTGAAACTGTCATCACTGAGGACGGTAAATATGATAAAATGGAAGAAGCAGGTATTGCTGAAAACGAAATAACCTTAGGTAATGGAGAATTTTTCGTTCTCGGTGATAACAGAAACAGCAGTGAGGACAGCAGGAGTGCCAATATCGGCATTGTGAAGAGCGACACCATTGCGGGAAAGGCATGGTTTGCCTACGGATCTAAGGAAGGCAAAACCGGTCTTATAGAATAAAAGGAAGAGTATATGAATAATTATCAGTGGTATCCCGGTCATATGACCAAGGCGATGCGTATGATGCAGGAAAATATACGCATGGTTGACCTCATTATTGAGCTCACTGACGCCAGAATACCCATGTCAGGAAGGAATCCTGACATAGATAAGCTTGGGCAGAATAAATCCAGGCTTGTAATATTAAATAAGGCAGATCTGGCAGACCCGGCCATAAGCAAGGAATGGATTGAGTATTTTTCTTCTACCGGAGCAAGGGTAATGGAGATGAATTCCAAGACCGGTTCTCAGGTGAGACAGGTTCTTGACCAGGTTACGGAGAGCTGCCGTGAGAAGATCGAGAGAGATAAAAAGAGGGGAATCGTAAACAGGCCCATAAGGGCTATGGTTGCAGGTATTCCCAACGTGGGTAAATCCACCTTTATAAATAAGATTTCAGGTAAGGCGGCGGCCAAGACCGGCAATAAGCCCGGTGTTACCAAGGGAAAACAGTGGATAATGCTTGGTAAGAACTTACAGCTTCTGGATACACCCGGTGTGCTGTGGCCCAAGTTTGATGATGAGACTGTGGGACTTCACCTTGCACTCATAGGCTCAATGAATGATGAGAACCTTGATAAGGGCGAACTTGCTGTTAATCTTATAAGGATCCTTGAGGACTGGTATCCGGGCACACTTTCTGAGAAGTACGGTGTTACGGATGAGCAGAAGCTCCTCTACGAGGAGGACCCATATGAAACTCCCGAGTCATCAATTCTGACTGCGATAGCTGATAACAGAAAGCTTATAAAGCAGGGAGGCAAGGCTGATATAGACAGAGCCTGCATGCAGCTTTTGGATGACTTTAGAAACGGGAGACTTGGAAAAATTTCGTTGGAGAGACCGATATGAATAAGATGAAAGAGTTTTTTGAGAATGCTGGAAGTACCATAATTACAATCATTATTGTAGTAATTGCTACATGGTGTTTTATGAAATTCGTGGCACAGAGAACTGACGTTGATGGAGAATCAATGATGTACACTCTTCATGATCGCGATGTTCTTATGGCAGATAAGATCACATACAGATTTTCAGATCCTAAGCGCTTTGATATCGTAATATTCCCTTATCCGCAGGATCCCAGTGAATATTTCATTAAGCGTGTCATCGGACTTCCCGGCGAGACTGTTCAGATCGATTATAACGGTAATATCTACATTAACGGAGAGATTCTTGAGGAGCATTTCGGAGCAGAGATCATCCAGAATCCCGGAAGGGCTGCAGAGCCTATAACTCTTGGCGAAGATGAGTACTTTGTAATGGGAGATAACAGAAATTACAGCATGGATTCAAGAGAGCCCAGCGTTGGTAATATCAAAGGCTCTGACATCATAGGCAGAACCTGGCTTAGAATCTATCCCTTCTCATCCTTTGGCATAATAGACAAGAATAAGGAAAATACTAACAATGGCTGAGAAAATAGGTGATATTAAGGCTGAATTACAGAGTATCGGGGATACGGAAGGATATCAGCTTTTTTGTGAAAAGTACGGGGCAGATTCACGAGCAGGTGTTGTTAAGCTTGTGGAGTCTGCAAAGAAGCATATTACAGCTATAGAAAATGAAAAGCAGCGTCTCTATGAGATGCGTGCATACGAGCGACTTCATGCAGATAAGAAGTATATCTGCGGAATCGATGAGGTTGGAAGAGGTCCTCTTGCAGGTCCTGTCTATGCAGCAGCTGTAATATTGCCTGCGGACGCAGAAATTTTTTATATAAATGATTCTAAGAAATTATCCGAAAAAAAGAGAGAAGAGCTTTATCAGGAGATTTATGATAAGGCTATTTCTGTAGGTATCGGTTGTAGTGATCACAACAGAATAGATGAGATCAATATTCTGCAGGCGACCTATGAGGCTATGGCCAAGGCCGTTGCCAATCTCTCAGTTAAACCGGATGTCCTTTTGATAGACGCTGTTCACATTCCTCAGCTTGAGGAGTATCAGCAGGAGTCCATAATCAAGGGAGATGCCAAGAGCGTTTCCATCGCCGCGGCCAGCATTATTGCCAAGGTGACAAGGGACAGACTTATGGCTGAGCTTGATGACAAGTATCCGGGGTATGGCTTTGCACATAACAAGGGCTATGGCAGCGCTGATCATATAGAGGCGCTTAAGAAGAACGGCCCCTGTGAAATACACAGAAGATCCTTTATCAAGAATTTTTGTAATTGATGCCTGTTTTTAGAGGTTAAATGAAGCCTTCTTACTGGTAAGAAGGTGTCAGCACAGCTGACGGATGAGAGGCCTATGAGTATCATTCAGAATCTGAACACCAACAGACCTGTAGTACAGGTTGATGGGCGAATTATAAATCAGAAGACGTCTGAATCACAGGAATCTTTGCGGTCTTTAGAGACCGGCGAGAGGCTTTCCGGTAAAATCATTTCCATGACTGATGAGGGCGGTGTTAAGAGCGCCCAGATAAGGCTTGGGGATGATATGGTTATTTCTGCAAAATTGCAGGATGGCATGTACCTTAAGGAAGGCCAGGTTCTCTCCTTTGAGGTTCGCGGAGTATCTAATCAGATAACTCTTACCCCTCTTTATGAAAATACTTCAATAGATCCAACCGCACTTAAGGCCCTGAATGCCGCCGGAATAGAGGTGAATCAGGACACAGTTAACATGGTTAAGACCATGATGGAAAATGGTATGGGAATCGACAAGGATTCCTTAAATGCCATGCATCAGATAGTAAATAATAATCCGGATGCCGGCGTTTCATCACTTGTTCAGATGAAAGCCCTTGATATTCCCATTACAGACCAGAATATTGCTCAGTTCGAAAGCTATAAGAACTACGAGCATCAGGTGGTTGAAACCATGAATTCCATAATGGATGATCTTCCTGAGGCATATAACCAGCTTGTTCAGAATGGCGAAGGAAAGGCTGCCAACGACCTCTATGGAGGTATTCTGGATATGCTCTCAAAGGGAGCACAGCAGATGGAAGAGGCTGCGGTCTTAAGTGAGAAGGCTGTTACTACGGATGCCAATATGGCTAATCCCGAAGCCACTAATACCGCAGTTTTGCAGGAAAATGCTCAGGGTCAGGGAAATGTAGCAGATGCCCTTAACCAGGATGGAACCATGAAAACAGCTGAGGGCGTTAGTCCTAAGATCATAGAAGGAGCTGCCTCAGATGAAAAAAATGTTGAAGGAAAGCTGCAGGATGCAAAGCTTGCAGATGGTGAGGCATTAGAGGTTACTTCCAAACAGGTAAATGCTGAGGATGCCGCTATAAAGGGAGATCCCGGGGCAGTGGTTAGGGAAGGCAGAGCTGAGAATCCCAAGATTACGCTTAGTAATGATTTTGCAAATATAATTAAAGAGCTTAATTCCAGCACCGGAGCCACCGGACCTGAGATACAAAAGCTCCTGGCGCAGACCACCTCAGGTGATCTTGCAAAGATAGATCAGACAGCTCTTTTAAAAGAGCTTGCAGAGGCATACAACACATCAGCCCACTCCTCTGAGGGCGCTGAGAAGGCCTTCACAAGACTCTTTGGAAATAATGAGTACAATAAGCTCATGAAGAGTATCATGCAGGATGAATGGCTTTTAAAGCCTGATGATGTGAGTCTTAAGGAAAATGTACAGAATCTGTACGAGAGACTAAACACGCAGGCAAAGCAGCTGACACAGCAGCTTACAGAGAGCCTTGGGCCCGGCAATAAGGTGGCCCAGAGCGCTGCCAATCTTCAGAACAACATCGACTTTATGAATCAGATAAACCAGATGTTCCACTATGTTCAACTGCCACTCAAGATGGCTGATCAGGATGCTCATGGAGATCTGTATGTATATTCCAACGGCAAAAGAAAATTTGAGCCGGGAGATACCGTAAGCGCTATTTTACATCTTGATATGGATAATCTTGGTCCTCTCGATGTGTATGTAAAGATGAAGGACAAGAATGTTAAGACCAATTTCTATGTGGCAGATGAATCTGTAATTGATCTGATTGCGGAGCACATAGATGAGCTGACAGCCAGACTTAACAAACGCGGCTACAATATGGAAGCCAAAATGCTGCTTCATACGGACCAGGATTCCGACAGCGAGGATCCGCCGGTAGAAGCGATACTTGATGCCAAGAAAACTGCTTTTTTATCTATGACATCTTTTGATGCGAGAGCTTAAGAGGTATGGATTATGGCAGATTTAAATAAAGAAAAAGGAAAAGCTAAAGATGGGAAGCCAAAGCAGGCCATAGCCCTTGCCTACGATCCAAATGAAGACGGGGCGCCGAAGGTTATAGCAAGCGGACAGGGCCTTGTGGCTGAGAAGATTATCGACGCTGCTAAGGAACAGAACATCCCCATTCATGAGGACAGCAAGCTGGCTGACACACTTTCCAAGCTTGAGATCGGTGAGATGATTCCTCCCGAGCTCTACGAGGTTGTGGCAGAAATACTTGTATTCGTGGATGCTATGGATAAGATAAAGGCCAAGGAAGCTGCCCACTAGGATTTATGAATAAGAGACAGACAGGAACCTACTATGAAGATCTTGCCTGCGATTATCTTACTGAAAACGGAGCTAAGATAGTATGCAGGAACTTCAGGAGTAAATCAGGCGAGATTGATATAGTTGCAAGAGATGATAAGTATATTTCTTTTATAGAAGTAAAATACAGAACCGGAACCCGATTCGGGGATGCGGAGGCAGCGGTTGATTATCGCAAGCAAAGGATAATCTGCCGCGTTTCTGATTTTTATAGAAGACGCTATGGAATCAGCGATGATTTCCCTATAAGATATGATGTTGTGGCTATAAAGGTTGACGAAACATCGATGGTTCATATAATATGGCATAAAAATGCATTTTCATATATTCCATCCAAGAGTTGGTAATATGTTTATTTTTTAGAGGAGGTTTTAGAAGTGCAGAACGTACTGGTTTGTGATGATGATAAGGAAATAGTTGAGGCGATTGATATATATCTGAAGCAGGAAGGTATCAATGTTTTCAAGGCTTACAACGGTCTGGAGGCTCTGGAGATCGTTCAGAAGAATGAGATCCACGCTGCGATAATAGACATAATGATGCCTGTCATGGATGGCATTCAGTGCACCATGAAGATAAGAGAGCAGAGCTCTATACCGATCATTATTCTTTCTGCAAAGTCTGAGGACGCAGATAAGATCCTTGGTCTTAATATCGGCGCTGATGACTACGTTACAAAGCCCTTTAATCCGCTTGAGCTTGTTGCGAGAGTAAAGTCCAACCTTCGTCGTTATACTCAGCTTGGAAATGCTGATGACAAGGACGCTGATGATGAATTCATTTTCCAGGCAGGAGGACTTGTGCTTAACGATAATTCCAAATCAGTTACAGTGGATGGAGAAGAGGTTAAGCTCACCAAGATCGAGTACAACATCCTGATGTTCCTTCTGAAAAACAAGGGTAAGGTATTTTCAATAAACCAGATATACGAGAATATCTGGAATGAGAATGCCGTATCAGTTGATAATACAGTAGCAGTACATATCAGACATATAAGAGAAAAAATTGAGATCGATCCTAAAAATCCTAAGTATCTTAAGGTTGTATGGGGGGTAGGTTATAAAATCGACACTGAGGACTGATAATGATTAAGAAACTGTTTAGACAAAAGACGATGTCCTGGGTCAGCAGATACATTCTGAGGATTTTTCTGCACACATGTATTGCGATTGTAGTTGCGCTGATATTTTACATTTACAAGGGATCTTCCTTTAAGGGCGCAGACAGCCATGTTTACAACCTTCAGAATGAGGACAGCGAATTATCCTATTCGGATTCGGGACTGTTTAATGAGATTCTGAAAAACAATTTAAGAAATGTTGTAGAGCTTTCGGCCTATCAGTCGCTCTTTGAGACTGATGGTGTATATGATGGCAATAAGAGCATAGATGTTACAGCTTTTATCAACAGAAACAGTATTCTGCAATCTGACTACATAACAGCTGTTTATCCTGTGTCCAACCTTATTAAGTGGTCACAGAACGGCTTCGAGTATGAGGATGTTAACTTTACCAGCTCTGAGAGCAATAACTATCTTGCTACAACAACGGTTTATACGCATCTTCTGAAGAACAATGTTGAAGGTGGTATGAATGCCTTCCTCAATTCTCAGCTTGATAACAATACGGTTCGTACCAATGTTAAGGAAGCTGATAAGGACGGAGCGGGCTTCCACACAGTTCTGGTTCCAAGATATAAAACCATCTATGATGAAAATATAGAGGACATCGTATCAGACTGGGACGAGTATAACGAGCTATGCGCAAACATCACAGAGACTGCTTCAACCATGGCAGCCTGCTATGACCGCTATGCTGAATACAGTGATAAATACGGTTTTTATAAGACTAATCTAAGGTACTATATCACAAGGACTATCAATGCAAGAACTGATGTATTTACAAATGTTGAGTCCCTGAAAAACGGAACCAATGGTCTTAACTTAAAGGATGTATTTAAGTCCTACGGCAGATACATTTATTACTGCCCGTATGATATAGAGTACTCCACCAACACACAGATAGATGAGGATACCTTAAGACAGCTCCTTGGCAATTTCCAATATACTTATCCCGATCAGATGAAATTCTATTTTGCGGTTGATGTGAATAAGACCGCAAACGTAGACGATTTCAAGGTGGGAAAAGAGGCCTTTAACCGCTATATGCCTTACTACAGGCAGCTGCACATGATAATTGCATTTTTTGTAGTTGTGTATCTGATAGTACTTGTTCATCTTGCAATTTATGAGGGAAGAATTGAGTATCCGGACGGAACGGTGGGCGGAATTGAGCGAATAGACATGATTCCTATTGAGCTTGTGGTGATATTTACTTTAGCGGTATTCGGAATCCTGTTTGGATTGTTCCAGTTTTCGATTAATAACTATTCCTCTATTAGTGGCAATACACTTAATATGTCGATTATTGCGGGAGGACTTGCATTCTGTGCGGACAATGCGCTTGCTTATGCGCTGTACAGCATTATAAGAAGAACCAAGGCACACTACCTTTACAAGACTTCGCTGCTGAAGATGATGTCAGAGGCTGTTCGCGGTCTGTTTGACAAAATGACGCTGAAGCAGAACCTGTTTGTAAGAACGGTTGTGCCATATATGATTTCAGCTGTTCTTACTCTTTATCTGGTGCTCAGATGGAGTATGGTCGGAATAGTGATCGTAGTAGTGTTTGACGTTGCTATACTGATCTACATCGTCAATCTTAATAAGGATAAGTTCACTATCCTTGATGCACTTCAGAGAATTGGTAAGGGTGAGATAGACGTTAAGATAGATACCACAAAGCTTCACAGTGCCAACGTATACATTGGTGAAGAGCTTAACAATATTTCTTCATCAGTTGAGGAAGCGGTCAACCGAAGTATGAGAGATGAGAAGCTTAAGGCTGACCTGATTACTAACGTTTCTCACGATATCAAGACGCCGCTCACTTCTATCATTAACTATGTGGATCTTTTGAAAAGAGAGAATATCGACGATCCCAAGATCAGTGAGTATATAAGAGTCCTTGATAATAAGTCCCAGAGACTTCGTCAGCTTACTGAGGACCTGGTGGAGGCATCCAAGATTTCATCAGGTAACATTACACTTACCTTTGGAGAGTTGAACTTTGCCGAGTTTGTTAATCAGATTCTTGGTGAGTTTTATGAAAAGTTTGACAGCGTCAATCTCTATCCGATCCTTAAGTGTGAAAAGTATGATGTTATAATTCAGGCGGATGCAAGACAGCTATACAGAGTTATTGAGAACCTCTTTAACAATGTATGTAAATATGCTCTTCCGAATACCAGAGTTTATATGGATCTTGTGGTGGTTGATCTTGAGAACGATACCCATAAGGCTGTTTTCTCAGTAAAGAATATCTCGAAGAATGAGCTTAATATCAAGGCTGAAGAGCTTACAGAGAGATTTATCAGAGGAGATATTTCAAGAAGCACGGAAGGTTCCGGACTTGGTCTTTCCATTGCCAAGAGTCTTACCACCGCCATGGGCGGAGAGTTCGAGATTGTTCTCGACGGTGACCTGTTCAAGGCGAATGTATCCTTTGAGACATGTAAATTCAGTAACGGTAATCCCGCATCTGAAAGACAGGGGTAAAATAAAAAACGCCTTCCCCCTGGGGGCGCACATCGTCCGGGGGACGATGGTTTTGCGCGGACCGAAGTGGAACGAAGACAGGTGTCTGCGTAGCAGACGGATGAGGGGACTCACCCGTCTGTATTTTATTAATCGAAAAGATCTTCGGTCTTAGCTGTACGTGAATTGTACTTTTCGAGAATCTTGTGGAGCTTGTCAGTAGGAGTGATAACATTGCTCAGGGAATCATCGTGGTTCATGAAGTCGATGATTGTTGCCATGAACTTACTCATATCAGCTACGTGATAGTATTCTCTTTTTACAAATTCAGGATTCTGATATATCAGGTTAGTTGTAATGAGCGCATCGAAGTCTCCGTTATTATAACCTTCGTCAAATACCTCGATACCGTTTGTGAAAAGACCAAAGGTTGTGCAGATGAATACACGCTTTGCTCCTTTTTTCTTAAGCTGGCGGGAGGTGTCTATCATGCTTGAACCTGATGAGATCATGTCATCGATGATGATAACGTCCTTGCCATCTATGGATGAACCAAGATATTCGTGTGCAACGATAGGATTGGAGCCGTTAACGACCTTGCTGTAGTCACGTCTCTTGTAGAACATTCCTGTGTCTACGTTAAGCACGTTAGCGAAGTATACGGCTCTGTCCAAAGCGCCCTCGTCCGGGCTTATTACTGTGAGGTGCTCTTTATCAACTGTGAGATCGTCAATCTCGGAGATGAGAGCCTTCATGAACTGAGGTGATGCCATGAAGTTATCAAAGCCGCAGATAGGAGCAGCGTTTGAAATTCTGGGATCGTGAGCATCAAAGGTAATGAAGTTACCGATGCCCATTTTATAAAGCTCTGAGAACATTACTGCCGCATCAAGTGACTCGCGGCTGTTCTTGTTGTGCTGTCTGCCTTCATAAAGGAAGGGCATGATGATGTTTATTCTTCTTGCCTTGCCGTTGATGGCTGCGATAACTCTCTTTAAATCCTGGTAGTGATCATCGGGAGAGTAGTAATTGTCATATCCGTACATTTTATATGTCATGCTGTGATTCATGACATCTGTCAGAATGAAAACGTCCTTACCGCGGACTGATTCACGCATCTGAGCCTTGGACTCGCCGCTTCCGAAGCGGGGATTTGAGTATTTAACTCTGTAATCGTCCTTAACATAGCCCTGAAAAGCGGGATCATTACCCGGTGTGTCATGAAGATCGTGTCTAAAGGATACAAGGTGTGAATTAACAAGTTCGCCCAGCTCCTTGGCGCTGTCCATAACAATAAGTGCAATGGGAGCAACGGGCATTGATGAATCTAACTTATGAAAATCAGGCATTTTATCTCCTAACATATATGAATACATAGATTTTTACGCCACTATTTTATTGTATCATATCCCAATACGTCAAGATAAGGTATCTCACAAACCTAATTTATGTTACAATCACTATTATGAAAAACGAAGGACATTTAATTAAAAAGGTTGAACCCGGAAGCATTGCAGAGGAAATGGAGATTGCTGCCGGGGATCGTTTGCTTGCAATAAACGATGAACCAATAAAGGATATTTTTGATTATCAGTACATGGTACAGGATGAAGAGCTCACGCTGCTCGTAAGAAAGCCTGACGGCGAGGAGTGGGAGCTTGAGATTGAGAAGTACTATGACGAGGATCTGGGCATCGAGTTTGATAACGGACTTATGGATGACTACAGATCCTGCTGCAACAAATGCATATTTTGCTTCATAGACCAGATGCCCCCGGGAATGAGAGAGACCCTTTATTTTAAGGATGATGATGCGAGACTCTCATTTTTGCAGGGTAACTATGTCACGCTTACAAATATGAGTGATGATGATATAAACAGGATTCTCAAGTATCACTTATCACCCATCAACGTATCCTTCCAGACCACCAATCCGGAGCTTCGCTGCAAGATGCTTAATAACCGCTTTGCAGGTGAAGCACTTAAAAAGGTTGATAAGCTATGTGCTCCCGGCACTGGAATAGAGCTTAACGGTCAGATAGTTCTCTGTAAGGATGTAAATGACGGAGCAGAGCTTCACAGATCACTGACTGACCTGTATAATTACAGACCGAATCTAAGGAGCGTATCGGTAGTTCCTGTTGGCCTTTCAAAATTCAGAGACGGGCTTTATCCCTTAGAACCCTTTGAAAGGGATGATGCCAGAAAGGTAATAGCAGAGATTGAGTACTGGCAGGATAAATCCTTTAAGGAATACGGAGATCACTTTGTTCATGCATCTGATGAGTGGTATATGATTGCAGGACTTCCTATTCCGGGTGCTGAGATATATGATGACTACGGTCAGCTTGAAAACGGCGTTGGAATGGTGAGACTCCTTCTTGATGAATTCTACGAAGGCCTTGAAGATATTAAGAAGAACGGACTTGAAGGAATAGATCTAAATACTTATACTAGTGAGGTTTCTACGGCCAGCGGCAAGCTGATTTATCCGTACATCTGTGAGATGGCAGAGAAGCTTACGGAGGTTATTCCGGGGCTTACGGTTCATGTCCATGAGATAACCAATAATTTCTTCGGAGAGAGGATCACAGTTACAGGTCTTCTTACAGGACAGGACATAATAGAGCAGCTTAAGGGCCAGAAGCTCGGAGATACGCTGATTCTTCCTCAGAACGTCTTGAGGGCCGGAGAGGATTATCTTCTTGATGATGTCAGAGTATGTGACATAGAGAGAGAGCTTGGCGTTAAGGTTCGAATAATCAAAAGTGGGGGAATGGATTTTGTCAGGGGACTTATTTTTGAACAGGATGGTAATTTATGAAAAGAAAAAACATAGTTGCGGTTGTTGGTAGACCAAACGTCGGAAAGAGCACACTTTTTAATGCTGTAGCCGGCAAAAACATTTCCATAGTTGAAGATACACCGGGTGTTACAAGAGACAGAATCTATCAGGACGTGGAGTGGCTTAACTACAACTTCACCCTTGTTGATACCGGCGGTATCGAGCCTGATACAAATGACACTATTCTTGCGCAGATGCGAGATCAGGCTGAGATAGCAATTGAGACTGCCGATGTCATTATTTTCATGTGTGATGTTAAGCAGGGACTTACAGATGCGGATTCTCAGGTTGCGGACATGCTTAGAAAGTCCAGAAAGCCTGTGGTTCTTTGCGTAAATAAGGTGGATAGCTTCAAGAGAGATTCCATGGATGTATATGAGTTCTACAACCTTGGAATCGGCGAGCCTTTCCCTATAAGTGCTGCAAATAAGCAGGGAATCGGCGATCTCCTTGAGGAAGTGACCAAGAACTTTACAACCTCAGATGGCGAAGAGGAAGAGGATGATTCTATAAGGGTAGCCGTTATCGGTAAGCCCAATGTTGGTAAGAGCTCTATTATCAACAGACTTTGCGGTGAGAACAGACTTATCGTATCCGATGTTGCAGGAACTACACGTGATGCCATTGATACTGAGGTTAAGTACAACGGTAAGAAGTACACCTTCATTGATACAGCAGGTCTTCGCAGGAAGAACAAGGTAAAGGAAAAGCTTGAGGAATACATGATCCTCAGAACTGTTACAGCTGTTGAGCGTGCAGACGTAGCCGTAATCGTAATAAATGCGGATGAGGGTGTTACAGAGCAGGATGCTAAGATCGCCGGAATCGCCCACGACAGAGGAAAGGGCATTATCATTGCGGTTAACAAGTGGGATCTTATTGAGAAGGACAACAAGACTGTAAATGAATTTACAAAGGATGTAAGAAACGTCCTTTCATTCATGCCTTATGCAGAGATTATTTTCATCTCCGCAGAGACAGGCCAGAGACTTGTTAAGCTCTATGACATGATCGATGCCGTAAGCGAGAATCATGCCATGAGAGTTGCAACAGGTGTCCTTAACGAGATCATGATGCAGGCAGTTGTTATGCAGCAGCCCCCGTCAGATAAGGGTAAGATGCTTAAGCTCTATTACATCACCCAGGCTTCTGTTAAGCCGCCGACCTTTGTAATATTTGTTAATGATAAAAAGCTGATGCATTTTTCATATACAAGATATATCGAGAATCAGATCCGTGCTTCCTTCGGATTTAAGGGTACGCCTTTGAGATTTATAATTCGCGAGAGAAAAAATGATCAGAAAAAATAAGTGCAGCGATAATGCACTTGGGAGGGGAAAGATATGAATTTAACACCCATACTTGTTAGGGGATTATGCCTGCTTATAGGCTATGGCTTTGGTCTTATACAGTCTGCGGTTATTTACTGCAACATGAAGGGCGTCGATATCAGAAGCGTCGGAAGTGGTAATGCAGGAACCACCAATACACTGAGAGCTCTTGGACCGAGGGCCGGATTTACCGTACTTTTTGCAGACATGCTTAAGTGTATAGCTGCTGTAGTAGTAGCTTCACTTATCACCAGACAGATTCTTGGAAGCGGATATACGGATATGAAATATCTTCTGAAAATATATACCGCTGCCGGATGTGTTCTTGGACACGATTTTCCTTTTTATACCAACTTCAGAGGCGGTAAAGGAATTGCATGTACTGCAGGATATATAGTTGCTTTTAAATGGACATTCGTAATCGGGGGACTTTTGTCATTCCTGATTCCTTTTAACATCACACATTTTGTGTCTCTTGGATCACTTTGTCTCTACGCTGTATTTTTTATTCAGCTGGTGGCAGAGGGACAGATGGGGCTTCTTGGAATGCCTCAGACGTATCTTATAGAGATGTATCTGATTGCCTTTGCGATGACTGCTCTGGCTTTTTATCAGCACAGAACTAACATCGGAAGACTTGTAAGAGGCGAAGAGAGAAAGACTTATATCTGGAAAAAGAACAAGGTAGATTAAAAAAGGAGGACAACTTGGACAGTAACAACATAGCGGTCATAGGCTCTGGTAGCTGGGGAATTGCACTTGCAAGAACACTTTGGAAAAACGGAGCAAATGTAACTATTTGGGCACGAAGCAGAGAATCTGCTGAAAGACTTAAACTAAACAGGGAGGACAAGGACAAGCTTCCCGGAGTAATTCTTGATGGTTCTATTAAGATAACCGATAGCATGGAGGATGCGCTTAGGGACAAGGATATGATTGTCGTAACTGTTCCTTCAATTGCTGTCAGAGAAGTTTGTGAAAAGATGAAGCCTTATCTTGCAAACGAAGATGAGAGGCATCAGATAATCGTAAACTGTGCAAAGGGTATTGAGGCTGACTCACTTATGCTGATGTCAGATGTAATATTAGACGTCCTTCCGGGCAGAGATGTGGCAGTGCTTTCAGGACCTTCTCACGCAGAGGAGGTTGGAAAAGACCTTCCCACTACTATTGTTGTAAGCGCATTTTCCAAGGAATCTGCCAAGGCTGTTCAGGATGCCTTTATGTCAGATTGCTTCAGAGTTTATACAAGTCCTGATATGCTGGGCATCGAGATCGGTGCAGCGCTTAAGAACGTAATAGCTCTGGCGGCAGGTGTATGTGATGGACTTGGCTTTGGAGATAATGCAAAGGCTGCTCTTATCACCAGAGGTATCGCTGAGATGTCAAGACTTGGTGCTGCAATGGGCGGAGATTATGAGACCTTCTCGGGCCTTTCAGGTATAGGCGATCTTGTTGTTACCTGTGCTTCCATGCATTCCAGAAACAGAAGAGCAGGTATTCTCATTGGTCAGGGTAAAACTTGTGAAGAAGCTACAAGAGAAGTCAAGATGGTAGTTGAGGGTGTTAACAGCGCCGCAGCTGCACTTGCTCTTGCAAAGAAATATGATGTTGAGATGCCTATTGTTGAGCAGGTAAATGAGGTGCTCTTTAATAATAAGCCTGCAATAGAAGCTGTCAGAGAGCTTATGAGCAGAGAGAAGAAGGATGAGAACGATCTCCAGGGATGGTAAAATGCAGAGGATTCTTTGTCATTACTGAAAAAAGTACTGAATCAGCATTATGATTTTTTATTTCGTTTAGAATGAAATTTTATGAAAATTTTATACATTAAAATGATAATTAGTTATTGATACATGTTAAAATATTAATCGTTATGGAGATGCTTTTTCTGTAACGATTATTTTTTTGTCACGGAAAATTAAAAAAACTATGGGGGTGAAAGAAATGAAGAAAATTATGAAACAGATGTTAGCGCTGATGCTTGCTTTGGTAGTAGCATTTACATTAGCGCCTGTAAATGCGCAAGCAGCAGGAAAGGTTAAATTTGCTAATTCCGGAAAAGTAAAGGCTGTAATGTATAAGGGCGCTAAAGCTAAGAAAGCATCCTTTTCAATGAATTCTGTAAAGATTAAAGAAGCGATTCCTCTTGAATGGGCTAACGGAGAAAAGGGGTATTATGATGAGTACGAGGTTACGCTCAATTTAAAGAAAGCTAAAATGTCTAAAACGGATATTATAAAGACAGTTAAGGAATCCAGAAAAAAGGGTGGTAAAATAGCAAGTTATTGTACCTTTTTGATTGACGCCAATGGCAATACATTAAAAGGCAATTCTGATGGTGTATTTATACAGAGCGGAGGACTGGATTATTCTGCTTCATCATCTTCTAAAACTTTAAAAGCTAAAGAAGGACGTACAACTTATTACATTTGGAGCTGGAGAAAAACAGAAGTTTACAAATATAAGATTTACATTGAGCACGGAAAGACAGGCATTTATTTAGGAGTTGCAGGTCTTAAGAAGGGACAGATAAAAGAAAAGAATCAGGATAAGCTAAAGGATGGTGCAATAACATATACAAAGGCAGGCTTTGGAAACAAGAAGGGCTTTGCTATAGCCGGTTCTATTGTTAACTGATTTTTGTTTCAAAGAAAATTGAAGATAATCAAGGGGATGCTACATTAGATGACATATCTTAGGTGGCATCCCTTTTTTGAAACAGTTGTCTGGTCCAGTTTATTTCATGATGCTGTAACTGGCCCCAAATAATTTATGAAAAATCAGAGGTAACTAATAGAAGAGCATGAACCTTTTACGATAGAACTACTTGATTAAAGTGGAAATTTAGAAATAAGCGCGTAGTCTTGGGCGGCCTAAGCCTTAAAATTACGCGACAATAATTGGAAAATATGTAAAAGGCGCGTAGCCTTATGCGATTTAAGCGATAATACTACGCGACAAAAATTGGAAAATATGTAAAAGGCGCGTAGCCTTGTGCAATTTAAGCGATAATACTACGCGACAAAAAGTAGAAATATGAGAAAGACACGTAGTTCATGAAAACTATTTTTTTCAGCAAAGTATGAAGAGGGGAACAATAATGAAGAAAATGGGAATGATTATAAGTAAGATGACGTGTACCATCGTAACCTTAGCCATGCTATTATTCACCGCATGTGGAAGTGACAGCGGAGCAGATGATCCAAACCTTGGATTATATGAAGCCACAACTGCCAAAATGAGCGGTATAGAGCTTAACGTAAAAGATGTATGGGAAGATGGACTTACGATTGAGCTTAAGAAGGGCGGAAAAGCACGTCTCCAAAGCGGAGATGAGGACGGTAGCTTCAAATGGAAGCTTGACGGAGAAACCTTCCATGGCGAGGGCGGCGGAGCCACCTTTGACGGAACGTTAAAGGACGGAGTTATGGTGCTTGAAGATCTTGAAGGCTCCGGAGTTACAGTAACGCTTGTGTGTAACGATATAGTTTCATCCCAAAAGGGAAAAGAAAAGGCCGGTACAGGTGAGCAGACTAAAGCCTCTACAGGAACCTTTGGTGATGAAACAACGAAGGCTACAGAAGGAGACCAGGCTGCAGAACCTTTAGCAGGTGATGCAATCTCAGAGAATGATACGGGGGCAACGACCGGTAGTATTGCTGGTGCTGCGGAAGCTGATGATGGCTCAGTAAGCGGATATTACGATGCGGTTGCAGCTTCTGTAAATGGCGAAGAGGATGTGTGGATAGAGGCAGGAGAATATCTTAATGTAAATGAAGACGGTACTCTTAGCATGTATGTAGCTGAGCAGAGCCTGGATTTTGATACAACTATAGAAGACAACAAATTTTATCTTAATGGAAATACAAAGGTAGGCGAAATCAATGCCGATGGCAGCATAACTCTCAATTTGTCTGACACGGTAAAATACTTGTTTGCTAAGAAGGGCAGCGATAAGTGGAATGAGTGGCAGGAAGCCATGGGTGGGGGCTCGCTTGGTCTTCCCGGTGAAGAACAGGGCGGTTCTCTTGGACTTGTAGATGACTCCATGGAGGAAACCGTAGAAGCAGATTATGACTTCGACGAGGCTTTAAAGCTTGTGAGTGATTACAACGGAATATTGATGTTTTTTGGCGGAGAAGGTAAGTTCTACGGAAAAACATTTGACGGCACAGGAACAAATGCCTTCGCTCGTATTGTTATTGATGAAAAGAAGAAACCGATAGTATTTATCCGTTCCATAATGGGCGATTCCAGGAATTTTAAAAATCTGAAAAGTGAGTTCAGGGATGACGGATGGATACAGGTTACCGGTGAAATAGGTACTGACGATGGCGACAAGGAATGGTTTGCTATCATAAAGCCTCCTGTTGGAAATGAGCCCATATGTGTTGAGGCAGTTCTTACTTCAGATTATGAGACACCTATGTTTACACTTTTCATGAAACCAACTGATGAATCCTGGGACTACAGCTATATGGATGATTACCTTGAAAAGAAGGTGTTTGATAACTATATCTATAATATGGATGTGGCTAAGGGAAACACTCTTGAAGATAAACTTAAGTGCTATCAGGATTATTGGGATAAACACAAAACCATCGAATGGGAGACCTATACGATGATAACTGATGATATTCCGGATCCTTCACTCCTAAATTTGTATAAATAATGAATAGTGTTTTATCGGTGACTTCATTTTGTGTGAGGTCACCGACTTTTTTGGAAATAAAAAGAAATTATCTGACGCCTTTTGAATCTTATCTTAAGTAAATCTTAAGAAATCACCCTTCTCGTTGAATAAATTTTTAAAGTGTGGCAAGATATCCCTTGCTGTAAAAATGAAATAAAATTTTAGAGAGGAAATTGGGAAAATGAAAAAAAGTTTTAAAACAGGCGTTTGCAAAGCTCTGACAACTATTGCATGCGCTGCACTCATGTTTGCAGGTGCTCTTGGATTTAACTCTGTAACTGCAAAAGCTGCTGCTACAACTAAGAATTCTACTGTAGATCTTAGAAATGGAAGAGTAATAAATTACACTATGCAGGGTGTAGATGTCTACAAGCCTACAAAAGACTATGTGGATTCATATGTACTTGCCATGATAATGGTTTGCTATGATCCAAATGCACGTAGCTTTGATGGTGCTATAAGCACTCAGCTTACATCTGTATTGTCTAAGAACCCTTATCAGGGAATCGTTCTGACAATGAATGGCACTACAGCCAATATTCGTGCTGCTGAGGGTTCAGTAGGTACAGCTAAATACGTACTTAACAAGGATGTTGTTAAGCAGTGTGCTGATGTTTTTGGCTTTGATAAAGATAATCTTGATGAAGAAGCTATGGAATTTATGACAGCACTTGATGCTATGTATTCAGGAGATGTGAATGCATATTTCCAGAATAATGGCATTGAGCCTAAGGACATCGAGTATGTAGTTGAAGTTAAGTATTCAGATATTCCTGTTAAAACAGATAACAAGGTAAATTCAAATCCTACAGTAACCTATGAAGTAGGAAGCGAGATCGAGGACAACGGAATCAAATATCGTATCCTTGATGCAGCTGGTAACCTCAGCGCAATCAGCCTTACATCAAATGCAAAGAACGTTACTATTCCGGATTCTGTAAATTATTCAGGTGTTTCCCTTAACGTTACTGATATTGCTCAGAACTTCATGAAGGGCAACAAGAAGGTAAAGAAGGTTACAATCGGTTCTAACGTAACATCAATAGGAAGCAAGGCATTCTACCAGTGCAAGAAGCTTAAGAAGGTTACAGTCAAGTCTACAAAGCTTACAATAATTGGTAAGAAGGCATTCGGTAAGGACGCTAAGAACTTCACACTTAAGATGCCTAAGAGCTGCAAAAAAGCTTATAAGAAGCTCCTTAAGAAGGCAAAAATTAAGTTCTAATTACGAAAAAATATAATCTATTGACTCATCCTCCTAAAATATGGCATGATAGCTTTTGCTGAAAAAAAGTATTAGGAGGAATTTGGGGAAATGAAGAAAAGTATTAAAATAGGCGCATGCAAGGTTATAACTACTATTGCATGCGCTGCTTTTGTTTTTGCAGGAGCACTTGGAATTAATTCCATATCTGCAAAGGCAGCAACTTCATCCTGGACTGTTGATCTTAGCAATGGTAGAAATATAGTTTTTAATGAAAAACAGATGAGGAAAGACAAAAATTATACCAAAGACTATAAGGATGCAGTTGTAGTATTAATTTTAATGAATATGTATGACACGCAAGGTATAATGGATGATTTTGAAGCAGAAGATTTCAAGATTGTGTTTTCTGAAAAACCTTACCAGGGAGCGGAATATAAAGAATCAGATAATTCTGATGTTACAGTGAGTGCCCTAAGTAATTCAACAGGAACAGGAAAATATGTAATTTCTAAGGAAACATTAGTTAATTCTCATAGGTTTAATGAAGATGAAGCCTGGATGAATATAAATTGGCTGGAGGAGTTGCTCTTAGGAGAGCGGACTTTGTATGGTGACTCTGTATTCAATGTTGAAATAAAATTTTCGGATACTCCAATTGTTAAGGATGAGGAGGCAAAAGGAACCGGTAAAGTATCCTTAATTCAGGGAGGAGAGTTCGAGGACAACGGAATAAAATATCGCATAATGGATGCGATAGGTAACCTTAGCGCAATCAGCCTCACTGCCAATTCAAAGAGCGTTACTATCCCTGATTCTGTTGGCTTTGAAGGCTATAACCTGAATGTTATTGATGTTGCTCCGAATTTTATGAAAGGCAACAAGAAGGTAAAGAAGGTTACAATCGGTTCTAACGTTACATCTATAGGGAATGAAGCGTTCTACAAATGTAAAAAACTAAAGAAAGTTACAATTACTTCTACAAAGATCACAACCTTTGGAAAGAAGGCATTCGGTAAGGATGCAAAGAAATTCAAATTAAAGCTTCCCAAGAGCTGCAAGAAGACTTACAAGAAGCTCCTTAAGAAGGCGAAGATTAAATACTGATTTTTTCATTTTGGCGACTCTGAATATTTTTAGGGTCGCCGATTTTTTTTGACAGTACCTGCAATTATCTGACTCTTTTTGTAAGTATCCTTAAGGAAATCTTAAGAATCAGATCACAATATGGACACAAACTCAAAAAAATGGCAGGATAATAAATATCAAATTTTAGTTTTTATGGAGGAAAATGGGGAAATGAAGAAAAGTTTCAAAACAGGCGTATGCAAAGCTTTAACAACAATTGCATGCGCTACATTTATGTTTGCAGGTGCGCTTGGACTTGGCTCCATAACTGCAAAGGCTGCAACAAAAAAACTGTCTGTAGATCTTAGTAATGGTAAGACAGTAGGCTTTAGTGAAAAGGATTTAGATGGTGTTACTGATCCTAACAATATTCCCAAGGGAGTTAGTGATAGCTATGCAGTTATGTTTTCTGTACTTACATATGATTGGAAGTTTACAGAAAAATATCAGGATTCCAGACATGCTACATCAGTTTTATCAAACAATCCTTATCAGGGAATTCTTTTAGAGCAGTCTGATGGATATACAGTAAAAATATCTGCTCTTAATGGCTCAACAGGTACAGGTACATATGTAATTAACAAGAAGACTATAATGCAGAATCCTGAGTGCACAGAGAGGGAAGCACTGATCATGCTTATGTTTCTTGATGAAGTAACAGGCGGCGATACAAATAGAAATATATATTCACAAGAGGACCTTGATGCACTTGGAAACCTTGAGTTCAATGTTGAAATCAAATATTCAGATGCTCCGATTATTGCAAACAACAGAGTAAACGCTGCTCCTGCAGTATCATTCGTGCCCGGAAGAGAGTTCCAGGATAACGGCATCAATTACCGTATTATGGATGCTGCCGGTAACTTGAGCGCAATCAGCCTTGCAACAGCTTCTAAGGAAGTTACCATTCCTGAAACAGTAAAACTTGCAGGTTTCAACCTTAATGTAACAGACATTGCTCAGAACTTCATGAAGGGCAATAAGAAGACTAAGAAGGTTACAATCGGCGCTAATGTTACTTCTATCGGCAAGGAAGCATTCTACAAATGTAAGAAGCTTAAGAAGGTAACAGTTAAGTCAACAAAGATCGCATCATTTGGCAAGAAGGCATTCGGTAAGGATGCTAAGAACTTCAAACTGAAGATGCCCAAGAGCTGCAAGAAGGCTTATAAGAAGCTTCTCAAAAAGGCTAAGATTAAAATCTGATATTAAAAAAGTGAGCAGGATGATTGATAAAATTTTATTTCATTAAAACTTACTTTTTATGAAAAATTATGTTATCATATTAACCGCATGAAAAGTTTAGGGAACTGATCTTCAGGTAAGTAGAGGGGACTTATCGTTATGTGAGATCTGATCTCGAGAGAGGAAAGAGGAAAAAAATATGAGAAAAGTTTTAAAATCACTCGCTGGTATTGCTCTTGCATGTGCAATCACATTTACAGCAATGCCTCAGACAGCACACGCTGTTAGCTACTCAGCTAGCAAGCTCAACACAAACGCAAGTGCAGGCGGAAGCTACACAATCAAGACATACTTCCCTGGCATCGGTTATCAGAAGCTTAAGGTAAGATTTGATTCCATCACTAAGGATTATTATCTTCCTTACCTTTACAACGGAATGCTTAAGAAGGCAACAGTAGAGATGCACGTATCTGTTCCGAAGTCAACTCAGAACAAGATCAAGCACAACACAGTTAAGATTGTAAGATCAAGTAAGCACAGATGGGATGATATCATGTGCGGATGCTACCTTATAGATGCTACAACAGGCTATGCGTATAATAACTCAAATGCTGCAGGTAAGGTATATAGAACTTCCGGTTACACTCACAATAAGGAGTGGAAGACATTCAGACAGACAAGCGGTTACTACAGAGCAACTTACTATCTTGATACCAGCTGGGATACAAGCTACGAAGTACAGTACTACACAGCTAACGAAGGCAATATGCTTTTAGGTGTTGCTGGAACAAAGAAGGAAGTAACAAAGAACAGCTCTAAGGTTACTAACTTTGCAAACGGTAACGCACCTATCACAAGCTCAGCATTCTTCAAGAACAAGATGAAGAAGCTTTCTATCTGGACAAGACTTTAATTTATAGCTAGTTTTTCAGACAGATATAATGCGTTTAATAATCCCTGCAATTTCGATGAGGAATTGCAGGGATTTTATCTTGACAATAAATTAAAAATAAGGATAATTATTATTTAAAGGCTATGAACGGAATAAGTAGTTTAATGATTCAGCCACAGAGAGTTGCCGGTTGGTGAGAGGCGCGGATATGACCATTAGATGAATACCTCCGGGAGCTGCGCGGAAGAATGAATTATCTAGTAAGCCGTGACGAGAACCGAGCGTTAGTCGGAAGAGTATGCGGAATATTTTTTCCTAGTACTTACTGAGGCATGAAGCGTGAGCTTTATGTAAATGAAGGTGGTAACACGGATTTAAACCCGTCCTTCGTAATCTATTAACGATTGCGCAGGGCGTTTTTTATTTTCAAAAAATGCCCGAGCAGAAAAGGAAGGTGCAATATGCAGATTTATGAAGAACTTAAAAGAAGAGGACTTATCGCTCAGGTAACAGATGAAGAGCAGATAAGAGAGCTTGTTAACGCAGGAAAGGCTACATTCTACATCGGCTTTGACTGTACAGCAGACAGCCTTACAGCTGGTCATTTCATGGCTCTTACACTTATGAAGAGACTCCAGCAGGCAGGTAACAAGCCCATCGCACTTATCGGTGGCGGTACAACTATGATCGGTGATCCTTCAGGAAGATCCGACATGAGAAAGATGCTCACAAGAGAAGATATCGACCACAATGCTGAGTGCTTCAAGAAGCAGATGGAGAAATTCATCGACTTCGGCGAAGGCAAGGCTATGATGGTTAACAACGCTGACTGGCTCATGAACCTTAACTACATCGAGCTT
This sequence comes from Butyrivibrio sp. XPD2002, assembly GCF_000423945.1. Classification (GTDB taxonomy): domain Bacteria; phylum Bacillota; class Clostridia; order Lachnospirales; family Lachnospiraceae; genus Butyrivibrio. The sequence goes on along the minus strand of NZ_AUIY01000001.1, from coordinate 502,229 downwards.
TTAAGAGAGGTTGGTGCATGCTTTTCAGTAAATAACATGCTTCGTGCAGAGTGCTACAAGCAGCGTATGGAGAAGGGACTTTCCTTCCTTGAGTTTAACTACATGATCATGCAGTCCTACGACTTCTACTACATGTTCCAGAAGTACAATTGTAACCTTGAGTTTGGTGGAGATGATCAGTGGAGTAACATGCTTGGTGGTACTGAGCTTATCAGAAGAAAGCTTGGTAAGGACGCTCATGCTATGACAATTACTCTTCTTACAGACTCTCAGGGTAATAAGATGGGTAAGACAGCAGGTAACGCTGTATGGCTTGATCCTGAAAAGACATCACCCTACGACTTCTACCAGTACTGGAGAAACGTTGGCGATGCTGATGTTGATAAGTGCCTTAAGATGCTCACATTCCTTCCTATCGAGGAGATCGAGGAGATGGAGAAGTGGGAAGATTCCAGAATCAACGAGAAGAAGGAAATTCTTGCATTCGAGCTTACAAGCCTTGTTCATGGCAAGGAAGAGGCTCAGAAGGCTCAGGACGGCGCAAAGGCTCTCTTTGCAGGCGGCGGAGATCTCGCTAACGTACCTGCAGTTAATCTTAAGGAAGAGGACTTCAGAGACGGCGTTATCGATATCCTTCAGGTTCTTGTTTCTTCAGGACTTTGCCCTACAAGAAGTGAGGCAAGAAGAGCAGTTCAGCAGGGCGGCGTAACCTTTGCTGATGAGAAGGTTACAGACTTCAAGACCACATACACAAAGGATACCTTTGCAGGTGACGGTGTTATGGTTAAGAGAGGAAAGAAGTCCTTTAAGAAGGTAGTATTTTAATGGTTTTATTTTTTGATATTGATGGAACGCTTTGGAACTATAAGAATGAGATAAATGAAAAGACAATCGAGGCAATCCGCACTGCCAGGGCTAATGGGCACAAGTGCTTCATTAACACAGGCAGGGCGAGAGCCTTTGTCACTAATGAAAAGCTCCTTAGTATCGGTTTCGATGGCATAGTTTCAGCCTGTGGAACGATGATCGAGTACAATGGAGAAGTGGTCTACAACAGACTTATTCCGACAGAGGATGCCATAAGGTCAATCGAGACTGTTCGCGAATATGGCTTTAAGCCGATTCTGGAAGGCCCCAATCATCTGTATCTTGAACTTGAAGATTTCCAGGGAGACATGTATGGTGATAAGGTTATTAAGGAGATGGGAGATAAGCTCCGCGGCATAGATGAATGCTGGGGCAAATGGGAGATACAAAAGATGTCCTGCGCGACGGAGGTTCCCATTGAAAAAAGAGATGAATGTTTCGATAAACTCTCGGATCTTTACGAATACATGATCCATTCGGACAAGGTTGTTGAAATGGTTCCCAGAGGCTTTAACAAAGGCGTGGGTATAAAAGAGGTATGTGATCTTTTAGGTGAGGATATAAAAAATACCTTTGCTTTTGGTGACAGCATTAACGATAAGGAAATGCTTCTTGCTGCCGGTGTTGGCGTAGGCATGGGAGACACCTATCATGACCTCTCTGAATTTGCGGATTATATCACAACCTCTCTTGAAAATGATGGTATCTGGAATGCCATGAAGCATTTTGAATTAATTTGACGAGCAATTATAAATTTGCTATCTTATTATAGGTAAAAGGGAGTAGTTATCATGCTTTGCATGTAACATTCATCCGTCAATACGGGAACATGGTTCCCCGGGTATGTTGTAATTAACGAGACTTTTACTGCAAAATCTGCAGTGAAAGTCTCTTTTTATGTTATTGCAGATTACTGTTTTTATAATATTTTCAAAACGAAAGGACTTAAAAAATGAAAACACTTGCAATTGTCTTATTTGTGGCCATGTACGTGGGCCTCATCGCTTTTCCCAAGAAACGTGCATTTATCGCTCTTGGAGTAGCTGCTATTTTCGTAGTTACAGGAATACTTCCTTACACAAAGGTATTCTCTGTCGTGGATTGGAACGTACTGCTCATGATATTCGGTACGCTTTTGCTTGTTGATTATTTTATTGAATCAAAGATGCCGAACCTCATTGCAGACCATCTGCTTGACCTTGCACCTAATGTGATGTGGGTCACAATTTATATGTCATTGTTTTCAGGACTTATATCTGCGTTTATTGATAACGTGGCAACACTTCTAATGGTAGCACCGGTTGGGCTTGCTATTTGTAAGAAGCTGAAAATCAATCCTGTACCCATGATAATTTCAATCGCTGTATCTTCAAACCTTCAGGGCGCTGCAACACTTGTAGGTGATACAACATCAATCATGCTTGGTGCATATGCAAAGATGGACTTTAATGACTTCTTCTGGATGAACGGAAGACCTGGTATTTTCTTCGCTGTTGAGCTTGGTGCACTTCTTACAGTACCGATTATGATGGTGCTTTTCAGAAAGGATAAAGAGCCTGTATCAGCAGAAGAGAAGACAGTTGTTAAGGATTATGTTCCTACAATCATGATGGTGGCACACGTTGTTCTTCTTATGGGAGCTTCATTTATTCCGGATAAGCCTGAGATAACAAATGGTGTTATCTGTCTTGTTTGCTCACTTATCGGTATTGTATGGGAGTACTTCAAGGATCACGATACAGAGCGTATCAAAAATGTTGTTAAGAACCTTGACTACGACACAGTTCTTCTTCTTACAGGTTTGTTCATGGTAATTGGTGGTGTTACAGAGGTAGGACTTGTGGATGATCTTGCAGGACTTATTGTTAAGGCAGGCGGTAATAACATTTTCCTTCTGTTTACTATTGTAGTTTGGGGATCGGTTCTTATTTCTGCGTTTATTGATAATATTCCTTATGTTGCTACAATGCTTCCTGTTTTACAGGGGGTTACCGCATCACTTGGAATCGCTCCCTACCTTCTTTATTTTGGACTCCTCTGCGGAGCAACACTTGGTGGAAACATCACTCCCGTTGGAGCAAGCTGCAACATTGCCGGTGTAGGAATGCTTAGAAAAGAGGGCTATGAGGTTAGCTTTAAGGACTTCACAAGAATCGGTATTCCCTTCACACTTGCTGCTGTTATAGGCGCATACGTTTTCCTGTGGGTGCTTTGGAGATAAACTCTGGAACATAAAAAGGTATAATAAAAAGCTGAGAAGATAAATTATCATTTTCTCAGCTTTTATTTTTAATCATTTAGGTTTTTAGATGGTAGTAATAAAAGTGAATTACTTAACCTTTATGCCCTTGATGCTTGACTTTGTAAAGAGCTTTTCATAGTTCTTCTTGCTGCTCTTAGGAGTCTTTACATAGAAATCCTTTGCATCTTTTCCGAAAGCTTTTCTTCCGAATGAAGTGACCTTGGTTGATTTGATCTTAACCTTCTTGAGCTTCTTGCAGTTCCAGAATGCCTGCTTACCGATTGTTGTAACGTTTTTACCAACTGTTACGTTCTTTACCTTCTTATTGCCTCTGATAAAGAAAGGAGCGATATCAGTAACATTCATAGTATAGCCTGAGTAAACAACTGAATCGGGAACATTAACTGTCTTTACACCTTTTGTAAGGTAGAGAGCTGTAAGATTACCCTTTGTGTTTGAAACGCGGTACTTGATTCCATCGGCTTCAAATTCGTAGCCGGTCATGTAAGAAACAGTAGCATCTCCGTTCACCTTGTTTGTGATAAGAACCGGAAGTGAAGAGTACTTGATGGTTACAACAAATACGCTGTCGCCTGTGCCTTCTTTTCCGTTTACTACACGCTCACAATTTTGGATAAACTCTTTTGCGCTTTTTGAAAAGATCGAACCCATACTCTCAGGCATGTTATTAGCTTTTAATCTGCTGGCAATGTAAGTATCTTTGGAAATAATATACTTTCCTGATCCTACGGAATTCTTGGCTGCGCTAAGTATGACACAATAATCCGTTGCAGAAGCTGCGATAGCCTGATATGGTTTTTCGGATAAAACAAAAGTTGTTGTTGTGCTATCAATCTCAGGACCATATATTTTGATAGCAGATTCGAGCATTGTGAAATCTTTATAATTTTTTGGATAATTCTGAGACTTTGTAACTCCAGACAATTCACCATCATTGATTTTAACGCTATTGCCGTTACTAAGATCAACTGAATAAGGAACATCAGCTGCCTTTGCAGAAATGGAATTAACCCCGTTCATCCCCGCAAAAATAAAAGCAGCGCATGCGATAGAGGCGAAGGCCTTGCACACGCCTAAGTTAAAACTTTTCTTCATACAAAATCCTCCCGTAAAAAATATTAAGCAGATTTCATCTTGCCACTAAGTAAAGCCTGTGTCAATGCTTATGGAAACTGCTTCTTTTTTAATCGTTGAGAAAACTACATTAATTATGATATAATACATTTCGATTTTGTGCAAAAATAAATGTTTGATTTAGACTTGAGGAGAATTAAATGAAAAAATTTGTATCCATCTTATGTGCAGGAGCAATTTTTATGACTGCTTTCACAGGCTGCGCTGGAAAGACTGAAGAAGCAGTACAGGATAATAATGAAGTAGTGACAGAGGAAGCTGCTACTGAAACTACTGAGGAGACAGTCGCAGAGACTACTGAAGCTGCAGAAGAAGTGGCAGCTGAGGAAGTTACTGAAGAAACTACAGAAGAAGAGGCTGATGAAGGTACCGAAGTGTCTGCAACAGAAGAAGTAACAGATGTTGATGCAAAGAGCGTTACAATAAGAGTTGGTTCACTTAAAGGACCCACAACAATGGGACTTGTAAACCTCATGAAGGCTTCAGAGAATGGTGAAACTGAGGGCAGCTATGAGTTTGATATGAAAACTCAGCCCGATGAGATCATGGCAGGAATTGTCGCAGGTAACATCGACATCGCACTTGTGCCTGCTAACATGGCAGCTGTTCTTTACAATAAAACTGAAGGCGGTGTAAGCCTTGTAGATATCAACACACTTGGTGTTCTTTACTGTGTGACAGGTGATGAGAGTGTTAAAAGCATTAAGGACCTTGCAGGAAAGACAGTAGTTTCTACAGGCCAGGGTGCATCACCTGAATATGTTCTCAGATATCTTCTTGATAAAAATGGCGTGACTGACTGTGATATGGAGTTTAAGTCAGAGGCGACTGAGATTGCGGCACTTCTTCAGGAAGATCCTACCAAGATCGCAGTTCTTCCCCAGCCCTTTGTGACTGTTGCAACTGCAAAGAACGAAGCACTTTCAGTAGCATTTTCACTTACAGATGAGTGGGATGCGGTTTCAGATGGCTCCAAGCTTCTTACAGGCGTTACTGTTGTAAGAAACGATTTCTTAAAGGAACATGGAGATGCTGTTAAGACTTTCATAGAAGAGCATGAGAGCAGCACTGAGAAGGCTAATTCAGATGTAGAAGCTACAGCTGAACTCGTAGCTGAGTATGGCATCATCGAGAAGGCTGAGATTGCAAAGAAGGCAATGCCCGAATGTAATATTGTATGCATTACTGGAGACGATGCAAAGACTGCGCTTTCAGGCTACCTTCAGGTGCTCTTTGATCAGGATCCTAAGTCAGTTGGCGGAAATCTTCCTGACGATGCATTTTATTCTCTTGACTGATTCAGAGTTAATCTTTACCTATAACTTATGCTGATTAGAAGCGATTGGGGGTCACTTTGAAAAACATAAAAAAGATATGCATAGCTGTATGCTGGCTTATGATATGGCAGATTGTGGCTGTGCTTATACACAACAAAATACTTCTTGCAGGACCGATAGAATCTGCGACTGCCCTTGTTAATATGGCAGGTACTCCTGATTTTGCGACTTCTGTTATTACCTCTGTTTTGCATATAGTTGCAGGTATAGTCATGGGAGCGGTGCTTGGAATACTTCTTGGAGCACTATCCCTTAAATTCAGACTGCTGGGGGATTTTGTATCACCCATAGTGACAGTACTTAAATCAGTTCCTGTAGCAAGCTTTGTAGTACTTATCCTGATATGGATCGGCAGTGACAATTTGTCAACCGTAATAGTGACACTTGTTGTGTTCCCGATTATATATCTTGCTACTACAAGCGGTTTTACTGCTGCAGATAAGGAACTTCTGGAGATGGCTCATGTATACAGAATGCCTACTCCGAATAAAATCAGATTCATATATATACCGGCTCTTATTCCTTCATATATCGGAGCATTTTTCGTAGCAGTGGGAATGGGCTTTAAGAGCGGAGCTGCGGCGGAGGTTATTGGCCAGCCACTTCTTACAATGGGTAACGGTCTTTACAGATCCAAGATAAACCTTGATACCGCCGAAGTATTCGCATGGACATTTACGATAGTTCTTGCTTCCTGGATTACCGAGAAAATCTTTTTACTATTGATTTTTATATGTAAAAAGATATTCATGCCCGGGGCACAAACCGCGGATAACAAATCCGGTAAGGAGGCTTAAATGACTATAGATCTTGAAAATATCTGCAAATCTTATGGCGAGTTAAACGTCCTTAAGGATTTCAATCTCGAGATAGAAGAGGATCATTCCTATGTTGTCACAGGACCGTCCGGCTGCGGTAAGACAACTCTGATAAGGATTCTTCTTAGTCTTGAAGAGCCTGACAGTGGGAAGGTTCATTTTATGGGGGATTACAAATATCCCTATCTGAATGCAGGAGTTGTTTTCCAGGAAAACAGACTTTGCCAGGATTTTACTCCTGTGCAGAATGTGGTTATGGTTAACCGCAAGAACTCTGCGAAGGTTGCAAGAGAAGAACTGTTAAAGCTTCTTCCTGCAGACTGCCTTGATAAGCCTGCATCACAGCTTTCCGGAGGCATGAAGAGACGAGTGGCTATCGTCAGAGCATGCTGTATTCCGTCAGATATGCTGATTCTTGATGAGCCCTTTACGGGACTTGACAGTGAGAACAGGAAAAAGGTTATCGATTACATAAGAGAGAAACAGGGCAGAAATCCTTTGCTTATTACGGCTCATGACACAGAGGGACTTGAGTTTTGCAGGAAAATTGAGCTTTAAGAACTTTTAATTTGTATATATAGGCATAAATGCTATTATATAAGTAGTTAATAACATTTTTTTATTAGAATTGGGAGATTTCTATGGTTACAAACGACAAGGGATTGGTAAGTTTTAAACACAAGATTATGGAGGAGGTTTGCCGCCTTGCCTGGAAGGGTGAACTTGATGAGGAGCACAAGGACAAGCTTGCATATGAGCTTGCACCGGGCCCGAAGCCTGAGTACAGATGCTGCGTTTACAAGGAGCGCGAGATCGTACGTCAGAGAATTCGCCTTGCCTGTGGACAGAGCACAACCTACAATAAGGATTCAAATAACATAGTTCAGGTTATTGATCCTGCTTGTGATGAGTGTCCTATTTCAGCATTTTCAGTAACTGATAATTGCCGTTTTTGTATTGGTAAAGCATGTCTTAACTCATGTAAATTCGATGCGATTCACCCCGGTGATGTAAGAATGCACATCGATTCCGCTAAATGTAAGGAGTGTGGAATGTGTGCAAAGGCCTGCCCTTACGGCGCAATCGTTCATCTTGAGCGTCCCTGCCACAAGGCTTGCCCTGTAGGTGCAATCACATATGATGAGTATGGCTATTGTAAGATAGACGAGGAAAAGTGTATCCAGTGCGGACACTGCATCCACAGCTGTCCTTTCGGAGCTATTGGATCAAAGACTTATCTTGTTCAGATAATTGAAGCTATCAAGGAAGGTAAGGAAGTAATCGCAATGTGCGCTCCTGCAACTGAGGGTCAGTTTGGTGAGAATATCACAATGGCTGCAGTTAAGAAGGCACTTATTAAGCTTGGCTTTGCAGATATGGTCGAGGTTGGACTTGGCGGCGATATGACAGCTGCTTATGAGTCTAAGGAATGGGCTGAGGCCTATGCTGAAGGCAAGAAGATGACAACATCATGCTGCCCTGCATTCATCAATATGCTTAAGAAGCACTTCCCTGAGCAGTTTGAAAACAACATGTCTTCAACTGTATCACCTATGTGTGCTATTTCCAGATACCTTAAGGCTACACGTCCCGGATGCGTTACAGTATTCGTTGGCCCTTGCATTGCTAAGAAGTCTGAGGCTCAGGATCCTAGCGTTCCGGATAATGCAGATTTCGTTGTTACCTATGGTGAACTCAGAGCTCTTATGAGATCTAAGGATATTGAGTTCGAGCCTGTTGAGGATGAGTATCAGGAATCTTCAATCTGGGGTAAGAGATTTGCTACAAGCGGTGGTGTTGCCAATGCTGTTATCGAGTGCATGCAGGAGAGAGGTGAGGATATCGGAGAGCTTAAGCTTCACAGAGCTGCCGGCGGTATTGAGTGTAAGAAGGCACTGACACTTCTCAAGATGGGCAAGTTCCCTGATGACTTCATCGAAGGAATGGTTTGTCCCGGTGGCTGTGTAGGTGGTCCTTCCAAGCACAAGACTGAGACAGAGATCACTAAGGCAAGAGCAAGTCTCCTTGCTAAAGCTGATGGCAGAAAGGTTCTTGAGAACCTCAAGAACTATCCTATGGATAAGTTCTCTATGCACAGAGATGGTAAAAAAATAGATCTTCCAGATTGATTTTAACTGCAGACCCTCATTCGTCAGTGCTACTGGATGAATGAGGGTTTTATCATGTAAGCCTTCTCCCTTTGGTAGAAGGTGGCAGCGAAGCTGACGGATGAGGGCCATATTTATGAAACATTGATAATAATTTATCTATTCTTGAGTTAGCCTGTAGGTAAGTTGTATAATCTTAGGGCGTAATTAATATTCCTTTTACGCAATCCATTAATTTACATCAATACTTTAGGTATTTTTTACCAATTTTCATATTTAGGAGGAAGATAAAATGTACGGTTTTGGAGAAATGATTGCCAAGCTTAAGGCTAACCCAAAGACTATTGTATTTACAGAAGGAGAGGATCCCAGAATCCTTGAGGCATCATCAAGATTACTTGCTGGTAACTTTTTAAAGCCCATACTTCTTGGTGACCCTGATGTAATCAACAGAAATGCTGAAGAAGAAGGCTACAATATCAGAGGTGCGCAGATCATTGATCCCAGACACTATGATGAATTCGAAGAGATGGTTAGTGAGTTTGTAGAGATCCGTAAGAGCAAGGGTATGACACCTGAGCAGGCACGTGAGATTCTTTCACAGTCTAACTATTTTGGAACAATGCTTGTAAAGATGAAGAAGGCTGACTGTCTTCTTGGTGGAGCTACATATTCGACAGCTGATACTGTTCGCCCTGCGCTTCAGATCATTAAGACTAAGCCCGGCAACAGTGTTGTATCTTCATGCTTCATTCTTGTTCGCCCTTCAGCTATCGGTGATAACGAAGTTATCGCTATGGGTGACTGCGCTATCAATATTGATCCTACAGAGGATGAGCTTGTTGAGATCTGTGGTGAGACAGTTGAATGTGCTAAGGCATTCGGTGTAGATCCTAAGGTTGCTTTCCTTTCATTCTCAACTAAGGGATCAGCAAAGAGCCCTTCTGTTACAAAGATGCAGAATGCAACTTTAAAGGCACAGGAAAAGTATCCTGACCTTCCGATCGAAGGAGAGCTTCAGTTCGATGCTGCAGTTTCACCGAAGGTTGCAAGAGTTAAGACTCCCGATTCACCGGTTGCAGGACATGCAAATACATTCATTTTTCCTAACATTGATGCAGGTAACATCGGTTACAAGATTGCACAGCGTATGGGTAACTTCGAGGCTTATGGCCCTATCCTTCTTGGACTTAACGCTCAGATCAACGACCTTTCAAGAGGCTGCAACGCTATCGAGGTATACTCAATGGCTATAATCACAGCTAGTCTTGCATAAACCTCAAATACTTAACGAGGTATTTACGAGTTTAGTATTTGAGAGTTGCTCTGGCGAGCGAAGCGAGAGCAGCGCTTCATATAACGAGGTATTATGGAATACAAAGATTACATGGTGAGGGCCATTGCTGCCAATGCGCAGATAAGAGCCTTCGCAATCACATCAAGGAATCTGGTGGAAGAGGCCAGAAAAATTCACGATCTTAGTCCTATCTGCAGTGCAGCTCTCGGAAGACTTATGAGCGGCGCACTCATGATGGGCGATATGCTTAAAAATGAGAAGGATGCACTTACCATTACCATCGATGGTGATGGCCCTATTGGCGGACTTCTCGCAACTGTTAACAACAGAGGCCAGGTAAAGGGCTACGTTAAGAATAACCAGGTGGCACTTCCTAACAATGAGGGCGGACACCTGAATGTAGGCGGAGCTGTTGGTAACGGAACACTTACTGTTACCAGGGACCTTGGTCTTAAGGATCCCTATGTAGGAACAATCCAGCTTCTCTCAGGAGAGATTGCAGACGACCTTACCTGCTATTTTGTTGAATCAGAGCAGATCCCTTCATCAGTGGGATTGGGCGTTCTTGTTAAAAATGATTTCTCTATTATGGAAGCCGGTGGCTTCATAGTTCAGCTTATGCCCGGTGCTTCAGAAGAGACTATCAGCAAGCTTGAAGGTAACATCCAGGGAATGAAATCTGTCACAGATATTCTCAGAGAGGGTAAGACACCGGAAGAGCTTCTTGCTATGGTTCTTGATGGCTTTGATTATGAGATCACTGCTAATGTACCTGTTGAATTCCACTGCGGATGCGACAGGGACAGAGTTGAGCGAGCACTTATCCTTCTTGGTAAAAAGGAATTACAGAACCTCGCAGAGGACGGAGAGGACATTGAGATTAAATGCCACTTCTGCGGAAAGGCATACTCATTTACTCCTGATGAACTTAGGAATATGCTTGTAAAAGCGAAATAAAAAGGCATAAAAAAATAAACGCACTAAATTAGTGCGTTTATTTTTTACCTTAGATATGAATTTTAGTGTTTTTCTTTTGTGAGAGTGGCCAAAAGAGCTTCTAGTTCTGCTATTCATGCATCTTTTTCAGTCAAGGCATTATCTTTTTCAGCCAGAGCGGCATCCTTTGCAGCGATAGTGCGCTCATATTCACCCTTCAAAACATCGATATCAATTTTGGATAACATATATTCTGTCCTCCATTTCTATCTTTTATTGTAGTCGAAAAGAGTATATAAAACCACGGATTTCGGCTTTATTTAATAAAATAATTTGTTTTGGAATCCTGCAGAATAAATTTCTGCGAAAGATAAACAAGATGCATTTATCATGCGAGACTCATGATTGATATTTTGCGGCAATTTATCAAAAAAGTATTGACATCTTGCGGCAATTTATCAAAAAAAGCGTTGATATCTTGCGGCAATTTATTCATACTTATGTGAAGATTAAAAATAAAGTGAGACTATATGCATCTTATACGAGACGTTTACACAAGAAACAGAATATATTATTACCTATATACAATAAAGAGTGTGTTTTTTCGCCAACTTGATGGAGTGACCATCCGAGGACTGCTCTTTATGCTCATTGGCGAAGCTCTTTTACTATGCGCGGCTTGGTTTTTGTTTTTTAAAAAGAAAAATACTCCAATAAGGAGAATAATACATTACTACCTCTTAATGGCATATGCCGGATTTATCTTATCCGTTACAATCCTAAGGCGCCCATTAGGCTCCAGAGAAAAGGTGATGAATCTTTACATTGACATAGGCCTTGGAAGAACGGGCTATTGGCTATGGTGGTGTCTATTTATCACCTTTTTGAATGTGATTCTATTTATTCCCTGGGGAATCCTTATTGGTCCGTTATTTAGAAAAAAAGGTTATCTGAAAGGAATATTTATCACGACTGCCATAGGATTTTTTACAAGCCTTATGGTGGAATGCATACAGTATAAGACCGGGACCGGGTTCTTTGAATTGACGGATCTTATGACAAATACTATAGGCACATTTATTGGTGCAGTGCTGGCCTTGCCCATCAACCGACTATTTCGCAAGTAAGAAGCGGAGTGGTCGGTTTTGCAATATTTGGGGATATTCCATTTTTGTCAATAAAGTGAGACAATATATATCAGAAACGAAAGATATACTTGTAAACATAAATGATACTGACATTTCTTTGGAAATAGATAAGGAAGTTCAGCAGAAGAATATAATAGCGGATGCAGTTTCTAAAGCCGTTGATTATTGCATTGACAATGATATCCTTCGGGATTTCTTTGAACAGCACAGGCAGGAGGTAATTGATATGGGAATCTTAGGGTATACAGCTGAAGGTCATATGGAAGGCATTCGTGAAGAGGGGGTTGAGCAAGGATATGACGAAGCAAAGAAGGAAGATGAAATAATTATAACTAAGAGCCCGGATATTTTTTGTCCGGGCTCTTTGATATTATTTAAACTATATTTGTGAGAAATTAAGTGTTGTTAAAATATTCTAATAATTTATGAAGAAATCCATATTCTCTGCCTTTGTTCAAAGGCGAAAAATCCATTTGTGAAATACGACAAAAATATCAATAGAATTTAATTAATATTCTTTCTAAGTGTCAATTGTCCAAATTATAAAATTATTATAAACTCTTTAGTGGATTATATGTAATGTTAGATTTAATAATTCTGCACTGGTGTGACGAAATACGCTTGATTACGCCAAATATAGAGCAGATACGGTGGAGTGTTTAGATGAAAGTTTTAATGGTTAACAAATTTCTCTATCCCAACGGAGGATCAGAGACATATATTTTCAAGCTTGGTGCAGCGCTTGTGGGAGAAGGACACCAGGTTGAGTACTTCGGAATGGAACACGAGGGCAGATGCGTTGGCAATAACGTGGACGCCTATACCTCTGATATGGATTTCCATAATGCCAGCAAGCTGGAGAAAATGACATATCCATTAAAAACAATATATTCCAAGGATGCCAGAAACAAGATAAGGCTTGTACTTGATGACTTCAAGCCGGATGTAGTGCATCTCAACAATTTCAATTATCAGCTCACCCCATCCATAATTCTCGAGATAGTCAAATGGAGAAAAGAGAATAAGAGAAAGTGCAGAATAGTATTCACCGCGCATGATTATCAGCTCGTGTGTCCTAATCACATGTGTAACAATCCGAACACACATGAGAACTGCGAGAAGTGTCTTGGTGGTAACTTTATAAACTGCACCAAGGGCAAATGCATCCACGGAAGCACAGCCAAGAGCTTTATCGGTACACTCGAAGCTACCTATTGGAAGAAGAGAGGAACCTATAAATATATAGATAAATTCATCTGTTGTAGCCAGTTCATGAAAAGCAAGCTCGACAGTAATCCTCTTTTTGCTAAGAAAACTGTCGCAATTCACAACTTCATCAAACCGGTTAAGTGGGTTGAGACAGCTAAGGAAGATTACATCCTTTATTTCGGAAGATACTCTGAGGAAAAGGGTATCAGAACACTTATCGAAGCAGCAAGGAGAATGCCTGAGGTTAACTTTATTTTCGCAGGCAAAGGACCACTCGAGAACGAGCTTAGCGGAATAGAGAACATCGAGAACGTAGGCTTTAAGACAGGCGAGGAGCTCGCTAATCTTATACGAAAAGCGAAGGCTTCCATATATCCTTCTGAATGGTATGAAAATTGCCCATTCTCAGTAATGGAATCACAGCTCTTTGGAACACCGGTTATCGGTGCTGACATAGGCGGAATTCCTGAACTCATAAGAGTAGGCGAGACCGGACTTTTATATAGAAGCGGAGATGTGGACGCACTTTGTGATTGCATCCATGAAATCTGGCAGGATGATGCAAAGGCTAAGGCAATGCATGAAGCATGCAAGACACTGAGCTTTGACACAATTGATGAGTATTTAGAGAAAATATTGAAGATTTATCAGGATTGATACCGGTAAATCTCAAGCAATATATAGATGGATTTTTTAAAAGAAAGAGGAGATAAAATGGCAGAGAAGAAACTTAACGGTACAGTAATCGTAACTTACAGATGTAACGCACGTTGCTCAATGTGCAACAGATACAAGGCGCCCAGTAAGCCTGAGGAAGAGATTTCAATTGAGACAATCAAAAAGCTTCCTAAGATGTACTTCACAAACATCACTGGTGGTGAGCCTTTCATCAGAACAGATATTAAGGATATTGTACGTGAACTTTATAAAAAGTCTGATCGTATCGTTATTTCTACCAATGGTTTCTTCACTGACCGTATCGTAGATCTTTGTAAGGAATTCCCTCAGATTGGTATCAGAATTTCAATCGAAGGACTTGAGAACACAAACAACGAAATCAGAGGTCTTGAGAATGGTTACCAGAGAGGATACCAGACTCTTAAGAAGCTTCGTGAAATGGGTATGAAGGACGTTGGATTTGGTATGACAGTTCAGGATAAAAATGCTCCTGATCTTGTACCTCTTTACAAGCTTTCTGATGAGATGGGAATGGAGTTTGCTACAGCATCTCTTCATAACAGCTTCTACTTTGTTGAGGCAAAGAACATCATCAAGGATCGTCCTATGGTAGCTCAGAATTTTGAGAACCTTGTTAATGAGCTTCTTGCAAGCAAGAGCCCTAAGAAATGGTTTAGAGCATACTTCAACCATGGACTTATCAACTACATCTATGGACAGAAGAGACTTCTTCCTTGTGATATGTCCTTTGATACATTCTTCATTGACCCTTATGGAGATGTTATGCCTTGTAACGGTACAAAGGATAAAGAGGTTATGGGTAACCTTAATGAGCAGAGTTGGGATGAGCTTTGGAGCTCACCTGAGGCAGAGTCAGTTCGTAAGAAAGTTCGTTGCTGCGACAGAGATTGCTGGATGATCGGCTCAGTTTCTCCTGCTATGCATAAGTACATCTGGGTTCCTATGTGGTGGGTAATCACTCATAAGCTTAAGTTCTGGACAAAACATAAGTACAGCATGTATGAGAACAAGATTGTTCGTGATCTCAGAGATGGCAAGGTGACTAAAGAAGAGCTTGATAAGTGCAGTACATGTGATATGAACTGCGTAATTAACAATGGTCTTTCTGCAGCTTCAATGGAGCAGCTTAAGAATAAGACCGGTGAAGAGATTGTTGATGCTGATATTGCAGCACAGATGGCGGAGTAATTAGAAATATATATAGATTTGAGAAATGGAGAATATGAGAGAGTTTAAAGATATAAAAGTAGCTGTTGCCGGTACTGGTTATGTTGGATTATCAATTGCAACACTGCTTTCACAGCATCATAAGGTTACAGCAGTTGATATAGTGCCTGAAAAGGTAGAAATGATAAATAAAAGAAAATCACCAATTCAGGATGAATATATTGAGAAATATTTTGCGGAAAAAGAATTGGACTTGGTTGCGACACTTGATGCAAAAGAGGCATATTCTGATGCGGATTTTGTAGTTATTGCTGCTCCAACAAATTATGACAGCAAAAAGAACTTTTTTGATACTTCTGCTGTAGAGGCGGTGATCAAACTTGTTATTGAATATAACCCTGACGCAATAATGGTTATTAAAAGTACTATACCGGTAGGATTTACATTATCGGTTAGAGAAAAATATCATTGCGATAACATAATTTTTAGTCCGGAATTCTTGAGGGAATCTAAAGCTTTGTTTGACAATTTATATCCGAGCAGAATTATTGTGGGAACTGATCCTGAGAATGCTAGGCTTGTTAAGGCAGCGAATGTATTTGCTGAACTACTTCAGGAAGGCGCTATAAAAGAGGATATAGAGACTCTTTTCATGGGATTTACTGAGGCTGAGGCGGTTAAATTATTTGCCAATACATATCTTGCTTTAAGAGTAAGTTATTTCAATGAGCTTGATACTTATGCTGAGATGAAGGGTTTAAAGACTGAACAGATAATTAAGGGAGTATGTTTGGATCCTAGAATAGGAAGTCATTATAACAATCCTTCATTTGGATATGGCGGCTATTGTTTGCCTAAGGATACAAAACAGCTCTTAGCCAATTACGAGGATGTTCCGGAAAATCTTATTGAGGCCATTGTACTGAGTAATAAAACACGAAAAGATTTCATTGCTGATCGTGTACTTGAGACAGCTGGGGCGTATGAAGCAAATGATGCTTGGAACTTAAGCAAAGAAAAAGAAACGATAATTGGCGTATATAGACTTACTATGAAGAGTAATAGCGACAATTTCCGACAGAGCAGCATACAGGGAGTTATGAAGCGCATCAAGTCAAAGGGGGCAACTGTAATTATTTATGAACCAACACTCAAAGATGGAGATACTTTCTTTGGTAGTAAGGTAGTGAATGATTTTGATGAGTTTAAAAAAATGTCACAGGCCATTATTGCTAATAGGTATGATAGTTGTTTGGATGATGTAGCGGATAAGGTTTATACGAGAGATCTGTTTAGAAGAGATTGATGCTGTGATGGAGGAGTTGATATGAATATCCTGATTATTAGAAATTATCCTAGCTATATGGATGTTTTGAATAATACATATAATATTCAGGAGATAGGCCTAGCTAAGGCACTAATAAGAAAGAATAATCGCTGCGATATCCTTTTTTGGACTGATAAAGAAGAAAAAGATGTAGATTTAAATTTTGATGGTGGGGTAGTACATGTTTATTACAGACATGGAAAAACTGCATTAAAAAATACAGTTTTTACTTCATGTGATTCAATAATCGAAAAATATGATGTTTTGCAGACTGCTGAGTATAATCAAATGCAATCATGGCTCTGTGCAAAGAAATACCAGCAAAAAGCAATAATATATCATGGCCCGTATTATTCTTCATTTAATAAGCGATACAACTTGATGTGCTCGGTTTTTGATAAGTTTTTTCTTAAGCGTTATCTGAAGTTGAATACACATTTTTTGGTTAAGAGTGAATTGGCTAAGGACTTCTTGGTGCAAAAAGGCATTCATGAAGAAAATATAACAGTTGCAGGCGTTGGAATAGATACGCAAATGCTTTCAAATGTAGGTGAAGCATGTGAGGAATCAATCTATTTAAAAATGCGTCAATATTCTGGAAAAAAAATACTGTATATTGGACGCTTTGAAGAGAGAAGAAATATTCCGTTTATATTGCATGTATTCAAAAAGGTTAAGCAGATTAATCCAGATACAAAATTGTTTCTTATAGGAAATGGTGATAATGACTATTTGGATGCTGTTTGGAAAATTGCAAAAGAATTGAATATTTTTGAAGATATCGAGTATCAACAGCAGCTAGAGCAAAAATATATGGCTGAAATATATAAATTAGCAGATTGTTTTATGCTACCAACACATTATGAAATATTTGGAATGGTATTATTAGAAGCAATGTTTTATGGAAATATTGTGTATACAACAAATAATGGTGGATCGAGTACTTTGATAGAAAATGGGAAGAATGGTTTCATATTTGATTCCTTTAATTCAGATGAGTGGTGTAAAAAAATTGTTGATATTTTCGATAATAAAAAATTGAGAGATGATATTTCTGAAATGGCTACAAAGACTATCTCAACACATTTTACTTGGGACGCTCTTTCAGAGAGTTTTGTAAGCGCATATGAATTAGTAGGAGAGTCAAAAAAATAGTACTAATACGGATTTCTAAAAGATTTTATGATGTGCATTTTATGGAAGTAGATCAAAAGATGTTTAATTAAATATCTTTTATGGTTAAGTAGATTATCATACATAAAGAATCAAAAATGTAAAGGATTAAGGTGAATTATGTACAAAATAGCATATATTGTCCCTTATTTTGGGAAGCTTCCAAAAGGATTTAAAGCTTGGTTGGCAACATGTTCTACTAATGATGATATTGATTGGATAATTATTACTGACGATGATGAAGAATATGATTATCCCAAGAATGTAAAAGTATATAAATCTTCCTTTGAAGAACTAAAAAAAAGAATTGCATCAATGTTTGATTTTGAAATCTGCTTAGACAGACCATGGAAGCTATGTGATTTTAGGCCTGCTTTTGGAGAGATTTTTGCTTCTGAATTACAGGGATATGATTTTTGGGGATACTGTGATACGGATTTGATTTGGGGGAATATTCGTAAGTTTGTAAATGAAGATATTCTTGACAAGTACGATAAAATTGGATTCCAAGGTCATTCTACAGTATATCGCAATACGACTGACGTGAATAAAAGATATAAAGTAATAGCACCCGGAATTATAAACTATAAAACAGCTTTTTCATGTGAAAAAGGTTGTTGCTTTGATGAAGTTGGTATATCCAATATTTATGAATGGTTACACATTCCATATTACAGAGAAACAAATTTTGCGCATCTTGATATGTTCTCGACAAGTTTCTTCCTTGGACATCTTCCCCAAAATGAAGATTATAAAAATCGATATCAAGTTTTTATATGGGAAAATGGCAAGCTTGAGCGAGTGTATCTGCATGAAGGGGCATTACATTATGAAGAGTATATGTATTTACATTTCTTTTGTAGGCCTATGAAATATTGTGCTGATAATTATGATAAGGACAGTGTGTTTGTTATTTATCCTGATCGGCTTATTAATCTAGATAAAAGCAGAGTAGATGTCTCTTTTGTTAAGAAGCACGGAAGATGTTCTGCATTACATTTTTATTGCGCTGTTTTTTGGGAAAGAAGAAAAAAGCTGACTATTAAGAAGGTTATCAAGGCATTAAGAACAAAGATAAAAAATAATATTACTAGAAGCAATTCGAAGGCGGCTGTAAAAGCTTCTATAGTTTCATGACATGAGGAAAAAAATGATAGGCGAATTTACTTATAAGCTTATAGGAAAAGAATCAGAACAAAATAAAATTATTGATATAAAGAATAGAATAGTGCGGAAAATAGGGTCTCGAATAATACCATTAGGGTATATCATGACACCAGTGAAATTAAGAGAAACAACGAAAAATGTCATTATTAGTCTAACTACATATGGTGAGCGCGCTGATACGGTTTGGATTACAATTGAAAGCTTGTTTCGCCAGAAAGGTGAACGAGCAAATGTTGTTCTGTGGTTATCCGAGAATGAGTTTTCTGCTAATAATTTACCGAAAAATATAAATAAACTAGTAAAAAGAGGCCTTGAAGTCCGTTTTTGTAAGGATATCAAGTCATATAAAAAAATATTTTATTGTGCAAAAGAAAATAGAGAAAAAATAATAATTACTGTAGATGATGATTGTATTTATCCGCCTTATTTTTTAAAAAAATTGTTAAAAGCTAATGAAGACTATCCAGATACAGTATGCTGCTATAGATGTAATAAAATGATCCTAAAGAATGGTAAATTAGCGCCATATTCCTCGTGGGTAAGCGGTGATGATTATAGTGCAATACCAAGACATGACATAGTAGCGACTGGGTGCGGAGGCGTTCTTTATCCGGCCTTCTTTTTTAAAAAAAATGATTTGAATAATATGGCATTTTGTAAAATAGCGCCTAATGTTGATGATATGTGGCTAAAATGCTTGGAACTAAAGAATAACTATAAAGTATGTCAGATAGTTTGTGAATATCAGGGATGGATAGCTGTTAGAGGAACAAAAAAAACAGCATTATACAATACTAATGTTTGTGAGAATAAAAATGATATTTATTTTAACAAATTACTTGAGTATTACAATTTAGACATTAATACATTTATTACTGAGTAAAGGAAGTGATAAAAATTGAATAAAAATGTATATCTTGTAACCTTCCATAATGCGTTAAATTATGGTGCTGTATTACAATGTGTTGCTTTATATAAAGCTATTAACAGAATGGCTAATTGCCAGATTATTGATTATAGATCACCTGCTATAGAACGAAGATATAAGATATTTAGAAAGGGGGCACCTTTTAAGGATATCTTAAAGTCGGCATTGCTATTAAATAATACAAGAAAAAAAAGAAGACAGTTTGAGGAGTTTATACTAGGAAATGCATCTCTTACTGGTAAATACAACTGTTATGATGAATTATGTAAAGAGCATTGGAAGAAAACAGATATATTTATTGTTGGTAGCGATCAAGTATGGAATTTCGATATTACGCATAATGATCCGGCCTTTTTTCTTGATTTCGCTCCAACAGTTTCTAAATGTGTATCTTATGCCGCAAGCCTTGGAAAAGAAGTAGATGACAGATTAGTTTTGGCTTTGAACGACAAAGAAAGAAGCATATCCAGCGTTTCAATAAGAGAACAGTCAGCTGTGGATAAACTTTCTAGTCTGGGGATTACTTGCCAACAAAATATAGATCCTGTTTTTTTACTTACAAGAGAAGAGTGGGCAAGAATTTCTAAAAGTTCAGAAGTTGAATTGAATAAGAAATATGTTTTGATTTATGCTCTTCAGAAATCAAAAAAATTAATTGAAAACGCATTTGAGTATGCAAATCAAAATAATCTAGATGTAATTATGATATCAACAGGATTACGACGGGATTATGATTGTGAGTATGTTAGTAATTGTAGCCCGGAAGAGTTTGTAAGATTGTTTTTTAAGGCGACGGCAATATTCACTAATTCATTTCATGGGATAGCTTTTTCAATTGTGGCCAATAATACATTTTTTTATGAATTGCAAGGAATTGAAAAGGGTAAAGAAAGCAGGAATAGCAGACTTAATGATTTAATAACTATGTTTGGATTACAGGATAGAAACTTGAATGCTATAAAGAAAATAGATGATTGTGAGAAAATTGATTATTCTACAATTAACAACATAATTGATGATGAAAGAAAGAAATCGTTTGAATATTTGAAAAGGGTAATATGCGAATAGGGACTGGTATGTTAGAAATTAAAAAATATAATTTCATGTATGCTTATAAAAAACTTCCGATACAAATGAAGGCTAGTCTTTGGTTTGTATTAAGTACAGTTTTATTAAAAGGAATATCATTTATTACAGTACCTATATTTACTCGTTTGATGGATGCCGATCAATATGGAATTTACAATGTTTATCTTACATGGTGTGAAATATTTACAGTTGTAGGAACTTTTGGCTTTGAGTCATGCGCATATATGTGTGTGTTAACCAAATTTAATATTAAAGACAGAGACGAGGCTGAATCGTCACTACTCGAGCTGGCATTTTTTTTGACAACAAGTTTGCTACTTGTTTTTTGGTTTGCTGGTAATCAGATATCTAAATGGATCGGATTACCTAAAAATATAATTATGTTAATGTGTGTGCAGATATACTTTATTCCAGCTGTAAACTTTTGGTCTGTAAAAAACAGATTTCAATATAAATATAAAAGTTTAGTTTTTGTATCGATTTCTATGGCTGTGGCTAATGCTGTACTGGGTATTTTATTTTTGAAGAATTTTTTTGTCAGGAATCAAGCAATTGGTAGAATTTTTTCAATAATAATTGTTCAAGCAGTATATGGTATAGCTTTACTAAACATTTTGCTTAAAGAAAAAAAGATAAGTATATCCATAAAATATTGGAAATGGGCACTAAAGCTTCATTTGCCATTATTGCCACATACACTTTCTCTTAAAATTCTAGCTGGTGCTGATAAGATAATGATTAATACATTAATAGGTGCTACAGCAACTGCTCTTTATAGTGTTTCGTATTCTGTTGCTGTTGTGGTTAATCTTATAAAGACTAGTATCATAGATGCTATAAGACCATGGATATATACGTGTTTAAGAGATAATAAAACTGATAATGTAAAAAATGTAATGAATGGATTGCTTGTATTTGTGTCTGCTTTAACACTAGTATTTGTAGCATTTGCACCTGAAGTAATAAAAATCGTTGCACCAATAAATTATTATGAGGCTATATATTGTATGCCGCCTGTTATGATAAGTTCCTTTTTTACTTTCCTTTACAGTACATTTTCGATAATTGAAATGTATTATGAAGAAACAAAAAAAGTAATGGTTGCATCTATTTCAGCTGCAATATTGAATGTTATATTAAATGCATTTCTTATCCCGCGTTATGGGTATATTGCGGCTGCTTTCACAACTCTAATATGCTATATTTTTCTTGCTGTATTTCATTTCTTTATGGCAGAAAAAGTCCTAAGACAACATAATATATCAATAGGGCTGTTTGATGGGAAGATGATTACTGGAATTAGTTTATTTCTACTAATATCTTTAGGTACGTTTGAATATTTATATACGAAAATAATTATGAGATACATTTTTATTATAGTTATTCTACTAATAATATTTGTAAAACGTAAGTATTTTATTAATCTTTTAAAAATAATACGAAAAAAGTGATTTGATTAGTGTTAAACAAAGATGATTGTAAAGATTGATAAAGAATTTGTAATTTCTTATTGGGAAAAATTTTAGCAAAGATGATAAGAGAACGAAAAAATGAGATTAAATAGAAGTGCTAAAAAAGAATGCTGTGGCTGCAGGGCATGTGAACAAATATGTCCTAAGAAAGCTATAGTCATGCAAAAAGATAAAGAAGGATTTGCTTATCCAATCATAAACGAAGCATTATGTGTAAACTGTGGATTATGTCTTAAAGCATGTTCTTTTAATGAACACAATTTAAGACATAATAGTGATGATCAAAAATATTATTGGGTTATTAATAAGAATTCTGAAGATAGAAAGCGAAGTAGAAGTGGAGGCTTTTTCTTTGTTTTAGCACAATGGATGATTAAACAGGGCGGAATTGTTTATGGTAGCATTCTTGATGAGAATAATTATGTAAGGCATATTAGAGCATTAGATATAGAAACATGCAAAAAAATGCAAGGCTCTAAATATGTTGAAAGTGATATCTCTGGAATTTATTCACTAGTAAAAAAAGATTTAGAGAACAGGAAGAAAGTATTGTTTTGTGGTACTGCGTGCCAAGTATCTGGACTCTATGGATTTATGAATAAAAGCGATATTAGCAATTTATACACAATAGACATTGTTTGTCATGGAGTGTGTTCATCAGCATTGTTAAATGATTATTTATTGTTTTGGGAAAAGAAAAAAGGTGGTAAGATAACGGAATTCAATTTTAGAGATAAAACTATTGATGGCTGGGATAGTCATGTTGAGAGTTTTGTAATTAAGAATAAAAAGTATTATAGAAATAATTACACTAAAATTTTTTATTCAAATAATGCTTTGCGACCTAGCTGTTATAATTGCAAATTTGCAAAAATGGAACGAGTAGGTGATTTTACATTGGCAGATTTTTGGGGGGTGAAAAAATATTATCCGGAATTAAATGACAATAAGGGAATATCTTCAATATTTTTAAATACTACAAAGGCGAAAACATTATTTGATAAAATCACAGATTATATTTATTTTGGAGAAGTTTCTAAAGAAAGTATTATACAAAAAAATTTATATGAACCATCGAAAATGGGTGAAATGAGAGATGATTTTTGGGAAATGTATTCAAAAAAAGGCTTTAGTAGTATCCTTAAAAAATATGGAGGATATGATATTTTAAGAAGATTAAATTGGGCGTTGAAAAGACTGATATAATACATTCCTATTATTATACAGTTCATTTTATTTGTTTTTATGAATATTATGAATGAATTTCTGTTCTGTTGATTTAACACAATTTATTTAACATAGGTTCATTTAAGATAATTGATATTTTTAACTAGAAGACAAACATTATTTTTTGTGATTATAGCATCTAAACTGTTGTAAATTATTTTTGCAAAGGAATACGGATTAGGTGAAAGAAGAATAGTTATGAGATTTATAGGGAGGTGCAGTGATAGGAGATTCAAGTGAGAATAATAAATGTTATTTATTTATTTTTCTTTTTTATTTATTGCTATTTCAGAACCCATTATCACATATTATTGGGCTAACCAAATATATTGATGAAATAATTGCGATAGTTGCTATTTTGCTAAAAATGCACGAATTAAAGGCTAAAAAGTTTGTCATACGTACAAATAGGGATGGTTTTATTGGCCTTCTTTCTATTTTTGTTTTAATGGGAGTGTGTGGCAATATAAAATATGAATATCAACCTTTTTTTAGTGTTGCAATTCCAGATGTATTTTTATGCGTAAAGTTTTGGATGGCGATTTATACAAGCAAATATCTATTCACCAACTTTAACATAGAAAAATGTTCACAAAAACTGTTTATTTGGTGTGTTAAAGTGCCTACATTTTTGTTCCTGATATTGTATATATTAGATAATTTTATACATATTTATCCGGATAATATTCGATATGGTATAAGAGCAACACATTTATTTTATTCATCCCCTACTGGATTCGTTGCTGCCTGCGCATTTTTGATATCTATCTTGATGATAATTCGACCTTATATAGATAAATATTACTTATATTTAGTATTATTACTATTACTAATGTGTTCTTCCTTGAGGAGCAAAGCATTTGTGGCTGCAACAGTATTTGTTTTAATTCAATATTTTGTTTATAAAAAGGATAAAAAAATTGATTATAAAACGATTTTGCTTTTTTTACCGCTAGTTGTTTTCATTACATGGGATCAAATAGAATTTTATTATTTTAGTGATATTCAAGATGATTCAGCAAGATTTCAATTGTTGGTGACGTCAATTGAGATAGCGAAAAATGCATTTCCCCTTGGTAGCGGATTTGGGACTTTTGGTTCATATATGTCGGCTATAAATTATTCGCCCATATATTATATATATGGATTATCAAATATACATGGGTTGATTGAGGGTGAAACTTTTTTTGCTTCAGATAGTTTTTGGCCTATGATACTTGGCCAAACCGGGGTCATAGGCTTGGTTTGTGTAATTATCATAGTTGTAAGAATGTTCAAAATGATTCAAAGACTGAGAGAATTCGATAGATCATTTTATACATGTGGTTTGATATGTTTATCATATTTGCTTATTAGTTCGACAGCTGAGTCGGCATTTGTAAATCCAATGGCAATACCGCTGGCAATAATGCTGGGAATAATTTATGGTAAATTAGAGAAATTCGAACGAGAGTGATTTTGATGCATAAATGAATGCGGAAGATGATGCCGAAGATTAGACTTGAAAAAATGAACAATGCTTTTTGAATTATATTGATTTAATGGAGTTATGGTAATTGGTTTTAGTGGACGGAGCATACGATGATTGACTTTCATACGCATATACTGCCTGGAATTGATGATGGCAGTAAAGATATGAATATGACTAAGAAAATGATCCGCATGGAACTTGAGCAGGGTGTTGATAGAATTGTATTTACACCGCATTTTTATGCAGATAATGATGATCTTGCTAGGTTTCTTTCCAGAAGACGAGAATCTTATGAACAGCTAGTCGAGTCGTTATCTGAAGATACTGATTTTGAGGAAATTGATATTTCTGAATTTAAACTTGGTGCGGAAGTGTTATATTTTCCGGGGATAGGAAGTTCAAGATGTCTTACTGATTTGTGTGTTGAGGATACGAGAGTTCTCCTCTTGGAGATGCCCTTTAGGAAATGGACTAGAGATGTTTACGGAGAAGTGAGGGATATAGTCGAAAAGCAACACCTTACGGTGGTACTTGTTCACATCGAGCGCTTCAGACATTATCAAAAAGATCTTTCGGTTTGGAACGAAGTTTTAGAACTTCCAGTTATTTCACAGGTAAATACGGAGTGTTTTCTTTCATGGAAATCACGCCGTTTTGCATATAAATTCATTAAAGAAGGACATGATATCCTTCTTGGAACTGATGCTCATAATGTTTCTTCAAGGCCTGTTAATATGGCGGAGGGCCGCACTGCTCTTAAGAAGAAATTTGGAGAAGGCATCTTAACTGAGATTGATCAGCTTTCGGATAAGTTATGGAGGAATGATGAATCGTAAACAATTCAAGTTAATATTGGAATTGTCGGCTGTTGTATTAGCGTTGATTCTTTTCTTCGTAGGAATAAGTAAGCTAGAGGACATTGTTGAATACCACTCAATGGCTGATTATGACGAGGATGACGAGGACGATGAGATAACGCTTAATGAAGGCGAACTTTTGATAAATGGTAAGGTATGCAGATATGATGCAGCAGTTAGGAACTATCTCATAATCGGAACTGATATATCGGGAACCTACGGAGAGGAAAATCCATCTGAGTATAGAGGTAATATGGCAGATGTGCTGCTTTTGGTGGTACTGAACCGATCAGATAATAATTATGCAGTTCTTGAGATTGACCGTAACACGGTTATGAAGGTTCCTATGATGAATTCAGATGGAACTGTAAATGCCAGATCTATGATGCAGATATGTACAGCGCATTGGTATGGCGGAGATCCTAAGATGAGTAGTGAAAATACTGTAAATGCAGTATCAGAGCTTTTAGGAGGACTTCCGATAGATGGTTATTACGAACTCAACATGGATTCAATTGAGCAGCTTAATCATGCTATTGGCGGTGTAACTGTTACAGTTGAAGGTGACTTTAGTGAGGTTGATCCCACACTTATCGAGGGACAGGAGATAACCCTTAACGATAAGCAGGCATATAACTATATTCACGCCAGAATGGAAGTTGGTGATGGCACCAATGAAGCAAGAATGGCAAGGCAGGAAGCTTATATAAAATCATTTCTGAATAAACTCATGGAGAGATCAGAAGAGGATAAGACCTTTCCCAATGAGATATATAAGGAAATGAAGGAAGTTGCTGTGACTGATATGTCAGGTAATGACTTCTCAAGGGTTCTTAACAGAGTAAGCAGAGGAGAGAACCTCGGCACAATCTCCTTCGAAGGTGAACATGTTATTGGACAATTAATTAATGATGATGTTGATCATCAGGAATTTTATATAGATGATGATTCCTATTATAAGGTGATGGATAAGCTGTTTCAGCTAAGTCCGTTAAATGAGTAGTTGTAGTTAGTAGAGGAGTAAAAATGGAAAAGAAACATATTGAGAAAAAGGCTCTTGAAGGATTGAGCATTGAAAAAAAGCAGGATGGAATAGAGATTGATTTGTTTGAACTTTTGAACTATTTCAGAACGAAGCTTGTTCTTATTATTGCAGCTTTTATTCTTGGTTCTGTAATAGCTGGCTCGTATACATACTTCTTGGTTGAACCATTATATACTGCGACATCCAAGATTTATGTGGTTTCAGCTTCAACAGATACCATGGTTAATTTAACAGATCTTAACCTTGGAACAGGGCTTTCTTCAGACTATGAACAGGTTCTTACGATTAGACCTATTTTTAATCAGGTTATAAAGGATCTTGATCTTGACTATACATATGATCAACTTATAGGAATGGTTAAGATTGCAGTTATTAAGAATACCAGAATTATGACTATAAGCGTTACAAGTACCGACCCTAATGAGGCTGAGGCAATTGCTAATGATATTGCAAAGCAGGCTGAGATTCAGATTCCCAAGCTTATGGATACTCCCAAGCCTCACATTATTGAGCCTGCAATTGTACCTATGTATAAGAGTTCGCCCAGCTTCTCTAAGAATATCATGATGGGAGCTTTAGCTGCTACCGCACTTGTACTTGGAATTCTGACAGTAATATTCGTACTTCAGGATACTGTAAATTCCGGTGATGATATAGAGAGAATGTTTGGTAGTCTCCCTCTTGCAGTTATCCCTGAGGGTGACCTTGGAACCCTTGCAGAAGGAAGCGATTCTTATGCAGGTAAAAAGGTTAGAACAATGAAAAATAGTGGTTCACGAAAGGAGAAAAAGATTTCATGAGCACTTTGATTTTAAATAATAATCCTGAACTCCCATATGCAATGGAGGAGGCACTTAACTCTCTTCGTATTAATATCGGATTTCTTGGAAATGATGTAAAGAAAATAATGATCGTATCATCAACCCCCAATGAGGGCAAGAGCTTTGTTGCTATGCAGCTTTACAGACAATTTGTTCAGACAGGAATAAAAACCGCGCTTATTGATGCTGATATGAGAAAGTCTACATTAGTGGCAAAGTATGGAATGGAGCTAGCTGATGGAGGAATGATTAAGGGAACCAGCTCAGTTCTTGCTGGAGACTGTGACTTTAAGGATGCTTTTTATAAGACATCCTTTGATAATGGTTTTATTCTTCCTAATGTTGAGAATGTTGTTAATCCCTCAATGCTTCTTGAGAATAAGAGATTTGAGGAACTTCTAAATTATGCAGGGGAGAACTTTAGATATACATTTGTGGATTCATCACCTCTTGACCTTGTATCAGATGGTGAGCGTATTGGTTCACTTTGTGATGGAGCAATCCTTGTTGTCAGAAGCGGAGTGACCTCGAAATCAATGGTAAGACATTCCGCTATGCAGCTTGAGAGAGCCGGTTGCCCGCTTCTTGGAGTTGTTCTCAACAGAATGGGCAGCTCTAAGGGTAAGTACTATTACAACAAGAGAAACAGCAGATATTATACAGCAAGCAGGTAAAAGTGAATTAAGGCTTTCGTGGAATGGAGTTACCTATGGCGAAAGCTGTAGTTACTCATATATTTATTCGAACCTTTGCAATAGCATTGGCGACGAAAGGAGGAGGAAAATGGTTAAAGTTATGAAAAAAGTCCTTGCATCTGCTCTCGCGGCTGCGCTTCTTGTTTCAACACCTGTTCATGCTGCGCCGTCACCTGATACAGGCAACGTTACTATAAATCAGGATAATGCTAAAGTTGATGTACCTGCAGAGAATCCTGATCTGAACGAAAATGTTGATACCAAAGATGATGGTACTGCTGCCTTTGTATCTATCGACACAAAGGATAAGACCGTAAGGGTGCCTGGTACCGTAACTGTTAATGGTGTTGAGTACAAAGTTACAGAGATTAAGGCTGAAGCATTCAAGGATGCCAAGAAGGCAACAAAGATTGTTGTTTCTTCAAATGTTACAACAATTGACAAGAAGGCATTCTCAAAAGCCAAGAAGCTTAAGACAATTAAGTTTAATTGCAAGAAGAGCATCAAAGTAAAGAAGGGCGCTTTCAAGGGCCTTGACACCAAGAAGATGACCATTAAGGTCACCAAGAAGATGTCAAAGAAGCAGTTTAAGAAGTTCAAGAAGGCACTTGAGAAGGCAGGATTTAAAGGAACTATTAAACAGTAAGTTGAAGGCAGAATTTGCAGATTGCAAAGGCCGGGGGCTAAGGTGCGCACTGTAGCGCACCCCGGGTCCCAGGTCAGAGTTTGGAGTATAGTGTTATGAATCGTTCTAATGTATCAGCGTCTTTTGACGTAGTTCATATGATATTGGATATCTTTTTCCAATGTGCTGCACTTGGGGGGACCGTTCTTGCCTGGGGGTCATTGGTGAGACCGGAGCAGTGGAAAAGTATAATATCAATGTTTTTTATTTTTGTACTAATTTTTATTATTTCAAACAGAGCAGCGAACATTTATAACAACACTTTGTTTTTCTATACAGACAGAGTGATTAAGAGGGAAAGTGTGTCATTTTTCTTTGCTTTCCTAAGTGGGTTTCTTACATATAAATTTAGCCTCTTAGAATCTATTGATCACAGATTCTTTGTTAGATTTCTGATGGTTTCCTACATGGTAATGTCGCTGGAGATTTTGTTTTTCTTAAAGATAATTGACAGGATTATAAACAGAAAGCATATTCCCAGATGTATCTATGTGGGAAGTAAGGCTTCTTACAACAAATTCAGATATTTCCTTAACAAGACTCCACTTACAGTCAATGAGATTGGCTATGTGAGCTTTGATGAGGAATCTGAGTCTCTTGAGTACATCGGCTGCCTTAAGGACCTTGAAAAGATTATTAGAAAATATAATATTGATCAGGTTTTCATAATGCAGAAGCGCGATGTGGATATTGCATATATCCAGAATTACATCGACCTGTGTATCAGAATGGGTGTTACCTGCAGAGTTGTAGTTGATATTTACAGAAGAAGAAAGGCATTTTCCTACAACAGCAGTATAGGAACCTATCCTATCATGACTTACCATACGGTATGCATGAATACATGGGAAGCAGCACTCAAGAGAATTTTTGACATTGTGTTTGCAATAATAGGTATTGTTCTTTCGTCACCTATTATGATAATCACAGCAATTGCAATTAAACTTGATTCTCCGGGACCCGCTATTTTCAAGCAGGTCAGAGTGGGTAAAAACGGAAGACATTTCAAAATCTGGAAATTCAGAAGTATGTATGTTGATGCCGAGGCTCGTAAGGCTGAACTTCAGGCTATGAATGAAGTTGGCGACGGTATGATGTTCAAGATCAAAGATGATCCCAGAATTACAAGAGTTGGCAAGTTCATAAGAAAGACAAGCATTGATGAGCTTCCGCAGTTTTTTAATGTTCTTGCAGGTTCCATGAGTTTTGTGGGAACAAGACCGCCGACCCTGGATGAGGTTGAGAAATATACAACCGACCAGTGGAGGAGAATCAGTATTAAACCCGGTATTACCGGTATGTGGCAGAGTAGTGGCAGAAGTAATATTACCGATTTTGATAAGGTAGTAGGACTTGATGTTGATTATATTGATAACTGGACACCGTTTATAGATATAAGAATACTTTTCAGAACTGTGTCTGAGTTATTTAAATTAAACGGTTCGTATTAAGTAGGAGCAGATATGAAAATCGCAATGATCGGGCATAAGAGAATACCGTCCAGAGAAGGAGGAGTGGAAATCGTAGTCGAGGAACTTGCTACAAGACTTGTTCAGATGGGACACTCAGTTACAGCATATAACCGCATGGGAAATAACGTTGCTGATAAGAATGCAGATAAAGAGGCTCATAAGCTTAAAAAGTATAAGGGAATTCGTATAGTTCATGTACCGACTCCTGGCTTAAAGTCATTAAATGCTGTTGTTTATTCTTTCATTGCTACGATCGGAGCGCTTCTTGGTAATTACGATGTTATTCATTACCATGCTGAGGGACCGAGTGCGATGCTACTTATTCCACATATGTTTGGAATAAGAACGATTGCAACAATTCATGGTCTTGACTGGCAGAGAGCGAAGTGGGGCGGCTTCGCAACAAGATACTTAAAGTTCGGTGAGTGGGTTGCTGCAAGATATGCTGATGAGGTTATTGTTTTGTCACGTAACGTTCAGCAGTATTTCCTTGATAAATACAACAGACAGACCATATATATTCCAAACGGAGTTAATCAGACAGAGTTCAAGGCGCCTAATAAGATTGCAAATAAATTTGGACTTGAGAAGGAAAAATATATTTTATATCTGGGCAGAATCGTTCCTGAGAAGGGCATCACATATCTTCTTGAAGCTTTTTCTAAGGTGGATACAGATATGAAGCTCGTTATAGCAGGCGGCGCCAGTCACTCTGGTGATTATATCGAGCAGGTAAGACAGATGGCAGCTAAGGACCCCAGAGTAGTAATGACAGGATTTGTTCAGGGTGATACTCTGACTGAGCTTTTCAGTAACTGCTATATGTATGTTCTTCCCAGTGATATTGAGGGTATGCCCATAAGTCTTCTTGAAGCCATGAGCTTTGGAAGAAGATGTCTTGCAAGTGATATTCCTGAGAACAAGGAAGCATGTTGTGAGTATGCGCAGTACTTTAAAAAGTCCGATGTTGAGGATTTGAGAAGAATGCTGAAGGAGAGTATTGAGCATCCTGAGATTTACCATTCATATGGTGAGATAACATTTTATTGCTATAAGAGATTTAACTGGAATAAAGTTACCGGTGCGAGCGCAAAGCTTTACATCGATACGATTCTGAATGTTGAGCGGATCAAGAATATTTGATCCGCTTATTTTTTATTGTAAAAGTCTTTTATTATATTTATTGGAAATAACTGATTCATCTATATTACCAGGTGAGAGAATAAGATCAAGGATACGTGCAATCAGCTGATTTATTGATATTTTTTCTTCGCCCTTTTTATAAATTGATCCGGCTTTTTTCCTGATATCTGAAGGCAGCTCTGATACATCGATATTAAAATAGATTCCGATTCCAACTACAATAAACTGGATATCTCCTGTATCAAAGTCAGAGACAGCTTCTGTTAAAATTCCGCAGATCTTTTTATCCTCAAGGAAAATGTCATTTATATTCTTGATTGACGGAGTAAATCCTGTTAATTCTTCAATTGCCCTGCATACACTAAGAACAGAAAAGGGTGTAAAAAGCTTTGAATTTTTAATCGAGAATTCTTCCGGACGCATAATAAGGCTCATGTAAATTCCACCCTTAGGAGAGGAGAAAGAAAGCCTTTTATGTCCGGTTCCGCCGGTCTGCTGCGCAGCGATGATCACTGTACCGTGTGGTGCATCAAAAGTGGCTTCGCTCTTTGCAGTTTTATTAGTTGATTCGAGAGAGTCGTGGACCAAAATAAGATCCGGATCTATCGAAGCTTGTGAGTGCTTTAGAATCTCAGAAGCGCTGATTTTGTCAGCTTTTCCTGATAAAGAATAACCCCTGCGGGATGCGGCTTCTATCTGAAAGCCGTCTCTTCGCAGGGATTCTATAGCTTTCCAGACACTGTTTCTAGAAATGTTAAGCTTTGTGGCGATAGCTTCTCCTGATGAGAATTTTCCACTGTTTTCTTCAAGGTAGCTTAGCACCATTTCTTTTGTGTCCGGCATATTATTTTTCCTTTGTCTGTCAGTTTAGTATTGGCGATAAACGCTTTTTGAGTTCGGGACCGACAATGGCTACAATTATTATCTTCAAAATTGCGGTAGGGATGAACGGCAATACACATGCGGTAAGCCCTGCCAGAAATGTAGTTTTGGAAGCTATCATAAACCAAACGGTTCCGAATACATAGTTTATTGTAGCACCAATTACAAGACAAAGCACGATAGGAAAGTAATACATAATCTTATTGGTTTTATCACTCTTATGACTAAGCTTAATGCCAAGTTCGTCGCCAAGGCCTGCTGTAAGGGATAAAACAGGGAAGGATACAAGGAATCCACCTGTTAATCCAAAAAGTACGCCGATTCCGCCTTTAAAGCCTGAAAAAACAGGAAGACCTACTGCTCCGATAAGGAGATATAAAAGTGTCGCATAGGTACCTCTTTTTTTGCCAATAACGATTCCTGCAAGAGGAATGATAAGTGTTTGCAGTGTCATGGGAACGCCAGCCGGCATGGGAATAGATATCTGCGATAAAACGCATATGATTGCGGCAAAGGCGGCGATGAAACATAGATCCTTTACTGAAGTAGATTGTTTGGTTTCAAGTATTTGTGCTCGGGTATTACTCATTTTAGATCCTTCTTTCATATTATAATTGTCACCCTATAAGATTATAATATTAAGGTGACAATGATAGAATAGGATGAATTGTTTGAATTGTCAACCACAATTACACGTATAGGGTGACAATTGCTAAACACAATATATGGAATATACAACGTAACAAACGCTATATAATGTACTTTTACGTGGCCATTCCTACATTTTATTTAAAGAAATTTGAAATATACTGTTAATTTGATTAAAATAGACTGAAAATAGTGACAAATTTAAAACGAGACAATCATTTTCAAAATAAAACAAAAATAAATTGAAAATGTATTGACATTTTAACTAGGTCTTGATATTATCATATTACCAACAGACGAGCAGATAAATGCTCAGTAGTAGCAAAGGTAGCGTGTGCTTTACCTAAGTAAGAACAGAGTTTTATCTGTTTTGCGAATAGGGGTGAGATGAGGCGGCGTGTGCTTCACCAATTCGATCCTGCTATTCATTATTTTTCTAACGAATCAATTGGACTACATGAACGGCGAGTAATATGGATGCCGGTAGTCAAAAAAGATCATGATGCGCAACATGATTTTGGTTGGAAGATTCGTTGATATAAAAAAACAGAAAAGGAGAACAAGTCCATTGGAAATTCAGAACTAGAGGGCACTGATCGAAGGATCGGTGCCCGTTTATTTTGTTGCACAAGACCGGCAAGCGAATGGATGCTTGCATACAAATTCATTTGCCGGTTGTAAGAACATGGAGCACGAAGTGCGGAATGTTCGTGTGCGAAATCGAGTAGGAGTCAGCCTGCTCGATTGCAAAAACAGTGTTCCTTCCTATATACGTTATTGCTTCTTTTTGGCACTTTGTAAAAAAATCATGTTGCATTGCCCAAAAATATGGTGTATATTTCAAAACTATGATAAGCTCGAAATCGAGTTTCTACTAATTAATGTAAGAGGGGCACATTTAATGGCAACAAAGAAAAAGAACTTACTAATCGTTGAGTCACCTACAAAGGTGAAGGCAATTAAGAAATTCCTGGGCAATGGATACGAAGTGGCAGCAAGTAACGGACACGTTCGCGACCTTCCCAGAAGCCAGATGGGAATTGATGTTGAACATGATTTTGAACCTAAGTACATCACCATAAGAGGTAAGGGGGACGTACTTGCGGCTTTGAGAAAGGCAGCGAAAAACGCTGACCATATTTATCTCGCAACTGACCCTGACCGCGAGGGTGAAGCTATTTCATGGCATCTTATGACAGCACTTAAGCTTGAGAATGCCAAGGATCGTTTTTCAAGAGTGACATTTAACGAGATCACTCAGTCTGCTGTTAAGGAAGCTATGAAGCATCCCAGAGACATTGACATGAACCTTGTTGATGCTCAGCAGGCCAGACGAGTTCTCGACAGAATGGTTGGTTACCAGATATCACCACTCCTTTGGGAGAAGATTAAGAGAGGCCTCAGCGCGGGCCGTGTGCAGTCAGTTGCACTTAGAATTATTTGTGACAGAGAGGATGAGATCAATTCCTTCATTCCTCAGGAATACTGGTCACTTGATGCTACACTTAAGGTAAAGGGTGAGAAGAAGCCCATCGTAGCGCATTACTACGGAAAAGATGGCAAGAAAGCTGAGATAGCATCAAAGGCAGAGCTCGATGAGATTTTAAAGGACCTTAAGGGCAAAAAGTTTAAGATTTCAGAGATTAAGAAGGGCGAGCGTTCCAAGAAGGCTCCGCTTCCCTTTACAACATCAACACTTCAGCAGGAGGCTTCAAAGGCTCTCAATTTCTCAACTCAGAAGACTATGAGAACAGCGCAGCAGCTCTATGAAGGAATCGACATGGGTAAGGCCGGAACAGTCGGACTTATTACCTACCTTCGTACAGATTCCACACGTATTTCTGATGAGGCACAGGCTTCAGCTGCTAAGTATATATCTGATGCATTCGGTGATGAGTATCTTGCTGAGAAGACACCCGGTGCTAAGGCAGGAGCTAAGATCCAGGATGCGCACGAAGCAATCAGACCTACTGATGTAAATAACACACCGGTTGCTGTTAAGGAATTCCTTAGCCGCGATCAGTTCCGTCTCTACCAGCTTATCTGGCGCAGATTCATGGCCAGCAGAATGGCAGCTGCCAAGTATGAGACAACTTCAGTAAAAATTGATGCTGGCGATCATCGTTTTACAGTCGCTGCATCCAGAACAATCTTCGACGGTTTCATGAATGTTTACACCGATGAAGATGATCAGATCGAGAAGAATACACTTGCAAAGAGAATAGATGAGAACTCAGAGCTTGAGCTTCAGGAGTTCGAGGAGAAGCAGCACTTTACACAGCCTGCACCTCACTACACAGAGGCTTCACTCGTTCACGATCTAGAGGCGCTTGGAATCGGAAGACCCAGTACCTATGCACCTACGATCACAACTATCCTTGCAAGACATTATATAACCAAGGAAAACAAGAATCTCTATGTGACAGAGCTTGGAGAAGCAGTTAACAAGATGATGAACGAGGCATTCCCTCAGATCGTTGACGTAAGCTTCACATCAAACATGGAGACACTTCTTGATGGCGTTGCAGAGGGTGACGTTAAGTGGAAGACAATCGTTGAGAACTTCTATCCTGATCTTGCCGATGCAGTTGAGAAGGCTCAGAAGGAGATAGAGAAGGTTGAAATCCAGGATGAGGCAACCGATGTAGTCTGCGAGAACTGCGGACGCAACATGGTAATCAAGTACGGACCTCACGGAAAGTTTCTTGCATGTCCCGGTTTCCCGGAGTGCAGAAACACAATGCCTTATTATGAAAAGACCGGCGTTTCCTGTCCTAAGTGTGGTAAGGATATCGTCCTTAAGAGAACTAGAAAGGGTCGTCTCTACTACGGATGTATTGATAATCCTGATTGTGACTTCATGGTATGGCAGAGACCTTCCAAGAAGGCATGCCCTAAGTGTGGCGGTCTGATGCTTATCAAGAATAACAAGCTTGTATGTAATGATCCTGAGTGCGGCAATATTATTGACCACAACAAGGAAGACGAAGAATAAAAATACATAAAATCACTTAAAAATACTAAAGCAGATGTGCGGATAAAAAGACGGCATCTGCTTTTTATATTGGTGTTCAGGTTTGAATAATATATATTGTATCAACTATTCATTAAATTTTAATTAAAAGATGCACAAATCTCTTTGATGTAGTCTATATTATATGTTACAATCGCATTAGTTGTAGTAGATTCATGTATTTTTGTTAACGTTTTCAGATAAAAGGAGAATTTTTTCATGAGTAGCGTACAGCTTTTGGACAAAACCAGAAAAATTGGTAAACTTCTACACAACAGTAATTCCGGCAAGGTGGTTTTTAATGACATTTGCTCGGTGTTATGTGAAATACTAAATTCTAACATGCTTGTTATAAGCAGAAAGGGAAAGGTTCTCGGAATAGGTGAGGCTAAGGCTGTTGACTCACTTGGCGAGATGCTTGTTGATGATGTGGGCAGCTTTATCGACCCGATGCTTAACGAGAGACTTCTTACGGTTTTGTCCACCAAAGAAAATGTCAATCTCGAAACACTTGGATTTGAAGACGTTGATATGAGAAGATATCAGGCAATTATCACACCTATTGAGATTGCCGGTGAAAGACTTGGAACTCTTTTTATCTATAAATGCGATGAACCCTATGACATTGACGACATAATTCTATGCGAATATGGCACAACAGTTGTTGGTCTTGAGATGCTAAGAGCTGTTAATGAGGAGAGTGCTGAGGAGAGCAGAAAGCTTGCAGTTGTAAAATCTGCCATTGGAACACTTTCATTCTCAGAGATGGAAGCTATCATTCATATATTCGATGAATTAAATGGCATGGAGGGCGTACTTGTAGCAAGTAAGATTGCTGACAGGGTTGGCATCACAAGAAGCGTTATCGTCAATGCTCTTAGAAAGTTTGAAAGTGCCGGAGTAATCGAATCCAGATCTTCAGGAATGAAGGGAACATATATCAAGGTTCTGAATGATGTGGTATTCGATGAGATCAAGAAATTAAAGTCTCAGATGTAAGGAATTTTGCGAAAATGCTTGAACATTCTGTGAACTGTCTAATATGATCCGGCTTATGCTCCGAAACATTATATAGGACGGTGGTGATGAAGGGATTTATCTTTTTTGGATAGATCCCTCATTTTTTAATAAGGACCTGATGAGAAAACTAATACTTGTATCAGCTTGGGTTAAAAAACACAATATAAAGTGTGTTTTTACCTCAAATCACTTGTAATTTGATAAATTTCATTTTAATATGTAAATAAGGGTTAAAAGGTTCATTATGCTTGCCCACTTCGTTTGTTTACGGGGGAGAAAAATATGATCAATAGCAATGCATTTGATTACATTAATGTACTGGATAAGACGGCAGATGCTTCATGGATAAGGAATGAGGTTCTGTCTAATAACCTTGCGAATGTAAATACGCCTAATTACAAGAGACAGGATGTTGCATTCGAAAGAGAGCTTGAGCGTGCGCTTGGTAATTCAAGGTATAAGACCATGGATGCTAAGGTTGCAGGACTTAAGATCAGCAGACTTAAGCCAAGACCTTATACAGACTATTCCAATTTCTCATACAGAATGGATGGCAATAACGTGGACATCGATACCGAGAACGTTACACTTGCAGCTAACCAGATCAAGTATCAGGGCGTTATGCTTGGTATCAAGTCAGAGTTTACCAACCTTCAGAATGCAATGAAAGGATAATGGGGTGTAGCTTATGATCAGTACTGGTAACATTTTTGATTCCTTTAACATTAATTCATCCGGAATGACTGCGGAGAGATTCCGCATGGATATAATCTCACAGAACATTGCCAATGCCAACACTACACGTGATGCTACAGGCGATGTTTATACGAGAAAAGTTGTAACCTTTTCTGAAAAGGGTATGCAGACACCTTTTTCAAAGATTCTCAATGAGAGACTCGACCACTACAGTGGACGAGGTGTTAAGGTGTCATCTGTTAAGGACGATACCTGGACGGATTATAAGATGGTATATGATCCGTCACATCCTGATGCAGACGAGTTCGGATATGTTACTTATCCGAATGTTGATATAGTGACAGAGATGACGAACCTTATTGATGCACAGAGAGGCTATGAAGCTAACGCTACAGCCTTTTCATCAAGTAAGTACCTGATGGGGCAGGGATTATCTATAGCTCAGGGTTAAGAGAACTTAGTAAGAGCATAACTTCCTTGTTAAAAGTTTAAGGGGGGGATATAAATGGCAGATGTTGATATCAGTCAGATCAGAAATGTACATTCAACTGCTATAAGAAATGCAGAGAAGGCTAATTCAAGAGTTTCCAATCCTCTTGGGGACAGATTTGGAAATGACGGATCCTTCACCAATTTTTTTACCAGAGCAGTTGAGAATATAAATACGACAAATGCTTATCTGTCCGATGCTGAGAACGAAGAGATCAAGTGGTCTCTTGGCGAGACAGATAATACACACGATCTGGCTATAGCACTGCAGAAGGCTGAGACAGCGCTGCAGTACACCATTGCGGTTCGTGATAAAATGCTTGCTGCATACAAAGAAATAATGCAGATGCAGATTTAGTAATTAAAGCCTTCTTCCCAAGGGAGAAGGTGTCAGCGAAGCTGACGGATGAGGGGTCTTTTTAGAAGTTTTGGGAGGAGTTTAGTATGCGAGAACGTCTTTTGGGACTCAGGGACAGGGTTCTTGAGTGGTGGAATCGTTTTACAATCAGACAGAAGACGCTTATAGGGGCAGGACTTGCTGCCGTGGCCTTTACGGTTATCATTTTGGTCACGGTGTTTAATCAGCCTCAGTATGTACCGATTGCTACAGCGGATTCGCTCAAACAATCCAATGAGATTATTGAGCTTTTTGATGAAAATGGTATCAGATACAGGATGTCAGATGATGCGCTTAAATTCGACGTTTTGGCGGAGGATAAGACCAGTGCATCTCTTTTGCTTGCAACAAACAATATTCAGGCAGAGCCTTATAGCATTGACAATGTAACAAACGGAAGCTTTTCAACCACAGAATCAGATAAACAGAAGAAATACATAGCTTATCTTGAGGATAAGCTGGGACATGACTTTTCAGAGCGATTCGATGCAATCGACAGTGCCAAGGTTGAGCTTCATATACCTACAAATGATGGAACGCTTTTATCTAAAAACGAAGAGTCTTCAGCAAGTATTTTCCTGAGATTAAAGGATCCTGAAGCTTTCACCGAGGATAATGCAGCATACCTTGCCAAGGCTACGGCAACTATACTTGGTAACAACACCACTGAGAAGATTACTATTATGGACAGTGAAGGTAACATGCTGTTCTCAGGCTCTGAGGATACATCCGCTGCAGGACTTGCAAGCACACAGCTCACTGCTAAGACCAAGGCAGAAGCTCAGATAAGAAATGAGATAATAAGAGTCCTTCGTGGAACAAAGCTCTATAACGAGATCGAGGTGGCAAGTAACCTCGTACTTGATTTTTCAAATATAAAGAAAACAACTCATACCTATACACCGGCTGAAGGCCAGACACAGGGTGTACTTAGTCATGAGGACAGCTATAACGCTAACAATGTAAACGGAACAAGCGGTATTCCCGGAACAGATACCAATAACGATGATGAGACCTCATACATGCTGCAGGATAATGAGAATTCATCATCTACAATTGAGGAAGAGTCCAAGGACTACCTGCCTAACGAGGAGATCACAACAGTTGATACACCTTCAGGTAAGGTTAATTACGAAGAATCCTCAATCTCCGTAACAGCCACAACCTATGTGGTTTATAACGAAGATAATTATAATCCTTCTGATCACAACGATATGACCTGGAAGGAATTCAAGGAGAATACCGGAGTTACTCAGACAGAGGTTTCTGAGGACACTATCAATATTGTAGCTAAGGCTTCAGGTATTTCAGCAGCCAATATTTCAATGACTGCTTATAACCAGCCTGAATTCTTTGATGCAGAGCCTAAGGGAATTACCTTTGCAGACCTGTTGCAGCTCATTCTTATTCTGCTTATTCTTGGTCTTCTCGGATTCGTTATCTGGAGAAGTATCACAACCAGGAAGGAAGAGATTGAGATTGAGGAGCAGGAGGAGGAGGTTCTTCCTGAGGAGCTTTCAGTTGAGGAGCTTCTTGAGTCTCAGCCCGAAGAATTCCTGGAGGATGAGGACAGTCTTGCTGATATCACCATGGAGGAGAGCAGCGAGACCATGAAGCTTATTGAGAAATTTATTGAGGAGAACCCTGAAGCTGCTGCGATTCTTCTTCGCAACTGGCTTAAGGAGGACTACGAGCTATAATTTTACCTGAGTAGATAGAAATACACAGAGGGGAGTATTACCATGGCTATTGACGGCGAAGAGTTTGATGATGACGAGTTAGAAGGCGGCGCAGGTGCGGCTGGAGCACTTCCACCGGCGGGTAATTATGATCCGGCTCTTACTGCGAATCTTTCAGGTACGCAGAAAGCAGCCATCCTTTTGATTGCCTTAGGACCGGAAAAATCATCAGCAATTTTTAAACATCTTAAGGAAGATGAAATAGAGGAGCTTACTCTTGAAATCGCTAACACGAGAAGTGTAACACCACAGATCAAGGAAGCGGTTATAGAGGAGTTCTACGGTATCTGCCTCGCTCAGCAGTATATTGCTGAGGGTGGTATTAACTATGCAAAGGAACTTCTGGAGAAGGCCCTTGGTGAAGATAAGGCGATGGATGTTATCAGTAAGCTGACAGCATCTCTTCAGGTTAAGCCCTTCGAGTTTATTCGTAAGGCTGATCCTTCACAGCTCCTTACCTTCATTCAGGACGAGCATCCTCAGACCATTGCCCTTGTTATGTCCTATATGTCCTCAGCTCAGAGTGCCATGATTCTTGGTGCGCTGCCTCCTGAGAGACAGGCTGATGTTGCTAGACGTATCGCAACCATGGACCGTACAAGTCCTGATACCATCAAGGAAGTAGAGCGAGTACTTGAATCAAAACTCTCATCACTGGTTAACCAGGATTACACTGTTGTCGGTGGTGTAGATGCTGTTGTTGAAATCCTCAATGCGGTTGACCGTGCGACAGAAAAGCACATCATGGAAACTTTGGAAATCGAGCAGCCTGAGCTTGCTGATGAGATCCGTAAGAAGATGTTCGTATTCGAGGATATCCTTCTTCTGGACGACCGTGCTATTCAGCGAGTGCTGCGTGACGTTGATAATGCAGATCTTGGTCTTGCATGTAAGGGATCTACCGAACAGGTACAGACTGCTATCTTCAACAACCTGTCTAAGCGTCTTGCTCAGATGATCAAGGAGGATATGGACTTCATGGGACCTGTTCGTATGAAGGATGTTGAGGAAGCACAGCAGAAGATCGTTAATGTTATTCGTAAGCTTGAGGATGCCGGTGAGATTGTAATCTCTAGAGGCGGAGGTGATGACCTGGTTGTCTAATCAATCTAATTTGCTTAAGTTCGGTTGGTATCAGGTTGATGAAAATGATAAACATATCATAGATAACAACGAACTTGCACAGAAAAAGATAGAGAAATATCAGGCTGAAGAAGCCAAAAGAAGGGAGGCATTGGAGAAAGGTGAACCAGTGCCTGCTTTTGGTGGTTTCGAAGAAGGCCTTGGTTTTGAACAGATAAATGCCTATGACGATGGCCAGAACATTATCGGTAATACCAATTTTGGCGATCCGGGTGAGCTTGGTGAATTTCAGGATGGATTTCCCGGAATGGACAATTCCTACGGAAACGGCTTTGATAATGGAGAAGGCGGCTTTAATGATGGCTCCTTCGATGAAGGCTCCTATGGTGAAGGCGAGATAAATGGTTTCGGTGAAAACCAGATGGTGAACAATCCTGAGTTCCAGGGCGAAGGTTTTGAAGATCAGGGCATGCAGATGTCAGAAGAGGATATGGATCTTGGAATGGAGATGGAGGAGCCGCCGGCTCCCGAACCGGAGGAAGTTCCCCAGATCAACCTCGAAGAGATTCAGGCTCAGATAGATGAACAGATCAGAATGGCAGAGGAAGAAGCTAAGCAGATAGTTGATGATGCCAATTCCCAGGCCGAGCAGATAAAGAATCAGGCCATGGAGGAAGGCAGAAATGCCGGATATCAGGAAGGAATTCAGCAGGCCTCGGAAGAGATAGAGAGAATGAAGGCTGAGGCTGAGGCTGAGATCGAAGAAGAGCGTGCAAAGCAGCAGGCGGATTTCCAACAGCTTGTTGCCAGTATTGAGCCTGATATGGTCGATACCTTAACACAGATTTACGAGCATATTTTTAATGTTGAGTTTAGGGAAAATAAAGACATTGTTCTTCATCTGATCAGGACTACACTTGGCAAGATGGAGAATGGAACAGATATTATCCTTCACATTTCTTCAGATGATTACGATCTGGTGTCGGATGAGAAGCCAAACCTTGAAGAAGCAATGGCTTCACCCAATTCAACACTGGAGATCATCGAGGATCCTACTCTGAAGGAGAATGAATGTATCATTGAATCAGAAGGCGGTATATTTGACTGCTCCCTTGGTATTGAACTTGCTGAAGTATCAAGGAAACTGAAGCTTTTAGCATTTGATAGGAATAAGCGCTGATGGCAAATGGATTTATTGATTATTCAAAGTACAAAAGGCTTTCAAATCAGATGTTTTACAGAGTAAGAGGTAAGGTCGTTAATGTAGTTGGTCTTACCATTGAATCTGCAGGCCCTGAAGCTAAGATGGGCGACATCTGCTATATCTACTCGAAGAAAAAGGATGGCGAGACAGCAGGCAGACCCTCAGGACGTGGAACTATGGCTGAGGTTGTTGGCTTTAAGGATAACCATGTGCTTCTTATGCCCTATGAAAATATCAGTGGTATAGGAAACGGAAGTATTGTTGAGAATACCGATTCGCCTCTTCGTGTAAATGTAGGTGAGGGACTTCTTGGCAAAACTCTGGACGGGCTTGGTAGGATTGACGGTACAAACTACGGCAAAGGAACCATGCTTGAAAACGGAATAGCTTATTCTGTTGAGAACCAGCCTCCGGATCCTATGACAAGAGATCCGATATCAGATGTGTTATCCCTTGGAGTTAAGGCTGTTGACGGACTTCTGACAGTCGGTAAGGGACAGCGAATCGGAATCTTTGCAGGTTCAGGTGTTGGCAAGTCTACACTAATGGGCATGTTTGCAAGAAATACCAACGCTGATATTAACGTCATCGCTCTTATCGGAGAGCGAGGCAGGGAGGTGCGTGAATTCATAGAGCGTGACCTTGGACCTGAAGGTATGGAGAGGTCTATCGTTGTGGTTGCAACCTCTGATAAGCCTGCTTTGGAGAGACTTAAGGCTGCAAAGACAGCCACATCAATTGCTGAATATTTCCGTGATAAGGGAAAAGACGTCCTTCTAATGATGGACTCCCTCACACGTTTTTCAATGGCGCAGCGAGAAATCGGACTTGCCAGTGGTGAGCCACCTGTATCAAGAGGATATCCGCCAAGTGTTTATGCGGAGATGCCAAAGCTCCTTGAGCGTGCAGGGAAATCGAGAAAAGGTTCCATTACAGGACTGTATACGGTTCTTGTAGATGGTGATGATTTTAATGAGCCTATAACGGATACCGCCAGAGGTATTCTTGACGGACATATTGTACTTAACAGAAAGCTTGCACAGAAGAACCACTATCCTGCGATAGATGTTCTGGCAAGTATTTCAAGATGTATGAGCGCCATAGCTCCACCGGAGCAGAAGAAGGCTGCAGGTAAGCTTAAGAACGTTCTTGCGACCTATTCGGATGCCGAGGATCTGATAAATATCGGAGCTTACAAAAGTGGTGCCAACAAAGCTATCGACTACGCTGTATCGAAAATAGATGCGGTTAATGAGTTCCTTATGCAGGAAACCGATGAGAAGTTCACCTACGAGGAAGTTGTGGCGAAGCTTGAAAGCATGTTTAAGGATTAATATATGGCAAGATTCAATTATCGCCTTCAGGGCGTTCTAAACCTCAGAATGCAGCAGGAGGAACAGGTAAAAATGGAGTTTGCCGAAGCCTCCAAGGCACTTAATGATCAGATAGACATCCTTAACGAATATATTGCCACCCGCGATGAATTTATCCGCGAGGGGTATGAGCTCAGGAATGCCAGTCTGATGGATGTTCGTAAGATCACCGACAACAATTACTACCAGAGACAGATGGATGTTATCATCAAGGATCAGGAGGTAAAGGTCGATTCGTACAGAGCAAAGTTTGAGGTCGCCAGGATGAAGCTCGCAAGAGCCGTTCAGGAGAGAAAGATGCAGGAGAGGCTTAAAGAAAAAGCCTTTGAGCAATTTATAGAGGAAGAGAAAGAGGCGGAAGCCAAGGAAGTAGATGAAAGAACCAGCTTCACGTATACACAGCGTGCAAGAGAGGATGAATAATGGCAGAAAAGGAAGCTAAGGAGAAAAAAGAGTCTTCGGTACTCCCTAAACCACTCGACCCCGATAAAGAGGCGAGAAAAAAGATAAAAGAGGACAGGAAAGCCTTAAGAGCAGAGCTCAAGGAACAGAGGAAGCAGGCTAAGCTTCGCGAAGCAGAGCTTGCTGAGAGAACTGCTGAGCTTAACGGCGATGATGGTGGCGGAATAGCAACACTTGTTGTTACTTTTTTCATTATAGT
This sequence comes from Butyrivibrio sp. XPD2002, assembly GCF_000423945.1. Classification (GTDB taxonomy): domain Bacteria; phylum Bacillota; class Clostridia; order Lachnospirales; family Lachnospiraceae; genus Butyrivibrio. The sequence goes on along the minus strand of NZ_AUIY01000001.1, from coordinate 457,469 downwards.
CATTTGGCTTATCATCATGGGACTGCTGATAAAGCTCGACGTAGGAGGCTTTGGTTCGAATGTCCTTGCACCGATAATCGGAGATATACCGGGTATTCAGGGGATTCTTCCCGAAGGAAGCTACACACCTGTTGCCCAGAAGAAATATGAAGAGCAGCAGACCACGGTGAATCCTGTGGACGAGCAGCTGGCAAACAGCCTTGACGAGGCTAATCTTTATATAAAAAGACTGGAGAATGAACTGAGAAAGGAAATGGAGGAAAACTCATCTCTTCAGGAGGAAAATGAAAAGCTCCAGACTGAAGTTTCAAGACTTCAGCCCTTTGAAGAGGAACAGGCAAAGCTTGAAGAGCAGAAGGAAGACTTTTATAAAAACGTGGTCTACGCTGATAATGCACCTTCACCTGAGGAATTTAAAAAATACTATGAGATGATAGAGCCTGATATAGCAGCTGAGATATATGCTCAGATTATTCAGGGCGAATCAGATGATCTTGAGCTTGAGCAGTACGTAAAGGCGTACTCATCCATGAAGCCCAAGGAAGCAGCAGCTATATTTAATGCCATGATCGAGAATGATACAGGAGATGCAGTACGACTTATCTCAAGAATTCTTGGTAAGATGAGTGCTGAAAACCGAGGCGCGATACTGGATAAGATGAACGAGGAATACGCAGGAAGAGTTACAGACTACATGGAGCCTTCCACACATAAAGCGACTGTTTCAGGTGTAGGGAACGGATGAGGGGTTTATAATTTTTTTATAATTTTCGGCCATGTGGGTTAAGTTTTGACACACATGGCCGATATACTTTGTGTAGAACTATGGGTGGAGTGTACCCGTAAGTAACAAAGAAAGGAGGAAAAGGATTTGATTACTAACGCGATTCCGGGTATTAACAATTTAGATTTCTTTGCTAATACCATGCAGTCAAAAGGAATTGCTGCTACAAAGGAGCAGACTACAGATTTTCAGAAAGCCCTTAGTAACGCAAATACTCAGAAGCAGACTGCGTCAATTTCGCTTAGCGTATCCAAAACTCTCACAACAACCGGAGCTGCTGAAAACACAGTTGCTGCAGCTTATGAACAGACACAGAATGTGAAAAATGCAGACGACGGAACGGTGAGAGAAGTAACAACCGCTAAGACAGATGACACAGAAGCTACAGCAGCAAAAGCATCTGAGACAAAGGTGGCTACTGAAGGAAACGAGACTGAAAATGTAGCCGCTTCTGAACTCACGGAAGAAACAAATGAAGTCCAGGAGGCTCTGGCACAGATCAATGAAAATCCTGAAGGTGAAGCTGCAGCTGCTGAAGTGCTCGATGAAGCACTTTCAGAGCTTGAAGAGGCACTGCTTGAAAGCAGTAGAGACCTGATGCAGCAGCTCGCTGATGAGATGGGCGTTGATATCGAAGATATCGAGAATGCCATGGCAACACTGGGACTTACAAATGTAGCAATACTTGATCCTACTAACATGACTCAGATAGTTGCACAGATAACGGGTGCCGATGATGTGATGGCAATCGTTACCAACGCAGATGTTTATCTGAATGTTCAGAACATGCAGGATGCGGTAGATACTACAAGGCATAACCTAATGGAAGAATTCAGTCTTTCTGAGGAAGGACTTAGTTCAGCATTAGAGAATTTTAACGAAGAACTTGAGCAGAGAGCCGGAGAGAGAGTCATTCAGACTGAAGAGAGTCCGGTAATTGTTGAGCAGCATGCAAATCCTGTTGTTAATGAGCAGGCTATCATTTCATCCGAGGCAGTAAGACTTGATCTGAACGGTGAAGGAACAGTAAAAGAGGTTACTACAACACCTGAGACTCAGGCAGAACCCCAGGTTACTGAAGAGCCTAAGTTCCAGATCGAGATAAATGCAGAGCAGCAGCCTAAGGAAGAAAACAAGCACGATGAACCCAAGCAGGAAGCACCTGACGGTTCTCAGTACAATCACATTATGAACCAGATATCCTCATCTCTTTCAGAGGTAGTGGAAACGGAAAGCTATGGGCAGATGGCTAGGACGAACGCACAGGATATCATGGATCAGATTACTGAATACATCAAGATGAGCGTAAAGCCTGATACCACAACAATGGAATTACAGCTTCATCCCGCAAGCCTCGGCAGCGTCAATGTAATTGTCGAAGCAGCTAAGGACGGAAACATTGTTGCGAAGTTCCTTACTCAGAATGAGGATGTCAGAGCGGCAATCGAGAGCCAGCTTCAGCAGCTTCAGGAAAAGCTGAACGAGCAGGGAGTTAAGGTTACAGCGGTAGAGGTTACTGTTAATGCAGGAGCTTTTGACCAGGCACTTAACGACAGCCAGAGTCAGAAGGAAGATGATCAGGATGCTCAGGAATCCATCAGAAAGCCCATGAGAAGAATCAGACTTGAGGATATCTCAATGGATGAGCTTGATGAGATCGATGAAGCTGATCAGCTCACAGCTGAGATGATGGCAATCAATGGTAATTCAGTAGATTTCTCCGCTTGATAACTTTTCGGAGGTACCAATATGAGCGTTAATGCAGTAGTTGAAAATGGTAAGATTCTTGATACCAAAGCTCAGGCTGAAGAAGCGAAAAAGAACGCGGCTGCAGCTAATCAGGGATATGACAAGAATGCCTTCATGAATATTCTGTGTGCTCAGATGAAGTATCAGGATCCTTTGGAGCCTACATCAAACACCGAGTATATCAATCAGTATGCAACCTTTACCCAGGTTGAGCAGCTGTCAAACATGGCAGAAGCCTTCACTATGTCGAGAGCATCTGATCTTGTAGGAAAAACTGTAATAGTTACTGATGAGAATGGCACTCAGGTACAGGGCAAGGTTGACTATGTTACCTATAAGAGCGGAGAAGCCTATCTGAATATCGAGGGCAAAGATTACAAGATGGAAGATGTCAGCTCAGTTGCCGACAGTCATTTTGTAGAAATCCACGATCAGGCGGATGACCTTGCTGAGATGATGGATAAGTTCCCTGCATATGAGAACATGGTTTACACAGATGCCCAGAAGGTTTATGAGGCATACAGTTTTTATAAGAATATGGATTCTGATGCAGTTGCACTTCTGGATAAGAAGGATATTGATACTCTTGAAAAATATTACAAGAGAGCAGTAGAGCTTGTACAGGAAGCAACCAAGAATCAGGAGGAGTACGAAGCAAAGAAAAAAGCAGAAGAAGAGGCTAAGGCAGCTAAGCTGACAGAAGACCAGGATGAAGGAACTGACGTGGAAGCGGCAGAAATAGAGCCGGAAGAGTAACAGAACACCTTGGGAACCAGTATTTAATTATAAAAATTATAAAAAATTGTGAAAAGGTCTTATGTTTATGAGACCTCTGCCGAAATATAAAGCGGTAGAGCAATTAAGGCTCATGTGTTTAGTTTAAAGAAAGGAGTAAGCCGTGAGAATAGATAATAGCGGATTCCTTTCAATTGAACAGGTCCAGAATCAGTACTTAGGTCAGGGCGAGAAGATCAGAGGCGGTGCCGGTGTTCAGAATTCTGATTTCGGTAAAATCCTCTCTCAGATCGAGCAGAACAGAGAAGGTGTGAAATTTTCAAAGCACGCTTCCAACAGACTAAGTGACCGCAACATTGAGCTTACACAGGATCAGATGGACCGCCTGAACAATGCAAGAAATCAGGCCAATGCGAAAGGGATCAATGAATCTCTCATCCTTGTAGATCAGCTAGCCTTCATCGTAAATGTAAAGACGAGCACAGTAGTGACCGCGATGGATAGTCAGGAAACTGGCAGCAACATTTTCACCAATATAGACGGAGCGGTAATCGCATAAGTTCTATATCACGAGAAGAATGAATTGAAGAAATTTGACCGGACCGAGGGCGGTGCGAATACCGCCCACAAGCCAGCCGGAAGTGGCAGGTGTCTAAGGAGGTCACGAATTCCCGAATGCCAGAAGGAATTCAAATTTACGTTTCCTTTCTTTTCATTCCCAATCGGAAAATAGAATATGTGTGCCGTCCCCCAGTACATTAGGAGGACATGCCTTATGATGAGATCACTTTTTTCTGGTGTAGCAGGACTTAAGACCCACCAGGTCAAGATGGATGTTATCGGTAATAACATCGCGAACGTTAACACCACATCCTTCAAGTCACAGTCTATTACCTTTAGTGATTTGATGTATCAGACCACACAGCGTGCATCCAGAGCTACCGAGACAACTGGTGGTATAAATGCCCGTCAGATCGGTCTTGGTGCAAAATCAGGCGCGATTGCTACAGCAATCACTCAGCAGGGCGCAACGGAAACAACAAACAATCCGTTCGATATGCGAATTACCGGTGACGCTTTCTTCGTAGTAAATAATGGTAACCAGACAATGTTCACAAGAGATGGTTCCTTCTACGTAGACGGCGCAGGAAACCTCGCAATGCAGTCAACAGGTTACTTCGTATATGGCTGGACAGCAGCAGAAGATCCTGAGACAGGTGCCATCACCGTTAATACAAACGGCGGTATCGGAAAGCTTCAGATCATGAGCGCTGAGAACATGACCTATCCTCCGGAAGGAACAACAGAAGGTCTTGTAAGCGGTAACATCGATGCGCACGATACAAATATCACAAGCGACAATGGAAAAACAGTAACTCTTGAATTCTACGACAATCTTGGATATCTTTATACAGCAAAATTTGCAGTTCGTGATGTTGATAATCTTGAGCATACTTACACAATGACTCTCGAGGACATCCTAGATTCCAAGGGAAATACAATCGGAGCAGAAAAGCTCAGCCACGTAACATTTACAGATCTCGACAACGACGAGCAGACCTATGGCATCAGGGATTCCTGGACAAAGACAATAACAACAACAAATTATACAGCAACAGTTGGTGCTAAAAACGCATCTTTCAAGGATTCAAAGGGGGCAACAGCTTATTCAGGCATTCCGGTAAGTGGTTCAATTTCTTCATTGGTTGACAAGGCACCTCAGTTGCTGAGAAATGTATATAATCTTTCAGTTGGCGTTGCTGGTGATAATTCGGTTGCTTCTACAGACTACTACACAATCAATTCAGACGGATCTATTAGTGTATATCCTGTAACTTCTGCAGAAACAAAAGCATCAAATCTTGGCACATATTATAAGAATAGTAGCACAGATAGCACAGTTACTTATGGAACATATGAGAATTCAACATATGCGACATTGACTAGAAAGCTTGATTTATCAGCGGCAGAGGATCTATCTGAAAATCAGAAAGATGTTTTGAAGTCAATGTTTGGAGTGGATTTTGATGATGATACAAAATTTCCATTTGATCCAGGGAAAAAAGATTATTCTTATGAGCTTTCAACTGATGGCGTTAGTTCTATAACAGTTTATGAAAATACATATGAAACTTCTGATCCTATAAAACTTGCTGATGGATTTCATATGGTTACATCAGTATCAAGCACTACGACAGTTACAATAAATAATATTGATAGTGATACAAATTTAATTGTGGCTAAAGAACAGAATGAATTTGGTGCCCTTCCGGATCAGATTAGAACTGCTTATGGATTGAAAACAGGCGATTATCCAACAACTAATAAATATAAATATAGCATTAGTAATGATGGAAATATAGTAATTACTTCAAAATCTACCACAAATAAAGATATTGATTCTCTGAGTAAGGATTTAATTGCCGAAGGTAAAACATTTGATCATAACGAAGGTGATGATACTTGTACTATTAACGGAACCACTGTGGCTATGACTGGAACGATTTCTTCAGATAACACAGATGCTGAATTAGCACTATTGGCATTGACCAAAGGAGATCTTCCAGCAACTGGTGGAACAACTTCAAAACCTGAGACATATGTTTATAAATATACTATTAATCATGAGGGAGTCGTTACAGTAAATAGAGAAACGACTGCAACTTGGGATGATACGACACAATTAAAAAAAGATAAGTACAATTTTTATATTGACACAACAACTAACAAAGCTGTTTATTCGCTTCCTAGCAGAAATAAGACGTTTGAATTATCAGGAGAACTTTCATATCTTGATTCTGAATCGATAGATCTTCTTGAATGTTACGGCTTTACATCTGATAGAATTAAGCCTAGTGAGGGAAATAGTACATTTACATATAAGTATAAAATTGATGATAATGGCGATCTGATAATTTATACTACAAAGAAAACAACGTCTACTTATGATAATGAAATGGGTTATTCGGTTTATATGAATACGGGATCAAATATTGTATTCAGAAATTATAAGTCGGAAGTTGAGACTGCTATACCTCTTTCAGGAAACATAAATACACTTACAAATTCTCAGAAGAATGTACTAAAAGCAATATACAATTACACACCTGGAAATGATGATGTAACTTACAAGATAAGTGATGATGGAACAACAATTTCTGTTGGTACAAAGAATAATTCAGGTGTTAAGAGCTGGGCTATTACACAGACAACAACAGAAACACAGCTCACCTTCGAAATTGACGAAGATGAAACTACAGCTACATACAGAAATGCAAGTGAAGAAGGAAAAGTAGTTTACGACAAGATTCCGAGAACCGGTTATGTTTCTGAAATCTTTGATGCTACACTTACAGCAGATTTCTTCCCTGATGTGTATAACTACAACCCAGATAAGTCATCTGGTGATTACGAGAACCTTACATACCACATTCTCGATGACGGAACACTTCAGATTGTAAATAACTCAATCACAATGAAGTACAACGCTAAAACCGGTGCAATCGAGCAGCCTACAGAGAAGATAGTTCTCAACTTTGATCAGGACGCTTTGATCGACGGTCAGCCCAAGATGGCAGGCTTTACAGATGTAAACATCGACCTTTCACCTACAACCAACTACAATACAATGGCAACCTCCACAATCGGAGCAGTTAAAGGTGATAAGCAGAGCCTTAAGACCGGACGTGCAGTAGGCGAAATGAACGGTGTAACAATCGGTAAGGACGGAACAATCTACGCAACATATTCAAACGGTCAGACAAAGCTCCTTGGACAGATCGCAACAGCAGAATTTGCTAACGCATCAGGTCTTGAGAAAAACGGTGACAACCTCTACACCCAGACCCTTAACTCCGGCGAAGCTACAATTCAGGATGTAACGACAGACGGTGGCTACATCACAACTGGTGTATTGGAAATGTCAAACGTAGACCTTTCAAGTGAGTTCACCAGTATGATCACAACTCAGCGTGGATTCCAGGCTAACAGCCGTATTATCACAGTTTCAGATACACTCCTTGAGGAGCTTACAAATCTGAAGAGATGATTTTCGTTAACATAATTCCATAATGATGTATGGCACTTATCGAGGGGGAGAAGTGCAGAATACATATAAAGGGCGCTCAACCGAGCGCCCTTTGGTTTATAACAATAACTATGAAATTACTTTGCCGAAACAAGTTGGGCTTCTAAATTAGCTATTTTTGCCTTTAAATCTGCAATAGTCTCAGCATCCTTTGCAATTGTAGAATCCTTTTCAGCAATAGCAGAATCCTTTTCAGCAATGATAGCATCTTTTTCTGCAATAATAACGGCAGCTTTAGCAGTTGCTTCATCTATGCCATCTTGGCGAACGTTCTGTAAATGAAGTTCTTCGTTATATTCAAATACACTCATTTCTTGTACCTCCGCACGATGCTTCATAAGGAAGCCTTCAATTATTCCTTCGGCAATGCATTCATCAATTGCCTTTTGGACAGCATCTTCTATTACCATTATCTTAGCATATGCCCTGATTTTTGCAACGAAGACGGCATAATCATTGAGGGCTTTGCAGGCATGTAAAATATCGGGATTATGATTCTCGTTAATATTGATAACTGTGACTAATAGTTCCAGTTCAGGAGACTGAAGAACCTTTTCATATTGATCTGAAAGTCTATAAGTTACTTTGTCCTCATTCATATCAGTTCCATTGTAGAAAACTACGAATCTTGGAGCTGGGATTTTTATAACCTGTTTCTTATAGAGATCATCTCGGACTATCATTCCTGATATTATTTTTGTTACATAGATTAGAAACCTCAACGGCATATTTCCGCATTCCGTGCTCTGATGCTCGTAAAGATTTAACTCAAATCCGAAGATGAAAGAGATGTCATTTTTCATCTTCATGTAAACATCTTCTTCAAGGGTGTTGATTTCTAAATCATCTGTGTTTACATAATTAGTGCCATTGACCGCGTTGTATAAGGATAAGAGTTCTTCCTTGCTATTGAAAAGCATCCTAAAAACGGAATCCTTATACTTTCTGTTTACTGTTAACGTGTTACTCAATTTTTCCTCCTTGTTGGTTTATATTTATCAGAAAACCATACAAGGTTTAGAAATATAAATAAGAAAAATAAATACTTACTGCTTCAATAAAATCCTACGTGGAAAATAATAAAAGGAAAATATGGGAGAGCCTCCCTGGAAAACCTGCATGGCTTTCTGACAAGAAATCATATTAATGCGCTATTGCCACATTGTCAAGATATAATATGATAATGGCTCAAAAAGCTATGAAAACACCGTTAATATAAAAAACACAGCTAAGTAAAAAATTCCCGTCTCAAAAGTACTCCCCAATAATACCTTAAAGAAAAAATAAGCAAAAAAAGAAGAGAATGAAACAAATTTACACCAAAACGACAATAATAATGAAATAAAATTTCACCACACCTCAAAACAACCTCCTAAAAAATCACCCAATATCTAAAAATCAAATAAACAAACCCGAAAAATTCTTTAAATTAAATTTTCGTCTAGCCATAACCATAAATCTCTCCAAAACGGTTTTAATAAATCACGAGATGTTGTATAATCAAAAATGAAGTATGCACAAGATGTAGCGTGTAAATTTATTTCATTAATCACATTAAAAAATGAAATAAAAATTCACAAGCTATGTTTTTGCGGAATTTTGTGCATCAAAATAATGAAAAACCATGATAAAATTGTGTTAATAAACCTAGAAGTGTAACTTTTGCTAAATTGGGCGGTGCATTTCTGCAATTTTATTTCAACGATTTCAGACGAGTGTCGGGGGATATATCGTGATCGAAATTACCAGATTGGATGGCCGGATGATCCTGGTCAATGAGAATCTAATAGAGACAGTAGAATCTACTCCTGATACAGTCGTGATCATGGCAAATGGGCGGAAGTTCATTGTGCAGGAGTCACTTCCCGAGGTCATGAAGAGATGTAATGAGAGATGGGGCGTTCAGACCGGAGCGCCACTTGTTTCATGTAGTGAAGAAGCGACTAAGGCTCGCATTCATGATGCTTTGCACTGATTGCAAGAGCATTTTGCTATAGTCTTTGATGAAGGGGGAAAACTAAGTGGATATTGCGTCATTACTTGGTGTTGTACTTTGTTTCATATTCATGATTCTTAGTATTGTGTTTGGTGCCGGAATTTCCGGTGTCCAATACTTCGTCGATGCGCCTTCTGCGATGATTACTTTTGGTGGAGCTTTCATGGCGGTTCTGGCTTCCAGAACCATGCCGAGTTTCATTAACGGACTTAAGTCATATACATTGATTTTTAAGATGCCGGCAGATGATACCAAGGCAGTAATCAAGCAGATTATCGACTTATCCAATACAGCCCGTAAGGAAGGACTTCTTGCACTTGAGGAGGCAGCCAGCAACATTGAGGATGCCTTCATGAAGAAGGGCGTCGGACTTATCGTAGATGGTACCGAGCCGGAGCTTGTTAAGGCTATTCTAGAGGCCGAGATTGATGCCATGTCTGAGAGACATAAGGAGAACTACACGTTCTTCGCTGATGTTGCAGGTATGGGACCTTCCTGGGGAATGATCGGAACACTGCTTGGACTGGTTCTGATGCTACAGAACATGTCAGATCCTTCATCAATCGGACCTTCCATGGCCGTTGCCCTCATTACAACATTCTACGGATCAGTTCTTGCGAACTGGTTCTGCTATCCTGCTGAGAATAAGCTGAAAGCAAGAGATAACGCAGAGTACACAATGAAAAGTATTATTATAGAAGGTTTACTTTCTATACAGGCGGGCGAGAACCCCCGAGTTACTGAAGAGAAGCTTAAATCATTCTTGTCACCTGCTAACAGAGCTGCTTATGAAGCTGAGAATGGTTCCGGTGATGGCGGCGGAGGAGAGTAATGGCTAAAAAACCAGAAGAAATAAAACCGGGTTTGCCTGCCTGGCAGGGAACTTTTGGTGATCTGATGAACCTGCTTCTGTGCTTCTTCGTTTTGCTGTTCTCCATGGCGACTATGGATGCTCAGAAGTTTGAAGAGGTTGCTGCATCATTCAGTTCTGCCTTTGGTATTTTCCAGGGTGGTGAGGCAGCCCTTGGTCAGGGTGCACTTGTTGGAGATGGTATTTCACAGCTGAATCAGCTGTCCAACTATATTATATCGATGGGTATATCCCAGTCCGGATCTCAGGAAGAGGAGGTTACCGATTCTTCAGGTGAGAACGCCAGTGAGAACGGTGGCGCCGGCATCAGTGAAGAAGGTGATACTTCGGGTATCATGCAGGGCCAGGGTGGTGAGTCCACAGGCGCTGAAGGTGATGCACAGGGTACCGGTACTGAGGGAGATGAGACTCAATCCGGATCTCAGAGTGATGCGGACAATAAGGGTGCTAATGCTGAGGAGACTCAGGAGGCTGCAGAAGCAGAGCAGCTTAAGGCATCGGAAGCACTTGCTGCAGAGGTTACAGAAGCGCTTGATGTTATGGATGTCTCCAATCAGATAGATGTTAATTTTACAAGCCAGTTTGTTCAGTTGACATTACAGGGTGCCATTCTTTTTGACACCGGTGATGCAACCTTGAAGGAAGGTGCAGGTACAATTCTTGATAAAGTAGGTACTGTCCTTGAGAGATATGCAGGCGGAACCATAGAAATCGAGGGTCATACGGATAATGTTCCGATGCACAGATCCTATGGCAAGATTACAAATAATGATGAGCTTAGTGATGCAAGAGCACTTTCCGTTTTTTACTACTTTATGGATAACACATCACTTGATCCGTCTAAGCTTAAGCATTCAGGAAGAGGAGAGTATGAGCCTGTAGCTGATAATTCCACCCCTGAGGGGCGTGCAAGGAACAGGCGAGTAGAGATAAGAATATACAATCCACTTAGTCCAATGTATTGATTATGAGGGAGATTACAAATGAAGAAAAACCTGCTTGCAATTATCATTTTGGCATTACTTTTAGTTAACACCGGTATGACAGGCTTCATGATGCTCACAGTCATGACTACCAACAATCAGGCGGTTGCGCTTATTGGAGATGTGGCTGCAGCGCTTCAGATTGAGGCTAACGGTGGTGAAAATGGTCAGGGATTTTCGGGATCAGCTTCCGGTAATGTAGATATTGCCAATGTTGTTCCTTACTCAATTGCAGATATGACAATTACTCTTAAAGAGGATGGATCAGGCAAATCTCATTACATGCTGACTACAATAGTGCTTTCCATGGATAAATCCAATGAGGATTACGCTACCTATGGTACAGAGGAATCAATGACAAGCTATCAGGATATGATCAAGTCCAAGATTACATCAGTAATCGGTTCCTACACACTTGATGAGATCAGGGCTCACGAGGATGAAGCCAAGGCTACACTTCTTGAGCAGATCCAGGAGCTTTTCGGATCAGGCTTTATATATGATGTAAACTTTTCCGGAACAGTTTATCAGTAAGTTATATTGGGGAGTATGAAAAGAGTTTATGAGTTGTTTTTTGTGTAAAAGTGAGGTGATCTACGCTTGAGTGAAGTATTATCACAGAATGAGATAGATAATCTACTCGCGGCTCTAAATACCGGCGAACTCGACGTGGATCAGATGTCTGCTGCGGACGAGAAAAAAGTCAAGGACTACGACTTTAAACGACCGGCGAAGTTCTCAAAGGAACACCTGAGAACCCTCGAGATGATCTATGAACATTATGGAAGACTGTTATCAACAACACTTCCTCTTTATCTTAGAAAAAACGTACAGGTTTCGGTTGCTAACTCCGAGACTGTAACATATTCGGAATTTAGTAATGCACTTAGTAACCCTGTTATTCTTGGAATTATAAATTTCTTACCACTGCAGGGAACCATTATTTTAGAGCTTCAGGCCAATATCGGATTTGCCTTCATAGACAGAATGCTTGGTGGCGAAGGCGAGGGACTAGATAAGACCAGACCGTTCACCGATATTGAGATGCCTCTAATAGAGAAGCTGATAACCATTTGCATGCAGCTTATGGTTGAACCGTGGGAGAACGTTCTTGCAATAAATCCTATCATGGAGAGGATTGAGACCAATCCTCAGTTCGCACAGGTTATTTCACCTACGGATATGATCGCCATCGTAACACTTAATATTAAGATTGGTGATGTAGAGGGACTTATGAATATCTGTCTTCCCTACTTCACACTAGAGAGTGTCATGGATAAACTGAATACCAAGTTCTGGTTTTCAACCATGCAGAAGCACGATGACGATACTTACGGAGAACATCTTGAGACACTTGTAAGACATGTGGATGTTCCTGTAAAAGCGATTTTAGGAAAATGCAACGTATCAGTCAGCGATTTTGTTCAGCTCCAGAGGGGTGACATAATAAGACTGGAGAGTCAGGTAAATAGCGAGCTTCAGGTATATGTCGGTGATATATATAAATTCACGGCACTACCGGGAACCGCAAAAGATAAGTATGCCGTCAGAATAACGTCGGTAATTAGAGAGGAGGAAGAGTAGCAGCATGGATGGAATGCTTTCACAGGAAGAAATAAATGCACTGCTCGCCGGTATGGATTCGTCAGGAGGTGGCGACGCCGGTGGCGGAGATGCTGCGCCTGCAGATGGAGGTGGGGATGCACCGGCTGCAGAAGCTCCCTCAGGTGGTGGCGGCTTTGTAGCAGGTGAGATCGATGAGAGCCTTCTGAATGACGTAGAGAAGGATGCGATAGGTGAAGTTGCCAACATCAGTATGGGTTCTTCAGCTACAACTCTGTATTCCCTTGTTAATCAGAAGGTTAATATCACTACGCCTCAGGTTGAGCTTGCTAACTGGAATACGGTTTTAAATAACTATGAGAAGCCCTGCGTATTTATTCAGATCAAGTACACAGTAGGTCTTGAGGGTACTAATATACTTATCCTCAAGGAGCGCGACGTTATGGTTATCACCGACCTTATGATGGGTGGTGACGGAACCAATACTGAGGGTGAGGTTGGTGAGCTGCAGCTTTCTGCTATTTCAGAGGCTATGAACCAGATGATGGGTGCGGCAGCTACATCACTTTCAACCATGATCGGTCAGAAGGTTGATATCAGCCCGCCGGAAGCAACGCTTCTTGATATGATTGATGATGATCCCAGTGAGATTTCCGAGTTCCTTACAGGAACCTTCTGCCGTGTTACCTTTAAGCTGCAGATCGGTGAACTTGTGGATTCAACACTTATGCAGCTGTATCCCATAGACTTTGCTAAGAGTCTTAAGGATACTATCAGCACAGAGGCTCCTGCAGAGGAGGCAGCACCTGCGCCTGCTCCTGCAGCGGCTGCACCCGACATGGGAATGCCTGCTCCGGATCCTTCAGCTGCTGCAGGTATGCCCGGCATGGATCCTTCCATGATGCAGGGTATGCCACAGATGGGTATGCCACAGATGGGAATGCCTCAGATGGGTATGCCTATGATGCCCATGGGTATGCCAATGATGCAGCCTCAGATGATGGGTGCCAATGTTCAGCCTGCTCAGTTCCAGAGCTTTGCAGGTGGCAGTCCTATGATGGCAGCCGGAGAGAACATCGGACTTATTAAGGACGTACCTCTTGAAGTTACTGTTGAGCTTGGTAGAACAGCCAAGGCAATTTCAGATATTCTTGATTTTGCACCCGGTACTATCATAGAGCTTGAGAAGGTTGCAGGTGAGCCTGTTGACGTTCTTGTAAATGGTAAGTTCGTTGCAAAGGGAGAGGTTGTAGTTATTGAAGAAAGCTTCGGTGTTCGTGTTACCGAAATAGTTCAATAAGTAACAATTGGAAGGTCGCGAAAATGATTGTTTCATCGATAGCGCAGCTTATTACTGTACTTATATTATTTATTCTGGTCCTGGCTGCGACCTATTATGTGACTAAGTGGATTGCCAGATATCAAAAAAACACGGGCTTTACTGCTAATATGGAAATAATGGAGACCTGCAGGCTCTCCACTACGAAGTATATGCAGATAGTAAGAGTTGTTAATAAATATCTGGTAATCGCTGTATGTAAGGACACCGTGACGGTACTTACGGAATTATCGGAGGATGAGTATGAGCCACCGGCTATCAAATCTCAGGATCCGGTAGAGTTTAGTAAAGAATTAGAGAAAGTCTTGGAGAAATTCAAGAAGAAGTAAGGTATGAAAAAGTTTAGGGGAGTAAAAGATTTAAAGCCATTATTTAAGATGGGCATTTCGTTGTTATGCCTTTCTTTTATTGTGGCTTTTTGTATTTTTAACAGTGGTGCGGTAACTGTTTCTGCGTCTACATCCTATATTGATGATACTCATCCCACTGATCCTACGGTGGACAGGGAGACGAATCTTACTGGAACGGACGGAGAGAGAACCAATCTTACCGAACCCGGTTCTGCAAAGGATGCGGATGATCTTCAGGAACTGAATATCGCCAATACCGTAACCGTCACCTATGACAATGGTAATGGTACGATAAACGGAGCTCTGAGAATTCTTATTACTTTGACTCTTATTGCTCTGGCGCCGCTACTTCTGATAATGATGACCTGCTTTACCAGAATCATTATAGTGCTGCACTTTACAAGAGCTGCACTGGCGACCCAGACATCACCGCCTAACCAGGTACTTATGGGACTGGCACTTTTTCTTACATTTTTCATAATGCAGCCCACATTAAAAGAGATAAATGAGACCGCTATTCAGCCCTTCGATAAGGGTGAGATAGAGCAGCAGGAGTTCTTTGATACTGCTATGATCCCAATCAGAAACTTCATGTATGGACAGACACAGACTAAGGATGTGCGTCTTTTCATGGAGATTGATGATCTTGAATGGGACGGCGAGCTTGACAGTATTCCTAATGCTGTCCTTATTCCCAGCTTCCTTATAAGTGAGCTGAGAACGGGCTTTATAATAGGCTTTTTGATATACATTCCATTTATTGTAATTGATATGGTAGTGGCGTCGGTACTTATGAGTATGGGTATGATGATGCTGCCGCCGACGACTATATCGATGCCGTTTAAGATACTTCTGTTTGTGCTTGCAGACGGATGGAATCTGATAATAGGCAGCCTTGTTAAGACATTTTATTAGTAAAGGAGGGTAAGACATGACAGTAGATGACGTTACGGCTATCATGGCCACTGGCTTGTTCATGGTAATAAAAATAGCGGTTCCAATTTTGCTTGTATCGCTCATAGTTGGTCTGTCAGTATCTATTTTCCAGACTGTTACTTCTATTCAGGATCAGACACTTACCTTCGTGCCTAAGATTCTGGTTACCTTCCTTACACTTATTTTGCTTGGAAACTGGATGCTCACCGAAATGTCGAATTTTGTTATTAAAATGTGGTCTGACTTTTCGTTGTACATTCATTAGCGGAGGATGAAGATTTGATAGATTACACCTTCACCTACGGCGATCTTGAGATTTTCTTACTGATACTGGTTAGGGTGACAATGTTTGTTTATATTGCACCCTTTTTTAGTATGAGTAACACTCCGCATGTGGTGAGAATAGGTTTTTCGGTGCTTTTGTCATTTTTGTTATATGGCTATGCACCTGTAAATACACTTGAATATGACACGGTACTTGGTTTTGCGGTTATTGTTTTGAAGGAGTTTTTTACAGGACTTCTTATTGGCTATTCGGCTCAGATATGTACACTTATAGCCAATATGGCGGGACAGATTTCGGATATGCAGGTTGGCCTTTCCATGGTGCAGATAATGAGCCCGAACTCCAGGGAAAATGTGGCAGTTTCGGCTGCGTTATACCAATACGCCTTCATGGGAATGATGCTTGTCAGCGGATTATACAGATATTTCATATCCGCGCTGACAGATTCCTTCAGACTTATACCTGTAAATGGAGCGATTTTTAACTCGGATAAGCTCCTTAATTCGATGATGAAATTCGTGTCCTACTATATGATTATCGGATTTAGAATATGTCTTCCGATTTTCATAGTTACATTTATTATGAACGTTATTCTTGGAATCCTTGCGAGAGTAGCGCCGCAGATGAACATGTTTGCTGTTGGTATGCAGTTAAAGCTTATTGTTGGTCTGTCAATGATGTACATTACAAGCGTACTTTTATATAACGCATCAGACTTTATTTTTACAAATATGCGTGAACTAATGACGGAGTTTATTAATGACCTTACGTGATGATCAGCTAAAACTAAATTGCGGACTCATTCTTGAGTACAACCTGCAGTTCTTTGCTGATGGTCCCGGTGGTGAGAAAACCGAGGAGCCTACAGCCAAGAAATTACAGGATGTAAGAAATGAAGGTCAGGTCGCAAAGAGTATTGAAATAGGCCATGCGGCAGGACTTATGTCGCTTTTTGTCCTTATAAGGGTCATGTATCCTTATATGGCTGATAATTTCACGGGCTTTTTCAGGAATGTATATACTCAGATACCCACTACAGCCAAGATGTATGATGGGGATGTGCCTTTTGCGGGACTCAGGATATCGGTTATGAATGCGCTTATAAGAATCCTTCTTACAGCGCTTCCTTTTCTTGCAGTATCGCTGATTGTGGCATTTATCTGCAATATTGTTCAGGTAAAATGGCATATCACCACAAAGCCCCTGCAGCCAAAGCTCAGTAAGCTCAATCCTATAAGCGGCTTTAAGAAGATTTTTTCAACCAGAAAGATTTTCGAGCTGATTAAATCTATTGCCAAGATAGCGATAATAGGTGTGGTTGTTTATACATATTTCCTTGGTTATACCGCGTCGGTCTTCACATTGTATGATATGCCATTAAGGCAGGCTATAGGTCTTCTGGGTAATACTATAGTTAATCTTGGCATCAGAATAGCTGCGGTTTATTCGGTTATTGCTATTGCGGATTATGTTTATCAGAAGAGAAAGTTCCGCAAGGACAATATGATGACCAAACAGGAAGTAAAGGATGAGTATAAGAATACTGAAGGAGATCCTCAGATAAAAGGTCAGCAGCGTAGGCGTATGATGCAGGCTTCCCAGCGTCGTATGATGCAGGAGCTTCCCAAAGCAGACGTTGTCATCACTAACCCGACGCATTATGCTGTGGCTATCCGCTATGAAGCAGATAAGTATGATGCCCCTATGGTTGTGGCCAAGGGTGAAGGCTATCTTGCTCAGCGTATCAAGGATGTAGCAAAAGAAAATGGCGTTGAGATAGTAGAGAATAAGCCTCTTGCCAGAATGCTTTATGCCAACGTGGACATAGGCGAGTTTGTACCTCCGGAGCTCTATCAGGCTGTTGCCGAGGTGCTTGCATTTGTATATCATCTTCAGGGAAAGGTTTAAAAGCTTGCCCTCCCGATATTATTACGCTCTTGTGTTTTAAATTCTTCTTGAACACAAGATGTGGTATGCGCTATACTAATTATGTATAGTTATGAAAAAATGTGGGGAAAGGGGGATGAATAATGCTCGAAGTTATTAGAAAGCGTGCATTTGACTACGGTGTGGCGCTATATTTCGTTGCGGCCATTATCATGTTCATCGTGCCCATTCCTACATGGCTAATGGACTTCCTTCTTGCCTTTGATATGTCACTTTCCTTTGTGATATTGTTTACGGCAATGTTTTCCAAGGAAGTTTTGGATATGTCGTTCTTTCCGACTATCCTGTTATTCACCACAATTTTCCGAATAGCACTTAATATTTCATCAACAAGACTTATCCTTACCGGAGGAGATGCCGGTAAGGTTATTGAGGTTTTCGGTCAGTTCGTTGGTGCCGGTGATCTTATTATCGGTACTATTGTATATGTAATCCTTATCCTTGTTCAGTTCATGGTTATCAACAAGGGTTCTGAACGTGTAGCTGAAGTATCAGCACGTTTTACATTGGATGCTATGCCCGGTAAGCAGATGGCTATCGATGCCGACCTTAATACCGGAGCCATCACTGATCAGGAAGCTAAGGAGAGACGTGAGAAGATTCAGAACGAAGCAAGCTTCTTCGGTGCCATGGACGGTGCTACGAAGTACGTTAAGGGAGATTCAACTGCAGGTCTTATCATTACGGCTGTCAATATTATCGGTGGTATTTTGA
The DNA here is from genome assembly GCF_000423945.1 of Butyrivibrio sp. XPD2002. Classification (GTDB taxonomy): domain Bacteria; phylum Bacillota; class Clostridia; order Lachnospirales; family Lachnospiraceae; genus Butyrivibrio. Next base: position 439,129 of record NZ_AUIY01000001.1, on the reverse strand, counting down.
TGGGCGTACTGCGTCAGGGGATGCCTATTGCGGATGCCCTTGATAAATACGCTATTCTTACAATGGGTGACGGACTTGTAAGTGCGATACCTTCCCTTTTGGTATCACTTAGTACAGGTATTCTTGTTACCAAGGGATCTAAGGAAGCAGACTTTGGACCTGCTCTTATCGGGCAGCTGTTTACTGCGTCCAAGACCCTGTACCTTGTTGGAGCACTTATTGCTACATTGGGTATCCTTACACCGCTTCCGGATCTTCTGTATCTGCCTTTAGGCGCGTGTATTGCAGGCCTGGGATTTTTTATGCAGAAATCTCAGAAGATTGCTTCTACCGAGGAAGAGGTTATGGCTGAAGAGGAGCAGCAGGCTGAGGAGATTCGCCAGCCTGAGAATGTTACAAGTCTTCTTCAGGTTGATCCTATAGAGCTTGAATTTGGTTATGGAATCATTCCGCTTGCTGATGTTAATCAGGGCGGTGACCTCCTTGACCGTGTTGTTATGATCAGAAGACAGATAGCTCTTGAGCTTGGTACGGTTGTTCCTATCATTCGTCTTCGCGATAACATTCAGCTTAATCCTAACCAGTACATTATAAAAATAAAGGGCATACAGGTAAGTGATGGCGAGATTCTATTTGACCATTACATGGCCATGAACCCCGGCAACGTTGAGGAAGAGATTACAGGTATTCCTACTTTTGAGCCTTCATTCCATCTGCCTGCTACATGGATCACCGAGAGCCAGAGAGAACGAGCAGAGTCCCTTGGCTACACCGTTGTTGATCCACCTTCAATTATTGCAACTCATCTTACCGAGGTTATCAGGAATCACATCGCAGAACTTCTTACCAGACAGGATGTTCAGAATCTTGTCAACAACCTTAAGGAGAACAATCCTGCACTTGTGGACGAGCTTGTGCCTAAGCTTATGAGTCTTGGTGAGATAGAGAAGGTTCTGCAGAATCTCCTTGCAGAAGGAATTTCTATAAGAGACCTTGTTACTATATTCGAGACTCTTGCGGATTATGCACCGTCCACCCATGACAGTGATATCCTTACGGAGTATGTAAGACAAAGCTTAAGAAGAGCTATTTCCAGCAAATATTTTTATCCCGGTGAGACCACAAGTGTTATCACATTGGATCCTAAAATCGAGCAGGAAATCATGCAGTCTGTTAAGCAGACTGAGACCGGCGCATATCTTACCCTTGATCCCACCAGGACCAAGGCAATTCTTAAATCTGTGGGCGAGCAGGCTAAGAAGCTTGAGGATGCCGGCATGATACCGATAATAATGACTTCGCCTATAGTGCGAATGTATTTTAAGAAAATGACAGAGGATTATTACAAAGATTTGATTGTACTTTCTTACAATGAAGTTGAACCTAATGTTGAAATGCAGTCTGTAGGAATGGTAGCGGCATAATATGATTATAAAAAAATATACCGGAAAAACTGAACAGGATGCTACAGAGATTGCAAAGAAGGAGCTGGGCGATAACATTGTCATCATGAATGTAAGGCCTGTGAAAAAGAGTGGATTTTTCTCTATTTTCTCGCCTTCCAAAATCGAGGTGACAGTGGCTCTTGAGGATGAACCCGCAAGGAACATGAAATCCGTAAAGCCCAATAAGGATCACGCCAAAGCGCCAAGGCCTCAAAAGCCTGCATCAATGGCGGATAAGCTTTTAAGGGCTCAGGAGCAGGGAGAGATTCCGCCGCTTAAGGTGGCACAGCCCGCAGCACCTCAGGCTGTGGCAAGTGCGCCCACGCAAAAGGAGCATGTGATTCTCCAGGAGGAGAACAGCGCTATCGAGGAAAAGCTTGATAGTCTTCACAATCTCATTGAGAAGAACCTCAAAAGTGAAAAGGATGATGGCAGATCGGATACCATGGAGGAAGAGGTATCGGAGATCAGGGAAGCTCCAAATACGATTTCAGATGAGACACTTTCCTTTGTTAAGGTTCTCTACAACACTCTTATTGAAAATGAGGTTGATGAGATTTATGCAAACCAACTGACAGATGAGGTGGAAAAGGTAAGTAAGCCAAACATCCCTATGGAATATGTTCTTGCAAACGTATACCAGAAGATGGTTCTTAAGTTTGGACCTGCTGACAGGATAAAGGAGAGCACTGACGGACCAATAGCAGAAATATTTATCGGACCTACAGGTGTTGGTAAGACCACAACCATCGCGAAGCTTGCTTCTGAGCTTACGATTGTAAGGAAGAAGAAGGTTGCACTTTTAACAGTGGATACCTATAGAATAGCTGCTGCTGAGCAGCTTAAAACCTATGCGACTATCATGGATATTCCCTTCAGGGTTATATATTCCATTGAAGAGATGAAGGCTGCTGCAGAGGAATTTAAGGATTACGACTATCTTATGGTGGATACGGCAGGCCATAGTCTTCATAACGAGGAACAGAAGGAGACCATGATAGGCTACATTCATGCACTTGAGGAATGCGTTGAGACCGAGAATTATCTTGTTCTTTCCGCAACCACCAAGTACAGGGATCTTATTGAGATCGCTGATGGTTATTCCGAGCTTGTTAAGTACAAGCTGATTTTCACTAAAATGGATGAGACAAGCTCTGCAGGTAACCTTTATAACATACACATGCATACCGGTGCGCCTATGTCTTATATTACAAATGGACAGAACGTTCCCAGCGATATTGCCGTTTTTGATGCCCAGAAAAGTGTAAAGGGTCTTCTTGGCGGAAAATAGTAGATGAATTTCGTATATTTTGATAGAATATAGACAGGATTATTTTTATGGATCAGGCTGAACAGCTAAGAAAAATTATTAAAGCAGAACACGCACCCCAGAGGCCTCTTGCGAGGATTATTACAGTAACAAGTGGTAAGGGAGGTGTGGGTAAGTCCAACGTTTCAATTAACCTTGCGATACAGTTTAGAAGAATGGGGCAGAGAGTCATAATTCTTGATGCGGACTTTGGACTTGCCAATATAGAGATAATGTTTGGAACAGTTCCCAAGCACAATCTCAGTGATCTGATTTACAAGAAGAAAAACATTAAGGATATTATCACCTGGGGACCTGAAGGAGTCGGCTTTATATCCGGCGGTTCAGGAATCTCGGGTATGTACAATCTTGAGAGAAAATATCTTGTAGATATTATCGTTAATCTCGCAGAGCTCGATGCTATCGCGGATACGATAATCATAGATACAGGAGCCGGTATTTCCAATGCGGTCATGGAATTCCTTGTTGCAAGCGGCGAGATCATACTTGTGACAACACCTGAACCCACATCAATAACCGACTCATACTCACTGCTTAAGGCACTTAACCAGCAGGAGAGATTTTCAAGAGATAATACGATGATCAAGGTTGTCTCCAACAGAGTAGCAACAAGCGATGAGGGACAACAGTTATTTAATAAATTAAATGCAGTAGTTGCCAGATATTTGAAATTGCCATTAACATATCTCGGTGCTATTCCACAGGATCAGATGCTGGCTCGTGGTGTAATGCAGCAGTCACCCGTTTCAATACAGTATCCAAATTCTAAATCAGCTAAGGCGTTCGAACAGATTGCTGCAGAACTTGTTAATAAGAATGAGCTTGAAAAATATAAGCCAAGAGGAATGGCTGCATTTTTCTCTCATATCATAACAGGGCGAAAACTTAATTCAGAGAGAAATACCGGAGATAAGGCTTCCGGTCAGTAAAATTTTATCAACTATAAAAGGTAAGAGGGGTACCTACATGCTTGCGGACTATATTGCGCCAGGCAATAAAATTGAACTGAAGGCCATCGGCAAGGTCTGGATGGACGATGACAGCCGCACGAAAAAGATTCACTTAAGTAAGATAACCGATGTTTTGTCGGAGGACAGGATTGAGGTGCTTATGCCTATGGATAAGGGTAAATTGGTACTTTTACCCGTAGATGGTGAATATAGCTTGTGCTTCTATAGCTCAAGGGGACTGTTTCAATGTTATGGAAGGATAATTGACCGATACCGAAGTAACAATGTATATATTTTGGTTCTTGACCTTCTAAGTAATCTTCAGAGGCTTCAGAGAAGAGAGTATTACAGATTCAGCTGTGCACTTGAACTCAGGTCGCGAATCTTCACTGAAGAGGAAGTGGAAGCTATCAGGCGAAACTGGGGATTGCTTTTGGGAACGAATAAACCGTTACAGCGAAGCGTTATTGTTGACATAAGCGGAGGCGGGTTACGGTTTGTCGCTAATTTCCAATATGAAGAGGGGAGCACGATCTACTGTGCTTACCGACTACCCGGGAACATTAATAATGTTGAGTACGAGATGGTGTGTACCGTACTCAGGGTACAGGAACTCGAAAACAGGCCGGGACTGTATGAACACCGCATACAGTACAGCTACATTGACGAAACTTCCAGAGAGGATATTATTCACTTTATCTTTGAGGAAGAACGAAAAATTAGAAAGAAGCAAAACTAAATGTCGAAAAAAATTTTATTAGTTGATGACTCTGCACTCATGAGAACCGTCCTTAGTGATATAGTAAACTCAGATTCAAGATTTCAGGTTGTAGATAAGGCTAAAGACGGAGTTGAAGCCCTTGAGCTTTTGAAGAAAAATACATACGATGCTGTTATTCTCGACGTTAACATGCCTCGTATGGACGGTATTACGTTACTCAAGGAGCTCAACAAAAATAAAATAAGAGCGAAGGTAATGATGTGTAGTACTGACACTAAGGAAGGTGCTAAAGTGACACTTGATTCATTAGAACTCGGAGCTCTTGATTTTATTCACAAACCGGATCGCGCCTCGGATTGCCGTGGCGATGATTTTACCACAACACTCACCAGAACACTGGCAGCTGTATGCGAGTCCAGAGCTCCGGTAAGTGCGAAGGCTTTCTCAATCGATGAGATCAAAGCCTCTCGTAAGATGGTGGATATTGTCGCTAAGCATGCAGACAAGGTCACAGGTAATCGTATCGTTGCGATTGCCAGTTCTACGGGTGGGCCTCGTGCGCTTCAAGCGGTTATTCCAAAACTTCCCAAAAATCTTAAAACACCGGTTGTACTTGTGCAGCACATGCCGGAAGGCTTCACAGCTTCTCTTGCAGAGAGACTGGATTCTCTTTCAGAGATCCATGTAAAAGAGGCAGCTGAAGGTGATGTTCTTCAGGCAGGAACTGTCTATATCGCAAGAGGCGGTAAGCACATGCATGTAATTACATCAGCCGGTAAGCATACCATTCACTACGTAGACGGTCCTACGAGAGAAGGTGTAAGACCTTGTGCGAACTTCATGTATGAGTCTTTGATGGATTCCGATTACGACTCAGTATGCTGTGTAGTTCTCACCGGAATGGGTGCAGATGGTACCGAGGGAATTAAAAATCTGAAATCAGTTAAGAAGGTACATGTCATTGGTCAGGATGAAGCATCCTGCACAGTTTATGGCATGCCTAAGGCAGTGGCAACAGCTGGTCTTGTTAATCAGGTAGTTACACTTGATGACGTAGCCCAGGAAATTATTATGAACGTTGGAGTTAAGTGACTTCCTCTTTCTTACTACTGGTTCCGGTTCCTTTACTTAACGACAACGTGACGTTTCTTATGGAGGTAAAGGGATTATGGATGTTTCTCAGTATCTAGGCGTCTTTCTCGACGAAGCAAAGGAGCATCTGCAAACACTGAATGACAGCATCATGCAGTTGGAGCAGGATCCGGAGAACGAGGATTGTATTAATGAAATCTTCCGTTCTGCCCATTCTATGAAGGGAATGGCTGGAACCATGGGCTATAAGAATATGCAGAATCTTACCCATGACATGGAAGATGTCTTTTCTGATGTGCGTAACGGCACTCTGAAAATTGACTCTAGCATGATCGATACTTTGTTCCAATGTCTCGACGCTATTCAGGCTTACGTGGATAATATCACGGAGTCACAGGACGAAGGAACTGAGGAAAATGCGAATATTATTAAAGCGCTGGCTGATATAAGAGCAGGCGCAAGTGGTGGTGGCACAGCGCCCGCGGCAGCACCTGCAGCGGCAGCACCTGCACCTGCAGCGGAAGCAGCACCTGCAGCAGCTCCGGCAGCGGCAGCACCTCCGCCGGATGCTGATCCCACAAAGGATTATAGAGCTATCAAGATAGATCCTGATACCAAGGGCAACCTTGAGGATGCCAAGGGACAGGGCAAGAAGCTCTATGGTTTGAATGTAAAGATTCAGGAGAGCTGCATCCTTAAGGCAGCAAGAGCATTCCTTGTATTCAAGGGTATTGAAGAGATCGGCGAACTGATTATTTCCGAGCCTTCAACTCAGGATATTGAGGATGAGAAGTTTGAATTTAATTTCAGTCTAATTATTTCTACAGACGAAGAAGATAAAGAGAAGATCAAAGAAATAGTAAAGAGCGTTTCTGAGATCGAGGACTGCGAGATAGGTGATTACGATCCTAATGCAGCTGCAAGTACTGAGGAAGCAGCAGCGGCAGCACCTGCACCGGCAGCGCCCGCAGCAGCACCTGCAGCGGCAACACCCGCAGCGCCTGCAGCACCTGCAGCAAAGCCTGCTGAGAAGGCTCCCGCTAAGGATGCAGGTAAGAAGCCTGTTGGTAAGCCTGTTGTTAACCGTACAGTTCGTGTTGATATTGACAAACTGGATGTCCTCATGAACTTGGTAAGTGAGCTTATCATCGCAAAGAACTCTTTGATTTCTGCTGCAAATTCAGCAGGAATAGTAAGCGGTAATGTAAACGAGCAGATTGAATATCTGGAAAGCGTTACTACCAATCTTCATGAATCTGTCATGAAAGTTCGAATGGTACCTATCGAGAGCGTACTCCAGAAATTCCCTCGTATGATCAGAGACCTTAATAAGCAGCTTGGCAAGAACATGGAACTGACCATGACCGGTGAAGATACTGAAATGGACAGAACCGTGGTTGATGAGATCGGTGATCCTCTGATGCACTTGTTACGTAACAGTGCCGATCACGGTATCGAATCTGCAGAGATTCGTGCTGAACGTGGAAAGACAGAAGAAGGACATATCTTCCTGCACGCTTTCCAGGACGGTAACAGCGTTGTTATCGAAGTTGGTGATGATGGTAACGGTATCGATGCTGAGATAGTCAAGAATAAGGCTATTGAAAAGGGTATCGTAACACCTGAAGAAGCAGCTTCACTTACAGAGCAGCAGTGCGTAGATTTCCTTTTCCATCCCGGATTCTCCACAGCTAAGCAGGTTACTGAAGTATCAGGACGTGGTGTAGGTCTTGATGTTGTTAAGTCCAAGATCGAATCACTTTCCGGTGAAGTTAGTGTTAAGACCAAGCTTGGTGAAGGAAGTACATGGCAGATCAGACTTCCTCTTACACTTGCTATCATTCAGGCTCTGATGGTTGTTGTTGGTGGAGAGAAATATGCAATTCCTCTTGATTCTATTCAGAGTATTGAGGATGTAGCTCCTACAGACATTAAGACAGTTGAGAATAAAGAAGTCATCAATCTTCGTGGAAGTGTTACACCTATTATTCGTGTAAGCAGAGCACTTGATACAGAGAGCACAAAGAATGAAGACGAGGATCTTGTAGTAGTTATTACAAGAAAGGGCGACCAGCAGTTTGGTCTTGTTATAGACGAACTTATGGGACAGCAGGAAATCGTTATTAAGCCTCTGGGCAGATACATGAATAAGTGCCGTATGATCAGTGGCGCTACTATCCTTGGAGATGGTGAGATAGCTCTGATCCTTGATACAAATCAGTTAGCATAACTTCCGCAAAAGAAAGGATGATATTATGAACGAATTAAGAGATACTCAGGATGTCGGCGAACTGATCCAGTATATTATCATCAGACTCGGCGACGAACAATATGGAATAGATATTAAGTACATTGATAACATTGTGCGTATGCAGCAGATCACGAGAGTTCCTCAGGTTGCTCATTATCTGAAGGGCGTTATCAACATTCGCGGTGTCATTGTTCCTGTAATGAGTCTCAGACTCAAGATGGATATGGATCCGGATGAGATAACAGACAAGAGCCGAATCATTATCCTAAAGGCAGAGGAGGATACTCTTATCGGAATTATCGTAGATCAGGTTAATCAGGTTCTCACTCTTGGAACAAAGAGTATTGAAAAGGTTACCTACAGTGCTGATAAGGGCAAAAAGCTCAACAGCTTTATAAGTGGTGTTGGAAAATATGAAGGCGGTCTTGTTTCAATTCTTGATCTCGGAATGGTTGAAATGGAAGAGGACAAGGCTAAAGCATAATACATATTTGAAGGAGGAAGACCTTTGAGTGAGATGAGTTTGGAGAACATGTCCAGCCAGTATTTTGACGTCTTGAAGGAGCTCGGAAATATTGGTGCAGGTAATGCGACCACAGCCCTTGCACAAATGTTGGGAACAAAGGTTGATATGTCTGTACCACAGGTTAAGCTTCTTGATTTTAAAGATGTCGGAGACCTTATGGGCGGTGCTGAACAGATAATGACAGGTATATACCTTGCAGTTGAGGGTGATATCAATGGTAGTATAATGTTCCTTCTCGGCATGAAGGCAGCAAGACATCTTGTAAATATGCTCATGGGCATAACAGATAAGGATGAAACTGTTCCTTTTGACGACACGGAACTTTCCGCAATCAAGGAAGTGGGTAATATCATTACAGGTTCATATCTTAACTCACTTTCAATGATTACAAACCTTAAGCTTTTGCCGTCAGTGCCATTCCTTGCAATAGATATGGCCGGCGCAATCCTTTCGGTACCTGCTATAGAATTCGGTATGATGGGTGATAAGATCCTTCTTATCGAGACAAGCTTTTTTGATACAGAAGTTCTTAGCGGATATTTCATCCTGCTACCGGATGTAGATGGCTATAGTAAGATATTGACCTCTCTTGGAATGGGCGATATCAGCATAAATGGATAAGGAGCTGAGTGAATGAGTCAAATAATCAAGGTTGGTATGGCCGATCTTAATATTTGCGTCAGTCCTGACGGAATCACGACACTTGGACTTGGCTCCTGTGTAGGGATTGCTGTAAGGGATCCGGTTACAAAAATAGGCGGACTTGCACACATAATGCTGCCTGATTCTAAAGAAATCAAGAATAATTCCAACATTCCTAAATTTGCGGATACGGGAATTGATGAGCTTATAAAACAGGTAGTTGGTAAGGGTGCAAACAAATCGCGTCTTGTTGCAAAGATTGCCGGCGGTGCCCAGATGTTCGCTTTTAACTCCGGCAATGCCACTATGCGTGTTGGTGAGAGGAATGTCGCAGCAACGATCAAGAAGCTCAAGGAACTGGGAATTCCGATTCTGGCCCAGGATACCGGAGATTCTTATGGACGTACTGTGATTTTCTATCCTGAAAATGGTGACTTTGTTATCAGAGCAGTAGGAAAACCGGAAAAGACGATATGAGTGATGAGAGTACTGAAGTAAAAGCAGTAGAAGCCCCTGCGGCAAAACCGGAAAATGCTCCGGAAGAAGCTGTAGAAGAAATCACTGAAGAGAATCAGGGAGAAGAGAAAAAAGAAAAGAAAACACATATGGAGACTATTGTTATAACAGAGTCTCCTAAGATCAGACTGATCACCGCTTTCGTTATGCTTGCGGGAAGTGGTTTTGTTGCAATATACACACTTTGGCAGCATTACGAGATCGGAGCCTGGATCAAAACCCTTGCTCTTTCACTTGTGATTTTCTTTGTTGTGGGCAGACTTTTTGAGCTTTTGGTCAATCATTTTGATACTCTGAATAAAAACACAGAGGATGCAATAAAAGCTCAGGAAGAAGCTATAGCACAGAGAGAAGCTGATAAGATTGCTGCTGCGGAAGCGGCTGCTGAGGCAGAACGTCTGGCGGCAGAAGCAGCAGCTGCAGCGGCTCTTGAAGCTGAGAATGCAGAAAACGAGAATCCGAATGAATTTGATTCATTTGGGGAAAGCGATGATTTCGATATAGGTACTGATTTATCGGAATTTTGACAGGGATTATTAGCTTATGGATGAGGCTGGAAGAAGTAAGCTTTGGAATGAATATCATAAGAATAAAGCGCCTGAACTCAGAGAGAAGCTTATCTTAGAATATGCTCCGCTTGTTAAGCTTGTGGCGGGGCGTCTTTCCATGTACTTAGGCTTTAATGTTGAGTACGATGATCTTGTGGGCTATGGAATTTTTGGTCTTATAGATGCGATTGATAAGTTTGACCTCATGAAAGATGTCAAATTTGAGACCTATGCCAGCGTAAGAATCAGAGGCGCTATTCTGGATCAGATCAGAAAAATGGACTGGATTCCCAGGACCATTAGACAGAAACAAAAAAAGATCGAGTCTGCAATTCATGAAATAGAAAAGGAGCAGGGACATCCTGCCACCGATACTGAAATTGCAGCTAAGCTCGGTATTACAGATGACGAGTATGCAAACTGGCAGAACCAGATGAAGGTTACAGGTGTGGTTTCCCTTAATGAGTTTATGGAACAGGGAAGCGATGTTCCTGAGGATACCAATAACCTTGCATCCAGTTTCGAGAAGCCCGAGGAAGCAATCGAGAAGGAAGAGCTCAAGAAGATGCTCGCTGAGAGTCTTGCGCTTCTTACCGATAAGGAAAAGAAAGTAATTCTTTTGTATTACTATGAGGAATTGACCTTAAAAGAAATAAGTAATGTATTAGAGGTTTCTGAATCCAGAGTTTCGCAGCTCCACACAAGGGCGCTCCAGAAGATGAGAGAGAAGCTCGGGAAGTATATGGGTATATTAACAGCACTGGGATAATTGTTAGCATGGAGGGGATGAATGAACGGTTATTTTCAACTAATCACAATGCCCACCTCAACAGGAATTAAGATTTTTCCGCCTGATGAAGACGGAACTTCTTTACAATATGATGATGTAAAAGAGTACCTCGAGGAAAGATCTATTAGTTATAGACCTGCTATATTAAACGAGGCTGTTTCAACTGCCACGGGGGAGCTTGTAATACTTAATGACAATTCGGCTTTTCCTGAAAGGGAAAGCTACAGACTCACTATTTCTCGTGATCGTATGGAAGCCTCGGCATTTTTTTATGCACCATCTGAAGGTGCTGAAAATATGACTCCGACAGAATTTTTGGAGGACCTGGCATACAGAAATATAACATTTGGAATAGATACTGAAGCGGTCGCTAATTACTTCAGGTCAAGGGAATATTGTACAGAAATTGTTGTTGCAAGGGGAACTAAAACCAGAGAAGGTTGCAATGCAAAGATAGATTATCAGTTCAAGGCTGATCTTCATGCAAAGCCTGCAATGCGTGAGGATGGAAGCGTTGACTATTTTAATCTGAACATAATCAATCATGTAAAAAAGGGAGACGAGCTTGCCATTCTTACACCTGAGGATCCTGGAGATCCCGGTCAGAATATTTACGGTGAGATTTTAAATCCTCATCCCGTAAAGACAATGAAGCTCGTTGCAGGCAAAAATACATATTTATCCGATGATGGTCTTGTACTGTTTTCGGGAACGGATGGTCACGTTACATTAAAGGAAGGTAAGGTGACTGTTAGTAATGTTATTCAGTTTGAAAATGTAGATGTTTCCACAGGAAATATAAATTACGACGGAAGCGTTGAAGTAAAAGGAACTGTTGCCTCCGGTTTTACCATAAAGGCCGGGGCTAATATTCTGGTAAAGGGTGTTGTTGAAGGCGCGAGCCTTACTGCAAGTAATGATATTATTCTTGAACGCGGCATAAACGGAATGGGTAAGGGCGAAATAAAGGCCGGCGGAAATATCGTTACGAAATTCATCGAGAATGCCAAAGCCACTGCAAAGGGCAGTATTACCAGCGAGAGCATCCTGCACTCAAATGTTGCATCGGGAACAGAGATAACTGTTTCCGGTAAAAAGGGATTTATCGCAGGCGGACGAGTTACAGCTACAGACAGGATCGTGGCTAAAGACCTTGGAAGTGACATGGGAGCGACCACAATTATTGAGGTCGGAGCAGATCCCAACATTAAGGTAAGACTTAGAGAGCTTCAAAAGGCGGTGGGAGAGTCCACAAAGAAGCTTGAAAATATCAAGCCTACCGTTGAGTCAATTACAAAGAGGTTAAGAAGTGGCAATCCGCTTTCACCTGAGCAGACAAGACAGGCACAGCAGCTCATTACCATGAATAAGGTTCTTACATCTCAGATTGAGAAGAATTCAAAGGAGATGGCGGAATTACAGCAAAAGCTTGCTGATTCAAAGGAGGCCTATGTCGTTGTTGAAGGTACTGCTTATCCGGGAATTACGATCCATATAGGAGATCAGCAGACCACACTTAAAACTGAGACAACCTACTGCAGGTTTGAACTGCGTGATGGTCTTGTGAAAACAGGCCCAATCTAAGCTTTGGTATCTTTTTCTCCGATATAATATATAAGAAATGGGGGTTATATTGGGAGAAGGGAGGTAAATATGTCAATAAACAGAATTGATTTTCAGGGGTCTGTAGTAAGGACAAATGATTTTTCACAGCTAAAGCAAAATGAAGATAACAAAGTCTTCACTGATCAGAATGTATTTCAGACAGAATTTGACAAGGAAGTTGACCAGAAAGCTAATTCTGTAAACAGAAAAGATAATGCTGATCAGAATGAGCATGAAAAGCACGACGCCAAGGAAAAGGGAAAAAACGAGTACCACGGAAATGGCGGAAAAGGTAAAAAACAGTACAAATCTCCTGAGGAATTAGAGCATTTGACAGAGACACTCATAGGTGCTGATGGCAAGCCTCTGGACATGCATATTTCCTCAGGGTTTGACTTCAAAATCTGAACACTTTATAATACTAGATAATGTATTTCTCTGTGGGAGGAGATACAAAACTCGAGTGGGGATGTTATGATAAGTGTTACGGAAATAATTTTAATCGCTGCCGGAATCCTGGCGGTTATATTAGGGTATCTGATACCGAATGGCAAAGAATCTTCCGAATTTGACTTTGATGGTGCAGATCGGAAGATTAATGACATGGTTTCAAGGGCTATCAAGAACTCGCAGGGTAAGATTGACGAGATGCTTGATGATTGCATGGAGGAAGCTATTAATAAGGCTGAGCGTGCAATGGACCGTGTTACTAATGAGAAGATGTCTGCCATTAGTGAGTATTCAGATACTGTCATGAATGATATCCATAAAAATCATGATGAAGTAGTTTTTATGTACGATATGCTAAATGACAAGCACAAGAACCTCAAAAACACAGTTTCTGAGGCTAATCGTGCTGCCAAAGAGGTAAAAGAGGCTGAGGCTAAGAGGCAGGCTGAGCTTGAGGAAGAAGCTAAAAGACAGGCTGAGCTCGAGGCTGAGGCTAAGAGACAGGCAAAGCTCGAAGAGGAAGCAAGAAAAAAGGCGCAGCGTGAGGCTGAAGCCAGAAGACTTGCAGAGCTTGAAGCTGAGGCCAAGAGGAAGGCAGAGCTTGAGGCAGAGGCCAGAAGAAAGGCTGCACTTGAAGCAGAAGCTAAGAGACAGGCAGAGCTTGAGACAGAGGCCAGGAGACAGGCGGCTCTTGAAGAGCAGGCCAGAAGACAGGCAGAGCTTGCAGATAATCCCAATGTAGTTACACCCGAGTTTTCAGCTCTTGCAGATATTCTTGACAGAGCAGATGCAGCAGCTGCAGAGAAGACTAAGAATAAGATCATTCGTTCAGAGCAGCCCGCAGATAATTTTGAGACAGAGGAATTTGTTCCTGAAGAGGAAGATTCCTTCGAACTTCATACACAGTACTGGCCGGATTCAGATGAGGATGATTTCCTTGATGAGATTACTGAGGAAGTTACAGAGAACGCTGTTCTTCCTGAACAGAATGAAATTCAGAATCCAGTTTATGCAGATAATACAGCTGAGTATGAAGAAAAGCCTGCAAAGGTGGTTTCAATCGCCGATGCTTCAAGAAAGAAAGCAGCAGAGCCTGAGAAAGACGAAGAGACAGCATCTGATCCTGTATCAAGAAATCAGAAGATTCTGGAAATGCATAAGGCAGGTAAATCCGCTGTTGTCATTGCAAGAGAGCTCAGACTTGGTATCGGCGAAGTAAAGCTTGTTATCGATCTTGCAGGAAAACAGCATAAGAAAAACCGTACTTCAATAATGTAATAGACGGGGTTGGGGGAATACATAAATATTATGAAGCTGAAATATTATTTACGCGGACTTGGAGTTGGAGTTGTCCTTACCGCCGTTATAATGGGAGTTGTCCTTGGCAGAGGCACATCAAGGATGAGCGATGAGGAAGTAATAAAAAGAGCAAAGCAGCTCGGTATGGTAGAGGCAGAGAGTACTTTATCTAGTTTATCTGAAGCAACCAAAATTCCGGAGGGGACAGATGACACTGCATCCGATCAGAAAGTGGATAAAGCGGGAGAAGAAGTATCTGAAGAAGTCAACCAAGGGGAGTCTCAAACAGGTGAATCAGTTCCTGAGGTGGATGAAGCGGCGAAAGAAAATGAGCAGGCTGGAGAAAACAGCGAAAGCATTGAATCCGAAGAAGATGTTAAGCTCGCTTCAAATGCTGCCGCTGAAAATGCTTCGACAGACGTTATCGAAGCAGAAGGAAAACAGGAAGACGCAGCAACAGAAAAGTCAGAAGCAAAAGTAGAAGAGACTGAGAAAAAGGAAGAAAAAACTACTATAGAGAATAACACCTCAAATGAGACAGTTCCGGATGCATCAGCTGCTGCAAATGCAGCAAGCAGTACCGCTGATACAACTGAAAGTAAACCGGCTGAAGCAGAAGCTGCAAAGCCTGCAACTACAGAAGGCTCATCAGATGTTAACTATGTGGTCGTAGTTCTTCCCAGTGGAAGCGAATCGGATACCTGCGCAAGAATTCTTAGAGAATCAGGGGTTATAGATGACGGCGTAGCCTTTAATAAATACCTTGTAAGCAGCGGACAGGACAGAAAGATCCGTTCCGGTACTAAGCAGATACCCAGAGGAGCATCTTTTGAGGAAATTGCTTCCATAATTACAAAATAAAAAAATCTTGTCAAAAGCCCAAAATCATGGTATTCTAATGAAGCTGTGAGCATTTGGGCTTTTATTATGCCCATTTTTAGCGCACAGAGTAACAAATAAACACGTATATCCAGATTTCATCCGGTGTCCAGGGTGGATAGGGTGATAGCTTTCCGAAGGAAATAACGCCCCTTCGGGTCAAAAAGCAAAGATGTACGGAAGAATTAACCAAATGGAGGTAATAACATGAGCGTTGTATCTATGAAACAGTTACTTGAGGCAGGTGTACACTTCGGACACCAGACAAGAAGATGGAACCCTAAGATGGCTCCTTACATCTTCACAGAGAGAAATGGTATCCACATCATCGATCTTCAGAAGTCAGTTGTTAAGGTTGACGAGGCTTACAAGGCAGTATTTGAGATCGCATCACAGGGTGGTACAGTTCTTTTTGTTGGTACTAAGAAGCAGGCACAGGACGCAGTTAAGTCTGAGGCTGAGCGTTGCGGTATGTACTATGTAAACGAGAGATGGCTTGGTGGTATGCTTACAAACTTCCGCACAATCCAGAGTAGAATCGAGCGTCTTAAGAAGCTTGAGAAGATGCAGGAAGATGGTACTTTTGATGTTCTTCCCAAGAAGGAAGTTGCACAGCTCAAGAAGGAATACGAGAAGCTTGACAAGGTTCTTGGCGGAATCCGCGATATGAAGAGAATCCCTGACGCTATCTTTGTAGTAGATCCTAAGAAGGAAAGAATCTGCATTCAGGAAGCAGAGGCACTTGGAATTACACTTATCGGTATCGGCGATACAAACTGCGATCCCGACGAGCTTGACTTCATCATTCCTGGTAACGATGATGCTATCCGTGCAGTAAAGCTTCTTGTTGGTAAGATGGCTGACGCTGTTATCGAGGCTAATCAGGGTGCAGAGAACCTTACATCTGATGCTGCAGCTGAGGAAGAGGCAGCTGAGGCTACAGAGGAATAATTCGTATATAAAAATAATTAAATCGGAGGATTAATACACATGGCTATCACAGCAGCAATGGTTAAAGAGTTACGTGAATCTACAGGCGCTGGTATGATGGAGTGCAAGAAGGCACTTACAGAGACCAACGGTGATATGGATGCAGCAGTAGAGTTTCTTAGAAAGAATGGACAGGCTAAGGCTGAGAAGAAGGCTAGCAGAATCGCAGCTGAAGGTCTTACAAGAATCGCTGTTAAGGATGACAAGACAGCAGCAGTTGTTGAGGTTAACTCAGAGACTGACTTCGTTGCTAAGAACGAGCAGTTCCAGGAATTCGTAGAGGCAGTTGCTAAGCAGGCTGTTGAGTCTGATGCTAAGGATATGGATAGCTTCATGGCTGAGAAGTGGAATCTTGATGCTTCTAAGACAGTTTCAGAAGCTCTTGTAGAGATCACAGCAGTTATCTCTGAGAAAATCAGCATTCGTCGTTTCGAGAAGATTGAGGCTACAGACGGTATCGTAGTTCCTTACGTTCACGGTGGTGGAAGAATTTCAGTTCTTGTTGAGGCTACAACAGATGTTGTTAACGATAACATCAAGGACGCTATCAAGAACATCGC
This sequence comes from Butyrivibrio sp. XPD2002, assembly GCF_000423945.1. Classification (GTDB taxonomy): domain Bacteria; phylum Bacillota; class Clostridia; order Lachnospirales; family Lachnospiraceae; genus Butyrivibrio. The sequence goes on along the minus strand of NZ_AUIY01000001.1, from coordinate 422,535 downwards.
AATGCAGATTGCAGCTCTTTATCCTAAGTATGTTGATATGAACGATGTTTCTGAGGAGTTCAGAAACCACGAGAAGGAGATCCTTCTTGCTCAGGCTACAAAGGAGAACGAGGAGCTTCCTGAAGGAAAGAGAAAGCCTCAGCAGATCATCGAAAAGATGCTTGAGGGTCGTCTTCAGAAGGAACTTAAGGAGATCTGCCTTAATCAGCAGGTATTCGTTAAGGCTGAAGATGGTAAGCAGACTGTTGCTCAGTACGTTGCACAGGTTGCTAAGGAGAATGGTGCAAACCTTTCTATCAAGCGTTTTGTTCGTTTCGAGACAGGTGAAGGCATCGAGAAGAGAGAAGAGAACTTTGCAGAAGAGGTTGCTAAGCAGGCAGGTATGCAGTAATCTCGCTTAATTCTTGAGAATAATTATAATGAGATTGCCCTTGCCGTAGTCATTACGGCAGGGGTATTTTATCTTAATACATCGTAAAGTTTTGTTTGGAGGAATAGTAACGAATGGGATTGGTTAATCTTAAGGGAACCGGTACCGGAATTATTCTAGAATTGGATCCGAAGATTTCATTTGACCTCCTTATTGCCGAGGTTGCGGAAAAGTTTCGGGAATCACGCTCATTTCTGGGTAAAGCCTCTATGGGGATGATAATCAGAGGCAGAATTCTTTATGATAAAGAGGAAAATGAGATACTCAAAGCTATTTCTGACAATTGTGATATTAACGTTACCTGTGTGCTGAGAGAGGATCCTGTAACAGACAGGATTTTTGCCAGCTATGTAAAACAGCCTGAAACACCGGTTGAGGAAAAAAAGCAGGTAAGTGATGAAACTGAAGAAGAAATAATAAACGAAGATAATATCCAGGCTGCCAAGGATCAGGCTGCAATTTATACAGGTAATCTGAGATCAGGGCAATCTGTCACATATGATAAAAGTGTTATTGTACTTGGAGATATTAAACCGGGTGCTTCAATCACATCAGATGGAAGTATATTTGTAATGGGATCATTACGAGGAAGCGCTTATGCCGGAGCTACCGGTGATGAGACAGCTTTTGTAATGGCACTTGAATTTAATCCCTTGCAGGTTAGGATAGCAAATACAATAGCCATCTCACCTGATTCTGATGAGGGACCAAGGATAAAGACCAGGAAATTTATTAAAACTCAGAAGGAAAAAAGCACTGAAGTCGCATATATTTTGAATGGTCATATTGTAAAAGATGTTTACGGCGCAGCATTTTTGCGCGATAATCGATTTGTATAGAAAAAAGGCAAGAGTTTTTCTATAAAAAAATTACGGAGGATAGAATGGGAGAAGTAATAGTAGTAACTTCCGGCAAAGGCGGAGTCGGAAAAACAACAACTACGGCTAATATCGGAACAGGCCTTGCTAAGCTTAACAAAAAGGTAGTTTTGATCGACACCGATATAGGCCTTAGAAATCTTGATGTGGTTATGGGACTTGAGAACCGCATCGTATACAATCTTGTAGATGTAGTTGAGGGGAGCTGCAAGGTTAAGCAGGCTATGATAAGAGATAAGCGATTTGATTCACTCTTCCTTTTACCTGCTGCTCAGACTAAGGATAAGACCAGTGTAACTCCTGACCAGATGAAGAAGCTGGCAGATGAACTCAAGCAGGAATTCGACTATGTAATCATGGATTGCCCTGCCGGTATTGAACAGGGATTTAAGAATGCTATTGCCGGTGCTGAGAGAGCTATAGTTGTAACAACTCCTGAGGTTTCTGCAGTTCGTGATGCTGACAGAATTATCGGACTTCTTGAAGCTAATGAGATTGGCAAGACTCAGCTTATAGTTAACAGACTTCGTCCAGATATGGTAAAGCGCGGAGATATGATGAGCGCTGAGGATGTAATCGATATCCTTGCAGTTGAGCTATTAGGTGTAGTACCTGATGATGAGAGCATTGTAATAGCAACTAATAATGGTGAGCCGCTCGCTGGAGACAGCTCACTTGCAGGACAGGCGTACATGAACATTTGCCGCAGAATACTTGGTGAATCAGTTCCTTTCCTCAATCTCGAGGACAAAAAGGGCTTTTTCGCAGCTATCGCAAACGTATTTCGTAGGTGATAAGGGGGAAATGCCATGAAACTGACTGATATTTTTAAGAAAAAGTCCTCTAGTCAGGCAGCCAAGGACCGTCTTAAGCTTGTACTTGTTTCAGACAGACAGAGCTGTAATCCTGAAATAATGGAACGAATCAAAAACGACATACTTGAGGTGCTTTCAAAGTATGTTGAGGTTGATCAGGCAGGTCTTGATATCAAGTTTACACAGATGGATACAGAGGGCGCTGACACGGACAATAAGAGTGTTCCTGCGCTTTACGCGAATATTCCGATTCGCAATATGAAGCATACAATTAAAGAGTAATAATGAAAGGATGCGTGAGCATCCTTTTAATTTGGGATAAAACATTTAAATTTTGATTATATATTTATTAAAATCATTGAAATAATCTTATTTTGTGATATTATACATAATGTAGTATTATTGTGTACAATTTATAAGTTATATTTATTTTTAATATGATCTAGGAGGGAAATATGGGTTGTGATAATTATGATTCATTAAAATTGGAGAATCAGCTGTGCTTTCCGCTTTATGCGTGTTCAAAGGAGATCATAAGGGCGTATAAGCCTTTTCTTGATAAAGTGGATCTCACATACACCCAGTACATCACTATGATGGTTTTATGGGAGAAGAAGGAGATGAACGTAAAGACACTTGGAGAGTATCTTTACCTTGATTCAGGTACGCTTACTCCTGTTCTTAAGAAACTTGAGAGCAAGGGATATTTGAAGCGTACAAGATCTAAGTCTGATGAGAGAAATCTTCTTGTCTCCATAACCAAGGAAGGAGAGGCTCTTAAGGAAAAGGCAAAAGAGATTCCGGCAAAGATTGGAAGCTGTGTAAAACTCTCTGAAAAAGATGCAAAAGAGCTTTACAGATTACTGTATATGGTAATAGATAATGTGCGATAAAATTTTTATAAATAATTTGTTTTTTTTATAACAATTTTTTATGAAAATTAAAACATTTTGTGGTAGTATATGTAAGGCGTCTTTTGTGTATTTTATACAATTAGTTTGCCTAATAAATTTATCCTGAAAGGGGTGGAGATTCCTTGACTATTTCAATTCTTAAAGCAGTGAGTTTCCTTATTCTTTTTCCTTTTGTAATTGCAGTTCTCATGTTCTGCATAAGGAATTCATCACTACTGCGTAATTTCGTTGCAATCGTAGGTGGCTTCAGCGTTATGGCTACTGCTATCATGGTTGGTATCAGAGTCCTTTCTATGAAGGGAACTACTCACAATACTTATCTGACTGCGACTGCTCCCCACGACCATATAATAATGGGAGGAGAGATCCTTCTTATGTGTGTCGTAATTTTCCTGAGTATTAAGTATAAAAAATATTACGCGATACTTTTGTCCATGATAGGAACAATTCCTGTTCTTGTTATGGATCTCTCAGGCTATGCCGTTGAAGGCAATGCTCATTTAAGAGTGGATTTCCTTTCTGCGGTAATGATCCTTATCGTTGGTATAGTTGGTATCCTTATCTGCATTTATGCAGTCGGCTACATGAAGGACTACCACAATCATCACACTGATGTTGAGGACAGATCAAACTATTTCCTGGCACTTCTCTTTGTGTTCATTGGAGCTATGTTTGGTCTTATTGTTTCTGATAATCTCGGCTGGATTTATTTCTTCTGGGAGATTACCAGCGTCTGCTCATTCCTTCTTATAGGGTACACAAGAACAGAAGAGGCAATTAACAACAGCTTCAGAGCTCTTTGGATGAACCTTCTCGGAGGATGCGGATTTGCAGCTGCGCTTCTTTATGGCAATCTTTTCTTCAAGATTTCCAACCTTAGCCAGCTCACAGCAATTGTTCCCAGACAGAACAAGCTTATTATGATTCCTGTTACACTGATTGCTTTTGCAGCTCTTACCAAGAGCGCTCAGTTCCCGTTCTCAAGATGGCTTCTTGGAGCGATGGTTGCGCCTACTCCCAGTAGTGCACTTCTTCACTCAGCAACCATGGTTAAGATCGGTGTGTACATGCTTATAAGATTGTCTCCTATGTTCAAGGGACAGTTCACAGGAATTATGATCACCGTTATCGGAGGATTTACATTCTTCGCAGCATCACTTCTTGCAATCACTGTTAGTGATGGTAAAAAGGTGCTTGCTTATTCAACAATTTCAAACCTTGGTCTTATCACAGCCTGCGCAGGAACAGGTACAACAGAGGGTGTATGGGCAGCAACAATGCTCATTCTTTTCCACGCTGTTTCCAAGTCACTTCTGTTCCAGACAGTCGGTGATATTGAGAACTGCATGCACAGCAGAGATGTTGAGGATATGCATGGTCTTATCATCAAGCTTCCCAAGCTTGCATTTATCATGATCATTGGTATTTGCGGTATGTTCATGGCTCCTTTTGGAATGCTTGTATCAAAGTGGGCAGCACTTAAGTCCTTCGTTGATTCAAATTCAGTATGGCTTGTTCTTTTCCTTGTATTTGGTTCAGGTTCAACACTTTTCTACTGGGCAAAATGGCTTGGAAAGATCTGTACTGTAATCCATCAGTCATATGAGCTTGAGGACATCACTCCCAAGAGTGAGATGATTTCACTTGTACCTCTTACATGCATGATCATTGTAATGTGCTTTGCATTCCCTAAGATGTCAGACATCATGGTACAGCCTATCCTTAACGAGGCATTCCACAAGAACATTCCGAATGTAATTGGTGGTTCCGATGTCATCATCATGATGATCATGGTAGCTATGATATTTGCTATTCCAATCGGAAGCAGAATACTTGCTATCGGTAAGAATAGTAAGATGACAATGTCATACGTAGCCGGTGTTAATGCTGGAGATGACCGTCACTTTATCGATTCATTTGGTAAGGAGAGACCTCTCTACATGTCCAACTGGTACATGACAGATTATTTCGGCGAGGATAAACTTCTTGCACCCAGTATTGTGATCTCTGCGATTATCGTGATCGTAATGCTGATTATTGTATGCGGAGGTGCTTTCTGATGACAGCGATAATTATTAAAGTAGTTCTTTATATTTTACTTGCTCCGATTATCGGAGGCCTGATGGAAGGTATCGACCGTGTTGTTTCTGCTCGTATGCAGAGAAGACAGGGACCGCCGCTTCTTCAGCCGTTTTATGATGTGTACAAGCTTCTTGCAAAGCAGACGACTGTTGTTAACAGTATCCAGGTTCTCTTTGTAATCGCTTACACAATATTTACAATTTTCACAGGTGCGCTTTTCTTTGCCGGTGGCGATATGCTGCTTGTATTCTTCGCTCTGTCTATGTCAGAGGTTATGATGGTACTTGCTGCTTATTCAACCAACGGACCTTACAGTGCACTTGGTGCAAACCGTGAGCTCTTACAGATGATGTGTTATGAGCCTATGATTCTTCTTGTTGCTATCGGCTTCTACGAGGCAAACGGAAGCTTCATGGTTAATGACCTTGTACAGGCAGCTAACCCTGCAATCTGCAAGATTCCCGGTATGCTTATTGGATTTTTATTCATCCTTACAATTAAATTCAGAAAATCTCCTTTTGACATGAGTACATCACATCACGCACACCAGGAGATGGTTAAGGGTCTTACATCTGATATCTCTGGTACAAACCTTGCGTTTTACGAGATAGCAGAGTGGTATGACGAAGTACTTATGATGGGTATCGTAGCAATGTTCTTCATCTACAAGAATCCTATCAGTATCGTTTGGGCTCTTATCGCTTGTGTGATCTTCTATCTTATGGAGACACTGATTGATAATGTATTTCCTCGTGTTAAATACATGGCAATGCTTGTTTCAAGCTGGGTTGTGATCCTTGTAACAGCAGGAACCAATCTTCTTATCTTAAGTGTAATTGGTAAATAAAAGGAGAAACTATGAAAATTTCAAAATCACCCTGGGTATTACATTATGATGGATCCAGTTGCAACGGATGTGATATTGAGGTTCTTGCAACAATGACTCCTCTTTATGATGTAGAGAGATTCGGAATTATAAATACAGGTAACCCCAAGCATGCTGATATCCTTCTTCTTACAGGTGGTATCAACGCACAGACCGCACCGGTTGTCAGACAGCTGTATAATCAGATGCCTGATCCGAAGGTAGTTATTGCCTGCGGTATCTGCTCATGCGATGGTGGTATCTTCAAGGAGTGCTACAACATCCTTGGTGGTTCAGACAAGGTTGTTCCGGTTGATGTATATGTTCCCGGATGTGCTGTAAGACCTGAGGCACTTATTGATGGTGTTGTTAAGGCACTTGCTATTCTTGAGGAAAAGAGAGTAAAGGTTAAGGAATCAATGAAGCAGGGCTACTGCACAGTTGATTACAGTAAGATTGCAGTACGTATGAAGGCTGAGGATTATGATCCTGCAACTCAGTACGATGCAGTACTTACAGAGGAAGCACTTCGTGAGCAGGCTGAGGCTAAGATTGCTCAGACTGCAAAGCCCGCTCCCAAGCCCGCAGCACCTGCTGCAGCAGCTAATCCTGCACCTGCAGCTACAGCGACTGCAGCGCCTAAAAAAGATGAAGGAGGAAACGCCTGATGAATATGGATTTAAAGATTGTTAAGGCGGAAGAAATCATCGACGAGGCTCAGAGACTAAAATTCGATGGCTATCATCTTATGCAGCAGTGCGCTACAAGAACCGCTGAAGGCTACGAACTTGTTTACAGCTTTGGCAAGGCACTTGAGGTTTGCCAGGTTAAGATTATTCTTACTGAAGATCAGCCTATAAACAGTATCAGCCATGTATTCCCTTGTGCTTTTCTTTATGAAAACGAGATGCATGATCTGTTCGGAATAGATATTCAGATGATCAGTCTTGACTATAAGGGTTCATTCTATAGAACAGCTATAGAGACACCGTTTAAGTAATCACTTCCTTGAAATAACAATTGTAGAAAGAGGAGAACATATGTCAACTAGAAGTGTAATTCCTTTTGGACCTCAGCATCCAGTTTTGCCGGAGCCCATTCACCTTGATCTGGTACTTGAGGATGAGAAGGTTGTTCAGGCTATTCCTTCCATTGGATTTATCCATCGTGGTCTGGAGAAGCTTGTAGATAAAAAAGATTTCCATGAAATGGTATATGTAGCAGAGCGTATTTGCGGTATCTGCTCACTTGGACATGGACTTGGATATTGTGATGCTGTTGAGCATATCATGGACCTTGAGGTTCCGGATAGAGCAAAGTACTTAAGAACAATGCTTTCAGAGCTCAGCAGAATGCATTCACACATGCTCTGGCTTGGACTTCTTGCCGATGCATTCGGCTTTGAGTCACTTTACATGGAGTGCTGGAGAATTCGTGAAGAGATTCTTGATATGTTTGAAATTGCAACAGGCGGTCGAGTAATCTTTTCAATCATGAAGATCGGTGGACTCAGACGTGATATTCCCGATGATATGCTTAAGGATTTCCGTCAGAGACTCGACAGCATCAAGGAAGGCCTCGATATCGTAAGTAAGCCTTTCTTTGATGACGTAGCAGTTAAGAACCGTCTTGTAGGTGTTGGTATTCTTACACCTGAGAAGGCAGACCTTCTTGGAACAGCAGGACCTTTCCTTCGTGCAAGTGGTATTGCAAGAGATATCAGATCAACAGGCTACTGTGCTTATGGCGACATCGAGTTCGAACCCATCATCAGCACAGGCTGCGATTCCTATGCTCGTACAGAAGTGCGTATTAAAGAGCTTTATCAGGCAATTGATATCATGCGTCAGTGTATTGATAAGATGCCTGCAGGCCCTGTTGATATACCGGTTAAGCCCAACCAGTTACCTAACGGCGAATACATGGCTAGAATTGAGCAGCCCAGAGGTGAGGCTCTCTACTATGTAAAGGCTAACGGAAGTAAGTTCATAGATCGTATGAGAGTAAGAACTCCTACATTTGCTAATATTCCTGCACTTGTTGATGTTCTTGCAGGTTGTGACCTTGCTGACGTACCGATTCTCGTACTTACTATTGATCCTTGTATCAGTTGTACTGAACGCTAAGTAATCAAGAAAGAAGGTAGGAAGATTTGAGTCTTATAAATTTTAATACACAGGTAATTAAAAACCTTTTCTCAAAGCCTGCGACTCGTAAGTATCCTTTTGAACCTAAGAATTACCCCGAGCGCACACGCGGTCATGTACAAAATGATATGGACGTTTGTGTACTTTGCGGACTTTGCTCAATAAAGTGTCCTACACATGCAATCACTGTAGATAAGAATGCAAAGACCTGGTCAATCAGACCTATGAGCTGCATTCAGTGCAGAAGCTGTGTAGATAACTGTCCTAAGAAGTGTCTTTCAATGGATACACACTACACTGAGCCCGGTTCTGAGAAGATTACAAAGACCTTTAAGCAGTCTGAGAAGGCTATCGCAGCACAAGAAGCTCTTATGAAGGCAGCAAAAGAGCGTGCAGCAGCCGCAGCGGCAGCAAAGGCAGCTGCAGCAGGAAATGCAGCACCCGCAGCCGGAGCAGCACCCGCTGCAAAGCCCGCTAATGCAGCTCCTACAGGTGCACAGCAGGTAGCAGCCGCAGCAGCAAAAGCAGCAGAGCCTGAGAAAAAGGACGAATAATAAATGAATGCACTAATCCGTGTTACGGGGGCTGTACAGGGAATAGGTTACAGACCGTTTGTAGCTGAGCTTGCAACTAAATATGAGCTCAAAGGAGAAGTGAAAAATCTTGGTGGTATTGTAGAGATAATTGCAGATGGAGATGAGGACAGGATAAGCGCGTTTGTTAATGAGCTTAAAACCTCCTCGCCCTCCGGAAGCATAGTTATAAATGTATCTTTGGAATATCTTAAAGGAAACGAACCGGAAGGTCTAAAGGACTATTCCGGTTTTCGTATTGTAGAGAGCAGTGAAAATTTCGATAAATCATATCTGGCTGTATTTCCTCCAGACATAGGCATTTGTGACGAATGCCTATGTGAGATGGATAATGAAAATGACAGAAGATATGGTTATCCACTTATAAGCTGTGCCTCCTGCGGACCGAGATTCAGCATTTTGCGAAGACTTCCCTATGACAGAGAGACGACCACAATGGACGTCTTTTCGATGTGCCCTGAGTGCAGTGAGGAATACAAAAAGGGAAGAAGAAGGCATGCGCAGACCATATCATGTCATAGCTGCGGACCACAGCTGATCGATCTGGATATAGATAGCGCTGCAGATATTATTAAAAACGGTGGAATAGTCGGAATTAAGGGGATAGGCGGATACCAGCTCGCCTGCAATCCCTATAACCATGAAAGTGTACAAAGATTAAGAGAAATAAAGGGAAGAGAGCAAAAGCCCTTTGCTATTATGTTCAGCTCGGTTTCTGAGATCAAAAAGCTTTGCATGGTTTCAAAAATGGAGGAAGAATATCTTACATCTTCAGCAAGACCGATAGTTCTACTTGATAAAATCAGCTGCGATTTTGCTGAGAACGTATGTGGTGATTCAAGACAGATAGGAGCGTTTCTTCCTTCAAGTGGTGTTCATAAGCTCCTTACCGAGAAGACAGGCGCACTTATAGTTACAAGTGGCAATATTTCAGGTGAGCCCATGATCATCTCTGATGAAGTATTCAGGGATAAGTTTGGGGATAAGATTGATGGCATCATCTGGTATGAGAGGGATATTTTAAGACCTCTTGATGATTCTGTTCTTCAGATTATCAGAAATTCCGAAGGAAAAGAAGAACCAAGATTTATCAGAAGGTCCAGAGGATATGTTCCGCTGCCTGTATTCCTTGATAAGGCTTTAGATCAAAAGACTTTATTTGAGGCATTTGGAGCTGACCTGAAAAACACCTTTTCAATTGGATATGGAGACAGGATCATAACAAGTCAGTACCTGGGAGATTTAGAGGACTATGGCGCCCTGAAATTCCAGAAGAGAGAATACGTTGACTTTAATGATATTTTCAGGACAGATAATCTTGATATAGATAGGAAAATAATAATCTCGGATATGCATCCGGGATATCACTCCACAGCACTAGCTATGGAGGCTTATAATAGCGCGGATAAGGGTAATACAAGCTTTGTAAATATTCAGCATCATCATGCTCATATTGGCTCTGTAATGGCTGAATATGGCTTAACAGAATGCATAGGAATATCCTTTGACGGAACAGGCTATGGAACAGACGGAACTATCTGGGGCAGCGAATTTTTGATATGCAGAGGCGGAGAATTTTCAAGAGAAGGCTCCCTTAAGCCTGTAAGACTTGTGGGCCAGGATGAGGGCATGAAAAATGCCAATATTTCAGCAACCTGTCACCTTATCGACTCAGGACTGGAGGTTTCTCTTAAGAACCTTGCAGATTCGGAGCTTACCCTTATAAAAGCAGCACTTGCCAATAACATAAATGCTTTTCCTAATTCAGGAATGGGAAGACTTTTTGATGCAGTAAGCTGCATATTGGGAATCTGTTCATACAATTCCTATGAGGGTGAATGTGCAATTAAGCTTCAGAATTCAGCTGAAGAATACTTAGAGAGTAGATATGCCTTTGACGATTGTAAAGAGCATCTTTACTCTGAATACATTGAAAGGGCATTATCTGAAAATAATGAGCCCGTATTACCTCTAAATATAATTGACGCAAAAGACAAAGATGGTAATGAGCTTAAGCAGATAGATACTTCCGGAATGCTAAAAGCTCTCATGGATTTAAGAGAAATGGAAGACATAGGGAAGCAAGCCTACGCTTTCCACAAGGCTATAGCTGATACAGTAAAAACTATGGCGATAAGCTTAAGAGAAAAGAGCGGACTTAATAGTATATGCTTTTCAGGCGGAGTATTTGCCAACAGGGTGCTTTTATATCTATGTGACAGGCTCTTAAAAAACGAAGGATTTGTGGTATACTATAACCGCATTTTACCTACAAATGACGGCGGAATAAGCGCCGGTCAGATTTATCTTTCAAACATGTTAGTACAAAACGAGAGGAAATAGATTATGTGCGTAGCATTACCCGGACGCGTAACTGAATTAAACGGAACAAAGGCAACGGTGGATTTTTCAGGAAACATCGTTGAAGCTGAAGCAGGCCTTGTTAAGGTTAAGGTCGGCGACAGAGTTCTCGTTCATGCAGGCTGTATCATACAGACCATGAGTGATGCAGAGGCTGATGAGCTTGAGGAATTGTTCATGGAAATCGAGGATCTGTAAGGACATCTATGAGTAAATTAGAAGAGATAAAAGAACAACTTAAAAACTATGATGGTGAGGACTTAAGGTTCATGGAGGTCTGCGGCACTCACACAGCAGCCATTTCCGAAAACGGAATACCTAACCTGCTCTCACCAAAGATTCATCTCATATCAGGCCCCGGATGCCCTGTTTGCGTTACCGTGACGGCTGTAATAGACAAGCTGACGGAGCTTTCACTTACTGAGAATACCACAGTACTCACCTTTGGCGATCTCATAAGAGTGAAGGGCTCAAAGATGAGCCTTGCGGATGCAAGAGCAGCAGGCGGAAGTGTGGAAATGCTTTATTCACCCATGGATGCCGTGAAGATGGCTAAGAATAATCCCGACAGAAACTATGTTTTTGCAGCCATCGGTTTTGAGACCACGACCCCTGTATATGCCATGGTGCTTGAAAATGCCATAGAGGCTGATGTACATAATCTCAAGCTTTTAACATCACTTAAGACCATGCCCGAAGTAATCAGGTGGGTATGTAAAAATACTAATAACGTAGATGGTTTTATTGCTCCGGGACATGTTTCTGTTATTACCGGATCGGATCTTTTCAAGGAACTCTCTGAGGAGACAGGCCTTCCCTTTGCGGTTGCCGGCTTTGAAGGAGCAGGACTTCTTACTGCTATTTATGCTCTTGTTAAAATGAAGGGCCACAGCGGTATTAAGAACCTCTATAAGAGCGCGGTAAGTGAAAAGGGCAATGAGGAAGCTGCAAAGGCAATAGACAAATTCTTTGAGCCCTGTGATGCCTCATGGAGAGGAATGGGAATGATCCCCGGATCAGGAATGAGACTTAAGGCAGAATATGCTGAGTATGATGCCGGAAGCTACGGACTTGATGAGGATCATATGCCACCCGGATGCAGCTGCTCAAGAGTTCTGACAGGAGAGATATCTCCTGATGAGTGTCCTCTTTTCGGGAAAAAGTGTACACCTGAGGATGCACATGGTGCATGCATGGTTTCCACAGAGGGAAGCTGCTATAACTATTATGTTTCAGGACGAAAGAAGAGATAAAGAATATTTATCTTAAGTTAACGGAGAATCAAAAATGAAAGTAACAATGGCACATGGAAGCGGCGGTGCTTCCACTTCTGAGCTAATTGAAAATATATTTGCAAAGCATTTTAAGAACGAGTACCTCGACAGGATGGAGGATTCAGCAGTAGTCCCTGGAAGTGAGAGACTTGCCGTAACAACAGACAGCTTTGTTGTAACTCCCTACTTTTTTCCGGGAGGAGATATCGGAAGACTGTCAGTTTGCGGAACGGTAAATGACCTTCTTATGAGCGGTGCAAAGCCAAAATATATTACCTGCGGATGCATTCTTGAAGAAGGAATGGATCTTGATGACCTTGATAAGATCATTGAATCTATGGCTGCTACTGCAAAGGAAGCCGGTGTTACTGTAGTTACAGGTGACACCAAGGTTGTTGAAAAGAGAGGCGATTTTGGCGGCATCATGATTAATACCTCCGGTGTTGGCTTTATGCCTGAGGGAATTGCGTTGTCACCTGCTGGCTGTAAGGACGGAGATGCTCTTATTGTATCCGGTAATCTCGGTGATCATCATGCTGCAATTTTGTCAGGCAGAATGAATATCAAAAACAACATTCAGTCAGATAATGCTCCTCTTACAGAGATGGTATCGGGACTTATTGAGCAGCATATAGATGTTCATGCCATGCGTGATGTAACAAGAGGCGGCCTTGGAACAGTTCTTCATGAGTTTGCCGGAGCATCAGACTGTGAGATTCATCTTTATCAGGATAAGCTTCCTGTAAGTCCTGAGGTTAGGGATTTTTGCAAGATGCTTGGTCTTGATCCTGTTTACATGGGCAATGAAGGCAAGATGATATGCGTTGTTAACGGAAAAAACGCAGATAAGGCTCTTTCTATAATAAGAGCTTCTAAATATGGTGAGCAGGCAGCTATAATCGGAGAGGTGAAAAAATCCGATAATAATGGTGTGATTCTTCATACTGCAATCGGCGGTGAAAGACTCATCGGTCCCCTCTATGGAGAAGGACTTCCCAGAATATGCTGATATTCTTTGTTAAATGCAATTGACTATGATATAATGCACTATATGTTGTTGTCAGGTTTTAGAACGTTACAAGTTTTTATGTAACGCGGAGTTAGTTTTTATGAAGTTTACAAGAGTTAATAAGGATACAATTAATTGCATAATCACAGAAGATGATATGGACGAGCAGGGACTTAAGCTCGAGGATCTTTTTGATAAAAGTAAGGAAGCCATGGATTTTCTTCATGACGTAATGGAGAAGGCTGTAGAGGAGGTTGATTACAAGCCTCAGGGTGCGTTTACACCAATGCAGATTACGGTTCTTCCTGATCACTCAATATCACTTACACTTTCAGAGAACACAGACGGCGCTTTTGCCGATATGCTTAAAAATCTTACAGAGAAGGCTGGACTCAGATTCCCTAAGAACTTCCTTGAGGAGCTTGGAGATGTTCCCGAGGAAGACAGAATTCCCAAGCTCAGCGAATACTTACAGAGCCTTAAGGACTTCACTAATTCTGTGAAGAACATGGTTGAGAAGGCTAACGCTGATAAGAATGAAGTAGATGGTGATACTATTCCTGTTAAGAAAAAGGAAGATTCCAGACGTACAAGAATCGAGCCTGAAGCTAATAAGAACAGCGCAAGAGAAGAGCTGGAGCAGATCGGATTTAAGACCTTTGTATTTGAGATAAGAGATCTTAGAACAGTTATTGCACTCTGCCAGCAGATTCCCGGCAAGATCAGCATGGGAAGCACTCTGTATAGAAATCCTTCAAGCAATACCTACTACATGGTATTTGACAGGAAGGATGAGAATGCGAAGACCTTTGCGGCAGTATTTTCAATATGCTATGAGTTCGGTAAATTTGTTACAACCAAGGATAACCTGATTTGCCACATGGATGAGAGCTTTGATACTGTTATAAGAGATACTGCTATCGAGACTCTTTGCAGCTTATAATAGTTCGTTTATTTGCGAATTTGTATGGTTTATTAACGGGACGACTTCATCAGAAGGGCGTTCCGTTTTAACATATTTATTCTATATGGTGTAGGCAGCATGGCTTATGCTATGAAAATTCTAATTTTTGAGGATGATTAGTGGCTAATACAGAAGAAATCAGATTAAATAAATACATAGCCATGTGCGGAGTATGCTCCAGACGAGAAGCGGACAAGCTTATAGAGGATGGACGGATCAAGGTAAATGGCATTGTTGCACTTCCTGGGACTAAGGTCACTGAGGGCGACGAGGTTTTATATGATGATAACAGGATAAGCCCGTCATCCAAAAAGGTTGTTCTGGCGTATAATAAGCCGGTTGGCGTTGTTTGTACCGAGAGGGATGAGCACGCCGAGAGAACAATCATCGAGGACCTTAACTACAGTGAAAGGGTTACCTATGCGGGAAGACTCGATAAGGACTCTGAGGGGCTTATGATCCTCACCAATGATGGAGACCTTATTCAGGCCATGATGAAGTCAAGGAACGGACATGAAAAGGAATACATTGTTGAGGTAGACCACCGTTTTACTGACAGCTTTATCAAGGGCATGGAAAAGGGCGTTTACCTGGAGGAACTTCAACAGACTACCAGGCCCTGTAAGCTTACAAGGCTAGATGAGAAATGCTTTAAAATAATTCTCACACAGGGATTAAACAGACAGATAAGGCGAATGTGCGAAGCCTTTGGATATAAAGTGGTTAAGCTTAAAAGAGTTCGTATTCTAAACATCGAGCTTAAGGGCTTAAATCACTCCGAATACAGGGAGCTTAAAGGGGACGAACTAAGAGAGCTCTATAAAGAGGCCGGTCTATAATACGGATACAGACTTTAATGTCGTAATAATATATAAAGCTTTCAGGGGAGAAATAAATGGCAACGAACGAAATAATATCTAAATACAACGATCTTGCGGAGAAAATCCGCTATCACATGGATCGCTACTATAATCAGGATGCGCCTGAGATATCTGACTATGAATATGATCAGATGATGCAGGAATTAAAGAAGATGGAAGCTGAGCATCCTGAGCTCATAACCAAGGATTCTCCCAGTCAGATTATTGGCGGAACTGCCAAGAGAGAAGCAGGCGTTAAGGTAACTCACAACGTGCCGATGCTCTCAATAGAGGATGTCTTTGACAAGGCAGATGTAACCGCGTGGGTTAACAAGGTCCATGAAAAACATCCCGATGCAGAATTTTCTGTTGAGTATAAGATTGACGGACTTAGTATGACACTTCGCTATGAAGAGAACCCTGAGAAGACAGGCTATATGAAGCTTGCGCTTGCAGAGACAAGAGGCGATGGCAGAATCGGCGAGGACGTCACAATAAATGCGCTTGTAATTCCCGATGTAAAAAGAGAAATAAAATACAATGCCAGATACTTAGAGCTTCGCGGCGAGGTTTACATGTCCCATGAGGACTTCGACAGATTTAATGAACAGCAGGAAAAGCTTGGTAAAAAGCTTGCTGCCAATCCCAGAAACCTTGCGGCGGGAACACTTCGTCAGCTTGATAGCAGCGTAACAAAGGAACGCGGACTTCGAATGTTTGTATTTAATGTTCAGGACGGCCCTGAAGAGCTGATGCAGAGCCACTGCGAAGCATTGGATGTCCTTGAGGGGCTTGGAATTCCTGTTGTTAAGCACAGCAGATGCAAAACGGCGGCGGAGGTCATTGATGCTATAGATAAAATTGGCGATGACAGATTTGATCTGACCTTTGATCTTGATGGAGCTGTTGTTAAGGTTGACCATACAACATGGAGAGATGATTTTCCTGCAGGAAGTAAGTATTCAAGCGGACATATTGCGTATAAGTATCCACCGGAAGAAAAGGTTGTAGTCATGGACGAAATTCTGGTTGATGTCGGAAGAACCGGAAAGCTCACCTTTACAGGAAGCTTCCATGACAAAGAAACCGGAAAGCCTGCAAGACTTTGTGGAACCTCTGTATCAAGAGCAACACTTCATAACCAGGATTATATAAGGGATATGAAGATTGGAATAGGCGGTGCCTATAAGCTCTTTAAATCTGGAGAGATAATCCCTAAGCTTAACGGCTGCGTTGAGGAGCCGGAGCAAGTATATGAAGCACCCGAGAACTGCCCTGTGTGCGGACATAAGCTTGTAAGAGAGGAGGATACGGCTGATATCAGATGTGTCAATCCTACATGCCCTGCACAGGTTACAAGAACCATAGCATATTTTACATCAAGAGATGCCATGAATATAATGGGACTTGGTGATACTCTTATCGAGGCCCTCACGAAGGATGGTTATCTTAAGAACTATGCGGATATCTATGATCTTAAGAACTATCGTGATGAGATGGTTCAGAAGGGAATTATCGGTAAGGAGAAAAATACCGATAAGCTGCTTGGAGAAATTGAAAAATCGAAGGATAATGATCCTGTTATGCTTCTTACAGGTCTTGCAATAAGAAACGTTGGTAAGGCTACGGCAAGAGAAATCATGAAACATATATCTGATCTTACAGAGTTGTTTAATGTTACTGTAGATGGCTTTTTATCAATGCCTGATATAGGTGAGACAACAGCCAATGACCTCTATGATTTCTTCCATAGTGAAGAGAACAGACAGCTCATTCTTCGCATGAAGGATGCCGGTGTTAACATGGCTGTGAAGGAAGCTGAAGGTGCATCTGATAAACTTGCCGGAATGACAATTGTTGTAACAGGAACGCTTCCTACTCTCGGAAGAAAGGAAGCAGAAGAGCTTATAGCCTTAAATGGTGGCAAGGCTTCCGGAAGTGTTTCAAAGAAAACGACAATGGTGCTTGCAGGCGAAGCAGCCGGAAGTAAGCTAACAAAGGCTCAGGATCTGGGTATTAGGGTAATAAACGAATCAGAATTTCTTGAAATGATAAAGTGACGCGGAGGAATGGAAAATGCCTATCAAAATTATGAATGATCTCCCGGTAAGAGAGATACTTGAAAAAGAAAATATATTTGTGGTAGATGAAACCCGTGCGATGCATCAGGATATTCGATCTCTTAATATCTGTATTCTTAATTTGATGCCACTTAAAGAGGATACTGAGCTTCAGTTGCTTAGATCACTTTCAAATACACCATTGCAGATAGATGTATCATTTATGCGTGTTAGTTCGCATAAAGCATTAAATACATCACCCAATCATCTGAACAGATTCTATCATACATTTGATGAGCTCAAAGGTAATACCTACGATGGAATGATCATTACTGGTGCACCTGTGGAGCAGATGGAATTTGAAGAAGTTGACTATTGGGAGGAATTATGTAAGATTTTCAAGTGGTCAGAGACTAATGTTACTTCTACATTCCATATATGTTGGGGAGCACAGGCTGGACTTTACTATCATTATGGAATAAAAAAGAGAATGCTCTCTGAAAAATTGTTTGGCCTCTTTGAGCATAAAGTTGAAAATCGCAAGGTTCCGCTTGTCAGAGGCTTTGATGATGTCTTTTGGATGCCCCATTCCAGACATACAGAATCCATTGCTTCTGAAATTCATGCTTGTAAGGACCTGGTAATTCTTGCAGAATCGCCTGTGGCCGGAGTGTTTTTATGTATGTCCAGAGATGGTAAAAATATATTTGTAATGGGCCATGCAGAGTACGACAGATTAACGCTTCATAATGAATATATTCGTGACCTTAGTAAGGATTTACCTATTCATATACCGGAGAACTATTATCCGGAGGATGATCCTGATAATACCCCGAATTTGATATGGCGTTCGCATTGTAATAATCTCTATTCCAATTGGCTTGATTATTACGTATATCAGGCTACACCTTACAAGTGGGGACAAATTCTTGATGAAGAGAGAAAGAATAAAGCTCTTTCAGAATTAACAACTGAATCAATTTGATAGTGCAATTTTATTATTAAAAACTAACTTTGAAATAATAGAAAATTGAGAATCATGGATATAATGATTATAATATCATCTCAAAACAGTTGATTCTTTGAAAGGGGAATATCTTTATGGAAGAGATTTATAACATAATAACATCCATACCGGATGCATATTTTGAATTTATAGATAGCGTCATGGCATATGTAAAAAGAAAACCAGAGAGAATCAAAACTGTCGCTGAGTTTTTAAGAAATAATGAGAACCTGATGTCATCAGATGTACTTCGTTTTATAATAAATCAACCTGATTTTTTTGAAGATGATGTTTTAAATACATCAAGAAAATTTCAACAGGCATAATAAGAAATTTTTTTTTGGAGCTGCCAAGATATGGCAGCTCCTTTTAATGCCCAAAATAATTAAAAAATAATTAACAAAATTGTGATTGCAACACTACGGAAAACAGTTTTGCTATAATTGATAATAGGTAATTATTTCGTGTTTTCGAGGAGATTATATGGCACCTAAGGTTGATTATGTTCATCTATTATGGAACTTAATGCAGACGCTTGAGAATCAGCAGCTGGAAAATGCTCTGTCTGATGCATTTGAGGATCTGATCAACCTTCTTGAAGTAAGAACCGGCATCATGTGGCTTAAAAATAATGAGAGCAAGAGGATTTATAGTGTCATATCCGTTGGGGATGAAAATGTCAGCGGCTTTAATATAGAATTTGGACAGGGAATAATTGGTGAAGCCTGCGAAAGTTTTTCGCCGATTGAGGTTAAGGATGTAGCTTCGGATAAAAGATTTCCCAGCGGAAAGGATGAAGTCACAGGTCTCAATATAAAAAATGTGCTCTTCATGCCGATGATATTTGGAAATCAGGTTGTGGGCTGTGTTGAGGTTATAAACAGAGTTGAGAAGGATGACTTCCTGAATAATGATCTGTCGCTCTTGCATGCTTTCGCAGGACTTTCTGCGATGGTTATCGATGAGAGGGGATTTAAGACTGCATCTGAGACAAAGAAAAAGACCGTAATGTCCCTTCGTGGAGTGAAAAAGGATTATAAGGCAGGTCAGGAGACTATCAACATTTTAAAGGGCGTTGATCTTGATATTTATGAGAAGGAGCTTTTAGTAATCCTTGGCGAAAGTGGCTGCGGTAAGTCAACGCTTCTTAACATAATAGGCGGGATGGACTCGCCTACAGAGGGCGATATAAAAATTGATGGCAGGGACTTTTCCCATCCAACGGAAAAAGAGCTAATAAAGTTCAGGAGAGATGATATAGGCTTCATTTTTCAGGCCTATAATCTGATGCCGAACTTAACTGCCTTGGAAAACATAATGTTCATTGCAGAGATATGCAACAATCCCAGGGATTCGAAGGAAGCTCTGGACATGGTGGGCTTATCTGACAGGGCAAATAACTACCCCTCAATGATGAGCGGAGGCCAGCAGCAGCGCGTATCAATTGCAAGAGCTATAGTCAAAAATCCGAGAATAATACTAGCTGACGAACCAACTGCTGCTCTTGATTTTACGACAGGACAGGAGGTTTTGCAGCTGATAGAAAGCATTATTAAGGATGGCCTTACAACAGTAGTTATGGTCACTCATAACGTTGAAATAGCAAAGATGGCTAACCGCGTTGTTCATATGAAAAACGGTAAAATAGCCAGCATAAGGCTAAATTCATGGCCGATGCATGCGGCTGATTTGGTTTGGTAGGAAAAAGCTACACTAAGGGGATGCGGGGAGTATGAAAGAATCCTGGCGGAAGGATGCACTGCGAAATATCAAAAAAAGAATTATTTCGTGGCTTTCAATTGTCACAATAGTCGTAATAAGTGCCGGGATCATTCTGGGCATTTTTTTCCCTGTTCATACATTGAAAAAGTTAAGTGACTCCTACTTTAAAGAGCACCATTTTAAGGATGCGGATATTGCCTCGAGCATCGGAATAAAAGCTGCGGACGTTAATGCCATAAAAGATAATGTGATGGTAAAGGATGCAGAGGGGCTTTTGAATCTTCCTGCTACAGCAAAACATAACGGAAAAAGCTGTAGCCTGAAAGTGATATCTGCTACAGAGAGGATAAGCGTTCCGTATACAAAAGAGGGGACACTTCCGCAAAAGAAAAACGAGTGCGCAGTAAGCACAGAAATTATTGATGATCTTCAGCTATCCATTGGCGATACCATTTCTATCGAAATGACCGGCGCCAGATTCGAGGATGCACTTTTCCGGAAAAAATTTGTAGTTACAGGTATTGCAGAACATCCTGATTATTTTGGAGCTAATCGGGATGGCTTTTGTATTGTGCCTTATTCTGCCTTTAATACAGAAGACCTCTCCTTTGATTACACAAATATACTTGTGGATGCAGACATAAATGATGACTTCAATACCATGGATAAATCATACCTGAACAGAGCTGAGCTTGTAAAAAGTGAGCTGGATAGGGATGCGGATATACTCGCCAAAGCAAGGAAGAAGGATTTTGAGAAGGACCTTGATAAGGAGTATGAGAAGGCAGTAAAAAAGGCAGAGGATGAGCTAGCTGAGGGCAAGGAGAAAATTGAAGATGCTCAGAAGGAGTTTGACGAAAAAATAGGCGATGCAGAAAAAGAGCTTGAGGATGGTGAGAAGGAATTTGCTGATGCAAAGAAGAAGGCAGAGGATGAGCTTGCTGACGGAGAGCGGAAAATTAGAGAGGGCGAAGAGGAATACAATACAAAGATTGCTGATGGAGCACAGCAGCTTGCTGATGCAAAAAAGCAGCTTGAGGATGAACTTAATGATGCAAAATATAAGCTCTTCTCGGGATTCTTAGAGCTTGATAATGCAGAAAAAACATTAAACGAAAAGGAGAAGGAATATGCTGATGGCGTGCAGCAGCTTGAGGCAGGAAGAGAGGAACTAAATAAGGGCTGGGATGAATACGACAGCGGACTGCAATCCTTAGAGGTATATTTAAACGATACGAATATTGATTCAGCCATAAGTCTTTTGCAGTATACAAAGGAAGAATACCCTGAAGCTGAAATTGATGACTATGTTATTGATCAGTTACGTGTTATCAAGGGCTTTAACACAATCGATAAATTTGGGGTACTGGTTGATATCATGAAGCAGGTCCCTGAAGATACGAAAAAGCAGCTCCTTGACGAGATGGGAATGTCAGAGGATGATGGAGACCTTGAAACGCAGTATGAACAGCTTAGAGGTGCAAAGGATCAGCTTAATGAATCGGAGGATAAGATAAGAGCCGGTGCACAGGAGCTGGCCGAGGGCAGAACGCTTCTTGATCAGGGATGGTTTTCTCTTGAACAGGGCAAAAAAGAGCTGGCCGATGGACAGGCAAAGCTTGATAAGGAGGAGCCTGAAGCAAGAAAGCTCCTTGCTGATAAAGAGGCTGAGTTTGAGGAAAAGAAAAAGGAAGGCGCTGAAGAGATAGCCAATGCCAAGAAGACCTTTAAGGAAGAAAAGGAAAAGGCCTTAAAGAAGCTATCCGATGCCGAGCAGGAGCTGGCTGATGGGCGGGCTGAGTTTGAAGAGGAGAAGAAAAAGGGTGAAGAGGAACTAAAAAAGGCCTGGGATGAATATGAAGATGGAAAACAGGAAGCCTATGATAAGCTTGCTGATGCTAAGGCGGAAATAGAAGACGCCAAGAAAAATGACGGCGAATGGCTTGTTCAGATGAGAGAAGCCAATCGTAATTTCATAGAGCTTAAATCAAACGTAGATGTACTTACAAAATTTACATTTGTGTTTATGCCAATCTTTGGAGGAATTACAGTTATTGTATGCTTTTTTACAATAGCTATAATTGTTGAGGAGCAAAAGAAGCAGATTGGCGTAGTAAAGGCCTTCGGTGCATATAAAAATGAAATACGTAAAAAGTATATTCTTTTTGGAGTATCCGCAGCTTTGTTCGGAGTTCTTATAGGAGTTGTTGGAGGTCTTGGACTTGAGGCGCTTATCCTGAACACCATGAAGGAGATGTTCGTATTTGAAGAATTCGTCCACGCGTCTAATCCGATCCCGATAGTAATCGCCTTCGTCATTGCGGTGGCTCTTACAACCTTCGTTGTCACATGGTCCTGTGAAAAATATATTTCATGCTCTGCAACAGGTCTTTTAAGTGGTAATGAGCCTCAGAACAAGGCCAGAACAAAGGCGTCTAAGAAGGAAGCCGGAAGTATATATATCAAGATGATAATAAGTAATTTCTATACGGATATGGGCCGTGTTGTCATATCTGTAGTTATCGTTCTCGCCTGCTGCATGCTTATAGGACTTGGTATAACCTTGAAAAATGCCTTTGATGACTCTCTTAATAAGCAGATAGATGAGCTATGGCATTATGATTTAAAAATCGCATTAAGCAGTGATATAACCGATGATGAGAGAAGAGATGTACTTAAGAAAATAGAAAGCTATGATTATTATCCGTTATTTTTATTGGGATCTGTTTTGCAGACAGATGATAAACAGGCATTAACTTTAGTTTATCTTATTGATGATGAGGATGAAATTAAGAAATACCTTGAGATAAGGTCGTCGGATGGAAAAGAAATAGCAATACCAAAGGAAGGCATTCTTGTTACTGAGGAAATGAGGGAAAAGGATGGCCTTTCGCCTGGAATGAAGCTTAGCATGGTGACGGATGATCTTAGAATTGCAGAGATTACGGTAGAGGGTAACTATCTTCAGTATTTTGGTAAGAGTGCGCTTATGTCCAGAGCGTATTTTGAAAAGCTGTTTGATGAAGAAACTGAGGATAACTGCTACCTGATCAAAGCAGGTGAAGACACAGATGCTCTTTACAATACGCTGGAAAATACCCACGGAGTAACCTCTGTAGAAAAAGCAGAGAGCATAAAAGAGGATAATAAGACGATGATAGACCTCTTTGACATCGTGGTTTATCTTGTACTGGTATTTTCATTTATCCTGTCCTTCATGATACTTCTTAATCTCAGTAATATTCTTGTACTAAGAAGGATGAGAGAACTCCTTACCATGAGGGTAAATGGTTTTTCAAACGGACAGGTCATAGGCTATCTTGCCAGAGAGGTGATAGTTACAACCTTTATAGGAATCATATTGGGTATAGGAGTGGGAATACCGATTTCCATGCTGAGTGTTAAGATGATGGAGACTAATGGCTTTATGTACGTGCTCAAGGTTTATCCTGTGGCCTGGATTGTGGCGGCCATAAGCTGCTTTGTTTTTGCAGCAGTGATAAATTCTATAGCCTTTAGGAAGGTAGGAAAGGTTCCATTAACTGATATCACGAAATACTGATAAACATTTCGTAATTTAAATAAAAGTTTTATGAAAAATAGCTATTAACTGCCGCAAAATGGAATAAATAAGCTAAAATATAATATATCGAAGATAGAGGAATGAGCAGATTTAAAAATCTGCAGAAAAGGGGTATGCAATGGGCTTAGAACTTGATGAGGAGAACGCGGTAAAGACCACTACTAAAACCAGAACAAAAAGAACAAAGGAACTGCTTGAAGAAAATGCCAAGCGTATGGAAGAGCTTAAAGAGGAGCATGAGAACAAGAAAAATGAGATCGATGCTCTCGATAAGGAAGCTGACAGCCTTGGTAACAAGGATGCGATCAATTTAAAAATAACTCATGAGAAATTCGGAGCAGGAACTATAGTTAAGCAGGACGGAAAATATATTGAAGTCGAGTTTGCTAATGTTGTAAAGAAGTTCGTGCTTCCGGGTGCAATTGCTGACGGATATCTTAAGATCGATGATGAGAATCTTCTTGATTACTACAAGAAGGCCAATGATATCCATAACAGATCTCTTAAGGCACACCTTGCGCTGAGATCTAATGAATTTGCAATGGAACGTCTTCAGGACGATATTGATAAGCTTAATGAAAAAAGCTAAATAGGCATAATCTTTATGCTTAGAAGAGGCTGCCTTTTGGCAGCCTTTTTAATACAATGTAGGCAAAATCCGGAGCACAAAATGACAGAAGAGACTAAAGCAAAAATCAGAAGATATAACAGTAATATAGCTGTAAGCGGACGCGGAGTGTTTGCATTTGGCGTGTGGACTGCTATAAAGACTATTATTTCTGTTATGTTCAATATAACTGACATAAGGAATCAGCTTAGAGATATTCCGCAAGAGGAAATAGATAATACTATCAAGCTGATTTATATCACTATGTTCGTTATATGCCTGCTTGTTTTGCTTATTCACGGTTATGTGGGTATTAGTGCAGTTCGTTATGGCAGAGGTAGAAGAAAAAGTAAGAAATTCAGGATAGGGGCTGTAATATTGGTTTTTATCACTATAAGCTTTATCATATCGGATATTGCATCAGCCTCAAAGGCTGGATATGTACAGGTTGCTGAGTTTGTAGCTGACTGTACCTTACTATTTATGCTGATAGATATGTTGTATTCAATGTCAATGGCACGGTTAACGGTTAAGAGAGAACAGGGATAGAAATATGCAGGAAGATTTCCACTATTATGCTACATATTGCGCTGCATATCTTGCAGGGTATACACATAAAGAGAGCATGGATATCTGTTATAGTGCCCAGTTTGTAGATCAATGCTCGAGGACCTTTCTTTCTAAGATAAAGGCGCCTTCAATAGCAGCGACCACGCAGCTTCAGCTTGAGATGATGGATACAAGAACTGATATCATTGGACTTCAGGACATAACCAGGATATGGGCGTCCTTCCATTTTCTTCCTTATGATCTGTATGCCAATAAGAAAGGATGCTCAAGGCGATATTTGAACAAGTACAGACTTATATGCAAGCCAAACGGAGATCTTCTGGTGAAGACTGTCAAGCTTGCAAAGGGTAAAAGCCTGCAGGCTGTCGGCATAGCCATGCATGTTCTGGCTGATACCTGGGCGCATATGTATTTTGCCGGAACGCCTTCTCTTGTCATTAACAATACAACAAGAGATTTTATTGAAGTAATTCCCGGTGCGGAAAAAGAACTGGAGAGACGGGTAAAGTTTGTACACAAAAACGGAACCCCGGATGATATTGCTAATGGAATTTATACCAACAGCATTTTCCAGGGGAGTGAGAACTCCATAATGAATTTAGGGCATGGGCGTGCAGGTCATTTTCCGGATTATTCATTTGCAAAATATAAATACCTTCCTGCCTGGAATGAATATAAAGAAATATTCAAGGATAATCAAAGTGATTATTACAAGGCCTTTGCTCAGATGGTATATGCAATGAAGTATATAAGGGGAGATATAGAAAAGTTTGAAAAAGATACATATGCCTATGATGTGCTTGCTCCTTATGAAGAGAGAATAAGAGGAATACTTAAAAAAAGACAGCTGATAGCCTCAGAGGACTGGAAGGCCTTTGGAGAGGAGCTGTCCGGTGAAAAGATAGAGAGCTTTGACGTTGATAAATACAGATACGAGTATGCAAGAACTTCAATTAAAAGAAAAAATAAAACATTCTTGGGGAAGTTTATCATTGCAGCAATAGCTCAAAAGGGAATGGTAACTCATGAGATATTTGAATCTAAAAATATGCTGGCAGGTTTTGCCATAATGCTTATGCGTAAGGAAAAACAAATGGAGATGATTCGAAGAGGGGAAGATGAATAGAGGGCAAAGAATTAAATCCGTACTAAGCGGCATAATAATGATGATTGCGGCTATGTTGCTCGTAATATATAAAAGGCACGCCTATGAGATTATTCTTCTGGTAATGTCCTTTGGCTTTACATGCTCTGGTATAGGCAAGATTATTTATTATATTTCCATGGCAAGGCATATGGTTGATGGAAAAATTATCCTTTACAGAGGGATAATACTCTTTAATTTTGGAGTCCTTTCAAGTTCCTTATCCTATGTTCCGAGAATATATATTCTATTATATCTGGCATGTGTACATGCTTTCTCAGGACTTGTGGAGATATTAAGAACAAAGGAAACAAGGGCATATGGAGGTAATGCTTGGAGACTGAAGCTGATGAGTGGCATAATAAATATCGTGCTTGCACTGTTTTGTATCCTCTTTTATAAGGTGGAAAATACTGCTGTTTACATTTATTGTTTGGGACTGTTGTATGCGGGATTTGCCAGAATTGTAGCTGCATTCAGACGGACGACCTTTATGTTCATAAGATAATAAAAAGCTGACAGAACAAAATCTGTCAGCTTAATTTTTATGATATAGCTTTATTCGCAACAGGCTCTTCCTGAGCATGAGCCTTCTTATGAGCAGTGGAGAGCATAAGCTTAATTCTGTTAAGCTGGTTGACTTCACTTGCACCGGGATCATAGTCAATGGCTACGATGTTACATCCGGGATAAATC
Organism: Butyrivibrio sp. XPD2002; assembly: GCF_000423945.1. Classification (GTDB taxonomy): domain Bacteria; phylum Bacillota; class Clostridia; order Lachnospirales; family Lachnospiraceae; genus Butyrivibrio. The sequence continues at coordinate 395,955 of NZ_AUIY01000001.1, read as the reverse complement.
TTTCTCATCTGCTTTATTACACCCTTACCAACTACGTGGTTAGGAAGACAACCGAAGGGCTGTGTGCAGACGATATTGGAAGCACCTTCTTTAATGAGCTCAACCATCTCACCTGTAAGGAACCATCCCTCACCGGTCTGGTTACCGATTGATACGATGGGCTTAGCATACTCAACAAGCTTGTAGATGCTTGTGGGAGCTTCGAAATGAACGCTCTTTTCAAATGCCTTTGCAGCACCGCCGCGAAGCTTTTCCAGTGCCCAGATTCCGGCCTTACAAAATGCTTTGGTCTTCTTGCTGGTTCCAAGATGGTCTGCCTTATATACCTGATTGTAGAAGCAGTAGAGCATGAAGTCCAAAAGATCAGGAACAACAGCTTCAGCACCTTCAGCTTCAAGAAGCTCTACAAGGTGGTTATTAGCAGCAGGAGCGAACTTAACAAGAATCTCACCTACAACACCTACACGAGGCTTGATCTCATCAGTGATCTCAATCTTATCGAAATCTTCAACGATCTCCTTGCACATACGCTGGAACTTGATAAAGCTCAGATGGTCTGCAGATACAAACTCAATACACTTTTTCTTCCACTTCTCATGGACAGCGTTTACTGAGCCCTTTTCCTTTTCATAAGGACGCATACGGTATACGCATCTCATGAAAATGTCTCCAAATACAGCAGCGTAAGCAGCTCTCTCAAGCATCGCAAAGTTGATATGGAATCCGGGGTTGCGCTCAAGCTTACTTAAGTTGATTGATACAACAGGCACCTGCTCCATTCCGGCTTTTCTGAGAGCTCTTCTGATGAAGCCGATATAGTTTGTAGCACGGCATCCGCCACCGGTCTGGCTCATAAGGACAGCAGTTCTGTCGAGGTCGTACTTTCCTGAATGAAGCTCATCCATGATCTGGCCAACAACCCAGAGTGAAGGGTAGCAGGCATCGTTATTAACATACTTAAGACCCATGTCGATAGCATGCTTGTTATCGTTCTGCATAACTACGATATTGTAACCGCAGGCGCAAAGAGCGGGCTCTAAGATATCAAAGTGTATAGGTGACATCTGAGGAACAAGAATAGTGTAATTCTTACGCATATCCTCAGTGAAAAGTCTTCTGTTGATTGCAGTAGAACCAATAGTGCGTTCTTTGTTCTCCTTAAGCTTTCTTACGCGGATAGCGGCAAGAAGAGAGCGCACACGGATTCTGGCACTTCCAAGGTTATTGACCTCATCGATCTTAAGGCAGGTATAAATCTTATCAGAGCCTGAAAGAATGTCATTAACCTGGTCAGTTGTTACAGCATCAAGACCGCATCCGAAGGAGTTGAGCTGGATAAGATCAAGGTCATCTCTTGTGCGAACAAAGCTTGCTGCAGCATAGAGACGTGAGTGATACATCCACTGGTCTGATACAATAAGCGGTCTCTCAGGAGATCCCAGGTGTGAAATTGAATCCTCTGTAAGAACAGCAACGCCGTAAGAGCAGATCATATCGGGAATACCGTGGTTGATCTCTGGATCAACATGGTAAGGACGACCTGCAACAACGATACCGTGCTTGTTGTTCTCCTTCATCCAGCGAAGAGTTTCTTCACCCTTCTTTCTGATGTCGTCACGGGCTTTTTCCATTTCAGCCCATCCGCTCTTGGCAGCTTCGACTATTTCCTTTGCGGAAATCTCTGAGAACTCCTTAACAAGAGCATCGGTAGCTGTCTTTAAGCTTGAGAAGGACATGAAAGGATTACGAAGTGTAACCTTTCCTTCAGTAATAGCCTCTACGTTATTCTTGATGTTCTCGGAATAAGAAGTAACGATAGGGCAGTTGTAGTGGTTAGTAGCACCTTCAACCTCGTCTCTCTCATAGAAGAGTCCGGGATAGAAGATGAAATCAACATTATTCTTGATAAGCCATTCAATATGACCGTGTGAGAGCTTTGCAGGATAACACTCAGACTCACTGGGAATGGATTCAATACCAAGCTCATAAATCTGATGAGTTGATCTGGGTGAAAGCACAACGCGGTATCCAAGCTTTGTAAAGAAAGTAAACCAGAAAGGATAGTTCTCGTAGAAATTAAGAACTCTGGGAATACCAACTGTTCCACGTTTAGCTTCGACTTCATTTAAAGGCTTATAATCGAAGATTCTCTTATATTTATAATCAAATAGATTGGGAATACCGGCAGCGTTTTTAACCTTACCGATACCACGTTCACATCTGTTACCGGAGATGTGCTGACGTCCACCAGTGAATTTATTGATGGTAAGACGACAATGGTTTGTACATCCCTGACAGGTTGTCATGCTTGTTGAATACTCAAGCTTATTGATCTGATCAATGGTAAGCATGGTTGTCTTGGAGCTGGTCTTCTCATGGAAACGATTCCTTGCGATGAGAGCAGCACCGAAAGCACCCATTATTCCGGCGATGTCAGGCCTTGTAACCTGAGCGCCTGAGATTTTCTCAAAGGCCTTAAGGACAGCATCATTATAGAAGGTACCACCCTGAACAACGATGTGATCACCAAGCTCCTTGGCATCTGATACCTTAATAACCTTAAAGAGAGCATTTTTGATAACTGAATAAGCAAGACCTGCAGAAATATCAGCAACAGAAGCGCCTTCCTTCTGAGCCTGCTTAACTCGTGAATTCATGAAAACAGTACAGCGTGTACCAAGGTCTATGGGAGCATCTGCGAAAAGAGCGATCTTGGCAAAATCCTGAACACTGTAATTAAGGGATTTAGCAAAGGTCTCAATAAAGCTTCCACAACCTGAAGAGCATGCCTCGTTGAGCTGAACGCTGTCTACTGTGTCATTTTTAATATGAATGCATTTCATATCCTGACCACCGATGTCGAGAATACAGTCAACCTCGGGATCGAAGAACGCAGCAGCATTATAGTGCGCGATAGTCTCAACCTCGCCGTCATCAAGCATAAGAGCTGACTTAAGAAGAGCTTCACCGTAACCTGTGGAGCATGAACGCGCAATAGTAACGCCCTCGGGCATCAGCTTGTAAATCTCCTGGATAGAACTGATAGCTGTCTTAAGAGGGCTTCCGTTATTACTTGAATAGAAGGAATAAAGAAGGTCACCGTCCTCTGACACAAGAGCGCACTTGGTAGTAGTGGAACCTGCATCGATACCAAGGAAGGCATTACCCTTATAATTATCAAGCTTAGCAGTCTTAACACGATAGTTGTTCTGACGATCAAGGAATTCCTGGTACTCATCCTCTGAATCGAAGAGAGGCTCAAGACGGGAAACCTCAGCGGCCATTGTGATCTTGTGAGTGAGCTTGCCAATCATATCTACCATTGAGTAGTGGCAGTCCTCATTTGCGTTCATGGCTGAACCCATGGCTGCAAAAAGATGAGAGTTGTCAGCGTCAATGATATGCTCGTCATCAAGCTTAAGAGTGCGGATAAATGCCTGTTTAAGCTCTGATAAGAAATGAAGAGGACCACCAAGAAAAGCGATGTGACCTCTGATAGGCTTACCGCAGGCAAGACCACTGATGGTCTGGTTAACAACTGCCTGGAAAATAGATGCTGCAAGGTCTTCCTTGGTAGCACCTTCATTTATAAGAGGCTGAATATCAGACTTGGCAAATACACCACAACGTGCAGCGATGGTGTAAAGAGACTGATAATTTTTCGCATATTCATTAAGACCCGATGCATCTGTCTGAAGAAGAGATGCCATCTGGTCGATAAAGGATCCTGTACCACCTGCGCAGATACCGTTCATTCTCTGCTCGACGTTACCGCCTTCAAAATAGATGATCTTCGCATCCTCACCACCGAGCTCGATAGCTACATCAGTTTTGGGAGCAAGTGCCTTAAGGGCAGTAGATACTGCGATAACCTCCTGTACGAAGGGAACCTCGAGATGACTTGCAAGTGTAAGTCCGCCTGAACCGGTGATAACAGGGTGCAGAGTTACGTTGCCGCTAACCTTGGCTGCATCCTGAAGAAGAGAAAGCAAAGTCTCCTGAATATTGGCAAAATGTCTTCTATAATCTGAAAACACGATATTTCTGTCAGAATCCATAAGTGCGATCTTGACAGTTGTTGATCCGATATCAATACCCAGTGTGTAATCCTTTGAAATCATAAATAAAACCTCGAAAAAGAAACTTTAATTACCTATTAAATGCGTGCAAAATTTTACGCGCATTACGCTACATTATAATCGAAGCAACCTTAAAAATCAATTATTCAAATAACGATGCAAAAGGGCATAAAATGTGATAGACTCAATAAGAATGCTTGAAAAATGCATTAGAAAAACTTTGTTGGGAGAAACTGAATAAATATATTCAGTTTTCTAATAAGGAGAAATATGAGCAATTTTGAGAGAAAATTTGGCAAATACGCAATTAAAAATTTAACAATAGTTCTTATCATCTGCTATATAGTTGGTTACATATTAATGTTCGCACCTTCGGGATACGGAATCCTTGAATATATGACTCTGAATCCCTATGCGATACTTCACGGACAGGTTTGGAGACTTGTGACATGGGTCATTGTTCCGCCGAACTATTCGAATCTGTTTTTTGTGCTTGTCATGCTGTATTTCTATTATTCAATAGGAACTACGATGGAAAAGGTCTGGGGTGAATACAGATATAATGTATACATATTCACAGGACTTCTTCTGATGATAGCTGCATCATTTTTATATTTTGCCTATGTCATGATTTTCAGAGGCGGTTCTACAGCTTCTTCACAGGTATTATATGACTTCATGCAGGATGCATCGCTTACCTTCAACACATCACTTATAAATATGTCCATACTACTTGCTTTTGCGGCAACATTTCCGGATAATATGGTTCTGTTTATGTTTATCATTCCGCTTAAGATGAAGTGGCTTGGAATTGCTTATGGATGTCTTCTTGCTTTCCAGGCGGTTCAGGCTATTATTTACAAGCAGTTTGATGAGTTTTTCGCTATTGCAGCATCTTTCCTTACCTTTGCGACCTTCTGGTTCTCAGGTGGAAAGCTGATGCATCTTAGGCCCAAGGAGGTTAAGAGGAGGAATGACTTCAAGAGATCTGTAAAGATCACACCTCCCGGAATAACAAGGCACAAGTGTGCTGTCTGTGGAAGATCAGAGAACGATGATCCTACATTAGAGTTCAGATTCTGCTCAAAATGTAACGGCAACTACGAGTACTGTCAGGAGCATCTTTTCACACATACACATGTAAAATAACGCTAGGAGTATATAGAAATAATGGCTAATCTTGAAAATAAAGAACAGGAATTTGCGAAAAGACTTGGTGACCTCACAAAGCATGCCAGAAGGCAGGGCGGAACGGTTTCCGAGGCTGAGATAAGAGATACCTTTGATGAGCTTGAGCTTAGTGATTCTCAGTATGAGCTCATCTATGATTACCTTAAAAAGCATAACATCGGAATCGGAGAAGCTATTGATTCTTCTGAATATCTGTCCAAGGAAGAGGCGGGTTACCTTGAGAATTATCTTGAGGAAATAAGTCTTCTTGAGTCTGTAACAGATGGTGAAAAGGAAGCAATTATCATATCTGCTATGGCAGGTGAAACTGACGCTCAGAAGAGACTTGCAGAGCTCAGTCTGTCCATGGTTACCGATGTTGCAAAGCTTTACGCGGAGCAGGGTGTCCTCATCGAGGATCTCATCGGTGAGGGCAATATAGCACTTATGAAGGCTGTTTCTGAGCTCTCATCGCTTGATGATCACAAGGAATGTGATTCTTATCTTGCACAGCGTGTTATGGATGCAATGGAGAACCTTATTGAGGATGATGCCGCTGAAACTGCAAGAGTTCAGAAGGCTGTTCAGCTTGTACAGGAAGTGGCTGATAAGGCAAAGGAGCTTGCTGATGAGCTCAGAAGAAGCTGCACGGTTGATGAGCTAGCAGAGGAAACAGGCTGGGAGAGGGAGAAAATTCTTGAAGCAATTAAGGCCTGTGGTAATCAGATCGAAGATATAGACTACAAACCTGAAAAAAAATAAAGTTTTTGAAGGTAGAAAAAAGTTTTATGCTGTGGAAGTTATTGGACAGCTGATTTGATATGCTCTTATCAGAGCGAACGTAAGGGGAATGGCGCTTGTATAACATAGTTAATGAGGACGATTTTAAATACACAATGCAGGATGTTTCAAGGTATTACCTTGGATGCAGACTCAGCTATGCAGAGATTCTCTCTGAGGAGATGGCGCCGTTTAAATTCAAGACTATTGTGGAGAGATATATCCTTAAGGATATAGATAGCTCCACGACCCTGGAAAGTCACCTTTATCACCTGACTGAGGAGGACTTTGAGTGGCGTGTTTACAAGCAGCTCAAGGCTAAGGTTAGAGTCAGTCAGCTTAAGATGGGCTCTGCGGATCATTATCAGGAGAAGGTCTATACAATGAATCAGCTGGCTGCATTTTCTGCTAAGGAGAAAGAGGAGGCAGGTATGATAATCAGGGAGCTGGTTATATCAAAACTGGCACTTCTTGCATTTTCTATTTGATATGTCTTTTGATGATCTTGGGGGCTTGACTTTTCTTTTCGGTATGTGTAATATACGAAAGTCTTAATTCCGGCGTGTCGCCAGATGTTTTCCTATTTATTTTCAAATTACTTTTTGGGTGATTTTTTGTTGACACAAACGAACATTTGTTTTATTATTATCACAGAACGCTTGTTCTGTATAGAAAAGGAGAAGAGAACAGTATGGAAAGAGAAGATAAGCAGAAAGCATTAGAAGCAGCACTCGGTCAGATTGAGAAACAGTTTGGTAAGGGTGCGGTTATGAAGCTGGGTGATCCCGCAGCACAGATGAGTGTTGAGACTACACCTACAGGATCCCTTAGCCTTGATATAGCACTTGGACTTGGTGGAATTCCCAAGGGACGTATCGTTGAGATTTACGGACCTGAGTCCAGTGGTAAGACTACAGTTACACTTCATATGATAGCTGAAGTTCAGAAGAGAGGCGGAATTGCAGGCTTCATCGATGCTGAGCATGCTCTTGATCCGGTTTATGCTAAGAACATCGGAGTAGACGTTGATAATCTTTACATTTCACAGCCTGATTCAGGTGAGCAGGCACTTGAGATCTGTGAGACAATGGTTCGCTCCGGCGCTATAGATATTGTTGTTGTTGACTCTGTTGCAGCTCTTGTTCCTAAGGCAGAGATTGATGGTGACATGGGTGATTCTCATGTAGGTCTCCAGGCCAGACTTATGTCTCAGGCTCTTAGAAAGCTCACAGCAGTTATCAGCAAGTCTAATTGTACAGTTATATTTATCAACCAGCTCCGTGAGAAGGTTGGTGTTATGTTTGGTAACCCTGAGACTACTACAGGTGGACGTGCTCTTAAGTTCTATTCTTCAGTACGTATGGATGTCAGAAGAATTGAGACACTTAAGCAGAGTGGAGAGTCTATCGGTAACAGAACAAGGGTTAAGATCGTAAAGAATAAGATTGCGCCCCCGTTTAAGGAAGCAGAGTTTGACATCATGTACGGCAAGGGAATCTCCTATACAGGGGATGTTCTTGATCTTGCAGCTGCTGTTGATATTGTCAACAAGAGTGGTGCATGGTATCAGTACGAAAATAACAAGATTGGACAGGGACGTGAGAATGCCAAGACATATCTTGAAGAGCATCCCGAGACCCTTGCTGAGATCGCTGCTAAGGTTCGTGCTCATTACGGACTTGAGGGCGGTGAGGAGCCTGCTGCAGAGGAAGCTCCTGCTACAGGTAAGAAATCAAAAGCATCAAAAACTGAAGAGGCGTAAGATTCATGACTGTTACGGATATAGTACCGTTTGACAATAAAAGATCAAAAATTTATATAGACGGTGAATTCGCTTTTATCCTATACAGAGGTGAGATCAGAGACTACAAGATTAAGACAGGCGAAGAGATTTCTTCGCCTGTTTTTGATGAGATAACCGGCGTAGTTATCCCGAAAAGAGCTAAGCTCCGTGCTATGAATCTTCTTCAAAAGAGGGATTATACCGAGTACAAGCTCCGGGAGAAGCTAAAGGAGGGCTGTTATCCTCCTGAGGTTATCGATGAAGCAGTGGAATACTTAAAGTCCTACAGATACCTGGATGATGAGAGATATGCTGACGAATACATTCGCTATCACATGGAGCTTAGAAGCAGGAACAGGATAAAACAGGATTTATTACAGAAGGGCATAAGCTCAGACATAATTGAGCGGCTTATGGATGAAGCGTATGAGGAAAACACTTCTGATCCTGAGCTCGAATTATGCATAAAACTCCTTAAGAAAAAACATTACGATAAGGACAACACTACCTACGAAGAAAAGCGTAAAATAATGGCTTTATTATATCGAAAAGGCTTTGGTAATAGTGTCATCTCAAGTGCGATGTCTCTTGACATAGACAGCATCTGAGCGTAAACTGAATATGTTGTTATATTGTATGAAATAAAGCAATTTTTTATCATTTTATACAAAATATCGTACAATGAAAATTAAATAAGGAGGTGCTCCTGTATGCTACCAGTTATAATAGCAATAGCAGCAACTCTTGTCGTTTCGATAGCAGCAACCGTATTAGTTATGAGTTCCCGTCAAAAGAAAATTGACGCTGAGAATGAGAGTAAGATCGGAAGCGCAGAGGAAAGGGCAAGAAAAATCATCGACGATGCTGTAAGAGCTGCCGATGAATCGAAGCGCGAAAAACTCCTGGAAGTAAAAGAAGAATCACTGAAGGCAAGAAATGAACTTGAAAAAGAAGTGAGGGATAGGAGAGCAGAGGTTCAGCGTTCAGAACGCAGAGTTCAGCAGAAAGAAGAGAACGTCGAAAAGAGATCAGAAGCAATTGAGAAGAAAGAGGCCAGTTTAAATGCTCGTGAAGATGCATTAAACAAGAAAACGCAAGAGGTTGCGAGGCTTGATGAGCAGAGGAGACAGGAACTTGAGAAAATCTCAGGCTTAACCTCCGAGCAGGCAAAAGAGTATCTTTTAAAGATTGTTGAAGATGACGTTAAACATGAATCCGCTGTCATGATCAAGAACATGGAAGCGGAGGCTAAGGAAGAAGCAGACAAACGTGCTAAGGAGATAGTTGTAAATGCTATCCAGAGATGTGCTGCAGATCATGTTTCCGAGACAACCATTTCGGTTGTACAGCTTCCCAATGACGAAATGAAGGGACGTATTATTGGACGAGAGGGTCGTAACATTAGAACTCTTGAGACAATGACCGGTGTAGATCTCATCATTGATGATACACCTGAGGCAGTTGTTATTTCAGGATTTGATCCTATCAGAAGAGAAGTTGCCCGTATAGCTCTTGAGAAGCTTATCGTGGACGGACGTATCCATCCTGCAAGAATTGAAGAGATGGTTGAGAAGGCACAGAAGGAAGTTGCCAACAAGATTAAGGAAGAGGGTGAGAATGCCGCACTTGAAGCAGGTGTTCACGGACTTCACCCTGAAATCATTAAATTACTTGGTCGCATGCGTTTCCGTACAAGTTATGGACAGAATGCACTTAAGCACTCCGTAGAAGTTTCACAGCTCTGCGGACTTATGGCTTCAGAACTTGAGCTTGATGTTCGTATTGCCAAGAGAGCAGGTCTCTTACATGATATCGGTAAAGCCGTTGATCATGAGATGGAGGGATCACATATCTCACTTGGTGTTGATATTTGTAAGAAGTACAAAGAGTCAGCTACCGTCATCAACGCAGTTGAGGCACATCACGGCGATGTAGAGCCTCAGTCACTTATAGCTGTTATAGTTCAGGCTGCTGATACTATTTCCGCAGCTAGACCCGGTGCTAGAAGAGAAACACTTGAAACCTATACCAGCAGATTAAAGGAACTCGAGGAGATCACAAACAGCTTTAAGGGTGTTGATCATTCCTTTGCTATTCAGGCCGGAAGAGAAGTCAGAGTAATGGTTGTTCCTGAACAGGTAAGCGATTCCGATATGGTATTGATGGCAAGAGATATTGCCAAGAAGATTGAGAACGAGATGGAATATCCCGGACAGATCAAGGTTAATATCATTCGTGAAAGCAGAGCAACTGATTACGCGAAGTAATTTTACTGCAATGAATTTTGGACCGATGTACTTAAGAGTACATCGGTCTTTTTCATGTAAATATATGCTAACAGAATGACTTGCAAACAATCTAAATAATATGCAATAATCATCTTAAAATGTATTAGGGAGGGTATTTTCTATGCAGGAATCCGGTGAAGACTATATCGAAACTATATATCTCTTAAAAAAGAAAAATGGCTATGTTCGTTCAATTGATGTTGCTAACGAGCTTGGCTTTTCACGCCCCAGTGTATCAAGGGCGGTTGGTATTTTAAAAGAAAACGGCTTTCTTACTGTTGCCGGTGATGGTGAGCTTGAGCTTACTGAGGAAGGCGCAAAGAAGGCTAAAAGTGTATATGACAGACATAAGAATCTCACGAAGTTTCTTATGCTTACTGCCAATGTAAGTGAAGAGGTTGCTGAGAATGATGCTTGCAGAATTGAGCACATTATCAGTCCTGAAACCTTCAAAGGAATTAAAAAGTTTTTAAAAGAGCATAAAGATGAGCTTTGATAAAGAATTTGAAATTAGAATAAGAGCAATTCTGGGCGACGAATACGATGCATTTTCGGCTGCTCTCTCAAGGGATAAAATTTCAGCATTAAGAATAAATCCATTAAAGAAGAATGTTGATTGTTCGAACACTGATGCTAATTTGCAAAAGAATGATGGAGACAAAGAAACTTCTGACAGAGTTAAGAGAATTTTATCTGCAGAGGGATGCGTATTTACTTCAGATATTCCCTGGGAATCTGCAGGGAAAGTGTATTCAGAAGGTGCTCCCGGAAAGCACCCACTTCATGAAGCAGGGGCTTACTATATTCAGGAGCCAAGTGCTATGTCGCCTGTTCATTATCTTGATCCCAAGCCGGGCGAGAAGATTCTGGATCTGTGCGCAGCTCCCGGTGGTAAGAGTACTCAGATTGCAGGCAGGATGATGGGTGAGGGTATTCTTGTCACTAACGAGATAGACAGGAAGAGAGCACAGATATTATCTCTTAATATTGAGAGATGCGGTGTTAAGAATGCTCTTGTTACTAACATGAAGCCGGAGCAGCTGTCTGATGTTTTTGAAGGCTATTTTGATAAGATCCTCGTTGATGCTCCATGCTCAGGCGAGGGAATGTTCAGGAAAAATGATGAGGCTATAAGCAATTGGAGTCCTGAAAATGTGGAGCTTTGCGCAAAGAGACAGTCTGACATTTTAAAGGACGCTGTTAAAATGCTTGCTCCAGGTGGAAGACTTGTTTACTCAACATGCACCTTCGCACCTGAGGAGGATGAGCTTCAGGCTGCTAAGCTCCTGGCATGGGGACTTAAGCCTGTATCAGTAGAGCTCTATGAGGGTATGGTAAGCGGCGATACCGATAACCTTAAAAGTATTCTTGAATTCATGAAGGGAGATCCCAAGGACATATCCTTTGCAAAGGACATCCCTGAGAATATTTCCATTGATATCAAAAGGTGCACAGGAAGACTCTGGCCTCACAGGATTGATGGTGAAGGTCATTTCTTTGCGGTATTTGAGAAGGATGGAGATATTTCTCTAAATGCAGGACTTTATGGTGTAAACGGTAAAGTACGCGGGATAAAAGAAGATGACCTTTCACCCTTTAAGGAATTTGCAGATGTGTATTTGAAAAATATCGAAATTGTTCTCGATACTGAGGGCAAGGCTGCGGATTTAAATAAAGATAAGAAGGCTGATAAAAAATCAGCTAAAAACAAAAAGTCCGGTAAGGGTTCAAAGGCAATATGCAAACTGGATGGCTGCCTAAAAGGTACGCCCTTCATGTTCGGAGAGCAGCTATATCTTGCTCCGGAAGGAATGCCTGGAATTGCTGGGCTCACTGTCATGCGTCCGGGACTTCATCTTGGAACAATAAAGAATGGAAGATTTGAACCTTCACATTCGCTGGCGCTTGCGATAGATACTGATATGGCAGTACTTAGCTATGAACTTGAAGAGACTTTAAAAACAGATGATACGACAGACACAAGTCCTGCACAGACTCCGTCTGCCGCCTCAAAGTCCATGCAGTTTATTGGCGGTATGTGCTTTAGACAGGGTGATCTTCAAAATGGCTGGTATCTTATTTCTTCCTATGGTTATGGCCTTGGATGGGCAAAATATGCAGGTGGAACCTTAAAAAATCACTATCCGAAAGGACTTAGGATTTACACATGAGAAAGCTACTTAAATATCTGAAAAAATATTCTTTTGAGGCGGTCCTTGGACCGCTTTTCAAATTGCTTGAAGCAACCTTTGAGCTTATTGTGCCTCTGGTTGTAGCAGCGATTATCGATAACGGAATAAGAAACAGTGACAAGCCATACATAATCAGGATGAGTCTTGGTCTGATCCTTCTTGCTGCAGTTGGTTACGCGTGCTCAGTTACGGCGCAGTTTTTTGCTGCAAAGGCAGCTACCAGCTTTGCGGCTGCTGTCAAAAAGGATCTTTTCAAGAATATTCAGAGTCTGTCCTATGAGCAGATTGATAATCTTGGAACCACAACGCTTATTACAAGAATGACCAGCGATATCAATCAGGTGCAGCAGGGTGTAAACCTTACACTGAGGCTCCTTCTAAGATCACCCTTTGTTGTATTTGGTGCGATGGTAATGGCGTTCACCATAGATTTTCATCAGGCACTGATATTCCTTGTAACAATCGCTGTTTTATCAGCTGTTATATTTGGAATCATGCTTTGGGGAATTCCCAGATATAAGAAAATCCAGGAGCTGGTGGATGGTGTACTTGGTCTTACAAGAGAAAATCTTTCAGGAGTAAGAGTTATAAGAGCCTTTGACCTTGAAAAATCAGAGAACGAGAATTTCAAAAAGAAAAACGAGGTTCTCACAAAGCTTCAGGAGTATGTGGGCAGAATCTCTGCACTTATGAATCCTATAACATACGTGATTCTTAACCTTGCGATAATCATTCTTCTTAAGACAAGTGCAGATAAGGTTTACGCAGGAATTCTTACTACAGGTGCGGTTGTTGCGCTCTATAACTACATGTCTCAGATACTTGTTGAGCTTGTTAAACTTGCGAGCCTTATTATCACTGTTACCAGATCCTTTGCCTGCGGTAACAGAATACAGCTTATGCTCGAGGAAAAGGGTTCAATGGTTGATGGAACAATAGATGCAAAGGCTGTAGCAATAAGTGATGATGAGCCTGTAGTCAGCTTTGAAAACGTATCCATGAGATATAAGGGCGACGGTGACAATTCCCTTTCGGGAGTTACATTTACGGCTAAAAAGGGTGAATCAATCGGAATCATCGGAGGAACCGGTTCCGGAAAGACCACACTTATTAACCTTATCCCCAGATTCTATGATGCCTATGAAGGCGTTGTTAAGTATAAGGGGAAGGATGTCCGTGAATATGATTCCAAATCCCTTAGGGAAGTAATAGGCGTAGTTCCTCAGAAGGCTATGCTTTTTAAGGGGACAATCAGAGACAACCTTAAATGGGGTAACGATAAAGCGACGGATGATGAGATATGGGATGCAGTAAATACAGCCCAGGCCACAGAGGTTGTAAAGGAGAAAAAGGGCGAGCTTTCTGCTGAGATAACCCAGGCAGGAAAGAATTTTTCCGGAGGACAAAAGCAGAGACTTACTATCGCCAGAGCTCTTGTTAGAAAGCCTGAAGTGCTGATCTTAGACGATAGCTCATCAGCTCTTGATAACATGACAGACAAGAGGCTCAGAAAAGCTATTTCCGAGCTTCCGTATAAGCCTGTAACCTTTATAGTTTCACAGAGAGCTGCTTCTGTAAGATTCTGTGACAGGATAATAGTACTTGATGATGGCAGAGTAGATGGAATAGGAACTCACGAGGAGCTTCTTGCAAATAGCGAGACCTATAGAGAAATCTACGAGTCACAGTTTGGAAAGGAGGCAGTAAATGAGTGAACTTAAGCGTGTATTAAAATATGCCTCCGCATATAGAGTTCTGATTTTCTTTTCAATTACCTTTGCTGTGATTTCAGCAATCCTTGCTCTTTATGCTCCTATAATTGCAGGTAATGTAGTTGACTGCATAATCGGTATTGGAGACGTTGATTTTGTTAAGGTTAAAGCACTTCTTATCAGAATGGGTATAGTTGTTCTGGTATCAGCTCTTTGCCAGTGGTTTATGTACGGCGTAAATAACAGGATTACCTTTGGCGTCGTTAGAGATGTAAGGAATGATGCCTTTGATAAGATGCAGATTCTGCCCTTTGAATATCTTGATTCACATCCACAGGGCGGAGTTGTAAGTAAGATAATTACTGATGTTGACCAGTTTGCAGATGGACTTCTTATGGGCTTTACACAGCTCTTTACAGGTATTGTAACGATACTTGGAACACTTGTATTTATGTTTTATCTGCAGTGGAAGATTGCGCTTATCGTTGTGCTTCTCACACCGGTATCACTTTTTGTGGCAAGATTTATTGCATCAAGATCTTACTCACTTTTCAGGGAGCAGTCAGTTGCAAGAGCAGATCAGACTGCGCTTATTGACGAGATGATAGGTAATCTTAAGGTGGTTAAGGCCTTCGGCCATGAGGATGAAAATCAGGTTACTTTTGATGAGATTAATGAAAAGCTTGCTAATACAAGTCTTCGTGCAACATTTTTCTCATCACTTACAAACCCCAGCACCAGAGTGGTAAACAATACTGTTTATGCCTTTGTTGCTCTATTTGGTGCGTTTGTATGTGTAAGCGGCAACATGAGTGTCGGTGAGCTTACTATTTTCCTTAGCTATGCAACGCAGTACACCAAGCCGTTCAACGAGATATCAGGCGTTGTAACTGAGCTTCAGAACGCTCTTGCCTGTGCAAAAAGAGTGTTTGAATTTATCGATGAAGAGCCTCAGATTCCGGATTATGACAAGGCTCCCTCCCTTGAAAACGTAAAGGGAAATATCGAGCTTAAGGACGTAGAGTTCTCTTATGATAAAGAACGAGAGCTTATAAAGAACCTTACACTTTCAGTTAAGGAAGGACAGAGAGTTGCTATAGTAGGACCTACAGGAAGCGGTAAGACCACGATCATAAATCTTCTTATGAGATTTTATGACGTGGATAAGGGCAGCATAAGCGTTGAAGGAAATGATATAAGAAAGCTTAAGCGTGCTGACCTCCGAGAGAACTTTGGTATGG
The DNA here is from genome assembly GCF_000423945.1 of Butyrivibrio sp. XPD2002. Taxonomy (GTDB): domain Bacteria; phylum Bacillota; class Clostridia; order Lachnospirales; family Lachnospiraceae; genus Butyrivibrio. Next base: position 380,710 of record NZ_AUIY01000001.1, on the reverse strand, counting down.
TGCTCCAGGAAACATGGCTCAGACAGGGTACTATTAAAGAAAATATAACCCTTGGAAGAAGCGGGTTTACTGATGAAGAGATAATCGAAGCAGCCAAAAAGTCCCATGCCCATAGCTTTATTAAAAAGCTTCCTGAAGGCTATGATACTGTTATCAGCGAGGATGGTGGAATGCTTTCACAGGGACAAAAGCAGCTCCTTTGCATTACCAGAATTATGCTCCATGTACCTCCGATGCTTATTTTGGATGAGGCAACAAGCTCCATAGATACCAGAACTGAAATGAGGATTCAGAGAGCCTTCCAGAAGATGATGACAGGAAGGACCAGCTTTATTGTTGCTCACAGACTTTCAACCATTAAGGAGGCAGATAGAATCCTTGTAATGAAGGATGGGCATATTATTGAGCAGGGTGACCATAAATCACTTATTTCTGCAGGCGGTTTCTATTCACAGCTGTATAAGAGCCAGTTTGAGCAATAAACGATAAAAAAGTTTTACCATGTTTAAAATGTGTGTTATAATGTGAAGGTTCTGTTTGTAAAACAGAACTTTGGGGGAACCTGTGATCTCATTAAAATAATGAGTTTCATATAAGTTATTTTAAAAAAAGAAAAAGGGGAAAACGTATGAGAAAAGAAATCAAAAAAGTATGCAAGCGTATTGCACTTGCAGCTGCTGTATTTTGTGCAGTTATCACTTTGGGGAAAAGTGATGTAAAGGCGGAGGAACATCAATGCGGAAACCTGACAATCGGTCAGGAAAAAACAGTAACATTATCATCTTCATCATCGCAGGATAATTTCTATTTCCATTTTACAACACCTAAGAGTGGTTCTTTCAGAATGAGCATTATTCTTACAGAAAAGAGACGTAAGGAGGATAACAGCCCTGTTGATAGTGGTTATGCATCTGTAAAGGCAACTATCGATTACAAGGATATTTGGGAAACATCTCCCTGGCTTGGACACGGAACTGATACATCTCCTGAATATGCTTATCCTGCCGGTAAGGATTGCACATTCAGAATTAACAGCCTTAATGATTATTACAAGTATACCTTCAAAATAAAAGTTGAGAATGTTAAATATTCAAATTTTGAGAAGGAAGGAAACAACTTCGCAAATGCTGCAACAAAGTTAAAGAAGAATAAGACAACTGACGGAATTCTTAACAAGGGCGACACAGACTGGTATGTATTTAAGGCTCCGAAGACCGGTAAGTACAAGTTCAGCATTGTTGATGCAGATACCAAAGATGGCGGCTGGGTTCATTGCGCTGCTTATAAGTCAAAGACTAAGGAAGACTATGGTAAGTCACATACTGTTTGGCAAGGCAATGGATGGTACAAGATCAACACTTTAAAGCTTAAGAAGGGTAAAAAGTATTATCTTAAGATAACCAGTTCTTCAAGAGAGGGCATCCACTACCAGATTAAGGTTAAGAAAGTAAAATAAAAAATATAAATGCAAAGGGCTTGTTTTATGCAAGCCCTTTTTATACTTGAAAGGAGATGGACTTGATTATGAATATAAATTCAAGGCTCCTAAGACAGGTAAATACAGATTCTATGTGAACAATGCTTCCAATACTGGCAGGAGCGCTTCTTTTCAGGTATATGGCTACAAGAGTAAGAAAAAGCTTGATGCCAAAAACTCAGCTACACTTATAGAGGGCTGTGGAAACTTTAAATCCAAAAAGATATCTCTCAAGAAGGGTAAGAAGTATTATATAAAGATTGAAAAGGCTCATCCCTGTAACGCTTCTTACGACCTTAAAATAAAAAAGGTGAAATAAATTCATAAAATGAGTTACAATAAGGGCAGTGAGTTTACTGCCCTTATCTCTATATTAGGAATATATAGATGAGAACTTAAACATAAAGGGTATTCAAAATAAAAATCCAGGAGATGTATATGAAAAAGAGACCAATTTATGTAATTGGACACAAGAACCCAGATACTGATTCAATATGTGCTGCTATCTGCTATGCGAATCTTAAGAACAAAATAGCGGGCGAAGAGGTGTGCGAGCCCAGACGCTGCGGACATATTAACGAGGAGACACAGTTTGTATTAAACAGATTTGGAATACCGGCTCCGGGCTACACTAAGGATGTTCGTACTCAGGTCTGCGATATGGAGATAAGAGATCTTCGCGCAGATGACGACCACATCTCACTTAAGCGTGCCTGGGAGAGAATGAAGGAAGAGAATGTAGTTACTCTTTGCGTTACTGATAACGGCAAGCTTGCAGGGCTTATCACTACCAATGACATCATGGAGACCTGTATGGACGTTCATGATGCGACAATCCTGTCTGAGACAAAAACATATTATGGTAATATAGTAGATACCCTTGACGGTAAGATGCTTGTGGGCGACATGTCAGAGCAGATCACCTCCGGTAAGGTACTTATCGCTACAGCTTCACCTGAGATAATGGAAGAAGTCATTGTACCGGGAGATATCGTAATCTGTGGTAACAGATACGAGACACAGCTTGTTGCCATTGAAAATCAGGCAGCTTGTATTGTTGTCTGCATTGACTCCAAAGTCACCAATACGATCAAGAAGCTTGCTGAGGAGAGAGGCTGCAGAATAATCACAACTCCTTATGATACCTTCACTGTCGCAAGACTTATAAATGAGAGTGCACCTGTTGGCTCCATTATGAAGAAGGATAAGCTGATAACCTTCCATACAAACGACTTTATTGAAGATATCCAGCAGACCATGGCTCAGGTAAGACACAGATATTTCCCTGTGCTTGACGAGGATGACAATTACGTTGGCATGATCTCCCGTCGTAACTTACTGGGTGCCATGAAGAAGCAGCTGATACTGGTTGATCACAATGAAAAGAGCCAGACAGTTGACGGCGCTGAAAACGCAGAGATCCTTGAGATAATCGATCACCACAGACTTGGGACCTCCATTGAGACTGCTAATCCTGTATTTTTCAGAAATCAGCCCCTTGGATCTTCATGTACAATTATTTACTCAATGTATAAGGAAGCAGGAGTTGAGGTTGATAAGACCACAGCATCACTTATGCTTTCAGCTATAATATCAGATACTCTTATGTACAGATCACCTACATGTACAGAGGTAGATAAAAGGGCGGGACAGGAGCTTGCTGAGATTGCAGGAATAAATGTAGATGATTTTGCAAGGGAGATGTTCCGCGCAGGCTCTAACATGGGAAGTAAGACTCCCAAGCAGATCGTGCATCAGGACTTCAAGAAGTTCACTGTTGAGGATAAGACCATCGGCATAGGCCAGGTTAACTCCATGAGCGCCGAGGAGCTTGCAGAGATAAAGGAAAAAGTACTGCCCGAATTAAAGGACATCATGGTGAGCGATGGCCTTGATATGATCTTCTTTATGATGACCAATATCGTCACCGAATCATCGATAGTTGCCTTTGAAGGTAATAAGGCAGAGAGCATCATCGATGCAGGCTTCCATATCACTGCAGGAAGTGATAATATTGCGCTTCTAAAGGGCGTGGTTTCAAGAAAGAAGCAGCTTCTTCCTACAATAGTTGAAGCACTTCAGCAGTAAAAAAGTTAACCAATTTTTAATACAATCATTATTGTTAGTAAAATATTTCGCGGATGATTCTATGTTATAATACCCTCAGTAACAAATTTTCGTTATTGAGGGTGATTTTATGAAACATTTTTTTGTGAGGGAAAAGATACGGTCAATTGCTGCCATCACGGCAGCTGCAGTTTTGCTTAGTTTCTCCGGTTCCGGAACGATTATTTCCAATGCGGAAGATAAAAGCGATCAGTATATACCTGTAACCCAGGCTATATACCAGGTAAATCCCGTATATGCGGGTATGGTATCGCTTGATGAAATCGATAAGGGCGCTGAGCTTAAGGTTACTTTAGGAGAGGTTTTAAAGACGGCTAATAAAGCTACAACAGTGGATGAAGCTGCAGTTCAGATTAAGGAAGGCCTTAAAAGCCACAGTAAAAATATCAATGTAGCTTTTTCATTTCCCGGAACCAACTATAATGGTACTTCACTTGTAAGTGCCGCTGACAATGCATTTAATAAAGCTATGAACCATACAGGAAAAGGTAATGAAGGTGATTACCTTAAGTGGGGCTACAGTGGCAGAGGAATGCAGGTTGGATACAGCTATCAGGATGGTAATACCGTAGGAACCTTTGCGTTTACCATCACCTACTACACAACCGCTGCCCAGGAACAATCAGTAACAGCCAAGGTTAATCAGATATCCTCTAATCTGGGACTGGCAAGAAAGGGCGAATATGACAAGATTGTTTCCGTATATCAGTATGTCTGCAATAACGTCAGATATAATTACGGAAGCTCTAACATGAAGTACACCTGTTATGCAGCTGCTGTTGATAACAGCGCAGTATGTCAGGGGTATGCACTTTTGGTATACAGACTCCTAAATGACGCGGGCGTAGGCTGCAGAATGCTCGCAGGTAGCACAAGTAATGGTCAGCATGGCTGGAATATTGCCCGTGTTAACGGCCTTTATTACAACCTTGATACAACCTGGGACGCAGGAAAATCCAGCAATCAGTATACATATTTTATGAAGAGTGATGCTGATTTCGTAAACCACAACAGATGGTCTCAATATACTGGAAGCGATTTCTACAGGCAGTTTCCGATGGCTTCCTCCAGTTACAATACAGGCAGCATCGGTGGCAGCGTAGTATATACGCTTAAGCTCAATAAGGACAGCCTAAGTGTTAAGGCAGGTAGCAGCAGTAGCCTTTCAGTAAGCGTTAATCCTTCAAATGCTGACCTTAAGTGGAGTAGCAGCGATGAGGATGTTGCAACGGTTTCTTCATCAGGTAAGGTTAAGGGCGTAGCTGCAGGAACCTGTAAGATTAAGGTTACTTCCGAGGATGGAAGCAAATCAGATACCTGCTATGTAACAGTTACCGGTAAGGGCGCTGCAGTTAAGTCTTTAAAGCTCAATAAGAAGAAGGTTAAGCTTGCAAAGGGTAAGAAGTTTAAGCTTGAAGTTACAATAAAGCCTGAAAATGCAAGTACATCACTTGTATGGAAGAGCAGCAACAGTAAGGTTGCAAAGATATCCAAGAGCGGAACCATTAAGGCTAAGGGTAAAGGAAAATGTAAGATAACCGTCACTACAAAGGACGGCAAAAAGAAAGCGACCTGTAAGGTCACTGTTAGATGAGGGAGACTATAAATCGGTTCAACAAAAATGGACATATGCTATGCATATGCCCATTTTTGTTTCTCATGAAATGGGATAGTGTTTAACTGACGAAAAATTTGTCAGCGATGGTTTCCATATAGATATCGCGCTGGTCAGTAGGTACATCATATTCATCCATTGCCTTGGATACTGACCAATGATTATTGCCTATAGAACGAAGCATGTGTCTGATCAATGTGTAATCAATAACGTTGTCATTTTCAACTTCATTGTTATATTCCTGAGCCAATAATGTTGACATAAAAAACCCCCAAAAATAGACTAGTTTACGGTATTTTATACATATAGTTGATAAAATTCCCCATCAACTACTATATATTGTATTACATATTTGAATTAATGCAACAGATTTCTTTCTAAAAAATGAATATTATTTTTATGTTTTTTTAACCGTTTATACATGCCCCAAAACTTGTTAATTTAATGGAATTTTGATAAAATTATTATCGGAAAAGTGGTTCTGTAATATATGTGAGGCTGATATGCAAAAGACATATATAGTGGAGCGAGACGGGTATCACATTTCTGGGGAAATATATTTGCCGGACGATTCTAAGGGTAGATATCCTATAGTTATCATGGCACATGGCTTCGGGGGAAGCCGTGAGGGAACAAGACCATATGCTGAGATGCTTGTGAAGGAAGGAATTGGCTGCTATATCTTTGATTTTTGCGGCGGAGGTCTTTCCTCTAAAAGTGACGGTAAAATGACTGAAATGTCTGTGCTTACTGAAAGTGAAGACATAGAGGCCGTTGTTGAGAATATCAGAAAGGCTCCCTTTGCTGACAGGAAAAACATATTCCTTATGGGTGAGAGCCAGGGCGGTGTTGCTTCAACAATAGCTGCTGCACAGACTCCCAAGGAAATAAGGGCCATGGTGCTTCTATATCCTGCGTATGTTCTTTTTGATGAAGCAAAGAGAAAGTATCCCAAAAAGGAAATGATCGAGGATTCATCTACAGTTTTCGGGCTTCCTGTCGGAAGGAAGTTCTACGAAGACGTATTTTCATTGGATATTCACGACTGTATGGAAAAATATCACGGGAATGTTCTTATTCTTCATGGAAATATAGATCAGGTTGTTCCCATGTCCTATAGCATTGATGCCAGGAAAAAATTCCCTGCTGCTAAAATAATACAAATTACCGATGCCGGCCATGTTTTTTATGGTAAAGAGGTTGTTAAAGCAGGCAAAGAAATGATATCATTTATACAAGAAAATGTGGATTGAACCACACAAAGGGGGCATATTATGTTTAGCTTATTCGGAAATAAATTACAGGAATTTGATGTAGACGAATTAAAAGAGAGTGCTGAGAAGGTTCTTTCATTCACCGGAGATAAGGCTAAGAGTGCATATTGCTTTGCTTCCGATCGTTTTGAGAAGCTCGATAATGATAAGAAAAACATGATCATTATCGGCCTTTCAGTGTTTGCAATCGTTGTTGTGGTTGCAGGTATTTTCTATCTTGTTGGTAAAAAGGCAGGAAGAAAAGAAGTGTCCTTTGAGTACGAGGAATGGGACAGCTAAGAGCCGCACTTAGCATCGGGATACCGAATACGGTATTCTGTTTAAATTCATGCTTGAATATAAATTTTTGATATGTTAACATATGTGAGTCGCAGATTTTTGCAGATACGCCGGCGTGTCGGAATGGCAGACGATGCAGACTCAAAATCTGTTGTCCTCACGGGCGTGTGGGTTCAAGTCCCACCGCCGGCACTATATAGATCCTGACATTCAAGCAACGATTGTTTGACTGCCGGGATTTTTTATTCCTGTGTTTTGATTCTTTTTTTGCGAGGCAGCCTATGAAGCTTATATCCGTTGATGACATTCAGCAAGGAATGGTACTTGCGCAAAATGTATATACTCTGGACGATCAGCTTGTTCTTCCAAAGGGAACTGCCATTGATCCCAAGGCTATTCGCAGACTCCACAATTACAACATTTTCAATGTATTTATAAATGAAGACGATGAAAAGCCGGAGAGCATCAAGAGCTCTTCTGAGGAATCCTTTGGCAAAAGACTTAAGGAATCTGAGGAGTTCCAGAACTTTAAGAAGGCTCTTGAAAATGATGCCATGCATCTCGAAACTGCTCTTAAGCAGTCCTTTACCTCTGATGAAGCCATAAAGTCCCAGAGCCTAGTGGCTCCTGTAATGATGCTCTTTGATCAGAATGATACAGGTGCCGGAATCATGGACATCATCCATAATATGCGTGGCTATGATGATGCTATTTATATGCATTCCATCAACGTTGCATTGATATCCAACATGATCGCCCGCTGGATGAGAAAAAGCGATGATGAAATCAGAATAGTAACTACCGCAGGACTCGTCCATGATATAGGAAAGCTTGTTATTCCACAGGATATCCTTACAAAGACAACGCCTCTTACGGCTCGTGAAAATGAGACGCTAAAGACCCACGCGCAGCTTGGCTATCAGCTTTTAAAGGATAAGGACATCGACCAGCATATTAAAAATGCCGTTCTCATGCATCACGAAAGACATGACGGCTCAGGTTATCCCTTTGGAATAAAGGGCGAGCAGATAGATGAGGTTGCAAGGATCATCGCTGTAGCTGATATCTATGATGATCTTACGTCAAAGAGAGCAAATCACGATCCTGTCAGTCCCTTCAAGGTTATAGGTGCCTTCGAGGCTGATGGTCTTATTAAATATGATGCTGATGTAATACTTACCTTCCTTAGTCACATTGCCAATACGTTTCTTGCCAATAAGGTGAGACTTAGCAATAATCTTGAGGGTGAGGTTATTTATATAAATCCCGATAATTTGTCACGGCCCACTGTAAAATGTGGTGATTCTTTTATCGATCTCAGTAGAATGAAGGATGTGTATATCACTGAAATAATCTGAGGCATGGTATTTTTGCACAAATATAGGAAACGAAGTTTAGATGTTTCGTTTCTTGTAGGATAAATCAAAAAGTGTTACTATGGTTAAGCGGAAACGTAGAAAAGTATTTTGCGTTTCCACTTTTTTAGGCAAGAAATCAAAGAGAAATATTTGCTTTAGACTTGCCAGGGAAAGAGAGTATGAGAAGAAAACTGTATCTAAACAATAACTGGAAATTCAGTACGGCTTTTGATGAGGGGATGATCCGCGTTGGCTATAACGATTCTGCACTGGAGCAGGTCAGAATACCGCACACGGTTAAGGAGACACCGTTCAACTACTTTGATGATGCTATATATCAGATGGTTAGCGGCTATCGCAAGATCTTTAGGGCAGACCAGCACTGGAGCGGTAAAAAAGTATTCCTTCACTTTGAGGGAGCGGCTCACGAGGCTACTGTTTATTTTAACGGCACCAAACTCGGAGTTCATTCCTGTGGCTATACAGGATTTAAGTTCGATATTTCAGATCTTCTTAATTTTACGGCTGATAACATAATCGCGGTTAAGCTGGACAGCAGAGAGAATCTGAATGTTCCGCCCTTTGGCTTTGTGGTTGACTACATGACCTACGGCGGCATTTACAGAGACGTATATCTTGAGATATCTGAGAGAACCTATGTTGAGGATACATTTGTCTACACTGAGGTTCCTGAGGTATTTAGCGCTGACACAGCTGAAAATGAAGTAGAGGCAAGGACAGTAGGTACTTTCCTTCACGCAAGAGTAAAGCTCGGCGGAGATATTACTGGCTGCGTTGTGACTGAATCACTAAAGCGCATAACCGGTAAGGTTCCGCTTGATGCCAGGGACGAATATGCTGATGAGATAGAGCTTGCCAAGGTTCCTGCCAACAGAGATAACATCCTTGATTATCACACACTTCCCGTTGTGCTCTGGGATGTTGTGAATCCTGCACTTTATGAATTTATAGTAAGGATTTACAAAGGCGAGGAGCTTGTTGATGAGAAGAAGGAAGTGTTCGGATTCAGGAATGCCACCTTCAAGGCCGAAGGTTTTTACCTAAACGGAAGAAAGCTCATTTTAAGAGGCTTAAACAGACATCAGTCATATCCCTATGTGGGCTATGCGATGCCCGCATCAATGCAGATAGAGGATGCAAGGATATTAAAAGAGGAGCTTTGCCTAAATGCGGTAAGAACCTCACATTATCCGCAGTCCCATGACTTCATTGATACCTGTGACAGAATCGGACTTCTGGTGTTTACCGAGATGCCAGGCTGGCAGCACATTGGTGATAAAGCATGGAAAAAGCAGGCAGTTTTAAATGAAAAGGAAATGATCCTGCAATATAGAAATCATCCGTCAATTATCATGTGGGGAGTCAGAATTAACGAATCTGCAGATGATGACTCATTTTATGCAGAGACCAACGAGGTCGCTCATGAGCTTGATCCTTCAAGGCCTACAGGTGGAGTAAGAGCAGCTACCAAGATGCATCTCCTAGAGGATGTTTATACACTTAACGATTTTTCACACAATGGCAAGACTCCGGGATGCATCAAGAAAAAGCAGGCAACTCCTGATATGAGTAAGCCTTATCTTGTTACCGAATACAATGGGCATATGTATCCCACAAAGAGCTTTGATCCTGAGGATAACAAGGTTGAGCATGCCATGAGACATGTTCGCGTAATGGATGCCATCGCAGGTGAAGGCGATATCTCCGGAGGCTTTGGCTGGTGCATGTTCGACTATAACACTCACAAGGACTTTGGTTCCGGTGACAGAATATGCTATCACGGTGTTATGGACATGTTCAGGAATCCCAAGCTTGCATCAAAGGCATACGAGATGCAGGGAGATGATAATACAGTCCTTGAGCTGTCATCTTCAATGGATATCGGCGAGCATCCTGAGTGTATCAGAGGAGATATATGGATCTTTTCCAATGCTGACTCAGTGAAGATGTACAAGAATGACGTATTCATCAAGGAGTTTTTCCCTAAGGATACGCCTTACAAAAATATCAAGAGAGGCCCCATCCTGGTGGATGATTTTATAGGAGATCTTCTTGCTGAAAATGAGAAGTTCTCAAAGAGCTTTGCAGAGGATGTAAAGCATGCTTTGAATACAGCAGCAAGATACGGAATGGATAAGCTTTCTCTTGGAGATAAGATAACAGGCGCCAAGATGATGACCTTCCATCGCATGTCTGTTAAGGACATCGTGGATCTTTATCAGAAATACATAGGCGACTGGGGAGGAAAGGCCACATCATTTAAATTCGAAGCCATTAAAAATGGCGAGGTTGTAAAGACTCTTATAAAGGAAACAGTAAGAGATATCAATCTCGAAACCCTGATAAGCCATACGGATCTCGTAGAAGGTAAATCCTATGACGTGGCTTCAATAAGATTCAGAGTAGTTGACCAGAACGGCAATGTACTTCCGTTCTTTGCTGAGCCCATAAAGCTTAAGGCTGAGGGTGCCATCAGGATCATAGGACCCAAGACCATTCCTGTAAGAGGCGGAATGGCAGGTACATATATCAAGTCCAACAGCCGACAGGGTACAACCGGTAAGCTGACCATCAAGCTTGACGCCGGAGTGGACAGATTAAGAAAAGAAATAAGTTTTAATATACATAAAGAGGTAGGAATTAATGTCTGATAAATCCAAAGTTATTTTCGGAAACGTAATGCCTGACAGTGTTTATAGAAAGGCAGTAAAGACAAAGGAAAAAAATATTAAGAAATTCGGTGACGATTCTAAGGCCAATTATCCTATAAATATCGTAAAAAATGACTATATAGGTGAGAGCCTTGGAGTTCAGAACATCGAGGTTTTGCCTGAAAATACATCAAATGCAGGTAGCCTTCCTTTCGATACTAAGAACGGCATTATCGTTGGAAATATCAGAATGGGATTTGGACATTACAGAATAAGTATGGCCATGGCTTCATGTGCTAAGCACCTTGGCTATACACCCTATTGGATGGATTTAAATTCATATCCGCACACCACCTGCACCAAGGTAATAAGTGCACAGAACGAGCTTTATTCTCTGGGTTCAAGACTTTCAAAGAATCCGATTTTCAATAAGCTTGTCTGGGAGCCTGTTAACTACGAGGGCTTCAGAGCACTGTCCTATAATGCAGCAGATCAGATGAATGCAGAGCTTATGGCACCTGTTTATAAGAATGTTCCCAAGGAGATTCCTGTTATCGGAACCCACGTGTGGCCTGCACAGGCAGCTATCCACGCTGGAATGAAATATGTTGTAAATGCTATTCCCGATAACTGGCCCATGGCACTTCATTTTTCAGAAGGCTCAGTTCACACAATACAGTGCAGAAATGCCTACATGGGATACAGAATCCTTAACGGAATGAACAAGAAGGAAATCTGCAAGCCTATGCCGCAGAAGGATCTTGTATATACAGGTCACTACATCGATCATGAGCTTGTATCCAACATTGAGAGCGACTGCGAGGCAAGGATTTCAAGAAGGAAAAATGGAAAGCCCATGAGATTCCTTCTTACAATCGGAGGAGCAGGAGCTCAGAAGGAGATATTTGCTGCAATTATCAAATACCTTCTTCCCAAGATAGCTGAGAAAAAGGCAGCACTTTACGTTAACGTAGGTGATTACAGACAGGTCTGGGAGGACCTTAAAAAAGAAATTCCTGAGATGAACTCACATATACATGAGCATTTGGGAGATTTCAAGGACACTGAGAAATTCGCAGAGGATGCACTTAATCCGGACACAGAGGTTACAGGAATCCACGGCTTCTGGCACGAAAACATCTTTGAAGCTGTGTACTGCACAAATCTTCTTATGAGAAGCTGCGATGTTCTTGTGACAAAGCCCAGCGAGCTTGCATTTTATCCTGTGCCGAAGCTCTTTATCAAGAGAGTCGGAAAGCATGAGATGTGGGGCGCGATCCACTCAGCAGAGGTGGGCGACGGAACCCTTGAGTGCAGAGATATTCCTCACACAGTACAGATGCTTGATCAGTTCCTTGAGACACCACTTCTTGATGAGATGTGTGAGTGCATTTTGGAAAATAAAAAGTCAGGCCTTTATGACGGAGCCTACAAGGTAGTAGAGCTTGCTATGGGTATGAAAAAAGAAATCTGATAGGGAGAAGGAAGAAAATGAACAAACAGAGTAAACTTTCAGCAGGGGCAAAGGCATCCTATGGATTGGGTGCAGTTGGTAAGGACATGGTATATATGCTTTCAGCATCCTACGTTCTTTATTATTTCCAGGATATCCTGGGAGTCAGCGCAGTGGCTATGGGTGCGATACTTATGGCAGCCCGCGTATTTGATGCTTTTAACGATCCGATCATGGGAATGGTCGTGGCAAAGACCAAGACACGCTTTGGTAAATTCAGACCCTGGCTTCTTATCGGAACCATTACAAATGCAATAATTTTATACATGATGTTTACAGCTCCGCCTACATTAAAAGGCTCAGGACTTGTGGTATACGCTGCAGTTACCTATATCCTCTGGGGCGTAACCTACACAATGATGGACATCCCTTACTGGTCAATGATTCCTGCTTTTACTGAGGGAGGAAAAGAGAGAGAAGGCCTTACAACACTCGCCCGTTCCTGTGCAGGTGTGGGATCAGCGATAATCACTATCGTTACCGTTATGTCTGTATCAGCACTTGGCCGTATGTTTGGCGGTGAGGGCATCACAGACAGAGAGGTTGAGAGAGTGGGATTTTCATATTTCACCCTGGGCGTCGCAGTACTGTTTATAGCATTTACTGTTATCTGCTGCCTCAGTGTTAAGGAGAAATCAACAGTAGATATGGATTCTCCTTCAATAGGCGAGATGTTCAAGGCGCTCATTCAGAACGATCAGGCTATGGCAGTAGTTGTTGCTATCGTTATCGTAAACTGCTCAATTTATATAACGTCAAACCTTGTAATCTATTTTTTTAAATACGATTTTGGTGGAACCGACTGGAGAGGCGCATATACACTGTTCTCTACCTTTGGCGGCGGAATACAGATTCTTGCTATGATGCTTCTGTATCCCTTTCTTAGAAGGTTCTTTACATCAATAAAGATTTATTACATAAGCATGGGAATGGCTATTGTAGGATATATTTCACTCCTCGCACTGGCTTCCACATCAATGAACAATGTGTATCTTCTGTTTGTTCCCGGCTTCTTCATCTTTGCAGCAAACGGAATGCTCTCAGTAATCACAACAGTATTCCTTGCAAATACAGTTGACTACGGCGAACTTAAAAACGGAAGAAGAGATGAGTCAGTTATCTTCTCGATGCAGACCTTCGTAGTAAAGCTTGCTTCAGGAGTATCAGCCTTTATCGCTGCGCTGTCACTACAGATGCTTGCACTCAGCAATGACACAGCAGAGGCTGCAGAAGCAGTTGACTATTCACTTGGCGTAGGCGCTATGCAGAAGATGGGCCTTCGTATGACAATGACAATAATTCCCATTGCAGGACTTGTTTTTGCAATATTCTGGTTCAGCAAAAAGTACATTCTCACTGATGAGAAGATCGAAGAAATTGCTGCGGAGATTGCAGAGGGAAAACGAAAAATCGCATAATTATGACAAACGTGGCGTAAATTATTTGCGCCACGTTTTATTTTTATGCAGTTTCCGATAGGGTAAATAGTATTGTTAGATTTGCCATTTTGGTGTATGCTATATATTGTTTAGTAGTATGCTTAGAACGATTATGTCCATACAAGATATAGGGGTCTAAAACCTACAAAAATTGACAGAGGATACTATGGATTGTAAAGAATTTCAGAGGATGATTCCGGGCTTTTTAGCAGATGAACTGGATAATTATTCTCTTGAAGCTTTTTTGAATCATATGGATAAATGCAAGAACTGTAAGGAAGAGCTTACCATACAGTTTCTTATTGAAACAGGTATTCAGAGGCTTGAGGATGGAAGTACGTTTAACCTTGCCAATGAACTGCAGACTACCACTAACGACGCCTGGCAGAGACTGCGTGTCAGGAAGAGGTTGCTTAATGCGGCCTTTTTTCTGCAGGTTATAGTTGTGGCTGAGATCATAGCAGCGATTGCACTTGCTATAGGACTTGGATAATACAAAATACTACTTAGATATTAAGCATAAAAAATATAAAGCCAGTTGGGGACATTTTTTAAAATGGGGAAGAAATTACTACTTATAGACGGACACAGCATATTGAACAGAGCATTTTACGGGCTTCCGGATCTTACTAATTCCGAAGGCCTTCATACAGGTGCCGTCTATGGATTTCTGAATATTCTTTTCAGACTCATTGACGAGGAGCAGCCGGACTACGTGACTGTTGCCTTTGACGTTCATGAGCCGACTTTCAGACACAAGATATATGCAGAGTACAAGGGCACCAGAAAGCCCATGCCTGAAGAGCTTCGTCAGCAGGTACCTCTTATGAAGGAGGTTCTGGACAGCATGAAGATATGCCGCATGGAAAAGCCGGGGCTTGAAGCTGACGATATCCTTGGAACCATCGCCAAGCGTGGCGAGAAGGAGGGTATGGAGGTAAGACTTGTCTCCGGAGACCGAGATCTTCTTCAGGTTGCAACAGATCATATCTGTGTCAGAATCCCTAAGACAAAAGCGGGAAAGACCGAAATCGAGAACTACTTCGCAAAGGATGTGGAGGAGCTCTACAAGGTTAACCCCATACAGTTTATAGAGCTTAAGGCACTCATGGGAGATTCATCCGATAACATTCCGGGTGTTCCCAAGGTAGGTGAGAAGACTGCGATAGAGCTTATGACCACCTACGGATCCATTGAGAAAATCTATGAGAACCTTGATAACATCAGTAAGAAATCAATAAGAGAGTCCCTGGCAGCCAACAGAGAGCTCTGTGATTTAAGCAAGGTGCTTGCAACAATCGATGTTAATGCAGAGTTCGACTATGAATTCGAGAATGCAGGTATAGACGACATCCTTGGCAGAGATGCCTATGAGATGTTTAAGAGGCTGAACTTCAGGAACCTGTTATCAAGATTCGATGACAATGTTACCAAGACCGAGGTAAAGCTGGTAATTGACGAGATATCCGGAATGGATAAGGTTGAGGCAGCTTTTAAGGAAGCTTCTGTATACGCTGGCGGTCATGATGACAGATTCATTGGAATCGGAATCCTCTCAGACCTTACAGGCGGAGTCGGAAAGGGCAAGGAAAATCAGCAGCTTTCACTCTTTGAGACCTTCGAAGAGCCTAAGACACTTATCGGATTTGCCATCTGCACCTCAGATAACAAGGTAACTTATTTTGAGACAGATGATGCAGTTACAGAAGGATATCTTGGACAAAAGCTTGAAGAGCTATCAAAGGACTGCAGACTTTCATTTTTTGATATAAAGCATGCCTACAGATACTTTAAGCCCTTCGAGATAGATAATTACGAGGATAAGAAAAAGGCATCCTTTGATACACTTATCGGAGCATATCTTATAAATCCTCTTAAGAATGACTATCTGCCTGAGGATATAGCAACTGAGTATCTGCAGCTTTCCATAAGGTCTAAAACCGAGATTTTCGGAAAAGAGAATCCCGCTGATGCTGATAAGGACTTAAGAAAAGAGTACGCTGGATATCTTGCCTATGTGAACTTTATGGCAGCTCCCAAAATTGAGGAGCGCCTCGAGAAAGAGGATATGCTTACTCTTATGACAGACATAGAGATGCCTCTTACCTACATTCTCTACGATATGGAGAAGGAAGGCATTCTTGTTAAGAGAGACGAGCTTAAGATTTACGGAGATAAGCTTACAGGCAGAATAAATGAGCTTGATTCAAGCATACATGAGGAAGTTAAGAGTACGACAAACGGTGAAGTAACTGATTTTAATATCAATTCACCCAAGCAGCTTGGAGAAATTCTCTTTGAGAAATTGGGACTCCAGGGCGGTAAAAAGACCAAGACCGGTTATTCCACAGCAGCGGACGTACTTGAGAAGCTCGCTGCAGAGAATCCAATAGTTAAGGATATCTTAGAGTACAGAGGTCTTACAAAGCTTAAGAGTACCTACGCAGATGGCCTTGCAGCCTTTATCGGCGATGATGAGAGGATACATACAAGCTTTAACCAGACGATTACAGCTACAGGAAGAATAAGCTCAACAGAGCCTAATCTTCAGAATATCCCCATGAGAACAGAGCTTGGAAGAGCTATCAGAAAAGTATTTGTTCCAAAGGAAGGCTATGTATTTGCAGATGCGGATTACTCTCAGATCGAACTGAGAATCCTTGCACATATGTCCGGGGATAAGGGACTTATCGATGCTTATCATGAGGGAAAAGACATTCACAGAGCCACAGCCTCCAAGGTATTTGGAATTCCCTTCGAGGAAGTGACGGATATCCAGAGAAGAAATGCAAAGGCTGTAAACTTCGGAATTGTCTATGGTATAAGCGCCTTCGGATTAAGTGAGGATCTTAATATCTCCAGATCTGACGCAAAGAAGTACATGGAGGACTACCTTGCGACATATCCGGGAGTTAAGGAATATCAGGATAAGGCTGTTAATGATGCAAAGGAAAAGGGCTACGCCATAACTCTTTACAAGAGAAGACGTCCCATGCCGGAGCTTAAATCCGGTAACTTCATGCAGAGACAGTTTGGTGAGAGAGTTGCAATGAACGCTCCCATTCAGGGAACAGCAGCTGACATCATCAAGATCGCCATGATAAGGGTATGGAGACGCATCAGAAAAGAAGAACTTAAATCCAGAATGATTCTTCAGATTCATGATGAACTTTTGATAGAGACAGCAAAGGACGAGGTGGAAATTATTAGTAAGCTCCTTGAGGAAGAGATGACAAAGGCAGCTGACCTCCTTGTTCCCATGGAGGCTGAATGCCACACAGGTACTGACTGGTTTGAGGCGAAGTAAGTGACAAAGATTATAGGAATTACCGGCGGTGTTGGAGCCGGTAAGAGCACAGTTTTGAACTACATACAGAAGAAATGCAAATGCAGGATCATCTTTTCGGATAATGTTGCTAACGACATAAAGCTTAAGGGGCAGCCCTGTTACGAGCCTATAGTCAAACTGTTATCTGAGGATATTCTTGGAAGTGACCTTGAAATCGATAAGAGCAAAATGGCCGCAAAGATCTTTTCTGATGAAAAGTTTTTAAAGCAGGTTAATGAAATCCTTCATCCTGCGGTTAACAACTTTATATTCGGGGAGATTGATAAGGAGAGGAAATCAGGTGAGCTTGATTATCTTTTCATAGAGGCGGCGCTGCTTATCGAGAATGGGTATGACAAAATAGTAGATGAACTGTGGTACATATATGCATCGGAGGATGTGAGGAGGCAGAGACTTAAGGCTTCCAGAGGCTACTCTGATGAGAAGATAAACGACATTTTAAGCGGGCAGCTAAGTGACGAAGAATTTAGAAGGTATGCCGATTTTGTAATAGACAATAGCGGTGATGAAAAGGACACGGAAAGTCAAATTGATTCAAAGCTGGGGGAAAACTGATGGCAACGATGGCAGAACAATCAGAAAAAAATGTAGTATTCGGTCTTGATATCGGAACAAGAAGCGTGGTGGGGTCAGTTGGATACATGGAGGATGAGATCTTCAATGTTATCGCCCAGTGCGTAGAAAAGCATGAGACCAGAGCAATGCTCGATGGACAGATCCACGACATTGGTAAGGTCGGCGCGACAATCAGAAAGGTTAAGGAAAACCTGGAGCAGCAGACACAGATACATTTAACAGATGTATGCATCGCAGCCGCTGGTCGTGTGCTCAGAACCATGAAGACCAACTTCGAGGAGGAGTATACCGACAACAGAGAGCTCACAGAGGAGGAAATCTATAACTTAGAGTCCAAGGCTGTTGAGAAGGCATATCAGGAGTTCCTGGCACAGAATCAGTCAGATATGAAGTTCTATCTGGTTGGATATTCTGTAATGCATTATTATCTTGATGATTACCAGATAGCTAACCTTGAGGGACATAATGCAGGAAGAGTTGCAATTGACCTTATCGCAACATTCCTTCCTGATGACTGTGTTGACGGACTTTATAAAGCCTGTGAGAGAGCAGACCTTAAAGTAGCTAATATGACTCTCGAGCCTATAGCCGCTATGATGGTTGCAATCCCGCCTCAGTACAGAATGCTGAACCTTGCACTTGTTGACGTAGGTGCAGGTACATCCGATATTTGTATCACTGATGATGGAACGATCACATCCTATGGTATGCTTCCCATCGCCGGTGACTCAATTACAGAAATAATTGCCCAGCACTGCCTTGTTGATTTCAACACAGCAGATCAGATAAAAATTGATGCAAGCCACATGGATCAGGTTAAGTATGTGGACATCATGGGCCTTGAAAAGACAATCTCCGCTAAAGAGATTGCAAAGATGATAAAGCCCCTTGTTGAGAAGATGTCCAAGATGGTAACCCAGCAGATCAAGCAGCTTAACGGCAATAAGCCTGTTAGCGCTGTATTTGTAGTAGGTGGTGGCGGATGCGTTCCCGGATATACCAAGGCTCTTGCCAAGGAGATGAAGATTCCGGAGGAGCGTGTTGCACTTCGCGGTGAGGAAGTTATGAAGAACATTCGCTTCCTTAACGAGGATGAGACCATCGAGCATGATTCTCTTATGGTTACTCCTCTTGGTATCTGCGTAAGCTTTTATGAGCAGTCCAACAACTTTGTATTTGTTTCATTCAACGGACAGCAGACCAAGATTTATGACAATGGTAAGCTTGCGATTGTCGACGCAGCTATGCAGGCAGATTTCCCCAACGAGGATCTCTTCCCCAAGCGCGGTGAGGAGCTTAGATTCACTGTCAACGGACAGGAGAGAATGGTTCGCGGTGAGCCCGGTGAAGCAGCTGTTATCACACTTAACGGTGCACCTGCAGACATCCATACCAAGATTCATGCCAACGACATAATCGAGGTAACAAGCTCTACTGTAGGAAAAGCAGGTAAGAGCGAGCTTTCGGACATCCCTGAATTTAAGGGAACGATCAACATCACAGTAGATGGCAAAAATATAGATGTTCCGAGAACCGCAGAGGTTAACGGTGTACCTCAGACAGGTCTCTACGACATTAAGTCAGGCGATGACATCAAGGTTCTTGATTACGAGACAGCAGCTCAGATAGCACAGCTCCTTGACATTGACCTCACAGAGTTTACAGTTATAACTGTTAATAATGAGGTTGCAAACGGGGACACACCTGTTTACGAGAACTTCAAGGTTGAGTTTAAGAGCGGCACTGATGCTATCATGGATTACTATGCTAACTTCCCTGATGCAGACGAGGTGGCAATAGAGCAGGAGAATGAGGAATCCTCCTATGATGCGGATGCTGATCTTGACCTTGAGGAGAATGAGGACGGAAGTCTTAGCTTCTCAGGCGGAACAACAACTCAGGCAACTGTTGAAAGAACCGCAGCGCCCACCAGACGTGTGATTACACATGATCTTCATGTAATAGTTAACAATGAGCCTATTGTACTTCACGGCAAATCGGATTATATTTTTGTAGATATATTCGATGTAATAGATTTTGATCTCAGCAAGCCGAACGGCAGATCGATAGTAACTACGCTAAATGGCGGTACTCCCGACTACATGCAGGCTATTCATGAGGGCGACAAGATCGAAGTATATTGGAAATAGTAAATAAATTTTTAATATTATAAACACATATTTTTCACAGATTAAATTTAGTATTGAAACGGAGACTGCATTATATGAGACTGGCAAGCCTCTCGAGTGGCAGTAGTGGGAACAGTATTTACGTAGGTTCCGATACCACTCACATCCTTGTAGATACGGGATGTAGTAAAAAAAGAATAGTTGAAGGTTTGTCTAAATTAGAACTTTCACTAGATGACATTGATGCAATCTTTGTCACCCATGAACATTCGGATCACATAGCCGGATTACACACAATCCTTAAGAAGCATGATATTCCTGTGTTTGCTACCAGGGGAACGTTGCAGGGCATTCGTGCAAGTGATAAGAAGGGCGAGATGGTTGCTTCCGAATTTCATGAAATAAGGGCCGATGAAAAGGTATCGGTCAAGGATCTCGTTATAAATCCGATCACAATAATGCACGATGCACTTGAGCCTGTGGCATACAGAATTGCCTGTGGTGATAAGAGAATCGGAATCGCAACTGATCTTGGATGCTATAATGAGTACACAGTTGATAATTTAAAGGGAATGGATGCAGTACTTCTTGAAGCCAATCACGATGTGAGAATGCTTCAGACGGGACCATATCCGTATCAGCTGAAAAGACGAATACTTGGTGAAAAAGGACATTTGTCCAACGAAAAAAGTGGGGAGCTTCTTTGCAGAATCCTGCATGATAATCTAAAAGGAATTCTCTTGGGACACCTAAGTAAAGAAAATAATCTTCCTGAGCTGGCCTATGAAACTGTTCGGGTTGAGATAGAAATGGGCGACAACCCATATCACGGAAATGACTTTCCTATAATGGTAGCTGCGAGAAATGAGCTTTCTCCTGTTATCGAAGTGTGAAAAAAGTGAGGAGTAAAATATTATGAATAAGATTATTATTACTGTTGTTGGTAAGGACACAGTTGGTATCATCGCTAAGGTATGCACATACCTTGCTGAGAATGGTATCAACATTCTTGACATTTCCCAAACTATAGTTTCCGGATATTTCAATATGATGATGATAGTTGACGTGGCTAAGAGCCAGGTCGACTTCATGGACATGTCTGATTCTCTTGAAAGCCTCGGCGAAGACATTGGAGTAGTTATTAAGTGTCAGAGAGAAGAGATTTTTGATTCAATGCACAGACTCTAATACACTGCTTTAATACCGAAGGGGAACGGATAAATGATCAACATAAATGAAGTTTCAGAAACAAATGAAATGATCGAAAAGGAAAACCTTGATGTAAGAACAATTACAATGGGTATCAGCCTTTTTGATTGCATAAACTCAGATCTTGATACACTTAACAAAAACATATATGAAAAGATATATGGCTCTGCCAAGGATCTTGTTCAGACAGGTGAGGATATCGCTAAGGAGTTCGGAATTCCGATCGTAAATAAGAGAATCTCCGTAACACCTATTGCGCTTATAGGTGCTGCTGCCTGCAAGACCTCAGATGATTATGTGACAATTGCCAAGACACTTGATAAGGTTGCCAAGGCTGTAGGTATAAACTTCCTTGGTGGCTATAGTGCGCTTGTAAGTAAGGGCATGACTAATGCAGACAGACTTCTCATTGAGTCTATTCCAAAGGCACTCGCTGAGACAGATGTCGTATGCTCTTCAGTAAATGTAGGCTCCACCAAGACCGGTATCAACATGGATGCAGTTCGTCTTCTTGGAGATGTGATCGTAAAAACTGCAGAAGCTACAAAGGACAACGACAGCGCAGGCTGCACAAAGCTTGTAGTTTTCTGTAATGCTCCTGATGATAATCCCTTCATGGCAGGTGCTTTCCATGGCGTAACTGAGGCTGACAGAATTATCAATGTCGGTGTCAGTGGTCCCGGAGTTGTTAAGACTGCGCTTGAGAAGGTTCGCGGTGAGAACTTCGAGATTCTCTGCGAGACCATTAAGAAGACTGCTTTCAAGGTAACACGTGTTGGACAGCTTGTTGCAAAGGAAGCCTCCGAAAGACTTGGCGTTCCCTTTGGAATCGTTGATCTGTCCCTTGCACCTACACCTGCTATCGGCGACAGTGTTGCTGATATTCTCCATGAGATCGGTGTTGAGCATGCCGGTGCTCCCGGAACAACAGCAGCACTTGCACTTCTTAACGATCAGGTAAAGAAGGGCGGCGCTATGGCTTCTTCCTATGTAGGAGGTCTTTCAGGTGCGTTTATTCCTGTAAGTGAGGATCAGGGAATGATAAATGCGGTTAATGCCGGCGCTCTGACACTAGAGAAGCTCGAGGCTATGACCTGCGTATGCTCAGTTGGTCTTGATATGATCGCTATTCCCGGTGATACAAAGAGCACCACCATTGCGGGAATCATCGCTGATGAGATGGCTATCGGTATGATCAATCAGAAGACAACAGCAGTAAGACTTATCCCTGTTATCGGTAAGAAGGCAGGTGATACAGTAGACTTTGGCGGACTTCTGGGATTTGGTCCCATCATGAGCGTTAACAAATTCTCCTGTGATGAGTTCGTAAACAGAGGCGGAAGAATACCTGCGCCTATACACAGCTTTAAGAACTAAGCTGAATAAATATAAAAAGCCGGCACTTCCGGCGGATAGGAACTGACAACTTTAAAAGATGGAAAAGTTCAAGAATATTTCCGAAAAGGTTTCGGAAAAATCTGGGAAACTAAATAGATTTTTGAGAAGGAATGCTGCAGGGCAGACCTCAGAAAAGGGCTCTGTAGTAAACCGCATTAAAAATAATTCCACTCTCGACAAAATGAAGAAAAACTGGAAGAGAGGAAGAAGCACCAAGAAGGCCATAAGAGAGACAGCTGTTTCCTGGGCTTTCCTGCTGCCCAGTCTTATGGGAGTTCTTACATTCTTCGTAATTCCTTTCTGCGTAGTTGTATTCTACGCCGTGGTTAATAACCCGATTCAGAAGGAATTTGTAGGAATGTTTAACTTCGAAAGAGTATTTACCAACAATGCCTTCAGGCAGGCTGCATCCAATACCTTCATGTTTTCTATTATTGCAGTGCCTCTGGCTGTTGCGCTTTCACTATTTCTGGCGGTGGTAATGGAATCGGGAATTCCCTTCAAGAGTCAGTTTAGAAGCTTTTTCCTGAGTCCCATGATGGTTCCGATAGCATCTATCGTCCTTATATGGCAGGTGCTTTTCCACTTTAACGGAATTGTCAATGTAATAGGAATGTACTTTGGCGGGCCTAAGATTGACTGGCTTAAGTCAGATAAGGCTCAGATAGTTATTGTCGCGTTGTTCCTATGGAAGAACCTGGGATACAACATGATCCTGTTTATGGCTGCGCTGTCCAGCGTACCCAAAGACCTTATTGAGGTTGCGAGACTTGAGAGTGCGACAGATAGCCAGATTTTCTGGACTATCAAGATGAGATATCTTTCATCAACAGTACTCTTTGTTACGATAATGTCTCTTATCAACTCCTTTAAGGTATTTAGAGAGATTTATCTATTAACCGGAGATTATCCATATAAAACGCTGTATATGATGCAGCACTTTATGAATAATACATTTGCGTCTGTCGATTATCAGAAGCTTTCCGCTTCGGCCATAATGATGGCTCTGGTAATCGTTGTACTTATGCTCATAATGTTTCTTACGGAAAACCGGTATGGAAAGGATATAGAAGGCTGATATGGCGGGAATGAAATTGCCTACCGGTGAGCAACAGTTCTACGAGAGAGCTATTCGGAAGGCAAGACGAAAAAAGAAAATATACAAATACGGCATTATAGCCGGAACAATTATATGTACAATTTTTGCAGCATTGTTCCTGCTGCCGACAATACTTACAATAACAAATTCATTCATGAGTTCGTCTGAGATCAATGCCAACTACGGCGCGGTATTTCAGACCACTGAAACGGGCGGTAAGGTATTTATTTCAAAAACGGTAAACCTGAAGTTTATACCTGATATGGTGTCCTTCAGTCAGTACTTCACGGTGCTGTTTAAATCACCTGAGTACCTGGTTAAGTTTTGGAACAGTGTGTTCTATGTTGTTCCGATTCTTGTAGTACAGCTCATGGTTGCGATGCTTGCATCCTACGGATTTGCAAGATATAAGGGCAGGGTAAGAGAAATAATCTTCTTTATATACATCATAATGATGCTTATGCCTTACCAGGTTACACTGGTTCCCAACTATCTGGTTTCATCCTGGCTTAAGATACTTGATACCAGATGGGCGATATGGCTTCCGGGATTCTTTTCACCGTTTGCGGTTTATCTGCTTACGAAGTTTATACGAAGAATACCCACAGAGGTTATGGAAGCTGCATCGATCGATGGTGCCAGCGAGTGGCAGATATTCTCACAGATATGTTTCCCGCTTTGTAAGAGCGGACTTATATCAATAGCGATCCTTGTGTTTATTGATTATTGGAACATGGTTGAGCAGCCACTGATACTTTTAACTAATGATGAGCTTCATCCACTCTCGGTATTTTTGTCGAAGATCAATGCAGGAGAGATAAGCCTTGCATTCGCGGTCGCAGTTATTTATCTGGTGCCTCCGCTTCTGATCTTCCTCTACGGGGAAGAGTACCTTATCGAAGGTATTTCATACCAGGGTGGTTTAAAAGGATAGATTTTATTGCCAAATGGTAAATGGCAATTTGCCCATATATGAGGGGGCAAGCAATAGTATTTAAGGGAAGAGGAATTTAGGTATGTCTGAAGTAAAGAATCAAAGACCAAAGAAAAGTCGTAAGGACATTATCAAGGATATTGCTATCGCATTTTTGACAGTCCTTTTGTTACTTACATTCTTTTCAAACACAATCATGAATTATTCACTGCCTGAGGTTGCTATTCAGCAGATTCAGGAGGGAACAATTTCACCGATTATCAGAGGAACAGGTACTGTTGAGGCAAAGGATCCTTACAACGTAAAGGTTTCTCAGGAGCGCGTAATCAAGAGCGTTGCTGTTTCTGAAGGTGCAGAGGTTAAGAAGGGAGATGTTCTTTATTACCTTGAGGATAAGGAATCAACTGAATTAACAGAGGCAAGACAGAAGCTTGAGGAGCTTATGCAGACCTATGAGACTTCACTTTTCTCAGGTGATCTTTCAAATGAGGCCATTAACCGTGTAAGAAACGGCCAGACCTTAACAATGGATCAGATTCAGGCAAAGCTCAAGGCTGCTACTGACAGATATGATAATGCAAAGACAGCCGATGAGAATGCTCAGGCTGCAATTGACGAGCAGTCACAGGATCAGGCATACACAGCAGCTCAGTACAACTATGATGAGGCAACTCCTCAGTACAGAGATGCTGATATTACATATAGAATTACAGAGATTGATCAGTTACTTGAAGCTGCAAAAGCTGATAGTTCTGATTCCAGTTCCGATTCAAGTGATACTGTAGCAAAGGATGAGTATGATTCAGCTAAGTCTGCATTGGATTCAGCTAAGTCTGCACAATCTTCAGCGGAAAAGTCATATTACGAAACAAAAGGAAAATATGGTGAAGGCAGCAAAGAAGAAAAAGCTGCTAAGGAATATTGGGATTCAACCAAAAATGCTACCGATGCTGCTAACGAAAAATATAAAAAGAAAAAGAAAGCTTATGAGAAGTCTCAGCAGACTACAGCTGCAAAGAAAACTGTAAATGAAGCTTATATAGAGGCTCTTGAAGCAGAGAAAAACCAGCTCCTTCTTGAGCAGGCTAACGGCACAAAGGATACATCACAGATTACAACACAGGCAGGCCAGGTAGATAACGACTACCAGAGAAAGGCTGCAGAACTTCAGGATATAAAGAACAAGACAGCCCAGGAGCTTGATAAAGCTACAAATGACAGAACTGAGCTCCTTACAGAGATCGCCAAGGAAATCGAGCTTGACGGTCAGAGAGATACTATCGCAGACCAGAAGGAAACAATAGAGAAGCTTGAGAAGGAAGCCGTTGGTGCAACAATCGATGCACCTGTTGACGGTAAGATTACTGAGCTTGCTCTTAAGGCCGGTGAGTCTACAAATGCTGAGAATGCAGTTGCTGTTATTCAGATGGACAGCAAGGGAATGCAGACAAGCTTCTCAGTTACCATGGATCAGGCTAAGAGACTTAAGGTCGGTGATATCGCTGAGCCTCAGAACTCCTGGTACTACACAGACTTCAAGGCAACACTTAAATCTATTACAGCAGACCAGCAGAACCCCAACACAAAGAAGGTACTTACATTCCTTATCGAGAGTACAGAGGTTCAGAGCGGACAGTCTGTAAGTCTTCAGATTGGACAGAAATCTGATAACTACGACCTTACAGTTCCTGCAGGAGCTATAAGAGAGGATACAAACGGAAAGTTCATATTGATAGTCAGATCAAAATCAAGCCCTCTTGGAAACAGATATATTGCGTCCAGAGTGGATGTTGAGGTTTTGGGAACTGATGATACAACCGCAGCTATAAGCGGAAGTCTTGAGGGAGATGAATATGTGATCACCACTTCAACAGCTCCTATTAATTCAGGTGATCAGGTAAGACTGGCTAACAATTCATGAACAGAGTAGATATATTGGCCAAGATGAAGGCTGGAATAACTAATTTTTTCAAAAATCTGAAATTAAAACAGATCATATATATTGCAGTAATAGTGTTGCTTGTTCTCACAATATTTGGGCTTGATCTTTACAGAGCCCAGGTTGTACACAGGCAGTACGATCAGCAGATGGGTCAGAGATGGTCTAATGAGACCCGCTGTGGTCAGGTCAGCATGTTCTTTTCAGAGAACCAGGGTGTTGGTACAGACAAGATAAATGAGTATGTATACAACATTAATAAGGGACTTATAGCTGACGGACTTCAGGAAGCTGATGCAAGCACACAGGGTTCCGGTGCAGTCTGGAATTATTGCTATAGCGCAGTAGGTAGTGTTGAACTTACCAGGGATTTAAAGTCTGTCACAGCAGTTGCCATAGGTATAGGCGGAGATTATTTCCAGTTTCATCCTATGCGTGTAATGAGTGGTAACTACTTTGCCGGTGATACTCTCATGAAGGATCATATAATGCTTGATGAAGAGCTTGCGTGGCAGCTGTTTGGTTCCAACAATATTGTTGGACAGAGCATCCTTATTGGAGGAGTTCCTCATTATATTGACGGTGTCGTTAAGAAGGACAGCGGTAAGTATGTTAAGGCTTCTGGCATGATATTCCCTACGGTTTACATGTCCTTTGAGTCCCTGGCTACTTATGGAAAAATTGATGCGTCTGTACTTGCTACCAATGGAACACTTGGAAAGGTCGATGTTGCTTCTAAGAATGATGATGAAGCAGAGAGTGGTACTTCTGATGTCGAGGTACAGGCCAAGGGCATAGTATGCATGGAAATTGTTATGCCCAACACAGTAGACAATTATGCCAAAAACTTTGTCATAGATAAGCTCCAGCTTAATACAACGCAGGTTGAGGTTGTTGATAATACTGCAAGATTTGAAAATGGTAACTTATTTAATCTTCTTACCAAGTTCAATACCAGAGGAATGCAGACGAAACCTGTAATTTATCCCTATTGGGAGAACAATGCCAGAGCCTATGAGAATATTTTGGCTGTTGTATTTTTAATTCAAATCATATGTGCCGTAATAGCTTTCATTATGGTAGCTATTATAGTCGTTCAGGCTTACAGGCACAGAAAGTGGACAGTTGGCATGCTTGTTCAAAAGTTTGTCGACTGGAAATATGATGTTGAGTCAAATCTTAAATACCATAACGAAAAATGGAAATATTTCTAATGGTATTTAGTTTGCTTCACCCACTAACAAGGAGGATATTTAATGAAGAGAATTTATCTAAAGAGAATTCTTAGTATTTCACTTGCTACAGTTATGGCGCTTAATATGGCTGCCTGTGGCTGTGGCAAAAAGAGTAACACATCATCTACAGCAGATGAGGAAGCAGGACATGATGCTACTGCTTTCGTGTTTAAGGAGACCGCAATTAACCTTGGAGAAGGCGTAGACCTTGCAAGCATTTCAGCTCTTGGAAGCTATGGCGATAAGGTATATGCACTTTACAATTCTGTTGGCGATGACGGCAGTAACCAGAGCACCTTATATACCTTTGACAAGGATGGAAGTAATGTTACACCTATTTCCCTTCCTATGAAGGACAACCTTAGTGTTGCTAATGTTGCTGTTGCCAGCGATGGTTCAATTTATACTGTTGAGACTCAGTTTGCCGGAATGGGCGGCGGCTTTGATTTCAGTTCTGACGATGGCGGAATGAGCGGTGATATGGGCGGCATCATAGAAGGCGGCGATATCGAAATTGATACAGATAGCTCTGATTCTGATAGTGTTGTTGATGATATTGACCAGTATTCCGGCGAGGACGGAGACGTTGAAGTTACTGATGCAGAGGATACTTCTGCCGCCACAGATGCTACATCTGATAGCGAAAGCACAGATGCTGATGCAGCTACCACAGAGTCTGCAGATGGTACAGGTGATGCTGCAACAGAGGGTGACGGCACTACTACTGAAGAGTCAGCTGATAACTACATCGATATCTCTAATGAAGAGGTTCTTGGTGGTGATACCGCTGAGTCTGATGTTTACTACATGGTTAAGCATGACAGCACAGGTGCTGAGGTTTGGAGAAATAAGCTTGATACAAGTGCTGATTCATATTTTTATATCAACTCATTCCTTTTAGTTGATGACAGCACACTTCTTACAGCAGATGCAAACGGTATGCACAAGTATAATACCGAGGATGGAAGCCTTGCCGGAGACTTTGAAGCCAGTGATGTTTTAGATAGTGAATATGGCGGATCTGTAATGCTTTATAAGCTTGGCGATGGTAATTTCGGTGCCATGAATGCTGCAACTGCAGAATTCTACAAGGTAGATGTAAATGCCGGAACACTTACAGCTGTAGAGGGATCAGAGAATCCGTTCTATGATTATACATTCTACTCAGGTGCAGGCTCCCATGATTTCTTTGCAGTAGGTTCAGAGGGTGTTTACACATACAACATGGGCGATGCTAACGTATCAATGATACTTAACTTCGTAGACTCTGATATCAACACTTATGGATTATCCAACCTTGCTGCTATTTCAGACGAGGAGATGGTTGCACTTATTCCTTCAGATGATTCTGGCTACACACTTTCTTACCTTACAAAGGTTGATCCTAAGGCTGTAGGCGAAAAGCAGCAGATCACACTTGGCTGTAACTATATCGATTATAAGGTTAGAGCACAGATCATCAGCTTTAATAAGAAAAACGACAAGTATCGTATCGTAATCAATGACTATTCAAAGTATGACTCCGATGATGATTACTCAGGCGGTGCTAACAGACTTAACACAGATATCGTTTCAGGTAACGCACCTGACATTCTTGTTCTTGATGCTGATATGCCTGTAGACAGTTATATTTCCAAGGGACTTTTTGAGGATATGACTGATTACTTCAACAATGATGAAGAACTCAGCAAGATCAAGTTCATGGATCATGTAATGGAAGCTTTCAAGACAGACGGTAAGATGTACAAGATTATCCCCAGCTTCTATGTTGAGACAGTAGTTGCTCCCAAGAAGGATGTAGGTGATGATTACACATGGACTATCGATGAGCTTGAGAAGATCGTAAAGGAAAAGAACATCGAGCATAAGAATATCTTCGGACCTCTTGCAAGAGACGAAGTATTCGAGATGGCTCTCAGTCTTGCAGGTTCACAGTATATTGACTGGACTACACTTACATGTAGCTATAATTCAGAGGCATTCATTCACCTTCTTGAGTTTGTAAACGAGTTCCCTGAAGAGCTTGAAGAGGATGATTACTACAACGATACTTCTGCATATTGGAGACAGGGACTTTCACTTGGAGACAGATTCTATCTCAATGGCTTTAGTGATTACAACTATGAGAAGAAGGGTACATTCGGTGAGGACATCACTACTGTAGGTTTCCCTTCAGATAACGGAAGCGGATCAGCGCTTTATCCTAATTTACAGTTGACAATGAATGCTTCTTCAAAGGTTAAGGATGGCTGCTGGGAGTTCATGAGATACTTCCTGACAGATGACTTCCAGAAGACTATCGATGATTCATGGCCTGTAAGCATGAACATGATGGATAAGCTTTCAGCTGATGCTAAGAAAAAGCCTACTTACGTTGATGAGAACGGCAAGGAAGTAGAATACGATGACACATGGTACATCGGAGAGACAGAGATCATTATCGATCCCATGACAGATGATGAGATCAATGAGGTTATCAACTTCCTTAACAGCATCGATCAGGTTGGTAATGCAAACGAAGAGGTAACAAACATTATCTATGAAGAGGCTTCAGCATACTTCAGCGGACAGAAGACTGCAGAAGAGGTTGCGGATATTATCCAGAGCCGTGTACAGATCTATGTAAACGAGATTAGCTAATAAAAATTACTTACTAATTTATAGTTCAAAATGGGAGGGCGAAGACATGTACAACAATTTGTTTGGGGTGTCGCCTATGATATTTTGGCTGATACTGACTGTTATTTTAGCTGTTAGTGAAATTCTTACCCTTGGGCTTACCACTATATGGTTTGCCCTTGGTGCTTTAGCAGCATTCCTTGCATGCATTATGGGAGCATCACTCCCTTTGCAGATAGTAGTATTTATTATTGTTTCCGTAATAGCACTGCTCCTTGTGAGACCTGTGTCACTTAAGCTTCTTGGCGGAAAGATAGTTAAGACCAATATCGATGCGCTGATAGGCCGAAAGGTCAATGTTAGTAAGGAGATAGACAACATTAAGGAAACGGGTAATGTTGTACTTGATGGAACAACCTGGAATGCCAGAAGTCTTGAAGATGGGGATGTTATAACAAGCGGCGAGACTGTGGTAATAGAAAAGGTTGAGGGGAATAAGCTCATTGTGAAAAGAGCTTAAAATAAAGGAGGAGAGATATGCCGTTTTTCATTGTTATTGTTTTAATACTTGTTCTTATCGCACTTAATATCAAGATTGTACCTCAGGCACATTCATTCATTGTTGAGCGCCTTGGTGCATACAAAGAGACATGGGATGTAGGTCTTCACTTCATGGTTCCTTTTATCGACAGGATTGCAAGAAAGGTTGACCTGAAGGAGCAGTACTGCGACTTCCCGCCTCAGCCCGTTATCACACAGGATAACGTTACAATGCAGATCGACTCAATCGTATTCTTCAGAATTTCTGATCCCAAGGCTTATGCTTACGGAGTAAGAAATCCTATCGGTGCTATTGAGAACCTTACAGCTACAACACTTCGTAATGTAATCGGTTCACTTACTCTTGATGAGACTCTTACAAGCCGTGACCAGATCAATGCTCAGATGCAGGATGCACTTGATATTGCAACTGATCCCTGGGGAATCAAGATTACAAGAGTAGAGCTTAAGAACATCAATCCTCCGGAGCAGATCCGTGACGCCATGGAGAAGCAGATGAAGGCTGAGCGTGAAAAGAGAGAAAAGATCCTCTTCGCAGAAGGTGAGAAGCAGTCAGCAATCACAGTTGCAGAAGGTGAGAAGCAGAGTAAGATTCTTCAGGCAGAGGCTGATAAGCAGGCTACAATCCTTAAGGCTGAAGCTGAGAAGGAGAAGCAGATCAGAGAGGCTGAAGGTAAGGCTGAGGCTATCAGAAGTGTCCAGAAGGCTAATGCAGACGGTATCACAATGCTTAAGGAAGCTGGCGCAGATGAGTCTGTTCTTACAATCAAGAGCCTTGAGGCATTTGAGAAGGCTGCAAACGGCCAGGCTACAAAGATCATTGTTCCCAGCAATATTGCAGGTGTTGCAGGACTTGCTGAGTCAATCAAGGAAGTTGTTGCAAAGTAATATAAGTTTTTCCTTAGAAAAAAACATTGTTTTTAGGCCATCTCCAGCTGGAGATGGCGTCACCTAAGGTGACGGATGAGGGGGACATATGCCGGATAATAAAGGAAGAGAAGCTCTTATCCACTCCCTTGCTCAGTCAATGGGAATGGGCGATGCTCAGAAATTCAAGACAACAACAGGCCGATATAACTCTGAGACAGGTACCATTATGAGTAACGGAAGAGTTATATCCAGCGCCACCGTTCTTCAGGCAAAGAACTATTTTACTTCCCAATATAATAAGCTTGCCGAGATGGATGATGAGGGCGCAAAGCAGATGGCTACGCTCTATGAGGTTGCTAAGGAAGCCATAGGAATCATGCTTGATAGTGGTAAGGGGAACGACTAGTTCCCCTTTTTACTAAATGTATAGTTAATAAAATCTTAAAAAAATTTCTATTGATATTTTTTCTTTAATGATGTATCGTGAACAATAGTCGAAGGTAGTTTAATCTTGGAGCATTAGCTTGTCGACAATCAGACTTAAGTTATAAGTTATCGATTATTTTTTCCACTAGCATATTAATATTTAGGTAAATAAATATTTTTTATATTTATAAGAAAGGAATAAACGTTGAGAGAAAAATTAGAAACACTTACACTGGCTTCACTGCGTGACCTCGCAAAGCAGAATGGCATTAAGAGCGTTACAACGATGAAAAAGTCAGAGCTTATTGATGCTCTTTTAGAGCTTGATGAGAAGCAGAAGGCTGAGCAGAGAGCCCAGGCTGCACAGAAGGCAGAGCCTGAGAACAAAGCTCCTAAGGCTGATGATGGCGAGAAGAAGGCTCCTGCTAAAAAGCCCGGCCGCAAAAAGATAATTATGGCTGACACTCAGGGTAATAACGCTGAGAAGAAGGCTCATGACAATAAACCTGAGGAAGGCAGAAAGCCTGAGAATAAGCAGGGAGAAAACAGAAGACCTGAGAATAAGCCTGCTGAAGCAGCTCACGAGCAGAGCGCACCTAAAAAGGAAGCCCCTGCAGAGGATGCTGAGATCGCAAACGGTATCGATGCACACGGAATCCTCGAGGTTATGCAGGACGGCTTTGGATTTATCCGCTGTGAGAATTATCTTCCCGGAGAGAACGACGTATATGTTGCTCCCGGAATGATCAGAAAATATAATCTTAAGACCGGTGATATCCTTACAGGTATTGCAAGACAGAAAAAGGAAAATGATAAGTTTGGAGCACTTCTCCAGCTTAATACCATAAACACCTATAAGCCTGAGGTTGCTATGGGACGTTGGGATTTCGAGAAGATGACTCCCATTTTCCCTAAGGAGCAGATTGTTCTTGAGCACCCCGGCTGCACGATCGCCATGAGAATCATGGATCTTATCTCACCTATCGGTAAGGGACAGCGTGGTATGATCGTATCTCCTCCGAAGGCAGGTAAGACCACACTTCTTAAGGATGTGGCACTTTCCGTTAAGAGAAACAATCCTGATATTCACCTCATCGTTCTTCTTATTGATGAGCGTCCTGAGGAAGTAACGGACATCAAGGAGAGTATCGAGGGACCTAACGCAGAGGTCATCTACTCGACCTTTGATGAGCTTCCTGAACACCACAAGAGAGTATCAGAGATGGTTATCGAGAGAGCTAAGCGTCTTGTTGAGCACAACAAGGACGTTATGATTCTTCTTGATTCAATCACAAGACTTACAAGAGCTTACAATATCGTAGTTCCTCCGTCAGGAAGAACACTTTCCGGTGGTCTTGATCCCGCTGCCCTTCATATGCCAAAGCGCTTCTTTGGTGCAGCAAGAAAGATGAGACAGGGCGGAAGCCTTACAATCCTTGCAACAGCCCTTGTTGAAACAGGCTCCAAGATGGACGACGTTATCTACGAGGAATTCAAGGGAACAGGTAACATGGAAATGGTACTCGACAGAAAGATGCAGGAAAAGAGAATCTTCCCTGCAATCAACATTCCTAAGTCCAGCACCAGAAGAGAAGATCTTCTTCTTAAACCCGATGAGCTTGCAGCTGTTAATGCACTCCGTAAGGGCTTTAACGGCATGAAGGCCGACGAAGCCGTTGACCAGTGCATCAACATGTTCTCCAAAACACGCACAAACACTGAGTTTGTACGCATGGTAGAAAAACAAATCGCAAGATATTAAATAACCAAGGGCGGGGCTCCCATATGTTGTACCCAAACCGATTATGCATATTTTCGCAACGAGGTTTGGGGACGACATGCGGGAGCCCCGCCCGTATTATTCCAACAAAAAAAGCCTTGCGGCTTGTATTTTTGGGAGGAGGGGTTGTCAGGTGGGGAACCTGACAACCCGGTATGAAAAAAGTTTTGTTGGGGGAGTCAGAAGTTCTAACTCCTGTTAAGACTATAGTAAAGAGTAAATTTGTACAGAATATGGACAAATCATAAACTAAATATAAAATAACTCGAAATTAAATATAATCACTAACGAGATTTAGAATATTTCTCGATTTTAATTAAGAATTAATATAAAAGATATCCCTTTATTAGAGCGACTTACAATAAAACATGTTATACTATATTAATAAATGTGAATATATGAAAAAACACTTTTAGGGGGAATTCAATGATCCATAAAGTTGATAACGTTTTTTCAAATATTTCTTCACTTACCGGAGGTGCAATCGCCGCAGTTGCCGCCAAAGCAGCTGCTTCGTCTTTGCTCCTTCGCATTAGTTATGAGTCAATAGAATTCCATACAGATGAGGGAAAAATAATAAATGTACCTGTTCGCTTCGTGCCTCACCCGGAGAACCACGCTATGCGTGAGTACTGTGTTCTCACCTCGGGAAGCAACATTAACGGTTTATCGGGTATCTCCGAGATCCATGTTATTGTTGAGCGCGTAAGGCGACTTGCTGATATTTCGGATTCAATTTTTATTAAGCCGGAGTATATCAATTTGTATTTGGATGGAACTGATGGAATAGACAGGATTCCTGCGGGAGATCCCAATGGAAAGGCTGGTTTTGCTTACATTGATAAGGATGCCAGGAATATAATTTTTGAGGCGGTGGCAGATGCCATTCATTTTGCTGATATCATGCCTCTTATTAAAATTACGGTTACGTCAGTGTCCTACGACAGACCGGGCATGACCTGCAGAATACTTGGAGGTAACGGCTCAGTTGCCAGAACCTCTCAGGATGATATTCTGGCAGAGATTGCAGGTACCATTCAGGAGCAATATGAGCAGGGCATCAGGAATGTCATTGCGGTTCCTGGTAATGCAGGACATAAATATATTCAGGACTTTGTTCACATTTCAATGGCATATAGCATTAGATGCCGTAATTACATAGGTGATACCCTTGATATGGCGGCTATGGTCGGTATGGAGAATTTCCTTTTGGTGGGCAGTGCATCAAAGCTCCTTAGACTTGCAGCCGGAATCATGGATACACACACCTGGAATGCCGATGGCAGGCGTGAAGTTCTATCACTTCACACAGTACTTGCGGGCGGCACGATTTCCCAGGCGAGAATACTTCAGGATATCGCCACCACAGATCAGATGCTGGCCAAGCTCACTGAGTGGGGACTCAGGGAGGCTGTTTTGCAGAGCGTTTGTATGAAGATAGGTGACTATGTTCAGAACAGACTCGGTGGTAAGACCATGAAATTTGGAGTTATCCCTGTTCATCCCGATTACGGCATTCTGGGACAGACTCCTGAGATAAGTGATGTAATTGCATCCGTTAGCAGAGAACAATTTGCTCTATCTATAAAAAAATAGAGTTTTATATGTTATACTATACATTAAATGAATTTATATGAATCTAAATGAGGAGATGGAAAAAGGTTATGCGTAAAGTAATTTTGACCGGCGATCGTCCGACCGGTAAGCTTCATGTTGGACACTATGTCGGTTCACTCAGAAGAAGGGTTGAACTCCAGAATTCAGGCGAGTTTGATGATATTTTTATAATGATCGCAGATGCTCAGGCTTTGACTGACAATGCTGAGAACCCTGACAAAGTAAGAGAGAATGTTATCGAGGTTGCACTTGATTATCTTGCTGTAGGTCTTGATCCTGCCAAGAGCACACTCTTTGTTCAGTCACAGATACCTGAGCTCACAGAGCTTTCATTCTATTACATGAATCTTGT
The DNA here is from genome assembly GCF_000423945.1 of Butyrivibrio sp. XPD2002. GTDB lineage: Bacteria > Bacillota > Clostridia > Lachnospirales > Lachnospiraceae > Butyrivibrio. The sequence continues at coordinate 344,863 of NZ_AUIY01000001.1, read as the reverse complement.
TACTGTATCAAGACTTCAGAGAAATCCCACAGTTAAGTCTGAGATACAGATGCGTAATTTTGAGACAAGTATACCTGTTGGATTTTTTACATATCCTATAAGCCAGGCTGCTGATATTACTGCATTTAAGGCTACTACAGTTCCCGTTGGTGAGGACCAGGAGCCTATGATCGAGCAGTGCAGAGAGATCGTTCGTAAGTTTAACTCCGTTTACGGAGAGGCCCTTGTTGAGCCTAACATTCTTCTCCCTGACAATAAGGCATGCTTAAGACTTCCCGGTACAGACGGCACAGCCAAGATGAGTAAGTCACTTGGTAACTGCATCTACCTTTCAGAGTCACCGGAGATGATCAAGAAAAAGGTAATGGGTATGTTCACAGATCCTAATCACCTCAGGGTTGAGGATCCCGGTGAAGTTGAGAACAATCCGGTATTTATTTATCTTGATGCATTTGCAAAGGATGAGCACTTTGCAGAGTTTGCACCTGACTACGCTAATCTTGATGAGATGAAGGCTCATTATAAGAGAGGCGGACTTGGTGATGTTAAGGTTAAGAAGTTCCTTAACAATGTACTTCAGGCTGAACTTGAGCCTATAAGAAAGCGCAGAGAGGAATTCCAGAAGGATATTCCTTATGTATATGACGTTATCAAGAAGGGCTCTGAGGTAGCAGAGGCAGTTGCTGCACAGACCTTAAGTGATGTCAAGAAGGCTATGAGAATCGATTATTTCTCAGACGAGGAGCTTATAGCTATGCAGTCCGCTAAGTACAAGGTTACTGAGGACTGATAAAATAAAAAAATATAATAAAAAATCTTCCAATAATGGAGGCACTACATGAAGAACATTCTATTTGTAGCATCAGAAGGCGTACCATTTATTAAGACAGGCGGTTTGGCAGACGTTGTCGGATCACTTCCGAAGGACATTGATAAGAGATATTTTGACGTAAGAGTAATCCTTCCCAAATATACCTGCATGGCTCAGGAGATGAAGGATAAGCTCGAATACGTTTCCAATTTCTACATGGATTTTCACTGGAAGAGTGAATACGTAGGTATTTTCCATGCTGAGGTTGACGGCGTTAATTACTATTTTATAGATAATGAGTACTTTTTTGGTGGAATGGCACCATATGGCGGAGATGTTATATGGGAGATTGAGAAGTTTACTTTCTTTAGTAAGGCAGCTCTTTCAATCCTTCCTGTAATTGGCTTCAGACCTGACATCATCCACTGCCATGACTGGCAGACAGGCCTTATTCCTGTATATCTGAAGGAGAGATTCCAGGGTAATGAATTCTTCCGTGGAATCAAGTCCATAATGACTATCCACAACCTTAAGTTCCAGGGAAAATGGGATGCAAAGGATGTTCAGGATATTACAGGCCTTCCGGATTATTACTTCACACCGGATAAGCTTGGATATTACAAGGATGCTAACCTGTTGAAGGGCGGCATTGTTTATGCTGACGCGATCACTACGGTCAGCAGCACCTATGCAGATGAGATTAAGACTGAGTTCTATGGTGAGGGTCTTGATGGACTTTTGAGAGCCAGAACCAATGACCTCAGAGGAATTGTTAACGGTATTGATTATACTGAGTTTAATCCGGAGTCCGATAAGTTCCTGGATTATCCCTTCAATGCAATTAACTTCCGCAAAGAGAAGGTTAAGAATAAGAGAGCGCTTCAGAGAGAGCTGGGTCTTCCTGAGGATGACAAGATCATGATGATCGGTATCATTTCACGACTTACTGATCAGAAGGGCTTTGATCTTATTGCTTATGTTCTTGATGAGCTCTGTCAGGATGCTCTCCAGATAGTTGTTCTCGGAACAGGTGAGGAGCAGTATGAGAATATGTTCAGACATTTTGCCTGGAAGTACGCTGATAAGGTATCAGCTAACATATTCTATTCTAATCCGCTTTCACATAAGATTTATGCGGCTTCAGATGCATTCCTTATGCCTTCATTATTTGAGCCCTGCGGACTGTCTCAGCTGATGGCCCTCAGATATGGTTCAATCCCGATCGTAAGGCAGACAGGCGGACTTAAGGACACTGTTGAGCCTTACAATCAGTATGAGAGCACAGGAACCGGATTCGGATTCCTCAATTACAATGCGCATGAGATGATGCGTACCGTTCGCGAAGCTGAGAGAGTTTACTATGACAACAAGCGCGAATGGAATAAGATGATAGATCGTGCAATGGCTGCAAACTTCTCATGGGAGGTTTCTGCATCCAAATATCAGGAGATGTACGATTGGCTTAGACCCTAATTAAGATGAGTAAGAAGAAAAGTATTATTGTGCAGGGTTCTATCCTTGCAATGGCAGGCTTTATATCCAGAATAATCGGCCTTTTATATACGGCGCCTCTCACCGGCATTATTGGTGATGAGGGTAATGGATATTACACTGCATCATATTACATTTACCAAATTGTATTATTGATTTCAGCCTACAGCATACCCTCTGCGATGAGTAAGATCATATCGCAGAGGTTGGCGGTACATGAGTATCGCAACGCACAGCGAATTTTTCACTGTGCGCTTATTTATGTTTTTATAGTTGGCGGTCTCGGAACTTTGTTCATATTCTTTGGCGCACCCTATGTTGTCGATGGATATGCGATTCCGGTTCTAAGAGTATTTGCACCGATTGTATTTATATTCGGTCCACTGGGAGTACTAAGAGGCTACTTCCAGGCTCATAGAACAATGGTTCCTACCAGTGTATCGCAGCTTATAGAGCAGATACTTAATGCCATAGTATCCGTAGGCGGAGCTTACTTCCTTGTTAAGTTTGCTGCATCAAAGGGCGGGGATGATTCTATTCAGGCCATGTATGGTGCTATAGGTAGTGCTCTTGGTACCGGTTCGGGTGTTCTGATTGCCCTTGTGTTTATGCTTTTTGTTTACAACATAAACAGAGATGCTATTAAGCGTAAGGTGATACATGATAGGCATGAGGATCTTGGATACAGAGAGATTTTCCTTCTTATCATCATGATTGTCACACCTATCATTTTAAGTACGGCGATTTATAACTTTTCAAATACTCTTAATTCGACCATGTTTACCAAGATCATGACCTACCAGAGGGGCTTTGCTCATACTGAGGTTACCAAGAGACTTGGTGTATATGGTAGAAAAGCGGCTACAATCGCTAATTTTCCTATTGCGATAGCAACTGCTACAGCTTCAACGATCATGCCCAGTATTTCAACATATTATGCTCAGAAAAATTTCGAGAGAACAGAGCAGCTTGTTGAAAAGGTATACAGGATGATCTATATGATAGCGATTCCTTCAGCAGTAGGTCTTTTTGCCCTTGCTGATCCTATCATTATGCTGATGTTCCCGCAGAAGGATACACTGCATGAAGCAGGTGTTCTTATGCAGCTGCTTGCTATTACAGTCGTATTTTATTCTGTATCTACAGTAAGTAATGCGATCTTGCAGGGTATCGGACGAGTTAACATTCCTGTTCTGAATGCGGCGATAGCGCTGGTGCTTCAGTCTGCAGTACTTGCACCGTTATTGTTATTTACAGATCTTGGAAATAAATCACTTGCGATAGTGACCATAATCTATTCACTGGTTATGTGTATTTTGAATGAGAGAGCTGTATCCAAGACACTTGATGTTAAATACGACATTATGAAAATGTACATAATACCTGCAGGCGCTTCGGCATGTATGGGACTTGTGGCATTTGGAGTATATAAGCTCGTTTCCATGCTGTTTGAAACCTTTATGACAGGAGATTATTTCATAAATCTTATTTCTGTCGCATTTGCAATTTCTGCAGGTGTCCTTACATACGCGGTTGGAATGGTTAGAACCAAAGGCGTTACAGAGGAAGAGCTTATGGGATTCCCCAAGGGATCAAAGCTTGTAAATATTTTAAAGAAGACACATATTATGAAAACAACATAATTTAGTGTTGGACATTTGTTGGACTTATTCTGTTAGTATCGACTTGTTAAGTCTGTGAGGTGGATTTAATGAAGAATAGCAATACAGAATATAAAGGCAACATCAAAATAAGCGTTTTCGTAGAGATTCTAATCTACTTCCTGATCGGAACAGTCGTAATTGGTTTTGTTTCGTGGGTTATACTTGCCACAGCATCAACCCAGACTGTTCTGAATCAGAAAAATATGCAGGCAGAAAACATATTTGATGATCTGGACGGATATTTTGCCCAGTACAGATCCATGGATTATGTCTTTGAATATTGGATTAAAAACATGGATTCCATGGAAGTCGAATATGATACGAATGAAATTTCTGCTGCTAAAAATCATGAATTCAATTTAAGAAATCCCGGTTTTATTTTTAATTCAGCATCTACAGATGATATAGAGGCACTTTCCGAAGAGGACAGAAAGTTCTATGCGGAAGTAATTTACAATCGCTGTGTCATGAGGCTCAATATGATAAGGAAGGCCTTTGACATAGAGTATATTTATTGTCTTGCTGCTGATGAAAAATTTGAAAATGCCATATATCTTCTTAGCGGTTCTGATGGATCCAGACCAAGAAGCTCTAAGTTCGGAGATTTTTATACCCTTGGAACTACAATTAAGCTTGATGAAAAGCAGAAAAATACCTTAATGGATACTCTTAGCAATTCCTATCACATGGCAGAAAGTGTAGGCTTTGTTGACCGCTATGAGACTCTTACAGATATTAACGGCTATCATATATTCCTTGGCCTTACCTACAGTACTTTTGCCGTTCAGCATGAAATAGCAGATCAGACCAGACATGGTGCACTGTTTACTGTTTTGTTTATGCTGATTTTTGCGGCGATAAGTCTGTCTCTTATCAGGAATTATGTTCTTGTACCTTTAAAGGAAGTACAGAGCAACGTTGAAAATTATATGATAAATAAGGATAGCGAAGAGGTAGTAAAGCGGCTGACCAAAATAAAGCAACGCGATGAGATAGGTATGCTCGCCCATAGCTTTTCCAATATGGCGCTTACCATAGACAGTTATATTGATGAGGTTCAGAAGGTAACTGCTGATAAGGAGAGGATTGATACTGAGCTCAACGTAGCAACCAGGATACAGGAAAATATGCTTCCCTGCGATTTCCCGCCTTTCCCTGACAGAAAAGAGTTCGATATTTATGCAAAAATGGATCCGGCAAAGGAGGTTGGCGGCGATTTTTACGACTTCTTCTTTGTTGATGATGACCATCTAGCTATTGTCATTGCTGACGTATCCGGAAAAGGTGTTCCTGCAGCTCTGTTCATGGTGATTGCAAAGACACTTCTTAAGATAAGAACACAGTCAAATAGAGGAACTCCTGCTGATATTCTCTATGATGTTAATAATACCCTGTGTAGCGGTAATAAGGTTGAGATGTTTGTAACTGTATGGCTTGCAGTTATTAACTTAAAGACCGGTGAGGGTATTGCGGCTAATGCCGGCCATGAGCATCCTATCTTAAGGCATAAGGACGGACAATTTGAACCTGTGATGTATAAGCATTCACATCCTCTTGGTATGCTGGAGAATGCTAAGTTCAGGGAGCATGAATTTACGCTCATGCCCGGGGATAGTGTGTTTGTTTATACTGATGGAGTTACTGAGGCTGAGAATACTGAACATGAACTGTTTGGAATGGACAGGTGTGTTACTGCGCTAAATAAATGCACAAGTAATGATCCTGAGACTCTTATAAAAACCGTAAGAAAAGATATCGATGAATTTGTCGGTGAGGCTGATCAGTTTGACGATATTACCATGCTGTCATATTTTTACAAGGGCGATAAATAGCGTATTTTACTGCGTTTGATGATTAGATTTGTTAAGCAAAAAACATGTTGGACATTTGTTGGACATGACAATTTAAGATATAGTCAACAAAGTTATGAAACCCGGTTGGTGCGGATGGTACTTATCTGGCATATTCTACTAAAGATTCAATCTATGTATATGACAAGGCTTCCAAGGAAGCAGGATTTGGTGGCTTTGTCTACAAAATTACAAATTAGGGGATTAGCAACTATGGATTTGGCAGCTCAGAGCTCGATAGCTCTTAATTTTTCGCTGCTGCTACAGCTGATATGCTTAGCGGCGGTTATATGTGTAGATAAATACATAAAAAAAGATAAGAGAATGATACTGTTTAAAAATGTCGGTCTTATCTTTTCGGTTGTTTTTGCTTCGCAAATAGAAACCTACCTGCAGTTAACAGGCATAAGCGTATTTGCAAGAATACTCACCAGTATGTATTGCTACATTGGAAGACCTATAATAATTGTTCTTTTCATCAGACTGTTAAGCGATGATAAGAAGCCGTGGATTCTGGCGATCATCAACCTGATGATATATTCCACTGCATTGTACTCGGGTATAGCTTTTACGATTTCAAAGGATAATTTTTTCGTAAGAGGACCTCTTGGATACAGTTGCCATATAATTAGTGGTATATTAATAGTATGGCTGGTCTGGGTCGCACTAAAAAAATTCAAGGATGAGAGAAAACTGATAAACTTTATTCCTGTTATGATAGCGCTGATCATTACTATCTGTGTATTGGTAGATATAAGCGGAATGTTTAATGCGAGTGTCTCATTTCAAACTGTTGCGCTTATTACCGGATGCCTCTTTTTCTACATCTGGCTTCACCTGCAGTTTGTAAGAGAGCACGATAAGGCACTTGAGGATGAGACCAAGATTGAGATAATGATGTCTCAGATTCAGCCGCATTTTATGTACAACACCCTTTCTACGATTCAGGCTCTTTGCCTTACGGATCCTAAAAAGGCATTTACTACAGCGGAGAAATTCGGAACCTATCTTAGAAATAACATAGGATCACTCAATAAAAACAGCCTTATTCCTTTTAATCAGGAGTTTGAGCATACAAGGGTTTATTCCGAGATTGAGATGATAAGATTCCCCAATATCAGGATTGATTATGACATTGAGGATGATGATTTTGAACTTCCGGCACTTACCCTTCAGCCAATCGTAGAAAATGCCATAAGACATGGAGTAAGAATCAGGAAAACCGGAAGCATCTGGATAACCGTAAAAACAGAAGACGGTTTTCATGTGATTACTGTCCGTGATAACGGAAAGGGCTTCGATGTAGAGAAACTTAAAGCATCGGGTGAGGAGCACTTTGGATTAAAGACCATAAAGACAAGGCTTGAGAATCTCTGCGGAGGAGATTTGTCAGTCGAAAGTACGATTGATGTAGGAACAATGGTAACTGTTAAGGTACCATGTGGGGAGCATAATAATGAAAGCGATTTGCGTTGATGATGAAAATCTGATTTTAGATCTTACTGTAGCACTTCTTGAGGACTTTGGCTTCTTTGATGAGGTAAGGGGCTTTTCCTCGGGAGAGGCTGCACTTAAATACATGGATGAAAATAATATCAGCCTTGCGCTGCTTGATGTGGATATGCCTGAGATGAACGGACTTACTCTTGCCAAGATCATTAAGGAAAAGAGTCCCCAGACATCAATTATATTCCTTACAGGCTACTCTGAATATGCTGTTGATGCATTTTCAATCCATGCTGATGGTTACCTTCTTAAGCCTATTGCCAGAGATAAGCTTCTTCAGGAGGTTCAGTACGTAATAGACAATAAGGATGACGAATCAGGCACCCTTGCCAAGGCTGTGACATTTGGTAACTTTGATCTATTTGTAAAGGGAGAGACCGTTGTATTCAAGAGATCCAAGTCAAAGGAGCTTCTTGCATATCTTATAGATAATAAGGGCGGCACCGTGACAAGAGCAGAGGCCTTTGCTGCACTCTGGGAGGACGGAATGTACGACAGAGCCATGCAGAAGCAGATGGACGTTATAATCCGCAGTCTTAAGGATACACTGAAAGAATATGAGATCAGTGACATTCTTGAGATCAAGAGCGGTGCCATGAGAATCTGTCCTGAGCTCATTAACTGCGATATGTATAAATTCCTTGATGGAGACGAAGAGGCAGTCAAGAACTTCAGAGGCGTATACATGAACTCCTATTACTGGGCAAGCACCACAGAGGGCGCTCTCCTTGGTGACGATTATTGATAATTACTTCCTGATTCATGCTATGGAGTGGGAATTTTTATTCAAAAAATAATTATTTGTCTTGTTGGACATCTGTTGGACAGGTGATATTACAATAAGCATGTAACATAAATGTTACAGATTTTCTTATGATGAGGAGATATAAAAATATGAAAAAGAAAGTATCTATGTTACTTATCGGGGCTATGATAGTACTTGCTGGTTGTGGGAGCAAAGATACTGCTGAGGTTACCGACACAGCCTCTGAGATTGTAGAGGAAGCAGCTGATCAGGCAGAGGAGGCCTCTGAAGCTGTAGAAGATGTCGCTAAAGAGGTGGCAGCTGAAACCGATGAAATCGCGGATGAAGCTACAGCAACAGCAGCTGAGGTTGTTACACCCGAGCACGAGCCTGTGGATATTTCAGATTGTGCGACCTTTACAGACATCGTAAACAAGCTTCAGCCTGGCCAGGGGTACGCTAATATATCAGTAGATGGCGCTGATCTGTTTGCAGTTACCGACTATACCTATGACTGTGATATGGAAGGCAGCATCGGAACAACAGAGGCTGACCTCTACAGATATAACGGTGATAAAATCGAGTATCTCGGTTATGTTTATTCCGGCGGAACAGCTTATCCGCTTATGATCTATGACAATAAGATCTACACAGCCGGTAATCATTATGTAAAGGCTTACGAGGTCGAGGATAAGGGCCTTGAGGCAGAGGACGAAGTTTATGTGAACTTCGATACAGACGGAAATGCAACCTACTACAAGTCAGAGGATGGCAAGGATGTTGTTATTGCTGAGTCAGACGAGGACGTAGTAGAAATGTATGATTTCATTGACAAAGGCGAAGTAATTATATTCGATACCATAAAATAAGCCCGCTGTTTTTTCATTTCATTCCTTTTTTCTTCATTTTTTTGGCAGCCCGCTCCCCATGCGGGCTGTCATATTTTTTAGCAATTGTTTAAGATTGGCTGGCAATAATCAAGTCTTTTATTTTTGGAAACTCTGTGTATAATATGAGTATACAAGCGGGGGATTGTATATTTGTATTATGGAAAAAAGGATTATTGAGTCATTAAATAATATAGATGGGATTTCCGTTAAGGAAGGCCTTGCTTTTTGCGGCACTGAAAAGGTACTTCTCAAATATCTGAACGGCTTTTATTCAAGTATAGATAATAAGGCTGATGAGATTGAGAATGCTTATAAATGCGGTGATGTTGGCTATTATACAACCAAGGTTCATTCTCTTAAAAGTACCTCAAAGGTTATCGGTGCGCACGAATTGTCTGAACTGGCGCTTAAGCTTGAGCAGGCCGGTAAGAATGAAGATGTAGAATGCATTGATGCCAATACTGATAAGCTTCTTAAAATGTTCAGAAGCTATTCAGAGAAGCTGTCAGTCCTTGAGGATATTAACAGTGACATCAATTGTGATAAGAGACCGATTGATGAGGAGGAGCTTAAGGAGGCTTGCAAAACTCTGGCGGAAGCAGTTTCATCCATGGACTATGATGCTGCTGAGATTGTTTTGGACGAACTGAAAAAGTGTAAGCTTTCCGTAAAGGACAGCGAATGCATTAAAAACATAGAAAAGGCACTTCAGAATTTTGACTGGGATGAGATGGGCAGAATTCTTGAAACAAAGTGAAAATAAAGGCTTGAGGTTTTTTGAAATTCCTCAAGCCTTTTCTAAATTAATTTGATTTATTCAGTAGCTTTTGTTACAAGATCGGTTCTGTCTGTATAGATTCCGGAGATTCCCATATTTAAAAATTCATCAATGAGAAAATCATCATTTACAGTATGTACAAACATTGGAGTTTTTGTTTTTAGCATCGTATACACGAAATCAGAATCTGAGGCAAGGTCGCTGTGAAAGGTAAATCCGATCAGGGGCTTTTTAGCAGCCTTTAAAAGTGCTTTTTCAGTAAGCTCATCCTCGGTTGCTTCATATAACGTATATATGATATAGGGGAAGCCTGCTTTTTTTACATCATCGTATTCAGAGGCGTGATATATCTGCACTATAAATCTCTTGGAAAGGTCAGGATATTTTTCAGCAATCATTTTATAGGTTTCAATATCTGTTTCCTTGGTATCCGTAACAACATAGAAATCTTTATTTTCTTCCATGAATTTAGTGACATCCTCAAAGGTGAGAGGAGTGAATTTGTTTTGAACCTTGCAGTTTAAAAAATCTGAAAGGGTAGGTGCTTCGCCGGGTGTAAGCTGCTTGCCGTCTAAGTAAAGGTCACCCCATGCGTGTCCGCAGACAAGCTCATGATCACTTGTATAGTGAAAATCTATCTCGATTATCTTGTTGCCATTATTAAGGGAGTTTGTAAGAGCTTCCTTTGAGTTTGTGTAATCGTATTCATTGCCATCCTCATCGCTGATCATTCCGCAGGCATGGATTATATATTTGTTGTCCATAAAAAAGAGACGCATTTTTACTATTTCATCCGGAGTTTTCCCGGAAAATGAGCATCCGCATAAGGTGCAGGTGAATAATAGAATAAGTGCAAAAAATGTAAGTGATAATTTTTTTGTTTTCATGAAAAGATTTCCTTAACTACAAGCTACTTTTGATATTTAGTACCGTATTATGCTAAAATAGTTTGGTTTGAAAAACCTATATGATTATAACATTTTTGGGGAGCTTTCGTGAAAAAGAGAAATATATTAAAGAATATAATTGCAACAATAATAATAGGAATACCGTTTTTACTTTTCTTTACTGCCTGGTGGTTTTTCCATACCTGGAACACCATGACTGTAAATGAGCTTGTTTTTAACGTGAAGATGTCACTTTCAGGAGCATCACATGCGATGATAAAGCTGTTTATTATGAAGGCACTTTTCCCTGCCTGCGTAGCAGCTTTGCTTGTGTTCTTATTCCTGACCTTTGTAAAGAAGGAAGCCTTTGGAGGTAAGAGAAATCTTATTGCAGGTTTTACCGGTGTTATTGCTCTGGTGGCTGCACTGGCATTTACCTGGGGGCAGCTTGATATGACATCCTATATAGATCAACAGCTTCATGCCTCCACATTTATCAAGGATAACTATGCGGATCCCAATTCTGTTAGCGTAGCTTTTCCTGAAAAGAAGAGGAATCTTATCTATATCTATCTTGAGTCAACAGAGGTTACGGATACAGATAAGGAGCATGGCGGCGGCTTTGATAAGAACAGAATACCTGAGCTTACAGAGCTTGCGCTTCAGAATGAGTTTTTCGGAGACGGCTCTGATCAGCTGACAGGTGGCTTTTCCATGCCCGGAACAGACTGGACCATGGGAGCTATTTTTGCCCAGTCAACGGGACTTCCGCTTCAGATAAGTATTGATGCTAACAGTATGTCCGATCAGGAGTCATTCTTTCCTACAGTCAGGGGACTTGGTGATATCTTGAAGGATGAGGGCTATCATCAGGAGTATCTTTGCGGCTCTAATGCTACATTTGGCGGACGTGAGCTTTTCTTTAAGACCCACGGAGATTTTGACATTATCGACTATCCCTATGCAAAGGATGCAGGCTGGATTCCTCAGGATTACGGCGTATGGTGGGGCTTTGAGGATGAGAAGCTCTTTGACTTTGCAAAGCAGCGCCTTCTCGAGATTTCTAAAAATGATGAGCCCTTCAACATGACACTTCTTACAGTTGATACTCATTTTGAGGATGGCTATGTATGCAGACTCTGCCAGGATGAATTCGACGATCAGTATTCAAATGTATTTGCTTGCGCAAGCAGACAGGCCACTGAATTCGTTGAATGGATCAAGGAGCAGGATTTTTATGAAAATACAACCATAGTTCTTGTTGGTGATCATCCCACAATGGACGCTGATTTTTGTGCGATGATTCCTTCTGACTACACAAGGAAGGTGTATACCTGCTTTATAAATGCTGATGCTACAAAGGTTAATAGCTATGCAAGAGATTACACAACCTTTGATATGTTCCCTACAACCGTTGCAGCTCTTGGCGCTTCAATTGAGGGCGAAAGACTTGGTCTTGGAACAAACCTTTTCTCAGATACAGAGACACTTCTTGAGAAGTATGGAATGGAATATGAAAAGGCTGAGCTGGACAGAAAGTCTCACTTTATGAACGAGCTTGCAGGAATTACAGACGAGATGGCAATGGAGCAGAATTATGAAGGAGCTTCAGCCAATGCCAGCATAAATATCGAGGGCGACAATGTTAAGGTTGTTGTCAGCGAAATAAAGGGAGTTGTTGAGAAGATTGAGGAGATGCAGGTTGACGTCAGAAGAGACGGAGACTATAGCAGCTCTATGATCTATATCATGAAGCAGCAGCCTGACGGAAGCTATGAGGTTGAGATTCCTGTTTCTGAGATCAATCCTAAGGATACTGATTTCAATATTATCTGTAAGGGTGCTCTGGGCTCAGATATAAGTCTTTTCTCACAGAGAGGAGATATGAACCTTAAGCAGACAGACTTCCAGGAATATCTTGAAGCTATAAAGCCCTATGCCGAGAGCGGTGATTATACTGTTTTCATAACTACCAGAAAGAGCGGAGCTATGCGTCTTTCGGATGACAATATTGCAGCTCTTAAGGCTCTTGGTATAACCGATGATATCCCTAAGGGGCAGGACGTAACCATAGTTGCTGCCATAAATGCAGAGCAGTCCGAAAGTCATGTTTCAAAGGATAATGAGAAACTCAAGGGAAAGGTGAATGATACTGTATCCTATAACATCAAGGGAAGCTGGGATAGCTTTAAGGACAGTGATTTCGTTCTTGAGATAAACGACACTAACGTAATGATTGAACGTAAAGGTCTGCACTTTGCAGTAGTTAATAATTCCACAGGAAGAGTTGTGGACTATGTGAACTTTGACCTGCTTGATAAGGAATGCAGACGATACTAAAGGATAAATAAAATGGCATTTGATGGTATTACAGTCGCAAACATAGTGCGCGACATAAAGAAAGAATTAACAGGTGGAAGAATATATAAGATAGCTCAGACTGAAAAGGATGAGCTTCTTATTACTGTCCGTAAGTCTGTTGAAAATGGCGGAGGCCAGAGGAGACTTTTCATGTCCTCTGACGCATCACTTCCGCTTGTGTACATGACTGATGAAAATAAGCAGAGCCCCATGGTGGCACCTAATTTTTGCATGCTTTTGAGAAAGCATCTGCAGAATGGAAAGATAATAGATGTGCACCAGCCGGGACTTGAGCGAATTATCAGAATTGAGATTGAGCACCTTGATGAAATGGGTGACCTTCGCCATAAGACACTTCTTATGGAGCTTATGGGAAAGTACAGCAATATCATTTTTGTCGATGAGGATAATAAGATCATCGACTCTATTAAGCATATCCCTTCATCTGTGAGCTCAGTAAGAGAGGTGCTTCCGGGACGTGATTACTTTGTTCCCGTAACTCAGGATAAGCTTGATCCCTTGTCAGCTACAAAGGATGATTTTATGAGCATAATTCCTTCTAAGGGACAGGCTCTTTTCAAGGCTTTGTATGGTTCATTTACAGGCTTGTCTCCGGTTATCGCTCAGGAGATATGCTACAGAGTTGGCCTGGACAGCGATAAATCTGCAATAGCTCTTGATTCGGAGGAACTGTCTAAAATCTGGACTTCCTTTGAAGGTGTTGTGAATGATATAAAAGAGGGTAATTTTGCACCTGAGCTTATTTATATAAATGAAAAGCCTAAGGAATATGCGGCGGTTCCTCTAACAATGTTTCACGGCGGTGATGATTCAGATTACAGGGAGTATGATGAGATTTCATCTCTTCTTCTTGATTTCTATGCTGAGAAGAATACGGTAACAAGAATAAGACAGAAGTCATCTGATCTAAGAAAGCTTGTTGCAACTGCTTTGGAGAGAAATGTACGTACCCTTGATCTTCAGACTAATCAGCTCAGGGATACGGAGAAAAAGGATAAGTATCGTATTTACGGCGAGCTTTTAACGGTTTACGGATATAGCGCTGAGCCTGAGGCAAAGTCTATAACTGTTAATGACTACAATACAGGTAATGACGTGACAATACCTCTTGATCCTACACTCACTATTGCTCAGAATGCCAAGAAGTATTTTGACCGCTATACCAAGCTTAAGAGAACTGCAGAGGCTCTGGAGACGCAGATGCAGGAGGTTTCCCAGACTGTATCACACCTTGAGTCCATTGCGGCTTCACTTGATATTGCAAGGCAGGAGGATGACCTCACAGATATCAGAAGAGAGCTCATTGAAGGCGGATATATTAAGGGAAGCGCTGCAGACAGGATCAACGGTAAGGGCAGGAACGGCAAGAATAATAAAAACCAGAAATCCAAGAGCAAGCCCTTACACTATGTAAGCAGCGATGGCTTCCATATTTATGTAGGCAAGAATAACTATCAGAATGATGAGCTTACATTTAAGATGGCAAACGGTGGTGACTGGTGGTTCCATGCTAAGGGAATTCCCGGATCTCACGTTGTTCTTATAACAGAGGGTAAGGAGGTTCCGGACAGAACCTTCGAGGAGGCTGCTTCCCTTGCGGCTTATTATTCCAAAGGAAAAGACCAGGATAAGGTCGAGATTGACTATCTGAAACGCAAGGACGTTAAAAAGCCGGGCGGTGCTAAACCAGGATTTGTGGTATATTACACAAACTATTCCATGGTCATCGGGACAGATATTTCTGCACTTAAGGAAATCGAATAAGAAAACGGACTCAGAGTGATGCTATGCTCTGAGTCTTTTATTATGTTGACTTTAATATATGGAACATTTTATTATAGTATAGGATGTATCTATTAGGGTATGAGAGGAGAATAGATAATCCGGTTTATTTCAAAATTTAATGGCAGTACAATGCCGGATTGTGAGGTTTCGTATGGTTTTCAGTATGACTGGCTATGGACGTAGCGAAGTAGCCGATGAGAAGCATAAGTTTACGGTTGAGATGAAGTCCGTAAATAACCGTTATCTTGACATCAATATCAAGATGCCAAAAAAGTTCAATGCTCTTGAATCCAAGATAAGGAATGAGCTTAAGACCTTCGTTAAGCGTGGTAAGGTCGATGTTTTCATTACCTATGAGGATTTTTCAGAGGCAGACACCAGAGTTAGATATAATAAGGAAATCGCTGCTGAGTATCTTCAGTATCTCAAGCAGATGTCTGAGGATTTCGGTATTGATAATGATATCAGAGTTTCTTCATTGTCAAAGTATCCTGATGTTTTCAGTATGGAAGACATGGAGCTTGATGAGGAAGAGCTTTGGGGCAGCCTTAAAAAGGCCATAGACGGTGCCGGTGAAGAGTTTGCCGCAGCAAGGAAAAAGGAAGGTGAATTCCTTCACAAGGATCTCGATGAGAAGCTTGCAGGAATGCTTGAGAGCGTTGAGTTTATCACTAAGAGATCACCTGTAATCATCGAGGAGTACAGGAATAAGCTTCGCGATAAGGTTAAGGAGCTTCTTGAGGATAAGGCTGTTGATGAGAACAGACTTATCATGGAGGTTACACTTTACGCTGATAAGGTTTGCGTTGATGAGGAGCTTGTAAGGCTTCGCAGTCATATAAAAGCCATGAGGGATGCCCTTAATAAGGGCGACGACAAGGAGGGAATCGGCCGTAAGCTCGACTTCCTTGCCCAGGAGATGAACAGAGAATCAAATACTATCTTGTCAAAGTCTACGGATCTTGAGATATCAGATAAGGGAATCAGTCTAAAAACTGATGTTGAGAAGGTTCGTGAGCAGATACAGAATATTGAATAAGATAGGAAGATATTTATGAACAAAAAAGGAATTATAGTTGTAGTATCAGGTTTTTCCGGCGCCGGCAAGGGCACTATCATGAAGGAGCTCATCAAGAGATATGATAATTATGAATTATCAATATCTGCAACGACGAGAAATCCCAGGCCCGGAGAAGAACACGGCAGAGAATACTTTTTCATGACAAAGGAAGAGTTCGAGAAGCTTATTGCTGAGGATGGCCTTGTGGAGCATGCCTGCTATGTGGGTAATTACTACGGTACTCCCAAGAAGTTTGTTGAGGAAAAGCTTGAAGCCGGAAAAGACGTAATTCTTGAGATTGAAATCCAGGGTGCTCTTCAGATCAAGAAGAAATTCCCTAATGCACTTCTTCTTTTTGTAATGCCTCCCACAGTTGAAGAACTGGAGAAGAGACTTCGCGGAAGAGGTACAGAAACAGACGATGTCATACACGGAAGACTTCTTCGTGCAAAAGAAGAGGGACAGGGTATTGACGAGTATGATAATATAGTAATCAATGACAATCTCGATACTTGTGTTAGAGAGATGCATGAGATAATTCAGGCAGCACATTTTACTCCCGGACGCAATAAGGAATTTATTGAGGATATCCAGAGACAGCTGTCAGAGCTTAAATAATTTATTTTTTTAATGGAGGACTAACATGATACATCCGTCATATGTTGATCTTATGAAGGTAGTTAATAAGGACGTAGAGGAAGGAAATGAGCCTATCATCAGCTCAAGATATTCCATCGTTATGGCAACAGCTAAGAGAGCAAGACAGCTCATCGCTGGTGACGAGCCTATGGTAAGAGTTAAGGATAAGGAGAAATTCCTTTCAATCGCTGTAGACGAGCTCAATGCTGACAAGCTTAGAATTCTTTCTGATGAGGAAAAGGAAGCACTTCTTGAATCTAAGGACGAAGGAGCTACAGAGGAAGCTTAATTCCCTGACATAATCTATGAAAATATTATTTGTATCTCTCGGCTGTGACAAGAACCGCGTTGACTCTGAAGTTATGCTTGGAATGCTGTCACAGCGGGGACATGAATTTACAGATGATGAAGAAATAGCCGAAGCAGCAGTGGTAAACACATGCTGCTTTATTGGTGATGCGAAGGAAGAAAGTATCAATACCATCATCGAGCTTGGCGAGTACAGAAAGAGTGGAAAATATAAGGCTCTTATTGTAACGGGCTGTCTTGCAGAACGTTACAGGGATGAGGTTCTTAAGGAGATTCCGGAAGTTGACAGGATTCTTGGAACGTCATCTGTAGAGCACATTGTAGAAGCTCTGGATTCTGTGCTTGAAGAGAATAATGATACTAAGATGTATCTGGATTCTCTTGAGAAGAAGCCCTATGGTAATCTGAAGCGTGTTCAGACCACGGGCGGTCAGTACAATTACCTTAAAATTGCAGAGGGCTGTAATAAGAACTGTACCTACTGTGTAATTCCTAAGGTAAGAGGAAGATACAGAAGTGTTCCCATGGAGGAGATCATCGAATCCGCCAAGGCACTTGTGGAATTGGGTACTACAGAGATCATTCTTGTAGCCCAGGAGACAACCCTTTACGGTGTTGATCTCTATAAGGAAAAGAAATTACCTGAGCTTTTAAGAAGACTTTCAGACATCGAGGAACTCAAATGGATAAGAATCATGTATTGTTATCCCGAGGAGATCACGGATGAACTGATCGCTACCATCAAGGAGCTTCCTAAGGTATGTAACTACCTGGATATTCCTATTCAGAGCGGTTCAGATCATATCCTTAAGCAGATGGGAAGAGCAACTTCAAGGAAAGAGATAACTGAAAGAATTAAGCAGATAAGGGAAGCTATTCCGGACATTTGCATAAGGACAACTCTTATAGCAGGTTTCCCCGGGGAAACAGAGGAAGATCACGAAGAGACAATGTCCTTTGTAAAGGAAATGAAGTTTGACAGACTCGGATGCTTTTCATATTCTCAGGAGGAGGAAACTGTTGCAGGAGAAATGCCTGATCAGATTCCTGAAGAGGTGAAAGAAAAGCGCCGTGATGATATAATGGAACTGCAGCAGGAAATCGCCTTTGAGGCTGCCAGAAACAGAATCGGACAGATTGTCAGCGCTGTTATCGAAGGAAGAATAGCAGATGATGACGATGATGATTACGATGGCAGCACTTATGTGGCAAGAACATATATGGATGCTCCTGATGTTGATGGGTATCTTTTTATAATGAATGTGCCCTATGACCTTATGAGTGGGCAGTTTGTTGAGGTACTTATCACCGGCTCTAATGACTATGACCTGATTGGCGAATTGATGGAGGGGGAAGACGATGAAGATGAATTTACCGAATAAGCTTACTATTTTTAGGGTTATCCTGATTCCGTTTTTTGTAGTATTTTTACTTGCACACATATTTGGCGAGGCTGATAAGTGGATCGCTGTTGGAATTTTCATCGTTGCATCTCTTACAGATTTAGCAGACGGTAAGATTGCAAGAAAATATAATCTTGTCACGGATTTCGGAAAATTTATGGATCCGCTGGCAGATAAGCTTCTTGTATGCAGTGCTATGATCTGTCTTGTTGAGCTTGGTAGAATTCCTTCATGGATCGTTGTTATCATCATCGCAAGAGAATTTATCATTAGCGGCTTCAGACTTATCGCTGTTGAGAACGGACGTGTCATCGCAGCAAGCTATTGGGGCAAGTTCAAGACAACCTTCCAGATGATCATGGTTATACTTATGATCGTTAATATTCCTCAGCTTCAGCTGGTTACTACGATCATTATGTATATAGCACTTGCGCTTACGATCATTTCACTTTGCGATTACATCATTAAGAATAAAGATGTAATGAGCGGTGATATGTAATTTTCATATTTTAAAGTATTTAAATTATTTACTTGTGTAAAACCGAAATTGATGTTATAGTTTTGCATTGTGTTAATTTGAATGTTTTTAATGGGGACGACATTTGAGTGATGTTCGTCCCCATTTTATGTAATAGAATGAAAATTCCATACAAAAGAAAGAGGTAATATGTCAAATATTTTAGACGAGATCAAGAAAAACATTGAAGGGATATCAGAGGCTGTCACAGGTTCAAAGGACAGAGATCAGAAGAAGTATTCCCACAAGGATTCTGATGGTAAAAGAGCTGAAGCTAAGGAAGAAGTGAAGGTTCGCTATGATGAAGCAGAAGGTATTGATGAGAGAGTTCTTCGTGCCATTACTGAGATGGGATTTGAATATATGTCTCCCATCCAGAAGGCAGCTATTCCTGTAATGATGAAGGGCGTGGATATCATCGGACAGGCTCAGACAGGAACAGGAAAGACTGCAGCCTTTGGTATACCGCTTCTTCAGAAGGTTGATCCTGATAACAAGCATCTTCAGGCAGTTGTACTTTGCCCTACAAGAGAACTTGCAATGCAGGCAGCTGATGATATAAGAAGTTTCGGTAAATATATGCACGGTATAAAGGTCCTTCCCGTTTACGGTGGCCAGGATATCTCCAGACAGATAAGAGCTCTGTCCTCAGGTGTGCAGATAGTTGTTGGAACACCCGGACGAGTAATGGATCACATGAGACGCCACACCATGAAGATGAACGATGTAAGAGTTCTTGTTCTTGATGAGGCTGATGAGATGCTTGATATGGGATTCAGAGAGGATATCGAGACTATCCTTGATGGAATGCCCGAAGAGAAGCAGACAGCACTTTTCTCAGCAACAATGCCTGAGCCTATTCTTCAGATAACAAGAAAGTATCAGAAGGATGCTGAGTACATAAAGATGACTCCCAAGGAGATCACAGTTAAGTCTATCGAGCAGTACTATTACGTTATTCCTCAGGCCTTCAAGGAGGAAGTGCTCACAAGACTTATCGAGTATCATCAGCCAGTAAGAAGCCTTGTTTTCTGTAATACAAAGAAGAAGGTTGACGAGCTTACAGGTATCCTTAAGAACAAGGGCTACAGAGCAGAGGGACTTCACGGTGACCTCTCTCAGTACCAGAGAGATACTGTTATGAATCTATTCAGATTCGGACAGGCTGATTTCCTTATTGCAACTGACGTGGCTGCAAGAGGAATTGATGTAAGCGGTGTTACAGCTGTTTTCAATTACGATATTCCTGAGGATATCGAGTACTATGTTCACAGAATCGGACGTACAGGTAGAGCCGGTAAGAGCGGTCAGTCATTTTCACTTGTATCTCCAAGAGAGATGTACAAGCTGAGAGAGATTGAGAAAATCTGTCATACCAAGATCGAAGAGGGAGAGGTTCCCTCTGCAAAGGAGATCACAAGAGCTAAGGCAAGAAAGCTTTTTGGCGAGGTGATCGACCTTATTGAGAGCGGTGACATCACAGACTGCCTTGAGTTCCTCAACGACAAGGTTGCTGAAGATGAGTACTCAATTGAGCAGCTTGCAGCCGGACTTATGAGACTTAAGATGGGTAAGGCTCCCGAGGACCTTGATCTTAAGCCCAGAAAGCGCGACATGTACAGAAGCCAGAGAGGCAGAGAACGCCGCGATGGTAGAGGCGGAAGATACGGTGAGGGTCATGGCTCAAGAGACGGTAAGGGTAGACGTGACGGCAAGGGCTCCGGCTATGGTCGCAGTGATGGCAAGTATTCCAAGGACGGACGCGGCATGAGAGATGCAAACGGTATGCATAAGAAGGCGTCTGCTGATAAGTTCAGAAGAAATGCAAGACCCAGAACCGAAAAGCTTGGCGTAAGAAAAGAGAAATAATATATGTGTAAAAATGGAAACTACATTGTATAATCAATGTGGTTTCTTTTTTATTCCATAGTAAATACTTATGAATTAAAAAATTCTAATAATATACAAGAGGTTTGAGATGGATTATAGACTTATAGTAAAGGTGCTTGGTGACAGAGTTAAAAACAGTGGTAATGGTAATGAATTAGTCAGCTGTGCCTACAAGCTGTATATGCACGAATTCCTGATAAATGATGAAGAGCGCACCTTTGATGAAGCTTATTTTAAGGAGCTTGTGGAAGGTACAAGCCCCGTTATCGAGAAGAGCTATGAGGAACAGGACGAGGACGGAAGTCTTGGAGGAGATGTTTTTAGGACATCACTTTTTGCAGGTCTTATGTGTGTTACCTCAAGGGTATACGATGATCTTGATTCTATATTTGCAAGAGATTGCATACATGCAGGATTAGATGCTGCGCATTTTCTTATGGTAAGTAAGCTTGATGTAAAAGCTTTAAGTCATAATGAAAAGCTTGCAATGCTGTGGGCATTTTCAGAGCTTTCAAGGACTGATGTTGAAATAAAGAATGCCTACGATCATTCCATGATGGCCGGTATGCCTCAGAAGATGAGCAGACAGAAAAAGTATAAGATGCTTGTAAATGAGCTTGGAAGAGAGCTTTTTAATTCCGAAACCTTTAATGAATGTGCTGATTCAGAGGATATCACAGGCTTAGATCTTTTGATGTTTTCCTATATGATAATTCCTGTGGGAAGTGATGAGATCTTTTCTGAGGAGATAATCAGTCTTTCAAGAAAATGCCTTTTTGACATTGCGGATTCAAACGAAGCAGATAAGACAGAGCCTGCCAAGCTTTTTGCAATACTCGCTGCAGAGTATATCTTAGAAAGAGACAGTGAAATTGAAAACAGCTCAGATGCCCAGCTTATAAAGGTTATTGAGTATAACGTAATCAACCAGAAAAAGAAGAAGCTTAGCCCTGAAGATAAGGCAGAGCTTGAAGAAAGAATAGTTAAATACACGAAATCATTGGAAATATAAGGAATTATGATAAGTACATAAAAAGTTTATTTGAAAAACACACAATTTATGGGTATACTACTTTGTGGAAACCGATAAAAAGCTTATCTTTTCGAATAAGCATTAATTTATAAAAATGGAGGCATATAAAATGCAGGGTTCTAAACCAACAGTTTTACTTATTATGGACGGATTCGGAATTAATGATAATCCGAAGGGAAATGCTATAGCAATGGCTAACACTCCCGTACTTGACGGTCTTATGAAGGACTATCCTTATGTACGCGGTAACGCAAGCGGACTTGCTGTAGGTCTTCCTGACGGTCAGATGGGTAACTCCGAAGTAGGTCATATGAATATGGGCGCAGGCCGTATCGTTTACCAGGAGCTTACAAGAATCACAAAGTCTATTGAGGATGGCGACTTCTTCACAAACGAAGGTCTTATGGCTGCTATCGATAACTGCAAGAAGAATGATTCAGCTCTTCACATGTACGGTCTTGTAAGTGATGGTGGTGTACACAGCCACATTACTCATATCTACGGACTTCTTGAGCTCGCTAAGAAGAACGGACTTTCAAAGGTTTATGTTCACTGCTTCCTTGATGGTCGTGATACACCTCCGGAATCAGGAATCGACTTTGTTCAGCAGCTCGAGGATAAGATGAAGGAGATCGGCGTAGGTGCAATTGCTACTATTTCCGGCAGATACTACGCTATGGACAGAGATAACAACTATGATCGTGTTAAGGTTGCTTACGACGCTATGACTAAGGGCGAAGGCAACAAGGCTGACAGCGCACACGAGTGCATGGTTCAGACATATAAGGATGGCAAGACAGATGAGTTCGTTATTCCTACAGTTATCATGAAGGATGGCGCACCCACAGCTACAATCAAGGACAATGATTCAATCATTTTCTTCAACTTCCGTCCTGACAGAGCAAGAGAGATCACACATTGCTTCTGCGATGATGATTTTGATAAGTTTGACAGAGGAGCTCGTATCAACACAACATACGTATGCTTCACAGATTATGATCCGCTCATCCCTAACAAGGAGATCGCATTCAAGAAGGTTCTTCTTAACAATACCTTCGGTGAGTGGCTTGCAGCTAAGGGAATGAAGCAGGCTCGTATCGCTGAGACAGAGAAGTATGCTCACGTTACATTCTTCTTCAACGGTGGTGTTGAGGAGCCTAACGAAGGTGAGGACAGAATCCTTGTTAACTCACCCAAGGATGTTCCTACATACGACCTTAAGCCTCAGATGAGCGCTCCTGAGGTTTGTGACAGAGTACTTGAGGCTATTAACTCAGATAAGTATGATGTTGTAGTTACTAACTTTGCTAACCCTGACATGGTAGGTCATACAGGTGTTATCGATGCTGCTGTTAAGGCTGTTGAGACTGTAGATGAGTGCGTTGGTAAGATCGTTGAAGCTGTTAAGGCTAAGAACGGCACAATGTTCATCTGCGCAGATCACGGTAATGCAGATATGATGATCGATTACGAGACAGGCGAGCCTTTCACAGCTCACACAACAAACCCTGTTCCGTTCATCCTTGTAAACTATGATCCTGCTTACACACTTCGTGAGGGCGGATGCCTTGCAGACATCATTCCTACACTTATCGAGTGCATGGGATATGAGCAGCCTGCAGAGATGACAGGTAAGTCACTGCTTATTAAGAAATAAGAATTTTGAGCTTGTTGATTTTTGTAAATATTTGTGTTATCTTTAACAAGTATTTGTGAAAATTTTTAGGAGGGATTTTTTCGTGGCAACGTTGAAAATTGTTTTGGCAATTATTTTTATTATTGATTGTGTTGCACTTGTTACACTTGTTCTTGCTCAGGAAGGTAAGACACAGGGACTTGGTGCTATTCAGGGTTTTGCAGAGACTACTTACTGGGGCAAGATTAAGGGCCGTTCCAGAGAGGGAGTTCTTAAGAAGGTTACAATCGTATTATCAGTACTCTTTATCATTCTTAGCGTAGTACTTAATATGACTGTATTCTAAATTACAATCGTACCTTGAAGGGCACTCATTTTGAGTGCCCTTTTTCATTTCGTTATAAATCCTATGAAAAGGCGCTCCACGGGAGATTAGGAAAATAAATATGAGTAAAAAGAAAGTAATGGCTAAAAAAGAGAATATGACCGGAACCTTTATTTCCAACCAGAGAGGCTTTGGCTTTGTGGAGGTAGAAGGAAGTGATGAGGATATTTTTATTCCTGAGGACTACACCGGTGGCGCATTTCAAGGAGATACTGTTGAGGTTACGATAACCTCCGACAAGAACACTAACGGTGGTATGCGTGATGAAGGCCGTGTGGTTAAGGTGCTTGTAAGAGCAATTGATAAGATTGTGGGAACCTTTCAGGACGGACATACCTACGGATTTGTAATTCCGGATAATTTGAAATTCACACAGGATATCTTTGTGTTAAAGGAACACACAAAGGGTGCAGTTACAGGTGATAAGGTCGCAGTAACAATTACTGATTATGGCGATCCTAAAAAGGGCAGAAAGCCTGAGGGAAAGGTATCTGCGATTATCGGAAATATTAATGATCCAGGAGTTGATATCCTTTCTATAGTAGAGGGATATGATATCCCCAGCGTTTTTCCGGAGAAGGTGATGAACCAGGCTGAAAAATGCAAGGACCATCTTATTGAGGGAGACTATCAGGGACGTAAGGATCTTCGCGATGTGACTATGGTTACAATTGACGGTGAGGATGCAAAGGATCTTGATGATGCGGTATCCCTATCCTATGAGGATGGAATATATCATCTTGGCGTACATATTGCAGATGTAACCAATTATGTTCAGGAGGGTTCTACTCTGGACAGAGAAGCGCTTAAGCGCGGTACCAGCGTATATCTTGTGGACAGGGTAATTCCTATGCTTCCGCACAGATTAAGTAATGGTATCTGCTCGCTTAATCACGGTGAGGACAGACTTGCTCTTAGCTGCTTTATGGACATTGACTGTAACGGCGCAGTTATATCGCACGAAATTGCAGAGACTGTTATAAATGTAAACGAGAGAATGACCTATACTTCCGTAGCTGCAATTCTTGAGGACGATGATCCTGACGAGATATCCCGTTATAAAGAGCTTGTGCCCATGTTTAAAAGGATGGCAGAGCTCTCTGAGATTTTAAAGAATAAGAGAAAGAAAAGAGGAGCTATCGACTTCGATTTTCCTGAGGCAAAGATAACTCTTGATAGAGATGGCAATCCTCTTGAAATCAATATAAGGACTGCGAATACAGCAACCTCTCTTATTGAAAGCTTTATGCTTGCTGCAAACGAGACTGTGGCTGAGCACTTTTTCTGGATGCAGGCGCCATTTGTATACCGCGTTCATGAGCAGCCTGACCTTGAAAAGATTTCTAATTTAAATGCATTCATCTCAAGACTTGGACTTCATTTAAATGTAAGGGCTGAGGAGATTAAGCCTGTTGAAATCCAAAAGCTCCTTGAGAAAATAGAGGGCACTGAAGAGGAAGCTGTTATAAGCAGAATTGCTCTTAGGAGTATGATGCAGGCTAAGTACAGCACTGAGTGCCTTGGTCACTACGGCCTTGCATGTAAATATTACTGCCACTTTACTTCTCCTATTAGAAGATATCCTGATCTGCAGATTCACAGAATCATAAAGGATTATCTTCGAGGAAGAATGGATGATGAGAAGATTAAGCACTACAGGGATATACTTGAAACTGTTGCTTCACATTCATCGGACACCGAGAGAAGGGCTGAAGAGGCTGAGCGCGAAACTGAGAAATTAAAGAAGGCTCAGTTTATGGAATCCCACATCGGAGAGACCTTTGAGGGGGTTGTTTCCGGTGTTACCGGATGGGGTATGTTCGTTGAGCTTCCAAATACCTGTGAGGGTATGGTTCCTGCTGTCACAATGGAGGATGACTTCTACATTTTTGATGAAGAGAATTACTGCCTTGTTGGTGAGAGAACAGGTAAGAAATATACTCTGGGTCAGGTTGTAACCGTTAGGGTTCATGACACTGACAGACTCGCCAAGACCATTGACTTCAGAATTGTTGACGATGAATATTCCAAAAGACGCGATATTTATTTTGGCGATTATGAAGACATTGCTGATTTCGAAGAGGACTATTACGAAGAGGATGAGGATGGTAAGCTTCATTTTGTAAATGTTTCTGAAAAGAAATCCAAGAAGGGTAAGAAGGATTCAAAGAAGACAAAGGGCAAAGCAGCTAAGCCTGCAAGGAAGACTCCTGCACAGATAAGGGCTGCAAAGATATCAAAGCTTTCGCTTGATTCCGGAATAGAAGAAGCTCCTAAGTCCAAGAAAAAAGAAGGTAAAAAGAAAAAGGCCGAAAAGGAGATTCTTAAAGAGGCTGCAAAGCTCAAAAAACTTAGTAAGAAAAAGGGCGATAAAGCCGAGAAGGAAAAGAAGGAAAGCGGCCGCAAGGTCTACAAGGTACATAAGCACAAGAAATCTGCCACCTCTAAAGCTGCAAGAAGCATCCAGGGTAAGGGCAGAAAAAAGAAAAAGTAAGTTATAGCATTAGGTTATGGATTTTTAATCATAATGTGGCATAATAGACTAAGACTAATGAAACAGAGGTAATACGTCATGGCTGACGACAGCATTAAGCTTATAGCGAATAACAAGAAAGCATTTCATGACTATTTCATAGAAGAAAAGTATGAAGCCGGTATTTCACTTGCAGGTACGGAGGTGAAATCATTAAGGCAGGGGAAGTGCAGTATAAAGGAAGCATGGGTGAGCATAGATAAGGGCGAGGCTTTCATCTGCGGTATGAATATAAGTCCTTATGAAAAGGGTAATATTTTCAATAAGGACCCGCTTCGTGTACGTAAGCTCCTTCTTCATAAGACTGAGATCAGAAAGCTTGATCAGGCATCTCAGGCACAGGGCTATACACTTGTTCCGCTTGAAGTATATTTCAAACACGGCAAGGTGAAGGTTCAGATAGGTCTGGCAAAAGGTAAGAAGCTCTATGACAAGAGAGAGTCAACTGCCAAACGAGATCAGCAAAGAGAAGCAATGAGAGATTATAAGGTAAGTCTTAGGTGATAATGGGATCGCTGTTTTTGACAGCGGTCTTATTTTTTTGATATTTAGAAAAACTTGTACTAATTCTTAATAGAAAATAATAACATTGATGTTTTTTAATTTTATTTTCGAATTTTTCGTGCAATTTTAGATTAATTTTGATATAATCACTTACGAATAAACTACAAGTTTAGTTGATTATTTATGAAAAAGTCTATATACTGTATGTACAAGTCCGACGGGCTTGTACATAAAACCTTTAAGGGTTAGTAAAGGTTTCGACAGGGATTCTGAAGCTGGAGAAGCTGTCCGCGGGATGGCGCGTTAGACCTCAAACCTAAATATAAACGCTGAAGATAATTTAGCACTCGCTGCCTAAGCGCAGCGCGTAGGCCTGAGTGCACCTGCACATTCAGTAACCTGCGTCGACTTTGCAGGAAACGACATGATGACCGCTCCGCATTCATGGTCGTATCAGGGGCTACTTTCCATATTAGGGCGCTTGCTTCCGGTTATGGAAGGGAATCGGCTTTGCCACAATAGCCAGCTATGACAGTAGAAGGACAGGGGACGGATTTTTGGACGCGGGTTCGACTCCCGCCTAATCCACTCCAAAGACGCTATGCTTAATTGCATAGCGCTTTTTTATTTCCAATAGCATTATTTGCTATGTATATATAAAATATTGCTTTAATTTAATCTGAATTTATAAAAATGTCTGATTTTTCTTGCATTTACATGTTCTTGTGGTTAGAATGGACAGAGACACAAAATATGTGCACACAAAGGAGGAAAGTATGAAAACTAAGGGGACTAAGATTTTGAAGAAGGTAGTCGCTTCAGCACTCGCTGCTGCATTCATCTTATGTGCTGTACCTACAAGCTCCATTACAGCCAGAGCAGCTGTAAAGGTAGACATAAGTGAGACAACACAGGCGCTGAACAAAAGAGGAAAGCTTGTTTACAAAGAAACCGGCAACAAGATGGTAACAATCACACCCGGTACTTATGCAAAGAATGTTCTTTCAATTGCTATCAACGACCAGAACGCTAAGGTAAAGAACATTAAGTGTGCTAAGAAACTTAAGTATAAGCTTTCAAGAATCGAGTACGATGATAACACAGATAAGATCATCTACAGATTCTCTTTCTACACAAGCAAAACACCTAAGAGACTCTTCAACTTCAAATTCACAGTTAACGGTGAGCCTTACTCAGTATTCATCAATGCAACATCACCTATCGAGAAGGCTACATTCGGTAACCAGGAATTATCTACAAGGACTGGCTTAGGTACTGCTAATTACGTTACAGATCTTAGCAAGGGTAAGATCAAGGTTAAGATGGGTAACAACTATTCACTTGAGTCTATCCAGGTTGGCAAGTACAAGAACGTAACAACAAATGGTAAGACAGAGCCTGTATTATACTGGACACAGATTAAGAATAACAAGAAGGTTATTCTCAGCACCCAGAAGCAGGTTATTGATGAGGACAGCCACGATATCGTTGAGAACAGCATGTATGCTACAACAATCATTCGTGTTAACTACAAGTACAACAAGAACGGTAACACCGGTTCTGTTGATTACTACCTCAACAAGATCGTAGATGCAGACAACTAATTTCAAAGGTATTTTATGAGTCCAAAGGAAATCAGAAAAGAGCGTATTGTTGTAAAGGTAGGAACATCTACAATTACAAATGAAAACGGTGGAATCAATATTCACCAGATCGACCTTCTTTGCAGAGCTCTTGCAGGAATTGAAAATTTAGGTTATGACGTTGTTCTTGTTAGTTCCGGCGCGATTGCCGTCGGGGCTAACAAGATGAGATTACAGCAAAAGCCAAAGAGCTTAAGACTTAAGCAGGCAGCTGCTTCAGTAGGACAGTGCGAGCTTATGCATCTGTATGATAAGCTTTTCGGCGAATATGGAAGACTTGTAGGTCAGATTCTTCTTGATAATGATGATGTTGAGAATCCCGCAAGAAAAGAGAATCTTCAGAACACTTTTGATGCTCTTCTTGAGAACCACATCATTCCCATTGTCAATGAGAATGACTCAGTCAGCCATGTGGAGATTGAATCTGATCAGAAGCTTTTCTCTGATAATGATATGCTTTCAGCTATTGTTGCTGCATTCTGCGGCGCATGCAAGCTTATTATTCTCTCTGATATCGAGGGATTTTATGATAAAAATCCTTCAACCAATCCTGACGCTAAGCTTATAAGCCGCGTCGAGGAGATCAATGAGGATATATATGCACTTGCTGAGGGCAGTGGTTCTAACCGTGGAACAGGTGGTATGATTACAAAACTTCAGGCAGCCGAGTATGCTACCTCCAAGGGCGTCGATGTCCTTATTACCAATGGTAAGAACACTGATTATCTATATGACATTATCAATAAAAAGCATGTAGGAACTTTGTTTGTTGCAAAGGAGAACAACTGATTTTGGTTGGTACTATAAAAACTGAGCGTCTTATCCTTCGTAAATGGAAGGAGAAAGACGCTGAAATTTTATATGGACTTGCCTGTGATCCTGATATAGGAAAAGGAGCAGGCTGGCTTCCTCACAAGGATACTGATTATTCGAGAGCGATAATAAGGACACTTTTAATGGATGACGGAGAATATGCCATTACCCTTAAGGAGGATCCGGAATCTCCCATTGGAAGTATCGGAGTTCGCATCGGGAGCTCACCCAAAAGAGGAATAGACCGTGAAGATGAAGCTGAGATAGGCTACTGGCTCGGTAAAAACTACTGGGGAAAGGGATACGCCACGGAGGCTTTAACAGAGCTTGTAAGATACAGCTTTGTAGAGGTCGGCCTTAGCAGAATCTGGTGCGGCTTTTTTGATGGCAATGAAAGATCAAGAAATGTTATAGAAAGAAGCGGCCTTAAATTCCATCACAGAAATGAGCATTTATTTAATGCGATGCTTAAGGAATATTACAATGAGACCATGATGTGCGTAACGGCACAGGAATATTTTTTTAGAAAATAAAAGACAGTTAAGATCATAAGTCTTAACTGTCTTTATATTTAAATAATTGCTAAATAGATTATCGGATTATTCGATGATAGAACCTTCATGGAACTTATCATAAATCTCTGAGAGGTATGTCTTAACCATCTCGATATTAGCCATCTTCTTGAGCTCTTCATTACCCATTGCAAGAGCAATCTCATCTGCAAGAAGAAGCATCTCGAAAATAGCAAGCTTGAAAGCACTTCTTGACATATCCTTAATGCAGATATTCATAAGAGGAGTACCAAGCTTCATTGTTACGTTCTCATCTGCGATACCTGTAATGAGATTGAAGGTATCGGGATCGAAGTTAACGTAAAGGATGAGCTTTTCCTTCTCATGCTTCTTAAGAGTGATGGTAGTCTGGTGACTTGTCTCCATCCACTCGTAGAGATCAGCATCATCGGGGTGAAGAAGATAATTAGTAAGCTCCTCACGATGTTTCTCAACATACTGAAGATATTTGCTGGCATTAGGGCCTGTATAAGAAAGTTCTACTTTAATACCGTTCTCGGTTTTAAGTAATCTGCACTTTGAAGCTACTTCCTTAATCTTAAGAGTGTTCTCAACGTTACCGATCTGCTTGAGTAATCCTGTCTCAAGTTCCTGTCTGAATTCCATATGTAAATTTCCTCCAAAATTAGAAATACGTTATCACTGAGCGTGTTAAGTATAGCACAAAGAGTGTAAAAATGGTATACTGTTTTGTGTATGTGCATTCCTTTATTATGCGCATGCAGGGGAAAAGTTTTGAAAAAAGTAATGGGTGAATATGGCTACAAGTAATTCAAGAAAACGCTCCACAGCGAGCAGACAGACAGGTAAAGCTAAAAGTAAAAGATCAACAGAGGCGCATGCAAGAACCAGGGCGAGATACGATGATGAGCCACTGGATTACGCAGTAAAGAGCGAGATAATGCTAATTGTATTCGCAGCTTTAACGATCTTTTTATTTTTGTGCAATTTTGGAATATGCGGTAGTTTCGGAAATGCTATCAGCGGTATTATGTTCGGGATTTTCGGCCTTACTGCTTATATTATGCCTATTGTTGGTTTTGGAATAGGCGCTCTTTTATTGTCTAACGGACCTAGTCCGGCAGCTCTGAGGAAGATATTCTCAGGACTGCTTATCATATTGGTATTTGGCATGTTTTTCGAGCTTATCTGCGGCAGGATTCAGACTATGACAGCCTACAGCGCAGCAGATATCTATGAGTCAGCCCTTAAGGAACAAAATGGCGGCGGATTTATAGGCGGAAGCATTGCTTATCTTGTTTATCATAATTTATCACTTGCAGGAACGATAATTGTCATGTTGGTTGCAGGCTTTATCGGAGTTTCCCTGTTTACACAAAAGACCATGCTGAACAGCGTTAAGAAGGGCGGAAAGCATGTCATAGAGAGAACCAGACAGGAGGCTCTTGATTACAGAGACCGCTGGGATGAGCGTGCGAGACTCCGCGAGGAGAGACGTCTACAGATGGAAGAGGAAGAGCAGCTACTTCTTGAACAGAAAGAGGATGCCAAGATTCTTCGTATGGATAAGAAGGTATCAGGCGTAAGTATGAATACTCTTCTTGATTCCGAGGAGGATGAAGACTACGAGGATGAAATAGCAGAAGAGGCTAAGGAGACTAAGGTTCAGGAGTTTAACATTCACGGTCTTGATGATGCTGAAGAAGACGAAGAGCCTGTAGTTCAGAATGTTTTCATTCCCGAAGAGGAGATTCATGATGACATTCATGAGATCAGATTCAATCCGAGCCTGTCTACAAGGGAGCAGCCTGACGGACAGTTCGTTATGAAGACTCCGCCGAAGGAGGTTGCTTCAGACGACCATCACACTATTGATATCGCCGATGTGGCAGCTGAACCTGAAGAGGCTGAGGACGATTATGATGAGAGTGCAGCTCTGGAAGCTCTGACAGCGGTTAAGAATTACAGACCTGTTGCAAAGCTTCGTGAGGAGAAAAAGGATGAAATGGACAACATACCGATCCATTCAGAGACTCTCGCTCCTGATTATAACGGAGAATATGCTGTTCACAGCACAGACTATATTACAAGCACCAGGAATAAAGAGGAGGCTGTAAAGAGACAGGAACAGCAAAAGGAGATCATGAAGCGACCTGTTATGGAATATGAATTCCCACCATTTAAGCTTCTTAAAAAAGGAACAAAGGGCAAGGGGGATTCAGCAAAACACTTAAAAGAGACTGCCATGACTCTGCAGGATACTCTTTCCATGTTCCATGTAAATGCTACTGTTACAGATATCAGCCAGGGGCCTTCCGTAACAAGATACGAGCTTCAGCCTGAAGCCGGTGTCAAGGTTAGGAAGATAGTTGATCTTGCTGATGATATCAAGATGCACCTTGCAGCTACTGATATAAGAATAGAAGCTCCTATTCCCGGAAAATCCGCTGTAGGAATCGAGGTTCCCAACAAAGAAAACTCCATGGTTGCTTTAAGGGATCTTATTGAGAGTGAGGAGTTCCAGAAGTCAAAATCAAAGCTTTCGGTTGCTATCGGTAAGGATATAGCAGGTAAGCTCGTTGTGACTGATATCGCAAAGATGCCTCACCTTCTTATTGCAGGTGCTACCGGTTCTGGTAAATCGGTATGTATCAATACGATTATTATGAGTATCATTTATAAGGCTTCCCCTGAGGATGTACGCCTTATCATGATCGACCCTAAGATAGTTGAGCTTTCTGTATACAACGGAATACCTCACCTTCTTATTCCAGTTGTAACAGATCCTAAGAAGGCTGCCGCAGCGCTTAACTGGGCTGTTGCAGAGATGACAACAAGATATAAGAAGTTTGCAAATGCAAAGGTTAGAGATCTTAAGGGCTATAATACTATGTGTGAGCACTCTGATGATGAGTCCATGCAGAAGATGCCTGAGATAGTTGTTATCGTAGACGAGCTTGCAGATCTTATGATGCAGTTTAAGAATGAGGTTGAGGATTCAATAGTAAGACTTACACAGCTTGCAAGAGCTGCCGGTATCTACCTTATTATTGCAACTCAGAGACCTTCGGTTGATGTTATTACAGGGCTTATTAAGGCCAATATTCCCAGCCGTATAGCGTTTGCAGTTTCAAGTGGTGTTGATTCAAGAACAATCCTTGACAGCTACGGCGCTGAGAAGCTTATCGGAAAGGGAGATATGCTTTTCTTCCCGAGAGGCTACAACAAACCAGCCAGAGTTCAGGGCTGCTTTGTATCTGATGATGAGGTTCAGGCAGTTACTGATTTTGTTAAGAATCAGGGCGTTGAGACTAACTACGGCGACAATGTATCAGAAGAGATTTCCAACATGGAAGTATCTTCAAAATCAGCAGCTAATGTAGCTGCAGGAGATGTGTCCGATGGCGGATCTGATGTGGATCCTCTGTTTGCACAGGCCGGAGCTGCTATTATAGAAAAGGAAAAGGCATCCATAGGAATGCTGCAGAGACTTTATAAGATTGGCTTTAACAGAGCAGCGAGAATCATGGATCAGCTCAGTGATGCCGGCGTTGTCGGCCCTGAGGAAGGAACAAAGCCAAGAAAAATTCTTATGACAAAAGAAGAATTTGAAAATATGATAGATAATGCTTCGTGAAAAGTAGACACCTAGCGAGGTTGTATTTTTTTAATAATTTAGGAGGAGTTTATTATGGCAGTAAAATCAGATATTGAAATCGCAAGAGAGGCCGAGCTATGGCCGATCAAGAAGGTTGCTGAGAGCATCGGCATAACCGAGGATGACTTAGAGCTCTACGGTAAGCATAAGGCAAAATTGTCAGAGGAATACCTGCAGAAAATAGCCGGTAACAAGATAGGCAAGCTTGTTCTGGTTACTGCTATTAATCCTACTCCTGCCGGAGAAGGCAAAACAACTACAAGTGTAGGACTTGGTGATGCACTTTCGCTTCTTGGTAAGAAGACAGTGATCGCACTTCGTGAGCCTTCACTTGGACCCTGCTTTGGAATTAAGGGTGGCGCAGCCGGCGGCGGATACGCACAGGTTGTACCTATGGACGATATGAACCTTCACTTTACAGGTGATTTTCATGCCATAACTTCAGCTAATAACCTTCTTGCTGCGCTTCTGGATAACCATATTCAGCAGGGTAACGAGCTTGGAATCGATACAAGACAGATAATCTTTAAGCGTTGCGAGGATATGAACGACAGAGTTCTTAGGAACATCGTTGTAGGTCTTGGGAACAAGATGGACGGTGTAGTAAGAGAGGATCATTTCGTTATAACCGTTGCTACAGAGGTTATGGCTATTCTCTGTCTTGCTAAGGACATGAAGGACTTAAAGGAAAGGCTTTCAAGAATTGTTGTTGCATATAACTACCAGGGTGAGCCTGTTACAGCAGGTGATCTTAAGGCAGTAGGTGCTATGGCGGCACTTCTTAAGGATGCAATGAAGCCTAACCTTGTACAGACTCTTGAGCACACACCTGTACTTGTGCATGGTGGTCCTTTTGCTAATATCGCTCATGGCTGTAACTCCATAAGAGCTACGAATGCAGCTCTTCATATGGCAGATATCACTATCACAGAGGCAGGCTTCGGTGCTGACCTTGGTGCTGAGAAATTCCTTGATATCAAGTGCAGAATGCATGGTCTTAAGCCTGATGCAGTTGTACTTGTTGCAACTATCAGAGCACTTAAGTATAACGGACTTGTTCCCAAGGATCAGCTTTCAGAGGAGAACCTTGATGCGCTGAAGAAGGGAATCACTAATCTTGAGAAGCACATTGAAAACCTCCAGCAGTACGGCGTACCGGTTGTTGTTACACTTAACAGCTTCCTTACAGATACAGAGGCAGAGATCGCTTTTGTAAAGGATTTCTGCGAGAAGAGAGGCTGCGATTTTGCTATATCAGAAGTATGGGAGCACGGCGGAAAAGGCGGCGAAGCTCTTGCAAAGGCTGTTATCAATACTCTTGAGACTAAGCCTTCAAACTATGCACCTATCTATGCAGATGACATTTCTCCCGAGGAGAAGATCGAAGCTGTTGCTAAGAAGATTTACGGCGCTAATGGTGTTACCTATGCACCTGCAGCAAAGAAGCAGCTTAAGAAGATAGAGGATATGGGATATGGTAAGCTCCCTGTCTGCATGGCTAAAACACAGTATTCACTTTCAGATGATCCTACGCTTCTTGGAAGACCGTCAGGATTTAATATTAATGTAAGAGATGTATATGTTTCAGCAGGTGCCGGATTTATTGTTGCCCTTACAGGCAATATAATGACAATGCCGGGACTTCCTAAGAAGCCTGCTGCCTTCGACATTGATGTAGATGACAACGGAAATATTGTAGGATTGTTCTGATTTATTTTAAGACGGGAGTTAAAATATTATGAAAATTATCGACGGCAAGACTATTTCACAGCAGGTTAAGGATGAGGTTAAGGCAAAGACCGCCGAGCTCAAGGCGAAGACCGGAATAGAGGTATGCCTTGCAGTTATTCTTGTAGGTGCTGACCCTGCATCACAGGTATATGTAAGAAACAAGAAGAAGGCTTGCGAGTACGTTGGCTTTAAATCCTTATCCTATGAGCTTCCGGAGGAGACAACTCAGGAAGAGCTGCTTGAGCTCATAGACAAACTCAACAAGGATGACAGCGTTCATGGAATTCTCGTTCAGATGCCTGTTCCCAAGCAGATTGACGAGAAAACTGTAATAGATGCTATTTCTCCTGAAAAGGATGTGGATGGCTTCCATCCTATGAATGTTGGTGCTCTTTGCATCGGCGAAAAGGGATTCGTTTCCTGTACACCTGCCGGAATAATTCAGCTTCTTAAGAGGTCTGACATCGATATTTCCGGTAAGGAATGTGTTATTGTCGGAAGAAGTAATATAGTAGGTAAGCCTATGGCACTTCTCATGCTTAGAGAAAATGCCACAGTTACAATTGCTCATTCAAGAACTGCTGATCTTAAGGCAGTCTGCAAGAGAGCTGAAATACTTATAGCAGCTATAGGTAAGCCTAAGATGATAACAGAGGACTATGTAAAGGACGGCGCTGTTATCATAGATGTAGGTATTAACAGAAATGCCGAGACAGGTAAGCTTTGCGGTGATGTGGATTATGACAACGTTGCTCCAAAGTGTACGGCTATTACTCCTGTTCCTGGTGGCGTAGGTCCCATGACAATTGCAATGCTTATGAGCAATTGCCTTGAATCAGCACTTCGTAAAGCCGGAGAATAATATTTATGAAATGTCCTAATTGTGGAGCAGAAATTCCGGAAGGGCATCTTTACTGTGAGGTCTGTGGCAAAGAAATAAACTTTGTTCCGGAATTTGATCCTTTAATTGAAAACAGAATAAATGAATCTCTTTCCGGTGTTGCAGATGATCTGAAGGACGAAAGTGTTTTTTATACAAAACGACTTCCCGGATCAAAGGCCAACAAGAATGAGCTTAAGCCCTTTGTTGTTCCTGCTATTACTGCAGTTGGAATAATCATTGCTTTCATTATTGTGCTCATGTTCATGTTTGATGGACAAAAGAGCCCTGGAAACTATGAAGAGCAGGCTGAAAAATATTACGTAGAAGGAAAGCTTGATCAGGCTATAACTGCCATAGACAGTGCGCTTTCAACTCTTCCTGCTGAAGAGACAGAAAAGAGAGCGGAACTGGTATTTATGAAGTATGAATATCAGATGGAAGCCGGAGAAAAGGATGCAGCCATAAATACCATTCATGAGCTGTCCGATTCCTCTATTTACGGTGATGATACAGCTCTTGCTGCAATGGATCAGATAATTGCTTCTTATGAGCAGGCCGGAGCTTATGCGGATATACATGAGCTTCTGATAAATTCTGATCTTACTATAGCAAAGGAAAAATACCGTAAGTATTTGCCTGAAGCTCCCAAGATTTATCCTGAAGAGGGTACCTATGAGGAGCCTGTCAATGTTAGAATAACCGATTCAACGGATGGAAATATATATTATACCGTTAATGGCGCAGAGCCTGATGAGACAAGTATTTTATATGAAAACGAGCTTGTCCTTGAAGAGGAAGGCAATTACGTAATTAAAACTGCTATTGTTAACAGGTATGGTATTAAAAGTGATGTATCAACAGCCGCTTTCCATCTTGAGAACTTTGGTCCTGCAGAGCCTTCAGTCATGGAGGAAAGTGGTGAATATACTTCAGCTACAATGATAGTTGCTGTGTGTGATCCGGGCTGCAGAATTTTCTATACAACAGACGGAAGCACTCCTACTGAGAGCTCCACTGAGTATACGGCACCGATTTCAATGCCTGTAGGTACAACGACATTTAAGTTTGTGACCGTGGATGATGAGGGTAACTACAGTGAAGTTGTAGAGAAGAATTATCACCTGTCATATACCACCATGGTTTCCGTAGACCAGGCAAGGGAAAGCATAATAAAGATACTGTATAAGCTTGATATCCTGCTTGATATGAGCGGATCAGTAAGAGGTGAAGAGGGTCACTACGATTATGTTTACAGTGGTGATATTGAGATAGCTGGCTCCGGAGACTATTACATGTTTACCGAGACCCACGTATTTAATGATGGCCATACAAGTGACACAGGTCTTTTGTATGCCGTAAACAAGCATGATGGTAAAGTAAACCGACTTGGTTATGACTCAAGTGGTAACTATACTCTTATCACTATTTCAAACAGATAAAAATTCTTTAACACTTTACCATATCAAAGCTTGAAAATGATTTATGTATCTATTATTATTTTTATCATAATGATTTTAGAGAATTTAAAGATTCAGGAGGAGAGCAATGTTCAAAATTTTAGAGGCTAATGAGCTAGCTGCGAATATTCATCAGCTTATCGTAGAAGCTCCCCGCGTAGCCGGCACATGTTTGCCCGGACAATTTCTTATTGTTCGTGCTGAAGAGGATGGAGAGCGTATTCCGCTTACTATCTGCGACTATGACAGAGAAAAAGGTACTGTTGAGCTTGTTGTTCAGGCACTTGGTGCTGAATCACGCAAGATCTGCCGTAAGAAGGCAGGGGACACTCTTGCAGATGTTGTAGGACCCCTTGGTAATGCTTCAGATCTTTGCAGTGAGGATATTGAAGAACTCAAGAAAAAGAAGATTGTATTTATCGCCGGTGGCGTAGGTACAGCACCCGTATATCCTCAGGCTAAATGGCTCAAGGAGCACGGTGTTGATTGTGATGTTATCATTGGTGCCAAGAACAAGGATCTTGTAATTCTCGAAGAGAGATTCAAGACAGTTTGTAATCTCTATGTTACAACAGATGACGGATCATACGGCAGAGAGGGTATGGTTACAAAGTGCCTTCAGGACCTTTACGATGAAGGAAAGCGCTATGATCACTGTGTAGCTATCGGACCCATGATCATGATGAAGTTTGTCTGCAAGCTTACAAAAGAACTTGGCATTCCCACTATAGTCAGCATGAATACTATCATGGTTGACGGTACTGGTATGTGCGGTGCATGCCGTCTTACAGTAGGTGGAAAGGTTAAGTTTGCCTGTGTTGACGGACCTGAGTTCGACGGACACGAGGTTGATTTTGACCAGGCTATGAAGCGTATGAGACTATATCAGACTGAGGAGGGACGTCTTGCACTTAAAGAGCAGGAAGGCGATACCCACCATGGCGGATGTGGAAACTGTAATTAAAGATTGGAGATAAAAATGGCACAAGACGTTTGGACAAGAGTTCCGGTTCGCGAGCAGGATGCGAAGGTTCGCGCTACCAATTTTGAAGAAGTATGCTTGGGATACAACGAACAGGAAGCTGTAGATGAGGCTACAAGATGCCTTAACTGCCCTAATCCTCAGTGTGTTCAGGGATGTCCCGTATCTATTAATATTCCTAAATTTATCCAGGAGCTTAAGGAAGGCAATGTTGAGCAGGCTTATCAGACAATAAGTGAGTCCAGCGCACTTCCTGCAGTTTGTGGACGTGTTTGCCCTCAAGAGAGTCAGTGTGAGGGTAAATGTGTACGCGGTATCAAGGGCGAAGCAGTTGCAATCGGTAAGCTTGAGAGATTTGTTGCTGATGCAGCAAGAGAAAGAGGCATTAAGCCCCAGGGCGCTAAGGAGAAGAAGGGCAAGAAGGTTGCCATTATCGGTTCAGGCCCTGCAGGTCTTACATGCGCAGGCGATCTTGCAAGAATGGGCTATGACGTAACTATTTTCGAGGCTCTTCATGAGGCAGGTGGTGTTCTTGTTTACGGTATTCCTGAATTCCGTCTTCCCAAGGACGCTGTTGTTAAGAAGGAAATCGAGAACGTTGAGTCACTTGGCGTTAAGATCGAGAAGGACGTAGTAATCGGAAAGTCAGTTACTATCGACTCTCTTATGAAGGACGAAGGCTTTGAGGCTGTATTTATCGGTTCAGGCGCAGGTCTTCCCAGATTCATGAATATTCCCGGTGAGCAGGCTCTCGGTGTATTCTCAGCTAACGAGTTCCTTACAAGAAGCAATCTTATGAAGGCTTTCTCTGAGGACAGCACAACACCTATCATGAGACCTAAGAAGTGCGTAGTTGTCGGCGGTGGTAACGTTGCTATGGACGCTGCAAGAACAGCTCTTCGTCTCGGTGCAGAGGTTCACATCGTATACAGACGTAGTGAGGAAGAGCTTCCTGCAAGAAAAGAGGAAGTTGAGCATGCTAAGCAGGAAGGCATCATCTTTGACCTTCTTTGCAACCCTGTAGAAGTTCTTGAGAATGAGGACGGATGGGTAAGAGGCTGCAAGTGCATCAGAATGGAGCTTGGTGAGCCCGATGAGAGTGGCAGAAGAAGCCCTGTTGAGGTTCCCGGTTCTGAGTTTGAGATCGAGTGCGATGCAGTTATCATGTCACTCGGAACAAGCCCTAACCCGCTTATTTCAAGCACCACAGAGGGTCTTGATGTAAATAAGAGAAGATGTATCGTTGCTGATGAAGCAAACGGACAGACTTCAAAGGATGGCGTATTTGCCGGAGGAGATGCCGTTACAGGCGCTGCAACAGTTATTCTTGCAATGGGTGCAGGTAAGGCTGCAGCACAGGGTATTGATGAATATTTAAGTAATAAATAAAAATAACCATTATCCGGCACTTTGTGCCAACTAAAGACTTCCCCCTCTGGGGGAAGTCGGCAGCTTTGCTGCCGGATGAGGGTAATACTGGGGGAAGTATATGGTATATCAAAGCAGTGCGCAAAAAGCCGAGGACAATCAGTCTTCAGGAATTATGCTGATTACTGTCGGGACTCTGGGTCTCATTGGGGATATCTTTTTTCTAATTAAAAATCCACTAAACATGCCTATGTTTAATAAATACCTCACATGCGGAGTTATGGGAGCTCTGTTTGTGTTGTTTTTCGTTATGGGGATTTTAGCTGTAAAAAGCTATAAGATATTCAAAGGTAAAGCAGCCGAGGAGGATACGGTTTTTGATAAGATCACCGGGTGGTGTGAAGAAGAACTTAAGGCTGAAGTAATTGACGAGCATATGTATGATGACGATGAAGTATACGAGAAGCTCACAGATAAAGAGGATCTTTACTTCAAACGTACAGAGTACATAAAGAAAAGAATTGAAAAACAGTTTATGAACGTCGATGAGGAGCTTATCGATTCCTTTATTGACGGTTTTTATACAAAAGTATTTGGAGATGAAAATTGATTGCTATTGATATTCTCTGTGTTGGTAAAATAAAAGAGAAATATTGGAATGATGCAATTTCAGAATATTCCAAGAGACTTTCAAGATACTGTAAGCTGGAGATAATAGAGGTTCAGGATGAGAAAACTCCTGACAATGCTCCTTGGTCCGTTGAGAAGCAGATCAAGGATAAGGAAGGCCAGAAGCTTTTAAAATATCTGGATCCCAAGGCCTTGAAATTTGCTTTGGCTATAGACGGTAAACGCTTTTCATCAACTGGCTTTGCTGGTGTGATTCAAAATGAGAGCGTTCAGGGATGCAGCAGAATGCAGTTCGTAATAGGAGGTTCCCTTGGACTTTCTGATGAGGTATTAAAGACGTGTGACAGGAAGCTTAGCTTTTCCGACATGACATTTCCTCATCAGATGATGAGAGTAATTCTGCTTGAACAGATTTACAGAGCTTACAGAATAATAAATGGAGAACCATATCATAAATGAGTAATATTACTGAGAAAACCATGGATCTTGGAATAGAAGAGATGCAGAGCATCTTCGGTCAGCACGATAAGTACATCCGCAAGATCGAGGATAACCTTAAGGTTGAAATAATTGACAGAAGCGGCGAGCTTCACATTATAGGTACAGGCGAAAGCGTTAATAAAGCCTATGACATCATAAGTGAGCTTGCAGGACTGTCAGTGACGGGATCGGAGATTGAGGAGCAGAGCGTTAACTATGCCATAGCTCTTAAGAATGACCCTTCCGAGGATGAGGAGAAGGCTGCAGGACATGTGCTTACTGAGATAGAAGGCGATGTAATATGTCACACTGTCAATGGAAAGCCCATTAAGCCCAAGACTCTCGGACAGAAGAAATATGTTGATGCCATTCGTAATAAGATGATAGTGTTCGGACTTGGTCCTGCCGGAACTGGTAAGACCTATCTTGGTATGGCAATGGCCATCACTGCTTTTCAGAAGGGTGAGGTTGAGAGGATTATCCTCACAAGACCTGCGATTGAAGCAGGAGAAAAGCTTGGCTTTTTGCCAGGAGACTTACAGAGTAAGGTTGATCCGTATCTTAGACCTTTATACGACGCTCTTTACCAGATAATGGGCGCTGATAATTTTGTTAAGAATATGGAGAAGGGACTTATTGAGGTTGCGCCTCTTGCATATATGAGAGGAAGGACTCTGGATAATGCCTTTATCATTCTTGATGAGGCCCAGAATACAACTCCTGCTCAGATGAAGATGTTCCTTACAAGAATTGGCTTTGGTTCAAAGGTTATCATAACCGGTGATTCCTCCCAGAAGGATTTACCTGCTGATACAAAGTCAGGTCTTGATATTGC
Organism: Butyrivibrio sp. XPD2002; assembly: GCF_000423945.1. Taxonomy (GTDB): domain Bacteria; phylum Bacillota; class Clostridia; order Lachnospirales; family Lachnospiraceae; genus Butyrivibrio. The sequence continues at coordinate 303,152 of NZ_AUIY01000001.1, read as the reverse complement.
TTCGGCAGTCCTTAAGAAAATCGATGATATAGCATTTTGCAATCTTACAAGTAGAGACGTTGTTCGTCATCCTCTTGTTCAGCAGATTGTAAAGGCCTATGAGGACTTTGAAAAGTCCAGGACCAACGAAGAAAAAAAGAGAGCAATAAAGAAACGGGAAAGACGTTAAATCATGGAAAATATAAATGAGAATAAGGATAATGCTGTTCTGAATTCTACGTTTGACAAAAGTGAAAGAGTTATAAAGCTTCTGTTCGGCTCTATCTTTTTTGTGACAGGAATTATCCTTTTGGTATTTTCAATACTTTATGGATTAAAAACGGAAAATATTATAAGAAATACAGTCACCGGCTTTTTGTGTGGCGGTATACTTATATTTATGCTAAATGATGCAAGTGTGAGGGGGCTGTTTTCCTATGATAATGGCCAAAAGAGAAACAGATTTGTTTTCTCATATTATATAGGACTGATTATTTCTGTTTTTCTGCCTCTGGTAACACCTGAGATATGGCCCTTTATGTTTATTTTTCTTTTGCTTGGGCTTTTTTCAACAAATGAGATTGGACTGTTTTCAGGCTCAATGCTCGTGATGTTTGCGGTACTTCTTGAAAAAGAAGGCGGCTATGCTGAATTTTTCATTTACTTTTTGACAGGTGTGGTAATACTTGTTCTTTTAAGAGATCTTACTGAGACAACAAAGCTCGGAGCTCCGCTTTTTATAGTGGTTTCGCTTTTGTTTATGCTCCTGGTGGCCTTTGACATTCTGTTCCAGAACAGAACCTTTTCACTTACGATGCTCATTGCGCCGCTGGTAAATATTATCATCAACCTTATACTTACGCTTATTCTTCTAAATATTTTCGGTGTTTACGTAATCAGGAAGAGTAATGACAGGTATATGGACATTAATGATACTGAGTATCCGCTTCTTGTTCAGCTTAAGGAAAAGGACAAGAATGCATATTTCAGAGCAATCCATATTGCGTATCTTGCAGAGAGAATTGCTTTGGACCTTGGGCTTAATGCCAGAGCAGTAAAGACGATGTCTTATTATTATAAGATCGGTGTTATAGATGGCTCTAAGACCTGGGCTGATGTGAAGCATTTTTATATCGAGAATAATTTCCCCCAGGAGGCAGTGGATTATCTTAAGGAATATATTGAAAACGATAAATCCAAGCCATTGTCCAAAGAATCTGCTATTATTTATATGTGTGAAACACTTATCGCTTCCATTAATTATCTTTTTGAGAAGGATAAGGATACCAAGATCAATTATGATGAGCTTATAGATAAGATCTTTATTCACAAGATGGAGAATAATGAACTTTACAACTATGACATTTCCCTCTATGAGATAGAGAGAATGAAGAAGCTTATGAAAAAGGAGAAGCTCTACTATGATTTTCTTCGTTGATAATGAGGTGGATGCTGCTTTTTCGTTTGATATTGAAGAGGTGGCAAAAAAGGTGGCAGCTGAGGTGCTTAGTAGCGAGGGATGCCCCTTTGATGTTCAGATAAGTCTTCTCATCACTGATGATGAAGGCATTAGAGAGATGAATTCGCAGTTTCGTGATATTGATTCTGCGACAGATGTGTTATCTTTTCCAAATATCGAGTACGATGCTCCGGGGGATTTTTCCGTGGCAGAGGGCGATCAGCGGATAGATATTATAGATCCTGAAAGCGGAATGGTTTTTCTTGGGGATATCGTAATTAATGAAAAACGGGTAAGAGAGCAGGCTGCTGAATATGGACACAGTGAGCTCAGGGAATTCGCCTTCCTTGTGGCTCATTCAATGCTTCATCTTTGCGGATATGATCACATGGAAGCCGATGAAGCAGCTGTTATGGAGGGGAAACAGGAAAAGGTTTTACAGACACTTAATATCACCAGAGATTAAGTGTAAAAAGGGTGAGAGGTATGAGTAAAAAGTTTAAGATTAGACCTGATGTAGTTCTTGCGTCCGGAATGATTTTTATTTTGTCTATTATGGCGCTGCTTATTGTATTTTTTGATTTGACAGGTTCGGATGGTGTAGGCTTTCTTGCAGCACCTATAATACTTTTCATGATTGCCTACTGCGTATTTATCTGCGCCTTTGAGACCACGACCAAGGAAATGGTAAGAAACAGACTTTACAGAGGGCAGATGAACTGTGCCAGAAAAAATGTTAAACAGCTTATGATAATAAGCTTTGTTGGAGGCCTTGTGATATCTCTGCTTATGGCAGGTCTTTCAATTGTATTTGCCAATCTGGTATTCCATTCGCCGAGAAGCTTTTATGTTCTTCTTATGGCATCGCCGGCGTTTCTGTTTTTGAGTATTCAGGGCGTCCTTAGAGGGTATCTCAGCGGATCAGGATATGCTCTTGTTTCTGTTATTTCAGATGCTATTCTGACTGTTATTACACTTGCAACAACCTTCGTTATGTCAAATGCAGTATATGACTATGGTAAAAAGGTTGATGCTCTTATGCATGTAAATGATATTGCACCAGCCTATGGCGCGATCGGTGCTGCGATTGGAATTACCTTAAGTGCTCTTATCAGTCTTATTTTTGTAACTATAATGTTCCTTCTTAGAAAGAGAGATCTTCAGGAAATCGCTGAGGAGAGTACACCTGTAGTTAATAACCAGAAGAATGAATGTGTGAATGACCTTATCGTAAACTGCCTTATCGCAGCGACCACAGGTATTCTCGTATTTATTGATGAGTGCGTATATTTGAATGTTGCTCACAAACTTCATCCAAACGACAACAACATTAATAACTGGGGGATTTACATCGGTCAGTGTGTTGCAGTTGTAATATTCTTCGTATTTATTACGGCGCTTCCCTTTGTAAAATCCTGGTACGGTGTTCATGTCAGCATCGTTAAAAAAGACTATAAGGCTGCAAGAGGAAGATTACAGCATCTGATTCACTTTGAAGCTATGCTTATTTTTCCTGTGGTTATATGGATAATGCTTCTGGCTCACACCTTTAATACCGTTATTTTCGGTAAGAGTAATGAAGCAGGAGTAGATATGGTTATAATGGCAATTCCCGTTGTTATACCCGGGGCCGTCATTATATTCCAGTCATTTTTACTTAAGCAGCTTAAGAACAAGGTTGTTATGATCGGTAATCTTGTGGTTGGAGTTATCGTTCATATCGCAGTTCTTCTCGCAATGTCTTATGCAGGAGGTTTTGGCATCCATGCTTCAATAGCAGCATTTGCAGCTATGTTTGTGGTGCAGGGTATTCTTGGTATTTTTGAGATCAAGGTGATGCTTGATGTAAACCTTATGATGATCAGAAATATTTTGCTGCCTCTTATCGCTGCGGTTATTTCAGGACTTGCAGCGCTACTTATAGACAGACTTCTTGTGAATGTTATTGGTGAGATACTCACCTTTATAATTGCGGTTGCAGTGGCATTTCTGGTATATATGATACTTCTTATCGTGCTTGGCAGTGTCAACAGATACGAGGTTGAGAGAATGCCCCTTGGTGACTACTTTGCACTTGTTTCTGATATGATCGGAAGAGAAAGGGATTAAGCTATTGGCTAATGAAAATCATGTGATTATTGCCGGCGGCGGAGCTTCCGGGCTTTGTGCGGCTATAGCTGCTGCCAGGGATGGCGCTAAGGTTACGGTTATTGAGAAGACAGATTCCTGTGGTAAAAAGCTCTCAATGACCGGTAACGGCAGGTGTAATCTTGCCAATCTGAATATATCAGCTGATGATTATAATCCTAATGCAAGAGACAGGATGAAGAAATGGTTAAAAAGATTCGGAGTTAATGAAGCTGCGGATTTTTTTACGTCTTTAGGACTTGTTGTTATAAGTGAGAACGGTTACCTTTATCCCATTTCAGGACAGGCTACTTCAGTAGTTTCTGTTTTGGTAAATGAATGTAAGAGACTGGGCGTAGAGTTTTTCTTTAATGAGCAGGTAAAACAGATTACAAAGGAGGATAACGGAGAATTTACCGTTAAAACCTCTGTCGGAGTTCATAAGGGAAAGGCTGTGATCCTTTCTGTGGGAGGCCTTGCAGGACCTAAGTCTACAGGCTCTACTGGTGACGGCTATTATATTTGTGAAAAGCTCGGAATGACCAAGAAGGATACATATCCTGCTCTTGTGTCACTTAATTCCGAGGATGAGACACTGCCAAAGGAGAGCGGAGTAAGAGCCCTTGCGAGAGTTAATTTCCTTATCGGTGATAGTGTTATCGCATCTGAATATGGTGAAGTGCAGATAACAGGAAAAGGAATATCCGGTATCCCTGTGATGCAGTCATCAGGTACTGTTGCTGAGCATCTTTCCAAGGGGAGACCTGTTACCGCATCCATTAATTTCTTTCCAGGATATAATGATGAAGAATTCGACGGCCTTGTAAAAGCCATGCTGGAGCTTCCCGGTGAGAGAAGGCTCTCTGAGCTTCTTGACGGCTTTTGCAATTCCAATATTAATGAGATGATATTAAAACGAATGAAGCTTAGCGGTAATATGAAGGTTAGGAACGTGGGTGAATCCATGATTTCCTGTGTGCTTCATAAATACAGGGCGCTTCACATTAAGATATCTGGCTTTGGTGACTACAAAAAGGCTCAGGTTACAAGAGGCGGAATAAGTCTCGGAGATCTGGATGATACGCTTCAGAGCAAGAAGACTCCCGGAGTTTTTGTAGTAGGCGAATTATGTGATGTGGATGGACGCTGCGGAGGCTATAACCTTCAGTGGGCATGGACAAGCGGATATATAGCGGGAGAGGCGGCAAGCTGCTTATGATAAGATTAAATTCAGTAAAAATAGGTAACAGCGGACACGAAAAGCTCCCTGAAAAAGAACCGGACAGAATTGATGTCATAAAAAGAAAACTTTCAAAAAAGGCATCAAAGCTGTTAAAGATTGGCTTATCCGACATAGATAACGTAATTATAAGAAAGCATTCTATAGATGCGAGAAAAAAGCCTGAGATTATGGATGTTTATGTCATTGATGTAAGCGTAAATATAAAGGGCTTATCCGAAGAAAAGATAATCAAGAAATCAGGCTGTAAATTTGCAGCTGTTGTTTCTGAAAAGATATACAGATTTCCATGTAACAGAAAAGAAGATGAAGCCTTAAAAAGAGAGACTAAGGGTGCGTCCAGACCTATCATCATAGGTGCAGGACCTGCCGGTCTTTTTTGCGCATACGAGCTTGCCATGGCAGGCTATTGCCCAATCGTGCTTGAGCGCGGCTATGACATTGATAAGAGACATGACGCTGTTGAAGCCTTCTGGAAGGGCGGAAAGCTTATGCCTGAAGGTAATGTCCAGTTTGGTGAGGGCGGCGCAGGCACCTTTTCTGATGGTAAGCTTAATACCATGATCAAGGATAAGAACGGTCTTGGACTTGAGTGTCTTAAGATTTTCCACAGGTATGGTGCGTCAGAGGATATTCTCTTTGAATCAAAGCCTCATATCGGAACGGACGTCCTTAGAACAGTTATAAAGAATATCAGAAATGAGATAATCTCTCATGGTGGCGATTTTTATTTTGAGACCAGGGTCACCGAGCTTTTGATAAATAATGGCAAGATCGAAGGCGTAAGGTGTATGGATGGAAAGGAGTTCAAGTCGGATGTTGTGGTTCTTGCAATAGGACACAGCGCAAGAGACACCTTCTATGCCCTTAAGGATCAGGGACTTAACATGGAGCCCAAGGCCTTTGCGATCGGACTTAGAGTTGAGCATGAGCAGACATTAATTAATAAGTCCCAGTATGGCATTGAAAATCCCACCAGCCTTCCTCCTTCACCCTATAAGGTTACTGCAAGGAGTAGCGATGAGAGAGGCGTATATTCATTCTGTATGTGCCCGGGCGGATATGTCGTTAATGCTTCATCAGAGGATGGCAGGCTCTGCGTAAATGGAATGAGCTACTCAGGACGAGACGGCAAAAACGCAAACAGCGCAATCGTTGTTACCATTGAGCCTTCAGACTTTGGCGGCGATGACGTTTTATCAGGTGTTGAGTTTCAGAGAAATCTTGAAGAGAAGGCATATAAGCTTGCTGATGGCAAGGTTCCTGTTGAGTACTTCGACGACTTTAAGTGTGGCGTAGATATATTAACGAAAAAGGAAGGTGGAGCTGACGTTTCAGAAGAAAATACTGCTCTCATAAATTCAATTAATGAGCACGGTAAGGAAGAAAGAAACCAGCCCTGCATAAAGGGTATTTGGGAATTTGCTCCCGTTCATGAGATTCTGCCCCTTAGAATAAACAGATCAATTGTTGAGGGAATGGAGCACTTTGGACGTATGATAGAGGGCTTTGATAATGATGAAGCCCTTTTATCGGGAATAGAGTCCAGGACCTCATCGCCGGTCAGGATAAACAGAGATGATAATCTTGAGGCTATCGGCATTGAGGGACTTTACCCTTCCGGAGAAGGCGCAGGCTATGCAGGCGGCATTACATCAGCAGCCATGGATGGAATGAAGGTGGCTGAGAGAATAGCCATGCATTACAGAAGCGGCAAGGACTACTACAGGAATATCATGAAGAAGCGCCGCGAAGAGCTACCATCCGATGAAAAGGAAAAGCTTGATGAGTGCATAACTGATAACCTTCTTAGCTTAGAGGAATATAAGGAAACAGAAAATATACTTATATTTAACAGCTTTGGAAGTGAGGCTTCTACGATATCCATAATTAATAAAGCCCTTTCAGAAAATAAGAAGGTATTTTGTCCTAAGATAACGGATACTAAAGCGAGGAAAATGGAGTTTGTACAGATCAGTTCTCCGGATGAGCTTACAGAAGGAAAGTACTCAATTCCTGAGCCGGTGTATAACAGTAGTTCCGTTACTTATAAGAAGGATATGGGAAAAGCTATTATTGTTTTACCAGGGCTTGTATTTGATAATTTTGGCAATCGCATCGGATATGGCGGCGGATATTACGATAATTACATGAAACTCTTTGAGAATGAGCTTCATAATGGTAATATGAATTCCATAGCTATTGGTTACGATTTTCAGCATACTCTGGACGATCTGTCCGGGTATATGTCTGGCGATGATATTAAGGCAAACATTGTTATTACGGATAAGGAGATTTACAGATCATGAGCGCAGTCAACATCAAAATTTGTGACACTATTAATAAGCTTGGTCAAAACGCATATAATGCGAAATTTGAACTTCAAAAGCTGTCTGAAGCTGAAAAGAATTCAGTCCTTTTAAAAGTTGCTGATGCTTTGGTTGAAAAAGCAGCGGATATTCTTGCTGCCAACAATAAGGATATAAAGCAGGGCGAAGCAAACGGAATGCATGAAGGACTTCTCGACAGACTGCGTTTAACTACAGCGCGAATCGAGGATATGGCAGAGGGAATAAAGCAGGTTGCTGAGCTTCCTGATCCCGTTGGAAGAATTCTTGATGACTGGACTCTTGATAATGGCCTTAAGATCAAAAAGGTCAGTGTGCCTCTCGGCGTAATTGGCATCATTTATGAATCAAGACCGAACGTAACTGCTGATGCCTTCAGCCTTACCTTTAAATCAGGTAACGTAGTTATTTTAAAGGGCGGCTCAGATGCCATCAATTCCAATATGGCCATAACTGAGGTTATAAGAAAAACAATAGAAAAGGAAGGACTTAATCCTGACTTTATCCAGCTTGTTCCCTTTACGGACAGAACCGCTGTCGGTGAGCTTTTAAAGCTTAGGGAGTACATCGATGTGGTAATTCCCAGAGGAAGTGCCGGACTTATAAGAATGGTCTGCGAAAACAGCAGAATCCCTGTAATTGAAACAGGAAGCGGAAACTGCCACATTTATATAGACAAGACTGCTGATATAAATAAGGCGATTCCTATTATCATTAATGCAAAAACCCAGAGAATAGGCGTGTGCAATGCAGCCGAATCCCTGGTTGTTCATGAGGATATTAAGGATGCATTTTTGCCTGAGCTTCATAAAGCTATGAAGGAGCATAATGTCGAGCTTCGTGCAGACGAGCTTTCAATAAAGCTTTTACCTGAGGCAAAGCCTGCAAACGAGGATGATTTTGGCAAGGAGTATCTTGATTATATTCTGTCAGTAAAGACGGTTAAGAGTGTAGACGAAGCAATCGACCATATCAATAAATACAATACAGGTCATTCAGAGAGCATCATAACTGAGGATGAGGAAGCTGCTAAGGCATTTCTTAAGGGCGTAGATGCTGCCTGCGTTTATGTTAATGCTTCTACCAGATTTACAGACGGCTTCCAGTTCGGCTTTGGAGCTGAGATTGGAATAAGTACCCAGAAGCTTCATGCAAGAGGCCCCATGGGACTTAAGGAGCTGACCTCATATAAGTTTGAGATTACCGGTGATGGTCAGATAAGAGGCTGATAAAGCCAAAAACTATTTAGAAAGTAGACAATAACACAAATGAAAACCAAAGAGGAAATTCTTAGATTGAGGGAGGAGATAATAGATGTTTCATTATCTCTTCTTGAACAGGGACTTATAGTAAGAACCTGGGGGAATATAAGCGCCAAAATTGACGACGATCATTATTTGATCACACCAAGCGGTATTCGATATGAAGACCTGAAACCGGAAATGCTTCCGGTAGTTTCTATAAAGGACAATTCATTTGAAGGAGAGTATAAGCCTTCAAGTGAAAGCCTCGTACATACGGCTATCTACAAAGCCAGAAAGGATGCCGAGTTTATTGTTCATACTCATCAGGTTTACGCTACCTGTGTAGGTGCACTCGGTAAAAATAGGCTTAAGGCAGAGCATAAGGAGAAGAAGATAATTTTCCCCATTGCTAAATATGCACTTCCCGGAACTACAGCACTTGCTGAAAATATCAAGGAATGTGCTATTAAGAACAATGAGACCAGAAGCATCATAATGGCTAATCACGGCGCTGTGTGCTTTGGGCATAACGCCGATGAAGCTGTCAAGGAAGCAATTAAGCTTGAGAGAGCAGCTAAGAAATACATATTCAGTATTTGCAGAACTGACATTAATAATGAAATTGAAGAAGGATTTTCTAGTAAACTGGAGAACGATAAAATAGTTTACCTCAGAAGCGATACTCCGGAGAGAATAAAACTCATTCATCAGCATATTTATGCGAAAAGACCGGACATTAGATATATTTTTCACAATAAATCAGAGTCGGTTATGACCATCTCGAGAAGGGCAAATCACATGAGACCCCTACTTGATGACTTTGCTCAGATCATAGGTACAAGCCTTCGAATTCCGACCGCAGAGGGTACACCGCTGACCGTGAAAAAGCACATAAATGCTGTGTTTGCGTATAACGATGGTGCGTATTGCCTTGGTGCGACTGAGGATGACGCTGTTGCAGCGGCTATAGTCCTTGATAAAGGCTGCATTGCGCACATCGCAGTTACAAGATTCGGAGAGGGTTCGTTCATCTCATTACGTGATTGTTTTAAGATGAACAGAAACTATAGAAAGAATTATAGTGTCCTTGCAAATTCCGTAAAATAAAATAAAATTATATTATAAATAACTAAATAACAGAATTTTTATGAGGTGACAGATTATGGCGAAGGAAACAAAAACTGACAAGTATGTTGCGTATGTAGCGAGTTATACTTCGGGATCAAAGGACAACTATGGTATCCGTATTTATGATGTAGACATGAAAAACGGTAGAATGACTGAGAAGGAAAAGGTTAAGATCACGAACTCTTCTTATATTGTTCTTTCACATAGCAAGGAGACACTTTATTCAATTACCGATGCCGGTGTAGAGGCTTATCATATTGAGGATGACGGAAGTCTTACAATTCTCAATAAGGCATCTATCAACGGTATGCGTGGCTGCTATATCAACATGGACCAGTTTGACAGATTCCTTGTTTGCGCAGGCTATCATGATGGTAAGGTTACAATCCTTAGACTTAATGAGGACGGAAGCATCGGCGAGATCACTGATGAGAAGTTCCATAAGGGCCTTGGAACAATTGCCGGAAGAAATCATACTCCTCACGTTCAGTGCATCAAGGTTACTAAGGATAACAAATATCTTTTAGCTGCTGACCTTGGTATGGATCGTGTAAACGTATACAGATTCGATACTGAGCACGGTAAGATTTCCGATATTGATGTGATTCACTGTGATCAGGAATCATCTCCCAGACATATGCAGTTCTCATACGATGGTAAATTCCTGTATGTAGTATTTGAGCAGCAGTGCAGCATTAATGTTTATCAGTATACTGAGGATAAGGGACTTCCTTCATTTGAGGAGATCCAGTCAGTTCAGAACTCTGACGAGCAGGATACAATCGGTGTTGCAAGCAGTGCACTTAAGTTCTCTGATGACTACAACTACCTTGTTAGCTCAGTTGCAGGTGAGAACAACGTAGTCATTTACAAGGTTGATAAGGAGACAGGTCTTTTGACAAAGAAGATCGAGCTTCCTATCTCAGGAGAGTATCCGAAGGATGCCTGCATGTTCCCTGATAACAAGCACCTTGTATCACTAAACCAGGAGTCAAACTCTATGACATTCTTTACAGTTAATTTTGATAACAATACTCTTGTAATGAATGGACCTGAGCTTCCAATCGACAGACCTAACTGTATCGTATTCCACAAGCTCGGTGAGAGAAAGAAAGTAAGATAATAATCGAGATAGTAAAAGAAACCGCTGACATTGCGGTTTCTTTTATGTTTAGCTATAAAAGTCTTTAAGATAATCTATTCTTGAGTGCATGTTGGACATAAGAAGATCCAAAACGATAAATGCACACATACATTCAACAACTACAACGGCTCTTGGAACAACAACAGGATCGTGACGGCCTTTGATGCTTACATCAATTTCCTCGCCGCTTTTATTAACGGTTTTCTGGAGCTTTGAGATACTGGGGGTTGGCTTTACATGGGCCCTTAAGATTATGTCGGAGCCATCGCTCATTCCTCCAAGTATTCCGCCTGCGTGATTGGTCTTTTTTGATACTGATGATTCGTCCATGCAGAAGGCATCATTATTGGTGCTTCCATAGGACTTTGATACAGCGATTCCATCGCCAATCTCAACTGCCTTTACGGCACCGATACTCATTATACCGTGGGAGAGAAGCGCATCGAGCTTATCAAATACGGGTTCGCCTACGCCTGCTGGCATTCCTTTTATTACACATTCGATAACACCGCCTACGGAATCACCGTCAGCCCTGCATTTGTTAATTAGTTCAACAGCCTTCTTGTCGGCATCTGCATCGGGCATGGCAGTAATTGATTTTGTTATCTGAGCCTTATCGAATTTATTATCATCAATATCAACATCACCGATCGATCGGGTATAGGCTGTAACCTCAATGCCCATTTCCTTAAGGAGCTTCTGGCAGATTGCACCGGCAGCAACTCTGCCTATTGTCTCACGTCCGGAGGAACGTCCGCCACCTCTGTAATCCCTAAAGCCATACTTTTCATCAAAACCAAAATCAGCATGACCGGGTCTGTAATACCGGGATATTTCCGAGTAGTCTCCGGAGCGCTGAGAAGTATTTCTGACCATAAGTGATATGGGGGTTCCGGTTGTCTTTCCTTCAAATATGCCTGAGAGGATCTCGATTTCATCATCCTCTTTTCTGGGGGTTGTTACCTCAGAGGAGCCGGGCTTTCTTCTGTCCATAAATGCCTGAATATCTTTTTCAGAAATTTCCAGTCCTGCAGGAAACCCGTCGAGTACAACGCCAAGAGCTTTTCCATGGGATTCGCCCCAGGTTGACATGGTAATATTTTTTCCAAATGTTGATCCGCTCATAGTTTTAGCCTTTCTTATTTTGTCAATATATACCCATCTATTTTTACACAGTTTGGAAACTATTACAAACACTAAAACCCAGATTTCTACTAAAATATATGATATTTCTTAATTTATTCTTAATTTTTTCTTTCAAAAATTAAGAAATGCGTTATAATGTTAAAGTAATATAATTTTTTATGAGGTTACATAGTCATGCGTGCGAATCGTTTACAGATGGGGCCGACCTTTAGAGATAAGGTTATGGATAGGGTCCGCACTTTTAACAGAAAGCACAAGAGACTAAGGTTTCTTGGAATGCTTTACGCAATGGCTGTACTTCTCTTTTACAACTTCGGCCTGGCTTTTTATCATAACACAAAGAGATGCACATGCCTTGCAACAATATTGTTTTTCTTCATTGCTAGCAGTAGCTTTACTTATCCTGATGCTTTGAAGCTGAATGTCAGCTTTGTTACTGATTTGGAGAAGGTGGAAGAGTCCGGCGAGTATTATACATCAGATTCCCTGGAAGCAGTTGTTATGGAATCCAATGCTGAACTTGCAAAGGTTACACATGTAGATAAGGAAAAGATCATCGAGAGTGATCAGGGAGTATCTGAGGATCAGGAGCTGGCAGAGGGATTTCTCCTGGCAGATGATATCGATGATATAAGTGAATCAGCAGCTAAGAGCTATGAAGCTGCAACTGATAGTGCTGATGCATCCTTTGATGCTACTGACTGGAAGCTTATTCTTGTAAATAAGCAGCATCCCATACCGGATGGATATGAATTCCCCTTCGGTGATATCAATGAAGAAATGAAATGCGATCAGAGAGTATTGTCTCCTCTTAAGGCAATGCTTAAGGCTGCGGCCGATGATGGCATAAATCTTGCAATCTGTTCTCCTTACAGAGACAGCAATCGTCAGGAAGGGCTTTTTGCCAGAAAAATAAACAATTACCTTGAAGCAGGTCTGTCTTATATGGATGCTTACAATGTAACATCTCAGGCAGTTACTGTTCCGGGATCTTCAGAGCATCAGATTGGTTTGGCATTTGATATTGTCTGCGGTTCATATTATAATCTTGATGAGGGGTTTGGTGACACAGAGGCAGGTAAGTGGCTTGCCGACAATAGCTACAAATTCGGTTTTGTTGTTCGATATCTTAAGGGTAAGGAGAATATTACCGGTATCGAGTATGAACCCTGGCATTTCAGATATGTCGGTGTAGACGCTGCTACAATTATGTATAATGAAAATCTCTGCTTGGAAGAATTCTGGGATAATTATTTGTATGATTGAGTATTTGGGGCTGTTGCGTTAATTGCAACAGCTTCTTTTATCTTTAACTGCCTCAAAATATTATAAAAGGTAAGGTTAATACATGTACAAACTACTTAAAAAAGAGGGGATGGCAAAGCGCGCTGAATTTAAGACAGTACACGGAACCATTCAGACTCCTGTGTTTATGAATGTTGCTACGGTTGCTGCTATTAAGGGCGCTGTTTCAACTGAGGACCTTGAGCAGATTGATACTCAGGTTGTTTTATCTAATACCTATCATCTGCATCTTCGTCCGGGTGATGATGTAATTTACAAAATGGGCGGACTTCATAAATTTATGAGTTGCGATAAGCCTATTTTGACTGATTCAGGCGGATTCCAGGTTTTCTCACTTTCTGAAAACAGAAGAATAAAGGAAGAGGGCGTTTACTTCAGATCCCATATCGATGGACACAAGCTTTTCATGGGACCTGAGGAAAGTATGCGAATTCAGTCCCATATTGCATCAACTATCGCCATGGCCTTTGACGAGTGTCCTTCCGCAAGAGCAGATCATGATTATGTGAAGATGTCTGTAGACAGAACAACAAGATGGCTTAAGAGATGTCAGGATGAGATGAACAGACTTAATTCCCTTCCTGATACAATAAATAAGAATCAGCTTTTGTTCGGAATCAATCAGGGAGCGATTTTTGATGACCTGAGAATTGAGCACGCAAAGCGTATTTCCGAGATGGAGCTTGACGGTTACGCTGTGGGTGGTCTTGCAGTAGGTGAGACTCATGAGGAGATGTATCACGTTCTTGATATAGTTACAGAGCATCTTCCTGAAAATAAGCCTACATATCTTATGGGAGTCGGAACACCGGCCAATATTCTTGAAGCCGTTGACAGAGGAATTGACTTCTTTGACTGCGTATATCCCAGCAGAAACGGAAGACACGGTCATCTTTACACAAAGAGAGGTCACATTAATCTTCTCAATGCGAAATATGAGCTTGATGACAGACCAATCGAGGAGGGCTGCAGATGTCCTGCCTGCAGAAGATATTCAAGAAGCTATATCAGACACCTGCTTAAATCAGGAGAGATGCTTGGGATGAGACTTTGCGTTCTTCACAATCTGTATTTTTATAATCATCTTATGGCAGATATCAGAACAGCTCTGGATGAAGGCAGATACAAGGAATTTAAGAAGAATACTCTTGATTCGATGCTTGAGTATGATTCAGAGGAACCCACAACCCGTTACGATATAGCAAAAGGTTGGAAAAAGGGTTAAAAAGTATACTTGTTTTAAAGTTGTATTAATTGTAAGATAAATCATATGTTTAATAAGGAAATTTGGAGGTTGATATGAGTTTTGTTAACATGATGGCTCTTGAAAGTGCAGGAGCTGTAAGCGGAACCGGAAGCATGATGATCATTCTGGTATACGTTGCTATTTTTGCGGTTCTTTATTTTATTATGATCCGTCCTCAGAGAAAAGAGCAGAAGCAGAAGGCACAGCTTCTTTCTCAGCTTGCAGTTGGTGACAGCGTTCGCACAACTGGCGGTTTCATCGGAACAGTAATCGATATCGACGATGAGTCTTCAACAGTAATAGTTGAGTTCGGTAATAACAAGAACTGCCGTATCCCTATGGTTAAGGATGCTATCGTAGAGGTAGAGAAGCCTGAGGATGCGCTTAAGGATAGCTCAAAGGATGAGAAATCCAAGTAATTATTGATTTTTAGTTTTACGTAATATCAATGAATTAAAAGAAGACTGGTTACAGTCTGCATTATAAAGTGGGCAGCCGGCGAACTTTATATTTGCCGGCTATCATTATATAGGGAGAGAATAAGTATGAAAATGGGGATAACCTGCATCCCGGGCGATGGAATCGGACCGGAGATCGTTGCGGAAGCTAAGAAAGTACTTAATAAGGTTTGCTCCGTATACGGACACGAAATGGAATTCACTGATGTTTTAATGGGTGGCGCATCTATCGATGCCTATGGCAAGCCGCTCACTGATGAAACTATCGACAAATGTAAACAGGCTGACGCTGTACTTATGGGTTCAATCGGCGGTAATACTTCTACGTCACCATGGTATAAGCTTGAGCCTTCTCTTAGACCTGAAGCCGGTCTTCTTGGGCTTCGTAAATCCTTGAATTTATTTGCAAATTTAAGACCTGCATTTTTATATCCTGAGCTTGCTGATGCATGTCCGCTTAAGGAGGAGACCTCTGATAAGGGATTTGATCTTCTGATCATGCGCGAGCTTACGGGCGGTCTGTATTTTGGTGACAGATTCACCGAGGAAGTTGACGGAGAGCTTGTAGCAACAGATACTCTTGTTTATAAAGAGAGTGAGATCAGACGCATCGCTATCAAGGCCTTTGATGTTGCCATGCAGAGATCAAAGAGGGTGACAAGTGTAGATAAGGCAAACGTTCTTGATTCCTCAAGACTTTGGAGAAAGGTTGTAGAGGAGGTTGCTGCAGATTATCCTGAGGTTGAGCTTTCACACATGCTTGTAGATAACTGCGCAATGCAGCTTGTTAAGGATCCTTCACAGTTTGATGTGGTTCTTACGGAGAATATGTTTGGTGATATCTTATCTGATGAAGCCAGCATGATCACAGGCTCTATCGGAATGCTTCCCAGTGCCTCTCTTAACGAGAGCAGCTTTGGACTCTATGAGCCCAGCCATGGCAGCGCTCCTGATATTGCCGGTATGGATATTGCCAATCCTATAGCAACTATCCTTTCAGCAGCTATGATGCTCAAGTTCACCTTTAAGCTTGAGAAGGAAGCTGAGAGCATAGAGAATGCAGTTAAAAAAGCTCTCAAGGATGGCTATAGAACAGTAGATCTCATTCGCAGTGGTGAGAATATTGCAGAAGATAAGAAATGCGGATGCAGTAAGATGGGAGATATCATTGCTTCGAGAATCGAATGAATCTGAAGAATCATTAACTTTATATGATTATTTACCCCAGGAACCTATAGATATGCTTGTTGTCCTTACAGTTATAGGTATGGCTTTTTACTATATCTGGAGGGCGACATATCTTACTCCCTGGTATGATGAGCTTTACACCTATTACTATTTTATAAGCAGGGGACCTGTGTATGCAGCGATTCACTGGCCGCTTCCCAATAACCATGTCGGCTATTCGGTATTATCATCATTGCTTGATATGTTTGGTAACTCATACATAGGACTTCGAGGTGTTTCGTTCATCTGTGCAGTTGTCAATCCGCTTCTTGTTTACAGGCTAAGCAAGAAATTTATGGAGGACTGGTATTCATACGGCGCGATGCTTTTGTATTTTTGCTGTATGTTGGTAAATGACCTCTCTATTCAGGGAAGAGGCTACACTCTTGGATGTACCTGCTTTTTACTGGTTCTTAGGCAACTCACCCTAATATGCAGATCCGAGGAGTTTAAGCTCATTGATTACATACTGTTTGGAATATTTCTTATACTTGGCTTATATACGCTTCCGAGCAGTATTTACTGGGTTATTCCTTCCTGCTGTGCAGCAGCGTTTTTCTTAATAGTAAATGGATATAGGAGCTATGATTTTAAGGGCTCTGTATGGAATACCAGATATTTTAAGAGACTGAAAAACTGTATAATCACAGGACTCATATCAGCGGTAATAGTTTTCGGTCTTTATCTGGTTATATGGCTTGCAGTTGGATCAAACCTTCTTGTTAAGGATGAGGCGAGCGTTTATTTTGGAATGTCTCACGTGAAGCTTATTCTTACTCATCCTCTTGCGGCTGCAAAGGAAGGCCTTGATTATATGCTTTCACAGCCATATATTCAGAGCGTTAGTAGAATAGGATATATGCAGAGCTTTGTTGAATGGTGTAAATCCCTTTGCTCTTATATGTATCCCGGATTTAACGTGGTTACGCTGTTTTTATCAATATGTGCCCTTATAATTCTTATCGCGGAGTGCATAAGGCATTTTGAAAACAGCAGAACTATATTCAATCTGCTGATGATATTTAACATTATTGGATACCCGATAATGCTTATAATCCAGGCAAAGCTTCCCTACTACAGAGTATTCTCCTATGTGGGAGTGTTGTCAGCAATTTCCTTTGCCTATGTTCTTGAGCACCTTAGCCGTATGGCGAGGCAGATTATTAGAAATACATCTGATTCACCGGTTGCAAGAAATATCTTTGCCACCGTTCCTGTTATAGGTATACTCATATTTGTTATTTTTATGATGACTAAACCTGAGTATAATGCTCAGTATGGACAGCGTGAGACTAACTGCTATAATGCACTTTATATAGCTCATCCCTCTGAGAATAAGAATATATGCGCACTTGATTGTGATCAGCAGTACTTACTTAAATTCGGATGGGGCATTGAATGTGAAAATACCGATGTTACTGACTGTGATTATATTCTTATAGACAGGAATATGATGGAGGAAGGCTACACCGGATCAGATTATTGGAAGTTTTATGTAAATTTTGAGACTATTCCATGGGATTATGTGAATTCTCATTATTATATTTTTTACGAAAATGAAGACTTTGTTCTTTATAAGAGATAAGGAGGTTTTTTATGAACAGTGATCGCGTAATGGAAGGACTTCAACAGGCTCCTCACAGAAGCTTGTTTAATGCACTTGGTTTCACCGCAGAAGAGAGGAAAAAGCCTCTTATTGGTATCGTCAGCTCACAGAGCGACATAGTTCCCGGACATATGGAGCTTAACAGAATTGCTGAGGCAGTAAAGCTCGGCGTAGCTGAAGCCGGTGGTATGCCGGTAGTTGTTCCTGCAATTGCCGTATGTGACGGTATCGCAATGGGACACATTGGAATGAAGTATTCACTTGTAACAAGAGATCTTGTTGCAGACAGTACAGAGTGCCTTGCAATGGCACATGCCTTTGACGGACTTGTTATGATTCCTAACTGCGATAAGAGCGTTCCCGGACTTCTTATGGCTGCAGCAAGAATCAATATTCCTACAATTTTCTGCTCCGGCGGTCCTATGATGGCTGGACGTGTAAATGGTAAAAAGAGATCCCTTAGCTCAATGTTCGAGGCTGTAGGAAGCGTTTCAGCAGGTAAGATGACAGATGATGAGCTTATTGAATTTGAGGAAAAGGTTTGCCCTACCTGTGGTTCATGCTCAGGTATGTATACAGCTAACTCTATGAACTGCCTTACAGAGGCAATCGGTATGGGACTTAGGGGTAACGGAACCATCCCTGCAGTTTATTCTGCACGTATCAGACTTGCCAAGAAGGCCGGCTACCAGATCATGGAGCTTATTGAGAAAAATATCCGTCCCAGAGACATTCTCACAAAGGAAGCATTTGAGAACGCTCTCGCTATGGATATGGCACTTGGCTGCTCAACAAACACAATGCTTCATATTCCTGCAATCGCTCATGAGGCAGGAATTGAGATCAACATGGAGATGGCAAACGAGATTTCTGACAGAACTCCTAATCTCTGCCACCTTGCTCCTGCAGGTCCTACATACATGGAGGATCTTAACGAGGCAGGCGGAATCTATGCTGTTATGTCAGAGCTTGCAAAGAAGAACCTTCTTCACCTTGATCTTATTACATGTACAGGCAAGACGGTAGGTGAGAATATTGCCGGTGTTCATAATCTTGATCCTGAGGTTATAAGACCTATCGAGAATCCTTACATGCCTAACGGCGGTATTGCTGTACTTAAGGGTAATCTTGCTCCTGATACAGGTATCGTTAAAAGATCTGCAGTAGTTCCCGAGATGATGGTTCATGAAGGACCTGCAAGAGTATTTGACTGCGAGGAGGATGCAATCGCAGCTATCCTTGGCGGTAAGATCGTAGAGGGTGACGTTGTTGTAATCAGATACGAAGGGCCTAAGGGTGGCCCCGGAATGAGAGAGATGCTCAATCCTACATCTGCAATTGCAGGAATGGGACTTGGCTCATCAGTTGCTCTTATTACAGACGGACGCTTCTCAGGTGCCAGCAGAGGTGCTTCTATAGGACATGTATCTCCTGAAGCAGCTGTAGGCGGACCTATCGCTCTTGTAAAAGAGGGAGATATCATCTCTATCGATATCAACAACAATAAGCTTGATATGAAGGTTTCAGATGAGGAGCTCGCTAAGAGAAAAGCAGAGTGGAAGCCCAGAGATCCCAAGGTTACAACCGGTTATCTTTCAAGATACGAAAAGATGGTAACCAGCGGTAACAGAGGTGCTATTCTTGAAGTGAAGTAATTATATAGAATATTTTCCCTATGGGGAAGTTGTCACATGGGTGACAGATGAGGAATTTGAAAAAAGGAGTCTAACTTATGCAGTTAACAGGAGCGCAAATAGTTTTGGAATGCCTTAAGGAACAGGGTGTTGACACTGTTTTCGGATATCCGGGCGGAACAATTCTTAATGTATACGATGAACTTTACAAACAGCAGGATAAGATAAAGCACATTCTGACATCTCATGAGCAGGGTGCTTCCCATGCTGCTGACGGTTACGCAAGGGCAACAGGTAAGGTGGGTGTTTGTCTCGCAACAAGCGGCCCTGGTTCAACCAACCTTGTAACCGGTATTGCTACAGCTTATATGGATTCAGTTCCGCTTGTAGCAATTACCTGTAATGTTAACCTTCCACTTCTTGGTAAGGATACCTTCCAGGAGGTAGATATCGCCGGCATTACCATGCCTATAACAAAGCATGGCTATATCGTAAAGGATGTAAAGCAGCTTGCAGATACAATCAGAAAAGCCTTTGATATTGCAAGAAGCGGACGTCCCGGTCCTGTTATTGTTGATATTACAAAGGATGTTACAGCTAATAAGTGTGACTATAAGCCTGCAAAGCCTGTACATAAGGAAAAGCCTGTTAAGTACACAGAGGAGGATATCCAGACAGCTGTAAAGATGATCGAGCATGCCAAGAGACCCTTTATCTATGTAGGTGGCGGTGCTGTTATATCAGGTGCTGATAAGGAGCTTCTGACCCTGGCTGAGAGAATACAGTCTCCTGTATGCGATACACTTATGGGTAAGGGTGCCTTCAGCGGTCACAACAGCCTTTATACCGGAATGATCGGTATGCATGGTACAAAGACCTCCAATTTCGGAGTAAGTGAGTGCGATCTTCTTATAACTCTTGGTGCAAGATTCTCTGACAGAGTCATTGGTAACGCCAAGACCTTTGCAAAGAAAGCAAAGATCCTGCAGATAGACATTGATGCAGCTGAGATCAATAAGAACATCCACGCTGACTATTACATTGTAGGCGATCTGAAGGAAGTCTTAACAAAAATAAATAATAAGCTTACTCAGCAGAATCACGCTGAGTGGATTTCACACATCAAGGAATACGAGAAGAACTTTCCACTTGATTATGATAAAAATGCACTTACATGTCCTTACGTAATCGAAACACTGGATAAGCTTACAAACGGAGAAGCAATCGTTTCAACAGATGTTGGTCAGCATCAGATGTGGACTGCTCAGTTCTATAAATTCAAGACTCCCAGAACCTTCCTTACTTCAGGTGGTCTTGGAACAATGGGCTACGGCCTTGGCGCTGCCATAGGTGCAAAGGTAGGTATGCCTGATAAGACTGTTGTAAATATTGCAGGTGATGGCTGCTTTAGAATGAATATGAACGAGCTTGCAACTGCAAGCAGATACGATATTCATGTTATTGAGATCGTGATAAACAACCAGGTACTTGGTATGGTCAGACAATGGCAGAACCTTTACTATAACCAGCATTATTCAAATACAGTTCTCACTGATAAGGTTGATTACTGCAAGGTTGCTGAAGGTCTTGGCTGTATGGCTATCAGAGTAAAGAAAAAGGATGAGGTTGAGCCTGCTCTTAAAAAGGCTCTGGCTGCAAAAGGACCAGTTCTTATTGATATCGCCGTTGATTCAGATGATAAGGTATTTCCTATGGTTTCACCCGGTGGTTCAATAAGCGAAGCTTTTGATGAAAAAGATTTAGAGGGAAAGGATAGAGCATAATCTGTCAAAGTATAAGGTATGAAAAAGAGGGGAATTCTATACATAATATTGGCGTTATCTGCGGGACTTTGTCTGACATTGTATCTGCTTTTGGGCTTTTACTACACAGACAGCTTTTCCTATGGCACATGGATCAATGAGGTCTATTGCACTGGAAAAACTCCTGCGCAGGCCAATGAGGAACTTAAAAACCATTCCTTCTACAACGGAATGGTGGTCACAGGCATGGATGGGGAGGATTTTTTTGTCGACTCCGGAGCCATAGATTACAGTGTGGACTATCTTGAAGAGCTTACGCAGATGCTCGACAGACAGAATCCGATTGCCTGGGGACTTAATATGTTTAAGTCTAAGGATAGGGAAATTATTGGTAATCCTACATTTGATGAAGAGAAATTAAAGGCTCTTCTTTCAACGTGGGGCATTTTTGATGTCCAGGATAAGGATATCTATGAGCTGAAAAAGGATGATGAAGGCTATTATCTTGTAGAAAACGAGATTAAATCAGCTAATTTTGATAAGTATTTCGAGAATATCAAAGCCGGTCTCTATAACAGACAGTATGCGTTGGACCTCAGCACCGATGAGGAACTGTATGACATTGCAACTGCATCCGAAGAGGATGAAAAGCTTTATGACCTTTATCAGAAGATTGAAAAGGTTCAGAATCTCAAGGCTTCCATAAAGATCGGTGAAGCAGAGATTTCAGCAAAGCCGTCTTCAGTTTCTGAATGGATGGTCACAATTGATGAGCTTACAAAGGCTCAGAATGAAGAGCTATCTGATGAAAATCCCGGGGGTGGAATGTTCCTTGCTGGAGATAAGGTTATTGAATTCCCTGACAAATACAAGATTGAAGAGAATTTTGTTACGGATGAAGCCGGAAACATTCTTCTTAGCTGCTCCAAGATATATGATTTCCTTGAGAATAGCCTTAGTTATGTCGATACTAATAAGTGTATAGACAGATTCCAGAAGGATGGAAAAGGCCTCATTTATGTCAGCGGCAATAAAAATGGTAAGCTCTATGATATTGCCAAGGAATATACCAGCTTTGTAGAGGCAGTTACAGGCACAGGCCCTGAGCAGACCGAGGTTACCTTCCCGGGTAAATCCTTTGTCATAGATGGCACAGAGCTTGGTAAAGAGTATATCCTCGTTGATATGGGGAACCAGCATCTTAGATATTATAAAAATGGCAAGGTTAAAATCGAGTACGATATAGTAACCGGTAATACAGGGCTTGGAAGAGGTACGCCGGTTGGACTTTTCCATATTTATAACAAGAGATACCATACAATTTTAAGAGGCGTTGATTATGCTTCTTACGTTAATTACTGGCTTGGAGTTAATAAGGGAATAGGCATTCACGACGCTACCTGGAGAAAGGATTTTGGCGGCGAAATATATAAGCATTCAGGATCTCACGGATGTATAAATTCGCCTCTCGAACTGATGGAAAAGCTATATGAAACCGTGGAAGTAGGCGTTCCAGTATTATTATATTATTAGTTCTTTTTATATCAGGAATTATTTGTTGTTATGGAAGAATTATATCTGCAACCATGTCATATAACTTCAATCATCGCTTTGTTTTTAAGAAAAAACAACGTAAAAAAGACACACTTTATAGATTTTTAATTGTTTCAACGAGTCAGATGCCGATAAGTGCTTTTATTGTTGCAAATCTTCACAGGATGATTGGAGGGGAAGAGGTGCTAAGCAAGATCCCTGCTGACTTTTTGCTGTTTTTTTATGTTCTATTATTTTTAAAGAAAATTTGTATTTAAGAGAAAAAAGTGATGCTAAAAAGCATCACTTTTTTTGAATTAGTTTAATTAAAATGATTAAATAACATCAATTATGGAATATGTAGTTGACAAAAAATATTTTACGGTTAAAATGAATTTAACTTTAAGAAAAACGAAAAATAAAAATCATAAAAAATTATGATTTTTGAAAACGATCCATAGGAGGAAAAAACAGTGTCCAGAGTTTACAATTTTAGTGCAGGTCCGGCAGCACTTCCGGAAGAGGTTTTAAAACAGGCTGCAGCAGAAATGCTTGATTACAATGGCAGTGGTATGTCCATCAACGAGATGAGCCACAGATCCAAGGCTTTTGATCAGGTTATCCAGACTGCTGAGCAGGATATCAGGGATCTTATGAACATTCCCGATAACTACAAGGTATTATTCCTCCAGGGTGGTGCAAGTCAGCAGTTCGCTGCAGTTCCCATGAACCTTATGCAGAATAAGAAGGCTGCATACATCGTAACTGGTCAGTGGGCTAAGAAGGCTCTGGCAGAAGCTAAGAAATACGGAGATGCTGTAGAGGTTGCTTCAAGTGCAGATAAGACCTTCTCATATATTCCTGATTGCTCAGATCTCGCAATTCCTGAGGATGCTGATTACGTATACATCTGCGAGAACAACACAATTTATGGAACAAAGTTTAAGAAGCTTCCCAACACAAAGGGACACATCCTTGTATCTGATGTATCCTCATGCTTCTTATCTGAACCTGTAAACGTAAATGATTACGGCGTAATCTATGGCGGTGTTCAGAAGAACGTAGGACCTGCCGGTCTTGTTATCAGCATCATCAGAGAAGATCTCATCAGAGATGATGTTCCGGATTATGTCCCTACAATGCTTAAGTGGAAGACTCAGGCAGATAACGGTTCTTTATACAACACACCTAACTGCTGGGCTATCTATATGTGCGGTCTTGTATTCAAATGGCTTAAGGCACAGGGCGGTCTTGAGGAGATGAAGAGAAGAAACGAAGAGAAGGCAGCAATCCTCTACGACTTCCTTGATAACAGCAAGATGTTCAAGGGAACAGTAAGACCTGAGGACAGATCACTTATGAACGTTCCTTTCATCACAGACAGCGAAGAGCTCAATGCTAAGTTCATCTCTGAGGCAACTGCAAACGGTCTCGTAAGCCTTAAGGGCCACAGAACAGTTGGTGGTATGCGTGCTAGTATCTACAACGCTATGCCTAAGGAAGGTGTTCAGAAGCTCGTTGACTTTATGGAGAGCTTTGAGAAAGCAAACCAGTAATTTCAATCTGAAGGGAGATTATAAATAAAATGTTTAAGTATAAATGCCTTAATCCTATCGCAAAGATTGGTCTTAACAACTTCACAGACCAGTATGAAGTAGTTGATAATATCGACGATGCTGATGGCGTTCTTGTAAGAAGCGCTAACATGAACGAGATGGAGTTCTCTGAGAACCTCCTTGCAATCGCAAGAGCAGGCGCAGGTGTAAACAACATCCCTGTAGACAGATGTGCTGAGGAAGGTATTGTTGTTTTCAATACTCCCGGTGCTAACGCTAACGGTGTTAAGGAGATGGTTATTGCAGCAATGCTTATCGCTTCCCGTGACATCATCGGCGGTGTAGAGTGGGTTAGAGCAAACGCAGGTGATCCTGAGATCGCAAAGCTCACAGAGAAGACAAAGAAAAAGTTTGCCGGAACTGAGATCGCTGGTAAGAAGCTTGGTATCATCGGCCTTGGAGCAATCGGTGTAAGAGTTGCCAACGCAGCCAGAAACCTTGGTATGGAAGTATTTGGATATGATCCTTATCTTTCAGTAGATGCTGCATGGAGCCTCTCATCTGATGTTAAGCACGTTACAAATGTAGATGATATCTATTCAAAGTGCGACATCATCACAATCCATGTTCCTGCACTTGACAGCACAAAGGGCATGGTTAATGCAGAAGCAATTGCAAAGATGAAGAAGGGCGTTATCATCCTTAACCTTGCAAGAGACATTCTTTGCAACGAGGCTGATATCCTTGCAGGAATCAACTCCGGCAAGATCAGAAAGTATGTAACAGACTTCCCGAACACAGTTACATCAGGGCACGACGGCTGTATCGTAATTCCTCACCTTGGTGCATCAACAGAGGAGTCAGAGGACAACTGTGCTGTTAAGGCTGTTCTTCAGATGAAGGATTACCTTGAGAACGGTAACATCGTTAATTCAGTTAACATGCCCCGCTGTGAGCAGGGAATCTGCACAGGTCCCAGACTTGCTATCATTCACAAGAACGTTTCCGGTATGATCGGAAAGTTCACACAGGTTCTTGGTAACGCAAACTACAATATTTCTAACATGACAAACAAATCAAGAGGCGATTATGCTTACACTATTATCGATGTAGAGAGTGGTATCTCAGATGATCTTGTAAAAGAAATCGAGAAGATTGAAGACGTTATCAGAGTGCGTGTTGTCAGAAAAGATGTATAATAAATAAGACGTTTACAGGCGCAGGGTAAAAGCCTTGCGCCTTAATCTTTTATTACTGAGAGGTGAAAAATGGCTGATATAAGAGCATTTGCTGCGTACAGACCAAATGAGGAAGTAGCTTCAAGAGTTGCAGCGCTTCCCTATGATGTTTACAACAGAGAAGAGGCTAGAGTAGAAGTACAGCGCGAGCCTATGTCATTTCTTGCAATAGACAGACCCGAGACTCAGTTTCCTGAGGACTACGACATGTATTCAGAGGAGGTATATCAGAAGGCACATGACATGCTTTGGGAGAAAATTGAGAACGGGACCTTTGTTCATGAAAATAAGCCCTGCTATTACCTTTACGAGCAGACCATGAACGGCAGAGTTCAGACAGGTATTGTTGCCTGCAGCTCAGTTGCTGATTATGAGAACAATATTATTAAGAAGCATGAGAATACACTCGCCAAGAAGGAGGCAGACAGAATCCATCATGTTGATTCCTGCGACGCCCAGACCGGTCCGATTTTCTTATGCTATAGAGAAAATGCTGCTATCCGTGAGGTCATGGAAAGAGTAAGGAATCACGAAAAGCCTGTCTATGACTTTGTAACTACTCAGGATGTAAAGAGCAGAGTTTTCGTTATTTCCAATGATAACGACATAAAAATAATTGCTGATGCCTTTGCGGGTATGGACAGTATCTATATCGCTGACGGTCACCACAGATGCGCCTCTGCAGTTAAGGTAGCTCAAAAAAGAAGAGCTGCGGATCCTGATGCAAACGGCAATAAGGAATATGATTTCTTCTTGTCTGTTTTATTTTCAGATAAAGAGCTTATGATCATGGATTACAACCGCGTAATAAAGGACCTCAACGGACTTAGCGAGGATGAGTTTAAAGACAAGATAGCCGAAAAATATGATATAACCGAGGAAAAGGAAGCTGTGAAGCCTTCAAAGAAGGGTGAAGCAGGAATGTACCTTGGAAAGAAATGGTACAGACTGAATGCTCATAAGGATATCATGTCTGAAGATGCGGTTGACGGCCTTGATGTAAGCATATTGCAGAACAACGTACTTACACCGGTTCTTGATATCAGCGATCCCAAGAACGATCCGAGGATAGATTTTGTCGGCGGCATCAGAGGCCTTGGTGAGCTTGAAAAGAGATGTGAAAAGGACTGCGTTCTTGCATTTTCCATGTATCCTACAGATATCCATGAGCTCTTTGCGGTAGCTGATGCAGGAAGGCTTATGCCACCCAAATCAACCTGGTTTGAGCCAAAGCTTTTAAGCGGTTTATTTATACATGCTATTTGAAGCAAATAACATCTATTTCACTTGACTTTACTACTATTAATGATAAGATGTTTTTGCCTTTATAAAAAGAATTAGCAAGGGCAGTATGCAAAAGGCATACCGCCCTTTTTATTCGATATATTTTAGAGCCGGAGGTTTGTTCAAATTGAATCTGGACCGTCAGAGAAAAGCGCCTGTATATGAAGCGCTTGAGAGATTTAGAAAACAGAGAGTGGTGCCCTTTGACGTACCTGGACATAAGAGAGGTCGCGGTAATGCGGAATTAGTGCGCTTTCTTGGAGAACAGTGTGTTGGTATCGATGTAAACTCCATGAAGCCTCTGGACAATCTTTGTCATCCCGTTTCTGTAATTAAAGATGCTGAGGAGCTGACTGCTGATGCTTTTGGAGCAGAGCATGCTTTCTTAATGGTAAATGGAACTACCAGCGCTGTTCAGGCCATGGTTTTATCATCTGTTAAGCATGGTGAGAAAATCATCATGCCAAGAAATGTCCATAAGAGTGCCATTAATGCTCTTATCCTGTGCGGTGCGGTTCCCGTATATATTGATCCCAAGGTTGATACAAAGCTTGGAATTCCGCTCGGAATGGAGCTTTCAGATGTAGAGGCTGCTGTCAGGGAAAATCCTGATGCGAAGGCAATTCTTATCAACAACCCTTCATATTATGGAATATGTTCTAATCTGCAGGCTATTGTTGACCTGGCTCATGCAAACGGCATGAAGGCTCTGGTTGATGAAGCTCACGGAACTCATCTTTATTTTGGACCAAACCTACCTTTATGTGGTATGAAGGCTGGTGCTGACATGGCTGCAATCAGTATGCATAAGTCAGGTGGGAGCCTTACCCAGAGCTCAATTCTTCTTTGCGGCAAAAATGCTAATATAGGATACATAAGCAGAATCGTTAACCTTACACAGACCACAAGTGCAAGCTATCTGCTTATAGCTAGTCTTGATATTTCAAGAAGAAACCTTGCTCTTCATGGACATGATTCCTTTGAGAAGGTTACAGGAATGGCAAAATATGCAAGGGAAGAGATTAACGAGATTCCCGGCTATTATGCCTATGGTCACGAGCTTATAAACGGCGGAAGTATCTATGACTTTGATGAGACCAAGCTTGTTGTAAACACAAGAGGTGTCGGCCTCACCGGAATTGAAGTCTATGATCTTCTTCGTGATGAATATGACATACAGATGGAATTTGGTGATTTATCAAACGTTATGGCGTATATTTCCATCGGTGACAGGCTTCAGGATATCGAGAGACTCGCAGGAGCACTTTCAGATATCAGAAGACTTTACGCTAAGCCAGAGCAGAGCTTTTTCTCTGCAGAATATGTAACACCTATAGTTAAGGCAACTCCTCAGGAGGCCTTCTATGCTGAGAAGGAAGCACTTCCCATAAGAGAGACTGTTGGAAGAATCTCTGCGGAATCAGTTATGTGCTATCCTCCGGGAATTCCGATCATTTCTCCTGGTGAGGTGGTTACAGAGGAGATTCTTGATTACATTATGACTGCCAAGGAGAAGGGATGCTCCATGCAGGGACCTGAGAGTGAGGACATTTCCGAATTACAGGTTTTAAAGTAAAAGAAAGGATGATTGACTATGGCTGAAATGGATTATTGGTTCAGTGATATGCATACGCAGAATGTTAAGATCAGCATTCGACTTGCGAAGCAGCTTTTTTCAGGATCAAGTGAATTTCAGAGAATAGACGTATTTGATTCTCCGGAATTTGGTAAATTCCTTGCTTCTGACGGTAATATTATTTTTTCAGAAAAGGACGAGTTCACTTACGACGAGATGATAGTTCATGTGCCTATGGCTGTTCATCCTAAGGTTCAGAGAGTCCTTGTTCTTGGCGGCGGCGATGGCGGTGTTGCCAGAGAACTCAGTCACTACGAAGAGATCAAGGTTATTGACGTGGTTGAGCCTGATAATATGTTCGTCGAGGTTTGTAAGCAGTACTTCCCGGACAATGCCTGTGGTCTTGATGACGACAGAGTTCATATCTATTATCAGGACGGTCTTAAGTACCTCAGAAAATGTGAGGATATGTACGACCTTATTATCAACGACGTAACAGAACCCCTGGGACAT
This sequence comes from Butyrivibrio sp. XPD2002, assembly GCF_000423945.1. Taxonomy (GTDB): domain Bacteria; phylum Bacillota; class Clostridia; order Lachnospirales; family Lachnospiraceae; genus Butyrivibrio. The sequence goes on along the minus strand of NZ_AUIY01000001.1, from coordinate 274,398 downwards.
GAGGCCGGACTTTTCACAAAGGAATTCTACGGCAGCTGCTATAAGGCTCTTCACGATGATGGAATCATGGTTTACCAGCACGGAAGCCCGTTCTATGACGAGGACGAGGAGAGCTGCAGAGCAATGCACAGGAAGGCCTACAGAGTATTCCCTATTAACAGGGTTTATCAGGCACATATTCCTACCTGCCCTGCAGGATATTGGTTATTCGGATTTGCAAGTAAGAAATATCATCCCTTGAAGGACTTCAATCCTGACAGATGGGATGAGAGAAATATAAAGACCTGGTATTACACAACACATCTTCACAAGGGCGCATTCATGCTTCCTAAATACGTTGAGGATTTGTTGCAGGAAGAAGAGGCTATGTCTAGATAATCCATCATATGCAAAGCCTTCCCCTTTTTGGGGGGAAGGTGGCACGAAGTGCCAGATGAGGGTAATTAGGAGGATAAAAAATGAGTAGATTATTAGTAATTGGTTGTGGCGGTGTTGCACAGGTTGCAATTCAGAAGTGCGCACAGAACAGCAAGGTTTTCACAGAGATGTGCATTGCATCACGTACAGTAAGTAAGTGTGATGCTCTTAAGGAAAAGCTTGAGAAGGCAGGCACACCTGTTAAGATTACAACAGATACAGTAAATGCTGATGACGTAGAGGATATCAAGAGAGTTATTACCAGCTATAAGCCTGATGCAGTGCTTAATGTAGCACTTCCTTATCAGGATCTTACAATCATGGACGCATGCCTTGCCTGCAAGGTTGATTATATTGATACAGCTAACTATGAGCCTGAGGATACAGACGATCCGGAGTGGAGAAAGATCTACGAGAAGCGCTGCAAGGAGAAGGGCTTTACAGCATACTTTGATTACAGCTGGCAGTGGGCTTATTTTGATAAGTTCAAGGAGGCAGGTCTTACAGCTCTTCTGGGAACAGGCTTTGATCCCGGCGTAACCTCTGTATTTACAGCTTATGCAAAGAAGCATTACTTTGATGAGATTCACTATATCGATATCATGGACTGCAACGGTGGCGATCACGGCTATGCTTTTGCTACCAACTTCAACCCTGAGATCAACCTTCGTGAGGTTTCTGCAAACGGAAGCTACTGGGAGAATGGACACTGGGTTGAGACCAAGCCCATGGAGATCAAGAGAGAGTATGATTTTGCTCAGGTTGGTAAGAAGGATATGTACCTTCTTCATCATGAGGAGATCGAGGCTCTTGGAAGAAACTTCCCTGAGGTTAAGAGAATTCGTTTCTTCATGACCTTTGGCCAGAGCTATCTTGATCACATGAGATGTCTTGAGGATGTCGGAATGCTTTCAACAAGTCCTGTAATGTTCGAGGGAAGAGAGATTGTTCCTATCCAGTTCCTGAAGGCACTTCTTCCTGATCCTGCAAGCCTTGGCCCCAGAACCGTTGGTAAGACCAATATCGGTTGTATCTTCCGCGGTATCAAGGATGGTAAAGAGAGAACAATCTACATCTACAACGTATGTGATCATCAGGAATGCTACAAGGAGCTTGGCTCACAGGCTATCAGCTACACAACAGGTGTACCGGCAATGATCGGTACAGCTCTTGTTGTAACAGGTCAGTGGAAGAAGCCCGGCGTATTTACTACAGACGAGTTCGATCCCGATCCGTACATGGAAATGCTTAATGAGTATGGGCTTCCCTGGGTTGTTGAGGAGAATCCTACACTTATCGATTGATAAAAATAATGAACATAAAGAAAAATCAGGGCAGGCTATGATGGCTTGTCCTGATTTTATTTATATGCACAGACGCGTGCATGAAAGGCATATTGAAAATACAAATAATCAGTCGTCCTTAAAAACCTTACTCAAAGCGCGAAGTACATCGCTGGCCATGAAGGGCTTTACGACGAAATCCTTTGCACCCTTCTTAAGAGCAAGCACAATCATTGGCTCCTGCTTCTGGTCAGAGCACATGATAACGTTTGCCTTAGGGTCAAATTCCATTACTTCCGTAAGTGCATCAATACCGTTCATTTCGGGCATATTAATATCGAGAATGAGAAGATCAGGCTTTTTATCCTTGAACAGATCTACAGCCTGCTTACCTGTTTTTGCTTCTCCGATGATCTCATATTTTTCCTTGTCCAGTGATGATTTAAGCATTTCACGCATAAATGTTGTATCGTCAGCTATTAGAATTCGTTTGCGCATTTTAACTCCAATCCCTATGAATCAGACAATAGTTTTATATTAAAAAATCTCCTATAAAATATTATTACAACAAAATTACCTAATATCCAATAAAAAAGAGTTACAATTTCATTAAAGAAAAATAAATTCTGATTTTGGTCTGATTTTAGTTACAGCTACATAAAAATGAAGTAAAATGATTGTGCAAATTTTATAGGAGAGTAGCTAATGGAAGAGATGTTTTCAAGAACCGGCCTTCTTTTGGGAGAAGATGCTATAGAAAAACTCCATAACAGCCACGTTGCTATATTCGGCATCGGAGGTGTTGGCGGCTATGTGTGTGAAGCCCTTGTACGAAGCGGAATCGGTTCATTTGATCTTATAGATAGCGACACTGTAGCTGAAAGTAACTTAAACAGACAGATAATCGCTCTAAAAACAACTATTGGGAAATATAAAACAGAGGTTATGAAGGAGAGGATGCATGCAATCAATCCTGATGTGAAGGTAAATATACATAACTGTTTTTATCTTCCCGAAAATGCCGATGATTTTGATTTTAATAAATATGATTATGTAGTTGATGCGGTGGATACAGTTACCGCAAAGCTTGAAATCATAATGAGAGCAAAGGAATGTGGCACACCTGTAATAAGTGCCATGGGCGCCGGCAATAAGCTTGATCCCTCAAGATTCAGGGTGACTGACATTTATAAGACCAGTGTCTGCCCTTTATGTAAGGTTATGAGACGCGAGCTTAAAAAGAGAAATATTAGAAAGCTTAAAGTTGTATTTTCTGATGAAGAACCAATTAAGCCGGCTGTAAGAGCGGAGGATGCCGCAGAACTTAAGGCATCAGGCTCTTCAAGAAGAAGTACACCCGGAAGCACCGCATTTACACCTGCTGCCTGCGGACTTGTTATCGCAAGCGAGGTGGTGAAGGATTTACTTAAGGAAGGATGCTCTGATAAATGAACAATCTAAAGACTCCGGTCTATGTTATAGATGAAAAGAAACTAATAGAAAACTGCAGAATTTTAAAGGATGTACAGGAAAGATCCGACGCGAAAATACTTCTTGCTCAAAAGGCATTTTCAGCCTACAGCACTTATCCGGTAATTGCTGAGTACCTTGCAGGAACCACGTCATCCGGTCTTTTTGAGGCAAAGCTTGCCTGTGAGGAGTTTTACACTAAGGAGCAAAGAAAGCACCTTGAAGCTTCAAACATAACCTCAAGTACAAAGCTTCCTGAGATACATGTTTTTGAGCCAGCGTTTGGCGATGAGGAGATGAAGGAAATATGCGATATAGCTGACCATCTGGTTTTTAATTCCATAAATCAGCTTGAGCATCACAGAGCTGTATGGGAAAAGGCTGTTAACGAGAAGGGCTCAAACGATGAACCTAAAGTAAGAAACGGCTTTTCAGTAGGTATAAGGGTAAATCCCGAATTCTCAACTCAGGATGACCATGAGATATACGATCCCTGCGCTCCTGGATCAAGACTTGGAATAAGAGTCTGCGATCTCGGGGACAAATTACCTGATGGCGTAGAAGGACTGCACTTCCATACTTTATGTGAGCAGGGCTTTGAGCCCTTAAAGGAGACCTTTGAAGCCTTTGAAAAAGCCTTCGGGAAGTATTTGCCCGGTAAAAATAATGACAGTCATCTTAAATGGATAAATCTTGGCGGCGGACATCATATCACAAAGCCCGATTACGACAGAGAAGGTCTCATAGAGCTTGTTAAATATATAAGAAACACCTATGGGCTCCAGGTATACCTTGAGCCCGGAGAGGCAATAGCTCTGGATGCAGGATATGTTATAACTACTGTCATGGACATTGTTACTACAGAGAAATATCCTGTACTTATCCTTGATACATCTGCTGCATGCCATATGCCTGATGTGCTGGAGATGCCCTACAGACCTCCGCTTAGGGATGGCGGCGAGCCAGGAGCGAAGAAGTATACTTACAGACTTTCATCAAGGACCTGCCTTGCCGGAGATGTCATAGGCGATTACAGCTTTGATAACGAAATAAAAATAGGTGACAGGCTCTGCTTTGAGGACATGGCTATATACAGCATGGTAAAGAACAACACCTTTAACGGAATGCCATTACCTGATATAGCTGTGCTTCACGAAGATTCCTCTACGGAGGTTGTGAAAAAATTTGGCTATGATGATTTCAAATGTAGGCTGTAACAGACTTTATAAACACTCGAATTTATGATATTATGCTAACAGTTAATTGACGGAGGTAGAGGAAATATGAAAAATGTTACAGTTTTGGATCATCCTTTGATTGAACATAAATTGTCCATCTTAAGAGACAAGCACACAGGTACAAAGCTTTTCAGAGAGCTTGTAGGTGAGATCGGAGCTTATCTTGTATATGAAGCTATGCGTGATGTTCCGCTTGAGGAGACAGTAGTTGAGACTCCTATTAAGACAATAAAAATGGGAAGACTTAACGAAGATAATTATGCATTTGCTCCTATCATGAGAGCTGGAATGGGACTTCTTGACGGAGTACTTAAGGTTATTCCCAATGCGAAGATCGCTCACGTAGGAATGTACCGTGATGAAGAAACATTCGAGCCTGTTAATTATTTCTTTAAGGCTCCCGAGGATATCGGTGAGAGAGAGGTTATTATCCTTGATCCCATGCTTGCTACAGGCGGTTCTGCCTGCGATGCAATCGAGCTTTTCAAGCAGAAGGGCGTTAAGAAGATGAGATTTATCTGCCTTATCGCTGCTCCTGAGGGAATTGACAAGGTTGTTTCAGAGCATCCTGATGTACCGATCACTGTTGCTCATATTGATGATTGCCTTAACGAGAACAAGTACATCGTTCCCGGACTTGGTGATGCCGGAGATCGTATTTTTGGAACAAAATAATTAGTTGTTATTAAATATAAAGCTGGAACCCTTTAAAGTATTTCTTTTTAGTAAGTTCCAGCTTTTTTAGAGGTTAGTGACAATATGGCTGATATGATTACACCTGGTAAAGATGGATATAGCATGCCTGCAGAATATGATCTGCATGATGCAACAATAATGATATGGCCGGTAAGACCGGGAAGCTGGGGAATAGACTCAACTGCTGCAAAGAAGGCCTTTTGCAGGATATTTTCTAAAATAATAAAGTCTGAGGTTCTCTTTGTCCTTGTAAACGAGAAGGACGCTTATGAGGCGAAGGACTTTATTAAAAGAAATACCATGAATTTAAAGAAAATATTTAACGTAAGGAGCGATGATAATAAAATCATCCAGATAAATCCCAGGGACACAGGTACAATCTACCTTGTTGAAATGGAGACCGATGATGCGTGGGCAAGAGATGTAGGTCCTACCTTTGTTCGAAATGAAGAGGGTGACATCAGAGGAATAGACTGGGCTTTCAATGCATGGGGCGGACACGTGGATGGCCTTTATGCAAATTGGGACAAAGACGACCTTGTAGCAAGCAGCTTTTGTAAGCTTATTGGAAAAGAATGCTATGACGCTCATCCCTTTGTACTTGAAGGCGGATCCATACATTCTGACGGTGAAGGCACTATCATGGTTACCGAGAGCTGCCTTTTGAGCGAAGGAAGAAACCCTTTCCTTAGTCAGTATGAGATCGAAAATAAGCTGAAGGAATACCTTGGGGCAGAAAAGGTTTTATGGCTCCCTTCCGGAATTTATAACGATGAAACCAACGAGCACGTAGACAATGTCTGTGCCTTTGTGGCTCCCGGTGAGGTGGTTCTTGCATGGACAGACAATATGCTTGATCCGCAGTTTGACTTATCGCTTTCATGCTATGAATATCTTAAGGGCGAGACTGATGCCAGAGGACGTCAGATAAAGATTCATAAGATGCCCATACCTGAAAATCCTGTTTGCGTCACTGAAGATGATGTTGATAATTATGATTTTGAGGACGGCGAGGATGAACGCGAGGAAGGCGAGAGACTTGCCGCAAGCTATGTGAATTTCTATTTTACAAACTCATCAGTGCTTGTTCCTGCCTTTGGTGGAGAAAACAAGCAAAGCGACCTCATGGCCGTAAATATACTAAAGAAGATATGCAAGAACAGAGAGGTTGTCTCTGTTCCTGCAAGAGATATTCTTCTAGGAGGCGGCAATATTCACTGCATTACTCAGCAGATTCCTGCAAAGGTAAGTAATATGAAACGCAAGACCGTCAATTTCGAATAAGAGAGGCTAACAACATGTATAAGGACTATTCATCTACAACAGTTGCGGCAATACAGTTTGCCTGTGGTAAGGAAGCCTATAATAATCCGGAGATGTCGGATTATGAGCTCGTCAGAGCCAATATCAAAAAAGCTGATAAGCTTGTAAGAAGAGCTGCTTCTCAAGGCGCTCAGATAATTCTTCTTTCAGAGCTCTTTGAAAGACAGTATTTCTGCCAGGAAAGAAGATATGACTATTACGATTTTGCAACTACTACAGCAAAAAATACTGCAGTTCAGCATTTCAGGGATGTCTGCAGAGAGCTTTCAGTCGTTATGCCCATTAGCTTCTATGAACGTGAAGGTAATGTCCTTTATAACTCAGTTGCAATGATAGACGCTGACGGCGATATTCTTGGAGTTTACAGAAAAACTCATATTCCGGATGACCATTATTATCAGGAAAAATTCTATTTTACTCCCGGAGATACAGGCTTTCATGTATTTGAAACCGCTTACGGAAGAGTCGGTATAGGTATCTGCTGGGATCAGTGGTTCCCGGAGACTGCAAGATGTCTTGCACTTCAGGGTGCTGACATTATCCTTTATCCTACAGCCATCGGCTCAGAGCCTATTCTTAACGTGGACAGCTCGGGACACTGGCAGAGGACCATGCAGGGACACTCTGCAGCGAACATTATTCCTGTTGTTGCAGCAAACAGAATTGGTACAGAGAAGGTTATTCCTTCAGAGGAAAATGGTGGTCAGCTTTCATCACTTAATTTCTACGGACACAGCTTCATGACTGATGAGACCGGAGATATATTAAGACAGGCAGGAAATAACACTGAAGAAATCATTATGGCAGTTTATGACTTTAACGAGATTCGTCAGAACAGATTGTCATGGGGACTTTTCAGGGACAGAAGGCCTGAATGCTACAAAGAAATTACCGATTGATTATATACTTTACCGAATTAAAGCGGTGCTCTTTTCATTTGTTATATAGTGTTATATAATTTCAAAGCATGTGTTTTGACATGTAAAAATGTTCTATGAGGTAGTTGTATGACACTAACTGATGGGGAGAAAAACGGCGTTTATCTTGTAAAGGAGATGAACGTTGAACAGGACGTCTATTCCAAAAGACTTAAGTCCATTGGGATCAAATACGGATCTCACATTAAAGTTATTAATAAAAAAGAACGCGGCGGTCTCATCGTTCAGGTTGAGAAAAAACAGATAGCATTATGCCGCAACGTAGCTTCCGGAATAATCGTGGAATTCGAGAAAAAGGAATTCCCGGAGGTTATGTAGAAGGAGAGTTATGGCACAGAAGATCAGAACCCGTTACGCACCGAGCCCTACGGGAAGAATGCACGTTGGCAATCTCAGAACAGCTCTTTATGAGTTCCTTATTGCCAAGCATGAGGGCGGTGATTTCATCCTCAGAATCGAGGATACAGATCAGGAGCGTTATGTTGAAGGCGCTACAGAGATCATTTACAGAACACTTGAGAAAACAGGACTTATCCATGACGAAGGTCCTGATAAGGATAAAGGCGTAGGCCCTTATGTTCAGAGTGAGAGACAGAAGGAAGGACTTTATCTTAAATATGCCAAGGAGCTTGTTGAGAAGGGTGAAGCTTATTATTGCTTCTGCACACCTGAGAGACTTTCTACACTTGTACAGGTTATCGATGGCAAGGAAGTAAGCAAGTACGACAAGCATTGTCTCCACCTCTCAAAGGAAGAGATTGAGAAGAACCTCGCTGAGGGAATGCCTTATGTAATAAGACAGAACAATCCTACAGAGGGTCAGACAACCTTCCACGATGAGCTTTACGGAGATATCACAGTTGAAAATGCAGAGCTTGACGACATGGTTCTTATCAAGTCTGACGGCTATCCTACATACAACTTTGCAAACGTTGTTGATGACCACCTTATGGGAATCACACATGTTGTAAGAGGTAACGAGTATATCTCTTCATCACCTAAGTACAACAGACTTTATGATGCATTTGGATGGGAAGTACCGAAGTACATCCATTGTCCTCTTATCACAGATGAGGATCATCATAAGCTCAGTAAGAGAAGCGGACATTCTTCATTCGAGGATCTCGTTGAGCAGGGCTTCCTTACCGAGACAATTGTTAATTTTGTGGCGCTTCTTGGATGGTCACCTGATGACAATACTGAGATCATGAGCCTGAACGAGCTTATTGAGAAGTTTGATTATCACAGAATCAGTAAGTCTCCTGCAGTCTTTGATTATACAAAGCTTCGCTGGATGAACGGCGAATATCTCAAGAAGATGGATGAGGATGAGTTCTACAAGCTTGCAGAGCCCTACATGAAGAAAGTTATCAAGAAGGATCTTGATCTTCATAAGATCTCAGCTATGATCAAGACAAGAATTGAGATATGGCCTGATATTCCGGACATGATCGACTTCTTCGAGGAGATGCCCGATTACGACGTATCTATTTACAAGCATAAGAAGATGAAGACTGATGAGGCTTCATCACTTGCAGTATTGAAGGATCTTCTTCCTATTCTTGAAGCTCAGGAGGACTACAGCAATGACGCCCTCTATGCAAGACTCCAGGAATACATCAAGGAGAAAGAATACAAGAACGGCTATGTACTCTGGCCGATTCGTATAGCAGTTTCAGGTAAAGCCATGACTCCCTGCGGTGCAACCGAAGCAATGGAAGTTATTGGAAAGGAAGAGACTCTTAAGAGATTAAAAGAGTCTATTGCCAAGCTTGAGGCCTGACCTGAATGTAAAATGTAATTCCGCTCAGAAAAGTGCAATAGAGCACTTTGAAGGACCTGCTTGTGTTATAGCAGGTCCAGGCAGCGGTAAAACCTTTGTTATTATTCAGCGGATACTTAATCTGATCCGGAAGGGAGTTAGTCCCGGATCGATCCTTACGATAACCTTTACAAAGGCAGCTGCCATCGAAATGCAGCAGAGATTTATTAAAGAAACTGATTCCATGTATCCGGAGGTTCTCTTCGGAACATTCCATTCCATTTTTTATCATATTTTAGACAACAGAAATTATTCAATTTTAAAGGAGCCTGATAAGTACAGGATTCTTTCGCATATCCTGCAGGGGAAGGATTATGACAATGAATCTATTAGGCTTATTCTCTCTGAGATATCAAGGCTTAAAAATACGGGTGAGCCAATAGAAAACCGTGATAAGGGTGTACCCTTTTACGAGGGCTTCCCTGAAATTTATTCTGAATACTGCGAGATTCTAAAGGAGCAGTCATTAATGGATTTTGATGACATGGTGCTTCTGTGCAGAGATTATCTGATAGACAGACCTGATATAAGAAAGAAGTGGCAGGATAGATTAAAGTTCATTCAGATTGATGAATATCAGGATATAAATAAGATGCAGTTTGAGGTTGTAAGGCTCCTTCTTAATGAAAAGAATAATCTTTTTGTGGTAGGCGATGATGACCAGGCTATATATGGCTTTAGAGGATCTGATCCTAAATTAATGCTGACCTTTGAGGAGTATTTTAAGGACGCAAGAAGGATAATTCTTGATACGAATTACAGATGCGCCCCTGCCATATTGGACGCTTCAAAGCTTGTGATCGACGAAAACAAGATAAGGTATAGAAAAGACATTAAATCCGGCAAATGCCAAAATGCAGGGATTTTCAGAGGTGCATCATTCACAGACAGAAGTGAACAATATAAAGGCATAATCCGTAAGCTTAATTCCATGAAGACGAATATGCAGCTCTCCGACATCGCAATAATCGTAAGGACAAACACTGAAGCTACTGGTATTGCCAGAATACTAAACGATGCAAATGTACCTTGTCTTTACAAGGAGAAAATAGTTGCACTTCATGAGAAGCCGGTTGTAATGGATATTTTATCTTATATGGCCTTTGCCAAGGCAGGCCAGAAGCGAAGCGACTTTATACGAATCATGAATAAACCTGTAAGATATATCTGCAGAGAATGCTGTTCCAGGGAGATAATAAAAGAAAGCGACCTTACAATGTATTACCAGAAAAAGGGGAAGCTAAGAATGACCACTACAGTGCAGAAGTTCTTCAGGGATATGAAGCTATTATCAAAGCTTAGTCCAAAGGGCTCGGTTCACTTTATAAGAGGGTACCTTGGCTACGATAAATACCTTAAGGAAAAGTTCATTGGAAATGAAAAGGTGTGGACCATTCATAAGGAGGAGCTTGATGAATTCGAGAAGCTCTGCGCCGGCTTTAAAACCTATGAGGATTTGATTGAGTATCTGGAAGATACCTCCAGAGTTCTTGATAAGATGCGAAATACTAAGATTGTAAATAAAAGCGGTGTTAGGATAATGACTATGCACGCATCTAAGGGACTTGAATTTAAGGCTGTTTTCCTTCCGGACTTAAACGAGGGCATCGTACCATCGAGGAAGAGCATAACCAGTGAGGAAATTGAAGAAGAGCGGCGTATGCTTTATGTTGCTATGACAAGGGCTAAGGAGGAGCTTTATCTTAGCTTCGTCAAAGGCACCAAGGAAAATCCCATGAGAATGTCAGGGTTCCTTAGGCCTGTTCGGGATATTTTTGATGCCGGTATAGATGTTAAATAACTATAAAATAATAGAAAATAGTGCGGTATTTTGATAGAATAATCCTAGTTTTAAATATTTGTTGGAGGGTAATTATGAAAAGGAAATACGTAAAAGCTTTAAGGCTTTTGACCGGGGCTATGGTCTATATGATGGTAGTTACCGGTTGCGGCAGTAGCGACGGGGCTTATGCTACAAAAAGCATGGATGAAAGCTACGCTACAGAATCAGCCATGGAGGGCGGAGTATACGATGCTGAATACGAAGAAGCCTATGATGAGGGCTCTACTAACAGCAGCACCCAGGCTGAGGAGATAACAGAAGAAAAGTCATCAGCCAAGCAAAAGCGCAAGCTCATTACAAATATGAGCATGAACACGGAAACAAAGGAGTTTGACAAGACTGTTGATTTCCTTCAGAAGAGAACTGAGGAACTCGATGGCTATGTAGAAAGCTTTAGTACTGATAAGAGCTCCTATTCAGAAGAGCGCACAGCTAATCTTACTCTTAGGATTCCCGAGGAAAAGCTTTCAGGCTTTGTGACAGAGGTTGCAGATGTAAGTAATATCACTTCCCAAGAGATGAATGTTACTGATGTAACTTTAACCTACGCAGATCTTGAAAGTCACAGGAATGCACTTCGTGCTGAGGAAGAGCAGCTCCTTACTCTTATGGAGAAAGCTGAAACCATTGAAGATATCATGACTATCCAGGATAAGCTCACGGATGTACGCTATCAGCTTGAGTCAATGGAGTCACAGCTACGAACCTATGATAATCAGATCACCTACAGTACCTTAAGAGTAACTGTCCGAGAGGTTATTGAATATACACCCGAGCCTGTTAAGAATCCTTCCTTCTGGGAGAGAGCAAGGGATGGCTTCCTTGATAACTGTGAAGGCGTAGCAACCTTCTTCAAGGAATTTGCACTGCTTATAATCACTCATTTGCCTGTGATTACGATCCTGATAATCATTGTTATCATCATCATTGCTATCGTAAGATTCGCAAATAAAAAGAGTAAGGAGAGACTTGCCAACAGACCTCCTGTTATGCCGGGACCTGTACCCGGTGGTATGCCGCCTGTTCGTCCAAACGACAAGCCTAATCAGGGAACTGCACAGGGTAAGAGCGTACCTCCGATTCCTCAGGGACCTACCACCTATGGAAAGTCATCTATAGAGGATAAATCTGAGACAAAAGATGAGACACCTAAGAACTAAATGATGCTTTGAATGCCCTTGGAAAATTATAAATTCCAAGGGCATTTTTTTCTTATATTTTTTTAATAACTGAGATTATTGTTATTGAAAACCGCTAATGTTATGATGAAAAAAAGTAATTTTATAAGTGGGAGTATGTTGATTATTAAGCATTTTACGGAGATGTTTGCCGATGCTTAGAGAGGCTCTTGAACGGTTCAAGAAAGAAGAAGATAAGTACTTCGAAATCTGTGAACAAAGCATAATTCAAATGAATATGTCTGTTCAGAGAAAGATGTCTGTTATTCTTGTGGGCATCTTCCTCATAATGCTCATCATCGCAAGGGCTTTACTTCAGGGCTTTCGCGTTCATAAGACATACTATGCGCTTTTTACACTTATTGTTGTATTTTTTATTACAAACCAGTATTTAAAGGACAGAGTTGTATCGATGAAAATGTGCCGGGCAGAGTCCGTTTTCTTTTATGGCCTTTTATATCTGGCACTTATCAGTATCGATATTCTTCCTTACAAAAATCAGCCTGCCGGCTTGTTTCCGTTTTTCCTCATAATGTTTTCGATCATTTATATAGACAGGCTGAAGCTATATATAGTTTTCGATCTTTCGCTGGCTGCGGTATTTTGCGTACTTTGCTTTATCTGGAAGGAAAATTTTTATTCCTCCAGAGATGTTTTTTCAGTTATTTCCTGCCTTTTTGTATCCGCAATCAGTACGACCATTCTTGTAAACCTGCGTATCAGAGAGGCACTTAATGCAGCAAGTCTCGTGGATCTTGGAACTAAAGCTGCAGAAGCAGAGGCTAATGCCATAGCGGCAAATGGTGCAAAGACACAGTTTTTATCCCAGATGTCCCATGAGATAAGAACTCCCATAAATGCCATTTTAGGTATGAACGAGCTGATCATCAGAGAATATGATGATCCGGATCTTAAAAAGTACACTCACGGCATTAAAACTGCGGGCAACACTCTTTTGGCTCTTGTAAATGATGTACTTGATTTTTCAAAGATCGAAGCAGGAAAGATGGAGCTTTATAACGTCGACTATGATCTTGCAGATATGATCTCGGAGCTCATCAATATGGTCGATGAAAGAGCCAAAAACAAAGGACTTAAATTAAATGTCGTTGTAAACAGCCAGACCCCGCATCTGCTATATGGAGATAATGTAAGACTTAAGCAGATAATACTTAATATTCTTACTAATGCAATAAAGTATACGGAGCATGGCGAAGTAAGATTTGCCGTGGACTATATTTCCGGCGGACACCTTGATGTTCAGGGAATAATCGGGCTTAAGGTATCAGTATCTGATACCGGTATTGGTATCCGCGAGGAGGATATGCAAAAGCTCTTTGCTCCCTTTGAGAGACTTGAAGGATCCAGAAACAGAAATGTAGAGGGCTCAGGACTTGGAATGAGCATCGTACAGAAATTCTTACAGCTCATGAATTCTGAGCTACACGTTAAGAGCGAATATGGAAAGGGCTCAACCTTTTCCTTTGTTGTAAAGCAAAAGGCCAGAAGCTGGGAGCCTATAGGGGACTTTAAGGTCACCTATGAAAAGATCATTCAGGGCGATAAGAAGTACAAGGAGCTCTTTACAGCTCCGGATGTTGATGTTCTCATTGTTGATGATAATGATGTAAACCTGGTGGTTGCAAGGAATCTTTTGAAGGATACGCTGGTAAACATTGATACAGCCGCATCCGGTAAAGAAGCGCTTGAGATGTCCATGGAAAAGAAATACGACATCATGCTAATTGACCACAGAATGCCTGAGATGGATGGAATGGAACTCCTGTGGAGACTTAAGAGCGATGAGAATAATCCTAATAAGGATACACCGAGCATAGCACTTACGGCCAATGCCTTTGCGGGGGCAAGAGATGTATACCAAAAGTCAGGCTTCCAGGATTATCTTTCAAAACCCATTATCGGTGATAACTTAGAGAGGATGCTCATTAAGTATCTGCCTGAAGAAAAGGTCAATACCGACGGCGGAAAAGAGAAGGTAAAGAAGAGGCCTGTTAAAATAATAAAACAGGTGATCACGACTAACGCTGTTGACAATGTAGCTGATATAAAGGAGCTACGAGAGAACTACAGCGACGATAAAGAGCTTTACGATGCAATTGGACTACTGATGCACAGGGCGAACATGGACTAAATTGTTTCGGAGGTTAAAGTGAACGAAAAAGTTTTGATAGTTGACGATTCCGAACTGGATAGATTTTTTATAAAAAAGCTCCTTGGTTATCTGGGCATTGAGTCAGAGGAGGCTGAGGGCGGAAAAGAGTGCTTGAAATCAGTCCGCTCAAATGAGTATGCGCTGATACTTATGGATTATCTGATGCCGTCCATGACCGGAATAGAGACTCTGAACAAGATAAGAGGAAGTAACGGAAACAAAAATGAATCAACTCCGGTTATAGCCCTTGTATCACCGGATGATCCCGACGAAGGAAAGCTTTGTTTGGAAGCGGGATTTGCCAATTACCTTGATAAACCTGTTGATTTTAAACAGCTTACAGCAGTTCTTATCATGTACTTACCTGACAGCGTGCGAGGTGACCTGAAGCTACCGACCGAAGATAAAAACAGCATTCAAGGACCTATAACCGCAGCGTCTATGGCTGCGAGAGCTCCAGAACCAGAACCTGAGCCTGCCGGAAACGATACGCTAAAGGCTTTGGAGGGTGTCGCTGAAATTGATGTACAAAAGGGTATTTCACTTTGCGGCTCGGAGGATGGATATCTGACAGCCCTTGAAATTTTCTATACATCAATTGATGTAAAGGCTGATGAAATAGAGAACTATTATAACAACGAGGACTATAAGAACTATACAATAAAGGTTCACGCACTAAAGAGTTCAGCCAACCTGATAGGTGCCCTGCAGCTATGGCAGGATGCGAAGGACCTTGAGGAAGCAGGAAACAATAACAATATTGAGAAGATAAAGAACGAAACGGATGCTCTTTTGACAGCCTACAGGTCATTTAAAGAAAAGCTATCATTTTTGTCCAATGAAAAAGAAGAGGAAGAAAAGCCTCCTGTTGATGAATCAGCTTTAAATGACGCATACGCATCTCTTAATGAATTTATAGATGCCATGGATTTTGATCTTGCCGATATGGTCATAAAATCCATGAAGGATTATAAGCTGCCGGAAAAGGATGACAAGATTTTCAAGGAAATGGAAAGACTCTTAACCGGGCTTAACTGGGAAGACATGAAGAAGCTTATAGATGAGAGATAGGATTCGGAGAAAACTATGGCTAAGAAAGTTACTATCATAAGTTCAAATGAAACCTTTATGGTAAAGGGACTTATCATGAAGTTGCAGGGCGTCGGAATTGAGGCAACCTTCTCTTCAGATAAGGTTGAGGATCTGCAGAAGAATCAGGAATCTGCTAATGTTTTCATCTATTATCTTGATGAAATCGTACCAAAATCCCTGATCTATCTTAAGGATCTGTGCCTTGAGACCCACAGGCAGGTAATTTTCATAAGTAATCCTCTTGAGTACGAGGAGGCGCTTACGTATCTTCCTGAGTCCCATGTCCACAGCTTCTTTGAGAGACCTCTCCAGATGGATGCTTTCATCGAGACCATGGATAAATTCTTCATGGACGTGATGATGGAGACTAATAAAAAGAGCATTCTCATAGTTGATGATGATGTCACCTATATGAGAACCATCAGAGACTGGCTAAAGGACGACTACAAGGTTTCAATGGCTAATTCCGGAATACAGGCGATCACCTGGCTTGCAAAGAACAAGGCTGATCTTATCCTTCTTGATTATGAGATGCCTGTAACACCGGGGCCCAAGGTTCTTGAGATGTTCAAGAGCGATATGAGTATTAAGGATATTCCCGTAATGTTCCTTACAGCCAAGGGCGATAAGGCCAGCATCGTAAGAGTGCTTGCGCTTAAACCTGCGGATTACATTCTTAAAACAGTTGACAGAAACTCGCTTCATCTAAAGATAGACAACTACTTTAGAATGAAATGATTTTTGTGCAAAAAATATTTTATATAACTATAAAGTACTAAGGTAAACCGTCCGATAAATAAATTGGAGTAGTATATCCATATAAGTGACACGGAGGTCACGGGTTCTAAAAACAAAGGAGGGTTTCATATGAATATGGTAAATGGCATTGGTTCCAATATTGCGAGCCAGTTAAGTGCTTATCAACCTAAAAAACGCGATCCCGAAAAAGTTGACAACATGAAAAAGTCGGAAGCTTCCATTGGTATGCAGAAAAACAAACAGGTTTCCGAGAGTCATATCCAGGAAGGCCTTGAGTTATCTGAGGGTGCAAAAAAACTTTTGGACGAACTCAAAGAAAAGTATGGAAATATGGACTTTTTTGTGTCAAACTATTCTTCAGATGAGGAAGCTCAGGATATTATGTCCAGAGGCACTAAGGAATACAGTGTTCTGATCGATCCTGAGACCCTTGAAAAGATGGCTGCCGACGAGGAGACCAAGAACAAATACATGGGTATAATCGAGGAATCCACCGGTAAGCTTGACGAGATCAAGGAACAGCTTGAAGAATCCGGTCAGGAGGTTGAATCCATCGGAATCAATATCGATGCAGAGGGTGCAATTAAGTTCTTTGCAAAGATAAAGGAGCAGAACGAAAAATATCAGAAGCAGGTTGCTGAAGATAAGGAAGCCGCTAAGGCTGAGGAAGAAAAGGCCAAGGAGCGTAAAGAACGGGAGGATGCTTTAGAGAGACTCCGTGACGGACACGGGACTAATCCTTACGGAAAGAAAGAGCCTCCTTATGAGAAAGCCACTACAGTTTACGCTGATTCGGCAGAAGAACTATTAGAAAAAATTCAAAATGTAGACTGGAGCCAGATCGAGGCTACTCCTGTTAAGGGATTTGGTCATAAGATTGACTTCACAGTCTAAACGGAGGTGCTTATGATCTTTTCAGAGATCGCTACAGAGATGAATACCAAGATTCAGAATGACGAGCAGATTACAGTCGACATCGAGCTCGATGACGGAAGAAACGTAACCTGTGCCGTTCTGATAGTACTTACAGTTCAGGAGAAGGATTATATCGTATTATTACCTCTTGATGAGCATGGCCAGAATAATGATGGTAATGTCTGGTTCTATGAGTTCATTCAGAAGTCTAAGGATGAAGAGCCTCAGCTTGGCTACATCGAAGATGATGATGAGTACGAGGCAGTTGCAGATGCTTTTGATGAGTATCTTGACGATATAGAGTTTGATGAACTGATTGACGCTGATCCGGAAGACTGAAAAGACCAGGCAGAGATTGTTTTTAACTATACGAGGCAGTATGGAAAAATTCCATACTGCTTCTTTTATTTCGTATGAAATAAAAAATCGAATGTGTTATAATATTGTGTCGTATATCTAAAAAAAGGAAGACTCATGAAAAATATACTGAAATTGGCAGCCTCCCGGCCTTATCCAATGGGAGTAAAAAGAACATCAAAAGGAATCCGCGTCTGTGCAACCTTCCAGTCAAGGAAAAACTGCGGAATAAAGCTCTATAAGAAGAATGACAGGGAAGGAACCCTTGTTACCTTCTCAGAGGAATTCCGTTATGGCAAGGTATTCTGCGCACTTATTACCGGAGATACCGATGAATATACTGGCTATATGCTTTATGAGAATGGCACATTATTTGCTGATCCTTATGCCATTTATGTAGAAGGCTATGATAAATGGGGTAAGCTCGTAAAGCCAGAGGATTGCCGCTGCAGACTTGATGAAAGTGACTATGACTGGGGACAGGACAAATTCCCAAGAACAAAGTATGAGGATTCATTTGTATACACACTCCACGTAAGGGGATATACCAAGAGCCCTTCAAGTGGAATCGAACTTAAAAAGAGAGGAACCTACAAGGGATTAATCGAGAAAATTTCTTATCTTAAAAGCCTTGGCGTAACTGCAGTTGAGCTTATGCCCGCTTATGAGATGAATGTTCTCGAGGTTCCTAAAAAGGGTAATGCCAACAACGGCGGTAATATGCCTGAAGGCTCCTTTAAGCATTCCGGCGGTACCAGTGGCAAGGTTATGTATAGCGAAAACGGTGCTATCAAAAACAGCGGCTCCGTAAGACAGAAGATTAATTTCTGGGGCTATAAAGAGGGCTTTTACTTTGCTCCCAGAACTGCTTATGCCATGGATTCCCAGAATGCTGACCTTGAGTTCAAGGATATGGTCAAGGAGATGCATAAGAACGGAATAGAAGTTATTATGCAGTTTTTCTTTGAAGAGAATGCAAAGGAAGATCTGGTATGCGCTGCAATAAGGCATTGGGTATTTAACTATCACATAGATGGCGTGCACATGAAGGGAAGCTACCTTGCTCCAGCCATGGTTGCCCAGGACCCTGCATTATCAGATATCAAAATATGGTATTACGGCTTTGATTACGGACGCATTTATGGTGGTAAAAAGGCCGATGTACGCACACTTGCCGAGTTTAAGCCTGATTTCATGTATGCTTCCAGAAGATTCTTAAAGGGTGATGACAATTCACTTGGAGACTTCATAAGAGTAATGCTTGAGAATTCAGAGAATGCCGGCACAGTTAACTATCTATGCGATTATGAGGGCTTCCGCCTTGCGGATCTTGTGTCCTATGAGCATAAGAGAAATGAGACAAACGGCGAAAACAACAGTGACGGTACTGATAACAACCTGAGCTGGAACTGCGGTATGGAGGGTAGGACCAGAAGAGCGGCTATCCTTAATCTCAGAGCAAAGCAAATAAGAAATGCGCTTACAATGCTCATGTTTTCACAGGGAACACCCATGATATTCGGAGGAGATGAATTCGGTAATTCCCAGGATGGTAATAACAATCCCTACTGTCAGGATAACGCCACCGGTTGGGTTGACTGGAGTCAGGCTGAAAAGGGCTTTAATCCCGGAATAACCGCTTATCTTAAATTCCTTGTGGCACTCAGATTTAAGTATAAGATACTGCATGAATCCAAGGCATTTAAGCTTATGGACTATAAGGCCTGCGGATATCCTGACCTTTCTTATCACGGAATCGAGGCCTGGAGACCTGACCTTTCAAACTACAGTCACAGTATAGGTATGCTGTACTGCGGTCTCTATGAGAAGGCAGATAAGGAGCAGGACTTCTTCTATATTGCCTATAACATGCATTGGAATCCTGTGACCTTCGCACTTCCCAAGCTCCCTGAGGGAATGACCTGGCAGGTGCTTAATGACACAGAGGAGCCTTCCGATAATTTCAAAATGAGTTCGATCAAGGACCAGACCAAGATTGAATGTAGTGAGAGATCCGTAAAGATCCTTATCGGAATCGGCAAACCGGTTAAGAAGACTACAAAAAAGATGACAAAGTGAAACAGACATGGAAAATAACGACAAGATAACTCTTAAGAGCACCTTGCTTCATTTTAAGACCATTACGAAGCACAGGCGCCTTGTGAGGAAGCACTGTTTTAAAATGGGGCTTTTTTATCAGGGACTTACCCATGATCTTTCGAAGTATTCACCCTCTGAATTTTGGAACGGTGCCAGATATTATCAGGGAACACGCTCACCGAATACACGAGAAAGAGAGCTCTTTGGATATTCAAGAACATGGCTTCATCACAAAGGAAGAAATAAGCATCATTTTGAATATTGGATAGATTTTTATAAGATCAACGGCACTGAGAACAACGGCGTTGTGCCATGTCCCATGCCGGACAGATATGTGGCTGAGATGATAGCGGACAGAGTTGCTGCCTGCATGACCTACAGGGGTGATGAATACAACTCCTGGGATTCACAAAGATATTACGAGAGAGAAAAGCATATACTCAAAAATCTTGTCCATCCGGACACCTTAAATAAGCTTGAATTCTTTCTCAATATGCTTGGTGAACAGGGCGAAGCAGCCACATTTAAATACATAAAAGAAATCTTCCTTAAAGGCAAGGATAAAGGCCGCTGGAAGAGAGAACTGGAGGATAGAACACGTTGAAAATATTAAGCGAAGAGGTAAAGAATAAGCCTGAGGATCTCATAGAGAGATTTATCAGATATACAAAAATAGATACTCAGTCCAATGAGCAGACAAATACAAGTCCATCTACTCCGGGACAACATGATCTGGCTAAGCTCTTATATAAGGAGCTTACTGAAATGGGTGCTTCTGATGTGTATTATGATCAGGAGCATTGCTATGTATACGCAACAATTCCTGCAACTAATGATGGATCAAAGAATACACCTGTTATCGGCTTTATATCCCACATGGATACATCTGATGCTGTTAGCGGTAAGGACGTTAAAGCAAGAATCGTAGAAAAATATGACGGAGAAGACATTAAGCTTTCAGGTGATGGAAAATATGTCCTTTCTCCTAAGGATTTCCCTGTTCTTAATGAGAAGGTCGGAGAGGACCTAATCGTAACTGATGGCCAGACACTTCTTGGCGCTGATGATAAGGCCGGAATTGCTGAGATCATGACTATGACAGAGATTTTCCTTAAGAATCCTGATATCAAGCATGGCGAGATCAAAATAGCATTTACTCCCGATGAGGAGATTGGTGAGGGTACAGATCACTTTGATATTGAGCGCTTCGGTGCGCAGTTTGCTTATACAGTTGATGGCGGTGATCTTGGTACTCTTGAGTATGAGAACTTTAACGCTGCTGAGGTTGAACTCATTATTAACGGAAGAAGCGTTCACCCCGGTGATGCCAAGAACAGAATGCTGAATGCGACTCTCATTGCCTATGAGTTCCAGTCAATGCTTCCTGTGTCTCAGAATCCCATGTATACAGAGGGCAGAGAGGGCTTCTTCCATCTTACAATGATGAAGGGAACCTGTGAAAAGGCAGTAGTTTACTATATTGTACGTGATCATGACATGGAAAAGTTCACCGTTAAGAAGGAAATGGTTAAAAGCATCGTAGATTTCCTTAACAAGAAATATGGTGAAGGCACTGTAGAACTCACAATGGAGGATTCCTACTACAACATGATCGAGAAGATCCGTCCTCACATGCATCTTGTAGATAATGCCAAGAAGGTTATGGAGGAGCTTGGAATCACAGCGGTTGATGTTCCGATAAGAGGTGGCACTGACGGAGCTATGCTTTCCTACAAGGGACTTCCATGTCCGAACCTTTGCACCGGCGGTTACAATTACCACGGTAGATATGAATTTGCAGTAGTTAATGAAATGAGAAAGACCGTAGATATTATTCTTGGAATCTGCGGCACATATGGAGATTTTGAGATTTGAGTAATGAAGTAAAAAACAACAATACACTTTTACATGATAAGCCCGTAGAAAATGCCAGCGAGGAGACACTACGCCAGTTTGAATATATGGAGAAGGTAAAGCAGCACGTAGCTGACCTTGAGAAGGAGCTTGGAAGAAAGCCCACAGCCTGCGTTGTAACCTTTGGATGTCAGATGAATGCCCGCGACTCAGAGAAGCTTCTTGGTGTTCTTAAGAAGGTTGGCTTTGAAGAGGTTGAAAACGAGGATGCGGATTTTGTTATCTACAACACCTGTACTGTAAGAGATAACGCTGATCAGCGTGTTTTCGGAAGACTTGGCTATGTGGGCGGAATAAAGAAGAAAAAGCCCTGGATGAAGATTGCTCTTTGCGGCTGCATGATGCAGGAGCAGGGTGTTATCGAGAAGATTCAGAAGAGCTACAGACATGTTGATCTGATCTTCGGAACACATAATATCTTCAAGTTTGCAGAGCTTCTTAACACAATGTTTGAATCAGACAGGATGATAATCGATATCTGGAAGGATACAGACCAGATCGTTGAGGATCTTCCCGTTCTTAGAAAATATAAATTCAAGTCCGGAATCAATATCATGTTTGGCTGCAACAATTTCTGCACATACTGTATCGTGCCCTATGTTCGTGGACGTGAGCGCTCAAGGAGCCCCAGGGACATCATTCGTGAGATTGAATACCTTGCAGCTGACGGAGTTAAGGAGATCATGCTTCTTGGTCAGAACGTAAACTCCTATGGTAAGGGACTTCCTGAGGGAGACCAGCTTACCTTTGCAGAGCTCCTTGCTGAAGTATGTAAGGTTGATGGAATCGAGAGAGTCCGCTTTATGACTTCTCATCCCAAGGATCTTTCAGATGATCTTATTAAGGTTATTGCTGAAAATGAGAAGGTTGCAAGACATATTCATCTTCCTTTGCAGTCCGGCTCAGATGAAATCTTAAAGAAGATGAACAGACATTATACAAAGGAGAGCTTCCTTGCGCTTGTTGATAAGATAAAGGCTGCAATCCCGGACGTATCCATCACAACGGATATTATTGTTGGATTCCCCGGAGAGACTGACAGCGACGTTGACGATACCATTGATGTTGTTAGAAAAGCCGCTTTTGATAATGCCTTTACATTTATTTACTCAAAGAGAACAGGTACACCTGCTGCAGGCTGGGAGCAGGTACCGGAGTCTGTAAGTAAGCCTAACTTCGACAGACTTCTTAAGGTGGTTCAGGAGACAGCCAAGGAGCGTGCATCACGCTTTACAGGCCAGACACACCGCGTTCTTGTGGAGGAGATTAACGAGCAGGATTCAAGCCTCGTTACAGGTCGTATGTCCAACAATACGCTGGTTCATTTCCCTGGAGATGAATCACTTATTGGGGAATTCGTTGACGTACGTCTTGATGAATGCCATGGCTTCTATTACACAGGAGCTATGATTTAACTATTTGGATAAACAGGAGAAAGTTTTTTGGAAATACAGGTAGATAAGCTTAGTCCCATGATGCAAAACTACATGAAGACTAAGGAGGAGTATAAGGACTGCATATTATTTTACAGACTTGGGGACTTCTATGAGATGTTCTTTGACGACGCCAAGGTGGCTTCCAAGGAGCTTGAGCTTACCCTCACAGGTAAGGCCTGCGGACTTGAGGAGAGAGCCCCTATGTGCGGCGTTCCTCACCATGCCGTTGAGAGCTATTTAAGTAAGCTTGTTAACAGAGGCTATAAGGTTGCAATCTGCGAGCAGCTGGAAGACCCCAGGGAAGCTAAGGGCATCGTTAAAAGAGATGTTACCCGCGTTGTTACTCCTGGAACAAATCTTAACATGCAGGCGCTTGATGAGACTAAGAACAACTATCTCATGTGCGTTTTCTATTCAGAGGATAAGAGCGGAATTTCTTTTGCTGACGTTACAACAGGTGATTTCTATCTTACAGAGGTTGATCAGCTAAAGGATATCCTTGATGAAATACAGAAATTCCAGCCTTCAGAGCTTATATGTAACGATGCATTTATGCTCAGCGGCGTTGATATTGAGCTCTTAAAGGACAGAAGCGGTATTGTAATAAATACTCTTGAACCCAGATATTTTGATGAGGATTCAAATAAGAATGTCCTTATGAAGCACTTTAAGGTGGGATCACTTTCAGGTCTTGGAATTACAGATTTCCCCAGCGGAGTACTTGCAGCGGGAGCTACACTTAAGTACCTTACAGAGCTTCAAAAGGATGAACTCTCAAATATCATACACATTTATCCCTATATAAACAGCAAGTACATGCTCCTTGATTCTTCAACAAGAAGAAACCTTGAGCTTATTGAGACTATGCGCGATAAGCAAAAGCGAGGTACCCTGCTCTGGGTTCTTGATAAGACCAAAACTGCTATGGGCGCAAGAATGCTTCGAAGCTTTATCGAGCAGCCACTTATCGAGGTTGACGATATCCTTCAGAGACAGACTGCAGTAGAGGCTCTTATGAAAAGTGCGATCGCAAGGGATGAGCTTAGAGAGTATCTTGGACCTATCTATGATATGGAAAGACTTATGGCCAAGATCAACTACCACACAGCTAATCCTCGTGATCTTCTTGCTTTCCGCAATTCACTTAAGATGCTTCCTGCAATTAAGATTGTCCTTGAGGATTTAAGAGATATCGTTTCTCTTGACAGGGTTTATAACCAGATCGACAGCCTTCAGGATATTTATGAGCTTATAGATAAAGCCATTATCGAAGAGCCTCCGCTTACAATAAAGGAAGGCGGAATCATTAAGGATGGCTTTGACAGCAATATAGATCACTTCAGACAAGCCAGCAGCAATGGCAAGCAGTGGCTCTCTGACCTTGAGACCAAGGAAAGGGATAAGCTTGAGATAAAGAACCTCAGAATCAAGTACAGCAATGTATTCGGTTATTCCTTCGAGGTTACCAATTCCTTTAAGGATAAGGTTCCGGATTACTTTATAAGAAAACAGACTCTTACAAATTGTGAGAGATACACAACTCCTGAGCTTAAGGAGCTTGAAGATACAATCCTTAATGCACAGGATAAGCTGAACAACCTCGAATATGAGATGTTCTGCAAGATCAGGGATTCCATCTCAATGGAGATTGAGCGTATACAGGAGACCGCCAAGGGCGTGGCTCTTCTTGATGTATATTGCTCACTTGCCTATGTTGCTGAGAGGAATCACTATACAAAACCTGTTCTTTCCGATAAAGGAACACTAAAGATCACAGGAGGACGTCACCCTGTAATCGAGCAGATGCTGGATAGAACAGATATGTTCATCTCAAACGATACGTTCCTTGATGATAAGAAGCATGCTATTGCAATCATTACAGGTCCCAACATGGCAGGTAAGTCTACCTTCATGAGACAGACAGCGCTTATTGTTCTTATGGCGCAGATAGGAAGCTTTGTTCCTGCAGAGTCAGCACAGATCGGCGTTGTGGACAGAATATTTACAAGAGTCGGTGCTTCCGATGACCTTGGAAGCGGACAGAGTACCTTCATGGTTGAGATGAATGAGGTTGCCAACATTTTAAGAAATGCTACCTCAAAATCTCTTCTTATTCTCGATGAGATCGGAAGAGGAACATCAACCTATGACGGACTTTCTATTGCATGGGCTGTTATTGAGCACATCAGTAACAGAAAGCTCCTTGGAGCAAGAACACTTTTTGCTACTCACTATCACGAGCTCACAGAGCTTGAGGGCAAAATCGATAATGTAAACAATTATTGCATCGCCGTTAAGGAAAAGGGTGATGACATAGTATTTCTTCACAAGATCATAAAGGGCGGCGCTGATAAGAGCTATGGTATTCAGGTTGCACGTCTTGCGGGAATACCGGATATGGTAATAGACAGGGCAAAGGCTATTGCCGAGGAATTATCCGATAATGATATAACAGAAAAAGTTCAGGGGATAACAGTTAATCAAAATAGCAGTAAAAAATCAACGGTTAAACATTATGACACCGTTGACCTTTCACAGATGTCTCTCTTTGACACAGTGAAGGATGAGGATGTTTTGAGAGACTTAGAGGAGATCGATATTTCAAATCTTACGCCTATGGATGCCTTAAATACTTTGTATAAGCTGCAGAATCAGCTAAAAAACAGATGGAAGGGGTAAGAAATGGCAAAAATTTTCGAGCTTGATCAAAATACCATAGACCAGATTGCAGCGGGGGAAGTTGTAGAGAGACCATCAAGCGTTGTAAAAGAGCTTGTGGAGAATGCAATAGATTCCGGTGCTACTTCAATTACAGTTGAGGTACAGAACGGCGGAACCTCACTTATAAGAGTTACTGACAACGGAAGTGGTATAGATAAGTCAGAAATTCGAAATGCTTTTAAACGCCACGCTACAAGTAAGCTCATGAGTATTGACGACATATACAGACTTAAGTCTCTTGGTTTTAGAGGTGAGGCTTTATCAAGTATATCCGCAGTTTCTCAGACAGAGCTTATAACAAAGACAGCTGACGAACTCACAGGTATCAGATACTGTATAAACGGTGGTAACGAAGAGTCTATAGAAGAAATTGGTTCTCCTACAGGAACAACCATTATCGTAAGAGATCTTTTTTACAACACACCTGCGAGAAAGAAATTCTTAAAGACACCTCAGACTGAAGGCTCTTATGTTGGAGATATCATGGAGCACATGGCAATGGATAACCCCAGTGTGTCCTTCCATTTTATCAATAACAGAGATGATAAGTTTATAACCTCCGGTAATGGCGACCTTAAGGAGCTTATTTACAGAATATACGGACGTGATGTTGCAACCTGTCTTGTGCCAATTTCTGTGACAGAGGGCAATTACACCATAGAGGGTTATCTTGGCGAGCCCGCACTTAACAGATCAAACAGGAACTTTGAGAATTTCTTCGTAAATGGAAGATATATCAAGGATAAGGTTATTTCAAAGGCTCTCGAGGAGGGCTATAAGGAATACCTGATGCAGCACAAGTTCCCGTTCTGCGTAGTGCACATCAGAATGAATTCCGAGCTGGTTGATGTTAACGTTCATCCCTCCAAGATGGAAGTCAGATTCAGTAATCAGCCCGCTGTATATGAGTTCATAAGAAAAAGCGTTGCAGAGGCTCTGCATAAGCACGAGATGATTCCTGAGGTTTTAAGGAACGAGAAGGAAGACAGAGCTTATCTGAATAAGCAGAATAAGCAGATTACTCAGGCTGTGCCTACTGTGAGCTACAATAAGCCTGCAACCGAGTTTGTTAAGCCTTCTCAGGTTAAGGAAGAACCTGCAATGACATCAGCCTTTGTTAAAAAGGAGATTCTTCCTGCAGTTTCTGAAAATATACCAAAGCCTGTCATCGAACCTGTTAAGACTCAGGAAGAAAAGATACCCGAACCCTTTGAGAAGAGCAGGCTGACTTCAGAGAATAAGCTTAAGGAATCTGAGTCTGTATTTGCTGAAGGATTGTCACCTGAGCCTGTGGTTATCGAGGACAATATGAAGTCTGCGGTATGGACAAGAGTATTTGGAGACCACACACCTCCCAAGTCTGAAGAGGACAGCAAGGCTGCAGGACCTATAATAAAGAGCTCCGATGCAGTAATTGTTGAGAAGGGGCTTCAGCTGGATCTTTTTGATGACAAGATGCTCACCAAGAACAATCGTGATGAATATCAGATTCTTGGTCAGCTCTTTGATACATACTGGATCATCGCCTTTAAGGATAAGATGTACATAGTTGATCAGCATGCAGCCCATGAAAAGGTTAACTATGAGAGGATGATAAAGCGCTATAACGAGAAGGAAACAGCTTCCCAGCTCGTTCAGCCTCCGATAATCGTTTCTCTTACAGCGCAGGAGATCGATGTATTTGAGAAGTATCACGCTGACTTTGAAAAGCTAGGCTTTAATATCGAACCCTTCGGACAGAATGATTATGCTATAAGAGAGGTTCCGATAGACCTTTATGGCTGTGAAAACGAAAAGGCAATGTTTACCGAGATTCTTGATGAGCTTGCAAGCGATACTAATCTTGACAGAACACCTGATGTTATAAATTATAAAATTGCAAGCATGGCTTGTAAGGCTTCAGTAAAGGGCAACATGAAGATGTCCAGACTGGAAATGGAAAAGCTTATTGATGAGCTTTTGACACTTGATAATCCATACAACTGTCCTCATGGAAGACCTACGATAATTTCTATGAGTAAGTATGAGATAGAGAAAAAATTCAAAAGAGTTGTGGACTAAACCACTTAAAAATGCCTGCTCTGCAGGCATATTTCCTCTATAGGAAGAGATATGGATGCTTATGGATAAATTAGTTATTCTTACAGGACCGACAGCGGTCGGCAAAACAAAAATCTCAATAGAGCTTGCGAAGGCCTTAAACGGTGAGATCATATCTGCTGATTCCATGCAGGTATACAAGGATATGAATATCGGTACCGATAAGATAAAGCCCGAAGCCATGCAGGGAGTGCGTCACCATCTGATCGATTTCCTTGACCCCAAAGAGGACTTCAATGTCTTTGAGTTTAAAAGACTTGCAAAGGAAGCGATAGAGGATATCACCTCCAGGGGAAAGCTCCCCATAATAGTTGGAGGAACAGGCTTTTATATACAGTCTGTTCTGTATGATATCGATTTTTCGGATGATTATGATGATGGAGTTCTCTCAGAATACAAAAACAGTCTTACAAAGCTCTCTGAAGAACCCGGCGGAATCCATAAGCTTCATGAGATGCTATCAGAGGTTGATCCTGAGTATGCTTTAGAAGTCCATGAGAATAATGTAAAAAGAGTGATTCGTGCGCTCTGTTTTTATAAGGAAACAGGCCAGAAACTCTCTGAACATAATAAGGACCAGAGGAAGAAGAGCTCACCCTATGATTCATTTTACTTTGTGCTTACTGATGAGAGAGCTGTTTTGTATGACAGAATAGAAAAGCGCATTGATAAAATGATGGAGGAGGGACTTCTCGATGAGGTTAAGGAGCTTTTGACCAGAGACATCGACAGATCCGCGACCTCTATGCAGGCTCTTGGCTACAGAGAGATCATTTCCTATCTTGATGGGGACATATCTCTTGAAAGGGCTGTAGAGCTGATAAAAAGGAATACAAGACATTTTGCAAAAAGACAGCTCACTTGGTTTAAACGTGAAAAAGATGTGATATGGGTTGACAAATCCGAGTTTCAGCGTGATGATGTTAAAATTGCAAATGATTTGATTAGAAGGATAAATGATAAATGGCAAATAATGAATTAAAGTCCATGTATAAGAGCATGGGAATCCCGGAAGCTGTCTATGATTACTGTGATGAAATATGGGAGAGCTTAAAACCTAGATTTGAGAAGATAAAAGAGATTTCAGATTATAACCAGGCCAAGGTTTTAAAGGCTATGCAGGATAATAAGGTTTCCGAGGCATGCCTTCTTGGAACGACCGGCTATGGATACAATGATATAGGAAGAGATAAGCTTGAAGCTGTATATGCTTCAATTTTCCATACAGAGGATGCGCTTGTAAGACCTCAGATTACCTGCGGAACACATGCGCTTGCTCTTGCACTTATGAGTAACCTTCGCCCCGGCGATGAGCTTTTATCACCCGTAGGTAAGCCCTATGACACTCTTGAAGAGGTAATAGGAATAAGACCTTCAAAGGGTTCACTTGCTGAGTACGGCGTTACCTACAGTCAGGTTGACCTTCTTGCTGATGGCTCCTTTGATTTTGACGGCATCAAAAATGCTATTAATGAAAAGACAAAGCTCGTTACAATCCAGAGAAGTAAGGGATATCAGACAAGACCTACACTTTCTGTTGAGAGAATCGGCGAGGTTATTAAATTCATAAAGGATATCAAGCCTGATGTAATCTGCATGGTTGATAACTGCTACGGAGAATTTGTCGAGACCATCGAGCCCACTGATGTAGGCGCAGATATGGTTGTGGGATCACTTATAAAGAATCCCGGCGGCGGACTTGCGCCCATCGGCGGCTATATTGCAGGTAAGAAGGAATGCGTTGAGAATGCTGCATACAGACTGACTTCACCCGGACTCGGCAAGGAGGTTGGTGCTTCACTTGGAATACTTCCTCAGTTCTACCAGGGACTTTTCCTTGCACCTAATGTTACAGCTAATGCACTTATGGGTGCTATTTTTGCAGCTAATATATATGAAAAGCTTGGATTTTCGGTTCTTCCCAATGGAACAGAGGAGCGCTACGACATTATTCAGGCCATTACCTTTAATGATCCGCTTCTTCTTACATCCTTCTGTGAGGGTATTCAGGCAGCTGCACCTGTAGATTCATACGTTACTCCGGAGCCCTGGGATATGCCCGGTTACGACTCACAGGTTATCATGGCTGCAGGAGCATTCGTATCCGGAAGCTCAATTGAGCTTTCAGCTGACGGACCGCTTCGCGAGCCCTATTCAGTGTTCTTCCAGGGTGGACTTACCTGGCAGCACGTTAAATACGGCATTATGAAGACTTTATCTGTAATGTATGATAAGGGTCTTGTAAAATTATAAATTTCTTCATAATTAGATTGTACTGCGATGTTGCCGAGACGCTAAATTGTGGTATAATCATTTGAGGTCTGATTATTTTTCCTTATTTTATAGCCCCGAAGAAGCATAAAGAAAGGGTAAATGAGTAATTACAGATCAATCAACAAAATGCTAAAAGAAGATGACAGCTATAGAAATATGCTGCCACATGAAAGGTTCATGAGGCTTGGAGCCGATTCACTTACGGATGCAGAGCTTCTCGCCATTATCATCAGAACCGGAACTTCAGAAAAAACTCCGATGGAAATCGGCAATTCTATAATGAGCATGTGCGACAGGTACGGAAAGGGTATTTCCGGAATTAGACATCTGTCTATGGAGGATCTTCTATCCATAAAGGGCATAGGCGAGGTAAAGGCAGTAAAGCTCATGTGTATCGCAGAGCTTTCAAACAGAATTGCGCGGAGTAGGGCGAGAAGCGCCCTCGATTTCAGGAATCCTGAGACAGTAGCAGATTATTACATGGAAAAGATGTGTAATTTTCAGAGGGAACACGTGGTGCTTGCCTGCCTGAATACTCAGGACCAGCTTATCTGCGAATATGAGATATCTGTTGGAACTGTGAAATCAGCTTCTTTATCACCGAGAGAGATATTTATCCACGCAGTTAGGAATCGTGCAGTAAAGATCATTATATTGCATAATCATCCAAGCGGAGATCCGACACCATCCTTTGCTGATATGGATATTACCGAGCAGATACGTGATGCGGGACTCATATTGGATATAAGGCTAATGGATCATATTATTATCGGTGATCACAGATATTATAGTTTTAAAGAGAATAATAATTTGTAATTTAGGAGGCTTAACTTTGGGCAACAATACATTTGGTATCGATCTTGGGACAAGCAATATCAAAATCTACAACAAGGCAACAGATACTGTTACCGTAGAGAAGAACCTTATCGCAGTTGAGAATAAGACAACACTTCTTGCTTATGGTGATACAGCATACGATATGTATGAGAAGGCACCCAGCAACATTAAGATTTCATATCCCTTAAGTAACGGCGTTATCGCTGATATCGAGCATATGAAGTCTCTTGTTAAGCTCTTTATCACAGACCAGATGAAGGGTGCAAGTAAGCCTGTTGACGTTTATATTGCTGTACCTAAGGATGTAACCGAAGTTGAGAGACGTGCTTTCCACGACCTTATCAAGGAGTCAGGCGTGAAGGCAAAGAAGATCATGATGGTTAAGAAGCCTGTTGCTGACGGACTTGGAATGGGCGTTGACGTTATGAACTCACAGGGTGTTCTCGTAGTTAATGTCGGATATGACACAACTGAGATTTCCATCCTTTCACTTAAGGGTATCGTAATCAGTAAGCTCATCAAGGTTGGTGGTAAGAAGTTCGATGACGCTATCAGAAACGTAATCCGTAAGGAGTTTTCACTTATCATCGGTGAAAAGACTTCTGAAAACATAAAGATTTCTCTTAAGGAGCTTGAGAAGTCAGGTCAGGACGCTGTTGTTTACGGAAGAGATATTGTTACAGGTCTTCCCGTTGAGCGTTCAATTCCTACAGACCTCATCGATCAGTCTCTTATTGAGAGCTTTGACCAGATTCTTGATAACATCAAAGCGACTCTTGAGCGTACACCTCCGGAACTTGCAGCAGATATTTTCAAGCACGGTTTATATCTGACAGGTGGTGCTTCACAGGTTTGCCACCTCGCACAGAGACTCTCCAATGGTGTAGGTCTAAATGTTAATTTAGCAGAGAATCCACTCAGTTCAGTTGCACTTGGTCTTGGCAAGATTATCAAGGATGATCAGTACAAGGCACTTGCTTACTCAGTTGAAGAGGATGTATAAATGAGTCCTATCATTAAAAGAGGGGGAGATAAATTTACACTTCCAAGTAAATATCTCCTCTTTATTTTAACAATTTTATGTATTGGGCTTATCGCAATAACGTTTAACACCAGCGTGTTTAACAGCTCTGTTAACTCATTTGCAGGAACTGTGGTTGTTCCTTTTCAGAAGGGCATCACCACTGTAGGTGTCTGGATGAAGGGCACAGCAGATAATCTTGCAAGCATAAGAGCTCTCCAGAAGGAAAACGATGAGCTGCGTACACAGGTGGAAGAGCTTACAATTGAAAACACTAATCTTGAGCAGGATAAGTATGAGCTTACCAAGCTTCGAGAGTTATATGAGCTGGATGCACAGTATTCTGATTACAAGAAGATTGGTGCCAGGATTATCGCTAAGGATGCTGGTAACTGGTATCATTCTTTTGTTATAGACAAGGGCTCTGATGAAGGTGTTGAGGTGGACATGAATGTTATCGCCGGAGGCGGCCTTGTAGGAAGAATTACTGATGTCGGTCCTGACTGGGCTAAGGTCCAGACCATTATCGCTGATAATTCTTCTGTCAGTGCGACAGTTCTTTCTGCTTCAGAGAATCTTATAGCTACCGGAGATCTTGAGCTCTACAATGAGGGACAGATCGCGTTTTCAAAGCTTGTTGATGAAGCTGATAAGGTTAATGTGGGAGATAAGGTTGTTACTTCAAACATCAGTGATAAATATCTTCCCGGAATTTTGATTGGTTATATTTCAACTATAGAAGAGGATTCCAATAATCTTACAAAGTCAGGTAAGATTACTCCTGTTGTTCAATTTGAGTACATGAATGAAGTACTTGTCATCATGAAGCTCAAAAACACCGGAGAATAGTTTTTATGCGCAGAATTATATTCACATTATTATCTATAATAATTTGTTTCATACTGCAGACCACTGTGTTCAGAGCATTGGACTTTAGTGGAATTGTTCCTAATCTGATGATAATACTTACTTCCTCCTACTCATTTATGAGAGGTGATAAGAGTGGTATCTTTATCGGTATGTTTTGCGGACTCTTATGTGATATATTTTTCGGAACGTATCTTGGGTTCTATGCCCTTATATATATATATATTGGATTTATCGTCGGCAAGTTCAATAAGATATTCTTCCCTGAAAATATCCTCCTTCCGCTGGCACTGATAGTTTCATCAGATCTTTTATTTGGATTTATTTGTTATGTTCTTTTATTTATGTTCAGGAATAAATTTGACATTGGCTATTACATTGTAAATGTCATTTTCCCTGAAGCTGTTTACACAGCACTTGTAGCTGTTTTTATTTACCCTGTTCTGATCAAAATCAATACGTATCTTGAGGGAGTAGAACAAAGGAGTGCTAAGAAATTTGTTTAGTAAGATAAAAGAAGTCTTTATTAATTTTATAACTTCACGCCTTGTTATGATTTCAGCAATTCTCATACTGGCATCAGCAGGGCTTGTATACAGACTTTTCTTTCTGCAGATAGTCAAGGGAGAAACCTATCTCGATTCCTTCCAGCTCAAGATCATGAAGGAAAAATCCATTGCAGCCGCCAGAGGTAATATTTATGACAGGAATGGTAAGCTCCTTGCTTACAACGAGCTGTCTAACTCTGTTATGATCGAGGACGTTTATGAGTCCGGATCAGGAAAAAATGCGGCAATCAACGAAACTCTCAATAAGGTAATCGATATCATTGAAAAGGACGAAGATGTTGTTGACACTGATTTCAATATTCAGCTCAGCAGCTCCAACAATTTTGAGTTTACGATAGAGGGTAATTCCCTTCTTAGATTTTTGGCTGATATTTATGGCAGAACCTCGGTTGGCGACCTGAAATATGAGGAGAGATCCAAGACTGCCCAGGAGGTTATGGATGACCTTTGTAATAAATTCGGAATAGGTGATTACACCGATCCCGACGACAAAAAGTCATTTGTTCCGGGCCTTGGTTATGAGAAGGATCGTATTCTTCAGCTGGTAACTATCAGATATAAGATGTTCTCAAACAGTTACCAGAAGTACATCAATACCACTATTGCTACAAATGTAAGCGATAAAACCGTTGCCGATGTAATGGAAAATGCCAATGTTCTCGAAGGTGTCTCAATAGAAGAGGATACAGCGAGAGTTTATGTAGATTCTGTCTATTTTTCACAGATTCTTGGCTACACTGGTAAGATTTCTGACAGCGAACTTGAAGAACTCCAGAAGGAGAATCCTGCATATCGTTCGAATGATACTGTAGGTAAGTCCGGAATTGAGCAGTCAATGGAGTCCGTTCTTCAGGGAACTAAGGGAAGTGAGACAGTATACGTTGATAACACAGGTAAGGTTATTGAGACCAGCAGCTATATTGATTCAAAGGCCGGCAATGACGTTTACCTTACAATAGATAAGGACTTACAGGAGGCCTGCTACAACATAATTGAGCAGTCTCTTGCAGGTATTCTTGTTTCCAAGATTCAGAACATCAAGTTCTTCTTGCAGGGCGAGAATCAGAAATCCTCAGAGATTATGATTCCTATCTATGATGTTTACTTTGCCTGCTTTGATAACCATATTATCGATCTTAGGCATATGCAGTCAGAGGAAGCAGGAACCAACGAGAAGAATGTATATGCAAAGTATCTCACAAAGAGAGAACAGGTAAATGCAGGACTTCGTGCTGAATTTACTGAGACTAATACGCCTTACAACCTTTTATCAAAAGAATATCAGGTTTACATGAGTTATATCGCTCAGAAGCTCTATAGTAACGGAGTCATCTCTACTGATAAGGTCGATAAGGAAGATAAGACATATATTGCATGGACTACAGATGAGACCATATCTCTGGCAGATTATATAAGATATTGTATTTCTGCCAACTGGATAGATGTTAGCATTCTTGACCTTGAGAGTCAATATGTTGATTCCCAGGAGATTTTCAATACCATCGTAGAATATATATTCAAAGATATAGAAGAGGATGATGAGTTTAATAAAAAGCTCTATAAATACCTTCTTCAGGATGACATTGTAAGTGGTGATGAGGTTGGCCATATCCTTCTCGAGCAGGGAGTTGTTGAGCTTCCTGAGGAGGAGCTTTCACTCTGGCTTTCAGGTGCTGAGTCACCCTACACATTTTTCATAAACAGAATTTCTAACCTTGATATCACACCGGCTCAGCTTGCTCTGGACCCCTGTTCAGGATCAATGGTTGTTACTGATGTTAATAACGGTGACGTCCTTGCACTTGTATCATATCCAGGATATGACAACAACAAGATGGCTAACGGTGTAGATGCTGATTATTACGCAAAGCTTCGAAGCGATCAGGCATCGCCTCTTATCAACTATGCGACGATGCAGAGAACAGCGCCCGGATCTACCTTTAAGATGGTTTCAGCTACGGCAGGTCTTATGGAGGGAGTAATCGATACTTCATCGCAGATTACCTGTACAGGTGTGTTCGATAAGCTTGATAATACCAATCCCGCACACTGCTGGATTTATCCCAGGTCCCATGGACAGCTCGATGTTACTGGCGGTATTAAGAACTCCTGTAACGCCTTCTTCTTTGAAGTTGGTTACAGACTGAGTCTTGTGGGTGAGAATTTCCACTCTGACGTAGGTCTTGAGAAGCTTGCCAAGTACGCTGATATGTACGGACTTAGCGAGACTACCGGAGTAGAGGTTACTGAGTATGAGCCTATCGTTTCAGATCTCGACTCAACCCGTTCTGCTATCGGTCAGGGTACCAACTCCTTTACAACAGTTGGACTTGCCCGATATGTAACTGCGGTTGCCAACAGTGGAACCTGCTATAATCTTACACTTGTTAAGAAAACCTGTGATTCTGACGGTAACCTTCTTAATGAATATGGTGCTACCGTAAGAAATCACATTGATATGGATTCAGCCTACTGGAACGCAATTCACACAGGTATGCGCCAGGTGGTTGAGGACAAGCCTTACTTTAATGATCTTGCCGTTAATGTTGCCGGTAAGACAGGTACTGCCGAGGAGTCAAAGAAGAGAGCGAACCATGCGCTTTTCGTTTGCTATGCTCCTTATGAGAGCCCTCAAATTGCGATTGCAACGAGAATAGCTTATGGTTATACATCCAGCTATGCTGCACAGATAACAAAAGAGGCAGTAGCATATTACTTTGGTCTTAAGGATCCTGAGGAGGTTCAGACAGGAACCGCTCAGCAGCTTGAAGGTGGAGACGCTAATGCGGACTGAGAATTTTTTAGAAAAACTGAAAAGCTATCATATATTTGACTATGACTTCAAACTGGTCATTATGCTAATTGCATTATCCTGCATCGGCGTAATGGCCGTAGGAAGTGCTGACCCGTCATACAAGAAAAAGCAGATAGTGGGTATCGTTTTGGGAGTATTCATGATGATTTTTATATCCCTTCTCGATTATGTATTTATCTGCAAGTTTTACATTTTGTGCTATGTACTTAACCTTGGCGTACTTGCACTTGTATTTACGCCGCTTAGTCACTCGGTTAAGGGTGCTACTAGATGGATCAATCTTTTTGGCGTACAATTCCAGCCTTCGGAAGCATCTAAAATATTATTGATTTTATTTTTTTCAGCGTTCATAATGAAATATAAGGATAAAGTAAAGAAGATTTACTTTATTTTCATATGCCTTGGGCTTTTGGCACCACCGCTTATTATGATTGTATTGCAGCCTGACTTGTCTACGACCATTATGTTAACGGTTATCATTGCCTGCATACTATTTTCTGCCGGAATAAATCTTAAATTTGTTATTACGGTTCTGGCCATCTCAATACCAACAGCCTTACTTGTTATATTTGATGCTCTTTCAGACAGGAGTATAATTTTGCGTGATTATCAGCAAAGGCGTGTTTTGGCATGGCTTCATCCCGAGGATTTTGCTTCATCTGATGCCTATCAGACGCTTAATTCCATTATGGCCATAGGTTCGGGACAGCTTTTGGGAAAAGGCTATAATACAAATGAGATCAGTTCCGTTTTGAATGGTGGTTTCGTTTCAGAGTCACAGACAGACTTCATTTTCACCGTTGTAGGTGAAGAATTTGGATTTATAGGTGGATGTTCAGTAATAGTCCTGATTCTGCTCATTGCCATTGAATGCATGGTAATCGCAGGAAGAGCAAAGGATCTCACCGGACAGCTCATAGCTACCGGAATGGGAGCTTGGATAGGATTCCAGGGATTCCTTAATATCGGAGTTGCCACAGGTGCACTTCCTAATACCGGAATTCCACTGCCGTTTGTTAGTGCGGGACTTACATCCTTAGTCAGTTGTTTTGCTGGTATGGGCTTTGTGCTCAATGTCAGATTACAGGGTAAAAAATACTTTTAGTTGGGGAAGGGGATTATAAACCAATGAATATTGCTTTTATAGCGCATGATGCGAAAAAGAAATTGATGCAGAACTTCTGTATTGCATACAGAGGAATTCTTGCAAAGCATGATCTTTATGCTACCGGAACAACCGGAAGACTTATTGAAGAAGTTACCAATCTTAATATACATAAATATCTCGCAGGTCACCTTGGCGGATCTCAGCAGATCGGTGCTGCAATCGAAGCCAACGAGATCGATCTTGTTATCTTTCTTCGTGACCCTCTCACTCAGAAGGTTCATGAGCCTGATGTTAACAATGTAATGAGACTTTGTGATATGCACAATATCCCGATTGCAACAAATCTGGCTACTGCTGAGCTTTTGATTAAATCATTGGATAGAGGAGACCTTGAGTGGCGTGAGATGTATAAGTAATCTGAAAAACCGTATCACCGCTTTATGCATGGTACTGGTTTTTTCGACCTTTATTACTGGATGTTCTGATACAGAATACGCATTTCCTTATACAATTCCATCTGCTGATTATGGTGAGAACGGGGCAGTTGTTATGAAGACATTTGCCTCTGATTTGTGTGTTACCAATTCGGATATAGGAGATTCCCTTACTTTGAGTGAAAATACCTGCCTTGGATTATTTGATTTAAGTAAGAAAAAGACTCTTTATGCTAAGAATGCACAGCTTCAGCTCGATCCCGCATCCCTTACTAAGGTTATGACAGCTATAGTAGCGCTGAAAAAGGGATCTCTTGATCAGGTTCTGAGGGCTGATTCCAGCGTTTATATCAGTGAAGACGGTGCACAGGTGATAAATCTGAAAGAGGGCGATACCATGACCCTTGATCAGGCTCTGCATATTCTTTTACTGTATTCAGCTAATGACGTAGCTGTTCTTATTGCCAATAATATATCCGGAAGCATGGAAGCCTTCGTTGAAGAGATGAATAACGAAGCAAAGGCGCTTGGTGCTACACATACACATTTCATGAATCCAAATGGTCTTACTGCTGATGATCATTACACAAGTGTTTATGATATGTATCTGATGTTCAACGAGGCTCTTAAGTATGACAAGTTTACCGAAATCATACACATGTCCAATTATTCAACTCAGTTCTATACAGCCTCCGGAGAGCTCAGAGACGTAAATGTTAAGAATACAAATGGATTTATAAACGGAAATTATGAAATGCCTGCCGGAATTACAGTTCTTGGAGGTAAAACCGGAACGACAGCAGCTGCAGGACACTGCCTTGTTCAGCTTGCTTCCGATACTTCAGGCAATAATTATATTGCTGTAGTTATGAGGGCTGAGGATACCGGAACCCTTTATAGTGAAATGTCCGATTTGTTATTGCAGATAACTAATCAGTAATTTATAATATTATTAACGAGATAAAAACTTTTCATTAAGTTTTTAGAAATATTTCTAAGTATCTCAAACACAAAAATAATATAAAACTGGAGGGTATGGATATGGTTCAATTAATCGTTGGGAATAAAGGTAAAGGTAAAACAAAATGCCTGTTGAACAAGGTCAATACCGAGGTAAAAAACATTTTGGGGAACGTTGTATTTCTTGATAGAAATACAAAGCACATGTTTGAACTTAACAATAAAGTTCGCCTTATTGTAGTTCCGGAGTTCATGATTGAGAATTCCGACGAGTTTCTTGGTTTCGTCAGTGGCGTGATTTCACAGGATCACGATCTTCAGCAAATGTATTTCGATGGCTTCCTCAGTATCGCATGTCTTGAGGGAAAAGATATCACTTCTACAATTGAAAAGCTTGAGCGTCTTGGAGAGAAATTTAACGTAGATTTCGTACTTAGCGTATCTATGGATGAATCTGAACTTCCTGAGGCTGTTAAGTCTAAGGTTATGACAGCGCTCTAATTATATATTATGGATAGGATGGATAAGCCGCGGTTTTATCTCGCGGCTTATCTTTAGTTTTAAAATATGGCAAAGAAACAAAAAAACAAGATAGCGAGATATCCTGTTTTTCTGCATGTTAATGTGGGAATGGTATTTTTTGCATTCATGCTTATTTATGTCGTTATCTGTGTTTTTACTTACTTCAGTAAAAAGCATATAGTCGGTTATGAGGTTAAAGAGGGATCTCTTTCATCAAACAACATATATGAAGCGGTTGCACTAAGGGATGAACAGATAGTAGAGGCTGCCAATGCAGGCTACGTCAACTATTTTGCTCCTGAGGGACAGCGAGTAGCTGTCGGTAACCTTGTATATACGGTTGATGAATCAGGAGATCTGCTTGATTACCTTAAAACACAAGGGTCTGAGCAGGCTGCTCTTACGGACGAGGATCTTAGCGAGCTTCGAACCCAGATAGTCAGCTACAGCGCAGATTTTGACCCCAAGAGCTTTGGCTCTGTATATGATTTTAAGCTGAGTCTTGATGGTACTGTTCAAAAGCTTGCAAGCGCCAGCGTACTTCAAAGTATCAATTCTCTTGGAGATAACTCAGGAGCTATGCAGAGTATAAATTATTGTTATTCTGCAGGAACAGGAATTGTTCAATATTATACTGACGGTTATGAAGACATCACCTTGGGGAGCATGACCGCAGACCTAATGGACAGTTCCAAGTATGAGCGTAAGCAGCTTATAAATAATTCTCTTGTTGGTGTCGGCGATCCGGCATTTAAGCTTTCAACCAGTGAAGACTGGATGATAGTAATTCAGGAGAATGACCTTGATAAGGTAAAGAGCCTTGCTGAGAGAGAATATGTTAAGGTCAGATTCCTTAAGAATCAGGATGAGGCCTGGGGCAAGGTATCTTATGTCACCAATGATGCAGGTGATACCTTCGTTGGACTTTCCTTTACAAATTCAATGATCACCTTTGCAAAGGACAGATTCCTTAACGTGGAACTTATCACAGAGGATGAGAGTGGACTTAAGATCCCCAATTCCTCAATCGCCGAGAAGAGCTTCTTTGTTGTTCCAAAGTCATACGTGACTAAGGGTAATAATAACAACTACGGTGTTCTTCGAGATAAATATGATGAAAATGGTAATGAGACTTCTGAGTTCATTGAAGTTGAGCTTTATAATGAGAACGAAGATTCCTATTACGTGGATGATGATACTCTGAGAAATGGCGATCTATTGATAATGCCTGATTCTCAGGAGAAGTTTACTGTTAACACCAAGGACACCCTTATCGGTGTATACAATATCAATAAGGGTTATGCAGACTTCAGACAGATAAGCATTTTGTACCAGAACGATGAGTATTCTATCGTTAAATCAAATACAAATTACGGTTTAAGCGTATATGATTACATAGTGCTGGATGCGTCAACTGTAGAAGGAGATGCTAAGAACCTTGACACTTCGAATGAAAACTAGCATAATATAATCGTTGTATATTTTGTTGGGGTTAGGAGTTTAATCACATGAGTGTAATGGATAAGTTTTTATCAGCTATGAAGCTGAACGGGGATGACGAAAGCGGATACTATGATCAGGACGATGATTACTATGATAGCACCATCGAGCCTATTCATAAGGCTAGCGCAATCGGTAAGGACGATCCCTCAATTGAAATAAATGAAGAGAAGCTTAAGAGACCTGCGGCTGCTCCCAGAAGTACTGCAGCTCCCAGAAGCAGAAGCGCTAACGGAATGGAGGTTTGCGTTGTAAAGCCCACTTCCATTGAGGATGCCAGAGAGATTACTGAGACTCTTCTCAACAACCGTACAGTTGTACTTAATCTTGAGGGCATTGATGTTGAGCTTGCACAGAGAATCATCGATTTCACATCAGGTTCCTGCTTCGCAATCAACGGCAATCTTCAGAAGATTTCCAGATATATCTTTATCGTAACACCTGCAAGTGTTGATATTTCAGGAGATTTTCAGGACATTTTAGGCGGTGCATTTGATAGTTCCATGGGAACATCAGGTCTTCAGTCTATGTAAATTACAGAAGTTAACTATCAGGCAGAAACTTTTGTTTCTGCCTTTTCTTTGAGTATAAAGCAAACTTTGAAAGGAATTTCAGCCTGGCTGATAGATTACTATGTCTGAAGTATTAAACGTAAAGTATAACGGTAATCCCTGCTACGATATCGTCTTTGATACATCCTTCGATGAGCTTTCAAAGCGTATTGAAGAGCTTGGATTCAAAAACAGAAAATTCGCAATAATTACTGATTCCAATGTAGAGCCTCTGTATGCAGATACAGTAGTTAAGACCGTTGAAGCTATTTCATCCAAGGTTATTGTTTATGCAATTCCTGCAGGTGAAGAGAACAAGAACCTCTCTGAGATTCAGAAGATATATAAGGTGCTTATTGAGAATAAATTCGATCGGCATGATCTTATCATTGCTCTTGGCGGCGGAGTTGTCGGTGATATGGCTGGCTATACTGCAGCTACATACCTTAGAGGAATCGCTTTTGTTCAGATTCCTACAACACTTCTTGCCCAGACTGACAGCAGTATAGGTGGTAAGACAGGCGTTGATTTCGACGGCTATAAAAACATGGTTGGCGCTTTCTACATGCCTTCACTTGTTTATATGAATATAAAGGTACTTGATACGTTATCAGGAGAGCAGTTTGCTTCAGGCTTTGCTGAGGTAATGAAGCACGGTCTTATTAAAGACTCTGACTTCTATATCTGGCTCATTGAAAATATGTATGAGATTCAGGAGAGAGATCCCGAAATACTTATCAAGATGGTTAAGAAGAGCTGCGACATTAAGAGAGCAGTTGTTGAAAAGGATCCCACTGAGAAGGGTGACAGAGCACTTCTTAATTATGGTCACACCATCGGACATGCAATTGAAAAGTATAAAAACTTTGCATTATCCCATGGCGAGTGTGTTGCTCTTGGCGCTGTAGCAGCTGCCTTCATTTCCTGGAAGAGACAACTCCTTTCAATGGAAGAGTATTATGAGATAAGGGATATGTTTGTTCCCTTTGGACTTCCAATCTCTGAGACAGACATCGATGCTGACGAAGTAATTAAGCTGATGCATTCTGATAAGAAGGCTGACGGTAATACAATAAAGTTCGTTCTTCTTAAGAAGGTCGGCAAGGCTGTTCTTGACAGTACAGTTACAGATGATGAGGCCAGGGCTGCAATCAAAGAGATCACATGGTCTGAGGACTTTGAATAATAAATATAATCCGGAGTTTTTATGAATAAATTAACAACCAAAAAGAAATTATTTCTTGTAATTGATCTTATAGCTATTGTTTTACTTGTTGTTCTTGATCAGTTTACCAAGCACCTTGCTGTGACACATCTTATGGATAAGGATTCAATCGTGCTTATCCCTGGGGTCCTTGAGCTTACATTTTTAAAGAACAGAGGAGCTGCATTTGGAATACTTCAGGATCAGAAGGTATTCTTCGTAATGATAGCTATAATGATACTTCTTGTAATCGCTTACGTATTATTCCAGCTTCCTCTTGAGAAGAAGTACACATTCCTGCAGATCATACTTGTAATGATAGCCAGCGGCGCTGCAGGTAATATGATAGACAGACTTGTTAATGATTACGTAGTTGATTTTATTTCCTTCGTAATTATCAATTTCCCCATTTTTAATGTGGCGGATATTTATGTGACTGTTTCAACGTTTTTGTTCATTATTCTGTTCCTGTTTTATTATAAGGAAAAGGACTTCGATTTTCTTAGCTTTAAACAGCAGAAAAAGTACAGGGAGTTTAAATGACAGATTCTATCGAAAAAGAAAACAGTGTAAGTTATGTAGTTAACGAAGATATGGATGGAGAGAGAGTTGATAAGGTTATGAGCTCTCTCTCTGATTCTATGTCCAGAAGTTATATTCAGAAGCTCATCAAGGATAACAAGGTTCTTGTTAATGGGAAAAATGTAAAGCCAAGTACTGTAGTTTCTGAGGGCGATACAATTTTCATGGAGATACCGAAGTCCATAATTCCTGACATCAAGCCTGAGAATATCCCGCTTGATATCATCTATGAGGATAAGGACGTACTGATAGTCAACAAGCCCAAGGGGATGGTTGTTCATCCTGCAGCCGGACATTACGACGGAACCCTTGTAAACGCCCTTATGTATTATCTTGGGGATGATCTCTCTGGAATAAACGGTGTTATGAGGCCTGGTATCGTTCATAGAATTGACCGTGATACCACAGGTTCAGTAATCATCTGTAAAAACGATATAGCTCACAGAGGAATCGCTGACCAGTTAAAGGAACACAGCATAAATCGTGTTTATCATGCTATTTGTCATGGAATCCTTAAGGACGACGAAGGAACAATTATCTCTCATATAGGAAGAAGCCAGAATGACAGAAAGAAGATGAGTGTTGTTCCGGATTCGCAGGGTAAAAATGCAATTACCCATTATCGCGTTATTAAGAGATTTGAGAAGGACAGGATGACTTATGTGGAATGTATGCTTGAAACGGGCAGAACCCATCAGATAAGGGTTCACATGGCTCATATAGGACATCCCTTACTTGGTGATACCGTATACGGACCTTCAATGAAAAGTAAGTTTAAGCTTGAGGGACAATGTCTTCACGCAAAGACCCTTGGCTTTAAGCATCCCGTAACCGGGGAATATATCGAGACCGATGCACCGCTGCCGGAATACTTTAGCCATCTGCTAAATATATTAAACTGATTGAGCGATTTTGTGGTATAATTGTATCAAATTTATGAAATCTTTTATCACGGAGGTTTTATTATGAATACAATCATAACAATAGGCAGACAATTTGGTTCAGGCGGTCGTGAGATTGGTATGAAGGTTGCTGAGCGCTTTGGCATTAAGTTTTATGACAAGGAGCTCCTTACAAGAGCAGCATCGGAGAGTGGCTTTGCACAGGAAATGATACAGGATCATGATGAAAGACCTACAACATCATTCCTTTATAATCTTGTTATGGATACGTATTCGTTTGGATATAATTCATCCAGCTTCGTGGATATGCCCATCAGCCATAAGATTTTCCTGGCTCAGTTTGATACCATCAAGAAAATTGCTGATGAAGGCCCCTGCGTAATCGTTGGAAGATGCGCTGATTATGCTCTTGCTGATTATCCCAATGTTATCAACATTTTCATTCACGGTGATGAGGAGGATAAAATCAAGAGAGTTATGAGCCGTTATGACGACGTGACGACTAAGGACAAGGCTCTTGAAATGATCCTCAAGAAGGATAAACAGAGACAGAGCTATTACAACTATTATTCATCCAAGAAATGGGGAAGATCCGATACCTACGATCTTACAATAAACAGCAGCGTTCTCGGCATTGACGGAACAGTTAATCTTATAGCACAGTTTGTTGAAGATTTCGAAAACAAATAATCCGGATAATAAAAGAAAGGAATAAGGAGCAGACAAAATGTGTTTGCTCCTTTTTTTGTAACATCATGGCTTATAATTTTTTCGCAACAATATCAAGAATGAAGTATATCGAGAGATGGGCGCTCATGCGCAACTCAAGACCTGAGAATTTGAGCGAGCACTCCCTTGAAGTATCAATGATTGCACATGCACTCTGTGTAATTGGCAATGTCAGATATGGCAAAAATCTTAATGCTGAAAAGGCTGCACTCATCGGCCTTTATCATGATGCATCAGAGATAATCACAGGAGATATGCCTACACCTGTTAAGTATTACAATGACGAGCTGAAAAACGCCTATAAGCAGGTAGAAGCAATTGCTGATACGCAGCTTCTCCATAAGCTTC
Source organism: Butyrivibrio sp. XPD2002 (assembly GCF_000423945.1). GTDB lineage: Bacteria > Bacillota > Clostridia > Lachnospirales > Lachnospiraceae > Butyrivibrio. The sequence goes on along the minus strand of NZ_AUIY01000001.1, from coordinate 229,400 downwards.
CGGATGACCTCCGCCCTGCCTTTGAGGTGATATTTAAGCCCCAGGACGGCGCTGATGAAAAATACATGCGAAGACTTGTTAAGGCAGCTGATAAGCTCTCAGCACTTATCAAATGTATCGAAGAAAAGAACGCCGGAAACAGTGAGTTCAGGACAGCGGAGCAGAGTACATTAAAATCACTTGAAAAGATGAAGAAGGAGCTTCCTGAGGTCGAGGATTTCATGAGTGACTTCCTTGAGCCCTATGGCAAAACTCTTGATGAGCTTTCATGATTTGATTTTTAATAAGAATCTTTTTTATCACGAAAGGATCTGATATGACATATTTTACATGTTTTTTCCTTGATACTGAAAAAGATATAATCGTAAGTCTCTATAAGGATCTGGACAGGATGTACTATGTGCTGTCCACTCCTAATCACCACACAGGCAATCTGATAAGAAATTTGTCTGCTATATGCGAGCTTCCTTTGTCAGAGGATAACGAAGGAATGCTTGTTATAAAGGGTGAGGTTCCGTGCTTCGTAGATTCCTCAAATACGGAATTCTATGTTTTCAGGCTCGGTAAAACTGATGTTGCAAGTATTTATCCTGATGGCAGCGTTGATCTAAAGGCGACGATTCCTGCAATCGCCAAAACGCTTATGAGCCAGACCAAGAATTATCAGCTTGATCTATCCAAAACAATTTTCAAAACACAGATAAAAAAGAATATAAAATTCCAGGCGGATCTCCATACTCACATGAACGGCAACCTACCGGGAGACGTTCTTATTGCGCTTGGAATCTATCATCAGATAAGGTATCCCCTATATTACATAAGAAAGCTTGGCTTAAAGCTGACTGAGGCTCAGGAAGAGAAACTGAGTAAGCAGCGCGAAAAGGTTGCAAGGCAGTTTATTTCCTCAGGTCTTCAGGGAAAATATCTGGATAGAAGAATTAATGATAATACCTTTATAAATTTTGCAGACCTTATCCTTAATAATCTCGATAACGCTGAAATAAACATAGTTAAGATAAGAGGTTCCCTTGCTGTTATTAAGGACGGACAGGCCGTATTTACAAATCTTGAGAAGGTTTATCTCTACAGATATGTATTCTGTAAAGCAAAGGAGCATGAGGAAAAGATAGACCTTGAGAACATCAGTCAGATTCCTGATATTGATGTAAAAAACACTTTAAGGCAGATGCTTAAGGATAAGGAAAATCCTGATTATGCAGGAAATACTATTTTCCAGGATAAGCTACTGTGGATCGCAAGAAATTATAAAAAGCAAGGCGTTTGCTACGCAGAAATAAGTGATACAACCCTGGTTAAAAAATACGAATCTGTTGAAATGCTAAAGCAGGTTCATGAGGTCATGCCCAAAATCTATCAGGAAACGGGCGTAATGATAAGATTCCTTGCGGCCATGAGGCGTATACCCCTGACAATCGTTAAGGACGCTGTAACACCTTCTGATTACCTTGAACAGAACCTTGAGGTATTAAGGGCGACATTCCTTGATCCTTACGTTGCAGGCTGCGACTTTGTAGGTGAGGAAATAAATGACATCATCACATTAAAGCCTGTATTTAAGGAGCTTGTAAAATTCGCAGCGATTGATCCATCCTTCGTAATAAGGGTTCATGCCGGTGAAAATGACAGTCTTAAGGATAATATCGCTCACAGTATATCCTGCGTTAAGGACTGCCTTCTTCCGGGACAGACCATGCCCAGAATGAGACTTGGACACGGCTTATATACCTACAGCCCAAGGTCTCAAAAGGGAAAAGAGGTTATAAAGCAGCTTAAGGAAAATAACGTTGTTCTGGAGTTCCAGCTCACAAGTAACGTGCGCCTGAATAACCTTAATTCCCTAAAGGATCATCCGCTTAAGTACTACCTTAAACAGGGAATACGCTGTGTTCAGGGAACTGACGGAGCAGCTCTTTATGGAACAAATTCAATCGATGAGGAGCTTTCATTAAAGAAGATGCTTGAGCTCTCTGATGAAGACCTTGCTCTCATGAGAGACGCTGAGCGCGGCATAATAGAAGAGGGGCAGATCGCCTACTCCGATAAAAAGGCCGCCTTCATCTCACTTATTAAAAACAGGGATATGGAAGAGGTCCTCCTTGAGAAGATGAAGACCGTCAAAATTTCTAAGACAGGTCAGCGTAAGCTTAAGAGACTTGATGCTAATAAAGAACTCAAGGATGAAATTGAAGATATTACCTGGGACAGATTCCCCATAGTACTTCTTGGGGGCAGTTTTAATACTGAAAAAAGAGCAACAAGGATCACACCTGATGGAAAAAAGGAGCTTGATGAGCTTCTAAAGCTCCTTAATCCTGATGAAGTCTGCTTTGTAATTGGCCATAAGCTCTCAGGATATGAAAAGTATCTGATAGAGCATAATGATAAAAATTTTAAAATATATGCTGTTGTGCCCTCACTTATCTCCAGGCACGAAAGGGATAAGCTTAAGGAAGCAGGCGTATTTATAAGAGTGTCTCCGGAAGCTGAGGGAATGGGCATATATAAGAGCTTTAACTATGAGATTTTTGAGAGAAGACCTTCGATGGTAGTAGCCTTTGATGGTAACAGTGCCGCGGCTAATCTTATTCAGGAAGCCAAAAACGGCAAGGGGAAATCTGTTATTTTTATATGGAGTCATTCTCAGACTTTAAAACAAAAAGCTACATCATTACATGGCTATGTACGATATTTTGATAGTGACTCACCAATCGTTTCTCAAATTATAAAGCTTCAAAATACGGATAAAAACTGAACTTGACAATAATTACGAAAAAGATAGCAATATTGTTGGACATTTGTTGGACATATTATTTTATACTTAATGTATGAAATTTAGTTTTGAAAAAAGTTAACAATTTAGAGGGAGGTTCTATATGTTCAATTCAAAGGGTAAGCTTCGCAAAAGTTTACAGTCAATTTTTCTTGCTGCAGCAGTCGCTGTAACAGTAGTACCGGTTTCATTCGTAGCTTCAGAGCCTGTAACTGTAGAGGCTGCATCATCAGCTGTTAAGGATGCTCTGAATGAAAGTCAGAAGAAGATCTTCGATGCTTATGAGTACCTTGATACCAGAATCATGGATAAGGGTGTTGAAGTAACATCTGCTAACAAGGGGCAGTTTGAATCATCTAATTTCTATACCATGTATACAAATTCTGATGAAAAGAAAAAGTATTCAAACGATGATCTCAAGTATGCAAGACGTGCTTACATTTACAGCAATCCTTATGAGATCGCACCTGCAATGGCAGAGCTTAAGTTTGTCACAGTAAAGAATTCAAGCGGTAAGTATAGCTGCTTCGCATATCTTAGAAAAACAGGTGACAGCGATTATTCATCAGAGAAGAAGAATCTTAAGTCAGCTGTAAAAAGAATCATGAAGAACATTGATGATGATGCTTCAGTTTTCACAAAGGAACTTGAGTGCTTCAATATGATCATCGATAACGTAACTAATGTTAAGGTTGGTATCGATAACAAGGATCTTAAGAACACAGCTTATGGCGCACTTGTAACACACAGAGCTTCCTCGCAGGGTTATGCTCTTGCATTTTCACTTCTCTTAGATGAGTGTGATGTTCAGAACGATATTCTTTTCAATGAGAGTAAGTGCTGGAACCAGGTTAAGATCGGTAAGTGGTATGAGACAAACATCCCTGCATGCGACAAGGCAAAGAAGGGCAAGGTTAATTACGATAGCTTCAACGTTTCTCAGAAGACAATGAAGAACAATGGCTATACAAGAGTTAATTACTGCACAAAGCTTCGTACATCCAATGGTAAGCACAGCGATTCCAATAAAAAGGTTGCTAAGTACGAGGAAGACCAGTTATATTCAGCAAGCAACTATAAGTTAGCAGTTCTTAATTCTGATAATACAACTACACGTACAAACCTTACTGTAAATGATCAGGTAGCTAACGTAGTTCCTGTATTTGTATTAGGAAGTTCTCTTAAGAACATCAGCTCCGCACTTAAGGCTTGCACAATAACACTTCCCGCTGACAGTGCTTTTGCTCCTATAGCTACAGCTGATAAGTGGACAGTTAATCACCCTTACATCACACTTAGAAAAGGTGGCAAGGGTGGCAACAGAAATCTTACATTAACATTTGTACTTGATGATGGTTCAAACAATGGTAACGGAACACAGGTTACTGTAAACACTTCTTTAAATGATGAGAACGACACAACAGGCAGCTATGTATACAAGGTTACAGGCGATGACACAGCAGCTCTTGTAAAGTGCACAAAGACAAAGATCAAGAATGTAAAGGTTCCTTCATCTGTTACAATCGATGGCAAGGTTTACAAGGTAACCAAGATCGAGAAGAACGCATTCAAGAAGTGCAAGAAGGTTGAGACTGTTATGATCGGTGCTTATGTAACTGAGATCGGAAACAACGCTTTCTCAGGAAAGACAAAGCTCATCCGTGTTGAGAACCAGGGCTTTGCACTTGATAAGTTCGGTAAGGACGCATTCAAGTCAGCTAATGATGATACATTCTTCCTTATTAAGGCTCCCAGCTACAGTAAGTATAAGAAGATCGTCAAGAAGATCAAGAAGGCAGGCGGAAAGAATTCTGTTTACAAGTACAGAGCAGAATAAAAAAATTATTTAGTAATTTTATAATTTGATATTATAAAGTCGGGCAACTGTGATACAATCTATTAGTGTCGATAGTTGTCCGACTTTTTATATATTAATATAACTGAAAGAAGATTTACGTGAATAATTTTAAGAACAAGCTTTTTACAAAAATAGTGCTTAGCGCAAAAGATTATAATTCAAAGCATAAAAAACATGCCAGGAATATCACATATATAACACTCGGACTGATTGTATTTCTGAGTATTATTTTGTATATTCCCGAAAAGATAATTGGCTTTCTTGCTAATATCTGCAGGTTCTTTATGAAGAATATAATCGTGCTTGTTGCAGCACTTATTATAGCGATTGTCGGAGCCTTTATCTGGAAGTTTAAAGTCATCGCTCCTGATAATCAGCCTGTCGCTGTTACAGAAAATATTGAGCCTGAGACAGTTGCAAGTAACGATGTAGAAGTATCTGCCGATGAAAATGAGGCTCCGGAGGCTAACGAGCCTGAAACCACTGAGGTTGATGAACCTGAAGAAGATATACCTGAGGAAGAGCCTAAAGCAGAAGAGGAGCAGACAAAGGAAGCTTTTGCAGGTGATGTAGAAGGTAATACCGGTGACAAAGCTAATGCCGGTAATACTGAAGAAGAAACTACCGCAGCTGTTTCTGATAATAATGCTGAAGCAGATGAAGCTGAAGAAACTGTAGAAGCTGTAGAGAATACAGACAGTGAGCAGGAAAATGATGTAGCAGATGCTGAACCTGAAAATAAAGATGAAGAAGCTACAGAAAACTCAGAAGAAGATAATTCATCCGACAACTCTTCCGATGATAATAAATTGTATGCAATGGATGAGTATCTCGAAAAATTGAAGAATGAATATCACGATGCAGTGGGCTGGCTTTACTTTGAGGATGGCTCCATAAGTTATCCCATAATGCAGGGCGAAGATAATGAGAAATATCTGACCTATGGATATGACGGTAATCCTGCAGATACCGGTGCAATTTTCCTGGATTACAGATCTGCAGCTGATTTCTCAGATTCTAATTCCATCGTATACGGCCATAATATGAAAAATCGTACTATGTTCGGTACCCTGAGGAATTTCAGATACGATAAGAACTACTACAATGATCATCAGTATTTCTACATAATAACCGAGGATAATCTCTACAAATACGAGATATTTGCTTACATGGATGTACCTAACGATTACGTCATCTATGATTATGTAGGAGAAAAATCCAAGGAATTCGTAGCAGATGCTGAGCCTGTAAGATTGAAGTCCTATATGGATTCGGAGATACCTGTGAATGAATCCAAGAAGGTAGTTACACTTTCAACATGTACTTCAAAGGATCAACTCAGATTCGTAGTTTTAGGCGTATTGGTGGACTAAGCCCAGTATCCATGGGCTTTGCGCTTATTTGGCTATTATTTCGTTAAAGAGGGATTTAACGAAATAATACATTCTGCTATCCAACCTCCTATATTGTAGCTACGTTTATATATAAAGAATTTCTTTGTAAGCCCTGAAATAAATCTCGAACCTGCCATCCTTTGTCAGGTAATCAAGATCCTCATACAGACCGTGCTTATTTTTTATCAGCTCTATTACTGAAGGGCTGTACCTTGTTCCTGCTTCATGTGATAGCTCTTCAAATACAGTAGAAAAATCCTTACCTTTTGTATAATTTCTTCCCAATATGTCAGTCGCAGCATCAATGCTGTCAGAAATTGATATCAGATCTATGACAGGTTTATATGGAGACTTTAAATTGTCAAAGCTTTCAGGATATCCGCCATTTCCATCAAAAAATTTGTGATGCCCGCGAATAATGTCAAAGTACTTTGAAAATTTGGGATCATGGTTTAGCATGAAAAATCCATCCATAGGATGACGTTTTATAATCTCAAATTCCTCATCATAAAGATGGCGATCCTGACGGCTAACAACACCTACTATTCTGCATTTTCCGCAGTCGTGTATTAATCCGCAGTCTGCGATATAATCCAGTAACTCCTTCTGATTATCTTTCACAGCTTTTTCATCAGGATATCCAGGAATGCCAACAAAATATGAAGGGCTCTGGGTTATCAGAGCATGAGCTATTCGCATTGCAATCTCACTTACCATAAGGCTGTGAATATACGTCAGAGGCTGCCTGATTATTACCAGCTTAAGAAGCAGTTCTTTCTTTTCAATGGGATCGTCAATGAAGGGTGCATATTCTGTAAACCATTCTGCACACATCTCATCAACAAGCTGAGGCCACACACCGAAGGGGATTCTTTTCTGAAAATCAGTGACCTTTTTGCAGAATCTGTCCATATAAATTCTGCTCACGTCATGCTCCACATTCTTCCATTTAAATATCGAAAAAATGGTACAGCTGCAGTTATGATAATTCATAACTTTTATAATTGATTCTTCTTCATCCTTTTCAAAATCGACATCACCCATGTTATCAAGGTATTCTATTGTATCCTCGATTAGCGGCTCATATTTTTCACCTTTAATAAGGCGACATTTTATTTCAGCTCTGAACAGCGAGCCTTCATCATCAGTCATTCCTTCCTTATTCCATTTTTCTTTTATATATGGAACAGCTGCAGCAAATTCGATTGTAAAATCCAGAGGCATTTTCTCGACAAATTCCTCAGCAAACAGGATATTCGACTCAATCTGGCCTATACAGGCCAAGAAATCTTCATTCTTTCCGTCAAGCTCCTGAACATAATCCTGATTCCACAGATCCATGGCCTCATGGTAATACCTGAACATCCTGCTCCTGTATTCAGTAGTCGTCTGTCCTATGGGAGCTATCAGGTTGTTATAAGAAGTAAAAATACATAGTCTTGCAGATGCGTCCTTTAAATCCCTGTAATGCTTTTGTAGAGCTATACATTTCTCGTAATATTGCGCTGCCTCATCGGGACCATTTTCCTTATCGATTCTTCCATAGAACTCAAAAAACTCGTATCCCAGTATCTTATATAGATGGCAGAGCTTTTCATAATCGCTTCGCTCTTCATAGAATCTGATCGCAGGCTTAGCGAGATTTCTCATTACAAAAAGATCATCATATCCCCCATCATAAAAGCCTTTTACAACCTCGAAGAGCTTTTTGGCAATGCTTTCATCTATACCATTCTGCAGAAAATGTCGTATTTCTATAATGAACCTATTATTTTTCGAATAGATGTCTCTTGTAATTTTTGCTCTCTCTACGAGGACATCTCTCCACTTATTAAAGGTCATCTCTTCAAGAAGATGCTGGTTTGTTTCCCAGATCTTCTGTCTGTTTGCCGTATATTCTTTAAAAAAAGTGGATAATGTTTTTTCCATCTGTCCGCCATTCTCCAGCCTGTAGATAAAGACATTTGTTTGCAAATTTTAATCTATAACAACGCATAGTTCTGAATTTATTATACTGTTTCTCGTCCCTTGGTTTTATTAGATGGATATTATGTTTTTCTAAATACTATATAAAGTACTTCTACACATGTTTTTAAATATATTCTTTTGAGGATACCTTTATGTTTACCCTGCTCATGTTCAGTGTTTTACTTAAGAAATGGCATCTATACTGTAAATAAGGAATCTTATCTTCAATATTTTCAGCCTTTGGTCCTAGGATAAGCTCTTTTATATATGTGTTCTCATTGCTTTTGACAAAGAGCTTTCCGCCCTTATCTGATGTATGTCTTATCGCCGGGCTGTCCGCATCTTCAAGTCTGATAATTCTGTACTCATCCTCATGAGCATTGGAGGCCTTTTTAAATAAATATGCGATAGGCTGCATAAGAGGTATGAGCTTTGCCTTATCGCCGCCTCTTTTTATGAAGCAGGCATAATCGTCAGAGAGCTTCCAGATAAGGTCATTTATCATGGAAACAGTCGCTGCTGACATGGATTCGTTATCCTCCATCCATGCTTTGGGGCGGCCTGTCTCATTACGTAAATAACATACCTTTTTCAGAACATAATGCTTAGAAGCTCTGGCACTGTCTATTACTGCGCAGAAGCCCTTTGCTCTGTCGCCATACATCTCCCACATGGTGAGATCATCAATCTTGGTAGTGAAGTTCTTCATGAAAACATAAGGGTATTCTATGGATTCCGTGTAGTCAGGATATACCTGGTCTTCAGAGATCGCCTCAAAAATGGTTCTGCCTTCCATTGGATCATTCATATGACCTACATGCATAACTGTAAAATGCCCGGTGTCCCCACCATCGCCTGAAATAGGAAGGATGTCTTCCAGATTCTCATTTGATGTGTAAAATGAAAGCTCCTTTGGCCACTCAAATTCACCGAGACACATATCAAGCAGTCTTATGTAATAATTCATTGTGGCAAGACACTTATTCAGCATTCTGAACTTCCTGCCACCTGTATAGAACACCTTCTTAAGATCCATATAAAATGAAAGCTCAGGGTAATTTGCAAGGAGCTTACCGAATTTAAATGATTCATCAGGCTTAGTCATATAGTGCAGATAAAAGCCGTTATCAAGGGCATGATCAAGAAGAAGGTTCAGTATTATAACCTCATTTCTAAGAGCAGACAGGTTCTTTTTGGTATAGCTTTTTATCTCATCCTTGCCGGTCTCAAAATATTTATTTGTAAGATTCCAGAGCATGAGCTTTTGCTGAGCATCAGTATCCTTACCTGTTGTTCTTATCATGTTGGTCTCTATGTATGATGACAAAAGCTCTAAATGATTGAACTGAATTCTTCTGCGGAAGTTAGCAATGGCTTCGTAGTACTGTCTTGCTTTTAATTTTTCATCAAGCTTTGCGTACTGCTCCGCGAAGAGTCTGATATTGGTTAACTGAACAAGATCCTCATGGCTGATATCGTTGCCATGTTCAAATACAATCTCATCCTTTGAAACATCTGCAACGGTTTTGTAGAACTGCAGCGCATGACGGAATCTGTTGTATTTTAGAAGATAATAATCTCCTGTCTCATAGATAAGCACCAGCATTCTATGAAAAAGTGCACTCTTTAATGGTGTGGTATTTTCCCCGTTTGAGGCTCTTAGCATTTCAAAGAAGTTTAAAATGCGCTCGCAGGTCTCTGCATCATCAGCAAGAAGCTTTAATCTGAAAAATGCCTCAAGCTCCTCTACAATCTCTTCCATATTCAGTTTGATATTTGATGGTAATTCTTCTATGGATTTTAATAGATAATCAAGACCAACCCTAAGCTTTGGCGCATAGATAGGTTGTTTTATATCCTGATCCGGTTTTAAGTATATGCCACTTTTCAGACAGTTGACACATACCTTTATAAGTGGTGCATCATAATAATCCGCATCACATGTCTCCCTGCTGGGGAGCTCTAGCTTTATTTCTTCCAAATGATTTAGATGTGACTCTATTTCCTCATTGTATCCCCATTTTTCTCTCAGCACGTAATCTAGTATTGGCATACTTTTCCTCTTTCACATCCTTTAATTTTCCCCTCGGGTTTCTATATTATCAGAAAATTACGCATATTCTAGTGCTAAATTAAAGGAATTTCTTAATGTTTTATTAAGTTTTGCCACTTTATGCTTAATTGTGTCAAAATAATTAAAAAAGCGGCATTTCTGCCGCCTTTTTAATTCATATTTATTTATATAGATGTAATAATTCCTTATCCGGAAGCTCATCAGCTTTCCCTCATGAGAACCTCCTGCTTGTTTCCGCTTGCTCTTGTGTCAGTTCATTATTTAGTTACCTTCTGGTTTTTACCGTTTAATCCCTTCTTCTTAAATATCTTTCTATAGGCCTTTACCTTCTTCTTAGGAACCTTCACCTTTGCGTTTTCGTTGATGCCCTTAAATACACCCTTATCAACTGAATCCTTTGTAAGTGCGGATGTCTTAATTGTGATCTTCTTAAGCTTCTTGCACTTGTAGAATGCTTTTGTTCCGATTCTGAGGACGTTCTCGCCTATTGTAACCTTCTTAAGCTTCTTGCAGCCCTTGAAGGCATTATCTTCAATATCAGTAACCTTATAATCTACGCCATCAATATTCACAGTATCAGGAATAATTGCGCTCTTAATACCCGTATCCTCAGGCTTAACGTACATTACGCTTTCATTACCGGCTGTAAGGTCTGTAATCTGATAAATCGCACCATCAATAGTGATCTGTTCACCTACGGTGTGAGCGTTTGCTTCAACAGTAGCCGGCTTTTCATCCGGGGTTACAACCTGCTCCTGCTGAGGTTTCTTATCTTCAGTTTTTTCTTCTACTGAGAGAATGAATTTCCAGGAACTGTAGTGGTTGTTAAATGCTACTGCATTTTTAACAACATCACTTAGTTCAAATTCTAAGGTTCCGCTGCATGTACATGTAGCCAGTTTTTTAAATGTAACTGAAGAATAATTCCCTTCTATACTTACATCGTAGTCTCCAGTTTTATCTAAATTAAGTAAATCACCAAGCTCGGTAGCTTCAATCTTTGGTTTTTCTGAATCATCTAATCCATTAATAGTTTCAGGAAATAACAATCCCTTAAACGAATAATAATAGGCTTCACCTTGAGGTTCTTTGCCTATGTCTACAACTGCATCACCTTTTGACAAATCAATGACCAGAGTACCAAGATCAAACTCACCAAAGCCATAATCATCATCATTTTTGTCAAAAGTAGTTGGAGCAGCATAGGAATTTGTCCCAAGCAAACAAAACGCTAAACAGAATGATAGCGTCGACAATAGAAACTTTCTTCTTATATTCATCATTTCATCCCCCTTCTAAAATAAGGACCTTTTCTTCAATACATATTATAGAAAAATTATTTCATTTTCACTACCGCTAGATAGAGTATTTTTTTCATACCACATACAAAATCCCGGAAACATACGAAAGTATGCCTCCGGGAAGTAATTTGACTTTTTATTTAAGCTTATACTCTAAGCTTCCAGTAGATACCATAGCTCTCTTTATACTGGTTATAATGTGTTGTGAAAATCAGCTTCTTATCTGTATCTGATAAATCAAATTCCATTTCGCCATCTCTTTTTATCAGATGCTTATCAATGTTATTTATAAAATCATCAACGCTGCTTTCACCTGATACAACGATCTCGTCATTATCTATAGCCTTCTTTGCTGCGACGCTAACTGCTACGCCGTGGGATTTTGTTTTAATCTTAGTTGTGCCAAGTCTTGCTGATAATACATAAGGGCCATACATAAATGAATAGGTGTCCTTACCATCTTGTAAATTATGGCATGTTATTCCCATAGGCAATGTTAACTTAAGCTCACAACCTGACTTAAGCTTTTCATTAGTAATAATCATGAAGCCATCCTTTACAGTAGCCTTTATTTTTTTAGCGTCCTTTACAACTGTAATATCACCTTTAACCCATGTCGGAACTATAAGCCATAAATCCTTATCAAATGATATGCCTGCCTTAGGTCTTATAGTCAGTTTCACTTCATCAGAAACGCTAAGATCACAATCAAGTGAAACTGTATAGTTCTCTGATTTATACTCAGAACCAATATACATTGCTACAACAAGTTTATTTTCATCCTCAAAGAATATTCCGTCCTGAAGCTTAGTGAAGTTCTCATATCCTGTTCCTGTGCAGCACCAGAAATTCCCATCAAGATTATTGAATACCTTTTGATAGCCGGTAGCCATAGCCTGGAAATATGTTGTAAAGCCTGTTTCGTGATTCTGCGAAGCCATAATAGCATTAATAAAGGTTCTCTCCGCATAGTCCAGATACTTCTTTTTACCTGTCTCCTGATAAAGTCGCCTTGCAAACTTAAGCATATTATAGGTGTTACAGGTCTCGTTATTTACATTTGTTCTCTCAGCATCAAGGATATTGTCTTCTCCAAAATGCTCATTCTCACTGTTTCCACCGGTTACATAGGTATGCCTTGAAACAACGATATCAAAGAATCTCTCTGCATATTCAAGGTATCTTGTTTCATTATGATCTGCTTCATATCTTGCCAGCGCACCGATAAATTTAGGAATTGTAGTATTGGCATGAACATTGTTAAAGAGGTTCTTTTCACCTGTCAAAACTTTCTCAAAAAGACTATCCTCATCAAAGCGATGAGCAGCAGCCTTAAACCTTTCGTATTCAGGATGATCGCCGCCTTTTCCCGACTCATGCAATTCACGATTTATCCTGTAAAGCTCGTAAAGGCAGTCATTCATACCGCCATATTCTATGCTAAGAACAGTTTTATTTACTTCCTCAGACCAGCCCTCTGTTCTCTTTGCAATCCAGATTCCAAGGTTATTTGCTATCTCAAGAGCAAGGCTTTCTCCTGCAATAAGGAAAGCTGCATTTAATCCTGACAAAATTTTGTGCATCGTATACCACGGAACCCACGCCTGAGTAAATAATTCCTGAAGCCCGTGTTCTACATTATCAAACTGTAAAAAAGGATTCTCTCTGAATTCCTTACTCGGAAAAGCTCCTCCGAATATAAATCCTTCGCCATCAGTTTCCTTAGTATATTCCTGACATTCCTTCAAGGCTTCAAGTATATTTATAAGTCTGTTTTCAACATCCTTCTTTTTGGCCGCAGTAAGTGCAGGATTTACCTTAGCCTGAGCCAAAGCTGTAAGGTAGTGTCCGAGAGTATGACCTCCAATAAGTCCATCCTCCCACATACCTCCGTACCGCTGTTTGTTTTTCATAAACTCAGTTATCTGAGGTTCACTCATTCCTGCAATTAGTCCGGCAGTCTCCCTGAAGCCCGCTAGCAATCTGTCATCATCAAGCTTAAGCATATTCGTCAGCTGAAGATTGAATGCTTCATCTATATATTTGTCTTTTATTTTTACATCAGAAAGTTTTGCAGATATAATTCTATTTTTCATGATATATGGCCTCTCTCATATATTTTTTACGATAAAAAAATATCATTTTCGAATGGCTGGGAAAATAGTAAAACTATAGAATAGGTGTCAATATGTATCTTATGAATAAATCATGTATTTATCAGCATTCTCTTAATATTTAATATATATTAGTGTAGATATATGATGTCGTTGTGTCATTTTGACCTATTTAGTGTATAATTGACATATTGATTAGTCTTGACTTAATGGACATAATTAACATTTTTTTATTTAAATAATCCGTTTTTTATGAGGTTTCTATGGCAGGAAGAAAGAAAAAACAGGAAGATAAGCTGATGCTATTTCCAAAGAACCAGATATTCGGTTATCTTCGCTCAGGAAAATTTAAAGCCCTTTCAGATGAATGGCAGCATGAAACAATGCCTCTTATATTTGACTACGAGCTGATCGTAGTTACAGAAGGCACTTTATTCCTTAGATATATGGATGAAGACTTTACTGTGGAAGCCGGAGAATATCTGATTCTTCCGCCCAGTAATTCCTTAAGATCAGGCAGTAAAAAAGCCTACTGTTCCTTTTATTGGCTTCACTTTACTGTTGATATGTGTAATTTCCCTGCTCGCATTTCTCAGGGCGAATATGCTTCCTATGAGAGATCCAATTGTTTCATTATGCCTCAGAAGTCTGTAGTTCCAAGACCTCAGAAAATGATAGTAAAAATGAAACAGCTTCAGGATCTTGAGAGAAATAATTACCCTGAGCTGTCTCTTAATGCAGAAGTCACAGCCATAATTACCGAGCTTTTTGGTCAGCTTCGCGTTGAGGTTCCTTCTGAAGATGATCCCATGGGAAACAAACAGATTTACTCTGATATTGCAGACTACATAAGGCGCAACATCTCTGAAAACATCAAACTATCTGATATCGCAGATGCCTTTGGTTATAGTCCCAAATATCTCTCCCATCTGTTTAGTAAAGTCAACGGAACCTCTCTTAAGCAGTTTATTTTATCTACAAAAATGGAAACTGCCAGTTATTATCTAACTGACAGTGACCGTACAATTACAGAGATAGCTTCTGAAGTAGGTTTTTCGGATATGCATAACTTCTCACGTACCTTTAAGCGGTTGACCGGTCTTACTCCCAGTGAATACCGCAACACCTACTCCAAGCGTCTTCTATTTCATTATTAAATTAATCAGTTAGGCATAAGCCCTGAATTGCCGGCCCACTCGTAGGTTGGATCGGCTTCTTTTACATATTCAAAGACCATTGCCATTGAAGAATCGCTTATGGTGATTACGTTCTTTCCATCATAATCGGATACAAAGTAGATCATCTTTTCCTGACCTTCATCTGTTGCGACATAGATGCTTCCATCATCCCATGACAGATCGTAGTAGGTTCCGATAAAGTGAGCATAGCCTTTTCCGTCAGGGCAAAGCATCATGTCAAAATCAACACCAGCATTTTTAAGCTGTCCCTTTGAATAGGTTGTACCATTTTCCTGGAATGCCATTATTTCGTAATATCCGGCATTGATATGCTTTCCGCCTGACAAATCAGGAAGATATGATGAATCAAACTTTGAAGAAGTATTACCTGAATCCCCCTTTTTATTTGAATGAGATCCGGATAATCCTCCTGATAATGAACCGGTTATGGCATCCTTTCCGTCAGTCAGAGCACTTTCAATTTCCTCTGCTGCATCGTCTTTGGCTTCTTCTATAGCTTTTGACGCATCCTCAGCAGCCTTATCAATTTCTTCCCCTGCTTCCGAAGCGGCTTCATCAAGCTGCTTTGTTGCATCATCCATCGCTTCACCCAGTGCATTATCAAGAAGCTCATCATTGATCTGATCTACAGTTTTATTTGATTCGCCATTATCAAATGCCTTTACTTCATCTTCTGTCATGGCTACAAATACCATTTCTGTATTATCTGCAGCCAGGGTTATCTGACCATCCTTAAAGGTGTATGGCGTATCAGTATCTCCCATGTCTGCATCATGCATAGTAAATATCTTATCATTCCAGTCAAAATCAGTATTTTCTCCGAGCATGCTGACATAGCCGGTTCCGTCTTCCCTTACAATAAGATAAATACTTGAGCCCATGGATTCCATCTCATGAAGCTCTTCGGTAATGTCTTCACCTTCGGATATAAATTTTATGATTTTGTAATAACCGACCATGGGATTTGTGGATTGTTTCTTTTCTTCAGCAGTGTCTTCTACTTTAACATCACTGGCTGTAGTGCCTGCTTTCAGCTTTCCTGCAGACATAGCTGAAGAGCTTTCTGAATTGGTATCATCGGAATTCTTTTTTGAACCGCACGCAGACATAGACAGTGCCATTGTAAGCACCATAAAATAGACCAGAATCTTTTTATACATATTGTGTCCCCCTCTTACATTTGACAATTACCCATTTAGATTATAAACAATAATCACATACAAAATTATTAAATTGCTATTAATTATCTTTCATAGAAGGACTAGTTTTCGTGAAATAAAAAAAACAGCCTCAGCAATTTAATGCTGAAGCTGTAAGGTATTCGCATATTATTATTTAGCTTTGTTTGACTTATCGATTGCTTCCCATAAGCCGTTCAAATATGTTGCTCCAAGTGCTCTGTCATAGAGACCATAACCGGGCATTGCAACCTCGTCCCAGATCATACGACCGTGGTCAGGTCTGATGGGACCTTCAAAGCCTATATCGTAAAGCGCTTTCATTATCTCGTACATGTCGAAATCGCCATCACTTGATAAGTGCGCTGCCTCTTCAAAGTTATCATCTGAATGGAATTTCAGATTTCTTACATGTGCAAAGTGTATTCTGCCCTTAAGTGATCTGATCATGTGAGGCAGGTCATTTGCACGGTTTGTACCATAGGATCCGGCACAGAAGGTAACACCGTTGTGCGGATTATCTACCATTTTCATCATTCTCTGTATGTTCTCAAGATTGATTATGATACGGGGAAGTCCAAATACTGACCACGCAGGATCATCGGGATGGATTGCCATGTTGATATCATATTTATCACATACGGGCATGATTCTCTCAAGGAAGTACTTGAGATTTTCGAAGAGCTTCTCCTCGTCTATATCCTTGTACTGTTCGAAAAGATCCTTGATTATAGCCATTCTCTCAGGCTCCCAACCGGGTAAGATTGCACCGTTTGCACTGCCCTCGATACTCTTGAACATCTCCTCGGGATTAAGCTCATCAATTGCTTTCTGTGTGTATGCAAGAACTGTAGAACCATCAGGTCTTACTCTTGCAAGCTCTGTTCTTGTCCAGTCAAATACCGGCATGAAGTTATAGCATACAAGGTGAATTCCCTCTTCGCCTAAGTTTCTTAAGGTTTCAATGTAGTTATCAATGTACTGGTCGCGTTCGCTGCTTCCAGTTTTAATTGCATCGTGGATATTAACTGATTCAATTCCGGAGATATGAAGGCCTGAAGCTTCAACTTCTTCCTTTAAAGCATGTATCTTTTCTCTCGACCATACTTCTCCGGGCTTGGTATCATATAAAGTTGTAATTACGCCTGTTACGCCGGGAATCTGGCGAATCTGTTTTAAAGTAACTGTGTCGAATCCACTTCCAAACCATCTAAATGTCATTTCCATAACAATGATATCTCCTGTAATTAGCTTTATACTTTTTTTAATAAGCGCCCCACATTTTAATGGGGCGCTTTGTAATACTTTATCAGTCTACAGATGTTGAATCGCCATACTTAGCTTCAAATGCTGTAGTACGCTCATCCATGATAGCCTGTCCGCCGGATGAAAGGTAATCTGCAATAGCATCGTCCCAAACCTGATCAAAGTCCTCAGGCTTAGCTACAAGAGCTGTATCAAATACAACGTCTCTCTTTGAACCTAAAGCTTCGCCCATACCATCTTCAGCCTTGATCTCAGGTACCTTAACGTTCTTAGCTACCTTGTTTGCTGTGTCAGCGTAGTCGATAGCCTGCTGTACGTCTGCAGGATCTGCAGGGCTGTAAGCATGTGCAGCTGAAAGAAGTGTCTGGTTGTCATCAACAAGGTGTAAGCCGTTACATGTGATTGTGTAGTCGATGTTGTTACCGGAGTTCATGATAGCATCGCCCTGTGCAGGAACAACTTCGATAGCGCCATCATCAAGCTTGTTGTGTGTAACGCCCTCATCACCTATCTGGAGATACTGAATGTGCTCAGGATCTGAAATCCAGTCAAGGTAAAGGAGTGATGCAAGAGGCTCCTGGTTTGTTGCAGGGAAGAATATCTTTCTGTCACCAGCTGTTGAATCAACATACTTAAGTGTCTCACCCTTGCTGTTCTCGAAGCAGTCAACTGCTACATACTTAGCGTCGGGACCAACGATTCTCTGTAAGTTAGCCTGGATTGAATCTTCACCGTTTCTGTAAGGGTAATCCCAGTTGTGCTGGAATGCGCCTACGTAACCAGCCTTCATCATGTCATCCTCTGTGCTGTCACCTGCTGTGTAAAGAGCAAAATCTTTCCAAAGAAGGTCTTCGTTGTACCACTTGTTAAGGATACGCATAGCGTCCTTTGTTCCGTTCTGTGTAAGCTTTCTGTCATCGAAGCCATTGATGTAGAATTCCTTATCTGTGATATCGGGATCCATCTGTGACTCGATAAGAAGAGCTGCTCTCCAACCTACATCGTAGGATACTGAGAAAGGTACCATCTTGTCAGCGTCAGCGCCAAGAAGCTCTGAAGCGTTATCTCTGAAAGCGCAGATTGCGTTGTAGAACTCTTCCTGTGTCTTGGGCTCTTCAAGACCAAGCTTATCAAGCCAGTCTTTTCTCATGAATGTAAGTATTCTTCTTGAAACTGCTCTCTTACCTTCGATTGCCCATAATGTGCCGTCTTCATCGTTGAGATCCCAATAGATATTGGTATCGCCAAGCCAGTTCTGAAGGTTAGTAAGCTGGCTGCCGTACTGATCAAGAAGTGGCTTAAGGTCTGTTACACCACCCATGTTTGCATAGGTCTGAATTGTAGGATATGAATATGTAAGGCAGATGTCAGGAGCTGTACCAGCTGCAAGGAGATTGTTGATCTCATCTGTCTCTGTCCAACGAGGAACTGAAACGAACTCTACCTCTACGTTGTGATCTTCGAGCATTCCCTTTTTAATATACTCTGTGTACATGTTGTTTGTAGGATCTGTACCGCCGTCATTACCACGGTCATAAACCTCTACTGTGATGTGCTTTGTCTCCGGGAACTTACCGTCAACAAGCTCACCTGTAGCTTCTGCTGCATCCCCAGCTTCAGCAGCGTCTGTGCTCTGTGCAGAGTCAGCTGTGTCTGTGCCGCTCTCAGTTGTTGACTGGCCGTCACCTGTTGAAGCGGGTGCAGTATTTGAACCTGAACCGCCACAAGCTGTTAAACCAGCTGCCATTGTGAGCGCAAGCATTAATGAAACGATTTTTTTCTTCATTTTTTGCCTCCCTTTTGTAGTGAAAAGTGTTTTATTAACAACGACATACTGTCGTCATTTTCATTACTCTTTTACCGCACCGAGTGTAACTCCGTGAATGAAGTACTTCTGCAGGAAAGGATAGATGCAGAGAATTGGTATGGTTGAGAACATTACTATTGCAGCCTTTAATGACTCAGATAATCCGGGAGTTGAGAAACCTTCCTGGGTCGCCACTTCTACTGAGTTCATGTTATTAAGGATGTTATACAAAAGAAGCTGCAGCGGATAATAATCCTTGTTCTTCATATACATAAGAGCATCTGAGTAACCGTTCCATCTTCCTACTGCATAGAAAAGTGCAAGGGTTGCAAGAACCGGCTTTGAAAGCGGAATGTAAATGCTCCAGAGTATTCTGAAGAAGGAAGCACCATCGATTTCAGCGGATTCCTGAAGTGAATCAGGGATTCCATAGAAAAAGCTTCTCATAATGATCATGTTGTAAACGCTAAGGCATCCCGGAACTATAAGTACAAGAGGATTATCAAGGAGCTTTAAATCCTTCATAAGCAGGTAGTTAGGGATTGTTCCTGCATTAAAGAACATTGTGATTGTGATGATAACGTTGAATATTCCGCGTCCCTTCAACTTACTGAATATAAGCGGATAAGCACATAGTGTTGTCATTGTAAGTGATAAAACTGTACATACGAATGTAAGTATTACTGTCCATACAAATGACTTGATGTACTTGGGATCACCAAGAACTGTCTGATAAGCCTTGAAGTTAAGTCCCTTAGGAAGGAGGTAAACCTCATGCTTTACAAGGAAATCAGCTCCTGAAAGTGATCTTGATAAAAGGTTTATCATCGGTATCAGACAAACAATGCTTATGATCACACAGATGATCACGAATATGATATCGCCAAATCTTGTATGTCCGGATCGCACCATTCTGGTTATTTCATTTTCATCGTTAATTTTCTTTACTCTAGTTGCCACTGTGCTATCCTCCTACCATATTCCGCGCTCGCCCAATTTTCTGGAGAGCCAGTTAGCAAATAGCAGGAATGCCACGCCAACTACTGATTGGAAAAGTCCTACTGCCGTCGTCAATGAGAACTGCAGACCCTTAATACCATTTTTATAAACGAAGGTCGAAATAACTTCAGCACTGCTCATAACAAGGTTGTTCTGAAGTGCGAAAGGACGGTCGAAGCTGGATCCCATAATGTTACCGAGAGCCATGATCAAAAGAACGATGATCGTACTCTTGATTCCGGGAAGTGTGATGTGCCACATCTTACGGAATCTTCCGGCGCCGTCTACGCTTGCTGCCTCATATAACTCAGGTGAAATTCCGGCGATAGCTGCAAGATAGATGATTGAGTTCCATCCAAAGCTCTGCCAGATTCCCAGGAAGATATAAGTGCCAACCCATTTCTTCGGATCATTAAGGAATGGAATTGCTTCTCCACCGAGCTTGGTGATAAGCATATTTACCAGACCTGTACTGGGGGTAAAAAGCTGAATTGCCAGTCCATAGATGATGACCCATGATAAAAAGTGAGGCATATATGCTATGGTCTGAACTGTCTTTTTGAATCTCTTAAATGTAAGCTCGTTCAAAATAAGAGCAAAGATGATCGGAACAGGAAATCCGACTATAAGATCCAAGAGATTAAGAACTACTGTGTTTTTCAATGCATTCAAAAAGTCTCTGTTCTTAAATGCCTGAATGAAATACTGCATACCATGGTTATCAGCCCACGGCATCTCTCCTACCTTCTGAACTATACTGTACTTCTTAAAAGCGATAAGTACATATTTCATAGGTACATACTTAAATACAAGCAAATACACCATAGGTAAGAAAAGCAATACATATAATTGCCAGTACCTTTTAATGTATGCTTTCCAGTTTGTCTTCATACATATCCTCCCAACAAATATTCTTCCCAACTAGTATACAAGTATATTAGTGTTTTTCAGTGCGAAAATCAACTAAAAAAACAACCAAAAACAAAAATGTGTTTTTGGTTGTTTTATACAAGCATATTTACGAAAAATATTAAGTATTTAGTTATTCTCTTTAAAATAATGAGGATATGCCTTTATAAGTGCCTCGTGATCTACGCGGTATCTGTTCAGGTGCTTCTCTACCAGTTCTCTGGCCTGACTCTTATCACGCTCTTTTATCGCAGCAACCATAAGCTTATGGTCATTTACAATCTTGGTGTCCTTAACAGTCTGCATGGACATGTTACGCACACGGTCGAAATGGATCATAATAGACCTCTTCATTGCGTAGATGGTCTCTTTTTTCGCTGCTACATAGATTTTCTCATGGAACTCGTTATCAAGCTCATATATCTTATCCGTGGCATTGTTCTGAAGATAGAAATCCTGAAGAGCTACGTTCTCTTCAAGCCCCTTGATATCATCCTCAGTAGCTATATCACAGGCTTCCTCGATAACTGCAATATCAAGTACACGTCTAAGGAATACTGCTTCATCAATGTAGTTACTGTCTATCATTGAGACAAAGCTTCCTCTCTGAGGATATATCTCAATTACAGCAGCCTTATGAAGCTCCTGAATGGCTTCTCTTACAGGTGTTCTGCTGACACCAATAAAAGTAGCGATCTCATTTTCACTTATAGCGGTACCCGGTTCCAAATCAAGAGATATGATGTTCTCAGTTATAGCTCTGAGCGCATATTCTCTGGCTGTTTCGTATGAATATTTTTCTATTTTTCTCATTGCCCACCTCAAGTTCTTTAATCTGTATGCTACCATACATGTTCCGAGGTTGCAATTTTCATATTTTGCTTAGAGAGTTAAATTCTTGCGACTCCGCACTCTCTTGCTGCTTTCGCAACTGCCTCAGCTACTGTAGGTCCGACTCTCTTATCGAAAGCCAGAGGAAGAATGTACTTGTCATTAAGCTCCTCAGGAGAAACCAGGTTAGCAAGTGCATAGGAAGCTGCCTGCTTCATCTCCTCTGTGATGTCCTTAGCTCGAACATCTAATGCTCCACGGAAAAGTCCGGGGAAGCAAAGTACGTTATTTATCTGGTTGGGATGATCACTTCTGCCGGTACCAACTACTGCAGCACCTGCTTCAAGTGCTTCATCGGGCTCAATCTCGGGAACGGGGTTAGCCATAGGGAATACTACCGCACCGGGAGCCATGGATTTAATCATATCCTTACTTACGATGTGAGGAGCACTTACTCCTATAAATACATCTGCGCCCTTCATGGCATCTGCAAGTGTGCCGGAGAACTTTTCAGGATTGGTCTTCTTAGCCATCTCCTCCTGAGCTGAGTTCATCTCAACTCCTTCGCAGAGAACACCGAAGCGGTCAACCATCTTAAGGTTCTTAACACCAAGGTTCATGAGGTGTTTTCCGATTGCAATACCTGCTGAACCTGCGCCGTTTATAACGACCTTAGCCTCTGAAATCTCTTTTCCTACCACGCGAAGCGCATTGATAAGTGCAGCTCCAACAACAACGGCTGTACCGTGCTGATCATCATGGAAAACAGGGATGTCGCAGACTTCCTTAAGCTTTCTCTCTATCTCGAAGCATCTTGGAGCTGCTATATCCTCTAAGTTTATTCCTCCAAAGGATCCTGAAATCAGGTAAACTGTGCGGACAATCTCATCAACATCCTTACTGCGAACACAGATGGGGAATGCGTCTACATCAGCGAATTCCTTAAACAGTGCGCATTTTCCTTCCATAACAGGCATGCCTGCCTCGGGACCTATGTCTCCAAGTCCAAGTACAGCGGTTCCGTCGGTAATAACAGCTACAAGATTGTGTCTTCTTGTAAGTGTGTAGGATTTGTCGTAGTCCTTCTGAATCTCCAGACAGGGCTGCGCAACTCCGGGTGTATAAGCAAGTGAGAGGTCTTCCTTGTTTTCAACCTTAACTCTTGAAACAACTTCAATTTTTCCCTGCCACTCACCGTGTAATCTCAAGGACTCTTCAGCATAGTTCATAGATTTCATCTCCTCATTTTATATAATTATTTATTAGTATCAGTCATTTATTTTTGCTATACTTATCGAGTGTGCACAAGTAACTTTGGCGCACTATCTATCATAATAATAAGGAGAATACGTAAATGCAAGGAAAATTACCTAAAAGAAACGAAGTCGAAGAGGCACTGACCTGGCGACTTGAAGATATTTATGAAAATGAAGAATTGTGGGAATCAGAAGTAAAGGAAGCTCTTTCCTTAGCTGATAAGATCGCTGAGTTCAACGGAAAGGTTGCAGACAGCGCTAAGAACCTTCTTGAAGTTTTAAAGCTTTTCGAAAAGGCTTCACTTTTAATCAGCAGATTCCATGCCTATGCTCACATGAGACATGATCAGGATTCAGCTGATTCAAAATATACAGGAATGAATCAGAGAGCTACCTCTGCTTATCTTCAGATCGGTGAGAAGGCATCCTTCCTTGAGCCTGAGGTTCTTTCTATTTCCGACGATACTCTCACATCCTTCTATGCTGATGAGCCTGAGCTTAAAAACTATGAGCTTAAGATAAAGGAAATCAGAAGACTTAAGGATCACATTTTAAGCAAGGAGCTTGAACAGCTTCTCGCTTCTGCAGGCGAAATGAGCCAGACTCCCTACAATGGCTTTAATATGCTCTCAGATGCTGACCTTAAATTCCCCAGTGTAACCGATTCTGAGGGAAAAGAGGTTGTTCTTTCAAACGGACGCTTCGTTCCTGTTCAGATGTCCAAGGACAGAGAGCTCAGAAAGAAGGCTTTTGAGGTATTCTATGGCAGATACGAGGAGTTCAAGAACACATGGGCTGCTCTTTACGACGGCGAGGTTAAGGCTCGTATTTTCAATGCTAAGGCCAGAAAATATAACTCCAATTTCGAAGCAGCCGTTAACGAGAATGATGTTGATCCCGCTGTTTGCGACAGACTTATCGATTCAATCCATAAGGGCTTTGATAAGATGCACAGATACGTGGCACTCAGAAAGAAGCTCCTCGGCGTTGACGAGCTTCACATGTACGATGTCTATGTGTCAATGATAAGCGATTTTGATATGGAAGTAGGCTATGAAGAGGCAAAGGATATTTCCTTAAAGGCTCTTGCTCCTCTGGGTGATGAGTACCTCGGAATCGTTAAGAAGGCTTATGATGATCGCTGGATCGATGTTGTTGAGAACGAAGGAAAAAGAAGCGGCGCTTACAGTAGCGGTGCTTACGGCGTTCATCCTTACATGCTTCTTAACTACAACAATACTCTTGAGGATGTGTTCACTCTTGTTCATGAGATGGGCCACTCAATGCACACCTGGTACTCTGAGCACGAGCAGAGCATCTGGAATTCCGAGTACAAGATTTTCGTAGCGGAGGTTGCTTCTACTACTAACGAAGTACTTCTCTACCACTATCTGAAGGATCATGCTAAGAGCAAGGAAGAAAAGGCTTATATCATCAATCACTTCCTTGAGAGCTTCAAGTCAACCATGTACAGACAGACCATGTTTGAGGAATTCGAGAGAAAGACCAACGAGATGGCTGAAAAGGGCGAGCCTCTTACAGCTGAGAGCCTCTCTGATGTTTACTACAACCTCAACAAAGAATACTTCGGCGAGAATATGGTTTCTGATCCTCAGATCGCTTATGAGTGGTGCAGAATACCTCACTTCTACTACAACTTCTATGTGTATCAGTATGCTACAAGCTTTGCAGCTTCAGTATCTATCGCAAAGAAGATTTTAGAGGAAGGCGCACCTGCTGTTGAGCAGTACAAAAAGTTCTTAAAGAGCGGCTGCACACAGGATCCTGTAAGTCTTCTTAAGATTGCAGGCGTTGACCTTACTACTGCAGCTCCTATCGAGGATGCTCTTAAGGTATTTGAAGAAGCACTCGTTGAGATGGAAGAATTATATAAATAATTTTGATCATTATAAAACCCATATCCTCTTTAATTTTGAGGATATGGGTTATTTTTTAATCCTTTTTAATTACGACTCCTGCCTTTTCTACATGTTTTATAATATGCCTCCATATTCTTTTTGTAGGTCTCGGCAGATAATGAACGCCGTCATTGGAGTCGATTTTAAGTCTCTTCTTGAAAATCCAGTCGTACAGGTCTACCAGATAGACGTCGTTTTCATCAGCCCATTTATCAAGGGCGTGGTTATATTTTTCCATAAGCTTACTGTTAAAGCATATCTTTCCTATATCATCAAGAAGTGCATCCTTAACAGGTCCTACGGTGCAGACTACCATCTTTTTATTCATCCTGAGGATTTTCTTATAATACTTCTTATATTCCTTGAACTGTCCTCTGTCGTTAGCTCCCATCCAGGTCACTACCGTATCGTAGGTATTGGGATCTACCGCATTGATGACTTCCTTAACATAGCTCGCCTGGGCTCCGCCTCTTGCATAGACATACATGCCGTCTCGGATATCGCCGCACAGCTCTACGTTTGCCTTATTAAACATATAAACACTTCTGGAGTCGCCAATAAACAGGATTCTCGGTATCTCCTCCTGAACCTTCACGGTAAAGGTACAAAGATAATGATGCCATTTCTTTGTATAGACCTTTATCTTTGCTTTTCCAAGCTCGTGCGTTGTTATCTGCCCCGATGAATCAACGGAAGCTATGGATTCGTCACTTGATGAAAATTTCAGAGTGCTGGGCTTAAGCTTTTTGCCATAGTCTATGATTTTAATCTGAAAGGTCTCATTTTTAAGAACAGACTTCTGGAATAGTCTCTTATTAGTTGAGATATAGACCTTTTCATCATTGGCTGCCTTTGCATGGATGACAAAATTGCCCTGCAGGAAAAGAGGAAATGCTAAAACAAAGCACATCCAAAGAAGTACCGCCCAAACGTTAAAACTTTTATTATTTTTCATAATCCATTCACCCTCATAAGTTTAGAAAACTATATGAATATTATCGCATTAAAAAGGCCCGTACATAAGTACAGGCCTTAAAACTTAATAATAATTTTATTATTGCTGCCTATTACATAACAGCCTGAGGATTGTAGGTCTCCTTGATAGCTGTGTAAAGCTCAGCGTCAGAGCACTTCTTGTAAGGTCCTACATAGAAGATGTAGAGGATACCGCAGGTAAGTGCGCTAAGAAGAATCCAGCCAAGGAATGAAAGATCATAAACGAAAGCGTTCATCTTCTGTCCGTTCATCATCTGTCTTGAAAGTGTAATAGCTTCATCAGCTGTCATATCAGGATTCTCAGCAAGCAGATAAGGTACAAGTCTGTAAGAATAGCCCTTTATGATTGCAGGAATACCGCAAAGCAGTCCCCAGAAGAAAAGGTAAAGATTCTTAAAGAACATAACCTTAACAATATTTTTCCAGTTGGTCTTAAAACCAAAGGCAACGTTGTTAATCTGTGCCTTTTCCTGAACACGGTTCACAATAAAGAATCTCTGGCAGCCTACTTCAAGAGGAGCAAAAACTGCAATCTTGAGTACAAGACCAATTACAAGAACAACAACCAAAACTGCCATAACAGCCATGATTATGGGAATAAGTACATCCCAATCAATATTGTTAAAATCAAGACTGCCGTTTGAAGAAGAACCACCTGCGTTTCTTCCGACATTACTTCCTACGGAGCCACTACCGCCTCCTGTAGCTATACCTAAAATCAGGCAAACTACAACGCAGGGCCAACGGTTTTTGGTAAAGTTAGCCATACCGTTTTGTTTAAGCATTGAATTTGTCCACATGTTATATATCTCCCTTCCAATTAAAACAATTTGCTTTGATGATTAGATTATACATAATAATTCATATAATTGTATATAATATTATGGCAATTTAAGATAATTTAATAATATAATTTGGTGAATTATCAGCCGTATCTCTTCATATATGTTTTGTGGTAAAATTATTCTTGATTGGAGGAGCTATGGGAGCAGATTCAGAATATAACAGAAAACTTCATTTAGCACGTTTAGAGAAGCTTCACGAATTAGAGGGCATACTTCCGGTTTACTGTATGCCTTTTTTAGATGATAAGGAGCTTACTTCTCAGATAAATACGGTCATATCCTACGCTTATGATCTCATTACCTTTTTCCAGTTTCTCAAGGAAAAGAACCCGCTTTTAAAAAATGTATCTGAAATAAAGGATATTGATCTATCACTTTTGGATAATCTTTCCTTTGAGGACATTAATGAGTTTCAAAGATTTTTATCCTTTAATAACGGCGAAAACAAGCACGTTAATAAGGAAAAAGGTATTGCCCGCAGGATGTCTGCCGTAAGGGGCTTTTACGAGTTTATGTGTCAGCATCATTACCTTAAGAACAACCCTACTCTCGGTGCTGCAAAGCGTAAAAAGACACCTAAGAAGGACATTATTAGGATGAATTCCGAAGAGGTTAATACTCTTATGGATACGGTAATAAATACCGAGATGAATGTCTCTGACAGGCAAAAATCTCTTCTTGAAAAGACAAACCTTAGAGATACTGCTATTTTCACTCTTCTGCTTAATACAGGTATCCGTGTTTCAGAGTGTGTAGGGCTCGATATTGACGATCTTAATTTTGATGAGAATTCCTTTTCTGTTGTTCGAAAAGGCGGAAATACGCAGATTCTTTATTTTAACCGCACAACAGCCGAGGCCTTGAAGGAATATATGGAATTTGAAAGGCCCGGACTTTGCGCTGACGATAAGGAAAAAGCTCTGTTCTTATCTCTTAGAAAAAGACGTATCACAGTAAGAAGCGTCGAGCTTCTTGTAAAGAAATTTACTCAGATGGCAGTTCCCGGAAAAAAGCTTACGCCTCATAAAATGCGAAGCACCTACGGTACTGCTCTCTACAAAGAAACCGGTGACATAAGGCTTGTAGCTGACGTTCTTGGTCATAAGGATATAAATACTACCGCCAAGCACTACGCTGCTATCGAGGATGAACACAGACGCAGAGCCGCTACTATCGATCCTTATTCAAACTAAACATTAATTGTTTAAAGGCCACTCTTCATACGAAGAATGGCCCTTATTATTGTTGTTATTATGAAATTAAAGCAGTTCCTGGAATCCAGGTACAAAGAGGTGTCTCGGAATACCATCAACCATGATCGGTCCTACGTCACCCTGGATAAGAGGACGAACATATGTGATGAACTCATCTGTTACATATGTGCCTTCCTTGTTGATCCATTCTCTGGGAACAAGTCTCTCATCATTAGCAATCTTGTGAACGTCCTTAACCTCAGTACCAGCCTGATAAGGATCATCTGAAAGTCTCTCGATAACAACCATCTTACCGCTGTCACCTTCATCAGCAGCCTTCATGGCAGCACCACCAACCTCGTATGCTTCAAGGATATCTACACGGGAAGCACAGTGGCTTGCAGCTCTCTGAAGAGTTGAAAGCTCGATAGCTCTTGTCTTACATCCGATCTCAGTTGAAAGCAGTGTGCAAAGGTATCTTGCAGTACCTGTGAGCTGCTTGTGACCAAATGCATCAATGTATTCAACACCGTTGTCATACTCGCTGATGTATTTGCCATCTTTATCATGAATACCCTCAGAAATAGCAATAACAACATTTGCCTTTTCCTTAAGGAGTTTTTTAACCTTGTCAACGAACTTCTTAACATCGAAAGGAAGCTCAGGAAGATAGATAGCGTCAGGTCCGTCACAGTCCTCACCTCTGGAGAGTGCTGCTGATCCGGTAAGCCATCCGGCATTTCTACCCATAATCTCAACGATTACAACCTGGCCGTGCTCTGTCTCAAGACTCCATCCATCACGGATGATCTCTTTTACAGAGGTTCCGATATATTTAGCTGCTGAGCCATATCCGGGTGTGTGATCAGTAAGTGCAAGGTCATTATCAATTGTCTTAGGACAACCAACGAATCTTACTGCTGAACCTGAAATAATAGCATAATCAGATAGCTTTTTAATGGTATCCATAGAATCATTGCCGCCGATGTAGATAAAGCAGTCAATCTCTAAGTCAGTTAATATCTGGAAAATCTTCTCATAAGTCTCTTTGCTCTCGAAGATCTCAGGCAGCTTATAGCGGCATGAGCCAAGATATGCAGATGGTGTTCTCTTTAACAGTTCAGCATCAAGACCTGTCTTGATGTGGTCGGCAAGATCAATATAACGACCTTCCATAAGACCCTGTACGCCGTGGATCATTCCATATACTTTCTTGTATCCACGATCTTTAGCTGTACGATAAACACCTGCAAGCGAGGAATTAATTGCAGCTGTAGGTCCTCCTGACTGTCCAACAATAACGTTTCTTTTCTCCTTCGTTGCCATGGTTATGAATACCCCCTTATCTAGTTTTGTTATGCAACATGCATATATTTTATCATTCAAAGGGACGTTTGTCATTAAAAATGTATAAATATATAAAATTAATATAAATCGCAGGGCTGAAATCTATATATATATTTTATGGAGAGCATAAAAAAATTAGATAAAAGGTCATCCTTATGCGGATGGTCTTAGGAATTATGCTCTCCAAAAATTCACATATAGTTTCAGCCCTGCTCCTCGATTTCAATTTCTTTTATAAGAAATTCGTTTCCTTGTACAAGGTATGTCTTTTCGCTACCGCAGAATGGACATATTTTACCATGGGCGATTGTTCCAAACTGTTTGCCACAGTCGGAGCACTCAGTAATAGCCGGGATAGTTTCTATTTTTAGTTCTGTAGATTCAAGGAGTGATTCCTTTGCAGCTGCCCATTTCCAGCAATCTGTCAGGAAATGAGGAATGACTGTTGAAACCTCCCCAAGCTCTATTGTAACCTTTTCAATTTTATCTATTTGGTTCTCATCAGCAACTACCTTCAGGTCGTCGATGATATGGAATACTACACCAAGTTCGTGCATTTTAATACCCTCATCCATCTCCTCCTGCATTTACTGCAAAAGGAGATGGTCTATAAATTACTTCTTTTTAACCTTCTTTAACTTAACTTTTATAGTCTGCTTTCTGATGTTAACTCTCTGCTTTGCAGCATAGGGAAGAATATACTTAAGCTTATCTTCACTCTTTCTCATCACGCTGCAATCCGGATTATCTCTGTAGAGATGGATAGCGTCGAATTCACACTTTGTTGTGCAAAGTCCGCAGCCGATACACTTGTTTGTATCAACAACTGAAGCTCCGCAGGAAAGACATCTTGCTGTCTCAGCCTTAACCTGTTCCTCTGTGAATACAAGCTTAGCGTCACGGAAGGAATGCTTAGGATCAGCTATAGCATTGCTCTTTCCGGGAATCTGTCTCTTGCAGGTATCATAATCCTTAATAGAGATATCATCCTTATTCAGCTCCTTGAAATCGTTTCTGTTTCTTCCGATTGTCAGGGATGAATGAGGCTGTACAAAGCGGTGGATGGAAATAGCGCCCTGTTTTCCTGCTGCGATAGCATCGATTGCAAACTTAGGGCCTGTATATACGTCACCACCTACAAAGATGTCAGGCTCAGTAGTCTGATATGTAAGTGAATCAGCAACTGCACCGTTACCTCTTCCAAGCTCAACGCAAGAGCCGTTAAGTAAGTTGCCCCATACGATGCTCTGTCCAATACTTAAGAATACATGCTGGCACTTAATTGTAACAGTGTCACTCTCATCGTACTGAGGATTGAATCTGTGATCTGCGTCAAATACAGAGAGGCACTTCTTAAATACAATGCCTGTTACCTTACCGTTTTCAGTAAGAATCTCCTTGGGACCCCAGCCACAGTTAATCAAAGCGCCATCCTCTTCAGCTTCCTGAACCTCTTCATCGGATGCAGGCATGATATCTCTGCTTTCAAGGCAGAACTGCTTAACATTTGATGCGCCGCAGCGAACTGCACTTCTGGATACATCGATAGCAACGTTACCACCACCGATAACAACTGCATCGCCCTCAACCTTAAGTGACTCATCATCTGTTACTGCGTGAAGGAAATCAACGGCTGTTACAACGCCTTCAGCGTCCTCTCCGGGAATTCCTGCTTTTCTTCCGCCCTGGCATCCAATAGCAATGTAAAATGCCTTGTAGCCCTGTTCGCGAAGCTCCTCAATAGTGATGTCCTTACCTACTTCAACACCGGTCTTAATGGTAACGCCCATCTCCTTTATGATATCTATTTCAGACTGAACAACATCCTTTTCAAGCTTGTAGGAAGGAATACCATATACAAGCATTCCGCCTGCTCTTTTATTCTTTTCAAAAATTGTAGGTCTGTAGCCTTTTTCTGCAAGATAGAAGGCACAGGATAAGCCTGCAGGACCGCCACCTATAATAGCGATCTTCTCTTCAAACTCGCCGTTAACCTTAGGAATAACCTTCTTGGGAATGAATCTTGTATCTGCATTAAGATCCCTAGCTGCCAAGAATTTCTTTACTTCATCGATAGCAACAGCCTGATCGATTGTTCCTCTGGTACATGCCTCCTCACATCTTCTGTTACAGATATGACCGCATACTGCAGGAAGCGGATTATTCTTCTTAATAAGCTCAAGAGCTTCTGTGTATTTACCCTGAGCAGCAAGCTTAAGGTAACCCTGTACAGCTACATGTGCAGGACAAGCTGTCTTACAGGGAGCAGTTCCTGAATCATAGCAATTGATTCTGTTGTTGTCTCTGTAATCCCAATCCCAGTCGTCCTCAGTCCATTTTTTCTGACTGGGAAGCACATGCTTAGGATATTTTACTTCAGAGCCATCCTTTCTGCAAAGCTTTTGTCCAAGCTTAACAGCACCTGCAGGACATACCTCTACGCAGCGTCCGCAGGCAACACAGTCTTCCTTTGTTACCTTTGCAACATAGGCTGAACGTGAAAGGTTGGGTGTATTGTAAAGCTGTGATGTTCTAAGTGCGTAACATACATTAACGTTACAGTTACAGATAGCAAATATCTTGTCCTGACCGTCAATGTTTGTTATCTGATGTACAAATCCGTTATCCTCGGCCTTCTTAAGGATCTCAAGAACCTCTTCCTTGGAAACATATCTTCCGCCTTTTCCTGTTTCTACAACATAATCGGCCATATCTCCAACTGCGATGCACCAATCAGTCTCATCATCCGCACAGCCCTCGTTGTAGGTCTTACGTGAACGACGGCATGAGCAGGGAGATGCTGCATACTTACCCTCATATTTATCGAGCCAGTGAGAAATATGCTCAAATGAAATAGATTCATTATTCATTTCAATGGCCTTCTCAACAGGAATAACGTGCATTCCGATTCCTGCTCCTCCCGGAGGTACCATAGGTGTTATCTTCTCAAGAGGAAGTGTTGCCATATAATCAAAGAACTTACCCATCTCAGGATTCTTATTTATAAGCTCTTCGTTCATGTTTGTAAACTCAGCACTGCCGGGAACATACATGGGAACGAGGTACTGCTTTTCTCTGTTCTCATTTTCCCAGTTATACTCTACAAGTCCTGTCCACGACATATGATCAAGGAGCTGCTGAAGCCTCTCCTCTTCAAGTCCTGAAATAGCCTTAAGCTGTGCAAAGGTCTTAGGCTTTCTTACTCCCATTTTGAGTGCAAGCTCTGCCTCTTCGTCAGTTGCAACAGCTGCAAGTGCCCAGTATTCCGGGTCATCACTTGTGAGCTTTTTTAAACCAAGATGATAAGGTACACGGTCCGTGATCATTTTACCAAGCTTTACGATAGGCTCACGTAAAGCTGTGTCTTCTTTTACATAAGACGGTTTATAAGGTGGCTTTCTACCCATTTTCTTCAAAATCTCCTTTACCCTGAAGCTTTAGATAACAACAGGGAGCCAGATAGCTCCCTGTCTGATAAAGCTACATATTTATTATTTCTTAGCTAGCCTTTTCTGCTCTCTCCATAGCAAGCTTGAAATCTCTTGTATCGCCAAATACTTCGTTAGCATAAGGATTCTTACCAAGCTTGCAGGCTCTCATAATTATCTCTGCCATGCAGATAACGTTTATTGCTATTGCAAGAACAGCAACAAAGCCCTGCATTCTGGGATCTGCCGTAATTCCCATCTGACTGATAACTTCGCCTGCCTGAGCAGTCTTACCTAAATTGTTGTTATAAAGCTCGATAGCCTTGTCATAAAGAGCCATGGTAGTAATGCCATTCTCTGAAGCTCCACCGTAAACTGAAGGAAGTGCAGCAGCAAACCTGCTTGAGAGCTGGAATCCGGGAACTACCTGTGCCCACATACACCAGATTGCAAGTGTATTAGCTCTGTTCTGGATCCATGCACCCTTGTTCCAGAATGCATTAGCAAATGTAGGAGCAAGAAGCAATGCTACGCCGCAATACCATGAATGTGTAGGAAGGTTGAGGTATGTATACTCAAAGTTCCATACATCATAAGCAATGATGAACCAGATAGTCATATCAGGCCAAAGCATGTCAGCGTGATTCTTATCACTTGAAGAATAAAGGTGAACAACACCTGTCATGCAGAAAATGTTGATCATACCTGCAATGGCGTTAACTACGTTCCACCATCCACCATAGATGAATACACCTTCATTTGACGCCCACCATGCGCCGTTAAGGTTACCTGAGATAGAGAATGCAGCAAGAGCTGACTCCATATCAGAAACATTAGCGATCATGATGTTAGCAGCTACGATAAACCAGGGGAACCATGCAAACCACTTCTCCTTACCGATACCCCATTTATACTTGATCATCATAAAGCCGACACAGCCGATGTCAGCAGCATATAACTTAAAGTAATGGAACCATCCGTCCATAAATGCAACTGTGGGATTGGAAGAACCACCAAATGCACCCATATGAGCGGCAATAAAGTAAACTGTTAAAACAGTCGGAATGAACACAAATACGATCATTCCCCCAAGCTTTGTTCTACGGCCAACTTCGTTCATGAGAATAAGTCCCACGAAAACAAGTATCCAGCCTATAAGCTGAGAACTTGCATTGGCGCCGTAAAGTTGAAATAACATAAGACACCTCCAAAATTTTTATTATATTTTTATAAAATCTTTATAAACTAATAATAGCAATTCTGCATACAGAATTGCTATTGGCAAAAAGTAATATAATTAAGGTGATATTTTTGGGTACTGTTATTTAAATTGTAGTTTCCCATGTTATTTCAGTGTATCTGAATAGTAAGGAACTATAAGATTCGTTCCTGCTTTAAGCATAGTGTCAGGTGATATCTTGTTGATTCTGGCGATATCATTAACGAATTCCTTAGTACTTCTATAATGAAGATCATCCATATATTCCTCAGCTATAGTCCATACGGAGTCACCTACATTTACGCTTACAGAGGTATAGTATTTATACTGTTCGTTATTCTTGCTGCTCGCATCTGAACTAAATGAAAAGCTTAGAATAATAGCCATGAAGATAATAACAGAAGTCATAACACCAAGAATAACAAGTCGTCTTCTAGCAGCGCGCTCGCGTCTTCTCTTAGCAAGAGCTGCTCTTTTGTATCTGTCGTTCTCACTAACATAATTGTTTCTGTTCATTGCTGTTCTCTTATTCATCCTTCGCTCCTCCGTTTGTCGAACAAATGTTACGAACAACTGTTCTTAGAACAATATATCGAACATCCATTCTTTTGTCAACACATTTTTCGTACGTTTGTTCTTTTGAAATTATAAAAAAAATCTTAAATAATTCCTTCGTTTGAGTTCATATTTTGTTCATATTTATCCTTTAATATATGTATCAAGGTAGTTGATAAACAAATCACACTATCTCCCCCTCATAAGAAAATCGCAGGACACTCACAGCAATGTGAGTGTTTTGTGATTAATTCAAAGATCTTATGTATATACTCTATACAATCTCCTGTCCAATAAAAAGTACAGCGAATATATGTTTGCCTTTTCTTTCTTTATATGTTAAACTGAACATAGGTTCTTAATATATGGAGGATAACAATGGAAAAAGGAAAGATCAGCGAAAAGCAAAGTGAAATTCTCGAATTCATTAAAGAAAAGATATTAGAAAAGGGCTATCCGCCTACTGTTCGCGAGATTTGCGAAACCGTACATTTGAAATCAACATCATCCGTACACTCTCATCTCGAGACCTTGGAGAAGAACGGCTATATCAAGCGCGATCCTACCAAGCCCCGTACCATTGAGATATGTGATGATTCATTTAATATGATCAGAACAGAGATGGTTAACATCCCTGTTGTTGGCCAGGTGGCTGCAGGTACACCTATTCTGGCTGAGCAGAATATAGACAGCTACTTCCCTATTCCTGCAGAGATGTGTCCTAAGGGACAGATGTTCATTCTTAATGTTAAGGGTGATTCAATGATAAATGCCGGTATTTTTAACGGTGACCGCATTTTTGTTGAGGCCTGTGACACAGCCCGTAACGGTGAGCAGGTCGTAGCTCTTATCGATGACTCTGCTACTGTTAAGACCTTTTATAAGGAGAAGGGCCACATCAGACTCCAGCCTGAGAATGATACCATGGATCCCATTATCGTAGATGACTGCGAGATTCTTGGACGTGTATTTGGTGTTCTGAGATTATACTAATCTGATATTAGTATTTCGAAATAAGTATTTAAATGTAAAAAGCGCTGCATGTTCATTGCATGCAGCGTTTTTTTATGCTCAAAAGTGATTATAAATTATAATTCATCCTTTGTAATATGCTTACCATCTCTCCAGATTCTCTCAAGATCATAGAAAAGTCTGTTCTCCTGATCAAAGATATGGACAATGATATCACCAAAGTCCTGAAGAATCCAAAATGCGCTCTCATAGCCTTCGATATCCTTCTTCTCATATCCTGCTCTGCCAAGAGTCTCCTCAACTCTGTCTGCCATAGCCTGAATCTGTGAACGGTTAGATCCGCTTGCAACGATAAAGAAATCGCCAAGGGTTGATACCTCGCTGATATCGATGATCTCAATATCAAGGCCCTTTGTATCTTCAAGTGCATTTACTGCAAGTTTTACCATTTCCTTAGAATTTTCAATTGAGTGTTCAGCCATTTTCTTTTTCCTTTTTTAAATAGTATTCGTAAGTGTTCCAGGTCATAGGATCGCATTCCTTATCAATATTATTGAGATAATGAATCGTATCCTCTAATATCTTAAGCATACACTTATCAAGATCAGCATATGCAAGCTTCCGGATTATATCCATGTGCTCTAAAGGCTTCCTGTTTGGTTCAACAAAATCGGCAATAAATACGATTTTCTCAAGATCATTCATACCGGGATGCCCAGTGGTATGCCATCTGATGGCACCAAGTATTTCAGGATCATCATAACCGTATTTATGCTCAGCCAGACACATTCCTGCCTTGGCATGGATAAGCGCCGGATTACGCTTTTCTATGTCAGTTATTTCAACGCCGTACTTATTACAGATCTTAATCTGCTCTTCATGATCAAGATTTTTGGCACAGTCATGCAGAAATCCTGCTATCAGCGCCTTTTCAATGGAGACATCATGAACCGCAGCCATATTGGCAGCCGTGTAGGCAACGCCAAGTGTATGGTCAAATCTGTCTGCATTAAGTACAAGCTTCATTTCTTTTCTGAGCTTATGTGATAATTCAATCATTTTCATAATATATAAAGACTAAGCCTCCGATACATCAACCGTGATAGATTTTCATATCGTCGTCATCATCTGAAGACGCCATGCCATTATATATATTTTTCAAGCTGGCAAATTCGATAACAGATTCAGGAAGCATGTATCTTACAGATCTTCCGGTCATAATTCTTGATCTGATATCGCTGCTTGAAATATCAATGTTCTTATATTGAAGAATCCTTACATCAGCACCGTATTTATCGTGAAGGTATCTTCTCTGCTCATCCATTTCGGCAATAGACATATTATTTCTGATTGCAGCCAGAATAACGCAGTTCTTGAAAATCTCCTCGCTCTTATACCAGGTTTCGATCTGCTTAAAGGTATCACCACCGAGAATCAGATATATCTCATCTCCGGGATACATTTTTTCAAGCTCATAAAGTGTATCAATAGTATAGGTATTACCCTCACGGTCAATTTCAAGACGCGAGCATGTAAAATAGGGATTACTGTCTATTGCAAGCTTAACCATCTGATAGCGCAGCTCTCCGGAAGTCAGACTGCCCCCCTGGTCCTTCATGTAGGGCTTACCTGTGGGCATGAAAACTATTCTGTCCAGTCCGAACTGCTCTCTTGCTGCCTCACCTAAAATAAGATGAGCATTATGTATTGGATCAAATGTACCGCCTAAAATACCGATTTTTCTACTTGCCATAATATTCCGTCACCTCTTTTATGCTGTATTTGTCGTGAAAATATTGACCGCTATATTTTATTACTTAGGAAGCTTAATCTCCGGATTTTCATGGAAGGGCTTGTAAAGCACGAATTTTCTTCCTATTACCTGAACAAGAGTTGATCTTGTTCTCTCTGCGATGGTGTTAGCAACTTCATTAACATCATCGGTGCAGTTTTTCAAAATTGAACCCTTGATGAGCTCCTTATTATTAAAGCACTCCAAAACGCTCTCAGTTACTTCGGGAGTAACTGCAGCCTTACCGATCTGGAAAACCGGATCAAGGTTCATTGCAAGACCTTTTAAATAAGAACGCTGTTTACTGGTTAAATTCATCATTGTCCTCCGAATCAAAATCTATATCATCGCTCTCTGCAAAATCAGCCTCATCAGAACCTGAAGCCTCTTCTGTATCAGCATTTCTGTAATAATCAAAACTGTTACCATACATGCGAACTGTGTCGCCTTCCTGAATGCCAAGGGCCTCAAGCTGGTCAAGAATACCGTTCTCAACAAGGAAGTTCTGGAAAAATGCGAATCCCTTTTCAGAATCAAGGTTTGTATAACCAAGCATTTTCTCGATCTTAGGTCCTTCGATAACGTATTCCTTAGCATCAGAATCATACTCTACAGTGAATGATTCATTCTCAACCTTAAGCTCAACCTCAGGATCATATTCGCTTTCAAATACAAAGGTCTCTTCGCCTAGGTTATCAAGCTCCCTGCTAATATAGTATAACAGTTCATTAATTCCTTTGCCAGTAAGGGTTGAAGTAGCAAATACTTTAACTCCCTGGGGCTCAAATTTATCTCTAAGCTTCTGTATGATCTCGGAATCCTCTCCGTCAGGAAGCATATCGATCTTATTTGCAGCAATAACCTGAGGCTTTTTGGTAATATCAGCGTTGTACTTGGAAAGCTCATTATTAATAGCTTCTATATCTTCAAAAGGATCTCTTCCTTCGGTTCCGGCAGCGTCTACAACGTGGATCATGATCCTGGTACGCTCAATATGTCTTAAGAACTCGTGACCAAGACCTGCTCCGTCTGCAGCGCCCTCAATAAGTCCCGGAATATCCGCAACAACAAATCCTCTTGCATCATTCAAACTTACAACTCCAAGAATTGGAGTAAGGGTTGTAAAGTGATAGTTTGCAACCTTAGGCTTTGCATTACTAACCTTTGTGAGGAATGTTGATTTACCAACGTTAGGGAAACCAACCAGTCCTACATCCGCAATCATCTTAAGCTCGAGTAATATCTCCAGTTCCTTAGCGGGTTGACCGGGCTGTGCATATCTGGGAGCCTGCATTGTACTTGTAGCATAATGCATGTTTCCGTTTCCGCCTTTTCCGCCCTTAAGAAGTACAAACTCTGTAGTATCACCTGACATATCTACGATAACTCTTCCGCTGGAAGCTTCCTTTATGACAGTACCCTGAGGTACCTTTATAATTATGTCAGAGCCTGATTTACCATGACAACGTCTCTTTCCGCCGTCTTCACCATTCTCAGCCTTGTACTTTCCGCCGTAGTGAAAATCAGAAAGAGTATTAATACCAAGATCAACCTTGATCACAACGTCTCCGCCTTTTCCGCCGTCTCCGCCGTCAGGTCCTCCATTGGCAACAAACTTTTCTCTTCTGAAAGAAACGTGACCGTCTCCACCTTTTCCACTTTTAACAAATATTCTCGCTCTATCAACAAATGCGGGCATATTATTCTCCTGTTAATCTCAAAATAGACACTAGCTAAAAAAGGACTCCAAACAATAATATGTTTGGAGCCCAATACATAACGATACTGATTACTTCTCTACAGCATAAACGCTAGCCTGCTTCTTATCGCGGCCCTTGCGTTCGAAACGAAGCACACCATCAACAAGTGCAAAAAGAGTATCATCTTTACCGATACCAACATTTACACCAGGATGAATATGAGTGCCACGCTGTCTGTATAAAATATTTCCAGCCTTTACGAATTGTCCGTCAGCTCTCTTTGCTCCAAGGCGCTTAGACTCGGAATCACGACCATTCTTTGTGGATCCGACTCCCTTCTTATGAGCAAAAAATTGAAGGTCCATATTCAACATGACTTATACCTCCTCGAATTTAATGTTCAAAAACTCATTTCCATATTGTTTGTAGACTCCGGTAATGCCAAGTTCGAATGACCTCATTAAAAGATCTCCCTCTTCTGAAAAACCATCTTCAGAAGTAACCTCTATATATCCTTTTCCAGGATCTGCATCACAGGTAAAATTATCATCTGTAAATTTTTCCAAAGAATTAACTGTGTTTATGCTTAGAATCGAAATCGCAGCACAAACAATGTCTTTTCCATATTCTCCGGAACCGGCATGTCCTTCGAGCTTAAAGCCCATGTACTCGCCATCTTTGTTTTTACGAATAATGATATTTGTCATATCTGCAAACACTCATCTACAAGATTACAGTGAAATCTTATCGATCTTCACAGCTGTGAAGCACTGTCTGTGACCGTTCTTCTTGTGATAACCGGTCTTACTCTTGTACTTATAAACGATAACCTTCTTGCCCTTGCCCTGTTCCATAACAGTTGCGCTAACCTTTGCGCTTGCTACATCACCAGCAACCTTAAGAGTCTTGTCATCATTTACTGCAATAACATTATCAAATGTAACTTCTTTTCCGGCTTCTACGTCAAGCTTCTCAACACGAATAACGTCGCCCTCGGAAACCTTGTACTGCTTACCACCAGTAACAATAATTGCGTACATAAGGCACCTCCTTCTTCCAAATCTCGCTAACTGTGGTGGGATAAAAATTAATCCACTTATACCTCGTTAAGCGGCATACCATTGAATAATAACATCACATTTTTTTAATGTCAATAGTTTCTCTTAGAGATTTCTTTCTTTTCTCTCTCGTAAACTCAATGATACCTAATTTTGTCATATCTATAAAGGTCAGATTCATTGGATCATCCTTTATAAGCTCTTTTATATATCCGATAAGCTCATCCTTTGTTTCGCTGTTTTTAAGTGAAACAAAATCTATAAGGATCATTCCTGACAAATTCCTTAGTCTTATCTGTCTGTAGGCTTCCTTTGCTGCTTCCTTATTAAGATTAAGGAAGAACTCCTCGCTTTTCTTTAAATCCTTGCCGGAGTTTACATCAATGAGATTAAGTGTCTCCGTCTGCTCTATTATAAGAAAAGCTCCCGAATCAAGCCAGACCTTCTTTTTAAAAAGGTCATCTGTTTTACTTGTAAGGCTGTAATGAACTATTAGCGCAAGTCTCTTTTCCTCTTCGTCATAGAATTCTATAACTGCATTTTCAGAAAAAACATCTCTGCCTTCGAGTAGTTCCTGATGTATATCAGCTACATCCGTCACAAGCTTATATTCAGTATCGCCTGTGATTTTCTCCATAGTGTCGCATGCATTTTTTATGTCATCTGCGATGCCTGAAATCTCATTACTTATCTGCTGATACTCTTTTCTTGTTCTGGCAATTGCAAGAAGCTGATCCATATCACCATTATAATCGGCTTTGGCAAGATCAATTTTACCGGTTAGCCTTGCCTGCTTAAGCTTCATCTCCTCGACGTTTATCTGAACCAGAACAATATCTCCCGGCCTTATCTCTTTTGAAGAATCTACGCTTCTGTTAAGAATATTCTTCACAGGAATCGCTTTTATAGGAAGAAATCCTATTCCGTGCTTTCCGCCATCCTTTTCAAATCTGACAAAGGCGGCATTAAGATTGGAAACTATATTCTCAACTCTTCCGACATAAATATTACCTGTTCTGTCTCTGGAATCAAGAACATCAATCAGCTCTACCTTGTTTTCATAAAAACCGATTGCAGTCAGGTGTTCATGCCAGTTTGTTATAACTACTTCAAACATAAATCTTTCCCTGTGTCAGATTCTTATCAGAAGTAAAGGATAACTCAGACATGCTCTCAGGTATCATGGGCTGAATGTAATCTCCCTTATCATCAATACCTGAAAGGTAGGTCTCAAGTCTATGGAAAACAGCTGCAAATTCCTTCATCTCTTCGCCGGCAAAGCTAAAAAGGCTCTCTGTCAGAAGCGCTGCCTTAAGGTTTGAGCTGCTTCCTGCTGATAACAGCACATGGATTCTGTTATCAGGTAAAATCTCCCACTTATAAATAAGCGGCTTTATATCTATTGTCTTCTCTCCATTTTTAGTCTTCTTAACAGCAGGAATCTCCTTCTGATCCATGAAGTCACTAAAGGTCTTTTCAAGATCAAAGGAAGGCTCTTTTCCTACTCTAAAGGAAATAATGTATTCTGCTGCGGCTACGCTGGTCATGGCATTTACGCTTTTTTCGGGAAGCTCTGTAATAGCTGTGATTACGATGCCTTCGTTCATGGCGCCATTTAAAGCATCCATTACTGAAGCTACGTTTTCCATGCTCATTACAGTCATGTCCATATAGTCACCATCAGTTGTTGAACCTACGCTAAGGGGCTGTGCAAATGACAAAATCTGATGCGGACTGTAGCCTTCACTATATTTTATGTCTATTTCAGCGCGTCTGATTGCCTTCTGAACATATCGCATTACGTCGAGATGGCCAAGAAAGCGGATTGGACCGTGCTTTGAAAATTTTAATCGTAATTTATTCATATGACCTCATCCGGCACTGCGTGCCACCTTCTCCCTCTGGGAGAAGGCTTAATAATATTATTAAACACCTGTTTTAGGCTGGAAGCAGATTCCTACGCCGTAGCCGGCTCCGCCACAGCCCATGCAGGACTGTCTGCAATTAGGTGAAACCTTGGCTTCCTTGGAGGTCTGCCATTCTCTCCAGAGGAATTCCTTGGACACGCCGCAGTGGAGCATATCCCAGGGAAGGATTTCATCCTTTGTTCTTTCACGCTTTACGTAGAACATGGGATCAAGTCCGGCCTTTTCCATCTCTTCCATCCAAATGTCATTTTTGAAGTACTCGCTCCATGCATCGAAGATGCAGCCGCGCTTATAAACGTTATAGATGACCTCTGAAAGTCTTCTGTCACCTCTGGCAAGGATTCCCTCAAGCATGCTGGCGTCAGCCTCGTGCCAGTTGTACTTGATGTGCTTCTGGTTAAGCTGAGACATAATGCCCTTACGGGTGATGCTTGCCTTATCAAGGAACTCTTCCTTTGTATTCATGGATGCCCACTGGAAGGGTGTGAAGGGCTTCGGTACAAAAAATGAGGTGCTGGCAGTAATCTCAATAGTTCTGCCGTTTCTCTTTTCCTTGGGAACGGTCTCAAAATACTCTACCGCTATCTTATTGGCGATATCACCGATTCCTTCAATATCCTCAATGGTTTCTCCGGGAAGACCAAGCATGAAGTAGAGCTTAACCTTGTTCCAGCCGCCCTCAAAGGCTTCGTGTGCACCTTTAAGAATATCCTCTTCAGTAAGTCCCTTGTTTATTACGTTTCTCATTCTCTGAGAGCCGGCCTCAGGCGCAAAGGTAAGTGATGACTTTTTAACATCCTGAACCTTACTCATAACGTCTAATGAGAAGGCGTCAATTCTAAGAGAAGGAAGTGAAATATTAACCTTGTGCTGATTGCAGTAATCGATAAGGAAATCAAGAAGCTCGTTAAGGCCTGTATAATCACTGGTACTAAGTGAGCTTAAGGAGATTTCCTCATAGCCTGTGTTTTTAATAAGAGTCATAGCGTACTCTTTGAGCTTATTAACATCCCTCTCTCTTAAAGGTCTGTAAAGCTGACCTGCCTGACAGAATCTGCAGCCTCGGATACATCCTCTCATAACCTCAAGAACAACTCTGTCCTGAGTAACTCTGATAAAGGGCATTACAGGCTTCATAGGATAATAGCTCTCAGTGAGGTCAAGGCATATTTCCTTCTCAACGACCTTGGGAACATTTTCCTTCAAGGGCTCTATTGCCTTGATTGTTCCGTCCTCGTTGTAGCTGATGTCATAAAGTGAAGGCACATAAATTCCGTGAATCTGTGAGCATTTATATAAAAACTCTTCCCTGCTTGTGCCATTTTCCTTGCACTCCTCATAGAGATCGAAGATCTCGCGATATTTTGTCTCGCCTTCACCGATATAGAAAAGGTCGAAGAAATCCGCGATAGGCTCCGGATTATAAGAGCAGGGACCGCCACCTATAACAATTGGATCATCCCAGGTTCTGTCCTCTGTATAAATAGGGATTCCTGAAAGATCAAGAACCTGAAGAATGTTTGTATAGCACATCTCGTACTGCAATGTGAAGCCAAGGAAATCAAAGTTCTTTACGGGATCCTGAGACTCCAACGCAAAAAGCGGTATATTTTTCTCTCTCATTACGCTGTCCATATCAGCCCATGGAGAAAATACCCGCTCACACCATACATCCTCATATTCGTTAAAAAGACCATAAAGTATCTGTATCCCCAGATGTGACATTCCTATCTCGTATACATCAGGGAAACAAAAAGCAAATCTGATTTTAATGTCAGATAAATCCTTCACAGCACTATTAACCTCGCCTCCGATATATCTCTCGGGCTTACTAATGCTAAGAAGGATCTCATCTGATAACGCTAATTTGTCGTTCAAATTACACCTCAAATATTTTCAATCTCGAAAAAGGTGATTTTTTATCTTCTGGCAAGCTCATCTGTAATCTCTTCCCAGCCAATTCCTTTTTCTGACATAAGTACCATCATATGATACAGGAAATCTGCCATTTCGTAAATGAGTTCATTTGAATTTTCATTTTTTGCTGCAATAACCATCTCTGTGCTCTCTTCACCGACCTTCTTGAGAATCTTATCAAGGCCCTTGTCGAAGAGGTAATTGGTGTAGGAGCCCTCTCTGGGATTGAGCTTACGGTCATTGATTACTGCAAAAACGCTGTCCAGAACCTTTTGAGGATTCTTTTCAGTGTACTTCTTGGAAGTAATGTCGTTAAAGAAGCATGAATAGCTGCCTGTGTGGCATGCAGCTCCTACCTGCTTAACCTTTGCAAGGATTGTATCCATATCGCAGTCAGCGGTAAGCTTTTTAACATACTGGAAATGTCCGCTG
Organism: Butyrivibrio sp. XPD2002; assembly: GCF_000423945.1. GTDB lineage: Bacteria > Bacillota > Clostridia > Lachnospirales > Lachnospiraceae > Butyrivibrio. The sequence continues at coordinate 185,154 of NZ_AUIY01000001.1, read as the reverse complement.
GTCTCGCCCTTAAGCCAAAGCTCGTTGCGGCTTCTGCTAAAGTAGGTCATTCTGCCTGTTTCAATTGTCTTGTAATATGACTCCTCATTAAAATAAGCAACCATAAGTACAGCGTCTGTACGGTAATCCTGAACTACAACAGGTACCATGCCATCGTTATTCTTCTTTAAATCCTCCCATTTATACTGTGGAAGCATTCTGTTTACGGCAAGATCATTTTCAGCACAGATACTCTTCATGTTTCTAATTTCAGAAGAGTTCCTGTTTATGGCAGTTCCGGATAAGCCGCTGACATTAGGTATTGCCATAAGATCAAGCATCTTATCAAGAGAAAGATGCGGAAGGCTTAAGATAGTAGGAAGGTTAATATCAGATGCCTTCTTGATCTCAGAGCTGTTGAGCAAAATAAGCTCATCAGCATATTTCCTGATACTTTCATCATACTCTGCAATTCTGTCTGTTTCTGTATAGCAGATGCAGATCTTATCCTTTCCGAACTTCTCGGAAACCTCCTGGAGAATATCTATATTGCCCTGCTTGGAAAAATTGAGACATGCCTTTTTGCAGCCTGCGTATAAAAGCTTTTTAATATCCTCCATACGCTTTACGTTTCCTGCTCCATAGATGTCACATGAAACCTTTCCGCATATATCCTTTATAATATCAAGTGATTCTTCATGCTCAGCGTCACCATTTGACATATCATATATTATGATCGCATCGCAGTCATCATTATCAAACTTCTCTGCAAGACCTGCAGGTGACTCATCGATAACATCTGCATTCTGAAGTGAGCTTACTGCCTTTCCATGAAGTAAAAAAATGCACGGCACAAATTTTTTAAGCATATAGATCCTTATCTCCCGGTTTAAATGTATTTAATATTACTTGCTATTTATAAACTGCCCTTTGTACTTAAAACTCCGCTAACTCTCTCATCAAGCATTGTCGCTTCATCAAGAGCCTTGGCAAATGCCTTGAAGGCAGCTTCAATTTTATGGTGGTCGTTTATACCAGTGATCACTCTGAGGTGAAGGTTCATCATGGCACCATAGGATACGGAATAGAAAAATTCCCTGACAAGCTGTGTATCGAACTCTCCAACCATAGGTGCTGTAAACTCAGCATCCATCTCAAAATATGGTCTTCCGCAAAGATCGATCGCACAAAGTACCAGCGACTCATCCATAGGAAGAAGGAAGTTTCCATATCTTTTAATGCCCTTCTTATCACCAAGAGCCTTAGCTATGGCCTGGCCAAGAACGATTCCTGTGTCCTCAACTGTGTGGTGACCATCAACGTTTATATCACCCTTTGCATCGACCTTAAGATCAAAGAAGCCATGTCTTGCAAAGGCAGAAAGCATGTGGTCAAAAAAGCCAATGCCTGTATTTATTTCTGATTTTCCGGTTCCATCAAGATCAATCTCAATGGTAATATCCGTTTCCCCTGTTTTTCTGGTAACTTCAGCTTTTCTAGCCATATCAGTCCTCCTCAAATCGAACCGCGATAGAGTTAGCGTGAGCTGTTAAGCCCTCATTCTTAGCAAACAATTCGATATCCTCGTGAACCTTCTTAAGTCCCTCTTCGGAGTAAGCGATGATGCTTGTCTTTTTAACAAAGTCATCAACTGAAAGAGGTGAGAAAAATCTTGCAGTCTGGTTTGTAGGTAATATGTGATTTGGTCCTGCAAAATAATCACCAAGAGGCTCTGAGGAATATGCACCAAGGAAAATTGCACCAGCGTGCTTGATCTTAGGCATAACCTCGAAGGGATTAGCTGTGATTATCTCCAGGTGCTCTGATGCGATAGCGTTAGCTGCTTCAATAGCATCCTCCATGCTATCAGCAACAAAAACGTATCCGTAATTATCAAGAGACTTATTGATAATCTCAGCTCTCTCAAGCTTTGCTGTGAACTTATCGATTTCTACGGATACATCCTCAGCAAGCTTCTTACTTGTTGTGATAAGAATCGCACTTGCCATCTCGTCGTGCTCAGCCTGTGATAAAAGGTCAGCCGCTACAAATTTGGGATTGGCTGTCTCATCAGCAATTACAAGGATCTCTGAAGGTCCTGCGATGGAATCGATTGAAACATAACCAAAGCATGCCTTCTTTGCAAGCGCTACGAAAATATTGCCGGGGCCTGTGATCTTATCAACCTTCGGTACTGACTCCGTTCCAAAAGCCATAGCTGCGATAGCCTGAGCTCCACCTACCTTGTAAACCTCTGTAACGCCTGCGATGTCAGCAGCCACCAGAGTTCCGGGATTTACCTTTCCGTCCTTTGAAGGAGGTGTGCACATTACGATTTTCTCAACGCCTGCAACCTTGGCAGGTACTACATTCATAAGAACGCTTGAAGGATATGCAGCCTTTCCGCCGGGAACATATACACCGGATATCTCAATAGGAATTATTCGCTGTCCGAGAATTGAACCATCAGCCTTAGTATCAATCCATGAATTTCTCTGCTGTTTTTCATGGAAAACACGAATGTTCTCAGCACTCTTTTTGATAACCTCGATGAACTTGTCATCCAGTGCGCTGTAAGCTTCCTCTATCTCTTTTCTTGTAACCTTAATTGTATCAGATGTAAGGTCAAAATGGTCGAATTTTGAAGTGTATTCGAATAAGGCTTTATCCTTATTCTCCCTTACGTTATTTATGATATCTGCTACGATTTTTTCATATTCACCGTAGTTGGAGGGGCTTCTCTTAAGAAGCTTATCAAGAAGCTCTCCCTTTGTATTTTCATTTAATTCAAGTATGCGCATTACAGATTCTCCTTCATGTCACTAATCAGTTTGTGTATTCTATCAGATTCCATCTGCATGCTGACCTGGTTGACAATTACCCTTGCAGATAATGGACATATCTCTTCAAGAACGGTAAGTCCGTTTTCTCTAAGAGTACTTCCTGTTTCAACGATATCAACAATTACATCTGATAATTTAACTATGGGTCCCAGCTCTACAGATCCGTTCAGCTTGATAATATCAACGGTCTGCTGCTTTCTGTTATAGAAATAATCCCTTGCGATTCTGGGATATTTACTTGCAACCTTTATCATCTCATGATGATTCAAAAGCTCTCTTGCGGATTCAGGACCGCATACGCACATTCTGCATTTTCCAAAGCCAAGATCAAGAACCTCATATACGCTGCGGTTCTCCTCCATGATGGTGTCCTTACCGACTATACCGATGTCAGCAGCGCCATATTCAACGTATGTTGGAACATCAGGTCCCTTTGCCAGGAAAAATTTAAGCTTGAGCTCTTCGTTTGTAAATATAAGCTTTCTTGTCTTTTTATCGGTAACCTCCTGACAGTGGATTCCGCACTTTTCAAGAAGCTCCATTGTAGAATCAACAAGGCGCCCTTTTCCAAGAGCAAATGTAAGATATCTGTCTGTATTATTCATATTTATTTGCCCCCTTAAGTATTGCGCGCTTGCCCTCTGCTCTGTAAGCCTTGGCCTTTGAAAGCGCTTCTCCGAAGTTGTCAGCTGTATATTCGATTACTATAGGCTCCTTACGTCCGGGCAGGCTGATATCCTGTCTGTAAAGTGCATTCATAAGATCATCAAGATTGATCATGAAGCCAATAGAAGGAGCGCTTTTTCCAAATCTCTCAAGAAGATTATCGTATCTTCCGCCCTTGGCAATGGCATCACCAACGCCGTAGGTATAAGCACCAAACATTACGCCGGTGTAATAGTTGAATTTACTGAGCATTCCAAGGTCAAAGGAAATGTACTGTTCAATACCGTAGTCACACAGAACCTTGTGAAGCTCCTGCAGATGATTTAATGCCGCAATTGATCTCTTGTTATTAACGAGCTCACCTGCCTCCTTCAAAATGCCAACGCTGCCAATGCATGTGGAGACGCTTTTTATCAGCTCTCTGTACTTGGGGTCAACCTCAGCCTCCTCCATTATGGTGTCAGCTGCAAAGGCATTACGGTTAACAAGCTGCTCACGGATCATCTCTTCTGTATCAAAATCGATTCCGGCTTCTTCACAGATACCATAGTAATAATCTGCATCGCCTATGCTTACCTTGAAGTCCTTAAGTCCTGTTGAAGATATAGTTTCAACAAGAAGTGCTATCATCTCAGCGTCCGCATAGATTGAGCCATCGTTCATGAGCTCAGCGCCGATTTCTGTAGATTCCTTAAGCTTTCCCTGAAGATTATGGGTATTAACAAAGGTCTTACCGCTGTAGCAAAATCTTACGGGTTCTTCATCCTCAAGAAAATACTTGCTGGCGCATCTTGCAACCGAGGGAGTGAAGTCAGGTCTAAGAACCATTGTCTCTCCATCCTGATCAAAGAACTTATAAAGTTCTTTTGCGCTGTTATCAGAAATCTCTTCCTCAAAAACATCAAAAAACTCAAATGTAGGTGTATCGATCTCATCAAAACCGAATAACTTCATCTGGTTGCAGATAGCATTCTTTACCCAGGTTCTGTCACTGCACTGTGATCCGTATAAATCACGTACTCCTTCTGGTGTGTGTAAAAGCCTACGATTCATAAATATCTCTCCAAAATATACTTTAGTGTGTTAACGTGCTACCTTGTTACTACATTAAATTTATTTCAGTTTATAGGAATACAATTTATTTGTCAATCTCTTTGCTCAAGATCCTTCTGTAATAGGTTCAAATATGGAATAAATGCTTCTAAATCATTGGAAATAACATAATCAGGATCAAGCTCATCATACCGAAAGCTCTTTCTTCCTCCGGCAAGGGCTCTGTCCCAGAATTTTTTAAGATGTCTGAAGGGCAAATAATAGAATTCTCCCCTTGTTGTGAAATGTATAAGAAAAAATGCAACTCCATCCTGCTTCTCAAAGCTCTCCATAAAGGCCACCTGGTGAGGATGGATGTTCTCAAGAGCAAATGTATCCTTGCTGCACTCCTTGGCATCAAAGCATACAGGAATTCCCTGTACTGCGCCGATATAATCGACCGTACTTTTCTGATCGAAGTAAGCAAGGGTTATGTGTCTTGTCTCTTTTTCAATTTTGATGGGAGTTATGGGAGTAGGGATTTTCTGGATCAGAGCCAGTTCCTCTTCCTGATATCTTTCGTTTGTTCGATTTATCAGTTCCTCCAAGGCCTGTCCACGAAGCCCCCTTGAATTCCATGTGGCCATACTAACTCCCCTGTTTTTAGATCATTAAAATAGATTATCAGATATTTTTTTATATAATTGCGGTATATCTGCCTCAAAGTTTTTACCTGACAGATATGAAAGTTCCCCTTCAATCTCAGGGAATTCCAGCTTGTATGAATGAAGGAGCTGATATTTAAGTCCATATTCCTTCTTTATAAGCTGATTTATTTTATTGCTGCCATATTTTGAATCACCGATTATAGGATGCCCGATTGATGAAAGGTGTGCCCTTATCTGGTGAGTCTTACCTGTGTGAAGAAGAACCTGAAGCTCAGTAAGCTTCTTCTCACTATCGTTATCAGTTAAAGTACCTCTCCTTAATACCTTATATGAGGTCTTTATCTCAGAAAAATCGCTCTCCTTAAGCTTTCCGCCCTTTGGAATCTCGTCATAGAGCTTTACTCTGTTGGTCTTCTCGTCCTTATACAGGAACCCTGAAATACTTGAATCCTCTTTAACGTCACCTACAACAATAGTCTTGTAGTATTTGTGAATTGACCTGTCCTTAAGTATCTCAGCCATCTTCTGAGCACCTATAAGGCTCTTGGAGCATATCATCATTCCGGAGGTGTTCCTGTCCAGTCTGTTACAGACAGAAGGCCTGAAGGTCGAAAGCGACTGAGCTGAAACGACCTTTTTATCAAGAAGGTATCCGATGAGCCACTCGTTAACACTAACATCGTTCCATTCTGCCTTCTGGGATAAAATTCCGGCAGGCTTATTTAATAAAATGATATGCTCATCCTCATATATAATATCAATATTTTGATATTTTTTATATGCTTTTACAAACTCTCCCGTCTGGTCTGCGTCACCGTTAGAGCCTGACTTTGCATGCTTATTTACGAATTTATCAAAGGTCTCATCTGAAAAGAAAACAGCTATGGTGTCACCCACATTAAGCTTTTCCTTTCCGTCAGCCTTTTTACCGTTAAGGGTTATGTTTTTCTTCCTTAGCATCTTAAACAAAAAGCCCATTGAGCATTCTGAAAAATAACTTCCAAGGAATTTATCCAGCCTTTTACCTGCTGAATTATTATCTATCTTTATTTCTCTCATATATTTACCTATTACAAATTACAGCTACAAGCCTGTTTACAGTGAAATAGATAAAAGTACCAGTGCGCAGGTTTCGACAGTTCCGGGAACCCATGCATTCTCAATTGCCACAGGATCGATGTTCTTGGCTGCGCGAATCTGTTCGAGCTGATCAAGTCTAGTGCAGAAGGCGTTTATGTCCTTGAATACCTTCACCGTGTAGCTGCTATAGCCACTCTGTGCTATCTGATTTCTTATATGCTTCTCACAGTTTTGAATATCAAGCTCTTTATTCTCGGTAAAGCAAACCACGTTCTTATCAAGAACTGTTGCTGCAGCGATGCTGTAGTTCTCTTCATAGCTAGTCATCTCAAGGTCATATCTTATAAGAAGACCATTTCTGTGACTCTCAATTATTTCGTGAGCCTTTTCAGAACAGGGATGCGCCTTTAAATACATGATGAAGTTAACTGCGCTAAGACCTGTCGGAAGGCATCCAACAGCAGCGATTATACTAAATACGCTTTTGTTTGATTTATTGATTATAAGTCCAGTGAAAAATATTATTAAGCATATAGCAAGCGCTATTATCGTTCTTATTGCTGCAAATTTGCGATTATACTCTATATATCCAAAGCTTCCCTTAGCTACTCTTTTCATAACAACCTCAAAGTGATTTATTTTAGTAAATTAAGCTCATCATCCGTAAGTTCTCTGTAATCTCCAGGCTCAAGTTCAGGATCAAGCACAAGGCCGCCCATTCTGATTCTCTTTAGGAAAACAACCTCATTACCAACAGCTTCAAGCATTCGCTTTACCTGGTGGAATCTTCCTTCATGAATGATGAGATGGAGAATATCACCCTCCATAAATGCCTTTGCTGGAAGTGTAGGCTCATCATCACCTATATCAACACCTGCTTCAAGCTTTTCAAGATCAGCATCAGACACAGGGTCCTTGGTATGAACCTCATATTCCTTCTCCACATGCTTTTTAGGAGAAAGAAGCCTGTGAGAAAGCTGTCCATCATTGGTTATAATAAGGAGCCCTTCGGTATCCTTATCAAGTCTTCCTACAGGAGCAAGATTATTATCATAGCCTGTATCAATAAGGTCAAGGACTGTGGTGTCATGGTTATCTCTTGTTGCTGAGACCACGCCCTGGGGCTTATTAAGCAAATAATATCTGAATTCCTTATAGTTTGCAGTAAGGCTCTCCCCTGAAAACAGTATCTCATTTACTGTAGGGTCGATAGCCATTTCCGGTTTCTTGGCGATTTCGCCATCGACAGAAACCATTCCGTTTTTTACAAATTCTTTTATCTGTTTTCTGGTTCCAAGTCCGCAGGAGCCAAGAAACTTATCTAATCTCATAGTGACCTCATTAGATTTTGTATTAAAATAGCTGCCGCATGATTATCTCTGCGGCAGCCATGTAATCATTCATTGAATAAACCAAAATTGATTTAACAATATCAAAGCATATCAAGATTAAGACCATCATCTTCCTCATAATCATCCAGTGAAGGGCTTATCTCTGTCATATTAGCTGATGGTCTGACAGATTCCTTAACACTAGCGGGAGTAACGCTGGGCGGAACCAGATCAGCTCTGTTTGACTTAATGGTCTCACTGTAATTGGTCAGATCCTTAAGCAAAGCATTGTTTGCAGCGCTTGTAGTATCAATTGCCTTATTAACAATCTCCTCTACATCAGCTAAGAGTGAATCTGTGTAGCTTACGGCAGCAGCCTTCATCTGATTAGCTTCATTGGTAGACTTTGTTAAAATCTCCTCAGCCTGCTTAGCCGCATGAGCTATAACCTCATTAGCCTGTGCATAAGCCTGCTGCATGATCTCATGCTCATTTATCATGGTGTGAGTCTGCTCCGTAGCCTTGTCGATCAAATCCTTAGCCTTTTTACGAGCATCCTCAAGGATAGCCTCTTTATTGCTGATAATAGTCTGATATCTGCGAATTTCCTCAGGAGTCTTACTTCTAAGCTCTCGAAGAAGCTCGTCAATTTCTTCCTTATTGACAATGATATTTGTGTGAGAAAGAGGCTGGTGCTTGCAGCTTTCAATAAATGTTTCTATTTCATCAATACATTGTTCAATTCTACTGCTCATACTATAAATCCCCCTTTACGCTTTATTCTCATACCCGTATTTTTTATAAACCATTTGTGCAACCTCAGGTGTTACGCATCGGCTTATATCCCCGTGGAAGCTTGCGAATTCTCTAACAGTTGAACTGCTAAGATATGCGTACTCAAGACTTGTGGTAAGGAAAACCGTATCAACTTCATTATGTGAAAACGCTCTGTTAGTCTGTGAAATCTGAAGTTCATATTCAAAATCCGTAATAGCACGAAGTCCTCTGAGCAGAATTTTAATATTATTCTCCTTGCAATAATCAATGATGAGGCCTTCATAGGAATCAACCTCAATATTGCTGAGATCTGCAGTAGCTTCTCTTATCATCTTAACACGTTCATCAGGCGAAAACAACGGACTCTTAGCGGTGTTAACGCTCACGACAACAACCAGTTTGTCAAACATTTTGGATGCTCTCTTGATAATATCGAGATGACCTAAAGTGATAGGATCAAAGCTTCCGGGATATACAGCTATTTTCATATTTTTAAAACCTCTTTTTTATTTAACCCTTACGGTACAGGTAGCCTTGTGCTTACCGTCAGCAGACTTGGCTGTAATCTTAGCCTTACCTTTGCTGAGAGCTACAAGATTACCGTTTGCATCAACAGAAACAACACCGGGCTTATTACTCTTCCAGGATACTTCCTTGTTTGTAGCCTTCTTAGGATTAAACTTAACGCCAAGAGTAAATCTCTCGCCTACAGCGAGCTTAAGCTTTTTCTTTGTAAGCTTGATTGATTTAACTCTCTTAGACTTCTTAACCTTAATCTTAATCTTAACCTTGTATCCGCCATCACGGGAAGTACATGTAACTGTGCACTTACCGGGCTTCTTACCGGTTACAACACCGCTCTTACTTACGCTGGCAACTGACTTATTGCTGGATTTATATTTAATGCCTTTGTTGCTTGCCCATGTAGGGAATACATAAGCATTGATAGTAGCCTTGCTACCTGCATATACAGTAATGCTTCTTGTATCTGCATCAATAGTCTTAACATGTCCGTCTGTTACAAGAACACGGCAGCGAGCCTTCTTACCACCTACTACAGATGTAGCAAAGATCTCACACTCACCGTTCCCAACACCGTATACGATACCAAGAGTATTAACTCTTGCAACTGTAGAATCTGAAGAACTCCACATTACAGACTGATTGGTGCTGCCCTTAACTGTTGCCTTAAGCATAACTGAGCTTCCAACACCTACTGTAGCGCTACCCATATTAAGTGATACACTTACGCCTGAAGTGTTTGTTCTTTCCTTAGAAGTAAAGTCTGTGGTGCTTGTGGGATATACGTAATTAAATTCTGCAGTGTTATAGTCATCATATCTTGCATGAATAAATGATTTGCCATCATAAGAAACTCTGTCAAAGTTCCTACTACCTTTTAGGAACCATTTATAGGCAGTTTCTTTTTCTTCTGATCCCCAGGTACTATCAACATTGTAATAATAATTACCTAGCTTAACTATGTTCCAACCATGGCCACCGATATTTGGCACTCTTCCACCATCGCCTGCTACCATTCTGCAGTCAACACCTGCTATAAGCATCATTCTGTAAAACAGAAGTGCATACCCTTCACAGACTGTATGATTCGTTACTGCTGCGGAATAACAAGACCAAGGTGAATAATCACCTCTTTGTTTTTTATCATTGAATTGATAATCATATTTAACATGTTCTACGATCCAATCATAAGCAAGCTTTGCCTTAGCATAATCTGATTTAGCATTTTTTAAGCCAAGAGTTGTTACAATTTGGTTTATTTTATTGGTTGTAGCAACCTCCTGTGCATAGTTATGTGTATATACATACTTAACCTGGATTGAACCATAGGTAATACCATCAACATAAGCAACTGATGACTGATAAGCTCTCATGATTGAAGCCCACTGTACATAGTCACCCTCATTCGGTACACCTGTATGCTCAAACGCGATCGGAATCATGCTGTTGAGGATTTTTGTCTCGTTGTAGATTCCGGGAAGCTTAAAGTTAATTGTGATAGGAGCCTGTCTTGCCATAACTCCTCTCTTACATGCTTCACCCATCTCCTGCATTGATGTGCAATTACCGTTTGAAGCCATAAGTGCCTTAACGTTTGATGCAGAATCAACACCTTCACCAAGAGCCTGAAGCTCTTCATCGCTTACATCAATGAGATTCTCATATACAGGGTTAACCTCTGCAGTAACCTCTGTAGTTGTGAAGTTAAGAACTGCAGATACATCATATACAGAGAAGCTTTCAGCATCATAGCTTACAACAGTTTCCTCATTACCGTCATAAACATCTGTAGCATCATCATTAACATCTGCAGGAACCTCAGTAGTTACTGCATTGTCATCGATATGGAATACCTGAACAGATACAGAGTCATTCTCATTATTTAAGTCAGCGAGCTTATCATTAAGAGTAATCTCTACAGAAACCTTGTCATCGGGCTCAAATTCCTGACCATCCTTAATAAGTGTGATATTAAAGGATGCTGATTCATAAACAACTGAATCCTCGGGAAGTACCTCATTTACAAGGTCATCAGTTTTTTCTCCGCAAACCTTATTTACCTTTTCTACTGATACCTCTGTGCCTGTAGGAACAACGCCTGTTTCAGCATGAAGCTTAATTGTATAACCGTCTACAACTGTTTCGAAGTTAAACTCTTCAGAATAGGGAACCTCAGCATTACCATCTGATACTGCCTCGTCCTTATCTTCTGTGTCCTCTGTCTCAGCGTTACCGTCTGATACAGCTTCCTCGAATTCATCATCTGATGAATCTGCCTTATCCTCAGTAACCTCTTCGTCCTTTTTGTCGTTACCTTCTTCAGTAACTGTCTCTTCTTTTGTTCCCTCTTCCTTATCTTGGGAATCATCAATGTTCTCTTCTGTAAGATCAGCATCTCCGTCACTTACAGCCTGGTCTGCATCAATAGAATCCTCAAACTCTGATACGATTGCAGGAGTTTCCTCTGTTCCTGCAGCAAGAACCTCCATGGAAGCTCCGCTTTCCGCAAATAAGAGCGCACTTAATACCAGCGCTAATTTGCGCTTTCCCCAAATTTCTTTTCTCAAAATCTCTCTTCCTTTCTGTGTATACCCCTCTCACAGAATAAATATATAACCAAGCATGTAATTTAAATAATTAAACACTTTTCTTCATAAATACATGCTGATTAGTCTTATATCTTTTCTCCTTGACGATTTCAAAACCATTATCTTCAAAAACTGATAAATCCATATCCAGACTACACTCAGCAATAAGCATCGTATATTCTGTCACATAAGGCATCTTTGAAAGAAGCGCGAAGGTTCTCTCATAAAGGCCTGATTCATACGGCGGATCGCAGAATATAATATCGACTTCCGTCTCCTTAACATTCTTTAATCCAACAAGAACGTCCTGCTTTAATACAGTGGCTCTGTCTTCAAATTTTGTAGTTTGCAGGTTCTGATTGATACACTTAACTGCTTTAATATTATTCTCAATAAAATATGCCTTCTTTGCGCCTCTTGACAGAGCCTCTATGCCAATGCCTCCGCTACCCGCGAAAACATCGACAAATACAGCTCCCGGTACATCATTTTGCAGCATATTAAAAAGAGTCTCTTTGATTCTGTCCTGAGTAGGTCTTGTTTCATTTCCCTCAGGTGTTACTAATCTTAATCTTCTTGCTTCACCGGCAATAACTCTCATAAATATCTCCAAATCTTAATCTATAAAAACGCAACAAGTTATTATAAACGAACTTTGGTTCCTTTGGTATCCCTACTTGTGATTTTCAGGTGATCAAGCTGAAGCTTCTTGTTGTTGTGCTCGATTGTCTTCTCCTCGGCCTCGCCAAGATAATAAACCTCTCTTATGAAGTCCTTGGCACCAAGTCTCATTCCGCGAACACCCACAGCACTCTTTTTCTTCTCAGGAATATCTGTAACATTAAATCTTAAGAAGAATCCTGCCTCAGACTGGAATACAACAGTGCTTATCTCATGTACCTCATGAACGCTTACAACCTCATCGCCTTCAGCAAGCTTTGTTGCAGCAACTGTTCTTCTTGAAACATCGAACTCGCCGCCATCAACAATCTTGGTGTTGGCCTGCTTTGTTACAAACATGATTCTGTAAAGGTTAAGGCTGCTCTGACTTGCCACATAGATAATACGATCACTTGTGGTATCGAAATCGCTGACATTATCAATGGGAACACCCTTGTCACGCATTCTTCCAGCAGGAAGATCCATAGCCTTAATTGTATGGAGATTACCGCTGGCAGTGAAAATACAAACCTTACCGGTATTCTTCATGATAAATGAATATCTGAAATCAGCCTTGATGGTCTCAAGATTCTTCTCATAGGTAGTAACATCAATGGTCTTGGCATAGCCAAAGCGGTCCATGATAAATGCTACATCGATCTCTTCAACCGGCTTCTCCTCATAAACAGCATCCTCAAGGTTATCGATAACTGTCTTTCTCTTTGAGCCGTAGCGCTTTCTGATCTCGCTGAGCTCATTCTGGATAACAAGGGACATGGACTCATGATCCTCAAGTATATCTTCATAGCGATAGATCTTGGCAATTGTATCCTCATGCTCCTTAACAAGGGCATCAAGCTCTAGTCCGATGAGCTTATACAGTCTCATCTCAAGGATTGCTTCTGCCTGTCTCTCTGTGAAAAGAAGCTGAGCTGCCATGGCCTTTGAAGCCTCGCTCTTAAATCTGATACCCTCAGTATTACCGTTAACAAGGCAGTCCTTAGCCATAGGTCTGTCCTTTGAACCTCTGAGGATCTCAATAACTATATCAATTACATTGCAGGCCTTGATGAGACCTTCCTGTATTTCCTTTTTATCCTGCTCCTTATGAAGGAGTGTTGTATATTTTCTTCTTGCAGTCTCAAACTGGAAGTCAACTACTGCCTTCATGATGGACTGAAGACTCATGGTCTCAGGTCTTCCATCACAGATAGCAAGCATGTTTACACCGAAGGTATCCTCAAGCTTTGTCTTCTTGTAGAGAAGATTGGTGAAGTTCTCTACATCAGTATCCTTCTTAAGCTCGATTACGATACGGATTCCTTCCTTTGATGACTGGTTAGAAATATCAATAATATCGTTAGTGATCTTCTTTTCAGCAAGGTCAGCAACATCAGAAAGGAACTTACCGATACCTGCACCGATCATGGTGTAGGGAATCTCAGTAATTACCAGGTTAATATGACCTGCCTTACCCTTCTCGACCTCAACCTTACCTCTGACACGAACCTTACCCTGTCCTGTCTCATAGATGGAGCGAAGCTCGTCCTTATTGATTACGATTCCGCCTGTAGGGAAATCAGGTCCCTTGATATATTTCATGAGCTGCTTTGTGTTAAGCTCAGGATTCTGCATATAGGCAATCTCAGCGTCAATAACCTCAGCAAGATTGTGAGGAGGTGTACTGGTAGCCATACCTACGGCGATACCCTCAGATCCATTAATTAAAAAGTTAGGGATTTTTACAGGTAAAACAGTAGGTTCACGCTCTGTCTCATCAAAGTTAGGGATGAAATCCACAACATCCTTATCGAGATCAGCAAGGAAATTCTCCTGTGTTATCTGAGCAAGTCTGGCCTCTGTATAACGCATAGCAGCGGCGCCGTCACCCTCGATATTGCCAAAGTTACCATGACCGTCAACAAGAGGCACTGCCTTCTTGAATTCCTGAGTCATAACAACGAGTGAGTCGTAAATTGAGCTGTCACCGTGGGGGTGATATTTACCCATGGTATCACCGACAATACGAGCACTCTTACGATAAGGTCTGTCGTATCTTATGCCGAGCTCATACATATCATATAAGGTTCTGCGCTGAACGGGCTTTAAGCCGTCCCTGATATCGGGAAGCGCACGAGCAACTATAACGCTCATGGCATAATCAATATATGATTTTTGCATTATCTCCGAGTACTCGGAGCGAATTAATTTCTCTTCCATATTACCTCATCCGTCAGCCTCGCTGACGCCTTCTCCTTGATTTAAATATCCAGTTCAGCGTCTGTAGCGTGCTGGTGTATAAAGTCTCGTCTCGGCGGAACCTCATTACCCATGAGGAGCTCCGTCATATGTGAAGCCATCTTGGCATCCTCGATCTCAACAAGTCTCATCATTCTGTTTTCGGGATCAAGTGTTGTCTCCCAAAGCTGCTGAGGATCCATCTCACCAAGACCCTTATATCTCTGAAGTGTGAAGGGTCCCTTGTGATTCTTACGATATCTCTCAAGAGCTGCATCATCGTAGAGATATTCTTCCTTACCTCTGCTGGGCATCGCCTTGTAAAGAGGCGGCATAGCTATATAAACATGGCCCTCAAAAATAAGTTCGGGCATGAATCTATAGAACAGAGTAAGAAGAAGTGTCGCAATATGCGCACCATCGACATCGGCATCGGCCATGATTACTATCTTGTCATAGCGAAGCTTGGAGATGTCGAAGTCATTACCATAGCCCTCTGAGAAGCCACAGCCAAAGGCGTTGATCATTGTCTTGATCTCGGCATTTGCAAGAATCTTATCTATGCTGGCCTTCTCAACGTTAAGGATCTTACCTCTGATAGGAAGAATAGCCTGAAACTCTCTGTTTCTTGCCATCTTGGCACTACCTCCCGCAGAATCTCCCTCTACGATAAAGATCTCGCATTTGGAAGCATCCTTACTTATACAGTTGGCAAGCTTACCATTTGAATCGAATGAATACTTCTGCTTTGTAAGAAGATTTGTCTTTGCCTTCTCTTCTGTTTTTCTGATCTTGGCAGCCTTCTCAGCACAGCCGATTATTGATTTTAATATCTCAAGGTTACGGTCAAAGAAACGTGTAACCTCATCACCTGTAATCTGTGACACGATCTTGGCAGCGTCCTGGTTATCCAGCTTGGTCTTGGTCTGACCTTCAAATCTGGGATCCGGGTGCTTAATGCTGACAACAGCTGTCATGCCGTTTCTTACATCAGTTCCGTTAAAGTTGCTATCCTTTCCTTTCAGGACACCAATCTCTCTTGCGTACTGATTGATAATATTGGTAAACATGGTTTTAAAGCCGGTGAGGTGTGTACCACCCTCGGCATTATAAATGTTGTTACAAAAACCAAGTATATTTTCATGGAATTCATTAACATACTGAAAAGCCACATCTACGGAAACACCATCCATCTCACCGCTGTAGAAAATCACATCTGTAACGGCTTCCTTGGATTTATTCATATCTCTGATAAATCCGGTGATTCCCTCAGGCTCGTGGAACTCGATATATTCCTCAGTGCCCGGTCTGTCATCTATATAGATGATAGTAAGCTCGGGATTAAGATAGGCAGTCTCATGGAGTCTGGATTTTATATCCTCCTCTCTGAAGCGTGTCTTCTCAAATATAGTAGGATCAGGAAGGAAAGAAATGGTTGTACCATGATCTCTCGTCTTACCTACAGGCTCAAGCAGCCCGTTTTTAAGCTCTACTGTGGGAACGCCTCTCTCGTAGGCATCTTCATAGATCTGACCGTCAGTCCTTATCTGAACCTTAAGCCAGGTAGACAAAGCGTTAACAACAGATGAACCAACACCGTGAAGACCACCACTGGTCTTATATGCATTATTATCGAACTTACCTCCGGCATGTAGCATAGTGAGAACTACTCGCTCAGCGGTAATTCCCTTAGCGTGCATACCAACAGGAATGCCTCGTCCATTATCCTCAATGGTCGCACTTCCGTCAGGATTAAGTGTAACCGTTATCTGAGAACAGTGACCGGCAAGATGTTCATCAACTGCATTGTCTACAATCTCGTAGACAAGGTGATTAAGTCCCCTTGTTGAAACACTTCCGATATACATACCGGGTCTCATTCTTACAGCTTCGAGCCCCTCTAAAACTGTAATGCTCGACGCATCATAGTTATTATTTGTTGACATAAAACTCCCCAACCTTACTAAAACTTTTTCTTACACTCAAACATGAACTTTTCTGGAGGCAGCTATTGCAAGTGCTCCGGGTCCGATGTGACATGAAACCACCAGTGAAAGGGGATCCATATGCATCTGATAGCCGGGGAATGCAGCCTCTACCTCGCTCTTAAATTCATTTGCTTTTTCAAGATCGTATGAATAAGCACCGCTAAGGTGAACATCATGTGCATCAATTCCGCCGAATCTGTTTTCAAAATCAGCGAGCATAGCGTTTATCATAATATTCTTACCCTGTGTTGCAGTTCTTGCCTTCGCAAACGCATCAAGCTTCTCCCCCTGAATCTGAAGAACAGGCTTAAGCTTAAGCAGTGTACCAAGGGCTGCAGCAGCCGGTGTTATTCTTCCGCCCTTTTTGAGGTAATAAAGTGTATCAAGCATAATGTAAATACTTGATTCAAACTTAACCTCTTCGAGCTTTTCCTTTATCTCTTTACCGTTCATGCCCTTGTCACGCATCTCTACAGCATCAAGAACAGACTGTCTCATTGTTACGGAGATACGCTGATTGTTAACTACGAAAACCTTATTCTCGTAATCATCGGCAGCGAGCATCGTAGCAGTCTGGCAAGAGCTTGAAAGGCCACTACTGAGCGGTATATAAACTATCTCATCATATTCCTTAAGCATCTCATCCCACAGCTCAAGAGTGGATCCCGGGCTGGGCTGACTTGTTGAAACATCAGCTCCCTCAGCAAGCTTCTTAAAGAAGTCCTCCTGAGTAAGATTAATGCCTTCTAAATATTCAACACCATCAATCATAAAGGGCGTAGGTATTACCTTGATACCTAAAGCCTCTCCCTCAGCAGGCATAATTCCGCTGTTTGTATCAGTTATGATTGCAACTTTTGACATGTTTTCCTCCATGTAAGTACACTATATATTGTATTAGTCGAACACATACTCTACTAAATTTTACTTTTATAAAGCCGTAAAGTCAAATAAATTTGAGGAAAGCCACTCCTTAAGCGGTGCATTTTCTTCCATTATGAGGTCCGGATCCTCTGAAAGCAGCGTATCTGCAAGGCTTGCCGCCTCTCTTATAAGAGCAGCATCCTGATAAATATCTGCCACATGGAAGGACATCTCTCCGCTTTGTCTTATACCAAAAAGGTCACCGGGACCTCTCTGTTTTAAGTCCTCCTCTGCAATCTTAAAACCGTCATTTGAATGATTCATGATATCAAGACGCTCCTTTGCCTCCTCGCGTCCTGAGGTATTAATGAAAATGCAGTATGACTGAGCTTTTCCTCTTCCGACTCTTCCGCGAAGCTGATGTAACTGAGCAAGGCCAAATCTTTCGGAATTCTCGATCATCATTACAGTTGCATTAGGAACGTTAATACCTACCTCTATAACCGTCGTGGAAACAAGAACATCTATATTACCCGCAGCAAACTCTGCCATTATCTTTTCTTTTTCAGAGGGCCTCATCTTTCCGTGGAGCGTACCAATCCTTATATTAGATGGCATTGCGTCTTTTAGCTTATCTGTATAGTCGGTGACATTCTCGACACCGTCCATCTCACCCTCTTCAACCATTGGACATATTACATAAGCCTGATGCCCCTTTGATATCTGATCAGCTATGAATTTATAAGCTGTAGGTCTGTACTCCGTACCAACTACGCAGTTCTTAATAGGTATTCTTCCTATAGGCATCTCATCAAGAACAGAGATGTGAAGGTCTCCGTACAGGATAATAGCCAGTGTTCTCGGAATGGGTGTTGCACTCATTGCTAAGATATGAGTATTTTTTCCTTTTTCAGAGAGTTGTTCTCTTTGCTTAACACCGAATCTGTGCTGCTCGTCTGTTATAACCAGGGCAAGATTCTTGTAGGATACCTTTTCCTGAATAAGAGCATTTGTTCCGACTATGCAGTTAACTTCGCCGCTCTCTATGCTCTCCTGGGCAATTCTCTTTTCCTTGGCAGTTAAAGAGCCCACAAGCAGTACCGGCTTTAGAGGAAGCCCGTACTCCTTCGCCATCTCCACAAATGACTCGTAGTGCTGCCTTGCAAGGACCTCGGTAGGCGCCATTATTGCACCCTGATAGCCATTTTCAGCAGTAAATAAAAGTGATAAAAACGCAAGAATAGTCTTGCCGGAGCCAACATCACCCTGAATAAGCCTGTTCATTACATGCTCGCCCTCAAGGTCATTTTTAATCTCATCCCAGATAGACATCTGTTTACCGGTCAGCTTATAGGGAAGCTTTTCAATAAGTCCATCTGAGAAATCAGATGAATTATAGACGTAATCATTTATGGAAACATCCTCTTCCCTTTTAAGGAATCTGAGCTTTAATATAAACTGCAGAATTTCATTAAAGGCAATTCTCTTCCTTGCCTCTGTAAAGGCCTCCATATTAAGAGGGAAATGAATCTTCCTTACTGCTTCCGAAAAATTCATCAGCTTCATCTTGTCGCGAATATAGGAAGGAAGCATCTCCTCCAAATATGGAGTACTGGGAATAGCCTGCTTCATAGTCTTAATGATAAGCTGATTGGAAAGTCCCTTTACAAGAGGATACTTGGGCTGCATTGAGCCCATTATTTCCATATAATCCTCAGTCTTGTACATCTTTGGCTGCTCTATTACATAGCCGCGGCCCTTTCTCTGAATAAGTCCTCTAAAGACATAATAATGCCCGGGTTTAATATTATTTCTCATGAAAGGCATGTTGAAATAAGTGATCTGTATTTCACCTGTCGCATCGGATGCCTTAAAGGTGAGAATACTTAAGTTTCTAACCTTCTTCACAGCAATATTGGATGAAGGCGTAACTCTTACAGCACTTATTTCTCCCGGAACAAGATCAGAGACATTCCTTATTTCCTTACAGATGTCATAGTCCCTTGGAAAATACAGAAGCAGATCCTGCACGGTTTTAATTCCGCACTTTTCAAAAAGGGCGCTGCTTTTATCGCCAACGCCCTTTAAAGTAGATACATGTTCAATTAATGATGGATTTTTTCTACCCGTCATCTTACTCCGCACTCACAATATAATAGTAAATCGGCTGACCACCATACTGAACCTCAACATCACAGTTGGGGAACTTGGAAGTAATACTCTCGCAGAGAGCATCAGCCTCTTCCTGTTTAATATCTGAACCATAGTATAAGCTGATAAGCTCAGTAGTATCATCTGCGATCTTATCAACGATCATCTCAGTTACTTCAGCAATATCACCGCCGACACCAAGGATTCCGCTATCGCCGATTCCCATGTAGTCACCCTGCTTGATTGTAACATTATCGATCATAGTGTCACGAACAGCGTAGGTAACTTCACCTGTCTTAACAGTTGTTATTGCTTCTACCATGCCTTCTTCATTTTCCTTAGCGGAAACGCCGGGCATGAAGTTGATTGCAGCTGTGATACCCTGAGGAACAGTCTTGGTAGGAATAACAATGATTTCCTTATTCTCACCCTTATCCTCCATCAATATCTTAGCCTGGTTAGCAGCAAGAATGATGTTCTTATTGTTAGGAAGTACAAATACTGTATCAGCGTCAACCTTCTCAGCAGCTTCGAAAATGTCCTCTGTGCTGGGATTCATGGTCTGACCGCCTTCGATTACATAGTCAACGCCAAGTCCTCTGAAGATCTCAGCAAGTCCATCACCTGCACATACAGCAACAAAGCCGATTTCCTTGTGCTCTGAATTTACAAACTTAGGCTCTTCTTCCTTAGCTGCACCTGTAGCGCTCTCCTTAAGCGGAATGTCATCACCTGCACTATAGGTAGGTGTAGACTCAGCAGCACCGTTGATCTCAGTTTCAATCTCAGCGTATACGCCGTTCTGCTGCTCATGGAAGAGCTTCTCACGGTGCTCCATACGCATATTATCAATCTTCATATTGGAAAGCTGACCATACATAAGAGCTCTCTGAATAGCAAGTCCGGGATCATTGGAATGAACGTGAACCTTGCAGATCTCGTCGTCAGCAACCATTACGATACTGTCACCGATCGATTCAAGGAATGCCTTGAAGTCAATCTCCTGCTTAACATTAAGAGGCTTGTTAAGAAGAACGATAAACTCAGTACAGTAACCGAACTTAATATCAACCTCAGCTTCTGCCTTGGCTCTGCTTGCAACAGGTGTTGCTGCAGCTTCATCAACAGTATAATCAACCTCTTTGCCAAGGAATGCGTCAACAGCGCCCTTAAGGACCTGCATAAGTCCCTGTCCGCCTGAATCAACAACGCCTGCCTGCTTTAATACAGGAAGCATCTCAGGAGTCTTGGCAAGAACCTCATCACCATATTTGATAACTTCTTCAAAGTAAGGAGCAAGTTCCTCAGCACCTTCCTTGGAGAGCTCCATAGCTCTCTCAGCCACGCCCTTGGCAACTGTAAGAATAGTACCTTCCTTAGGCTTCATAACTGCCTTATACGCAGTCTCAACAGCCTTATCAAAGGAATCAGCGATAATTGCTGCATCAAGCTCTTCGTAATCACGAATGCCCTTTGTAAAACCTCTAAGGAGCTGTGAAAGGATAACACCGGAATTACCTCTTGCACCTCTCATGGCACCAGAATAGATATTCTTAGAAAGTGTTCCCATATCTACATCATCAGGAAGTGCCTTTACATCCTTAGCTGCAGACATGATGGTCATTGTCATATTCGTACCTGTATCTCCATCGGGAACAGGGAATACATTAAGCTCATTGATCCATTCTTTTTTCGCATTCAAATTACTAGCGCCCGCAAGAAACATCTTTTTTATATCAGACGCTTTTAATGTGTTACTCAAAATTCTTACCCTCCTTGAACCTTAGTCGATGACGCGAACGCCTTCAACGAAGATGTTTATCTTCTCAATTTCAAGGCCGGTGAATTCCTCAACCTTGTACTTAACATTATCTATCAGATTGTCGGTAACAGCTGAAATGCTCACGCCGTAAGCGATAATTACATGAAAATCAAGAGTGAGCTTTCTATTAGGACCAACAGTAACATTAATTCCTCTTTTGATGTTGTCCTTCTTTAAAAGACTAACAAGTCCCTCAGCAACATTTACATTAGCCATGCCGACGATACCAAAGCATTCATTGGCAACAGCCCCTGCATACTGAGCAATTACTTCATTATCTATTGCGATACTGCCCATATGGGTATTCATTGAAGTAGACTTCATACTACACCTCCATTAAAATTGCATATAAGAGATTATAAACTAATTGTGCAAAAAATAGAAGTAAAAAAGGACTCACCTCAGTGAATCCTTTAATAATCAAATCTTAATGAATTAAGCACGCTCAACCTTTTTTGATCTGAGACAGCTTGTGCAAACGTTCATTCTCTTTGTTCCACCGTTAACCTTAACAGCAACCTTATGTACGTTAGCATTCCAGATTCTATTGCTCTTTCTATGGGAATGGCTTACGTTGTTACCGAAATGAACGCTCTTGCCGCATACTTCACACTTAGCCACTTTGACACCTCCTTATAAGCCATATTTTAATCAAATACATCACGCGAATAGATAAATTTCACTAATAAATATTCGCAACATGAGATATCATAACAGAAAAGTTGAGCAAATGCAAGCAAAATTTATTTACAGCTGATATTAAGTTGTAATCAGGCCTTCATATATGAATCAAACTGTCTGAGAAGTATGTTATACTCCTCGTTTATCATATCGCAGACTCTGTGATCACCGCACATATTATCGGGATGATAGATTTTCATCAGATCCCTGTAACGCTTTTTGAGCGCTAAAAGAGAATTAACGCCCTGGAAGAAAAATTCAGCTCTGCTGTACTCATCCTCACGAAGGAAGCCTCTCTCCTGTTCGAGCTTTTTCCGTTCACGCTCGATTTTCTTTCTGTCAGCATTGAGCTTATCAAAGCCATCCTTGAGAATCTCTATCTGCTGATCAAAGAGAGCCTGATCGTCCTTGAACTTCTGCTTATCATGCTCGAACTGGCTTCTCTCAAACTGAAATTTCTGACGGAACTTATTCATCTCGTCCTCAATCTCAGCAACCTTTGTGTCGACAATGCGCTGCTCCTGCTCAAGTCTCTGGCTCTCCTTGTAGATCCAGAGCTTCATCTCGAGAAGCTCCTCCTCTGTTGCCTTGTCGATTCTTTCCTCACTTAGAAACTTTTCCATACGGAACCCCCTATACTACAAATTAACTCAGGTTCTCATCTTCAGGAAAGGCAATATCTACCGCGCTGTCATCATCCATCATGTCATTACCGCGATTCATGAAGCGATCTGCTATATCAGGAACAAGATCGAGTACTTTCGTAACAGCATCCTGATTCTTGATATTAACAAGCTTAGTCTGACCGTTTTTGATTACCAAAACCGCACTGGGCGACATTTTGGCTGCAAAACCGCCTGCTCCGGAATTCTTCTTGTCGGCATCACTGGCACCTGCGCCTACACCAAAGGACACATCAACCAGCGGAACGATTATAGTGTCACCAACCTTAGTAGCTTCTCCAACTACAGTCTTGGCTCCCATAATCTTATTCATACCGCCCATCAGAGAATCTACAACGGAATTAAAATTTGAATCTCCCATATAATACTCCCCAACTTATGAATCTAATATTTTCTTAAAACGTCTGTAGGTCTTCCTTACGTCCTTATTAAAATAGAGAACTCCGGCAGCCCAAACTATGGTAAATACGGTTATCTTGCCCTTTAAATGTACTTTCCCTGCAAGTATCTGCCTCTCAAAATCCGGAGTAAGAAATACCTTATTAACAAGTACAGGATACATAACACCGTAAGCAGCCAGTATATCTGCGGTTATTGTAGGATCGCTTGTCCCCACAAGAAAATCCGCACTGAATTTCCTGGGCAATATCATTTTCAGAACCCGGAAAATCTGCTTCTTGGTAACCTCGAAAGCACGCTTAAAAATGTCGTTAGATAGCGTATTTTTAACCATGTTTATCTTAGCATAAATTCTAGATATTGTATATTGTATTTTTTTGAATACATCCTGTGGTATTTTTATTATTTTTCCTATTGTATTAAAAATATCGCCAAGGAATTCGAAGAAGTCTTTGCCATCATCGTCATCATCAAAGTCTTC
This sequence comes from Butyrivibrio sp. XPD2002, assembly GCF_000423945.1. GTDB lineage: Bacteria > Bacillota > Clostridia > Lachnospirales > Lachnospiraceae > Butyrivibrio. The sequence goes on along the minus strand of NZ_AUIY01000001.1, from coordinate 161,701 downwards.
ATCATAGGATGCATTTTCTTCTTTAATATCAGATTCTGTGCTATCTTTTTCCTCTACAGGCTCCTCAAGAATCGCATCGCCCTTACCGGCTCCCTCTTCGCCATCCTCTTCCTTGTCAGGCTTTGCTTCAAAGCCTTCTTCCTTCTCCAAAGCCTCCGCATACCCGGTTTCAGAGGGTTCGTAGGAATCCTCCTCAAAGTCGTTATCATCCTCGTTCTCTAAATCATCATCCTTTTTCTTTTTCGGAGGAAAAACAGTAAAACATAATACTTTTGCGGTAAACTCTTTTGACTCAGGGTAGTTTATTCCGCCCCGAACAAGGTGTAAAAGCCAACTAAATGAAGCATTTGCGGTCAGATTTTCAAGTATGAGCGAAGGTCCCTTTTCGAGATCTGTCTCCGCTATTACCGCATCTGCCTTATATCTTATTGGAACAAACAGAACACAAATTACTATCAGTAATAACAGCGCCAGTATTCCCAAAAGTACTAGCCCTGTTATTTTCAAGACTGTTAAAAAGATCCCCATTAATTATCCCCCAACGCGCTGTTTAAGTACCCTCTTACATCGCCAGTCATACCACTCTCATCAGCCTCAGCAAACATCTTAAGGACAATATCGAGAGCCTCCTTGTAGCTTCCGGCAATGCCGTAAATAAATGCAGGGTGGCGCTGATAATACTTCTGCTTCAAAAAGGCACAGTGCTTAATCTCTATCTGCCCATCCGGTATTTCAGATGAAGTGATCACATAGATAAAAAGCTGTCCGGCGCCATGCTTAAGCTTCCACCTAACCATCGCAGGCCTTTTCACAGATTCCCCAATATAAAGATTTTTAGCAAAAGTACAAAATCCCCTTATAGACAAAACCTTTGACTCCTCTATTTCCCAAAGTAAGCATCGAAAATTCTCTTGGCAATCGGCACTGCATATTCACCGCCGGAGCCTGCATTTTCAACGATAATTGTCACAGCAATCTCAGGATTCTCTGCAGGTGCATAGCCTGTAAACCATGCGTGTGAGTCTGACGTGCTGTCCTTAAACTCAGCTGATCCGGTTTTTCCTGCTGCTGTGTATTCAAGCCCCTTAAGCCTTGAAGCGGTTCCTTCCTTAACAACCTTCTCCATCATGTTCTGAAGATAATATGCTTCATCTGAAGACATCAGGGTCTTATATTTTGATGGTTCAAACTCCTCTAATACCTTACCGTCCTCTGTCTCAACCTTTTCAAGAAGATAAGGCTTCATCAGTACTCCGTCATTGGCAATCGCAGACGTAATGAGATTCATATGAAGAGGTGTCACTGTAGTTGCACCCTGACCAATTCCAAGCTGCATCATATCGCCGTCCGCAAGCTTCTCATTACAGGTAGCTGTAGATACAGAATAATTCATATCCCACGGAAGCTCGGAATTAAACATCAGTCCTGCAAGAGTCTTCTCAAAGGAAGCCCTGTCAAGCTGCAGTGCGATATTCGCAAAGGATGAGTTACAGGATTTCGCAAAGGAACCCGTGAAATCAAGAGCTCCGTGACTCTCTCCATGGAAGCATTTTATCGTGTCGTTACCGCTAGTAAACTTACCATTACAATTATATCTGTAATTTAGATATTCATCACCCTTTTCTCTGTAATATTCAAGAGAAGTGACTATCTTAAAGGTTGATCCCGGAGGGTAAAGCCCCTGGGTTGCCCTGTTTAAGAGCTGAGTATTTTCCTTATCAGAGGTAATATCCTCCCACTCATCAAGGATTGTACCGGGGTCAAAATCAGGCTTTGACACCAGTGCAAGAATCTTACCTGTTTTTACATCCGTTACAATAATTGCTCCCTCTCTTGCAGATAAAGCCTCATAGGCTGTCTGCTGAAGGTTCACATCAAGGGTGGTATAGACACTGTCACCGGGGAATTTCAGCTCATTTTCCTTGGCCTTGGCCTTACTCTTTAAGGTAGCGTGGGAATTAATGAGGTAGTAATTCGCAAGGTTCTCAATGCCGCTTCTTCCGTTTACCGAAAAGCCAACCACATGTGAAAACACCTTACCAAAGGGATATTCTCTCAATTCATTTCCGTTTGCATCCGTTACGGTTTTTGCAAGTATCTGTCCATCATTTGCATAGATTGTACCGCGACTGTTTTTCGTCTTTAAAAGCTGCTGATGAGCATTATAGCTGTTGTCCATCATTACGCGCTCATTACTTATGGCATATGAACAGATGTAGATGATCATTGTCAAAAACAGAAAAACAGTAGCACAGCCAATTATCATAATGGGATAAGATTTATTTTTTTCTTCCATTCATCTTCTCCCTCTTTTTTTCTAAATAAGCCTGATATCTCTCGTCGCTCCTTACAAGACATTCGCCCTCTACAAGCGAAAGCATGACGATAGTAACCATGACTGATGTTCCACCATAGCTTACAAGCGGAAGTGTGACGCCGGTAAGCGGAATAAATTTGGAATCTCCACCAACCGTGAGGAACACCTGGAATATGTAGGTTACTCCAAGTCCAACGCACAGAAGTCTTCCGAAATTATTCTTAATCTTATAGGCCTCTAAAAGTATCATCAAAAATGTTGATATGCAAACAGCGATAAGACAGGAGGCAAAGATAATTCCAAGCTCCTCTGCGATCGCCGCAAACATAAAGTCCTCTTCAACATAGGGAATTGAGGACGGTGTTCCGCCATATAAGCCAAGCCCCCAGAGACCGCCACCGCTTATGGCAAAAAGTGACTGGGTTATCTGGTAGCCTGTGGAATCGATTTCAGTCCAGGGATCCTTCCAGGCAAGGACTCTTTGCTGAACGTGAGGAAACAGCTTGTACGCAACAAAGCTCGCCGCAGCTCCCGAAAAAAGTCCTCCCAAAAAGTACAGTGGCTGATTGGTCGCAACAAAGAGGACACACAAATAAACAACAAAATAAATCAGCGCACTTCCAAGATCCTTTAGAAGAACCAGCACAAGCACATGGGCGGCAGCAATGGCCGTCACTATGCAAACCGTTTTAAAATCCTTCTTCTGCGCAAGGATCGATGCTATAAAAAATGCAAATATAATCTTTACTATTTCCTGAGGCTGGAAGGAAAGTCCTGCTATTCTGAAATTGATCTTGGAGCCGTTGGTAACAGAGCCGTAAATCAAAAGAATAAGAAGTACCGCCAGACCTATTCCTGCAAAAATCCATCCCATCCTTTCAAGGAAAGCACACCTGAATAATATCTCAGGAACAAGGAATGCAATAACAAGTGAAGCGCTGGCAATAATGAACTGCCTTATTCCCTTGCCATAGGAAATCCTCGTAATCATTATCATTCCGACCATCAGGAACATGCACATATTATTTATTAAAAGCCTGTTCCCGTCGGGGTATACCATTTTAAACATGGAAATGGTGCTGATAAGTACCAGTGTCTGGATCATCAGCAGCAAAAAATAGCGCTTACTGCCCGTTTGGGCAATAATCTGAATAAAGCATGCAAACTGAGTGGCAAAAAGAGCAACGGTCTGAAGCGCATAAATCCACCCGCGCCTTTTTTCACCCTTGTACATAAACACCAGGAAGCTGAATAAAGTAAAAGCCGCCATGCTTCCTGTAATAACATATTTAGATATTTCAGTTAAGTATAATTCAATCATCGTGTAAGCTTAGTCCGCGCTTCTCTCAAAATGCCCTGCTGTATAATCCATAGCAGAAAGCACCTTATCCGCGTCCTTTGATCCATCCTTGTTATCGCTATATAAAACCTTCACATAAGCATCCAGAATATCAGAGACCTCTGAAGGCTTCTCAATAGTAAAATCAATCCTGTAAATCAGGTTATATTTATCTGCCATGCTCTTAAGCTTTTTGGTCTTTTTAAAAAGTGACACAGGAACACTGTTCCATATAATATTATTGCAATGCATGCAGTCATAAGAAACAGGGAGTCTTCTTCCTGTTCTGTCAGTTATTCCTGTATTCTCATAATCGCACAATGTTCCACGTTTTCCCGAACACTTATCCAATGTATTCTTTAAGCAGTTCGCAGTGAGCATCATGGGAACTCTGCCATATACCTGAATTCCTGCTGGCTCTGTAGAACTACCCGGATCATTCATATAAGACTCTTTAAGTAAATCAGACATCTCATACGAGTTAAGCTCAAGGGGCAGATTAAAGCCCTTTAAATCGAGTTCTCCCACAGCCTCCTTGTACAGTGATAATGCCTCATGATTCCAGATATAAAGGCCGTAATCAAGAACTACTTCTCCCTTGTATCCTGCATCCTTTACAAGCTTTAGCTCCTCTGTGCTTCTTACAAGAACGCCTTTAACCTTAAGTTCATCAGCCTTTTTAAGAATATCCTCCACCTCTTTATGTCCATTAAAGAAGTCTTCATTTCTCAAAACATAAGGAAGTGAAATATAGTAATCACAGCCCGAAATTTCCGGAAGTCTATTTTCTAAAAGAACAATTCTGCTATCAACATATATTCTTCCAAAAGCTTTGCCCTTACTAAAGAAATCGGCAGTAGCCTGTAGCTGGGACTGGTTCATTACTGATACGGCAATGCATGACTCTTTACCAGACTTATGCGGCGCTTCCTTTGTAGGAGCCTTTGCATCATCATCTAATCCAAACGGCTCACTATTTGCAGTTTCTTCAGGAATTTTATAGCCAAGACTCTTTATTATCTCATTTTCAAGAGCTGTGCAGGCACTTCTTCTAAGCTCGTTAAGTGCCTTATTGGGCATAAAAATCCCCTTTGTATCCATATCTACAGACAACGAAGTAAGCATAAACGCAGTATTTCCAAACTTTGATAACTGCTTTTCAATATCCTCCCTTGTCATGGATCTCTTAAGAGCTTCCTGAACCACATCTCCCTTAACAGAGGCAGACACTTCGTTACCTTCTGCGTTTCCTATTGTCTTAATCGATAGCTCAGCAGGCTCATCAACTCTTAATCTGCAGGACAGTTCCACATCAATTTTCTTTTCACCAGTGATAAAGCGATTCCTTACATTCTCCAGAACCTTATCATCGGATCCATTATATGCAGGATTATCAAGGGTTATCATATCAGGACTGTTGTGCCTGAAATAATATCCCTCGCCAATCTCTGAACGAAGATATAATGAGGACAAAATCTTCCTGTCCTTATCTGAAGCTGTGAGACTTATGCTGCCCTCTTTAAAATCAGGATCCTTTTCAGAGAGCTCATAATATTTATCAATATATTTGCGGTAAACGCTTGTAACACCTGCAGCATACTCAGGCTTTTTCATTCTTCCTTCAATCTTAAAGGAATCGATTCCAGCCTCGATAAGCTCAGGTATCCTGTCTACCATGCACATATCCTTTAAACTCAAAGGATAGCATTCACCCTTGTTAGCTGTCTTATAGGGAAGTCTGCAGGGCTGAGCGCAGCGGCCTCTGTTTCCGCTTCTCTCACCGACCATGCTCGAAAACAGGCATGCTCCGGAGTAGCAGTAACACATAGCTCCGTGAATAAACGCCTCTATCTCAATACTCTTCCCATCATCGAACCTGCAGTTTTCATGGATACTTCTGATCTCAGACAGTGAGAGCTCCCTTGCAGGAACCACTCTTGACGCTCCAAGATCCATTAAAAGCTTTGCTCCCTTTTCACCTGTAATTGTCATCTGCGTGCTGACATGAAGCTCAACCCAGGGGTAGGATTCTCTTATCATTTTGAAAATTCCGAAATCCTGAATAATAGCTCCGTCAAGGCCCGCATAGGCAAAGGGTGCAAAGAATTCCTTAAACGCAGGTATCTCATTTTCCTTCAAAAGTGTATTAACAGTAAGATAAATCTTCTTGCCATGAAGATGAGCATACCTTATAGCCTTTATAACTTCTTCATTTGTAAAATTGTCGGCAAATGCCCTGGCTCCAAAGCCCTGTCCGCCCAAATAAACGGCGTCTGCTCCTGCATTAAAGGCACCGAGCATTGTCTCGTAATTACCTGCCGGCGCAAGAAGTTCAACTTTCTTAATCATTATATAACACCTCTAGCAAAAAAGGCTGCCCTGCGGCAGCCTCATTATCACTTTTTAAGAGTTTTAAGCTCTGTTTCCATCTGGATTATTTTTCTTGAATCCTCAGTGATATCTGACTGAAGGTTCTTCACATTTTTCTCTGTATTCTCAAGCTTAATCTGAGTAGCAATGAGCTCATGCTTTATATCATAGAGCTCCTTCTCCTTATCACTAAGCTGTCCTTCAAGCATCTCAACCTGTTTTTTAGCCTTAAAGTAATCATCTGCAATATTCAGCTGAAGAAGTACGTTCTGAGTATCAAGAGGCTGTCTCTTAAAACCGTCCATTTTGTTGTAATCAGCTATCTTATTATTTATGTAAGAAGCAACCTTCTGAAGATATTCCTCACTCTCATAACCACTTAAAGTAAAGACTTTACCTCCAATGATTACCTCAGTATCTGTCTTAGATGCCATAAATTTTTCCTCCCCACCTCAAACTCGAAAGTTATTTTTTATATTTTATACTTTCAAAGAGTGAGATTTCAATAGTATTGAATGTTATTTTATAGAGATAATATTACCACAATATCATGTATTTGTCATTGGCTGTAACCCAAGATGTGTATATGCAAGGTCTGTCACAACTCTTCCCCGGGGAGTTCTGTTGATCAGTCCGTTTTTCAAAAGATATGGCTCATAAACATCTTCGATGGTACCTGGATCCTCGCCTATTGAAGCAGCCAGGGTATCAAGTCCTGCAGGTCCTCCTCCGAATTTCTCAATAAGAGTAAGAAGAAGCGTCCTGTCGTTATGATCAAGTCCAAGCTTGTCAACATCCATAAGGTCAAGGGCTGTTCTTGCAACCTCCTCGGTTATAACACCGTCATATCTTACCTGTGCATAATCCCTTACTCTCTTAAGAATTCTATTGGCGATTCTCGGCGTTCCACGGCTTCTTCTTGCCATCTCCTTTGCGCCAAGGTCCTCTGCTTCAACTCCAAGAACCTTCGCTGACTGCATAATGATCTGCATCAGCTCCTCGGTCTCATAAAATTCCATTTTGTAAAGCATTCCGAATCTGTCACGAAGGGGTGCTGAAAGCATACCTGCTCTTGTTGTAGCACCTATAAGTGTAAAGTGCGGAAGGTCAAGTCTTATTGATCTGGCAGTCGGTCCCTTGCCGATCATAATGTCAATCTTGTAATCCTCCATTGCAGGATACAAAACCTCTTCAACCTGTCTGTTAAGGCGATGTATCTCATCGATGAAAAGAACATCCCCTTCTTTAAGATTATTTAGAATAGCTGCGATATCACCGGGCTTTTCAATTGCAGGTCCGCTTGTAACCTTGCAGTGAACGCCCATCTCAGCTGCAATGATCTCTGCCAGGGTAGTCTTACCAAGTCCGGGCGGGCCATACAATAAGATATGGTCAAGGCTCTGACCTCTCTTCTTTGCAGCCTCTATAGATATATTCAGGTTGTCCTTTATCTTGGACTGCCCAATATAATCCTTTAATTTCTTGGGTCTTAGTGACCCCTCTATTTTTCTATCCTCATCCAAAAAGCCAGCGCTGACTGCACCATTCCCTCTGTCAGCGGAGGTTTTTATCGATCTTTTTTCCATACAATCACCAACTCAATATCAGATTAATTCCTTTAAAGCGAGCTTAAGTATCGCCTCTGTGTCCTCAGCATCGGCATTTCCTGAAGCAATTACAGTTCTTACTGCCTTTGATGCTTCTGTGAGACCATAGCCAAGACTTACAAGTGCCTCTACTGCCTCATTAGAAGGAGTTTCATCACCACCCGGTACAGGAAGTCCCTCAACTGAGCTGCCGGCCTTACCTGCAAGAATATCATCATTGGATATCTTATCCTTAAGCTCAAGAACAAGCCTCTCAGCAGTCTTTTTACCGACGCCGGGAGCTTTACTTATAGCCTTTGAATCGCCTGAAATAATGGCGAATCTCAGATCATCGGGCGTCATTACCGATAAAATCGCCTGGCCGCCCTTAGGCCCTATTCCGCTTACGCTGATAAGGAGCTTGAAAAACTCAAGCTCATCCCTTGTAAGAAAGCCATAGAGATTCATGGCATCCTCACGCACACTCATATATGTATGAAGCTTAACAGCTTCACCCTTAGAAGGCAATCTGTCCGCAGTATAAGCAGAGATATTGACATTATAGCCAATACCTCCAACATCGATAACTGCCAGCAGATCTCTTTTTTCTTCAAGTATTCCGTTTACAAAAGCAATCATTTAAAGAGCTCCAATTCATTTTTTTAATTTCCGGAGAAATCTCCCGAACGTCTACGAGCACTGCCCTTATCCTCGACAGTAATAAGCTCAAACTCGTATGTCGCATTGATCTTGGATGAAAAATCAAGCTGCTTCCAGGAGGTTATAATTCTTCCAATAACATTGTCGATATGCTTTTCATCAATGTCCGGGAGGAATAAGAAAAACTGATTTATACCGTTCTGCATCATGACATCACTTTTTCTAAGAGAATTCGTAAGGAAGGTTCCGAGCTTTTTCATATACTCAGTAAATTCAACCTCACTAATATCATCAGATGCAGGTGTGGCATTAAAAAGAACTTTATATGCAGTACTGTGATAGCTCTTGATATACCTCATCATATATCTGTAAATATGACTGAAGGCATCCTGGCCAACCCACATAGCACTGTTATAGGTCTCATTTTCTTTAAGGACATTACTTATTCTGTCAATCTCATCCTTGGAGGCAACATCATAAGTAATGATCTGATCCATGTTATCAGAAAAGATGTTATAGCCATGCTTACCATGCTGCTTAACCTGATAAAGCGCAGTATCAGCCTTTCTGAAAAGGATATCGTAATCTCTTCCATCGTCAGGAATGAAGGAAACGCCTATGGAAACACCAACATTAAATGGAATAAGGTCGCCCACCATCTCCTTCATGCGTTCCTTAAGCTCAGCATTAACACGTTCATTCAGAGAGCTTATACCTGTCTCGCCCTTAAAATTCTTAAGGAAGATAATAAACTCATCACCGCCGATTCTGCCGATAACATCCCTTTCACGGGTACTCTTTGTAATAATATCGGCAAAGGCTTTAAGTACCTCATCACCTTTATCGTGACCGTACAGATCATTTACCTTTTTGAAGTTATCAATATCAAGAATAACCAAAGCACCCTTTTCATTCAGGCACTTTTCCTTAAGTTTCTCATTAACAGCTGACTTATTCAAAAATCCTGTCAGCCCATCAATGGTAGCATCATTAATAAGCTCGCGGATTCGTGAGCGATTTTCAAGAACATTGAGAATTCTCTTTAAAAGGACATCCTCATTTAAGGGTTTATGAATAAAATCGACTGCTCCGAGGTTCAGAGCCTTGTTCTCTGCCTCCTTATCCTCGTCTGCAGTAAGAAAAATTACAGGAATCTCATCCTCCCCGCTTTCCTTCTCCTGTGCTCTAAGCTTTTCATACGCTTCAAAACCGTCCATTTCGGGCATGAGAATATCGAGAAGTATAAGATCCGGCTTATTATTTTTCAGATGCTCAAGAAGCTTTTTACCTGATTTTATAGCCGTAACACGTATATTGTTCTTGCTTAAAATATTCCCCGCAGCAAGAAGATTGGTCATGTCATCGTCAACAACAAAAACCCACCCAGCCATTGTCAATCTTCCTCCATATAAGTTTTACTCTAAAATATAACTTATATCATCTTTAATTCTATCATACCATTCGAAAATTGCTCCAGTTTTTTCGTCAATTGTCTCAATTTTGTTATCTTTTCCTGCAAATTCAAGCTCTCTTGCAAGCTCGCTAAATTCATCAGCACCAATAAGTCTGGCTGAACTCTTAAGCGCATGCATCTCAATAATATAGTTCTTTATATCCTTAGCTTCATAGAGCTCCCTGATGCGCTTTTCCTTGGCATCAGCACTTCTGATAAACATCTGCAGAATTGTTATATAAGCATCCTCTGTTCCGCAAAGGCCCACTGCTTCGTCAACCTTCAGATATTCAAGGTCTCTGAGGTCATCAATTGCATCATTATCTTCAGCCACTATTGCGCCCACTTCACCTGTAGGTACAAACTCAATGATATCCTCATCAAGATCAGGCCCCTTAACAGCCTTCTTCTCTTCCTTAGCTTCCTCTTCTTCATTTTGAACATAAGAAACCTTGAAGGAAGGCAGATACTTGGAAAGGAGCTTTTCAAGACTCTTGGGATCAACAGGCTTGGAGAGATAGTCATCAAAGCCTGCTGCAATATACTCTTCCTTTGCTCCCAGAACAGCGTTAGCCGTAAGAGCAATTACAGTGGTATCCTTTCTTAAGAGCTTCTTTTCTCTTATCTTGATAAGTGTCTCAATACCATCCATCTCAGGCATCATGTGATCGAGCATGATAATGTCATAGTGCTTGGTACTTACCTTATCAATACACTCCTGACCACTCGATGCAAAATCAGGCTTAATCCTGTTTCTCTTAAGAAGACTCTTCATTACCGCAAGGTTCATATCGTTATCATCAACAACGAGAATTTCAGCGTATTCAGCAACAAGATATTTATCCTCATCCTGCTCAGCTTCCATGATGATATTGTTGATATCAAACTCACCTATATGTCTCCAGTCAATTACCTTCTGCTTTAATTCAAATGAAAACTCTGAACCTTCACCGTAAACACTCTTTACCTTGAGGTTACTTCCCATCATCTCAAGAAGACTTGTAACAATAGCTATTCCAAGTCCTGTACCTTCGATATTTTTATTTCTTCTTTGATCGAATCTCTGGAAGGACATATTGAGCTTATCGATATCTGCGTCACGGATACCAATACCCGTATCAGAAATCTTTACATCAAGCATGATATGTTCTTTTCCTATTTCCGTTCCGACAATGGATAAAGTAACGCTACCCTTTTCTGTATATTTAACAGCGTTTGTCAAAAGATTAAGGATTACCTGCTTTATTCTGAAATCATCGCCGTACATTCCCATAGGAAGCTTGGGATCAATATCCAGCTTAAACTCCAGATTAGTCTTCTTAATCCTTGCATTTATCATGTTGATGACATCTGCAAGAAGGGATTTTGTCTCATAATTAACATTAACAATTTCAAGCTTACCTTCTTCAATCTTAGAGAAGTCAAGGATACTGTTAATAAGAGTAAGCAGCGTCTTTGAGGCACTCTGAATATTCGCAGCATATCCCTTAATATCATCGGAAGAGCACTCTCTTATGATCATCTCATTCATACCGATGATCGCATTTATAGGTGTTCTGATCTCATGGGACATCATAGCAAGGAAATCACTCTTAGCCTTACCTGCTGCAATTGCCGCATCAGCAGATTCCTGCAGCTTTGTATTCATCTCATCCTGCCATGTGATAAGGCCACCAAGGAGCCTGTAAATAATAATCACGCAGATAAGTGATACAAAGAATGCTATCGATCCATAAAGGATTGTCCTACCATAAATTGCAAGGAAGTTAAACACAACAAAAACAGTAAAATCTGAAACGCTACTCTTTTCAGCGATAATTACTTTATAGACGCTGTCGTAATCCTTGATAATATCTACTGTTTCCTGATTCTTATAAGCATCCTTATAGGGAAGTGATGCTATATTGGTGGATCTGTCCTTTGTCATCTGATAGGTGCCATAGGGGTGATTGATTATTACTCCTCTGGCATCGGTAAGGAACGCATAGCTCTCATTAGAATATGAATTTCCAAGGATTTCCACAAGCTTATCAATATAAAAATCTATACCAAATACGCCCAGGAAATCTCCTGTATTCTTATCAAATACCTCCTGCGAAAAAGTTATACAGTAAAGACCTGTCTGAGCATCAATATACGGACTTGAAATATTAAAGCCGGACTCAGAATTTATGGTATCCATATACCACTGTCTGTCTTCAATTCTAAAATCAGTTCCAGGCTTCCAGCCATTATTCATGAAAACCGTAGGTGAAAATTCCTTATTTGCAATGTAAGTAGCTGAAATCTGATCATAGCAGGCTGTAACGCGGTCAAGATACGTAATGGTCTCATTATAATCATTCAAAATGCCGGGATTCGTTGCAATGTCATTACAGAACATATCAAGTATGCTCTTTTGAGATACAGTCCACTCGGATACCTGGCTCTCATATTCGCCCACCGCTTCCTGCATTCTGGCTCTGCACCATCTGGATGTCATCCAGCTGATCGAGAAAACACTTATAAGCATAGTAATGCACATGAGAATAATGATAATATTCCTGAACCTGGAGCTTACCCTTGCATACTTTTTTACATTCAGTCTGGCATGCTTCTGGTTTTCACCTTTAACATAATTTGAGTAACTGATGATCTGATGAATATATTCAGATAGCTGAATCGAGGCCTCCTGTATGGTCTTAAACCTTGCCTCGTAGTTCATGTCCTCATCAAAGACTGTTGAATCCGCATTATTTAAGATCTGATTAAGGGGAGTTTTCAGATTGCCGGAAACAGTCTTAAGGAAATCTTCCTTTTCCTCAAGTGCTTCCTGTGCCTTGATCTCATTTGACTTACTGATGAAATAAAGCGCAAATACTACTGAAAACAAAATGACATTAAGAATCATGGCTCCAACGAGCCAGACATAAGAATTGCGATAGAGCTCCCAATCATTTATACAAACAATAAGATACCAGCCGGAGTTGGTTCCTGTGGCAAACAGATTATCATTTACCAGTCCTTTTCTTATCTTACTGGAAACTGTTTCAGTGGATCCCTTGGCAACGTTAAATATTCCAACGTAGTCCGGATATGAATCTGCAAGAAAAGTTCCTACATAGCGATCATCGCTGCAGCCCGCAATAACACCTTCCTCTGTCACAATAACAGAGAGGTTGTTATCAGTTATAGAAATCTTTTGAATCTGTTCCTGAATTTTTGCAAGAGTATAGTCAATCGCAAAGACTGTTCCATTATTATCAATAGCTTTAGATACGGAATAACATATATTACCGGACACAGCATCTATGTAGGGAGCTGCAATATAAACATTTCCGCTATTTCTAACCGCACCTGTATACCATGAACGGTCAGTTGCGGAGTAATTTTCATCATCAAGCTCCGGAATGATTTCCCAATCAGTTCCGGCCGCATAAACATTAAAGCCCACGCCATCTGTTTTGATCTTAACCTCTTCTTTAGCCTCGTAAATAAAAGACTCAAGAGCCTCATGATCAGAAGAAATGGCTTGTGCTTTATAAGAATATTCTGCTGTTAAATTTTTGGCGTTATTAATGCCGTTTTCAAGCTCAGCGCCGATACTTTCAAGCTGATATTTTCCTGCATTGATGGTTTCATCAGCTGTTGTCTTAAATACAAGCACCAGATTAAGACTGTTAACGATTATAAGAGCTATAAGTACGATGATAATTACGCCAGCTGCCTGCTTTTTCTTGTTCACTAAAATACCTCCGCAAAGGCGTTAAAGCAGCTACAAATATTTAACATATCTGAGCATTATCCCGGCTATGATTCCATTTAAAAAGCCGGTCAAAGCTCCCGATATCATCAGAAGCGGCAGATAAAAAACTATGCCTGAGGTCTTAACAACAAATGCGGCAATCAGAAGCTGTGCCACATTATGGGCTATGCCACCGCAGATACTTACTCCTCTGATATCAAAAATATTCGTTTTCTTTACCAGGATCATTACAAGAAAGCTCACCACAGCACCTGCCGCAGAAAACATTATTCCAAACATGGTTCCAAACAATAATCCTGTAAGAATAATCCTAAGTATATTTATTACTATCCCTGATTCCCATCCAAAGCTATAGAGAAGAAGCACTATAACCATATTGGGGAGACCGAGCTTCATGCCCGGGACTCCGCCAAAAAATGGAAAAAGAGATTCAATATAAGACAATATCATTGCATAAGCAAGTAAAAGTCCAAGAGTAGAAATTTGTTTGATATTTAGGGTCTTATTCATTTTTTAGTTCTTTAATAATTGTCATCTCTATTGTGTTACTCTTTGTTCCTACGATTACATCAGTTGCAATATTGGCAACGATTGATTTCTCCAGCTCATCCCAGGCTTCCTGAGTAGCGTCATCCTGCTCATCTTCCTCAATGGCATCTGAAAGTGAAAGCTTATAGTCAGATAATGACCAGGCAGATCCAAGATCTGCAATTCCGCCCATGCCATCATAAATACCCATACTTCCAAATCCAACACTTACTCCACCATATTCCTGCTGAAGTCTTCCAACATAGTCAAAGTCAAGAAGTCCGGTCTCAATGATATCAGCAATCTTTGCCATAAAACCCTTAGCCATGGCATTTTTACCATCTGTAGCCATACCAAGAAGCTCTTCCTTCTTTTCAAAGGACATGTCGGTTTTTGCTGTGAGCTTAAGGCAGCAGTAATGCTCAAACTTTTCAAACCAAAGCATTGCCGAGAAATCCTTTGTGATCTGCTCAAGCATTAAGGCAGTCTCTTCAAAAAGGAGCTCCATATGAAGGTTATCCTTAGGAAGAAGCTGGCATTCCTGAAGATTATCTCTGGCCTTACCAAAATCAGCCTCAAGATTATTGTCCTTGCAGGTTATGATAATTCTCTTTGATCTGCAAATAGGCTCCTTCTCAATTTCCTTGTACATTTTTTCCATAAACTCCACCTCACTCAAAATTATTTTTTTATAAGTTATACCACCTCAGCGCCCGCATCAGCCCCATAGTACTTAAGGCATAGCATTGTGATATCATCAAACTGTGGTGCATCCTTAACGAATTCCGTGATACGATTCCTTACATGTTTATCAAGAGTAATAGGATCTGCATCCGGATCCTCATTAAGTGCGCTTAGCATTCTGTCGTTACCAAAGAGCAGATTCTTGGAATTGGTAGCCTCGGTAACTCCATCTGTATAGATGTACAAAGCATCACCGGGCTGAAGCTTTAGCTGGCCTCCTCTGAAGGAAAGTCCTTCCATTGTTGCAAGAGGCGGTGAATGCTTTTCCTTTAATAAAGTGAAATTCCCTCCACCGGTTCTGATGCAGGGATATTCATGTCCCGCATTAGCGTAATCCATTATTCCTGTAGATATATCAATAATTCCAAGCCATGCAGTTACAAACAGCTCAAGCTCATTTCCCTCACATAGCTGGTTATTTACCTTCTGCAAAATAGTACAGGGATTCATTTTTCTTGAATACAATCCCTGATTCTTAATGATCGTTCTTGATACCATCATAAACAGCGCTGCCGGTACACCTTTACCCGAAACATCAGCTATTACAACAGCCAGATGGTTATCATCTATCATAAAGAAATCATAAAAGTCTCCACCGACCTCCTTGGCAGGAGTCATTGAAGCATATAGATCAAATTCATTTCTGTCAGGAAAAGGCGGGAAAATTCTTGGAAGCACATGCTCCTGAATTGAAGAAGCAAGCATAAGATCCCTGTCAGCAATAGCCTTATCCCTTCCCTGAAGGACATTGAGCATGCAATACATTAGCAGTATTACCAGCATCAGTACACCGCTTATGATAGAAAGCCCATACACTCTTATAGTCAATATTGATACTATCAGAGGTGCAATTGCATACATAAAAAACGTTATAATCTGATATCTTTGAAGATTTTTCCTCTCCCACACAACTACCAAAAGCGTGGCTGCCGTTGATGAGAAAACATATATCATAGAGATCAGATATAAAGGACTTCTATGGTATAACCCATCTGGTGACACGTAATAGTAAATTCCTGTAAATATGTTGCTAATCCTCATGAATAAAGATATAAAAAGGCCTGCAACCTGAAATTTATCAATAAGCTTTACTATTCTTCTGTCAGTTTCTAAGTATGATTCTGTATATTTCCAAAAACAGAATAGTTCCAAGGGTGCACATAAATAATAGAAAAAATTGTCCACGTAATTTATAAGCGCAAGCTTTGGAACTCCATCTACCAGCCATGCTATTGCATCTGTAAAAAGTGCTATGTATGCCGCATTAAGCAAGTATAGTAACCACTTAAGGTTTGATCCTGTTTTCTGGACGTCAATGAGACAGCATATAAAAAGTACTGCCCCCATCAACATTCCAAAAATATCCCCACTAATATTAAAAACATAAATTGGTTTAAGATTATTTATGCCTCTTATAAAGATCATCTGGGCACAAACAAAAACCATCAAAAAGTAAACTACAGAGACTATATACGCCCTGTTCTTCTGTTTCTTAGTTATAAACTCCATTCTATAGGTCCATCCGGTCAGTTAATAGATTTTACTATCGTAGTAATATTTTTATTGTCCTTGTATTCATAGCGAACATCATCCATGCTGTTCTTAACCATATAAATACCAAGACCGCCAATCTGCCTCTCTTCAGCTGAAAGTGTAACATCAGGATCATCCTTGGCAAGAGGATCATAATGACTTCCGCTATCTATAAGGGTAATTGCCGCGCTGTTTCCTTCAATTTCATAACGGATCACAGCATCTCCAACCTTGTCCCTATATGCATAATGAGCGATATTGACAAACAGCTCTTCAACAGCCATATCAATCTTCATCTGATTTTTCATATCACAGCCGTCATTTTCAAGCTCGCTGTCAATAAATTCCAAAACCTTGGGAAGATTTTCAACTTTTGCATCGATTTTTAGTTCTTTCATAACCCCCATCCTTTTTGGTGCTTCAAACTAATAGTTTCGAATATTTTGAAAAGCTTAGAATTCCAACGTATCAATTCTGTCAAGGAGTTCTATGAGCTCTTTTGTCCAAAGCTCTATTTCCTGCTTACCGGTTTCATTTTCAAGTGCACCGCGTCTGATATTTCTTCTGATAATTCTTGTATAGCCTACAATTCTGGCTTTATCTACAACCTCTTTTATTCTGTCCTCATCTTCCGTGCCAAGATAAACAGACATTGCCTTGTTAAAGAACTTAATAGCTTCATCACTGCTGATCTTAAGGAAATCCTTACATCCTTCTTTATTGACTTCATAGAAACCAATAAATGCATTGTAAATGGATGCAAGCTCGAAAATAGGATGTCCAACTGCCAGAGTATCCATATCGATGAGGAGAACCTCACCGTCCTGAAGCTCAATATTGTTGGTATGATAATCACCATGGATCATATGATTGGATTCAGGCACCTTTTCGATAAGTGACTTAAGCTTTTCATAAGATTCAACAGGTAAATAATCCTTATCGAATTCAGTCCATTTAAGAGCCGTTTCCTTAATGCTGGGAAGCTTCCCTTCAGGAACCTCAGTCTCATGAATTTTCTTAAGGAGACCTGCAAACTCATTTACGCACCAGTCAAACTTATCAGGCTCTGTTGCCAGAATCTTTGAAAAGGATGTTGCATTTAAGAGCTCAAATACTGATCCGTAGCTGTCTCCAACCTTTACAACATCATAGGATATTGCAGTAGGTATTCCAAGGACAAGCGCAAGCCTTGCAACCTCTCTCTCATGCTGAATATCATTAAGGGCATCCGCATTTTTATAAACCTTGACAACATTATCGCTATCAATTCTGTACAGAATGCCATTAGCACCCTTACCTATAACTTCACAGCCTTCAACGCTGACAACCTTGTAAGCCTTCTCAACAGTCATCATCTGATTAAAGCCTGTCATATCAAATATCTCATATACCTCTGAGCTCACATTTATTATTCTCAGATTCTTCTTAGTTTTTCTTAAATGAAGGAGAACACGGAGTCCGGCACTGGAAATATATTCCAGATTCTGAGCATCAATAACCACTTCATCGGGAGAATCAAATGCTTCCTTCATGCTTTCCTCTACCTGAGGCGCATTGTTTGAATCAATTCTACCTATAAGTTCAATAAGTAAACCGTCTGATTGCTTTTGAATATTTACCTCTTTCATAATTACCTCTTCTCCATATACTAAAAGGTCATCAGTGTCTTGTTGTCCTTGCAACTCTGTAGGCTATATTCTGCCACAGGTGGGTGATTATTCCGAAGTCTCTTGAAAGTGACTGCGGAAGTGAAGGTACGCGGTCATAAAGTATTTCAAGATATTCCATCTCGGAATCGCCAAAGTCTAAAATTTCAATGGTATGCGAATAAATACCACCGTTCTTGGATTCAATAATATTGGTTACCGCACCATCAAGTTTTGCACTGTATTTCTCAGTGTCTATGCTTAATTTCACTGAAGCTCCTGATTCAAGCTTAACCCCATCATCCAGGAAAATAGAAACACTATGCTCAGTGAGCCTTGTTGTAACGCCGTAGTACTTTGAGCCTTTACCCTCTCCGTGTGCAATTTCAACCTCGACAGGCTCTGCATCAATTACATGTACAACCTCGTTATCGGAATCTCTTCCATCAACAAGGAACATCGACATAATAAGATAGTAAAAATTCCTTATCATCCAGAACAATAGTACCGACAGTCCAAGGAAATTCATCCAGTTAAGCATCATCAAAACTCTCGTGATACCAATTACCGAGCATATCGAGAGAATGATAAACGGTGCCATGGTCCTTAGATCGGTTTTTCTCTTTGTAACCTTTTTCGATTTATCCGTAACCTTAAAGGTCGAAAGAGTAATTCCAAATGTCTCTTTTAAAATCGGAATGAAAAGATGAGGCATGACACTTGTCTCATATATTCCGCTCCATTTTATAGACATGGCGTTCTGACTTAAAACTCTCAGGGTTATATCCTGCAAAGCAAACATCGGAAGCCAGTAAACTATAAGATCCATCCAGTTACACTTTAGAACCGGAACTGCAAAGGTTGCAAACAGGATCGGTGAAAGCATATAGATAAAGTTCTTTAAGGGTGAAAGCCAGTAGACTACGCAGCTCCAATAGCTGATCTTCTGTCTGAGTGATAATCCCTTCATTCTCCAGAACTTCAGTTTTCTGGCAGTTACGATTACACCTCTTCCCCAGCGGGTTCTTTGCTGTATATGCTCTTTGAAGGTATGAGGCGTCTGTCCGCTTGCAAGAGGTTCGGAAATAGCCAGACTGACATATCCCTTCGACTCTATAAGCAGTCCGGTTGCAAAATCCTCCGTAATAGATTCTGTATAGAAGCCTCCGATATCCTCAAGAGCCTTTCTGCTGAGTATCGTATTTGAACCACCATATATAACACTGTTTGTGGAGGTCTTGGCAACCTCAATGGTTCTATAGAAGAAATCCTGCTCATTGGGAGCTCTTCTTTCAGAATACAGTGCATGCTGGAATACATCAGGATCATAGAAGCACTGCGGAGTCTGAAGAACATCAAGGCGAACCTTTTTTCCATCCTCCAGCAATAAGCTTTTCTTTTCTGCCTCCACAAAGTACGGTATTGTCTTTAACAGGAAATCGCTCTTTACTATCATGTCCGCATCAAGGGTGACAACATAGGGAGACGAGGTCTGTCTAAGTGCATTATTTAGGTTTCCTGCCTTTGCCCCCTTATTATCAGGTCTGTCAAAGTAACCAACGCCCATATCTTCTGCAAGCTTTCGCATTTCTGAGCGCCTGTTATCATCGCATACATAAACATGAACTTTATTCTTATCAGGATAGCTTAAATGTACACAGCCATTGATTGTTTTCTTAAGAAGTTCACAGGGTTCATTATATGTAGCAATGAAAATATCAACATCAGGGAATTCCTCATCCTTTATCTTTGGAAGAGGATGTCTCTTCATACCAAGAAGGCTCTCATAAAATACAATTGATTCAAGGAAGCCTAGTATTTCAACAAAAAGAAGGAATATATTTCCCGCAACAGCTATAAAACCAAATTCGATCGGTACTGAATAAAAAATTCTCCAGCACAGATAAATCAATGTCAGATATGAGCTTATGATAATTATTGCTTTTGCAACAAAGTAAGCTACACCGCTCTTTCTTGAATTATCCCTAAGCTCTTTTTTCGTAAACAGATCATAATAGGTCGCATGTCTGTTTTTCGTAAGTTGTATATAAATAAAGCGAATTGTAAAAAATACCAATATGATAAGCGCACACAATGCTGCAAATTCAGGATATTTATATACAGTTGTAAAGCCGCGTTTTCCAAGTGAATTGGTCACATAGGACTCAAGCTTTTGAATGTCTGTTTTTTTTAGCACATCCGCGGGAGCATAAATATCATCTGGAGGAGTGCCCTTTATAAGCTCCTTAACCCATTTACCATATTCGGTAAGATACTTATCATCCAGCCCATATTTTACAGGATCATACTTTATGTTGAAAAATGCAGAGGTTTCATCCTTGTTTGAAAAACTCCAGACTGTATAGCTTATCTTATGCTCATCCAGATAATTGAACCATTTTCTTGCCCAGGCAAAATCGATGTCTCCATCACCTGTATGTTCACTTATTCCGCATTCGCTTATAAAAACAGGTGCATTCTCATTTACCGCTGTTTTCAGCTCATCCATAAGATCATCCTTATGAGATGCAGCATAAAAATGTAATGAATACATTACATTGTCAAACTGAAGCGGTCTGTTTATTGCAGGCAAAAGTCTTCTGTCATATTCAGGTGTTCCCACAACAATGACAGAATCAGGAACGTTTTTTCTTATTACAGGTATAACGTCATTACAATAGGTAACAATATCATCCCAACTTGTATCGCCATTAGGTTCATTACATATTTCGTAAATAAGATTGGGTGAATCAGAGAATTCTGAAGATATTTTCTCAAAGAAATCCAGAGCCTCTTTTTTGTTTACATTAGGATTTTGTTCTTCAAGCACATGCCAGTCCACAAGAACATACATATCAGCAGCTATCGCAGCCTGTATACCTTTTCTCATGTATTCCATGCTGATATCTTTATCCTTGCCGCAATATACATGTGAATACATTGCAAGCCTAATAAAGCTGCTGTTCCATTCATCGGAAAGTTGCTTGAATAATTTCTCGTCTATAAAGTCCGGATACCAGGTAAGACCGTGCGTACTAATACCTCTGAGTTGCACAGGTTTTCCGCTCTCATCTACTAGTTTGCCCCCATCCACATGGAGTCTTCCATTAACAGAAGGCCTCGCTGTCTCAGCAAGCTTTGTGCTGCTCTCAGCAAAGGACGTAATCTTAAGCGGACAAAATAGGCCAAGAAAAATCACTATTGCTAATAAAAGCGCGGAGATTTTCCTGATATTATACTTATCCATATACCCTCATTAAGAAAAAAAGCATAAATAGCAGGATAAACATAGTTATCCTGCTATTATATAAACGGTATTATTCGATTGTAAGAATATCTGAAAAGCCTGTTACCTCGAAGATCTCATTAACCTCCTCGGAAACATTCTTAACAACCATCTTGCCCTGCTTATTCATTGTCTTTTGAGATGACAGAAGCACGCGAAGACCTGCACTGGAAATGTACTCGAGTTTAGCGAGATCAAACTCAAGAGTCTCTACTCCAGCAAGTGAAGACTTAAGCTCCTCCTCAAGTGTGGGAGCTGTTGTTGTGTCAAGTCTTCCTTCGAGACCAACTACCAGATTTTTGTCCTTCAAGTCTTTAGTGATGTTTAACATTCGCATACCCTCCTCATAATTAGTATGTTAGAATTTTTAAAATTTTTAAATAAAAAATCACTTATAAAAATATTTTACACTATTCCGATAACAATTGTAGTATTTTTATATTTTTTTTATATGTTTCTCAATTATTTTGCTTCTATTTAGCTATCGAATCCAATTCATTACTCTTATCAGCTCCCATTATTGTGACAACAACCCTGTGGGGAAGGCAGATTACGGATTCGCCTTCCTTTATTATTTTACCCTGTTTTACGCAAAGCTTATCAGGACAGTCCGCATAGCTGACATAACAGGTGCCGTCCTTAACAATAACTTTATTCTCGCCGCCCTCGTAGCCGGTAGCAACAAATTCAGCATCCTCTGAGAGTGGAAGCTCTTTTACTGTTTCTCCATTCACAGTGATAACAGCTATCTTCCCCTTAGGCGACAGCATATTGATTGCTACCGATAAAGCGAGCGAAAAGATGATTATTATAATAAGAAGTATGACTGATCTTTTATTACTGGCCTTTTCTTCCATTCTGCTGGCAGTTCCTTTTTATATAATAAGCCCCGACATAAAGCCGGGGCAGAAATTCAAAATATAAGATTTTATTTGATAACGTGTACCCATCCTTCAGGAGCTTCAATCTCACCCATCTGGATTCCTGTGAGAGTGTCATAGAGTTTCTTAAGTACAGGTCCCATCTCATCCATACCGGACTCGAAGCAGATTTCCTTGCCGTGATCATTGATCTTACCAACAGGGCTGATAACTGCTGCTGTTCCGCAAAGACCCATCTCCTTAAAGTTCTGTACTTCATCAAGTCTTACAGGTCTCTCTTCTACGCTAAGTCCAAGGTAATCCTTTGCAACCTGAACGATAGATCTTCTTGTTATTGAAGGAAGGATTGAATCTGTAAATGACTTAGGAACTACAAGGTTGCCGTCAGCATCTACAAATATAATATTTGCTCCGCCTGTCTCCTCGATGTATGTTCTGCTCTGAGCATCGAGATATACGTTCTCGGCAAAGCCCTCTTCGTGAGCTGTTACAATTGCATGAAGGCTCATTGCGTAGTTAAGGCCGGCCTTGATATTACCTGTTCCGTTCGGTGCTGCTCTGTCAAAATCACTTACCTTTACAACGATGGGCTTAGCGCCACCCTTGAAGTAAGGTCCTACGGGAGTTACGAAGATTCTGAACTGATACTCATCAGCAGGCTTAACTCCGATAACGTTACCTGTAGCAAACATTACAGGTCTGATGTATAAGGTTGCTCCGCTTCCGAAAGGAGGAACCCAGTCCACATTAGCCTTTACAACTTCGTCAACAGCCTTGATAAATCTATCAGCAGGGAAAGCAGGCATCTCAAGACGTCCTGCTGACTGCTCCATTCTGTCTGCGTTGAGGTCAGGTCTGAAGCACACAATGTGTCCATCCTCTGTCTCATAAGCCTTAAGGCCTTCGAATACTTCCTGTGCATAATGAAGAACGCCTGCGTCTTCACTTAATACAATCTTAGAATCGGTTGTAATGGCGCCGTCATCCCATTTTCCATCCTTGTAGTTGGACACATAACGATAATCCGTTACGTGATAATTAAATCCAATACTTGACCAGTCTAAATTTTTCTTACTCATAATAATTATGCTCCTCCTAATTTTCTGATCAGTTCAGGTATATAAAGTAACGCCCAAGCCGATATGATTTAGCACGTTAAAGTGCCAACTTTTTAAAGATTATTATAATTACATAAAATCAAGTGTCAAGGCGCTAATTTAAGCATTAAATCCGCAGGGTATACATTACAAAATTAATGTCCTTATTTATCATAGTCATCAAGTCCCTGCGTTCCGACCTGCTCCAAAGTCTTCTCCTGTGCGCCTTCCGAATGCTTTTTGCCCTCTTCCTTTTTCACAGTCTCTTCATTATCAGAACCCATATTGGGAAGAACATTCTCGATTATCTTCTTTTTGCTTCTGTAAAATTTAAAGATCCTGCGCCATGTAGATGTATCGTTGTGGACGTAGTACCTGCTGTTATCCGCATTTTCAAGGGTAACTATACCACTATCGTCCATATATGCAGCATCAATATAGGTTGAAGTATCCCTCGGCAGTCTCTTATCGCGAAGTCTGTTCATAGTAATATGCCTTGCCAGAGTATACAGACATGCAAATACCGGCACACCTATAAGCCATCCGATAGGTCCCCAGATGCCGCCAAAGAACATGATCGCAAAAATAACCCAGAAGCTGGACAGACCCGTGGAATTACCGAGTATAACCGGTCCTATAATGTTACCGTCTATCTGCTGAAGGATTACGATAACTATCAGGAATACCAGTGCCTTAAAGGGATTGATCATTATCAGAAGTATAAGTCCAAAGCCTCCGCCCAGGTACGGACCAAA
The DNA here is from genome assembly GCF_000423945.1 of Butyrivibrio sp. XPD2002. Taxonomy (GTDB): domain Bacteria; phylum Bacillota; class Clostridia; order Lachnospirales; family Lachnospiraceae; genus Butyrivibrio. Next base: position 137,761 of record NZ_AUIY01000001.1, on the reverse strand, counting down.
AAACGGGATTATATTGGTAATACCAACACCAAAGGCCAGAACTATCGGATATGGTATTTTCAATATTTTAAGAACAATAAAGCAGATGATACCAACAATAATGGAATCCACCAGTTTTCCCATTACAAATCCGGTAAAGGTGTAATGAGCATACCTGAATGCACCTATGACCTCATTGGCAAACTCTCTTTTTAAGTATGCATAGCAAATCTTTTTGCCCTGTCCGATAAAAGTTTCCTTTGAATTCAGAACATAAGCAGCAACTACTACGCCGACTATAAGATACAGGAATACCTGGATAATGCTCATCATACTCTTCGAGATCGTCGTGATCATAGTAGAAAGATTAGGAACAACATTATCCTTAAACATATTGTTTATGGTGTCTGAATACTGTTGAAGCAATGTATCCATAACCCTTCTGATCGAAGGATTATCATCCAGATATTTGTCCATGAACCTCTGAAGATTGGTAGCATAAAAAGGGAAATTACGAATAATGTCCCTTATGCTTCTGATCAGCTGAGGAATAAGGATCATCAGCATCGCGTAAAGAACTGCAAAGAAAAGGATCATGGTGAGAGCTACACTTAGCTTTCTCACCTTTTTCCTTTTTTGAAAATACTGGCTTTCTTTAAGATTTACTCCGCCAAGCTTATATAAGGGATAAATCCATTGTTTTTCGATGAAATTCAATATGGGCGTAAGAATATAACCGATTACACATCCAATAATGATTGGAGTAAGGATACCCAGAAATCTGTTTATACCTTTTTCAAGTGAATTCCAATTAAAGATAACATAGTAGATCAGCATGATGGCAAGACTGCATAGGATAACAGATACCATTATACTGAATTGTTTTTTACCCGGTCTCCACTTCATAACCGTATCCCCCGAAAGAATATTATTTTCATGCCATAATATACGTATATATTTATTATATACACCCTGAGCGAATTAGAAAATATTATAATTGCTCAAGTGCATATACAAGGCTATCCATGAAGTCAGGCTCATATTCTTCTATCTTACCTGCGTCGCATTTTGCAGCAAACTCAGGATCAAGCGGAATTCTTGCAAGAACATCAAGTCCGTTAGCTGAAGCATAGGAATCAATCTTGCTCTCACCAAACACATAAATAGGCTTATTGCAGTGAGGACAATTCATATAGCTCATGTTCTCAACAAGACCGATTACAGGAACGTTCATCATCTTAGCCATATTAACAGCCTTTTCAACGATCATGGAAACAAGCTCCTGTGGTGTTGATACAACGATAATTCCATCAACAGGAAGTGACTGGAAAACTGTGAGCGGAACATCACCTGTTCCGGGAGGCATATCTACAAACATGTAGTCCACATCGCCCCAGCAGGCCTCTCCCCAGAACTGCTTAACAACACCTGCGATAACAGGTCCTCTCCAGATAACAGGATCAGTATCGTTATCCATTAAGAGATTGATGGAAACCATCTTGATTCCGTTTTCAGATTCTGAAGGAATCATATTACCATTATCGTCTGCATATTTAATCTGCTCAGCACCGAACATTCTCGGAATTGAAGGACCCGTTATATCTGCATCAAGTACAGCTGTGCTGTAGCCCTTTCTATTCATAGCGCAGGCTGAAAGTCCTGTTACAAGACTCTTACCAACTCCGCCCTTTCCGCTGACTACGCCGATAACCTTCTTTACCTTAGAGCCCTTTGCAAGGTCTACCTTAAAAGCTGCCTCGCTCTCCTTTTTAAAATCGGCGGGTGTTTTCTTTTTCTTTTCTTCTGACATTTTAATACCTCAATTTATATATTTTATTCGAGCAAGCTCGATCATAAACATTTTTATTTATCAAATTCTGTTGTCCTGCATATCTTCACATCAACAAGATTTACTTTATCATCCTTATCTCCAAGATACTCACTTATTATGTATCTTGGTCTGTTCTTGGTCTCAAGATAAATCTTACCGATATATTCGCCTATTACACCAAGGGAAATCATCGTAAGACCTCCGATAGCCCATATGGAAAGAACCGTTGTGGTCCATCCGGGAATCGTATTATTGGTAAAATGACGAACCAGTGAATAGATTAAAATGATTATACTCACTGAAAAGATCGTAACTCCAAGGCCTGATATTACCCGAATGGGCTTAACGCTAAGTGACGTGATCCCCTCAAATGCAAAAGATAACATCTTCATAAGAGGATACTTACTCTCACCCGCAAAGCGCTCTGATCTCTCATAAAAAACAATATCTGTTTTTAAGCCTATCATCGGAACAATTCCTCTGAGGAACAGATTGACCTCAGTGAACTCTGAGAGCATCTCAAGAGCTGTGCTACTCATAAGTCTGAAATCAGCGTGATTATACACGATGTCAGCTCCCATGTTGTTCATGAGCTTGTAATAGCTCTGTGCTGTACCTCTTTTAAAGGCAGTGTCTGTCTCTCTGCTGCTTCTTACACCAAATACAATCTCAGCACCTTCCTTGTATTTTTGCAGCATCTCGTCTATCGCACCTATGTCGTCCTGAAGGTCAGCATCCATGGATATTGCAACATCACAAACACTTCTTACAGTCATAAGACCTGCAAGAAGTGCATTCTGATGGCCTCTGTTTCGGGAGAGCTTAACTCCCTGAAACAGAGGATTTTTCTTATGTAATTCATCAATCATTTCCCAGGTCTTATCAGCAGAACCGTCATCTACAAACACTGCTCTGCTGTCCCCAGAAATTACACCGTCATTTATGAGCTTTCCAAACTTTTCCTCAAGTCGTCTGGAAGTCTCAGGCAATACTTCCTGTTCGTTATAACAGGGAATAACCATAAAAAGTCTGATATCACTTTGCATTGATATAATTTACCAGTCCTTCACTGTCTATTATTTTCTGCATAAAAGGAGGGAATGCCTGTCCCTGATAGGATTTACCTGTAGTCTCATCAGTGATAACACCTGTATCAAAATTGATACTGACCACATCGCCGGGGTTTATTTCCTTTGCGGCTTCCTCACACTCAACAATGGGAAGACCAATGTTTATGCTGTTTCTATAGAAAATTCTGGCAAAGGTTTCTGCTATTACGCAGGAAACACCTGCAGCCTTAATGGCAATAGGTGCATGCTCTCTTGATGAGCCACAGCCAAAATTCTTATTGGCAACAATGATATCACCCTTTTGTACCTTCTGAATGAAGGTCTTATCGATATCCTCCATGCAGTGAGCAGCCAGCTCTGAAGGGTCAGCTGTATTCAAATATCTTGCAGGAATGATAACGTCTGTATCTACGTTGTCACCGAATTTAAAAACATTTCCTCTTGCTTCTTTCATACGCTTATCCTTTCTTTCATATAAAGCCTTTTATAATTCAGAAGGCTGTGAAAGCTTACCTGTTATCGCACTTGCTGCAGCAACAGCCGGAGAAGCAAGATAAATCTCAGAGTCAGTAGCTCCCATTCTGCCTACAAAGTTTCTGTTAGTTGTTGAAACGCATCTCTCTCCTGATGCAAGAATTCCCATATATCCGCCAAGGCAGGGACCACAGGTAGGAGTAGAAACAACAGCGCCTGCTTCAATAAAGATCTTAAGAAGTCCCTCGTCCATAGCCTGCATGTAGATTGCCTGTGTAGCAGGGATAATGATGCATCTCATTCCCTCTGCAACTTTGCGGCCTTTAAGGATTCTGGCAGCCATTCTTATATCATCGATTCTACCATTTGTGCAGGAACCGATAACTACCTGGTCAATCTTAATGTCATCGATATCATCAAAGGTATGAGTGTTCTCGGGAAGATGCGGGAAAGCAACTGTTGACTTAAGTGTAGAAAGGTCAATAGTGTACTCCTCATCATACTCAGCATCGGGATCTGCTTCAAACACCTTGTATTCCTTACCCGGTGCATGCTCCTTAAGATACTCGATTGACTTCTCATCAACAGGGAAAATACCGTTCTTTCCACCTGCCTCGATAGCCATGTTGGCAATTGTAAATCTGTCATCCATGGAAAGCTCCTTAACGCCTTCGCCTGTAAATTCCATGGATTTATAGAGAGCGCCGTCAACGCCAATCATACCGATAATATGAAGAATTACATCCTTACCGCTTACGTATTCGTTAAGCTTACCTGTAAGATTAAACTTTATAGCTGAAGGAACCTTGAACCACGCCTTACCTGTAGCCATACCTGCAGCCATATCTGTAGAACCAACACCGGTACTGAAGGCACCGAGAGCACCGTAAGTACATGTGTGTGAATCAGCTCCGATTATAAGGTCTCCGGGAACTGTAAGACCTTTTTCAGGTAAAAGAGCATGCTCTATTCCCATCTGACCAACCTCAAAGTAGTTGGTAATGGAATTTCTCTTTGCAAATTCGCGAACGCATTTGCAGTTTTCAGCTGATTTAATATCCTTGTTGGGAACAAAATGATCCGGAACAAGTGCGATCTTATCCTTGTTGAAAACGCCCTTGGAATTAAACTTTTCCATTTCTTTTATGGCAACAGGACTTGTAATATCATTACCAAGTACGAGATCAAGATCAGCCTCGATAAGCTGTCCGGCCTTAACCTCTGAAAGTCCTGCATGTGCCGCCAGAATTTTCTGGCTCATTGTCATACCTGCCATTTACAATCACTCCTCACCTTTCTTATAAACATTCACACCATTACATCTTTTGTATATTCACTGAATAAACATACCATATTTAGCGCTTTTTGTAAAAACGAAGAACCAGTAAATAAGCGCTAAAAATCACAATTCCGGCTATGCTCATGACAAGTCCCTGATAAAAACCACTGGGCCTGAAATCAGTCCTTATCTCATGAACTCCTGCGGGAATTTTTACAGCCATCATTCCGTAATCTGCATTTATTATTTCAGCCTTTTTACCATCAACGGTAAGGCTAAAGTCCTTCATGTTCGGAACAGAGAAAAACATCAGCTTATCTTCCAAGAGATTACTTGTCATGGCATAAAAGCCCTTTGTATCTGTCTCAAATTTCTGGCAGGCTGTGTCTGCGCGGTCCATGCAGTTGTTTTGAAAAACATCTACAGGAAGCTCATCCGCATAATATGCAGCCGGAAGCTCACTTATAATATCGCTGTACTTATCAGCATCCTCATCGGATAAAACCAGGGCCACAGTGAGCAGGCGGTCCTTTATTTCAGTATCAATTTTCTCCCAGTCAGACTCTCTTATGAAGTAATCATAGGTAAAGCCCATGGGAATATAATTCATATTAAGAAAAATATCTATTCCGTTTTGCGTATCAATCTTAAAGAACCCTTCTATTCCATCCCCACTTTCAAAAAAGCCCTCATCGTTTATAAGCGAGTTTTCAAAATAATATTTATTTGAAAGTATCGCTCTTAAACCGATTCGATCCGCAGGAATATTGGTCTCCACCGTCCTCTCAACATCATCTGCACCATATAAAAAATCGAAGGACTCTGAAGGGATGGTACTTATAAAGCTGTGGAGAGATCCATATCCCCAGTACATATCGTAGTTGGTAGCAGTCCTGTCTGTCTCTGTTCTGTAAAACTCAGTATCATCATTAAGAACAGGCGCTGACTGCAGCATCTGCTTCTCCCACTGTTCCTTACCAAAATCATTGATAAGACCGCTTCCGTTTAGAAGCACAATGTGAAGAGATATTATTGATGCTATAGCAGTCATGATAAACAGGATATCCGTTCTCATGACTGGCTTTTTTAAGGTTGCTAATACCTTACCTTTAAAGGGCACCTTTATTTGTCTAATACACTTCGGAACTGCAAACACAGAAGCAATCAGCATCACCATCATGATTGCTGTTCCAATGACATCCCTCCAATAGATATGCTCATTAAGGATAAGCTTCATGGTAATAACCTCATCCTGGTCGTTATAGGAAGGAAGCACTGATATGAGAATTATCAGCAAGAACAATCCGCAGGTTATAAGGACTCCCTTTTTTAATTCCTTAGATCCGCCTCGTTCCACTACGCTTGCTGTCATCATGGACATTATGAGAATCGGCATATAAAACCATCTCGCATAATAGCTTTCATTAAATAAAGAAAACGCGGAATTAAGAAAAGGAACAAATGCCATGATAAGGCATATATTGATCAGTCTCTTATAAGCATTCTTCTTTGTCTTATGCATTAAGCAATACGCTATGACTCCGGATAACCCAAACAGTGGAAGGAAAACCGCAAGTGATGCGTTTTTCACAGTATCCGTATAAAATACCGTACCCTTACCGATTATATCCGGTATCATGACCATGCTCTTTATGATATCCCAGAGCATATTCATGCTCTTATAGGACACGGTGTCATAGCCAAGGATAACCTTAGAAATCCTGCTGTTACCCGATACTCCGAGAATAGCCTGAAGGATGTAGAAGCCTCCGATAAGAACGCCCAGGGTTCCTCCCGCTAAGGAGCGCATAAACATCCTGAGTATCTGCCTCGTCCTGTTTCCCGGAACGTAGCATACAACAAAGTAGATGATCAGAAATACCACTTCTCCAAAGAAGAAATAGTAATTTATAACCGCCATAAGGGTTGTCATCAGCGTAAAGAATACAAACTTCCTTCCGCCCGGAATAAAGAACCAGTGGTCCTTGTGATGATCAACCTCCATCAGCAGCTCAAAGGACAATAAATACAAAGGGAAAAAGGCAACTGCATCCGTAAAATGGTTAAATACAATATTGCAGGCGTTGAAGCCTGAAAATGCATACAGAAGTGCACCGATCATTGCAGAATCATCGCGCACTACTTTTCTTCGGATATAAACGTATGCAGTCATTGAGCACACACCGTATTTAAGTGCCATCAAAAATGGCATCATATACGGAATTGCTTCCTCAGAAAATGGAACAGTCAGCCAGAAAAACGGACTTCCCAGAAGATAAAATGAAAAGCTTCCTATGAGTGAGCCTCCAAAATCCATGTTCCATAGATATAAAAGGTTCCCACTTCTTATGGCTCTGTGAGCAACAGTATAGAAAGGAATCTGTTGAACATTGTAATCCCCATAATAGAAAAACGGCATGCCTCTGGCTATAAATAAAGGCAAAACCGCTACCATATACATAGTAAAGGAAAGAACCAGAAGAGAAAGCACTCTGCTTCTCACAGGCTTCTTACTGTAATATTCCATAATCCCCAAAATGAGCTGCCGCTAAGCGGCAGCTCCCCTTTTCCTAATTATAATAAGTTCATCGTAATTAGTTATTGATAAGCTTATCACTTTCGTTGTTCCAGCTGTAAAGCTTTCTGATCTCAGCACCAACCTGCTCAGCGGGATGCTCAGCTGCAAGCTTTCTCATAGCCTGGAAGTGTACCTGTCCGCCTGCCTCGCTCATATCAAGGAGGAATTCCTTAGCGAAGGTTCCATCCTGAATATCAGAAAGGATCTTCTTCATTGTCTTCTTTGTCTCCTCTGTTACAAGCTTAGGACCTGTGATGTAATCACCATACTCAGCAGTGTTGGAGATTGAATATCTCATTCCTGCAAAGCCTGACTGATAGATAAGGTCAACGATAAGCTTCATCTCGTGTACACACTCGAAGTATGCATTTCTCGGATCATAGCCAGCCTCAACAAGTGTCTCAAAGCCTGCCTGCATAAGTGCGCAAACACCGCCGCAAAGTACAGCCTGCTCACCAAAGAGGTCTGTCTCTGTCTCTGTTCTGAATGTGGTCTCAAGAATACCAGCTCTTGCACCACCAATACCAGCACCATAAGCAAGTGCCTTATCAAGTGCCTTACCTGTAGCATCCTGATATACAGCTACAAGACAAGGTGTTCCTTTACCAGCCTGATACTCAGATCTTACTGTGTGGCCGGGAGCCTTGGGAGCGATCATTGTAACATCGACATCCTTCGGGGGCTGGATAAGACCGAAGTGAATATTGAAACCATGAGCGAACATAAGCATGTTGCCTGCCTCAAGGTTGGGCTCGATGTCTTCCTTGTACATCTTAGCCTGCTTCTCATCGTTAATAAGAATCATAATCACATCTGCGAGCTTAGCAGCTTCCGCTGTATTATAAACCTTAAGTCCCTGTGCCTCAGCCTTAGCCTTGCTCTTTGAGCCCTCATAAAGTCCTACGATAACGTTGCATCCGGACTCCTTAAGGTTAAGTGCGTGAGCGTGTCCCTGGGAACCATAACCGATAATAGCAATTGTCTTACCCTCTAAAAGTGAAAGATTACAATCTTCCTGATAGAAAATACGTGCATCCTGTGACATGTTTCTTACCTCCGTAAATATGTGTTTTAATATATAGCTGCGAAAATTTATAATTTTCGAAGTTAACTGTAGTCAGCTGCAGTCATTGCTGCATTACATATTCTCAAGCTCCTCGATAGAGATTACCTTATCGGTACCTCTTCCAAGACCTGCAATACCTGTTCTTGCAAGCTCAAGAATCTCCTTGCCCTCAAGCATCTTCAAAAGTGCATCCACCTTTGACTGATTACCAGTGATCTCGATGATGAGAGACTCCGGTGTAACATCGATGATATTTGCTCTGAAAATATTAGCTATAGTGATAAGGCTGTCTCTCTCCTTCTCACCTGCACGAACCTTTACAAGAGCAAGCTCTCTGTAAACACTCTCCTCGGGCTCAAGCTCATGAATGTCCCTGACGTCTATCAGCTTACTGAGCTGCTTCTCAATCTGATCAAGGATCACATCATCGCCCGATGTAACAATTGTAATTCTGGTATAATTAGGATCTGCTGTAGTTCCGGCAGTGATACTCTCGATATTGTAGCCTCGTCTTGCGAAAAGACCTGAGATTCTGGTGAGAACACCGGATGTATTATCTACAAGCAGCTGAAAAACTTTTCTCTTCATGCTCCTCCCATATAATAACTTAAAAGTTACTGTTAAATATGGATTATATGCGCTTTTATGCGCAAAGTCAACGAAATACTTTATAAATTTAAAACTTTAAAGGGGTAAATTATTGATATATTTTACCAAATACTTACTTGATGTTTTTTAATGTGAAAGTCTTACTTCTCTCCCTCACTGCATTTCGTAAGCGCAACCGTTCCTGTTCTTGCCATTTCAACAATGGAAACAGTTCTGAGCATTTCAATAAAAACTTCTACCCTTTCAGGGGTATCACAGATCTGAATGATCATCATATTTTTACTCATATCAACAATCTGAGCCTTCATGATGTCACAGTTTTCCATGATATCTCTTCTGTTTTCGCGGTTATACCTTACCTTTATAAGGGTGAGCTCACGACAGATACTCATGCTCTCCTTAAAGGTCTTAACCTTTATGACATCAAGCTTCTTGTTGAGCTGCTTTTCAATCTGCTCGATCGTGCGCTCATCGCCGCTTGATACGATCGTCATGCATGATACGTCCTTGGAGTTGGTCTCACCAACAACCAGGGAATCAATATTAAAATTACGTCTGGAAAACAGTCCGGCCACCTTAGAGAGTACGCCGGCATGGTTTTCAACAAGAACTGAGTAAATTCTTTTCATAGTTCCTCCTGCATTACTTTGCCAAATCCATAGGGTCTACAACCACTTCACAAAGCACACACTCATCTGTATTCATAAGCTCTTCAATAAGCTTATCCGCTTCCGCCTTGGAAGATGCGCGAAGATACTTCATGTCATAAGCTTCAGCTATCTTATCAAGCTTAGGAGTGTTATGAAGTACGACCATGTTATATCTGTCATTTAATGCATAGTGCTGATACTCACGAACCATACCAAGATATCCGTTATTGAACACGATAAGTGATACATTCATGCCGTACTGACGCAGGGTTGAGAGTTCCATCATGGACATCTGGAATGCTCCGTCACCCATTACAGCAACTACCTTTTTCTTCGGAGCTGCGTATTTTGCGCCAAAGGCAGCAGGTATCGAGTAGCCCATGGTTCCCATTCCGCCGGAGGTAAGGAATCTTCCCTCGCGGACAAGATGCCATCTGCAGGACCATATCTGATTCTGACCTACATCTGCGATGTAGATTGCATCATTAGGAAGTGCTCTTGATAAGCTTTCTATAAAGTCCTTGGGATCCACATACTTTTCAGTATCGATAACAGGTCTTTTTTCCAGCATCTCACTCTTATATTTATTAAGAGTATTTATCCATTCTTTTCTCTCGTGGATAAGATCTTCCTCATCCTCGAAATCATTTATCTTCTTGAAAATATGCTTAATATCACCAACAAGAGGAATCGTAGGCCCTACGTTTTTACCGATTTCAGCAGGATCTACATCAATATGGATAAGAACCTTATTCTCTGTAATAAGGTCAGGTCTGTTCACAGCTCTGTCAGCAACTCTTGCGCCTACCATAAGAAGAAGGTCTGATTCATTGAGGGCTCTGTTAGCACAGGGACGTCCGTTATTGCCGACCATTCCAAAGTAGTAGGGATCCTCAGCGGCCATGACACCTATTCCCATCATTGTGGATACAACAGGGATGCAGTTGTCCTTAACAAATTTTCTTATCTCGTGTACAGCATCTGATAAATGAACACCACCACCAACACAGATAATAGGTCTCTTTGCCTTAGCAACTTCCTTAACGACCTTCTTTATCTGCACAGCATTACCCTCGATTGTAGGCTTGTAGGTTCTCATATTTACCTTTTCAGGATATGAGAATTTAGAGATCATCTGCTGTTGAACATCTATCGGGATATCAATGAGTACAGGGCCTTTACGTCCTGTACTTGCAATATGAAAAGCCTCCTTGAATATCCTTGGAATATCATTAACATCACGGATCAGGTAGCTGTACTTAACAAAGGACTCAGCAGCACCAGTAATGTCAGCCTCCTGGAAAACATCACTTCCTATAAGCTCACTATTTACCTGACCGGTAATACAAACAAGCGGAATGCTGTCTGCATAAGCAGTAGCAATACCTGTTATAAGGTTAGTAGCACCGGGACCACTGGTAACGGCACAGACGCCAACCTTTCCACTGATTCTCGCATATCCGCTGGCCATATGAGCAGCGTTCTGCTCGGTTCTTACAAGTATCTGTTTTATAGGCAATTCGCCGAGCGCATCATAAAAGGGAGCTATAGCCACCCCTGAATAACCATAAACAACTTCAACATTTTCAGTCTGCAAACATTTCACAATAGCCTGAGCACCATTCATAATGTATGCCTCCATAAATAACTTTTATAATATTATATCAAAAATGTTATGTATTTTCGATAATCTTTCTAACCACCACAACGCAGTTAGCTGCATCGGAGGAATAGCCATCAGCACCTATTTCCCATGCGTAATCCTCGGTTACCACCGCACCGCCTATAAGAATTTTTGCATTGCAGCTTTTCTCTTTTGCAAGCTTAACTACATTCTTCATCTCCTGCATTGTTGTAGTCATAAGTGCAGAGAGACAGATTATCTTTGCATTTTCAGAAAGTGCTGTGTCTACAATCTTCTCACTTGGTACGTCCTTACCAAGGTCAATTACATTAAAGCCATGGTTCTTAAGCATAAGAGCCACAAGGTTTTTACCTATATCGTGGATATCGCCGTGTACAGTGGCAATAACAATGGTGTCCTTATCCTTTGCTCCCTCTTCGTCTCCTTCGTTAAGAAGGGGCTCCAGCCTGGCGATACTGAGCTTCATGGCTTCAGCACTTGCTATAAGCTGAGGAAGGAAGTATTTTCCTTTATCAAAAAGATCACCAACCTCATTTATGGCAGGCATCAGGTATTCATTCAAAATTACCTTAGGCTCGCAGCCTGCAGCTACGGCGTCAAGGGTATCCTTTTCAATGGTACGCTTTGAACCCTTCATTACATCGGTTCTGACCTTATTATAGAACTCCGTTTTTTCATCAACAGGCTCACTGTTACCCTGAGCAGCGTCCTTTGTTTTTTCTTTATTTCCTTCGGCATTTGCCAGAGCACTGCCCGCTGCTGAATTTTCAGCCACAAGCTTTTGTCCCTTGGGAACGCTCACAACCTGGACATTCATGCCATCATATCTGTCCATTCTCTCGATATAGCGAAGATCTGCCTCCTCCTTATGTCTCAATAAGTCAGATGCAAATGCGCTGTTAACAAGAAGCTCCTGGGAGGGATTGCATATAGCCATGGTAAGGCCGTTGGCAATGGCCATGGTCAGAAATGCTGTGTTAATAAAAGCTCTCTGGGGAAGTCCAAAGGATATATTGGAAAGACCGCATATTGTAGCAAGTCCGTTTTCCTTACAGTAGCTTATTGTAGAAAGGGTCTCCAGGGCTGCATTCGGGTTAGCTCCGATTGTAGCAACAAGTCCGTCTACGACTATATCTTCTTTTCTGAGACCATGTGCATAAGCCTTCTCACAAAGAGCATCGATAAACTCATGCTTTTCCTCAAGGCTTCCGGGAAGTCCCTTGGGTCCAACAGGAAGTGCTATAAACATAGCACCGTATTTTTTCGCAAGAGGTAAAAATCTCTCAGCCTTATCCTTTTCCAGTGAGATGGAGTTAATAAGAGCACGGCCCGGGTACTTTCTAAGAGCCATCTCCATGGTGCTCTCATCACTGGTATCTATACATAGAGGAAGTGGAGTCAGAGGAATGATCTCATCGAGAACATCGCTCATCATCTGCTTCTCATCAATTCCGCTCATACCCACATTGACATCAAGAATTGCAGCTCCGTCATCCTCCTGCTGTGATACAAAGTCGCAGACCATATCGAGCTTACCCTCGCGAAGCTCAGCCTGAAGCTTCTTTTTACCTGTAGGGTTTATTCTCTCTCCAACAATCATGAAGGGATCATCAAGCTTAAAGTCAACTGTTTCTCTCTCACTTGTGAGGAAACGCACGCCGTCCTGTCTTCTTGTGAAGGTAGAGCCATCAGGCTTAGAAAGTGTCTTATCAGCATCAAAAGCTGCAGCATACTTATCGTGAATACCTTTGATATAGGAAGGAGTTGTTCCGCAGCATCCTCCGATAATTGAAGCGCCTGCATTTAAGAGCTTCTCCATCTCAGTTACGAAGGTATCACAGTCCATATCGTACTCTGTAGAGCCGTCCTCAGTAACTACAGGAAGTCCTGCATTGGGCTTAGCTATAATCGGAATCGTGGTTACAGAGGCCATATCAGCGATAATATCTACCATATTATCAGGACCTGTTCCACAGTTTGCGCCAACGGCAGCAGCTCCGAGAGATTCCATAACTATGGCAGCAGTCTTTGCATCTGTTCCAAACAGTGTTCTCCCATCACCTTCAAAGGTAAGGGTTACAATAACAGCTATATCAGAGACTTCCTTAGCTGCGATGAGTGCTGCTCTGCACTCCTGAAGACTCATCATGGTTTCTACAACAAGGATATCGCAGCCTGCTTTATCGAGGATCTTTATCTGTTCCTTGTATACCTCGATCAGCTCCTCAAAGTCCAGGTCTCCCATGGGCTTTAGCTGTCTTCCAGTCATGGTGATATCACCTGCTACAAGAGCCTTTGATCCCGCACTTTCTTTTCCAAGCTCCACAAGCTTTGTATTTATCTCTTCAATTCTGTCTTCCAATCCGAAGTTCTTAAGCTTGATCCTGTTACCTGTAAATGTAGGCGCATAGATAATGTCACTACCAGCATCCACATAGCTCTTCTGAAGCTTCTTAATTACTTCAGGGTTCTCCAGGATCCACTCCTCGGTACAGGCACCTGCAGGAAGTCCCTCCTTCATAAGGTTGGTTCCTGTGGCGCCATCCAGAAACATAATCTTTTTTTCTTTGATCAAATCCAAAAATTCTTGTCTAGTCATTTAAATCTCCTGCAAAAACAATATGCTAACTATTTTCTCAAATTCTTATTTGAATTAACAGTGATAAATTTCACCATATAAAGTAGGAGTGATATTAATATTGTAATGATTATCACAAAAATCGGCCGCAAATACATAAAAAGTGTATTTGCGTATGCATCAGGCACTGTCCTGTCGATCACAAAGCCAAAAAAGGAAATTGCAATCACATGAAAGTAATATATATTTGACGAGAGGTTTTCACCTGTAAAGGCCAGATATTTTGCAGGCCTTCCTTTTTCAGCATCAGGTCTCTTTTCATGAGTGCGTTGCTCAGCATTTAATCCGACTATCAAAAGTCCTACTACCAGGAAAAGAGAACCAAAGTAAACCTCAACAGAGCCAAATATCTTATATTCAGCAAATGTGAGAAATACTCCCGTAACAGACAGGGCGCTTCCAAGTGTAAGGGGCTGCTCCAGCTTAAGCGTCACCTCATCCTGCTTCATCCAATAGCCCAGCATCGTAAAGGGAATACCTACAAAGAGCCAGTTTCTTATCACATACCACACGGAAACACTTATTCCAAAAGGTCTTATCGGATAAAACAGCTGCAAAAACTCTCCAAAATATAAGAATAAAATCAGAATAAAGGTAAGTGGCTTTGACAGCGTCTTCATCACAGGAGCAAAAATGTAGCAGAGTCCGTATACATAGATCAGGGCAAACAGATACCACAAATGATCAAACGCGTAGGTAAAGTCATAGATAAACTTGCCGGAATTAAAAAGAATAAGTCTTGAAAACTCAAACAGATTGAATTTTTCATGAAACCAGGCTGCTGCGCCATAGTGCACAGCCATGGCATATATAAAGGAATATACCGTATATACTCCCCATATCTTAAGTGTTATTATGCCTGTCTTTTTCAGCTTTTTTGAAAGGCCCTTTCGAACAAGCGTGATATCATCATTTTTCTTTGCAAGATAAACACCTGCAATAGCAAAAAACATCGGCACACCAAAGCGTGCCAATGCTTCAAATAAATCCCCGATAACAGAGGGAAATTTACAGTGAATAAGAATTACAAGTATACATGCAACTGCTTTAATCTTATCAAATGTCTTATTTCTCATAAGTTATCCTGTCGTTTTTATTTTTTATGAAACAAACAGATCAATCTATACCGTAATCAGCAGAGTTTTTAAGTCTGCTGAGGGCTCTGGCCATGGCAGCCTGAGCGCTGTAGTATTCCTTGATGGAATTGTTTTGTCTCATCTCTTCCTCAGCTCTCTCAAGAGCTCTTTGTGCCCTGCTTCTGTCAATATCCTCAGGTTTTTCACAGGTATCAACAAGCACAATAACTCTATTGTTGGCAATCTGCGCTGAGCCGATTCCCACAATAGCTTCTATTTTATCTCCGATAGCATCTCTGATCGTCATCTTACCATTGTATATGGCAAGCACCATCTCCTCGTGATTGGCAAGGATTGCAAACTCACCGTCAATGCAGGGAAGAATGATCTCAGCAGCCCTATCATCAAAGAATACGCCATTTATTGACATAACCTGTAAGCGAAAGGTCTTTCTATCCTGTGGCACTTCGTATCTCCTTAAATCCTAAAGTGTTAAGCTGTGTGCCTTACTGTTCTCCTGCAGCACTTTCAAGCTTCTTCGCTTTTTCTTTTACTTCTTCAATAGTTCCAACGTTGAAGAATGCGCCTTCCGGATAATCATCCATCTTACCCTCGATGATCATCTTAAAGCCCTTTATGGTTTCCTTAAGAGGAACATAAACACCCTTAACACCTGTAAAGTTCTCAGCTACATGGAAAGGCTGAGACAGGAATCTCTGTATCTTACGAGCGCGGTAAACAGTAAGCTTATCCTCTTCACCAAGCTCATCCATACCGAGAATAGCAATAATATCCTGAAGCTCCTTGTACTTCTGAAGCATCTCCTGAACCTTGGTTGCAACATAGTAATGCTCTTCACCTACAACGTCTGCTTCAAGGATTCTGCTGGAGGATTCCAAAGGATCAACAGCTGGATAAATACCCTGTTCCACGATTTTACGTGAAAGAACCGTTGTAGCATCAAGGTGAGCAAAGGTTGTTGCAGGAGCGGGGTCAGTAAGGTCATCCGCAGGCACATAAACAGCCTGAACAGATGTAACTGAACCAGCCTTGGTAGAAGCAATTCTCTCCTGAAGCTGACCAAGATCAGTTGCCAGTGTAGGCTGATAACCTACGGCTGAAGGCATACGTCCAAGAAGTGATGAAACCTCTGAACCCGCCTGTACAAATCTGAAAATATTATCAATGAAAAGAAGAACGTCCTGTCTTTCTCTGTCTCTGAAATATTCAGCCATGGTAAGTCCGGTCTCGGCAACTCGCATTCTTGCTCCCGGAGGCTCATTCATCTGTCCAAAAACAAGTGCTGTCTTTTCAATAACTCCGGACTCCTTCATCTCTGTCCAGAGATCGTTACCCTCACGGGATCTCTCTCCGACACCTGTGAAAATTGAATATCCGCCGTGCTCTGTTGCGATATTCTGGATAAGCTCCTGAATAAGCACGGTCTTACCAACACCGGCACCTCCGAAAAGACCGATCTTACCACCCTTTGCATAGGGAGCAAGAAGATCGATAACCTTTATACCTGTCTCGAGAATCTCAGCAACAGGGCTCATATCCTCAAGCCTTGGAGGATCTCTGTGAATGGACCAGTGCTTTTCACCCTCAAGGTCAGGGCCACCATCAATGGTGTCACCAAGAACATTAAAAAGTCTACCAAGGTTCTTCCTGCCTACAGGAACACTTATAGGACCACCTGTCTGATAAACTGGCATGTCCTTAGCAAGTCCTTCACTGGCTGTCAGCATAATGCATCTTACGACGTTATCGCCTATATGCTGTGCAACCTCCATGACGCCTTTTTTCTCTCCGACCATAACCTTAAGAGAGTCGCTTATGTAGGGCAAATTACCATTTTCAAATAAAACATCCACTACAGGTCCCATTACCTGCAGGATTTTTCCTTCATTACTCATGTCTGTCCTCTTATTATTTTTTCTGCTTTGCAGCTTTAGTTGCCTTAGCTCTCTTAAGAGCCTTGGCGCCACTGGCAACCTCTGTGATCTCCTGTGTTATGGCAGCCTGCCTCTGCCTGTTGTACTGCTTGGTAAGCTCGCCTATCATTGAGGTTGCATTTTTATTGGCATTATCCATTGCCATCATTCGCGAATTCTGCTCCGAGCAGAAGGTCTCAACCAAAGCACCGTAGATAAAGCCGTTTATAAAGTTAGGCACTATGTTATCCAAAATGGCCTTGGGGCTCGGATCAAAGATGAATTCCTCGTTATAAGCATCGATGATTCTATATTTGTTTCTGGCATTTTCAATGATATCAAGAGGAAGAATCTTCTCAATCTTCACCTCACTTGAAAGAGAATTCTTCATTGAAGTATAGACAACATATACCTCATCAATAACGCCATTTTTATAATCATCAATAAGAATCGATCCTATGTCTCTTGCTCTGTCGAGATTGGGATTCTGCGCAGTATACCTGAAGTTCTCCTCGATCTTTAAGCCAAGGGATGTGAAATAATGTCTTCCGAACTCACCTACAACATACAGCTTGTAGTTTACAAGCAGATTGTTCTCTCTTATGTGCTCTTCAGCAAGTCTTACAACATTATGGTTGAAGGCACCGGCAAGTCCCTTATCTGACGTAAGTACAAGATACCCCTTCGCTCTTGACTTAAAGGGAATATCATCAGTTGTCTTAAGAAAAATATCATCCACATCATCAGGTATATGTCTCGAAACCCTGGCTATCATGGCCTGCAAAGCATAGAAATACGGCTCTGTCTCAGTGAGCTGCTTCTTTGCCTTGCGGAGCTTGTTCGACGAGATCATATACATCGCATTTGTAATTTTCATTGTGTCGCGAATACTTCCGATTCGGTCGCGAATTTCTTTAATATTTGCCACTGAAAATCACCTTAATCTAAAACTAGTTTCTTTCTCTTCTTTTTAAGTTCCTGCTTCAACGCCTCATTGTTGATCTTCTCAAATTCATCTGCGCCTTCCAGAATAGCCTTCTTTGTACCATCTGAAAGATCAAGAGATTTTGATATATCCTCAATGATGTCCTTTTTATTATCAGCAAAATATTTAAGAAGCTTTGTCTTATAGTCCTTAACCTGATTAACAGGTACAAAATCAAGCTTTCCTGCGTTTGCGCATACAAGAAGGATTACCTGTTCATGCATCGCATAGGGCTTTCCGAGGGGCTGCTTTAAGAGCTCCATCAGAACACTTCCGTGACGAAGCTGACTCTTGGTAGTCTCATCAAGATCAGAAGCAAACTGTGTGAATACTGCCATCTCTCTGTACTGAGCAAGGTCAATACGAATACTACCCGCAGCCTTTTTCATAGCCTTGGTCTGTGCCGCACTACCTACACGGGATACAGAAAGTCCTACGTTTACGGCAGGTCTCATACCCTCGAAGAACAGATCTGACTCAAGGAAAATCTGACCGTCTGTAATAGAGATAACGTTAGTAGGAATATATGCGGAAACGTCTCCGGCCTGTGTCTCTATGATAGGAAGCGCTGTTATGGAGCCTCCACCCAGATCACTTGATAATTTACTTGATCTCTCAAGAAGTCTTGAGTGCAGATAGAATACGTCGCCGGGATAAGCCTCACGTCCGGGAGATCTCTCAAGAAGAAGTGATAACGCTCTGTATGCCACAGCATGCTTTGAAAGATCATCATATACGATAAGAACATCCTTACCCATGAGCATGAAATACTCTGCCATAGCTGTTCCTGCGTAAGGCGCGATATACTGAAGCGGCGCACTGTCAGATGCTGTTGAAGCAACAATTATGGAATACTCCATGGCACCTGCTTCTCTTAATGTATTTATAAGCTTCGCAATAGTGCTGGCCTTCTGTCCGATTGCAACATAAACACAGATAACATCCTTACCCTTCTGGTTAAGAATGGCATCCATTGCGATAGATGTCTTACCGGTCTGTCTGTCACCGATGATAAGCTCACGCTGTCCTCTTCCGATAGGGAACATGGTATCGATAGAAAGAATACCTGTCTCCATAGGCTCATTTACAGAGCGTCTCTCAACGATACCGGGAGCGGGCTCCTCAACAGGCCTGTAAACATCTGTCTTAATCTCTTCCTTGCCGTCGATAGGGTTACCGAGGGCATCGATTACTCTTCCAATAAAGGCCTCGCCTACAGGAATACCTGCCTGCTTATAGGTGCGGACACATCTGCTTCCCTGACGGATTCCTTCGTCACCACCAAAGAGGATTACACCGATATGGTCATCTCTGATGTCCTGAACCATACCCTTGGTGCCGTCTTCAAAACGAACGATCTCACCATAAAAAGCGTGATCGATACCAACAACATTGGCAATTCCGTCACCGACCCAGATGGTTCTTCCGACTTCTTTTCCTTCAGCCTTAAGGTCAAAATTATTCACCCTGTCTCTGATAATTGAAACAAGGTTTTCAGCACTGGTATTTTGTCTTTTTTTAGTAAGCTCAATAAGCTCCTTAAGCTGCCTGGTACGACCTTCATCACTCCAGTCATACTCAAAGTTACCGTAGTTTACTACGAAACCACCGCCAACCTTGGGATCATGAACTATTTCAAGCTCAAGATCGGGATTATTGAACTTTTTGGCAAGTGCCTGCTTAATCTGCTCAGCCTGTGAATCTGATGGCGCAACAGAAGAATAGCGAAGCCTTGCAGTATTTTCGTTTATCATAAATATCAAACCTCTGATATCAATTATTCGCTCTTCTCAATAGCCTCAAAGATAAACTTGTTATAAAGCTCCTTATCAGTCTCCTCGTCATGCTTGGAAACTGCAATCTTGTTAGCTGCATGTACAACAAGATCTGTGAGCTCGGATACATAGGCATCCTTCTCGCGCTGAGCTTCAATCTGAGCGTTATGCTTTGCCTCAACAATTATCTGTTCAGCCTTTTCCTTAGCCTCATTGATAATGCGATCATATTCGTCATAACCGTCCTTCTTGGACTTAGAGATCATCTCATCACATTCCTTGCCGGCTTCCTGAAGCTTCTTGGCATAGCTCTCTTTTAAGTCCTCTGTCTCTTTTTCCTTCTTTACAGCCTCATCGGTAGCGTGCTCGATTTCTTCTCTTCTCTTTTGAAGAACAGCATCAACTCTTTTGAATAATAATAATCTGAACACCACGTACAGAATCAGTAAGTTGATCACTGTCCATACAACGTTCATAATGCTGATATTTAACACAGTAAAGTACTCCTCTCAAAAAATATCAGGTAATAAAAATTACTTAGCAAACAGAATCATGATTGAAACAACGAAACCATAAATAGCGGTAGCCTCTGCAAGAGCACATCCGAGAAGCAAAAGCTTCATGATCTTACCGTCTGCCTCAGGCTGACGGGCAACTGCATCAACCGCCTTCGCTGTAGCCACACCGATACCTATACCTGCACCAATACCTGTAAAAGCTGCAATTGCTGCACCGAGTGCTGTTAAATCCATATATATTTTCCTCCTTAAGTGAATTTAAAAATTTCTTTTTTTATTATTCAATGGCCTCTTTTATGTAGAGTGATGTCAGGAATACGAAAACGTATGCCTGGATCAGGCCATCAAAAATATCAAAATATACTGAAAACGCTGCCGGAACAATTACCGGAACTGCCATTTTCAAAAGCTCCATGATTACCGTAGCACCGATTACATTACCAAAAAGTCGCATGCACAATGATAAGGGTCTGATAGCAAGCTCCAGAATATTCATGGGAGTAACAACTGCCATGGGCTGTGAAAAGGATTTAAGCCATTTACCAAAGCCCTTGTGATGAATACCTGCCGCTTCAACAAGTACTATACTCATCAGAGCAAGTCCTGCCGTTACATTGAGATCCATGGTAGCAGGTACCTGCCCCACAAGTCCTACAAGGTTAGATGCACCTATAAATACAAGGACAACTGCCATGAAATCCCTGTACATATAGCCCTCTTCGCCGAGCATTCCTCCCGTTATTCCTCTTAAGCCGTCAACTATAAATTCAGCAACAAGCTGTTTGTTACTAATGTTGTGAACCTTCATGTTACTGGTAAGCCACAAAAGCACTAATGTGAGCACCGCTATAACTCCCCAGGTCACAACAATTGACTTATTAATATCAAAAAAGCCGTTCATAAAGTCAAAGTGTATGAGCACTTTATCCTCTAACAACAGCTCTTTTAAAAGTCCACCAATATCCATAATAGTACCGTCCCCAAAAACAATTAGTATAATTTTCAACAAATATTATTATACTTCCTGGGGACGGTTTTCACAATTGCCAATTACTAAAATTTAAGTTTCCTCGTTATGATGATTCTTTTTCATTTCGTACATTTTCTGGTCACTTTCCGCAAGACAATCCTCTATTCTTGTAGCCTTATCAAGGACTGTCGTGTGCCATCCGATCGAGATACTGAGCTTAAAAGGAAATGCTCCTGAAGCATTTCTTTTCTTCATTCCGCTCTCGATCTTTGCGGCCACATCTTCAGGGGAAGCCTTCTTTGCAGGAAATACCATCAGAAATTCATCCCCGCCTGTTCTTGCGCAAAGACCGCTGTCGGGGCATTTTTTCTTAATTATCTTAGCCGCAGCGGAAATGGCAAGATCACCGGATTCATGTCCAAGCACATCATTTATCTTCTTTAGCCCGTCCAGATCAAGAGTCATGAAAGCTATCTCTTCTCCAGTCTTTATCCACTCTTTTCTGTTCTGGGATACAAACTGATCAAAGCCTCTTCTGTTGCTGAGCTTGGTCATAAAGTCTGTTAGGCTCTTCTGCTTTGACTGCTCAAGAAGATATTTCAGCTCAGATGCCATATAATGCTTATTTATCGCAAGTGATATCTTTAATAAATAATCAAAATAATACTGATCTACAGTATCGTTAAGACTCTGGAACTCAGACACAACAAATCCAATACAGTTATTGCTGTCGTGCAGCAGTGAAAAATATACTGTCCTTGGCTTTTCATTTTCAAATTCATTTATAAGCTGAGCGGTATCCGTTCTGATCTTTCTTGTATTTTCAGGAAGTCTTTTCCCATCTCTGTAGCCAAAAACCTGCTCAACCTCATCTGTGATATCCTCCTTGAAATCTCTTCCTCCGTTTTCATTATCACGGCCGGAAAGGAAAATAAAGAAAGATTTATGCTTGATTACCAGGTTGATATTTTTCTGAATAGTTTCGAGGAGCTCCTCCATGGTATCACAGCCATCAAGTCCAATCTGGAACATAGTCTGATTGTGAGGCTGCCCAAGAAGATGGCTCATCCTCTCATAGTACTGATTAAGCTGATGCTGATAAGGAATCACAACCTCCTCACCATTACAGCCACAGCTCTCCCTGTACATGATCTTGGCAGGTACAGCATTGCCCGACTTTATATACTGCTTGTTAATGAGCTTATCAACAAGCTCTATGGTACGAATATTCATGGCCTCGATATCAACGCTAACCGTAGTAAGCGTCGGATGATATTCAACAGCCTCAGCTATATCATCAACTCCTGTAACAATAAGGTCGCCGGGTATATCAAGCCCGTGTTCTATAGCAGCATTACAAAGCGCTCTGGCCATGTGATCATTAGCGCAGATAATAGCATCCGGAATATGATCAGGATCAGCAAAGAAATATCTGAAGGCTTCTTCACCCTTAAATCTCCACATATCACCATAGAAAATGGAGTTCTCGTAGATAGGAAGCTCTTTATACTTCATTATCTTTTTGTATATTGCGAGTCTCTCATTACTGTCATAATGGTGCGGATATCCTGCCATAAAAGCGATATTTTTGCAATGATGGTAATCAGCAAGATGATTAACCATATTAATGATCGCATCATTGGCATTACTTGTAACACTATAAAAGTCCTTGTATTTTTCCCTGAAGCTGATTACAGGGCAGGTGGCTCTTTTCCTTAGCTCGTTCTCAAGAACCTGTCTTATTGATTCTCTGTCAAAGGTGTCAAATGCCACGATTATGGCATCCATGTACTCGATCGGAGCAAACTTTATCATCTTCTCATTCATCTTGTTGAAATCACTCTCATCATCGATGACTTCGAAGGTCATAAAGAAAATGATGTTATAATCCTTTTTTCTGGCCGCACTCGAAAGAGAATGACAGAACCTCTTCTGAAATCTCACTTCCGAGCAATTGAAAAATACGCCAATATTCTTCTTTCTGTTCTTTGCTCCCCTATCCACTTTAACCCCCATAAGTTAATGTGACCTATAATTTGTACATATATTTTAGAATATTTATAGTATTTTTCCAAGCTCTGCAACGTTATCAAGTGTATAATCCGGTTTCTTTTTCATTTCTGCAATCTCTGCTTCATTACATTCACCGGAAAGCACACAAACAGAAACAGCGCCTGCATTCTGGGCAACAGCTATATCCGTATAAAGCCTGTCACCAACACAGCAAATCTTTTCATTGGGGATCCTCTTCATCTGAGAAATGATATCCACCATTTTTCTGTTGGGTTTACCTATGTATCTGGGCTCTTTTCCTGATGAAGCAGTAAGAAGCGCACATATACTTCCGCAGTCTGGAAGCACCTCTCCCTTAGGCATAGGACATACCCAGTCAGGGTTAGCTGCAATAAACGCCGCATTTTTTCTAAGATAATGAACTGCCAGATCGAGATCTCTGTATACAAGCTCAGTATCAAAGCCCACGCATACAACCGGAAGATTATCTGTTACATCAAGGTATTCCCTGAACTCCTCAGCGCTGCCCATGCCCTTTAATCCATAGTTATTATTTATATAAAAATCGTTATCATCATAGTCCTTAGAGTTAAATACCTTTAGCCCCGCAGCTTTAAGCTCGTTATAGAAGGTTTCTGTTCCCACAACAAAGATTAATCTGTCAGAGCATCTAAGTCTTAAGTATTCGGCAGTTGCCATCCCTGAGGTGTAGATATTTTCCGCCTCGCAGGGAAAGCCCATGCCCTTAAGTCTTGCAACATAATCACTTCCTGACCTGGAGGAATTATTTGTCAGATAGATGTACTTTTTCCCAAGTCTGTCAAGGGTATGTATGAACTCGATCGCCCCGTCAAATACATCATCTCCGAGATAGAGTGTTCCATCCATATCAAGAAGGAAAAGCTCGCAATTTTTAAGTTTATTCAAATCAGTCTGAGCTGATAAAGCCTTATTCATATAAAAAATCCTTTGCAAAGAAAAAACCTCAGGCATAAACCTGAGGCCTTTAAAATAATTCAAAAATTAAAGATCGATGCTGCCTGTCATCTTGTTATTTACTACATAATAAGCCTTGTTCTCTTCAGGCTTAACGTAAAGTTCAAGATTCTTAGCACCCTTAACACCATATTCTGCCTCATAAGCTGCCTTGGCTCTCTCTACGAGATCCTCTGAAGAAATACTCTTATCAGCATACTGAAGCTCGATTTTTGTCTTAATAGCTGCCATAACAATTTCCTCCTCGCAAAAATTTCATAAAACTTTTTATGATTATAATACTGTTATATAGTATTCGTCAAATAGTGAACGCCAAAACATGCTTAAAATTTAGTTTTCTACAACAGGTACATAAAACTCCATAGCCTGATCACCTTCAAAAATAGCTCTTGTATATAAAGACTTCTGATCACGCCTGTAAGTAAATTCGCCATATTCCGTTATACTGTCTTCACAGGGATAAAAGAAGGAATATGCATAAACTTCCCCATTCTGTTCAGTAAGTACAAGCCTTATATCGCGGCTACCAGATGCAAATTCTGTTTTAATATATAATATGCATTCGTACTTACCATCCTGATTTATATCAGCATATTTCTTATCAACAAGCTTTATGTTGCTACCTGAAGAATTCTTTAATACATCACTTGTAAAAATATTATTAAAGGTAATCTGTCCCTGATCCAGTGTAAACTTGTCACCCTTATAAAGATATATCTCCTGATTATCAGTAATGACCTTTTCAAAAAAGTTTACATCATCGAAGGGGTAACTTGCAGCTTTAATCTCGCCCCTGTTACCACTTATGTAGCTCATTATCTCATCATACATCTCAAGAGGAAGTGTCATGTTATATCTGCAGTGTGCTAATTCGTATGAACCCGTAACTATATCCCAGGGACTTTTATAGCGTGCTCTTTTAAAGTAGCTCTCTGTACCTTCTGCATGTTCTCTATGCAGCTCTTCCTCAATCCTCTGTCCGTTCTGATATGAGATTCTGTAGCATACAGCTTCCTTAGCTGTATATCTGTAGCAGAGCATTCCGTTTTCACCGGGGTCTGTGTACAGATCAGTCAGTGAGAGATCAAAGTCATCATCGAGAACAACCGCATTGTCGCCATCCATTGTATAGATAACGCCTTTGTAGTCACTATCCATATAGGCTTCATCAAGAACTCCGTAGCTGAGAATAAGCTCCGGCATGTCGTCCTTATCTATGTCATATAAATAATATGAGTCATAGGGATACTTATTTTCCTTACCGGCTTCTTCATCCTGTATCTTCTTATCAGTCTCTGCTTTGATAATTTCGGCATAAGCCCTTACATAGGGCTGAAAATCATCTGAATAGGCCTTGGAGATTATGCCATCATTCTTTTTCTCAGCCTTTTTATCTGCTTCATCATCTGAAAAAGTTTTTTTCGAAGAATTATCAGTAGCTCCATCTGTTTCTTTATCTTCTTTATCTACCTCGGCTTCCTTTTTGAGCTCAGCCTCTTTAGAATTCTCGGCCAGCTTTTCCTCGAGTCCTTCTTCAAATTCTCCTATTGCATCAGCTCCCTTGTTTACAGAGCTCCCAATAGTATCTATGCCCTTAGTAACCTTACCTATCGTATCATCAACTATATTACTGCATCCTGTAAGAGATGTTACAAGAGCCCCCGTCATTATAAATGCTACTACTCTTTTCATTTCCCCTTTTATACCCTCTATAGTTATTTTTTAATCTTCGTTTTTCGGAACAACAACGCCCTTTTCCTTGTAGATGTGCTTTGCAGGAACGCAGCCTCTTACAGAAGAAAGCGGATAAATATTGCTCTCACGTCCGATTACTGTTCCCGGATTAAGTATACTTCCGCAGCCAACCTCTACGTTATCCCCAAGCATTGCTCCCATCTTCTTAAGACCGGTCTCTACCTTATCATCAGCGCCGTTTTTTACAACAACAAGCTTCTTATCTGACTTAACGTTAGATGTGATTGAACCTGCTCCCATGTGGGACTTAAAGCCAAGGATTGAATCGCCCACATAGTTGTAGTGAGGAACCTGCACCTTGTTGAACAGAATTACATTCTTAAGCTCTGTTGAATTACCGACAACAGCTCCCTTACCTACAATAACACTTCCTCTGATAAACGCACCGGGACGGATCTCAGCATCCTCATCGATGATGCAGGGACCTGCAATGTAGTTGTTCTCTCTTGATAAAAACTTTACGCTCTTGGCAATCCAGATATCATCACCGATCTTATCAAACTTATCAGCAGGCAGTGTCTTGCCAAGCTCTACGATAAATTCCTTGATCTTGGGCAGAACCTCCCAAGGGTAAGTAGCTCCCTTGAAAATATCTGCTGCAATTGTCTCGTTTAAATCATATAAGTTTTCAATTCTGTATTCTTCCATAATCATTTCCTTTCGTTCCCTCTTTTGACACTATGTGTCGCATCACCTTTTACAGTGGAAGGATTTATGATTTCTTACTTTTGCTTTTTGCCACTTTACTCTTGGCAGGTGCCTTTTTGTAATACTCTGCAGATGCCATAAAGAATCTTTGCATATGTGATCTCATATCGTTCTGCTTAACATAATTGGTTCTTCTCGTTATGAAATCCGTGAGCTTTTTCATGTACTCATCTTCTGATATCTCACCCTGCTCAACCTGGGTAAGTCCCTTCTCCCAGCTTGCTGTAAGAGAAGGATTGAGCATAGGCTTCATGGACACGAAAACCGTATCATATATCATCTCACCCATCTGAGTAGGCGTGATTATCTGAGTCTTTTTATTAAGTTCCAAATATCTGTTTTTAACAAGCTTATCAAGGATACCTGCTCTTGTGGCGCTGGTGCCTATTCCGGAGCCCTTGATCTGGGATCTTAATTCCTCGTCCTCAATAAACTGACCTGCATTCTCCATTGTAAGTATAAGCGTTCCTGAGTTATATCGCTTAGGAGGTGTGGTCTCACCCTCCTTAATGGAAGCAGCTGTCAGGTCGATCTCATCACCCTTCTTAAGCTTTGAAAGAGCCTCAAAGAGGCCTTCATCTGCTGCTGCATCCTCGGCATCATTTTCAGCCTTTTCGTCCTTCGTATCTTCCTTGTTTTCCTCCTCCTTCTTTTTACTAAAGGAGTAATCCATAACATGAAGATATCCCTTGGAGCTAAGAAGCTTAAAGCCCGCATAGAAATGCTCCTCAAACTGAGGATCCAATGTGGGCACTACCATCTCCATCTTAATCTTTGAATACTGGGCAGCAGGATAAAATACAGCAAGAAATCTTCTTACTATTATCTCATATACCTTAGCTGCAGTTGGACTAAGCGAGCTTATGGAACCAAGTCCCTGCCCGGTAGGAATTATCGCATAGTGGTCAGTAATTGCCTTGTCATTTACATACCTTGTCTTTGCGATATCCTTATAGGATTCATGCTGCAGAATTGCTTTTGCAAATATAGATGCAGGCTCGTAGGCTGTAAGTCCCTTAATATTTTTATCTATCTCCTTAGAGATCGCCGTACTAAGTACTCTGGCGTCCGTTCTGGGATAAGTAGTAAGCTTTTTCTCGTATAGCTCCTGGGCAATTGCCAGTGTCTGATTAGGATCTATCTTGAAAAACTTGGAGCAGTCATTTTGCAGCTCCGCAAGGTTATATAAAAGCGGAGGATTTTTCGTCTCCTTTTTCTTTTCAAGAAGAAGTATCTTTCCTTTTACAGGGAGCTGTCCAAAGGACTCTATAAGAGCCCTGGCTGATTTTTCTTCCTTAAAGCCCTTCTCACTATATAGCTCGAAGGAACCGTTATACTTACTCTTTTCCTGGACGCGCCATTCGGCAGATATACTTTTTTCACCGATAGCAAAATCTCCAAGCACTCTGTAGAAGGGAGTCTTGACAAAGTTCCTTATCTCCCTCTCTCTGTCAACAACTATACCGAGCACGCAGGTCATAACACGGCCAACCGCAACAACACATTTATCCAGGCCAAGAAAAGTTCTGATGGAATAACCATACCTAAGAGTCAGTGCTCTTGAAAAGTTAATACCCATCAGATAATCTTCCTTAGCCCTCAGATATGCAGCTGCTCCGATGTTATCGTATTCACTGTCATCCTTGGCTTCACGTATTCCTCTAAGAATTTCGTCCTCAGTCTGTGAATCGATCCAGACTCTCTTTTTAACCTTGCCTGTTACCTTGGCTTCCTGATCAACAAGTCTGTAAATGTATTCTCCTTCACGTCCCGAGTCAGTGCAAATATATATAGTATCCACATCATCACGTGTAAGAAGCCCCTTAACTATATTGAACTGCTTAGCACTCTGTGGAATAATTTCGTACTTAAATTGAGACGGAATAAATGGAATTGTGTTCAATGACCATTTGGCCATTTTCTCATCGTACACCTCAGGATAACTCATCGTCACCAGGTGTCCTACACACCAGGTGACGATGGCTTCTTCTGATTCCATATATCCGTCTTTATTAGAAAAATTATATTTTAATGCAGCGCCGAAAGCCCTGGCAACGCTGGGCTTTTCGGCAATAAAAACGCTTTTAGGCATTCATCATTTCTTCCAATTCTATAAGTTTGATGGACGCTTCTTCTTTTGCGAGCTCCTTTAATCCGTCCTCAAATCCTACGGCAGAGAAGAGGTAATAGTAATCGGGATTAACCCTTGCTCTCTTACAGCAGCTTCTAACCTTTTCAATCGCATCAACATCCATCTTGGAATCCCAATAACATACACCAACAAGTGTATCACCGGATTCACTCTGAGCCACAATATCAAGGGAATCAACCTTGCCGACCCATTCACCCTCTTCATCAATTACAAAGGGTAATCTTCCGTATTCTGCAAGCTTTACAACATACTCCCTGCAGACAGCTCTGAAAGCGGATGCAACATATTCTGACAATCCGGGCTCAATAAATTTTGCATAAAATTCTTCAGAATCCATTCTTATAATCTCAGTAAGATGTGCGTAGAAGAATCTGTAGAAGAAATGAGCCAATGGATCACATATTCTGTATACACCCTTCTGAACATTTTCATGTCCGGTAGTAGCAAAGGAATAAACCTTTTCTACCATTCCAAGCTCGATAAGGCTCTTTAGATAAACCATTATCTTTGCTCTGGAGAAGCCTGTTGCATGATGAATATCATTTAACTTATTCTTGCCATTTGCAAGACCATACATGATGGTATTGTAAACAGCTGTCTCTCTGAGGTTTTCTTCGAGAATCTTAAAGGTTTCTCGAAGGAGTACGCTGTTAAGCGCATCCAGGAATTTCTCACACACATTCTGTTTGAAGGTCTTATTCTCATCAAAATAGGACCAGAGTCTTCCGTTACCTCCAAATACAGCATAAGAAGTAACAACATCCCTGTCACTCATTTTTGAGAATCTTCTTCTCATCTCCTGGAATGAATAGGCTTTAATCTTGAGGAAGCCTGAAATATTGGCAGCCTGTGCGCCAATCTTCTCAACCATGTTATTCTCAATCCATGCGGCATTAGAGCCCATGAGAACAACCATCATCTGAGGATGGCCGCTTCTGTAGATTACAGAGCTTATCTCCTCTATAAAGTTTGGAGAAGCTTTTATAATATCCTCAAAATTCTCAATAAAAACAACAATCGGCTTGTTCAGTTCCTTTGCATAGTTCTCAATAACCTCGGTTATCTCCTTATACGAAGGATACTCTGATATTTCTCTTCCATCCTTACGTATCATTTCGCCAATCAGATACTGCTGCAGCCTTTCAGAAGCTGAACATGCGCAATAATAAAGATACTCTTTATCATCTGCAAAAGTGGTTATTACGCTTGCGCTGCCAGTACGAATATGGCCATAGACTATAACTATCTGATTGTCCCCACTGTTATAGTAACCATTAAGTACTTCTAGTTCCTGAACCTTTGTCTTTTCCATATAAATTTTCCTCACCCCAGATTACTAATCATGTAAACTTATTTCTTGCCAATGTATCCAAGTGCCTTGAGGAGTTCAGCGCATTCTACTGCACCGCCTGCAGCTCCTCTAAGTGTATTGTGAGAAAGGCCAACAAACTTCCAGTCATATACTGTATCCTCGCGGAGACGACCGATGCTTACACCCATGCCACCTTCGTAGTTGACATCAAGTGAAACCTGCGGACGGTTATCCTCTTCAAGATACTGAATAAACTGCTTGGGAGCACTGGGTAAACCAAGCTCCTGAGGCTTGCCACTAAAATTCACAAGACACTTAATAAGTTCTTCTTTTGTAGCTTTCTTCTTAAATTTTACAAAAGCTGCGGCCGTATGTCCATACAAAACTGGAACTCTTATGCACTGACATGTAATAATCGGGCTTTCAGCAGGTACAATCACGCCATTTTCAATGTGTCCCCAGATTCTGAGAGGCTCTTTTTCACTCTTTTCTTCCTCACCGGAGATGAAAGGAATGATGTTGCCCTCCATTTCGGGCCACTCCTTAAAGTTTTTACCTGCACCGGATATAGCCTGGTAGGTTGTAGCTACTACTTCGTAGGGCTCAAACTCTTTCCATGCTGAAAGAGCAGGTGCATAGCTCTGGATTGAGCAGTTAGGCTTAACAGCGATGAAGCCCTTTGTTGTACCAAGTCTCTTCTTCTGGAACTCGATTACATCTGCGTGATGAGGGTTAACCTCCGGAATGATCATAGGAACATCGGGAGTCCATCTGTGAGCGCTGTTGTTTGAAACTACAGGAGTCTCAGTCTTAGCATACTCTTCCTCGATAGCCTTAATCTCATCCTTGGACATATTTACTGCTGAAAGGACAAAATCAACATCCTTAGTAACTTCTTCTACATTTGTAACATCCTTGATTACAAGCTTCTTAACAGACTCAGGCATGGGAACTTCCATCTTCCATCTGTCACCTACAGATTCCTCATAGGTCTGGCCTGCACTTCTGGGGCTGGCTGCAACAACAGCTACCTCAAACCACGGATGATTGTCAAGGATTGTAATAAATCTCTGACCTACCATACCTGTTGCACCAAGAATTGCTACTTTCAATTTCTCGCTCATTTTTTCAATCTCCTCTTTAATATATGATAAATAAATTTTTTATTACTCCGTTTTAAAGCTTTCAACTCCAGTCCAGTAAGCCCTGAGTCTCTTATCGTTTCTTGCGATGGATTTCTCCATAACCTTAGGTCCCGGAGCTCCAACGGTAAGTCTCTTTTCAACACAGGTCTTAAGACTTATGGCGTCATATATATCTTCATCGAACTCAGGAGCAAATCCCTTAAGCTCTTCGATAGTAAGATCAGAAATTCCACATTCCTTTTCAAGGCAATGTAAAACTATTCTACCTATAATACCATGAGCATCCCTAAAAGGTACACCCTTATTAACAAGATAATCTGCAGCGTCAGTTGCGTCGGTAAATCCTCTTATCGCACTCTTAGCCATCTGATCCTTATTGAACTTCATTGTTCTAAGCATATCTGTGAAAAGAACAAGACAGTTCTTTACGGTATCGATAGCATCAAAGCTGACCTCCTTATCCTCCTGCATATCCTTATCATAGGCAAGCGGTATTCCCTTCATGGTAACAAGAAGTGAATTAAGTGCTCCGTATACCCTTCCTGTCTTACCTCTTACAAGCTCTGCGATATCAGGATTCTTTTTCTGAGGCATAATACTGCTACCTGTGGAATATGCATCATCTATGGTCACAAAATTATATTCATTGGAATTCCAGATTATTACTTCCTCTGAAAATCTTGAAAGATGCATCATAATAATTGAAAGGGCTGATAAGAATTCAATCAGATAATCCCTGTCAGATACAGAATCCATACTGTTGGCAGTAGGACCTGTAAAATGAAGAAGCTCCGCGGTATAGTCTCTGTCCAGAGGATAGGTTGTTCCTGCAAGAGCGCCGCTTCCAAGCGGACAGAAATTCAGTCTTGTAAACACATCCATGAGACGCTGTGAGTCTCTGTAGAACATCTCAAAATATGCTCCCAGATGGTGAGCCAGAGTAACAGGCTGAGCCTTCTGAAGATGTGTAAAGCCGGGCATATATGTACCCAGATTATCCTTCATTATCTTATTTAATGTATCAAGGATATCATAGAGTGCTTCAGCAGTACTCTTTACTTCCTCTCTGATATAAAGACGCATATCAAGTGCCACCTGATCATTTCGGGATCTCCCTGTGTGCATCTTCTTACCGGCATCACCGATTCTGTCGATCAGATTAGCCTCGAGGAAGCTGTGAATATCCTCATATTTATCGGTAATCTCGAGCTTTCCTTCCTCTACATCTTTAATAATGGAGTCAAGTCCGCTGATTATCTGATCTCTCTCGCCATCAGTTATAATGCCCTGCTTGGCAAGCATGGTAACGTGAGCCTTGCTGCCCTGAACATCCTGTTTAATAAGTCTCTTATCGAAATAAATGGATGCATTGAACTTCCATGCAAGCTCATTTATCTCTCCTTCAAACCTTCCACCCCACAGCTGCGCCATAGTTTTCTCCTTATAACGTTATTGTTTATTTTTTACAATATTCTTTACCATATCACAGTATTAAAGTGTTGGCAAGAATGAAATCGAGCAATTTTTGAATTCATTTTGTTAAAACAAAAACCCCACAGATGAAACTGTGAGGTTCTTCTTATAAGCTGGAAAAGGGACTTGAACCCTCGACCTACTGATTACGAATCAGTTGCGCTACCGACTGCGCTATTCCAGCAAACATCTGTGTCCTTTAAAAGGCACAGATATCATTATACTTATTACACCAGACTTTGACAAGCAAAAAAGCTATCATCTCATGTGCACATCCATCTGAGGAAAAGGTATCTCAACCCCTTCCTTATCAAAAGCCTTTTTGATTGCCTCATTCATGGACCATTTTGCCTTAACATAGTCTGCAGGCTTAACCCATCCTCTGATTCTGAGGTTCACGCTGCTGTCAGCAAGCTCATCAACGTAAACTACCTTCTCATACTTATCGGAGATAAACTCATTTGCATCAAGCACTCTTGTTGCAACAGCTCTTGCCTTATCAATATCAGCGCTGTAGGAGATTCCTACCATGGTATCAAGGATTCTCATTGTGTTGCCGTTGTTGTTGGTTATGGTAGCTGATGCCAGCGCGCCGTTAGGAACAACGATTCTTCTGTAATCAGCTGTGAGCATTCTGGTATTGATAAGAGCTATCTCAGTGACAGAGCCTTCAATTCCTGCCCCATTAACAACAATGTAATCACCTACTCTGAAGGGTTTTGCAAGAAGGATAAGAATACCACCTGCAAAATCTGAAAGTGTTCCCTGTACGGCAAGACCGATAGCAACACCGGCAGAACCAAGGAGTGCTACTATACTTGCCGTATCCATTCCAAAGCCGGCAGCTATGGAGAATGCAAGGAATACCTCAAGCGATACCTTGACAACACTTGCCAGGAACTTGGCTGTTGCGTCCTCAATCTTTGTTTTCTTTAAGGACTTCTCCACCAGATTAGTTATAGCCTTTATGGCCTGCCACATTATTACAATGACAATGATGGCAAAAACGACCTTCACCAAAAGGGCGAAAGCCTTATCCGGGAGGTCCTTAAGATAATTCTGGATTACTCCCGGTTTTAAGTTTTCGTTTCCTGTTACCTCCGCCAAAGTCTCGATAGCAGTTTCAGCAGTAGCAGTAAGCAGCATGGGCGGTAACATCATATTCATTATTTATTGTCTTCCTTCTTTTCTGTCTTATTTACTGTCCTTTTCGCAGTAGTCTTTTTTGTTGTGGTTTTTGCAGCCTTCTTAGCTGTTCCTGTTTTGCCTGAAGCCTTTGAAGCAGCAGCCTTCTTTGTTGCAGTCTTCTTAGCAACAGTCTTTTTACCTGAAATAGACTTAAGGGCTGCTTCAGAAACTATGCTTGAAATACGCTCTTCCTCAATCTGCTCGTACTTCTTTTCGATAGCCTCCTCCTGAGCTGCAAGCTCCTTCTCATAGCGCTCATGAAGCTCTCTTAAAAGCTCTGCCTCTTCCTTTTCCTGTCTGTTCTTCAGCTCTCTTAAGGTCTTCTCGCGCTCCTGCATCTTGTTGTTTGCTTCCTCTTCGCGGATCTTTCTGATCTTCTTCTCCTGTGTTGTGTAAGGAGTGTATGAGAAGATTGCAAGGGATGATGAAGCAACCTTGATCGGAATTGAATAAGGTCTACCGTCAGCCTCGTTAAAGCTGGCCTCAATCCTTCCGGGATTAACTATTCCGCTTCCGCCATAGCAGGTATCATCTGAGTTAAATATCTCATAATATTTACCATCGGCAGGAACACCAACCTCAAAGGTTCTGTCCACACCGGCCATATTAACAACAACTACAAGAAGGTCTTCATCCTTCTCGCCCTTTCTCATAAAGGACATCATACACTCTTCAGCAGCCATACTGTTAATCCACTCGAAGCCACTGTCATTTACATCGATCTTATGAAGAGCAGGTCTGTTGTAATATATCTCATTAAGTGAATGGATCATGTTCTCAAGGAAAACAGCATTATCTATGCTGAGCTCATTGGGATCCATATAGATCATCTTCTTGCCGGGATGTGTCATAAGATAAGAAATTGCAAGTCTTACGCCAGCCATCTTCTGAGCTGAATCACCGGGCATAAGGTCATAAAGTCCCTCTAAGCCTTTTCCGATTTCCTCATGGGTAAATGCAAGAACAAATCTCTCTGTGTAGCAATATACAAGGGAGAATGTAAGCTCGTTGTGGTTACCTGATCTAAACAGCGGATCATTCTGGATATAATCAAGGAAGTCCTTGGTCCATCCATTGTTCCACTTATAGTCAAATCCAAGACCGCCATCATCAAGCTCTCCTGTAACTCTGGGCCAGCAGGAGGTCTCCTTTGTAAGTGTAAGTACGCCGGGATAGGTTGTCTTTAAAACAGCGTTGAAGTTGCAAAGGAAATCCTTAGCCTCAAGGTTTTCATTACCGCCGTAAATATTAGGAACCCACTGTCCGGGCTTTCTGTCGTAATCAAGATAAAGGATCTTGGCAATATCAGCTACCCTTAGACCATCCAGGTGGAATGTCTCAACCCAGAATAAAGCACTTGAAATAAGGAAATTGGTAACCTGTTTTCTTCCAAAGTCAAATATCAGATCGCCGGTTCTGGGATGTACGCCCATTCTCGGATCGGGATACTCATAAAGAGCCTGTCCGTCAAAGGCATTAAGTCCGCACTGAAGCTTGGGGAAGAAGGTTGTAACAAAGTCCATGATTACTCTTATGCCTGCTTCATGCATGATATTAACGAACTTCTTAAAGCCTGCAGGAGAACCGTATCTCTTCTGAATTGAGAAGAATCCATTTATATGGAACGGATGTCCCGGAATGTGCTCCATAATAGGCTTAAGCTCGATTGTATTAAAGCCATGATCCTGAACATACTGAAGGATTTCATGAGCGAGCTCCTCGTAATCAGGAATATGATTCTGATGTCTTGCAGCAAAGGAATCAAGTGAAAGCTCGCAGATTGAAAGCGCATCCGTATCTCTGTTGAACTTTGCACGGTTCTTTATCCATGCAGCATCAGTCCACTTGATATCGTCTATAGGAGTAACCTGTGAAACCTCGTTCTCCTTATCCTTAAATGCATAGCCAAAGGGATCGGGTCTCTTAAAGATTACGCCGCCCTTTGTCTTGATCTCATACTGATATCCGTCACCGGCCTTTGCCTCAGGAATGAATATCTCAAAAATGCCGTCGTGATCAACACGCTGCATCTGATTTACTCTGCCATCCCAGTCATTAAAGTCGCCGATTACGCTTACTCTGGCAGCATCGGGAGCCCAAACCGCAAAGGCGCAGCCCTTAACGCCATCAAGCTCAATAATATGAGCGCCAAGCTTTTCATGAATAGAATAATGAATGCCGCTGTTAAACTTGATAAAGTCCTCACGATCCATTCTCGCAGAGAAATTGTAAGGATCTATGATCTCCTTAACGTCGCCGTTCTCAAGTTTTATTCTGTATTTATATTTGAAGTTCTCCTTATAGGGAACAAGAGCAGCATAAAAGCCTGCTTCATCAGCAAGTTCCATCTTATACTTCTTTGTTCCTGAATCCGGAACAACTTCTATTTCAACCGCCATTGGATAAAATGTCTGAATTAACAGATTGGAGCCCACCTTATGAGCACCAAGGATTCGATGAGGATCATCCCCGTCAGAATATATTATTTCTTCAATCTCAGGCCAGTTCATAAGTTTGTAAAGCTTGTTGTTCATAGTAATCCTCCTCATCTATGGCATAATGAATAACATCCAAAATTAATTATAGCACTTTTGCCAGTAACAATGTGCTTATTGTTTACCTGTTGAACCGAATCCGCCTGCTCCTCTTTCTGATTCTGCAAGCTCATCTGCTTCTTCAAATTCCACTGATAAATACGGCTGGATAATGATCTGCGCAATTCTCTCTGCAGGAGTTATAACTCTCTCAATATCTGAGTCATTATGAACTGCAACAATTATCTCTCCGCGATAATCGGAATCCACTACACCAACGCAGTTAGCAGGACGAAGTCCTTCCTTTGTTGCAATACCGCTTCTTGCATAAATTCCCCCAAAGTAGCCATCCGGAATTTCCATTGCAAGTCCTGTTCCTATCTTCTGTGTTGTGTGAGGTGCTATCTTTGTATCCTCACTGACATTCGCATAAAGATCATAGCCGGCAGCTGCAGCACTTCCTCTTGTAGGCAATGTAGCTGTATCGCTCAGCTTTTTAATATTTACTTTCATCAGGATTCTCCTTTGAATAAAAAAGACTTGTTGTCATTCTGCATACACAGATCCGCAACAAGTCTTATTATATAACAAATCAGCTAATATATCATCGTAAAAATACTTGTAAATTCACGATTTTTTAAATTCCGTATCACATATCCTCAATCATGGCAAGGGCTCCGTAGATATTGGAGTCATCTCCGAGGGCTGCCTTCTTAAGTTCAACGGTTTTTCTGATGGAAGGCATGCAGTATCTGTCTACCTCTGCAAGTATCTTCTCCATGAAAAGATCGCCGACCGCTTCCATAACGCCGCCGCCATAAACAACAATGTCAGGACTTATGGTATTTATCATGTTACCTGTAGCAATTGCAAGATAGTGGCAGGCTCTGTCAACAGCCTCAAGAGTTACTGTATCTTTTGCAGCAAGAGCCTTCTTTAGGTTCTTACTCTTAAATACGCCGTTTTCAATAGATTCAGCCAGCATATTCTTGCGGCCTCTTGCTGTCTGCTGAAGGATATACGCGCTCATGCCCTTCTTACTTGAGAAGGCTTCAAGACATCCTCTCTGTCCGCATCCGCAAAGCGGTCCCTCGGGATCAAGGATCATGTGTCCGTATTCAGCTGCTTTATACTTATTACCGGTGAACATCTTGCCATCAAGTATGAGGCCGCCGCCCATTCCGGTTCCTACAAAGAAGCCAACAACGTTCTTATAGCCCTTTGCAACTCCGTATTTCCACTCACCGAGAACACCTACATTTACATCATTTCCGATGTAGAAGGGAATGTCGAACTTCTTTTCAATAGAGGACTTTATATCATAATCAGTCCAGGGAAGATTCGGAGAAGTAAGAATGATTCCCGAGCCCTGGTCTATAACTCCGGGTGCTCCCGCAGCTATCGCCTTGATTTCCTTCTTTTTGATACCCGACTCGTCGATCATATCCTGCACAACGCTGATTATCATCTTTTCAACATTGGCAGTGTCATCACCTGCTTCCTTAGTCTTTTTCTTAAGTCTGTAAACTATATCCTTTTTTTCGTCAAAAATTGCCCCAAGAATCTTTGTTCCACCAATATCAAGACAGATATTATACTTTCCAGACATCTTCTTACCTCCGCTAGCCTTCGTACTTTGAATAGTTGTTCTTTCCGTTTTCTTTCACATAGTATAATGCTTTATCTGCGTTTCTATATAATTCATTATACGCTTTTCCGTCTTCCGGGTATACAGCATATCCCACAGACATTGTGAATTTTACTTCTTCCCCATTGTAATCAACTATCTTATTATCTTCGGAAAACTGTTTAAGCAGCCTGTCCACTTCTTCTGTCGAGTGATTCCTTATTACTACCAGGAACTCATCTCCACCGATTCTTGAAGGATAGCAGTCATCTCCAAGATTTTCCTGCATTCTTCTGGCTGCGTCCTTTAGTACCATATCGCCGCAGTCATGTCCATAGTCGTCATTTATATGCTTGAAGTAGTCAAGGTCAAGAAGTATGAGCGCAAGGCTCTTCGTCTCCTCATCCTTAACAAAGGCATCAAACATTCTTCCGATAGTCATTCTGTTAAAGAGACCTGTGAGGGTATCTCTTTCAGCAAGGAATCTTATTCTTTCATTGGTTCTCGTAAACTGATCGATATCATATTTAAGAATATAAATATGAATATTATTATCCTGTCTTGTCTTCCTCATGCGATAGCAGAAATTCTGATATCTTGGCATATCATTGGCACCAGTCATCTCAAGGCAGACAATATGATCAGAGGTTGTTCCGTCATTGTACGCTTTAAGGAGTCTTTCATCATCAAAAAACTCAACCATTTTCTCTCTGTCCTCGGCAACAACCTGGGCATTTAGCATGCTTATCATAACTTCCTTAAACGGAAGCTCAATATATCCGGTCTCACCAAAATCAGATATCAGACCGCTCTGTCCAAGATGCATATACACCGTCTTCTTCGTACTGAGATTAGCCTCAAGATAGAAGGTGTTCCTGATGAACTGCTCAAAAGAACCATATCCAAGGGTATGCGTAAAGGCATCACTTGCAAGAAGCAGGAATGTAGGATCACTTGGCATGTCATAGTACTCTGATCCGCTCTGACTTATGTCAGGAAGCTTTCTCATGCGCTCCGCATCAATACTTCTTGCGCACATGATAAACATCTTATTGCCCTCAGAGACAATAGGAATGATCAGATACATGAGCCAGTTGTAATCGCCCTCTGCATCTATAGTTCTGAAGTAGTCAGTCAGATGGTCAAAGCTGTATTCCTCGATACGGTCATTAATTGTTGTAAGATCATAGAAATCAAGGAATGCTTCTCTGTCCTCGTTATAGATAGCCTCATCTGCGAAGGCCTTAATAGCCCTGGAATATGTACCCTTACCCATCTTGTGGGTGTACTTGGCATTATTCTCATATACGGTCTCAAAGGTATCCATATCGATATTTACAATATCAACACGGTTGTAGATCATATACAGGAACTTGATATGGGAATTGAGCTGAACTGCTCTTGCTCCCGGATCATCGTCCGTCATGGTCTCTGCAATCGCAAGAATCGCAGTCTTACCAATTTCCTTATTGGTGGTTATCTGCCTCAGCATTAGTCTGTTATAGCCTCTGCTGGTAACAAATTCCATCGCATGGATTTCATCATTATCCACACACTGTTGTGCAAGGAGCTTAATGTTTTTAGCAAGAGAATGCCTTGGTGAGTCAAGCAGATCATTGATAAATCTGATATCGCCAATAAACAGCGGCTCAAATATATTATTAAAGTCCCTGCTGTACATAAGTACTTTGAAGTTTTTCTTGTTATCAAGCTCAAGTATTGCAAGAGGAAGCTGATTAAGGAAAATCGACTCCTCCTCATCAATATGCTTTTCTTCAATAGGAGTCTGTGAAAGGATATTTATATTACCAATTTCCTTATAAAAATGTCTCTCCGCTTCAGTCTCATACTCGAAGGGATATCCGCCGGGTGGATAATACCATAGCGGCACTGCCTCACTATAGAGATGTCCCTGAGTCATCTCACAGCCTGCCTGCTTTAGGAACTCAAGAATTTCCTCATCCTCAACACTACCCATCATTGTACGTATGCCAAGCTCCTTGACCAGGTTGATGACATTTTTCATCATAAGTCTTGGTGTCTTGTCATAGTTATAGCCCTCAAGGAAGCTGCTGTTTATCTTAACAGCATCAAAGGCCATATCATTCAATATATGAAGTGATGAATATTCACTTCCAAAATCATCAAAAATAATAGTAAAGCCGGCTTCCTTAAAGCGCTTCAGCTCGCGCATTATGCCCTTTCTGTCCATGGTGATCTCTGCTTCACTTATCTCTATCTGAATAAGATTTCTGGACAGCTTATATTTCTTTATCTCACCCTCAAGGAGACTTAGCATATCGCAAAGCTCAAAGTCCATTCTTGTAAGGTTAATGGAAACAGGAACAGGATCAAGCCCTGTTGTCTCCTTAATTTTACTCTGATCCTCGCAGACCTTTTTAATAACAAAGGAATCAAGCAGATATATCTTCTTTGAATTTTCAAGGACAGGTACAAAATCTTTGGGCATCAGAACTCCATATTCAGGGTTGTTCCATCTTGCAAGAGCCTCATGACCACATACCTTACCTGAATATGTATGGAAAATAGGCTGATAATATACCTCGATCTCGCCGTTTTCAAGAGCAGTTTCCAGGTGATGCACAACATAATGCTGCATCAGAATACTGTTATCAACATGCTCCTTATCATATATAGTTATTCCCTCTCCCTTGGACTCACCGTTGTAGCAGGCAATATTAGCATCCAGTATTATTTCCTCTGCATTCCTATCATAGGGATCAATGGGATAAATACCGGCATGCAGCTCCATATTGGTATGAATATAGACTTCATCAAAATCCTTACGGATTCTTGTAATGAAGGTATCAACATCCTCAATATCAGTGATAACCGCAAAGGTAGAATCCTCCAATTTGCAGGCAATATCAACCGGGAAGGCATCTCTTATCTTATTTGATACAAACATGATAACCTGATAGCCTTCATCAAAGCCGTACTTCATGTAATACTGCATGAAATTATTTACAGCAAAATATACACAGCAAAAAGAAGCAGAGAAATCACCTTTTTCTGCTTTTTCATTAACCAAGCTAATAAATTCTTCTTTGGAATAAAGAACCCTGGATGGTCCTCTCTCTTCACTTTCTGCCATAAATAACCAGCCTTAATTTAGATTTAATGCCTCAATTAATGTTAGCAAAACGGACGCTGTAAAACTATTAATCATATATAAAAAATTATTAAAAAAAAGAAGCACCACAAAAGTGCTTCTCTTAGGAAGTTCTGCTCTCGTTTCGCTCGCCAGAACACGTTCAAACTAGGCCAGGCAATACCTCGCCAGGTTTTCTCAGCCAAAAACTGCCTTATAATCCTTCTGGAACTTCTCAATTCCGGCAGTTGTAAGAGGATGATTAACCATCTGAGCGATAACGCCATAAGGTACTGTAGCAATGTGTGCACCTGCAAGTGCGCAATCTGTAACGTGCATAGGATGACGAACAGATGCAGCGATGATCTCTGTATCGATACCGTGAAGGTCAAATATCTGTGCAACCTCAGAAATAAGGTCTGTTCCTCTTGTGCTGATATCATCAAGTCTTCCGAGGAAAGGACTAACAAATGCAGCGCCTGCTCTTGCTGCAAGAAGAGCCTGGTTAGCTGTGAAGATAAGAGTCATGTTGATCTTGATACCCTCAGCTGCAAGTGTGTGGCAAGCCTTAAGTCCCTCTTCTGTCATAGGAATCTTAACTACCATGTTCTTGTGGATCTTAGCAATCTCGCGGCCCTCTTTGATCATGCCTTCAGCATCAACTGTTGTAGCCTTAAC
This sequence comes from Butyrivibrio sp. XPD2002, assembly GCF_000423945.1. Classification (GTDB taxonomy): domain Bacteria; phylum Bacillota; class Clostridia; order Lachnospirales; family Lachnospiraceae; genus Butyrivibrio. The sequence goes on along the minus strand of NZ_AUIY01000001.1, from coordinate 95,991 downwards.
CTCGCCACTTATAGGACCATCTACGATAGAAGCGATCTCTGCAACAACCTGATTAAAATCTCTGCCCTCTTTTGCGATAAGAGAAGGGTTTGTTGTAACACCGCAGATAACGCCCATGTCATTTGCTTTTTTAATGTCTTCAACGTTAGCAGTATCCAAGAAGAATTTCATAATACACTCCATTCCGCTTAAAATTTATTTAAGCTTTTTCTAAACTATTTTTCACACTATTAAAATAATATCATATTTTAGGGAGTATTTTCAATTCATATCATGCTAACTTTTTGACAAAAATTGCCTTTTACGGTAATTAGTTCATTTTACGCTATCTAAGATCTCCGCCATCATCATGGAGAAGCTCATCAGAAGGGCTATCGGCAGCAGTCGTTGCAAGACTGTCGCACCTCTCGTTTTCCGGATGTCCGTCATGTCCCTTAACCCAGTGCCAGGTGACCTGATGTCTTCCTGCAGCTTCAAGAAGTCTCTTCCAGAGCTCAACATTTTTAACAGGCTTTCCGTCAGACTTTTTCCAGTTTTTCTTAAGCCAGCCGTTTATCCAGTTTTCATTAAAAGCACTAATTACATACTTGGAGTCTGAATAGAGATCCACTACGCAGGGTCTGTTTAAGGCTTCAAGCCCCATTATCGCTCCCATAAGCTCCATTCTGTTATTTGTTGTCTTATCGTACCCAGCACTTAATTCCTTTTCATGGAGCTCACCCTTTGAATCAACAAACTGTATAACGGTTCCGTATCCGCCCGGTCCATCCGGGTTTCCTCTTGCTGATCCGTCTGAATATATTGTCACATTCATAAATTCCAAATTCCTTTATCTTCAAATCTTGCAGCCATTTTCTCGGCCTCATCAACTATGCTCTCGTTGTAGCCAATTGTCCTTAAAAGACTGATGGCATTTCTTTTGGTGGCAGGACCATCCTTAAGAAGGTAATCGAAAAGGACATCTCCTTCCTTCATCTCGCCCTCAAAATGATGAACATCATAAAGCTCTCCTAAAATTTCGGACAGCTCACCATCATGTGTTGCCGCAAAGCACATCATACCGCCTTTGTTACCTGCGAAGTACTCCAGAATTTTTGAGGAAGCTGCTATACGCTCAACCGTATTGGTTCCGCGTAAAACCTCATCTATAAATGAGAGCACCGGCGCATTGAAGAAGCCTGCCGCATCAAGGATACGCTTAAGAGATTTTATCTCCACCATGTAATAGCTGTCTCCAAGCTTAAGGTCATCCTTAAGTGCCATGGAGGTATAAACTCTGTAAAGCGGAGCCCTGTATTCCTTACATAGGCAGGTATGGATTGACTGTGCAAAAACGCTGTTTATCGCACACATCTTAAGAAATGTAGATTTACCTGATGCGTTTGAACCGGTTATAAGAAATCCTCTTTTTGCGGTAAATGAATTGGCAACAGGCTCATCCATAAGAGGATGTCTTCCCTCAGCAATAACATAATCAGAATTCCTTGAGAACTCCGGGATACAGTATCCATTCTTCAAGGAAGCTCTGTAATAATCTATAGACACACAGGCATCAATGTAGCCTATAAGCGTTGTTAATCCATATACGCTTTCTATTTCATTCTTTAGCTTTCTAAGCATTGAATGATATTTTACAAGATCAAGATGTGTCGCCATTCTCACATAATCAAGAATCACATCAAAGGGATTTGAGGAGCCGGTAGCTCTTCCGGCAGACATGAGAATCCAGGAGCCTCTTTTAAAGCCCTTTAGGTTATTCTCATATTCAGCTATCTTTTTAATCTCATCCCCGAAAGCCTCTGACTTAATGCCCTTCAGCTCGCCTGCACCTCTTATAAGTCTTAGAACGTATGAAAAGGTGGCTAGATACGGGTCGATAGATGCTTTGATCTTAAAGTATGCCATCATGTTTACACAAAGAAGCAATGTAAACAGGCAAAAGCCCATTGTGAAATTATACGTTGCCATCACAACAATTGAAAATACATACAGAAAAAGAATAACCATTTCCAGGCCGGTATAGCCTGTCTTTGCATTATCAAGAAGCTTCAGATATTCCCAGATTGAATACCTGCCCATCCTTCCAACCTTGTGGAGGCTTTCCTTAAGGAGTATCCGCTCATCAGCATTATCTTTAAGAACCCCAAGGCTCTTTTCCATTTTTGAAAAGGCATCTTCATTTTCTATTTCCGGGCACCTCAGCATATAGTAAAGGTACTCCTCACCCGAGGATGTCTCACAATAGTTAATCCTGTCGTAAACCTCATCCATCATAAGGTCATTCCAGGTTATATCATCAATGAAAAAATCCTTTTTGTTAGCGTTATAAAAACCGCTTAAACTGTCTCTTTCCTTCTTTATACAAGACGAAGGCGCAGAACCATATTCGTCTGCGCACTTCTTTCTAAAGCGTCTGCCTTCATCTCTTGAATTTTTTACCCCCAGAAGAAATATTATAAGGATAAATGCTCCTATAATACCCAAAATCATCCCAGCTGTCATACACTCTCCTCGATAATATTTATAGTTCTTTACTTATTCTCTGCTTGATTTCTTCTGCCTTTGCGTAGATCTCATCAGGGCTTACACCGATATTATAATTACCGTTCTCGTATCTGATAATTCCACCGATCATTGTAAGAATTACATTTGAGGTGTCACCACTATAGACAATGTTCTTGGCGATATTGTTAACAGGCTGCATATTAGGCTTGTGCAGATCAATCATGATAATGTCAGCAAGCTTGCCCTGCTCAAGAGCATCTGCGTTATTATGTCCCATTGCTCTTGCGCCGTTAACTGTAGCCATCTTAAGAACTTCCATAGCATCAATACATGCGGCATCATTTTCACGAAGCTTACCAAGTCCTGTTACAAGGAACATCTCTCTGAACATGCTAAGAGCATTGTTACTTGCAGGTCCGTCAGTACCAATCGCTACAGGAATTCCTCTCTTTAAGTAATCGTTAATAGGAGCAATTCCGCTTGCAAGCTTTGTATTTGAACCGGGATTTGTTACAACATAGAGTCCGCGCTTTTTCAGGATATCCATGTCCTTCTCATCAGTATGAACAAGGTGATATCCGCCTCCGCCGTAATCAAACATCTGAAGACTGTCAAGGAACTCCACAGGGCTCATCCCATATCTTTCCCTGCATCCTGCAACCTCACCTGCAGTTTCTGAAATGTGAGTAAATACAGGTGCCTTGTACTTATGTGAGAGCTCTGCTATTTTCTCAAGAAGCTCCTTAGAGCAGGTATATTCTGCATGAAAGCCAATGAAATATGAGTTGTACTCATCCCTTCCATTCAGAGTGTTATACATCTCCTCAACCAGCTCAGGTGACTGGCTGAAATTATTCACGGCGCTGACCTGAGCACATCTCATACCTGCATCTCTGCAGGCATCAGCTATTGACTGAGGTGTAAGATACATATCAAAAATGGATGTAATACCACCATCCAAATACTCAAGTATTGCAAGCTTTGTAAGGTGATAAATATCCTCTGCAGTAAGCTTGGCCTCTACAGGGAAAATCTGCTTATTAAGCCAGTCTGCAAGCGGCAGGTCATCAGCCTTTGACCTAAGCAGCGTCATACCGGAATGAGTATGCGCATTTTTAAAGCCGGGCATAAGAAGATTACCTTTACAGTCTATCTCTCTGTCAAACACCAGCATTGTGTTGGGATTTTCCTTGTAGTAGTTCTCTATCTGTTCATTGGTATCGCAGAAGATTATCTTATTCCCGCTTACCCAAAGCTCACCCTCGAAGATATCCTGTCCATCTTTCATTGTAAGTATTTTTGCATTGTAAAATCTGATTCTCATCCCGTTTTCCTTCTCCATGGTCTTAATTAAAATTTCTTAACGCACTCGGTTACAAGCTTCTCAAAAAGAGGTCCGGTTTTGTCTGCAGCCTTCTGCACATCTTCATGAGAAAGGGGTTCATTTAACATACCTGCAGCGAGGTTACTTATACATGAAATACCACATACTCTCATTCCCATATGTCTTGCGGCGATGGCTTCTACAACCGTGCTCATGCCGACAGCATCAGCTCCGAGAGTTCTGAGCATGCGTATCTCGGCAGGAGACTCAAAGGAAGGCCCTGTCAGCTGAGCGTAGATACCCTGCTTGAGCGGAATCTTGTTTTTAAGTGCTGTCTCAAGAATGATCTCACGAAGCTCCTTATCATATACACAGCTCATATCCGGGAATCTTGTTCCAAACTCTTCGATATTAGGTCCGATAAGAGGGTTTCTTACAAACACTGAAATATGATCGTTAATGAGCATAAGGTCACCACAATCAAATGTGTAGTTTATGCCACCGGCAGCATTTGTAAGGAAAAGAATCTCTGCGCCAAGTCTGCTCATAACTCTTGCAGGAAGAACCACGTCACTTATATCGTAGCCTTCATAAAAGTGAACTCTGCCCTTCATGCAAACTACCGGAACTTTTCCTACATAACCAAAGATGAATTTTCCTGCATGTCCGGGAACTGTTGAAACAGGGAAGCCCGGAATATCTGAATAGGAAATCTCACACTTAACATCTATCTGCTCTGCATAGTTGCCAAGTCCTGAGCCAAGAGTAATGGCAACTCTGGGCTGAAAATCAGTAACCTTTCTGATTGCTTCTACGCAGCTGTTAACTTTTTCAAAAATCTCATTTGCCATATTTAATCATCCTCCATAATTGCATCATCTTCATCTGAGATAAGATAAGCCTCCTCCGGAAGCTCATCTATATTATCATACCCCAGACTGCCGTCTTTGTCATGTATTCTGCCATGCAGTTTAGGTCTTACAGCAACAGTGATGGCCATCATCAGCGCATCTATCGCTCCAAAATCGGAAAGCCTGTTTAAAACAAAACCGCTCATTCCCTTTCCCAGCTCTAAATGTCCGAACTGGTTAAGTATTCTCATGAGCATTCCGCTTCCCGGAACCTCGTCGAATCTAATACCAATATTTTCCGGAACATCTGTTTTTTCCAGGGTGAATCCGGTATTATGCTCCAGCGGCTCTCTTTTCCCAAAGTATATGTTCATAACTCTGCAGGTAGAATCTTCGAGCAGATAGAATTCGTTTCTAAGTACAGGTCTTCCGTATTCATCTATAGAAAACTCTGACACAGTTGAAATCGCATATATCTCACCATGCTCATCTATCTCTGTAACTGCCCTGAAGCCGTCAAAGCCGCACTTTATCTCATGAACAGTTTCGCCCTCTGTGATAAGAAGGAAAAACGAACCGGTTCTTTCATCCAGTTTAAAGCCGACTGATTTAATTCCATCGGTGTGATTATTGTGTAAAATCTGTAGCAGTATCGGCATAAAGCCAACACCCTTATCATCCATGTCATAGGTTACGCCATCAATGCACTTCATAAGATGATATCTGAATTTAGGGCTCATGCCACAGGTATTTCTTTTCTTCTTTTTATTCCAGCCTCCGCCTGCAATAACAGTTCTGCATTCAGGTATGTCCTCAGCCATCCTTATAAATTCTCCAAGGCTGCTTTGCTTACATCTTACCTCCTGTGTAACAGGTATAGGTGCATCCTGAACCTCAAGCTCTGACATCAGCCTGTGAACTGTCTGAGACATATTGCCCTTCTGGAACAGATCCTCATTTCCCGCATTTGTAACTACCATCATGTTTACATCAGGGAATATGTATACATTCTGTCCGAGCATTCCATTAAAGGTGTAAGCACCAAGTCTCGAGCTGCTGGTCCATAGCTGGAAGCCATAACCGGGAGCTGTCACTTCACCGGTTGCCATGTGCGCCTGTGTTGCTTCCTCAACCCACTCTTCAGGAAGAATCCGCTTTCCATCATACATGCCCTTATTCAGATACAGCTGACCAAGCTTAGCCATATCCTCTGCTCTAAGGTACATTCCCCAGCCACCCTTATTTATATTCTGGGGGCAGCTCTCCCAATATACCCTCTTTATTCCAAGAGGCTCGAAAATTCTTGGCTTTAGATAATCAAACATGCTCTCGCCTGTAACTTCCGTCACTATTGCCGAGAGCATGTATGAATTCATTGAATTATACTCAAAGGCTGTTCCCGGCGTGAACTTCGTCTGTGATTCAAGGAACTGTTTTCTCCAGTCATTGACAAGGACTGATCCCGATTCATTAAACTCGACACCGCTACTCATTGTAAGGAGGTGTCTGACTGTAAGTCCCTTGGAAAAGAAGATCTGCAGAGGGCCTTTCTTTCCGAATATATCTTCAATTTTGTCGTCTAATTTAATTTTTCCTTCGTAAACAAGAAGACCTATAGCCATTCCTGTTACACTTTTGCACATGGAATGGGTAACATGCCAGTAATCCATATCAAAGGGCTTAAAGGCACATTCACCAATTACATATCCGTTCCTCACTACCATGATCTTATGCATATGGCAGCTGTTGTTGTTATATAAAGTCCTAAATAGCTTTTCAATAAAGGCGCTGTCTACGCCCTGCTCCTCCGGTGTGGATCTTGGAAGAGTTGTCTCTCCTTCTGCACTCTTAGGGAATGCAATCTTCTGAGGAGTGTAAGTAACCTTGCAGACATCACCGCTCTTATGACTGATAATTCTCATTAAATACTGGATAAGTTCAAGCTCTGACTTTGCCATTCATGTCCTCTTTCGTCCATTTCATGGCCCTCATGGAATTAAGAATTGCTATTACAGCTACGCCAACATCTCCGAAAACTGCCATCCACATGGTAGCAAATCCAATTGCGCCAAGAAACAGTATCAATATTTTCACGAAAAGAGCAAAGACTATGTTTTCTTTTACTATTCTCAGTGTCTTCCTGGCGATCTGAATTACTGCGGAAATCTTGCTGATGTCATCATCCATAAGGACAATATCCGCAGCTTCAATAGCAGCATCGGAACCCATACTTCCCATGGCAATTCCCACATCGGCTCTCATCAAAACAGGAGCATCGTTAACACCGTCACCGACAAATGCAACCTTGCCGCTATTATTATCTTCAAGAAGCTTCTCTACTCTTTCCACCTTATCAGCGGGCAGCAGCTGTGCATAAACCTGATCTATTCCAACCTTATCCGCTACAGCCTTAGCAGTATCCTCGTTATCTCCGGTCAGCATTACGACCTTTGAAACTCCGGCTCTTTTAGCCAGTGAAATAGACTCTGCTGCACCTTCTTTTATTGTATCAGATATTATGATTGTTCCAAGAAAAAGTTTTCCCTTTGCCACATAAATAATGGTTCCGGGCTTATCGGATTCACTAAATTCTATGTTATTGTCTCTAAGAAGCTTTGCATTACCGACATAGATGGTCTCATTCTGAAAGCTTGCTGTAATGCCGTGCCCGGGAACTTCCCTGATGTCTGAAAGCACAGTATTATCGTCTCCAAGGCTCTCGTTATTTTTTTTATGCATCTCCTCGTGATATTCCATCACGGATCTTGCTATAGGATGAGTTGAAAACTTCTCAGCTCCTGCAGCAATGCATATTATCTCTTCCTTTGTAACGTTTTCATTTGCAGGAAGAATCTCTGTTACCTTAAACTCTCCCTTTGTTATGGTTCCTGTCTTATCAAGAACGAGTGTGCTTGCTTCGGCAATTGCTTCAAGATAATTACTTCCCTTAACAAGAATACCCATTTTGGAGCTTGCTCCGATTCCTCCAAAGAATCCAAGAGGAACGGATATAACCAGTGCACAGGGACATGAAACTATAAGGAAAATACATGCTCTTTTTACTGAATCAGAAAGAGGCATCATACCAAGGAGCGGCGGAATAACCGCAAGTAAAACAGCGCCGATTGTAACAACAGGTGTGTAGTACTTCGCAAACCTTGTTATAAAATTTTCCATCCTTGATTTCTTGTTGCTTGCATTTTCAACAAGCTCAAGAATCTTGGAAACTGTTGAATCCTCGTAGTTCTTGGTAGTGCGGATCTTAAGAACGCTGTCCTTATTAACGCAGCCACTAATTACTTCGCTTCCCTCAGAAGCTCTTCTTGGAACAGACTCTCCTGTAATCGCTGATGTATCAACGAAGGAATCTCCCTCAGTTACGATACCGTCGATCGGAATCTTTTCACCGGGCTTGATAAGCAGCATTGTTCCAATCTGAACATCCTCAGGATCTGTCTCCTCGATATCGCCATTATCTTGAATCACATTGGCATATTCAGGAGCAATACTCATAAGCTCAGTTATGGATGCCCTTGATTTACCAACAGCGTAGCTCTGGAAAAGCTCGCCTATCTGATAGAACAGCATAACTGCCAGTGCTTCTGAATACTCACCAATTGCAAAGGCTCCAAAGGTCGCAATCATCATAAGGAAATTCTCATCAAATACCTGGCCATGAGATATATTGATAAAGGCCTTCCTTAAAACATCGTATCCTATCACAAGATAGGGAATAAGATATATAACAAAAACTGCCGGCCAGGGAAGCTTATCTAAAAGGCCCGTATGCTCTGCAACCAAAAGAGCTGCAAAAGCAATCAGTACTGCTATTATTCTGTTTCTGGTTTTCTTCATTTTCTTAGTCATAATGTCTGCCTCGTAATGCTGTTCTTAACTATTTATATAAAATTTAGATCTCAATCTCACAATCAGGTTCAACCTTCTTGCAGGCCTTAACTGCAGCATCAAGAATCTCTGTATATCTCTCATCATCAGCCTCAAGTGTAAGCTTCTGAGTCATGAAATTAACTCTTGCATTCTTAACACCATCGATCTTGTTAATAGCTTCTTCCATCTTTGCTGCACAGTTAGCGCAATCAACTTCACATTTGTAGGTCTTTTTCATAGTTTTTTCCTCTTTTCTTTTAATTATTTATTTTTCTTCTATATGCTCACGTCCCATGGAAATTATGGTTCTTACGTGATCATCAGCCAGGTAATAATACATCTGCTTCCCTTCACGTCTGCTCTTCACAAGCTGATTCACCTTCAGGATCTTAAGCTGGTGAGATACTGCAGACTGTGTCATTCCAAGAGTCTCAGCAAGATCATTTACGCAAAACTCAGATGCAAATAGCGCAAACAATATTCTGATTCTGGTGGAATCACCGAAGACCTTAAAAAGCTCTGCAAGGTCATACATCTCTTCCTCATCCGGAAGCTCATCCAGTTTGCATGAAAGTTTGGTCATCTGATCAGTTCTCCTTTTCATAATTACATATGAGCATTTGTTCATATGTTGATTTAAATATAAACCCGAAAAATGATTATGTCAATACAAAAATATGGGCTAAAATAAAAGTATGGAGAATGTGGAATATAAGTATTTAACTGAAAAAGCAAGAAAAATATTAGAAACCGGGAAGGGCTATCGCGATAACACTCTCTTCCCTTCAATAAATGCGCTTACGACCAGTAAGTATGATCCAACAAGCGTTGTTTCAACTGAGATAATGTACTGTGGAAAATATGAAATATGCGACTTTTTAATAAATCACTATTCTGCTCTTTTATCCAGAAGTGATTACAGACTGCTTACTAATCTTGTATATGAAATAAAAACTACAGGCTTTCCCATCATTGATCTTGAAAAAAGCGAGCAGCTAAAACGTGTTGTAAAAAAGCTTACTCCGGATTTAAATCACTGCCTTTGGTTATGCTCTTCTCCTGATGATATCTACAATCATTACGTCAAAGATTATATCCCGAAAGCAGACAAGATCCAGCCGGGCTACGCTGCCTCCTGCCCGGATTTTGATATCAAAGCTTCTATGACTCTTGAAGAATACAAAACAGAGTATGTCTCGGAAGTTATTATTCCTTCCGAGAATGTATTATTATGCGATATGGGCACCGCCGGAGCCCTTATTGCATTCTGTAAATAACACATAAATATCAGATTGACGAATGTATTCATACGTAATAAGGTAATTGTCATGAGACAATCAGAACGAAATACAACTAAACTAATAAGTGCAGGATTCCTTATCCTTGCATCTATCGTATGGGGTGCTGCCTTTGTTGCGCAGTCACTTGCCGGACAAAGCATCGGAACTTATACCTTTAACGGAATCAGATTCATTATCGGCGGCTTCTGTTTACTTCCCATGATCGGTCACGAGAGGAAAAGGGGATCTTTGCTTCAAATGAGCAAACTGATAGGCGGCATCATCTGCGGCGCGGCTTTATTTCTTGCGTCCACCTTCCAGCAGGCCGGAATTGCAGCCGGTGCAGGAAGCGGTGAAGCCGGCTTTATCACAGCCTTTTATATCATTCTTGTTCCGATACTCGGGATATTCCTTGGTAAGAAAAACTCCAAGCTTGTATATATCGCTGTAATCGTTGCACTTGTAGGGCTTTACTATCTCTGTTTTCCAAGCTTTGACGCTCTAACTCAGTCCGGTATAGCATTACTTTCAAAGGCTGATATCCTGCTTCTTGGATGCGCCTTCATGTTTTCGGTGCAAATACTCTGTGTTGACCACTATGCTCCGATCATGAGTCCTGTTGCACTGTCCTGCACGCAGTTCTTTGTAGCCGGAGCTTTATCCTGCATCTTTGGTTTTGTTTTTGAGCTGCTTCCCAATCCTGCAACCTGGGCTTTATCCCTTTCGACCTTCAGGGCATGGATTCCCATCCTTTATACCGGCATCTTCTCAAGTGCTATAGGTTACACTCTGCAAGCCGTAGGCCAAAGGAATCTCAGCCCTACCATCGCTTCTCTTATCATGAGCATGGAATCTGTATTCGCCACATTATTCGGATGGCTGATATTAAGCCAGACATTAACCGCAAGAGAAATCCTTGGATGTACTCTGGTATTTATAGCAATAATATTAACTCAGTTAAAGCCACATAGAATTCGTAAGGTATCTGCAAGATTCAGGCCATAGATTTTTCATCATGTGAGTAGAGCGCTTTCAGTATAATAGGTGTAAGTATTGAACTGGTGATAATCAGAAGAATTACAGCTGTAAAGTATCTGCTGTCTATGATCTCAGCCTTTAGGCCTCTTTGAGCAACTATCAGAGCGACCTCACCTCTTGTCATCATACCCACACCGATCTTTGCACTATCAGATAAGTTGTAGCCAAGAATCTTTGCTACCGTTCCGCAGCCAAGAACCTTACCAAGCAGTCCGACTAATACGAAGGCAAGTGAAAATGCCATTATAGTCATATCTATTTCTTTGAGATTAGTCTGAAGACCTACACTGGCAAAAAACACAGGTCCAAAGATCATATATGAATTGATGTCCATTTTTCTGTCTATGTATTCCGAATCCTCAAGTGAGCTAAGGACAATTCCTGCAACATAAGCTCCTGTAATATCCGCAACACCAAAATATCTGTCGGCTACATATGAAAAAACAAATGCTATAGCCATGCCCATGATCGGGATTCTTCTTGTATGTGGCCATCTTGTATCCATTATTTTCATAATCTTAAATACAATGATTCCGACAATAACTGAAAGGGCAAAGAAAAGAACTGTCTTAACACAAACCATTCCCACATTTGAACCTGGATCCTGTAGTCCAAGAACCGCTGTCAGAACGACAATACCGATAACATCATCAATGATGGCGGCGCTCATAATAGTTGTTCCGACATCTGTTGAAACCTTTCCAAGCTCCTTAAGAACCTGAACGGTGATACTTACTGATGTGGCAGTCAGAATAGTACCTATAAACAGAGCCTGCATGAATCCGGTGGTTCCTACGCCTGAAAAGCCGTAGAAACACATATACAGAATTGTCCCCAGTACAAGCGGAATTAAAACTCCGGCACATGCAAGGATTGTAGCCTTTATGCCTGACTTTTTCAGGTTGTCGATGTTAGTTTCAAGACCTGCACTGAACATCAGTAAGATCACACCGATTTCAGCCATCCCTGAAAGAAAATCATTGGTAGTAACAGCATTCAAAAGTGTAGGGCCGATCAAAAGGCCTGCAATAATCTCTCCGGCAACCTGAGGCGCCTTGAATTTTCTAGCAACAATGCCCATTAACTTGGCAGAAATTATGATAATTGCCAGGTCTTGTAAAATGCTTAAAGTATCCATTTTTTATTCCTCCAAATATTTACACATTCTTATTCCGGCAAGTTCTCCGTTTGGTTGAACGATGAATCTGTACCAGCCGCTATCAAAATTGTATTCATAATAATACATTGTAGTTCCGAGAACATCCTCTGTGCTGTCTTCCGGAACAGTTAAGGGTCCAAACATCTTCTCTACATCATCAATTGTAGAGTACTCGATTTCCAAGCCTCCAGCGATTTTATAGGGGTACTTTCTGTACTGATTCCATCTGAACTGATTACCATTTACCAGAATAATCGGGATATCTGCAAGCTTTTGGTCCTGGTCAGTATTATTCAAAACTGCAAAGTCAAGCTTGGAATACTCATTGCCCATATAGCTGCCCTTAAAGTAATAGGATTCTCCCGCAGGAACCAGGTAGTTACCGTCTGTATCCGGGGTAAAGCCTCCGTCTACTATCTCATCATATGAAAGCGGAAGCTTATAAACTCTGCCATTTATTGAAAAAGTATAGTCCTCAAGGTTATCCGAAAGCTCAATGTCTGATTCATAAACATTGTTTGATCCATCGGCTTTTCCAACCATTTTATAGTATTCATCATCATGGTTATCTACCATTTCATATTCTTTATCTGCAGTTTCGTAGAAACCATCCTTATCAAGCCCTGCAATTGCATCCCTGATTGCCTGATTCTTCTCATCTTCCGAGCTGTATTCATTACGGAACATTTCGCCGTAATAATATGTCTCATGTATTTCTTTGAAATCGTTATATGTTACCCTAAGCCTGTCATTGAAAATCTCAACAAGCTTCATATATTCATTCTGAGAAAGGTATCCACATTTAAAGCTTATATAGGTAACTCTTATAAGTCTGAGGAAATCATAGCCATCAAGACCCTTTTCACCAAATCTGCTATAGGCTAGAGCTGCTCCTCTTATCTTCCCCATAGTAAACGATCTTATGCCCTTTGATTTCAGATAGTCCTCAGTTACATTATCCGCATCCTCTATTGTATTAAGACTTCCAAAATCACTTGCTATTGCATTTATAGCTTCCTGGACATCTGAGTCTGATTTTACATACTCTCTGAAGCTTTCCTTGTGCCCATGATTTGTCATGCGCTCTATTGTCTCTTTTGCGGAATCCCTGTCATAAATGCTCCATGCATTATCAAGGAAGCTTTTCCAGTCATCAACATCACTATCAGAAATAATATGTCCTATCAGTTTATCCTGATAACCATACTCAAGCTTTGCATAGATAGCAGTTGCATGGGTCGCCCATATATATGTGGGTGTATTCTCCTCATTGTAGAAAACCGTATCTGCATCACCCTCATCCCATATTTCATCAAAGTTTACAGGATCTGATTCTACAGTTATATCACTAAGTGAAGGGACCTCTACAAAGGTATTGGCATCATTCTGATTTCCTTTCGTATCATCAGAATTTTCAGCTTTTATCTCTGCAATTTCTTCACCCGCAATGATATTACCGATTATTATCGGCTTTACAAATTTGAAAAATACAAAAAATGCCGTGCCATAGATAATTAATGTAAGAGCTATGACAATTGCCAGCAATACCTTTTTAAAAGGTGATTTTTTCCGGGAATTAAATTGATCGTTTGGATTGCAATTCATTTCATACCTGTATCTAAAAGATACTCCCCTTTCAATGCTTTTCTTTTATAAAGGGAAAAATCCCCTAACCATTGATTCTATCAACGTTTAGGGGATTCATCAAGCATACAAAATATACGAATATACTTAAATAAAACTGCTTTTAAAGTGTAGAATATCCAAATCCGTTACAGATTGCATCCACCGGCACTCCTTCTTTACAGAGAGGACAATTGTCATGAGGATAATTAGCATAATCCGGAAGCTCTCTTGTTGAGAAAAGTGATCTTATAGGATAGCCTTCAATCTGAGTAGCTACTGAGAAGAATGCTGCAACACCAACAACCTCGCCCTTATAAAATCTCACGGACTCAATGGCGTTTCTCAGCATACCGCCTGTAGTAACGGAATCAGATAGAATAAGCACCTTCTTGTCAGCTATCATATGCTTATTGTTGTCACGGAACATAATCTGTCCGCTTACATTGTACTCAGGACCTGTAATGTACATGGTCTTATGAGCGTTCTTGGAGATAACTCCTGCCTGAGTAAGCGCATCTGCCAAATAGGAACCAACAACCTCCATACCGTTAAGGCAAAGAATCGTATCAATAACCTCTGAAGCAATATAAAACTCAGCCAATGCCTCACCGGCTGCCCTTGCCTCTTTCATTCTAGCCTTAGTATCGCAAAGGTCAATGAAATAATTAACATGTGCATTGGGAGTAATAAAATGTCCCTTTGTGTTACGAAGAATTACATCAGTATTTCTTGAATACTCAATCTTAGTATAGCCTTGCATAATTCCTCCTCCTGCTTTTTAGCATGGGTAAATCAGTGGTTAACTCTATACAATATAATATCATATAAAAATCGAATATTCAGTTAATAGTTAATTTTTTATACAATTTTAAGATTATATGATTCCTATAATCTTCTCATAGCACAAAACAAACTAAAGTCTAAATTTGCATCATTCCTTAAAATATCTTATCTCGGAATAGGCAAGCGGAATTGACACAGCTATTGAAAACATATCTGCCACTGCCTGTGTGATCTCAACTCCGAAAAGTCCGAAAATCTGAGGCAGGATCAGAATAAGCGGAATAAAGAAAATACCGTTTCTGCAGGATGCCATTATTGATGCTTTGAAGCCTTTTCCTATGGATTGAAGCATCATATTGGTCATGACTATACATCCGCTAAGCGGAATTGTTGCAGATGTCCATTTAAGTGCCACGGTACCAACCGCAATAACCTCAGGATCATCTCTGAAAACAGAAATAATCTGTGGTGCAAAATAAAAGCACAGAGCTCCCAGGATACACAGGAAAATCGTGGAGTATTTAAGGCAGAAGAAATATCCTTCCTTAACACGTTTTTTAAGTCCCGCACCATAGTTAAAGGAGCATACAGGCTGATAGCCCTGACCAAAGCCAATAAGTGCTGAGGACATCATCATCATTACCCTGGTGTTAACAGACATTCCTGCAATAGCTGCATCTCCTCCAAAGCTTCCTGCAGCCTTGTTCATGAGAAGTGATGCTACAGCTGCAAGTCCCTGCCTGAAAAGAGACGGTGCTCCGCCGTTTATAATCTCTTTTATGTAATAGGTATTTATCCTGATGTTAGAGAATGAAAGCCTGATATTTTCACCCTTACTGCTTCCAATAAGAAGAACGATGAAGCTTGTAAGCTGCCCCATTATGGTCGCTATAGCAGCACCTGCTACGCCCATATGGAATACGAAAATAAGAAGCGGATCCAGCCCCATATTCATAACTGCGCCGCACATAAGACCGATCATGGCGTAAACTGCGCTTCCCTGGAACCTAAGCTGATTGTTTATAACAAACTGCCCGGTCATAAAGGGAGCGCCTATCAGTATTATTCTCATGTAAATCCTGGTGTCCGCAAGTGTTGTAGGTGTCGAGCCTATCATCATGGCGATGTCGTCAACGAATATATTGCCTACAATCGCTATTATCACACCAAGTATTATAGCAATGGTAAAGCCAGTGGAAGCCATCTCGTTCGCTTCCTTTGTCTTACCAGCGCCAAGCATTCTTGACAGGAAATTACCGGAGCCATGTCCGCAGAAGAAACCGGTGGCCTGTACAAGAGCCATTACCGTAAAAACAAGACCTACAGCTGCTGTGGCCTGTGTTGAAATCTTACCGACAAAGAAGGTATCAGCAGTGTTGTAAATTCCCGTTACAAGCATACTGATAATTGTCGGAACCGCCAGCTTTAATATAAGCTGCGGAACCGGCGTTTTAGTCATCATTTCATATCTTTTTGTGTTTTGCATTTAATTCACTTCCCAAAAAACTTTATTCCCCTCACGAAAATAATCTTCTTTTACGGTCGATCATATCGTCAATACTGTTCATATAAAGAGTGACGTCTTTAACATTGTCACAGCGCTCAATTCTGCCATCTCCGTAAACACGCTTGGTTACGGTTCCCGCACCAAGAGCCACAATTGATTGAACCTCTTCCATCATAAGAATGTTATATATTCCGGCCTTTCCCTCGCGGGCATAGCCTGTGTTCTCAAGGTTTCCGGAGATATTCTTCTGTCTGTAGAGATAGTATGGCGTAAGTCCCATTTTTGAAGCGCCCTCTTTTGCTATCTTCATCATTCTCCCGGTATCACCTGCCACAAAGAAACCATTGTTTCTTATATGCTCAGCCAGTCTTGAACCTCTCTTTACGGACAGACTGTGTACTGTAAGATCATCAGGACCAAGCTTTTCTATCTCATGCATTGTATGCTTAACATCTTCCTCAGTTTCTCCGGGGAGTCCCAGGATAATATCCATATTGATATTATCAAAGCCCTCTTCCCTTGCCATATTGTAGGCATCAACGAACTGGCCAACTGTATGCTGTCTTCCGATTCGCTTTAATGTCTCATCGCTCATGGTCTGCGGATTAACGGATATTCTGTCAACGCCACATTCTCTCATGGCATGAAGCTTTTCTCTTGTTATGGAATCAGGTCTTCCGGATTCAACAGTAAACTCCCTGCACTCGGAAATATCTATCTTTTCCCTGAGATATGTTATAAGCCTTGTCATCTGCTCAGGTTCAAGAGTTGTAGGCGTACCGCCTCCTATGTAAACAGAATTAACCACTTTCCCCTTAAAAGCATCTGCTACATAATCTATCTCCTTAAGAAGACAGTCTATGTAGGAATCCACCTTCTTTTTCCAGGTCACTATCGGGAATGACGTGAAGGAACAATAAAGGCAGGTTGTAGGGCAAAATGGAATTCCAAGATAAATGCTGTAGCCGTTTTCATAGTTAATGTCATCAAGAATTTTCTTTTCCCTAAGGGCTATATCATAAGCAAGATCCGTCTTCTCATCGGAAACAAAAAATGTATCCTGCATATAGGCCTTTATCTCTTTCTCTTCCTTGCCGGCTTCCAGCATCTGCATCGGAATCCTGGTGGGACGTATGCCTGTAAGTGAACCCCAGGGAAGATCATGTCCTATCTCCTTGGAAAGCTCCCTGTACATCATCTGCTTAAGAGCGTTCTTAGGTGTTGAAAGAGATGCGGCAGAGCCGTTGGTTGAACCGGAGCTCTCCGTTTCACCATCGGAGCATTCAGTACTTGCACTGACTTTGCTTCCGTCTCCATGAATTATTTTCATGGAAATCAGTCCCTTTTCCTCTTCAAGATTTATTTCAATTTTAAAAATATATTCCTGTTCCTTATCCTTAGCTTCTTTGGCTGTAAGAACGCTTACATCCTCCTTTGGATAAAACGCCTTAACAAGAGAATGGATATCATATTTGAACTTATCTTTATTCAGTATTACTTGAATCATTTATTGGTACCTTTTTTATAAATACATATTATGTTCTTTCTCAAAGCCGATGGTGGTCTCAGCGCCATGTCCCGGATAAACAACGGTATCATCAGGAAGAACAAAGAGCTTTTCATGACAGGATCTTACAAGAGTTGCCGCTGATCCACCGGGGAAGTCCGTTCGGCCAACCGATCCTTCGAATAAGGTGTCTCCACTAATAAGAATCCTGTCATCCTCAAAATAATAGCAGCAGCTTCCCGGTGTATGTCCGGGCGTAGCAATAAGCTTGAACTTAAGGCCTGCACACTCGCACATATCACCATCAGATAGAAGTTCATCAGGCTTTACGCTGGCATTTCCTCCAAACATGTTTGAAAGATTATAATCCAGATCCTCGCAGAGTTTAGCCTCTTTTTCATAGGCATATACCTTTGCTCCGGACAGCTTCTGCAGTTCCTTCACGCCGCTTATATGATCAAAATGTCCATG
This sequence comes from Butyrivibrio sp. XPD2002, assembly GCF_000423945.1. Taxonomy (GTDB): domain Bacteria; phylum Bacillota; class Clostridia; order Lachnospirales; family Lachnospiraceae; genus Butyrivibrio. Next base: position 78,052 of record NZ_AUIY01000001.1, on the reverse strand, counting down.
GGTCAGATATATGGCTTCAACCTTAAAGCCACGCTTTTTTAATTCATCATATATCATGGCACCGTGGTCAGCCGGATCAAAAAATATCACAGGCGTAAATTCCCTCTCGCTTTCAGGCACAGTATCAACGCCATGATCATTTCCATCTTCTTTAAAAACAAAATAGCAGTTAGTCTGTACCATTCCCAGGCACATGGATCCAACTGCCGCAGTTCCTATCTCCCTATTTGCCATTTTCAATACCTTTCATAAAGCACGGTATCGAGAACAGGATGAGAATTCATAAAAATGAATTCTGCATCAGCCTGTAGTTCTCTCGATATCGATGACACTGTCAATATTTCTAATCTTATCAACAATCTCCCCAAGCTCTTCTCTGCTTGAAACCTGGAAGGATGTTTCCATAGTCGCAAGTCCCTGCTTACTGGTACGGGTATTCATTGAAAGAATATCAACGTTTTTCTCAGTAAGAGCTCTTGAAACATCCGCAAGAAGTCCCGGTCTGTTATTAGCAAAAATATTGATAGTAGCTACATACTTCTCGCCAAGAGCGTGGCTTTCCCACTTGGCTTCTATGAGCCTTGTTCTGTCTTCGTTTTGCATAGCGCGTACATTGACACAGTCTTTTCTGTGAATAGACACGCCACGACCTCTGGTAACAAATCCAACTATTGGATCGCCGGGTACAGGGTTACAGCACTTTGAAAATCTGACTGCAACATCGTGAATACCCTTAACGATAATTGCACTTCCGCTACTGCTGATACGAGGAGTTACATTAGATTCCGCAACTGCAGCAAGAACCTCCTCATCAGTCATATTCTGCTTGTGATCCTTGTCGTAAAGCTCAAGAATCTTATTTACAACCTGTCCCTCTTTAAGACCACCATGACCTACAGCTGCAAGAACAGCATCCCAGCTGTGGAAGCCGTATTTTCTGACTATAAGATTCTGGTACTCAGGCTTCATGACATTATAGATATCTATGCCCTTGGACTTACAATATTCAACTAGAGCTTCCTTACCCTTGCTGATATTCTCTTCCTTGAACTCATTCCTGAACCACTGGTTGATCTTATTCTTGGTGGATGTACTTCCTACAATACTGAGCCAGTCACGGCTGGGTCCCTTGGAATTCTGGCTGGTAAGGATTTCAATTCTGTCACCGTTCTGAATTCTGTAATCGATGGGAACAAGCTTGCCGTTTACCTTGGCTCCGATCATCTTGTTACCTACTGCGCTGTGAATACTGTAGGCAAAATCGATAGGTGTAGAGCCCGCAGGCAGGTTCTTAACTTCTCCGTTAGGAGTAAAGCAGTATACATCCTCTGAGAACAGGTTAAGGTCGCTCTTAAGAAGATTCATGAACTCCTGGTTATCCGACATATCCTGTTGCCATTCAAGGATCTGTCTGAGCCAGATAAGCTTCTCTTCTTCCTGTCCCTCAACATGCTTACCATCGGAAGCCTCTTTATACTTCCAGTGAGCTGCGATACCGTATTCAGCTGCACGGTGCATGTCATAGGTTCTGATCTGTATCTCGAAGGGCTGACCCGAAGCACCAATCAGTGTGGTATGAAGTGACTGATACATATTGGGCTTGGGCATAGCAATATAGTCTTTAAATCTGCCGGGAATAGGCTTATACATCTCATGGATTACACCAAGAGCTGCATAGCAGTCCTTAACAGAATCTACTATTATTCTGACCGCGAATAAATCATAGAGCTGATCCAGGGTCTTACCCTGATTGTGCATCTTCTTATAGATACTAAAGAAATGCTTAACTCGTCCGTTTACATCGCCGTGTATTCCGGCTGTGCTGATATGCTCTCTTACCTCTGCGCATATCTCCTCAACGTATTTTTCTCTCTCAACCTTTCTCTGAGCAACTCTCTTAACGAGATCATAGTAAATATCAGGTTCAAGGTATTTAAGTGAGAGATCATCAAGCTCAATCTTAATTTTACTGATACCAAGTCTTCCTGCTATAGGACTGTAAATATCAAGGGTCTCCTGAGCAATCCTCTGCTGCTTCTCCGGCGGCATATGCTTAAGTGTTCGCATATTATGCAGTCTGTCCGCAAGCTTGATCAGAATAACTCGAATATCCTTAGCCATAGCAAGGAACATCTTACGAAGGTTCTGAGCCTGCATCTCCATCTGGTCAGGAGTCTTGGTCGCATAGTCCCCGGAAAGCTCCAGTCCCTGCAGCTTGGTAACTCCGTCAACAAGAAGTGCAACATCAGCACCGAACTGTTCCTCTACCTGTTTCTTGGTATAGATGGTATCCTCAACGACATCGTGAAGAAGTCCCGCTGCAATCGTCTCCTTATCCAATTCCAGATCAGCAAGGATGATTGAAACACAGAGAGGATGAATAATATAAGGCTCACCCGACTTACGCCTCTGCTCCTTATGAGCCTCGGCTGCAGCCTGATAAGCCTTCTCAATCAAAGTAATATCATCTGAAGGGTGATATTTGCGGACACGGGTAATAAGCCCTTCGTAAAGAGCTTCGGGAGACTGAAATTCATCGATTGATTCAATTTTTCCATCATCAAATTCTGTCTGACCCATGCGTGTACTCCGTTAATTTAGTAATTTATTTTCCGTCATATGCAAGAGCTGAGAAAAGCTTGTATTTTCCAAGCGCTTCTCTGCCGTGAAGTCCCTTGAGCTCCATAAGTACAAGAACACCTGCAACCTCACCGCCAAGTCTCTCGATCATCTTGATCATAGCCTGTACAGTTCCGCCTGTAGCAATAAGGTCATCTACGATAAGAACCTTCTGGCCGGGCTTGATCGAATCCTTGTGCATCTCAAGTGTAGCCTTGCCATACTCAAGGTCATAATCCTCAGAAATGGTCTCGCAGGGAAGCTTACCCTTTTTACGAGTCATAACAAGACCCTTCTTAAGGTTATAAGCAATACATGTACCAAAAATAAAGCCTCTTGATTCAGCACCAACTATTACGTCGAAATCAACGTCCTTTACAAGGTCCTGCATCTCATTTATAGCAAGCTGAAGTCCGTCAGGATCTGCAAGTACTGTTGAAATATCGCGGAACATAATGCCGGGTTCCGGAAAATCTGGTATTGTTCTTACATAATCGTCTAACTGTTTCATACATTTACCTCGTTTATTGAAAATGATTATAACTACTCTGTTCCAAATAGTTAAATATGTTCTTTATAACTAAATTAGTATATCACGAAATTTGCAGAAAAACGAAAAAATTTATACATATTTAATAGAAACCATAGTAAATTTCGAATATGCAAAGCCCTCTTTGCCGATTTGTTCAGTAAAGAGGGCTAAAAATACGTTATTCAAAATGCATTTATTCCAGGTTAAATTCTATTGTCTCTCCGCCAAGATCCCCGATAAGTCCAAGCGTTTCGACGTTTTTAAGCTTAGCAGCATCCATCTGCTTTATAAGAACCATGCTCTTTTTCTGACCTGAGGTTATTGTTCCCGCAAAGGAGCTGAGGTCATTATCAAGCATTGTTACATTGGTATATCCCACATTAACGCCGTTTAAAATAATCTGAAAATGAGGATTTGCCTTTACCATATCAACGGTAACGTCCATGCCACTAGTATTTGCAAGCCTGAAATTGAGGATAAGAAGCTTTTTACCTGCAGTTGCGTTTATTACGAAAATATCATCGTTGTCAGGATAGGTTGCAGCAACACTGTAGCCTGAATATGTAAGGAACATTCCCTTGGAAAGCTCCTGTCTCATGCCATCCACAACCTTATCTGCCTCAGTGGCAGGGCTTCCACCCTCATCTGTTACCATAGCGGGCGGAATGGATTCTGTAGGAGTATCAGAATTATCCTGCTTTTCATCAGTCTCAGGGAAATCTAATCCTGCATTCTGGATACCTTCATTCAGGTCATCCTCATATTGATCTAAAAGATTCTCAATATCATCCTTTATTTCTGTCTTCTCAGTAGTGTCGTCTACGAATTCGGTAAAATCAGTCTGATCTGTATTGTTCTCATCAGTGTTATCAGGTTCTGCCTGTGCTACATCTGTAGTATCCGTTGTATCCTGAACCTGAGTATCTTCACCTGTGTTATCTGTCTCTTCTGTTCCATCACCATCTCCGTTATTATCAGGCATGTTGGCAATAGCAATTTCAAGCTGTTTATCACGGGCAGCCTTTTTAGCATTTCTGTCATCTCGCTCCAACTGTCTCTGAAGCTCAAGTGAGCTTAAAGATGACAGCTTCTCAACTCCGTTATTGGAGTGCTTCATAAGAAGACTCACCATATACTGAACAGTCTGGTTGTACTCATCCTCTGTCATTTCAGGAATCTGAGAACCACAGCCTGTCAGTAAAAGCCCCACAGCAAAGCATGTAATTAAAGCCTTTAAAACACGTTTAACCATAAACGCCTCCGAAAAGGTTTTATCTTGTTTCCAGCTCAAACCAAAATTCCACACCATTATCGTAGTTATTAACACCATAGCCCTGATGCATGGATTCCATAATAGCCTTTACAATTGAAAGTCCAACGCCACTTCCGCCATATTCTCTGGTCCTTGCCTTATCAACCTTGTAAAACTTCTCCCAGATATGGCCTATGCTTTCTTCAGGAATCGGCTCTCCGGTATTAAATACTGATACTCTGACCTTATCATCATAGGTCTTGAGCTTTATCTCCACAACGCAGTCACCACTAAGGTGATTAAGTGCATTACTGTAATAGTTCATAAGAACTTCTTCTGTCTTGAATTCATCCGCCCATACATAGATCGGAGGATAATCATCCATTTGCACCTTAGCGTTTTTCTGCTTCGTTAATATATCGGCAGATTTTACGTAATTCTTTATAGTTTCAGTGATGTCAAAGCGCTCCATCTGCGCAACATCATTACCGAATTCGAGCTGATTAAGAGTAAGAAGCTTCTTAACAAGCGTATCCATCTTGGATGCTTCATCTCTGATTACATCACAATAGAAAGCCATACTCTCGGGATCATCACTGATTCCCTCCTCGAGGCCCTCTGCATATCCCTGGATCAGCGCTATAGGAGTTTTCAGCTCATGGGATACATTAGATAAAAACTCGCGACGCATCTCATCAATTTCTTCTTTATGTGCAATATCCTGCTTCAGTTCGTTATTGGCTGTTTTCAGCTCTTTAATTGTAAGCTCCAGGGTTTCAGACAGTTCATTTATGTTTTCACCCAGGATATCAATTTCATTAGTGTTCTTCCGCTTGCTGTCAGCCTGATACTTCGCTTCGAAGTTAAGGTTTTTCATCTCTTCGGAAATCTTTGAAAGCTGAAGAATAGGCTTCGTGATTCTGTCGCTAAGGTACAGAATACTGATTGAACCAATGACAATTGCAGCAAGACCTGCATAAAGCATGAATTTGTTTGAAATGCCAACGCTCTCCCTGATTCCTGCAAGTGCACTTCGAACCATTACAATGTAACCGGATTCAATAACGCCCCAAATCTCCAGATACTCAGTATTAAGGCGCTTATCAGTCTCTATCTGAATCGTATAGTCATTACTTTTTTCAATTATTCTCTTTACGCCTTCAGTTCCACCCAAAAGGCTGTCGCCCACAAGATTGTCCCACAGAATATGTGCCATGTAGTCGGCATCACTGGAGGACGACTTTATCATCTGCGAATCGGCATCAAGTACAATAAGCTCAATTCCGTAGGTATCGCAGATACTCTGAAGCTCTATATCATATTCATCAGTTGAAAAGCTTCCATCTGTGGACGCTTCATCAATGCTTCTGTAAGCCTGCTTTACCACATCAAGCTGGTGTGATAAGTAAACACGTTCCAAAAAGAACTGATTAATTATGACCAGGAATAATATCATTCCAACCATGACAAACAGAAACAGTATGTTTAACTCTGTACGTAAGGATAGCCTTACCTTTTTTTCACTGTTATTCGACATAAATTCCTATCAGGGTTCAAACTTGTAGCCCATGCCCCATATTGTTTTTATAAGGTCGCCCTTTTCGCCCATCTTGCCGCGGAGCTTTTTAACATGGGTATCGATTGTTCTGGCGTCACCAAAATAGTCATAATTCCAGACGTTGTTGAGGATCTTCTCTCTTGAAAGAGCAAGTCCCTTATTTTCAATAAAGAAGGTAAGAAGCTCAAATTCCTTAAAGGAAAGCTCTATCTCCTTGCCATCGATAGTGACATTGTGAGCAGCCTTGTTAATAACAATTCCGCCTGCCTCAACAATATCATCGCTTGCCCCCTGTGTGGTTCTTCTCAAAATAGCTTCAACTCTTGCTACAAGTATCTTGGGACTAAAGGGCTTTCCGATATATTCATCAACTCCAAGCTCAAAGCCCTGAAGCTCGTCTCTCTCCTCAGTCTTGGCTGTAAGCATGATGATCGGCACCTTTGAATATGCCCTTATCTCTCTGCAGACCTGCCAGCCATCCATCTTAGGCATCATTACATCAAGGATTATCAGAGCAATATCCTTTTCCTCAAAAAAGATATCAACTGCCTTCTGTCCATCCTCAGCCTCAATTACATCAAAGCCGCTTTTTACGAGGAAGTCTCTTACGAGCTTTCTCATTCTTGATTCATCATCAACTACTAAAATTTTTAATTTTTCCATTGTTTTACTCTCCCAAACACAAGTATATTCTTAAATTGTGTTCATTTTGTATACAAAAGGCTTTTTTATTCTTCGATTTCACTGCCGTATTCAGTATCGTCCTGAATCTTAAGCTCTCTTTCCTTGATTCTTACTGCCTTTTCACGCTCTTTTAAGGATTCCTCCCACTCAGCGTATCTGTTGGTGACATTCTGCTTATAATTTATGATATTGTCATTATCGCTTTTCCAGACCACCACGAACATGGCAATTACCAGTCCCACAAGTATGAGGTTCATGGCAATCAGTACTACGAATGTCGCTTTTACATCCTTTTTCTTTTTTTGAGGAAGGGGCGTTATATATTGCCTCGGATGATATTCATCCTTTAAATCAACCCTGGTAAACTTGGTATTTACAGGAATCGGTATCAGATCTTCCTCATTAACTCCTGCCGCTATGAGCTTGTCGCGAAGCTTTGCGAGATAATGCCAGCCCACCGGCGTGGAAAAAATCTTATTGGTTATAGCCTTTTCATAAACAGCCTCTAAGTCCACAATCCTTGTGGAGTGGATTTTCTGTCCAAGAATATCGATCTTTTGTTTATCGGATTCTGCCTTTTTCACATCCTCCTTCGACAAAAACTCATATCCTTCCACAACAAGATTCTCTTCCTCCTTAGGAGGCGCAGCATCAGCTACTTCTTTATTCTCTTCCTCGGTGCTCTTTTTCTCATTGTCATCTGCCATAGCCTTCTCCATACGCTGCTATAAATACACTAACGCTTCTGGATTTAAGTCTCCAGTTGGGAACAGTCAGCGGCTTAGGACGGTTGTTAAAATACCTCTTATCCTCAGCTGCAGTATCTACGACCAGCGTCCAGTATGAGCCCTCCGGAGGCTCCGGGAGAGTTATCTGTATATCCTCCCAGAAAACATTCACGGACATCAAAACAACGTCATCATGCCCCTTTTTCCTGATGTATCCAGCGAACATGATGCTTATAACCTTGGTGCTGTCCGAAATATGAGTATTGTAAGGATGATCCGTAAATACGGAAATATGCGGAAGACCTGACATAGCAGGCTTTAAGTCCTTACGTATGCAGGGATGCTTTCTTCTAAACTGGATCATATCCCTGTAGAAGTCAAAGTACTGCCTGTTTTTGCTGTAAAGATTCCAGTTAAGCCAGGAAACCTCATTATCCTGACAATAGGCGTTGTTATTACCAAACTGGGTATTGCCAAACTCATCACCTGCAAGGATCATGGGTGTTCCTCTGCTGCACATAAGAACGGTAATGGCATTTCGCATCATTTTAAAACGAAGATCATTTACTTCTTCGTTATCTGTCTCACCCTCATGACCGCAGTTCCAGCTTCTGTTATCATTGGCGCCATCTGTATTATTCCAGCCGTTGGCTTCATTATGCTTTTCGTTGTAGGCAAACATATCATACAGAGTAAAGCCATCGTGACAGGTTATAAAGTTAACAGATGAGTCATAGCCTGCATAATTGTGACCATACATATCCATGGAACCGGTGATACGGCTTACTGCTTCAGGCGCAGCCCAATAATCGCCCTTAAGGAAGGACCTTATACTGTCTCTGTATCTTCCGTTCCACTCAGCCCATCTTCCCCATGAAGGGAAGGAACCAACCTGATACATTCCGCCTGCATCCCAGGCTTCTGCTATAAGCTTCACATCGCCAAGGATAGGGTCAAAGGCAAGTCTCTGTAAAAGTGGCGGCGAATCCATAGGCGCACCGTTCTGGTCTCTTCCAAGGATACTTGCAAGGTCGAATCTGAAACCATCAACCTTATATTCCTCTACCCAGTAGTGCAGACACTCAACTATCATCTGCTGAACCATGGGATGATTACAGTTAAGAGTATTACCACAGCCACTGAAGTTGTAGTAATCTCCATCCGGTGTAAGCATGTAATAAATATTGTTATCAAATCCCTTAAAGGATATGAACGGTCCATTCTTATTACCCTCAGCTGTATGGTTAAATACAACGTCGAGAATAACCTCTATTCCGTTTTCCTTAAGGAGCTTTATCATCTCCTTAAGCTCAATACCTTCTCTGTTATACTCCTCAGTCGAAGCGTAGCTGGTATTAGGCGCAAAAAAGCTAACTGTGTTATATCCCCAATAATCAAGAAGAGTTCTTCCGTTGACCACTCTCTTATCTCTGGTCTCATCAAACTCGAATATTGGCATCAGCTCTAACGCAGTTACTCCAAGTCTTTTAAGGTAATCGACCTTCTCCATTATTCCGGCAAAGGATCCTCTGCATTTAATTCCTGAGGATTCATCCATGGTAAAGCCGCGAACATGCATCTCATAAATGATAGAGTCACTCATGGGAGTTTTTAACCAGGTCACATCTCCCCAGTCAAAATCGTTTCTTACAACTCTTGCTCTGTAAGCTTCCTCAAATTTTATGGTCTGCCCCCAAACTCTCTGGCCCGCAACAGCCTTTGCATAGGGGTCGAGAAGTATGTGGTTATAATCAAATAAAAGTCCCTTTTCTTCATCCCAAGGTCCATCAATACGGTAGGCATATTCAAGATTTTCGATTAAGAGACCGAATACGATCATGGAATGAACTTTTCCGATTCGGTAATTTTCAGGAAAAGTAAGCGAAACATAAGGTCTCTCCTCACCTCTGTGATACAGAAGGAGTGTAACCTTAGTTGCTCCGTTAGAATATACGGTAAAATTGACACCGTCAGGAAGCACAGTCGCACCGTTGATGTCATAGTAGCCGGGGCGAACCCTGAAGCCATTGATGACATCCGCAGCAAGTATCTGTCTGTTCTCTTCAGACTTTCTGTTATCCTTACCGGATGTATAATAATCATTTTCTTTAGGTCTTGCTCTTCCAAACTCTGTCATATGCAATCGTTAGAGGCGAATCCTCTTTCCTCTCACCCTTCGTAGAATTCAAAATATCAAAACGCCATAAAAATACTACTCTAATTGTATCACAAATTAACAATTTAAAGTATATTTTGACACCAAAAAAAAGAACAGATTCCGTAATGGAACCTGTTCTTTGTATTTTTATCCGTTAATCGACTCGGATTATGCCGGATACGCTCCGTTCTTGGTGTCAGCAGCTGTAAGATCAACCTTATCCTGCTGAGCAAGACGATATTTGAAGAAATCTGTAGCAACCTGAGGGAACAGTGCATAGGACAGAACGTCCTCATCCTGCTGCTTCCACTGCTTAACATCCTCTTCGAACTTAGGAAGTCCGGGAGCAAGCTTATCTGCAGGTCTGCATGTGATAACTTCTCTGTCGCCGATGATCTTCTTCTGAACTTCAGGATTGAAGGGCTTAATTGTCTTACCATACTCACCTGCAAGAAGATCCTTGGTCTGGTCTGTAGCAACCTTATATCTCTCACCCATAAGCACGTTCATAACGGCCTGAGTACCAACGATCTGTGAAGAAGGTGTAACAAGCGGAGGCTCACCGAAGTCCTTACGAACCTGAGGGATCTCCTCAAGCACTGTGTTGTACTTGTCGCTTGCATTCTGCTCTTTAAGCTGGCTAACCATGTTGGAAAGCATACCGCCGGGAACCTGATACATAAGAGTCTTGATGTTAACACCAAGAACCTTAGCATCCATAAGTCCACTTGCAAGGCACTCTTCTCTGTAAGGTCTGAAGTAGTCAGCAACCTCAGCAAGAAGCTTCTGATCAAGACCTGTGTCGAATTCCTGACCCTTAAAGGCCTCAACCATAACCTCTGTAGCAGGCTGTGATGTACCAAGAGCGAAGGGTGAAATAGCGCAGTCGATGATGTCAACGCCTGCCTCTGCAGCCTTCATATATGTCATACTTGCAACACCTGAGGTGTAGTGTGTATGAAGATCGATAGGAAGTGATGTAGCACTCTTAAGAGCCTTAACAAGCTTCTCTGCCTCGTAGGGAAGAAGAAGTCCTGCCATATCCTTGATACAGATTGAATCTGCACCCATAGACTCGATCTCTTTTGCGATGTTCATCCAGTACTCTTCTGTATAAGCATCACCAAGTGTATAAGCAAGAGCGATCTGAGCATGTCCGCCCTCTTTCTTTGTAGCCTTAACTGATGTCTCAAGGTTACGAAGGTCATTCAGACAGTCGAAAATACGAATGATATCAATACCATTAGCGATTGATTTCTGAACAAAGTACTCAACTACGTCATCAGGATAGTGCTTGTAACCAAGGATATTCTGACCACGAAGGAGCATCTGAAGCTTTGTATTCTTGAAACCGGCTCTGAGCTTACGAAGTCTCTCCCACGGATCCTCTTTAAGGAATCTCATGGAAGCATCGAATGTAGCGCCTCCCCAGCACTCAACTGAGTTATAGCCAATCTTATCCATTGTAGGGATAATGGGAAGCATTTTTTCTGTAGGCATTCTGGTGGCAATAAGTGACTGATGTGCATCACGCAGAACTGTCTCTGTAATCTTTACTGGCTTTGCCATAGTAATATCTCCTTTTCAATATTTTCATAAGGAAGTTCCGCTCTCAAGCTTTCAGCTTTCGCCGGAACAGAGTTCGATCACGAAAATCATAGATTTTCTATCTCACTTTAGAACACTCCGAATACCGCCATAAAGGTTCCGGCAACGACTGCGGTTCCAACAACACCGGCAACGTTAGGTCCCATAGCATGCATCAAAAGGAAGTTACTGGGATCATACTCAGCTCCGACCTTCTGTGATACTCTGGCAGCCATAGGAACAGCTGAAACTCCGGCTGATCCGATAAGAGGATTAACCTTACCACCAGTGATAACACACATGAGCTTACCGAACAGTGTTCCTGCCGCAGTACCAATAACGAATGCAATAAGTCCGAGTGCAACGATCTTAATAGTTGTGATATTAAGGAACGCCTCAGCACTTGTTGTTGCACCTACAGATGTACCAAGCATGATAACTACGATGTACATAAGTGCATTGGAAGCTGTCTCCTGAAGCTGACGAACAACGCCACTTTCACGGAACAGGTTACCAAGCATCAGCATACCGATAAGAGGTGCTGTTGTAGGAAGAATCATACTTACAACAATTGTAACAATGATAGGGAAAAGAATCTTCTCCAGCTTGGAAACAGGTCTAAGCTGCTGCATGCGGATTTTTCTCTCCTTATCAGTTGTTAAGAGCTTCATAACCGGAGGCTGAATGATCGGCACAAGTGACATGTACGAATAAGCAGCCACGGCAATGGGTCCTAAAATTGTTGTCTGATTAAGCTTTGTTGCAAGGAAGATAGATGTAGGACCATCTGCTCCTCCGATGATTGAAATAGCTGCAGCCTGCTGATCATTAAAGCCCATAGCAATAGCCATGAAGTAAGCTGAAAAGATACCAAACTGAGCAGCTGCTCCCATAAGGAAACTCTTGGGGTTAGCGATCAGGGGACCGAAGTCCGTCATCGCACCTACACCCATGAAGATAAGTGAAGGCATGATTGCCCACTCATCAAGCAGGTAGAAATAGTATAAAAGGCCGCCTACGCCATTCGATGATTTCTCGATAGAAAGCATAATATCCGGATAGATATTTACCAGCAACATACCGAAGGAGATAGGCACCAAAAGAAGTGGTTCGAAATCTTTGGCGATTGCAAGATACATAAATATCAGTGCAACTACAACCATGATATAGTTTCCAGGTGTCATTGTTGTAAATGCAGTTTGCTGCCAGAGATTCGATAATGTGTTTACAATGTAATCCATTTAACGACCTCCGTGTGAGTCTCTCCGAAATTTAGTTCATTGTTGCTACAACGCCGCCGGCTTCAACCTGATCGCCTACTGCAACGTCGATACTTGCAATTGTTCCATCCTGAGGAGCAACCATAGGAATCTCCATCTTCATGGATTCCATAACTACAACTGCGTCACCCTTCTTAACTGACTGGCCAACACTAGCCTCGATCTTAAGAACCTTACCTGCTGCACCGGCTGTTACCTTAACGCCGCCTGCGCCTGCGCTTGCCTTCTTAGCAGGTGCTGCAGGAGCCTTGGGAGCTGCTACGGGAGCTGCTGCTACAGGTGCGCCGCTTCCTGCACCCTCTTCTACTGTTACATCATATACGTTTCCGTTAACGGTAATTGTATAATTTTTCATTATCTATGTCCTCCTAAAATAAGCTCTGATTATTAAGCTCTTTTCCAATTACTTGCTTTACCGACTTTACGTACAGATCTAACAACAAATCCGTCGGTGCCGGCGCTTCCTTCATATGCGGCAATTGCAGCAGCTATAACGGCTACAAGCTCAGCATCCTCAGAAAGTTCTTCCTTATCAGCTATCTGTGATGTTACGGTTTCCATTGACTTCTGTGTAATCTCCTGTGAAGTCTCAGGCTTCTTCTCAGTCATCTTATTGATGAGCGGGAATAATGAGATTACCAAAGCTATGATGATAAGAACCGTAAACGCCATACCCATACCAAGAAGAGTATTAAGTCCTGCACTCTTAAGCTTCTCAGCAAGTGAATGATTTACATTGACTGAGATGAGAGTCGGCATTCCTTTTCTGTCAAGACTATACTCAAGAATAGCTGTGTGAGAATTATCTCCTGTTCCCTCGATGATTGCATCAACCATGAGTTCGCCATCTTTGTTGATATAGTATTTGAATTCATCAAGATGAGTTACACTGATATCGTTCGCAATTGTCTCTTTGCTGCTAAAGCCGAGCTCATCGATTGCATCGTACCAGTTTCTATAGCCTGCCGCAAAAACATCCAGCATAGACTCATCAAAGCTGTCTTCCAGTTTTTCTTTAAAATTGTCAGGTGTTATTCCCTGTAAGTACATGTTCTCAAAGTACTCATCCTCAAGTGTCTGGGCAACACTTACAAGATAATCCTTTGTGAAATAAGTCTCATCGTATCTACTTCCGGCAACAGTGTTGTACTGTGTACTATTGCCACAAGCTGTAAGACCCAGCATGCAGATCAGCGTAACACCTAAAGCAAAAATCTTATGCTTCACTGTCAGGCTCCTCCTTATACTGTTGTGTGCTTCCTCACAGGGCGCTCCTCGCGCTTAGAGTAAAGCATTTCAAAAGCTCCTATTACATATTTTCTGGTGTCAGCAGCGTTGATGATTGTATCAACATATCCTCTAGCTGCAGCACTTTCTACATTGTTCTGGAGTTTTTCGTAAGCAGCTGCTGTCTCTGCTACTGCTGCGGCATCCTTACCGTCAGCGATGATCTTTGCAGCATGATCTGCATTCATTGTGCCGATCTCAGCATCAGGCCATGCAAATGTCATATCTGCACCGATAGCCTTGGAGTTCATAATTACATATGCACTACCATAAGCCTTACCTGTTACTACATTAACCTTCGGAACTGTTGCTCCTGATAATGCAGCTACAAGCTTAGCAGCACTCTTAGCTACATGTCTCTCATCGCACTTTGTAGCACCAAAGCCTGCAACGTTTGTAAGTGAAAGTACAGGAATCTCAAATGCATCGCAGAAGTCAACCATATCAGCTGCCTTATTGCAAGCATGAGCAGTAAGTACATTATCGAACTTCTCAGCTACTTCACCCTTTTCATCATAAACAGCGCTTCTGTTAGCGATAACACCAACTGTAGCTCCGTTAAGCTTAATAAAGCCTGTTACCATTTCTTTTGCGTAATCACGCTTTGTCTCAAAGAAGATTCCGTTATCTGAAATCTGTCTGAGCATAAGAGCAGGATCAGCCATACAACCATCAAGGTTCTCGCATGCACGATTAAGATCGTCTGCACACTCATCAAAGTTCTCTGTGTCTTCATTATTAGAAGGAAGCATTGAAACGAGTTCTCTAATCTGAGCGTAAAGCGTCATCTCATCAGCTACAACATCTACGTTGCCAGCCTCACCACTCTGCCATGCAGCAGATGAAGTGTCACACTTCTCCACGCTGTTACCCTCGAGTACGTTGGGAGAATTAACAAAGAGCTTACCACTCTTTTCTTCCATAAATGTAAAATCTGTCATTGTCGGGAAAAGTGCAAGACCACCACCACAAGAACCAAGTATTGCAGTGATCTGCGGAACTACCCCTGAAGCACTAACCTGCTTGCGATAGATTTCGCCGAATGCATTAAGTGCATCAGTTGCCTCCTGAAGACGAAGTCCGGCTGAGTCGATAAGACCGATTACCGGTGCACCCATCTTAAGAGCCATATCATAGAGACCTGCTATTTTCTTAGCATGCATCTCACCTACAGAGCCACCGAGAACGGATGCATCCTGTGCATAGACGTAAACGAGTCTGCCGCCAATAACGCCATAGCCGGTTACTACACCATCAGAGGGTGTCTCTGTCTGCTTCAGATTGAAATCTGTGCTTCTTGCTTTTACCTGAGCGCCGATTTCAACGAAACTGTTTTCATCAAGCAGAGAAACAATTCTCTGACTTGCCTGAGAAGAACTACTCATTTCTTCACCTCCGTAATTTATTATGTTAAGTGTATAAAACCACAACTTAAGTCAGAATATAGTATATCACAAAAAAAAGACATGGAGAATAGTCCATGTCCTTATTTTCTGCGCTTTTTATACATTTTTTATTAGAGTGAAAAAATATCGCTCTTCAAAGTCAAAAATCAGATATCTAGCTTAACATTTATCTCTTGTTCAGCCTCTTGCTTAAATTCTTCAACCCTTACTGCATCAAGGGAAGGAAGCTCCTCAAGGGACTTAACGCCAAAGCTTCTGAGGAACTGCTCTGTAGTTCCAAAAAGCAGCGGTCTTCCGGGGGCATCAAGTCTTCCAAGCTCCTGCACGAGGTTAAACTCAACAAGTCTGTTAACTGCATGGTCGCTGTTAACGCCTCTGATCCTCTCAACGTCAAGACGTGTGATAGGCTGCTTGTAGGCTATGATAGACAGCGTTTCCATAAGTGCATCCGTAAGAGTAATTTTCTTAGGTGTCTTTGCTACCTTTATAAGATATTCATACATCTCACTCTTGGTACAAAGCTGTATGGAATCCTCAAGCTCAATAAGGCCTATTCCGCTGTCAGCCTTCTCATATTTTTCCTTAAGATATTTTATCTGCGCACGAACATCCTTAAGGTCCTGATCAAGCGCATTACATAATGCCGCAACTGTTACGGAATCCCCCATTGTAAAGAGGATTGCTTCAATAGCTGCTGCTCCTTCTTCTTTAGTCATTTCTCCCTCACTCTGCTGCTACGTTGGAAGTAATCGTAATATCTCCAAACGTCTCATCCTGTTCTATTTGTATATCTCCGACCTTCATCGCCTCCAGAATAACCAGGAAGGTGACAATGATCTCAACCTTGCTTCCCTGCTTCTCAAGAAGCTGCTTGAAGCTAAAGCTCTTGTGCTCACGAATGTAAGCCTTTACATAAAGAGTCTTCTGATCCAGGTCTACAGACTCCTTCTCGATCTTACCAAACTTACTTCTGATAGGATCGACCTTGTCCTCCTGCCTTCTAAGTAAAGCCTGGAAAATCTCATTGAGCTTTGCAAGATTGGCATCTCCCAAAAGTGTATCGTAATCTATAGGCTCCTCATAGGACATGACCTCATCAGGAATATTCTTTTTCCTGTACATGTGAGTATCCGCATTCATCTGACGCTCGCGAAGCTCATCTGCCATGAATTTATACATCTTGTATTCCAGGAGCTTTTCAACAAGCTCAGCTCTGGGATCCTCTTCTTCACCTTCTTCATTAACCTCTTTGGGAAGAAGCATCTTACACTTAATATCTACAAGAGTAGCCGCCATTACAAGAAACTCACTGGTTACTTCCATATCGTCCTTTTTCATGGCCCGGATATATTCCATATACTGCTCGGTTATCATGGCTATAGGAATATCATAAATATCAATTTTATTTTTATCTATAAGATGAAGCAGCAGGTCAAGAGGTCCCTCAAAAACCTGCAATTTTACTTCAAGTGCCATTATTTTTCCTCTTGAGTTTATTTCTTATCTGCAATAAGTCTTATTACACAGAGTTCACCCGGATTATTGAAACGAACTCTTATTGAATGAGTGGACAACCCTCTGCTAAGGATCATCTTGGAATCTCCCATCTCAAAAAGGCCACCATCATATTTAGGAAATGGAACAAGAGCGGGTGAAATAACTCCGCCCAAAAGAGGAAGTCTTATTATCCCCCCATGAACATGACCTGATACCGTAAGGTCAGCTCCCCATAACTTATATCTGTCAAAATAAATAGGATTATGAGCTATCAAAAGCTGAAAGCGTTCCTTGCAGGGCACACCGAAGGATTCCTCGATATGGCCTTCCGGCATTGAAAATCTAACCACTTTCCTGAAAAAACGCGGATCAAGCTCAAGCCCATGGATCTCCATATTGAGATCCTCGAGATATGTCCCCTGATTTCTCAAAAGAACACATCCGGCTTCCCTTATTTTTTTCTCGTAACTTTCATACGCCTCTTTCCTGTAACCACCCAGGACATCCATCTTAGTCTCATGGTTGCCGTTAGCAGCATAAACTGGATATTTGGCGCAAAGCCTTTTGACAAATTCAGCTATCTCATCGTAGCGGCTGCCACCAAGCTCATCATAAGCCGTAAGCATATCTCCGGCTATAAGAATTGCATCCGGAGAAATCTCATCAATGGCATTCATCAGATCTATATTGCCTTCTCCGAACAGATTCTCATGTAAATCGGACAAAAGACAAAATACAGCATCTTTTTTTAATTTATCAGAATGAATCTCATAATTCCTGATAACAAAGTGCGTCATGTCATGGCGGATCACCATCGCTATTAAAATGATTGCCACAATAACAAGCACTAATATAAAAATATGCATATTGTTTCCTAATGAAAGTATAAAAATAGTCCTTGATTTATAAAAACCAAGGACTTGTTTTTATTAATTATATTTACGTTTTCTAGCTGCTTCAGACTTTTTCTTACGCTTTACGCTTGGCTTCTCGTAATGTTCTCTTTTACGAATCTCCTGCTGGATGCCAGCCTTGGCACAGCTTCTCTTGAAGCGACGCAGTGCGCTGTCTAAAGTTTCGTTTTCTTTTACAATAACTGTTGACATTCTCTACTCTTACCCTCCCTTCAGACCCTTCCTTACGGCTGATTGGGTTATTTGCTATGCTTTGAAATTATCCACATAACATCTATAGATTATACCATAATTTTTAAAACCGTCAAGCACAAAAATAAAGGGTTTTATAAATTTTTTAAAATAATTTATATATCGACAATAAATTATTTAATTTGCGTTTCAAGCGCTACCTTTGCTTCAGCGATAGCATCCGGAATTCCTGCGGGATTCTTACCACCGGCCTGAGCCATGTTAGGACGTCCGCCACCGCCACCGCCAACTTTTCCGGCAATAGCTTTTACAAGGTTACCAGCGTGTGCACCGGAAGCGATAGCTCCGTCAGTTGCCATAGCCATAAGATTAACCTTGCCATCATTCTCAGATACAAGAACAACTACACCTTCACCGAGCTTAGCCTTGAGCTGATCACCAAGATCTCTAAGCCCGTTCATATCAACGCCCTTTACGCTCTGAGCGATAAGCTTAACGCCCTTAACGTCGATAACGCTGTCCATAACGTCACCAAGTGCAGCCTGTGCTTCCTTGCTCTTAAGTGACTCGTTCTCACTCTTGAGAGCCTTGAGCTCCTCCTGGAGCTTCCTGATCTGAGCTGTAATATCTGCAGGATTTGTCTTGAGAGTCTTTGCAGCCTCTCCAAGATTAGCCTCTACATTCTTGTAATATGCTCTTGCGTTGTTTCCTGTAAGTGCCTCGATACGACGAACACCTGCAGCAACACCGCTCTCGGAAAGGATCTTGAAAAGACCGATGTGGCTTGTATTTGCTACATGAGTACCACCACAAAGCTCGATTGAGAAGTCGCCCATGTTTACAACCCTTACTGTCTCGCCATACTTCTCACCGAACAGAGCCATAGCTCCTGTCTTCTTTGCTTCTTCAATAGACATAACCTTTGTATCAACAGGAAGTGCCTCTAAGATCTTTGTATTAACAATCTCTTCAACCTTCTGAATCTCATCAGCGGTCATAGCCTGATGATAACTGAAGTCGAATCTTGTCTTGTCAGGATCCTGATAAGAACCGGCCTGCTCTACGCCATCACCGAGAACCTCCTGAAGTGCCTTCTGAAGAAGGTGAGTAGCTGAGTGGTTACGACAGGTCTTAGCACGATTCTCAGTATCAACATTGAGAGATACCTTATCTGAAGTCTTGAAGCTTCCGCTTACAACCTTACCAACGTGAGCGGTTCTTCCGCCTGCTACCTTGATAGCCTCTGAAACAACAAACTTAGCGCCGTTTGCTCCAAGGATCTCACCGATATCGCCTACCTGACCACCCATTGTGCCATAAAATGTAGTCTTATCTGTGATGATTGTTCCTTCCTGGCCTTCTGTAAGCTCATCAGCAAGTGCCTCAGCTCCTGCCATAGCAACAACTGTGCCCTCACACTCAAGAGCTTCATAACCAAGGAATTCAGTAGTTACAGACTCATCAAGCTCGTCGAATACACCTACGCCTGTTGAAAGCTTTGCAGAGAAGTTCTGATTATCTCTAGCCTTCTGCTTCTGCTCTTCCATGGAAGCAGCAAAGCCCTTCTCATCAACAGTAAAGCCTTCCTCCTGAGCAAGCTCAACTGTGAGCTCTACAGGGAATCCAAATGTATCATAAAGGAAGAATGCATCCTTTCCTGTGATCTCCTTCTTGCCATTAGCAGAGGTCTGATCAAGTATCTTCTTGAACTCCTTCATACCATTCTCAAGAGTTGACTCGAAACGGGTGATCTCTCTCTCAAGCTCAGTAAGAACGAACTTCTGATTCTTGTTAAGATGCTCATAGCTCTCTTTATACTCATCAATATAAATCTTAGCTACGCCAAGGATCTGCTCCTTGTTAAGACCAAGAGTTCTTGCATGTCTTACAGCACGGCGGATAAGTCTTCTGAGGATATATCCTGCACCTGTATTTGAAGGAAGAAGCTTAGCCTCATCTCCGATAAGCATGATAGAAGTACGGGTATGGTCAGCGAGAATTCTCATTGATCTTGTAGTCTTCTCATCTGCCTCATACTTAATTCCGCTCTCTTTTTCGATATAAGCGATTACAGGAGCGTGAAGATCGATCTTGTAAACATCATCAACGCCGTTAAGGAAAGCAAGAATACGCTCAAGTCCCCAACCTGTATCAACGTTCTTCTGAGAAAGAGGTGTGAGGTGGCCGTCATGGTGCTTCTCATACTGCATGAATACGTCATTACCAATCTCAGTATATTTTCCGCAGTGACATCCGGGGCCACAGTCAGGACCGCAATCCGGAACATCCTTTACGTAGAACATCTCACTGTCAGGACCACAGGGACCATATTCAAGTCCCCACCAGTTATCCTCAGCAGGAAGATAGAATATATTCTCAGGCTTAAAACCTGACTCAATACGATATTTAGCGCCCTCTTCATCTCTGGGTGCATTCTCATCACCTGCAAAAACAGTTGCAGCAAGGTGATCAGCATCAAAGCCAAAAAGCTGTGTAAGAAGCTCAAAGCTCCACTGGCAACGCTCTTTTTTGAAGTAGTCCCCAAGTGACCAGCTTCCCATCATCTCGAAGAATGTACCGTGGCTCTTATCACCTACAGAATCGATATCATTGGTACGAACACATCCCTGAACGTTGCAAAGTCTTGTTCCGAGAGGATGCTTCTTACCAAGAAGATAAGGCATAAGAGGCTGCATTCCTGCAACGTTGAACATAACACCTGTTGATCCGTCGGATACAAGTGATACAGCGCCACAGTCTACATGTCCACGCTCTATATAAAACTGCTTCCAAGCCTTGCGCAGTTCGTTAGCTGTAAATTGTTTCATCTTTATACTCCTTTGTAACCCTCATCCCTATGGGCACCTTCTTCCCGGGGAAGAAGGCAGGGATTTATATTTCTTTTGTTTTAGAAGTCGAATTTATCTGAGAAGAATGCCTCGAGCTCATCGATAGCGATTCTCTCCTGCTCCATGCTGTCACGGAATCTTACAGTTACCTTTCCGTCTGTCTCTGAATCAAAGTCATAAGTGATGCAGAAAGGAGTACCGATCTCATCCTGTCTTCTGTATCTCTTACCAATGTTACCTCTGTCGTCGAACTCACAGTTGTACTTCTTTGAAAGCTGAGCATAGATCTTCTCTGCACCCTCGTTAAGCTTCTTTGAAAGAGGAAGGATACCAATCTTAACAGGAGCAAGTGCAGGATGGAAACGAAGAACTGTACGCATATCAGGTGCCTCTTCTGTTCCAAGATTCTCCTCGTCATAAGCCTCGCAAAGGAATGCAAGTGTCACACGGTCAGCACCAAGTGAAGGCTCAACAACGTAAGGAATGTACTTCTCCTTAGCTTCATCATCGAAGTAATCCATAGGCTCACCGGATGTCTCCTGGTGTCTTGTAAGGTCATAATCAGTTCTGGAAGCAATACCCCAAAGCTCACCCCAATCTGTGAAGGGGAATGCATACTCAATATCTGTAGTGTGATCACTGTAGAATGAAAGCTCTTCCGGATCATGGTCACGAAGTCTTAAGTTCTCTTCCTTGATACCAAGTGAAAGAAGCCACTCATAGCATGTCTTTCTCCAGTATTCAAACCACTCTGTCTGTGTTCCGGGTTTGCAGAAGAACTCAAGCTCCATCTGCTCGAACTCTCTTGTACGGAATGTGAAGTTACCGGGTGTGATCTCGTTACGGAAGCTCTTACCAATCTGGCAGATACCAAAAGGAACCTTCTTACGTGATGTACGCTGAACGTTCTTGAAGTTTACGAAAATACCCTGTGCTGTCTCAGGGCGAAGATAAACTGTGTCCTTTGCATCCTCTGTTACACCCTGGAAGGTCTTGAACATAAGGTTGAACTCTCTGATGCTTGTGAAATTGTGCTTACCACAAGATGGGCAGGGAACGCTGTGCTCCTTGATGAAGTTCTCCATCTCCTCGTGTGACCATCCATCAACAGATGTCTCAAGCTTAATGCCATTATCAGCTGCAAAATCCTCAATGATCTTATCAGCTCTGAATCTCTCGTGGCACTCTTTACAATCCATAAGAGGATCTGAAAATCCGCCAAGGTGACCTGATGCAACCCATGTCTGAGGGTTCATAAGGATAGCGCAGTCAACACCTACGTTGTAAGGATTCTCCTGTACGAACTTCTGCCACCATGCCTTCTTTACGTTGTTTTTAAACTCAACACCAAGGTTACCGTAGTCCCATGTATTGGCAAGACCGCCATAAATCTCACTGCCGGGATAGATGAATCCTCTGCCCTTGGCAAGTGCAACTATTTTGTCCATTGTTTTTTCATTTGCTTTCATTCCAAAACCTCTTTCCGAGCAAAATGCTCTATTTATATATATAATTCAGAGCTAAATGCTCATTTTTTACTTTTCAAGAACCACGCAGGCTATTTCGCCATCAACATTATCTGACATATCAGCCATGTATTTATTATACGCCTTGGCTTTTCCTGCAAAATATTTCACCTTATAGGGTGCTGCGATTATATTGGCAGATTTGGTTATGATCACGTGCTGATCGCTTAAAACCGCTGCCTTATCAGGATCTATTGCTATTCCGTCCTTATCGACAAGAGTATTCACATCAAGCTGACCTGAGAGCACTGCATCGGTTACAGTCTCGTAGGCAAGATATTCGCTGTTAAAATCCGCATAATTATCAACATCGGAAAATTTGATGACAAGCTTGACCTTACCATCATTCAGGTCTACGCTCTTAAGCTCCGCAGCGCCCTCACCCTTTGAAACTATGAAGGAATTTACCTCGTTCTCAGTCATCTCCTTCAGCTCATCCAGATTGTAATAGCTCTCTGCAAAGTCATCAATAATTGTACTAACTACAGATCCGTCCTTGTTTATCTCAATAGACGAAGTAGTAAGCTTTGAAGTGTTTCCCCCGGCACCGCAACCTGACAAAACGGAAAGTGTCATGATTACAGATATTACTGCCACACTGCTTTTCATAAACTCTTTTTTCACTAGAATAGTCCTCTTATATTTATACACTTTAGTGTACTAAAACTATGCACACTTGTATGATTATATAACGCCTTTTCAGCTTTTTCAATTATCTTCAATCATCTTAACCATTTCATAGCTGTTAAGGCTTCTGTCAATGAACCTTTTCCTGTAGATATCACAGATGTGATCGAGCTCATTAAGCACCTCTTTAGTAACTGCAAAGGTATACAGCTTTTCAATAGTAGAGCTTCTTATAAACTCCAGAGTATAAGCGGTCGAATTCTCGTAAGTCCTGTCTGTAGGTATCCCCGGAAACTCGCCGTTTATGACAAGGCTTTTTATTTCAAATACGCATCTTACCAGTCTGTTATCAAAGCTATCGGACTCCAATGCCCTAAGTGACTGATACAGAAGCTTTAAAACCTGTCTCTCATCATTGTTTTCCCTGGTATAGTAATCTGCTATCTCAAGGAAAAGCATCCCATACATAGAGCCGTTAAAATCATTTCTGAAATGCTCAAAATAATTGGAAATCCTGGCTTCCTGTATTGTATATGAAGTTCTTCCTTCATAGAGCCTGAATTCCCCAAAGCAAAAGGGCTCTACAACACCCGCAAGATGATTCCCCGGACGTCGTGACCCCTTAGCAAAGGCTGTGATCTTACCACGTTCGGATGTAAGGATAGTCACCACAAAATCGTAGTCTCCTACAGGTGCCCTCTTTATGATCATTCCGTTAACAGTGGTAAACTCAACCATTTAATGTATCAAACCTCATCTGCCGGAAAACTCCGGCAGCCCTCCAAGCCTGTGAGGGCTTATTTAGTATTCTTATATCCAAAATTCTTCATCTGGACTGTGTCATTTCTCCAGTCCTTTCTGACCTTTACAAAAAGCTGAAGATTAACCTTGCAGCCCACAAGCTTTTCTATATCAACTCTTGCCTGTGAACCAATCTTTTTAAGCATGGCTCCACCTTTACCGATAATGATTCCCTTATGTGAATCACGCTCACAGATGATAGAAGCTTCAATATCCATGATCTCAGTCTCATCAGACACATCCGCTGCATCCTTTGCTCCGCCCTTAAGAGCTGCAAGCATGGCCTCAAGATCAGGAGCATCACCCGAGCCCTGAACGTTTTTTGCAGCAACATTGGCATTTTTCTTTGGCGGGTGAACATGCTTGGATTTCTTCTTTTTAGCAGGCGCTGCAGCCCTTCTTGTTTTCATGGTCTCTACAGTTACAGCAATACCATGAGGTACTTCGTCGGATAAAAGTCTAAGCGCCTTTTCACGGATGATCTCTCCTACAATATCCCTCTCGGACTGGTCTGTAAGAGTTTCATCATCATAAAAAGGATCTCCGTAGGGAAGTCTGTCGAATATTCTCTGCATAAGCTCATCAAGATTATCGCTCTTTAAAGCAGATACAGTCACGATATCCGCATACTCCATCTCTTTTTTATAGGCATCAATGAAGCTTTTTAAATCTTCTCCTGAAACAGTATCAATCTTATTTATTACAAGAATAACCTGCTTACCGCATTCTCTTAGCTGATCTATGATCATGTGCTCACCGGCGCCGATAAAGGTGCTGGGCTCAACAAGCCATAAGATCAGGTCAACTTCTTCCATGGTCTTGGTAGCAACCTTTACCATGTATTCACCAAGCTTATTCTTGGACTCATGAATACCGGGAGTATCAAGGAATACAATCTGTCCGCGATCATCCGTATAAACAGTCTGTATCCTTCCGCGGGTTGTCTGGGGCTTATGGGATGTTATAGCTATCTTCTGACCTATAAGATGATTCATCAGCGTGGATTTTCCCACATTAGGTCTTCCGATGAGCGTAACATAGCCGCATTTCATACTTAAATTATTGTTCTGATTTTCCTGCATAAATAAGCTGCTCCACTTTTCCAAATAAATCCTTATTCTGCATAAGCTTGTTGCCGTCACCTACAACGCAAAGGCACTCGTCCTCCATGAAGGCATCAACATATGCGGCAAGGCTTCTTATCTTATTCTGATCTGTAGCAAGAAGTGTATCCCTGTCGTTCTGAATGTTCTTCATATCAGCCTTGCAGAGGTAGGCTGTAAGTCCGTAAGCTCCCTTCGCAGAAGGTGTCTTCGGAGTATCGATATCACTTATAGCTCCTATTACAAACTGTGTGATCGTACGGTCATCAGCCTCAAAGTTCTTAAGATAATCAGATGCTTCCTTGAAAACATCAATACTTCTTGAAAGGTGCGGGTCTCTGTAGGTTACAAAATATGAGTCACCGTTCTTGGCAAAGCCGCTCATGCAGCCATAGGCACCGCCCAGAACTCTGATATTTTTCCAGAGATAATCATAGCCAAGCATAACTCTGAGTACTCTTAAGGAACCATCGTATTTAAGTCCCTTTGATGCAAAATTACCTGCGCGGCAAACATACTGAACCTGTCCCGCTGTCTGGAAGCCCTCGTTCTTCTTCTCACACTTGATTTCAAATCCCTTAACTGAGATTTCCTCTGTATGAAGAGTATCGGCGAACTTAACTACCTTATCCTCGAGACCGGGATACTCCTTCTCAGAAGCTGTATAGTCTACAAGAAGATTCTCCGGACGGAAAATTATTCTGCAGAGCTCTGTCATTTTATCAATAATGTCATCAGCAGCGTTTATGTCATCTGTGATCTTCTCGCGAACTTCCTCAACAAGTCTGTAGCCACCGATACCAGAAACCATATCGGATATCATAGCTGACTTTGATACATAAGAAAGAGCTCTTAAAGCCGCACTGTGGTGGCCTGCTCCGGCCAGCTCAGATCTTGCTCTGCTGCAGGATTCATCGAGAATCTCAAGAATTCTCTTTTTATCCTCAAACTTTGTTCTTAAAATAATCTCGCTTACAAGCTCGAAGGCCTTTTCAAGCTGAGGATAAAGAACCTTAGCTGATATCTCAAAGGTTGTTACGAACTTACTTGTATCATTAGAATCTGTATATGTGCTTATAGCAGCATTTATTCCACCTGTCTGAAGGTTGATCTCATTGTACAGATCAGTATATGAATAGTTCTCGGTATCCATAAGTCCAAGCAGGGTCTTCAGCATGGGTGCATACGGAAGAAGTCTGTCCGGAACATTTATCATGTCAAATACAAAGTTCAGATAACCGATTCCGTTTGTAAATACATTATGGAAAAGAATCTTTCTGTCGCCGCACGTTCTGACTTCATTTATAAACTGCTCTGCCTCTTTCTTTATATCATCGATTGTAAGAAGCGGAATCTTGGCAAGATCCTCAGGCCTGTCAGGCTCCTCCTGATATGCCTTGAGCTCTGCTGTTTCCTTTACGATTGTCTCGAGCTCATCCTTAGACATACTGTCACGAAGAGTCTGTAGTTTCTTTTTAAGCTCCTCTTCCTTCTTCTCAGTAAGTCCCTTCTTGGGCTCCATTACAAGCAGAGTGCTGTGAGTGTTCTGAAGCAGGTATTTTTCTATAAGCTTTTCAAAATAGCCTGTCTCAACCTCTTTCTTAAGAGCAGCAAAGGTCTCATTTGCTTCAATGTTGATCCAGGGCTTGGACTCATCGTAGAGCCAGCTGTCGAATACCTGAAGTCCATAGAGAAGTCCCTTGGGGAATCTTCCAAAATCAGCCTCACGGTATTTGAATTCATCTGCGTTAATACCTGCAAGGAGGGCCTTTTTATCTATTCCCTTAGCTACCTGCTCCTTAAGTACTTCTTCAATAGTACTTACAAATTCTTCTCTCTGCTCAGGATTGGCATTCTTGGCAACAATAGAGAAAACAGGCTGAATAATGCCGTTGTCGTAGTCGCTGAATACTTCGCTGCCAATTCCCTTATCAATAAGAGCCTTCTTAACAGGCGCTCCGGGAGCTGAGCAAAGTGCATAGTCAAGAATGTCAAAAGCAACATAGAACTTAGGATCAAGGCTGCTTCCTACTGCATAGTTAAGGGAGAGATATGTATTATCTCTCTCTGATTCCTCGTTAAGGATAGGATACTGACCAGTAACTTCCTTTCGTACATCAAAAGCCTTCTGAAGCTTTATCTCTGAATCTATAGCCAGAGTGTCATATTTTGAGAGATAGTTCTCATCGATATACTGAAGCTTTTCAGCCATATCCATATTTCCGTACAGGTAGATATAGCTGTTTGAAGGATGATAATACTTTCTATGAAAATCGAGATAATCCTCATAGGTCAGGTTATAGATTTCTTCCGGATCTCCGCCTGACTCAATTCCGTAGGTGGTATCAGGGAAAAGAGATTTTCTTATCTCTCTTGAAACAACCTCATCAGCTGAGGAAAATGCACCCTTCATCTCGTTGTAAACAACACCGTTGATCTTTAGCTCATCATTGATGTCGTCCATCTCATAGTGCCATCCCTCCTGCATAAATATCTTCTTGGTCTGATAAATATTGGGATAAAATACAGCATCAAGATATACATGCATTAAGTTCTGGAAATCCGCATCATTACAGCTTGCCACAGGATAAACTGTCTTATCCGGATATGTCATGGCATTAAGGAATGTATTGAGGGAACCCTTTACAAGTTCAACAAAGGGATCCTTTATAGGGAACTCCTTAGAGCCGCAAAGTACGGTATGCTCAATAATGTGAGCTACACCTGTAGAATCCTTGGGCGGAGTTCTGAAACCGATGTAAAAAACCTTATTTTCATCATCATTAGATAAAAGTGCAACCTTAGCACCTGTCTTTTTATGACGAACTATATAGCTGTCTGAGTTCAGATCCTCTATTCTTCTGTGCTCTAATACTTCATAGGTACTAAGCTCTTCAACTTTCATTAACAGTAATCCCTTTCAAAATTATCTTTATATTTTTAGATATCGAAGTCATCACCCGGTTTAAGAGTGATATCGAAATCGTCTTTTTCTTCATTAGTTTTTTCTGGAGTTTTTTCCTCTACAGGCTCGTTTATTTCGGGCTCTTTCGTTTCAGTTTCTTCTGTTTCGGGCTCTGAAGGTTCTGTCGCAGCAGCTTCTGCAACTGTGTCAGTTGTCTTCTTGCCTACGGATAATACTCCTATATCAGCCATCTCGGGTCTGTTCATATTGAAATTAGGAACAAGGTCTTCCTCATCCTCATCTCCAAAGGGAAGTACCATACCCTCAGGAACAAAGCGTAGCTTTTCTTCTTTCTCTTCCTTCTTTTCTTCCTGTTCAGGCTCTTCTGTCTTTTCTTCTTCAGGCTCATCAATCTCGATGATATCATCTGCACCTTCAACATAGGCAAAGCATGCAAAGCCGCAGCTGATAAGAATAACAAATGCAGCAATTATCATTACTTCGCTGTTAGCTACGGTCTCTCCAAGGAATACAGAAACCAGGATCATAAGGACTGAATAAATCAGCCATGGTGTAATCTTCTCGCATCTTTCCTTTGTTAAATACAAAATTGCAGGAATAAATGCAAGTCCAAGTATAGCAAATGCAAAATATGTATTAGGAAGAGAATTCTTAACCATAATCAGCCAGGGGCTGTTGTTATATCCGTAGAATCTCCAGGTCCAGCGGTAATATGTATCCGGTACACTTCCTGTGCCGCCCTCCCATATAAGCATGCCGATAAATGCGGCAACTCCTGACAGGAGAAGCAATATCTCATTTATGCATACGTCAAAGGTCTCGCCGTAAATATCAGCAAGTGCCCAGGCGGAAAGTAAAAATACTACAGGTACAGCTGCTGCAGCATCAAGGTAGATCATAAGTCCCATAAATCCGCCAAGTAAAATACTGAACACCTTGTAAAACCATCTGGTACCAACTCTGTGCTCAAAGCCTTTTACATACAGCACAACAAGAAACGTTTCAAAAGCCAGTGCTGTAAAAATAAGCTGAGCGCTGTCAATTGTGCGAAGTGAGTATCCAAAGGATGGAACAAAAGCTGTCACAAAGCCAAAAACCATTGCAGGGAGCATTCCGATACTGATTCTGACTGCAATATACAAAAGCAGAACCATTATAATTCTGAGTGCAAGATTTATGGAAAAGGCAACATTAAGAGAATTCCCAAGGAAGCTCATAATAACCCTGAGAACACTTGCATATCCCGCTTCTGCAGCTGTTGCATACTGTGGTATCTCACCTGACATCGCAACAGTTGCATTGTCATAAATCGTCAAATTGCCTGAGAACTCACTTACAAGAAGTGATGAATGGCTAAATGCAAAAAATGCCACCACAGCGATAATAACAGGAACCAAAATTTCCAGCCATACAGGCTTTTTCCATTCCTTTATTTTCTCGTTCTCATTTAGTTTTTCACCGATCTTATTACCGATAAGACATATAATAACAGCAGCTACCACGCAAATCGCAAGAGAACCGCCTGCTACTATATATCTGTCATAAGATAGAAAAAGCCCCGAGACAAAACCGGTAACTCCTATGGCAAATATCATTCCCACTAAATAAATCACCCAGACACAAATACCAATCCATGTCTTCCTAAGTTTCATCTCAAGGCCTCCCCATTTTTATTAGTAATTAATTACTCAGCTGCGCTGTCATCCCAGTTGTGATATACAGCCTGAACGTCATCATCCTCATCAAGGATATCAAGGATTCTCTGAATGCACTTTACATTGTTCTCATCAGTAACCTCAACATAGTTCTGAGGGATCATTGTGATCTCAGCTGATGCTGTTGCGATCTTCTCCTTATCAAGAGCCTCAACAACGCCCTGGAATGCATCGGGAGCTGTAAGGATCTCAAAGCTGTCCTCTTCCTCGTTGAAATCATCAGCGCCTGCATCAAGTACAAGCATCATAAGGTCATCAGCACCCATAGAGCACTCTTCCTTATCGATAAGGATCTGACCCTTTCTGTCAAACATGTAAGATACGCAGCCCTGAGTACCGATGTTACCGTTACCCTTGGAGAAAGCAGCTCTTACATTAGCAGCTGTACGGTTGATGTTATCTGTAAGTGTATCAACAATGATAGCTGTACCGCCGGGGCCATATCCTTCATAAGTAAGTGTCTGGTAATCAACGTTACCGTCAGCACCTGCAGCCTTCTTGATACCACGCTCGATAGTGTCGTTAGGCATGTTGTTAGCCTTAGCCTTTGCGATAACCTGAGCAAGCTTGAAGTTGTTAGCCGGATCAGGGCCACCCTCTTTAACTGCAACTGCGATCTCACGTCCGATTACTGTGAAAATCTTACCCTTTGCAGCATCGTTCTTCTCCTTCTTATGCTTGATGTTGGCAAATTTTGAATGTCCTGACATTTTATCCTCCTAAAAAAAACATTTAATTATCTTTATTTTCCTGATCGTCTCCGGTAGTTTCCGGCTTGTTTGTATCAAGTCGCTTTACCAGTACGCTTTGGATCATGTGGTTCTTCACTGAGAGTATCTTGAAGGAATAGCCTTCAATCTCAGCTGTAAAGTCTTCACCCTCCTCGGGTATTCTGTCCAGCTTGGAAATAAGCAGTCCGTTTACTGTCTCAAAATTAGCATCCTCAAACTCAATTCCAAACTTTTTTTCCAAATCTTCAAGGGGCGTTTTGCCCTCTATAATAAACTCATCCTTATTTGATGTGGCCTCGATGTAGTCCTGATCCTCATCATACTCATCCATGATATTGCCGACAATCTCTTCAATAATGTCCTCCATGGACACCAGGCCGGCGGTCTGTCCGTACTCGTCTATGACAATAACCATCTGAGTTTTGGACTTTTGCATATCATGAAAAAGGCTATCGATATTTCTTGTCTCCGGTACATTTCTGGGGGATCTTAAGAGTCCTCTTGTTTTTCTAAGAGGTGTATCATCATCCGTATGCTCGGAGAGCTTCTTCATTGCATCCCTTATATGAAGTATACCAATTATATGATCGATATTATCAAGATAAACCGGGAAACGGCTGTTGTTCATATCAAGCATGAAATCTACAGCTTCCTTGAGAGTAGTATTTCCGTCGATACAAACCATGGCCTTTCTGTTGGTCATTATATCCTGCGCCTGCTTATCTGAAAATTCGAAAATATTGGATATCATATCCGCTTCCGAATCCTGAAGCACACCCTGCTCCTGGCCTTCAGATACCATTGATTTTATCTCTTCCTCGGTGACGTCATTCTCATCAGCATCCCAGTGAAAACCGAATATCCTCAGAATCCCTATGGCTGTGAGTCTTATAAGTGCCGTAAAAGGACTAAAGAATTTAATGATAAGAGTAATGGCACCGACTCCGAAGTATGCCCACTTTTCAGGGTATCTCGCACCGAGCTTCCTCGGTATAAGAACTCCTATAGTAAGTACTATATACATAAGTATCAATACTGCCAGAATATAAGAAATAGTCTGGACAAGAAAAGTGTTCTTTATAAAGCCGCTAATAAGCTTATATGTGAAACCGCTCAAGGCTCTGATATAGATGACACCCAGCAACATATTGATAAGAAGTGTCAGAAGCTGAATGGTATTTATGTAACGCCCGGGGAATTCAAGTATCTCCTCAAGCTTCTCAGCTGTCTTTTTCTCTCTTTGCTGAAGAGTTGACTGATTATCATCATCCTTGTCAGTTCCGAGCTTTAGATCATCCGGCTTAAGATTCTCAATTGCAGCTCCAAATCCATAGCAGAGCATATCAATGAGAATGACAATAACAAATATCAATAAAAATGCAGTGGCAGTAGGCCCACCATCGTCCATTTATATCCATCTCCTTTACCGTAAAAATCGCAAAAAGCGTCAACATAAAATATAGCATTTTGCATGGATACCGTCAAGAAACCGTACTTGTCATCGTTTTTTCGTTAAGTTAAAATGAATACATGATTTCGGTGTTTTTTGAATTCCTCATAAGAGGACTAATTTGGATATTTAAATGCATATTTGATATGATACTGTTTTTCCTGCGTCAGTTATTCAGGCTGCTTCGCCTGTTCCTGGCGCTGCTTCCTGTAACTGCCGTGGTTTACAGCTTCTTTTTCTGCTTCCTCACCATAGAAGTCATCGCAGGCGAGAATATTATTTCATCGCTTCTTCCTATACAAATAGATTCCACTGAAGTAAAGGATGTTATAGTAAGTACCTTACGGGGCTATTTATCGATTTTATCAGGGTACAGTGGAACTCTGATGTATTTCCTGCTTTTTATTATAATGCTAATTCTTGCAATCCCGCTATTTTTGGTTTTTGTAGGTGTCGGAACCTTTGTATATGTAGGCAGGGTCTTTGTCATTACACTACTGGCGGATCTCGTCCTGTACTTTATAAGATGTGTGATATCAGGAAAATCGCCCTTTGACATCATCTCATCCAGGTGCCGATTGCTCTTCCCCGAGATGGGCAGACGAATGAACGAACGAAGCTATAACAGATGGCTACGCCGACATCGTGATGAATTTGAAAATGACACCTTTGGAAAAACCGAAAAAAGAAGTCCTCTTGAAGAGTTCTATGCGGAAGATCCTGATGACGAAGATGAAGATTATGATGACGAGGATTATGGCGACGAGGAGGAGTATTACCCCGAGGAAGAATACGACGAGGACGAGTATTATCCCGATGAAGATTATTATGAAGATGAGGAAGACGATGATTTCGATGAATACTATGACGATCGCATAGAGGACAGGCACAGTCGCAGAGATCATCCTCATGAAAAGCCCGGTCACACATCCTCTGATATATCTGCCTTCAATTTCTTTGCAGGCTGTACCACCTTAGAGTCTGCCACAAAAAAATACAAGACCCTGGTTAAGCTCTATCACCCCGATAACATGGACGGCGATACAGCTGCCCTTCAGGAAATAAACATGCAATACAATGAAATAAAAAGACGGCTAAGCTGATAATCCTTCAGCTATAGCCGTCATATTTTTATACCTCGAAGGCTTTAAGAATCTTACCATCCATGGAGTACAATCTTGGCACGCGGTGATTTATATCACAGGTAAACTCATAGTTGAATCTACCGCTCAAATCTCCAAGCTCCTCTATCGTAATCTTTTCAGGCTCGGAATCTCCATAGACCGCCTGTGCCTGTCCGATAAGAATAACCTCATCGCCCTCCTTCGCATTAGGTATTCCGGACACATCCACCATGAACTGATCCATGCATACCCTGCCAAGGATTCTCGCCTTTACGCCATGAACGAGGACATATCCTCTTCCACCTGAAAGGCTTCTGGGATAGCCATCACCATAGCCTACAGGAATTGTCGCTACTCTCATTCTTCTGTCGGAAACGAAGGTTCCGCCGTAGCTGACAGATGTATTCTCAGGAATATCCTTTATAAAGGATATATGGCTGTACATAGACATTACAGGCTTTATCTCGATCTTATTCCTGCTGACCTCCTCTGAGGGCCACATGCCATACATGGTAACTCCGCATCTTACCATATCCATGTGTGCTTCAGGCATATCGATTATGCTTGCGCTGTTAGCACAGTGAACGATCGGGATCTTGAAATCATTATCAGCTTCAACCTTTCTTACGAATTCCTCAAATTCCTTAAACCTGGAATGGGCATTTGTAAGATCAGCCTCATCTGCCCTTGCGAAGTGTGTAAAAAGGCCTTCAACCTCAATACCCTCTGTTGCAAGTGCTGTTTTTATAAAGTTCTCTCCATCGGCATCTGTTCTTACACCGATTCTGCTCATTCCGCAGTCAACAGCTACATGGACATGGAATATTTCATTTCCGCCCTGAGCTCTTCTCTTTTTAACACGCTCCGAGAGGTGCTTTAACATATCATATCTGAAAACAGTAGGCCTTATGTTTTCTCTGAGCATTCTCTCGTAGGCATAAGGGAAGGTATAGCCCAAAACTACTATAGGCTTACTTATTCCATTCTCACGAAGCTCGAAGGCCTCCTCTGCAGTTGCAGTAGCAAATCCCCATATATAAGCATTATTCTGAAGCATTCTGGAAATCGGTACTGCTCCAAAACCGTAGCCGTCAGCCTTAACAACTGCCAGCATCTTAGTGTTTCTTGGAAGTGAATTGTACATATTCTCAACATTCTGAGAAAGTGCATCCAGATCTATTTTTGCATAAACTCTTGAAAACTCGTCCAGCATTACAATATTGCCTCTTTTTTAAATAGTTTTTCCGGAAAAAATATCACGCAAGCTTCCGGATATATCTCTTGCGGTCATTCCCTGTCTGCCGTGCTTAATAGCAGCCATATCACCGGCTAAGCCGTGAAGAAATGCTCCTGTTACAGCTGCCTCAATAGCGCTTGAAAAGCCTGAAAGCACAAGGGCTCCAAGGAGTCCTGCAAGCACATCACCGCTTCCTGCGGTGGCCATTCCGTCATTACCGCTCAGATTGATAAAATTCCTTTCTCCGTCGGTAATAACACTTCTTGCGTCTTTACATATAATACTCGCATGAAATTCTTTTGCAAGTTTTATGGCTTCATCTATTAAACAGTTCCGGCTGTCATGTATGTTTTTACCTATAAGTCTCGAAAACTCGGCAAGATGAGGTGTCATTATAATATCAGCCTCATAATCACACACAAGCCTTCTGATCTCGTTATCCTCAGCAATTATATTAAGCGCATCAGCATCAAGGATAAGTGTATTGCCTGCATTTTTAAGGATAAGCTTAAGTATCTCTCTGCCTGAGCTGCCCTTTCCTATGCCAGGTCCGCATACAACAGCATCAGACCAGCTAAGGGCTTTCAGAAGTGTCTCTTTATCCTCTTCAAGCTCATTATCATCAAGGCCTTCAAAGGCTTCTTCAGAATAAATATCGGTCATAGCCTCAGGTAAAAGCGTCTGAATCGCAGACAGATTAGTCTTTTCGGTAAACACCCTCACCATTCCGGCGCCGCTTCTAAGGCAGCTTTCGGCAGCCATAATGCAGGCTCCGCTTATCTTTCTGCTTCCTGCAGCTACTAGCACCTTACCAAAGGATCCCTTGTTTCCTGCGGGATTCCTGGGCGGAAGAAGAAGTCCTGATGCCTTGTTATTATCAATAATATCAATGTATTTAAACAGTGGCATATCCTCAAGGAATCCTGCTTCCGTAATACCTACATTGACGATATGGATTTCACCTGAGTGAGCAGCTCCGGGATAAAAAGCGCAGCCCATTTTAAGAAATCCAAAGGTCACTGTCTCATCCGCACAAATGGCATGTCCCTGAACCTGTCCCGTATCGGAATTAATTCCGGTAGGTATATCTGCAGCAATAACATGAGGCACCTTATCATCAAAGTCCTCTCTTGCATAATTTATCTCGCAAACCGCTGACAGATAGTCGCCTTCGAGATTCCTCCTGCAGCCTATTCCAAGCATTGCATCTACAATTACGTCGCTCTTTTTTATCTCAGCATTTATCGTGCTGGAAGCAAAGTCGATCACATTGACGCCATAGGTAAGCGCTATCTTTAGCTGAGCGCTGCAGGCTGTAGACCTTTTGGAGGCAGACGCCTTTTCATGAAGGCTGTGATTAACCAGAATAAGCGTAACCTGAATTCCCTCCTGGTGAAGGATTCTTGCGGCCGCAATTCCGTCTCCGCCGTTATTACCGCTTCCCGCAAAAATAAGGACTCTGCCGGATGGCAAAAGAGCCTTCTTTACATATTTGCATATAGAAAGCGCCGCCCTCTCCATCAGTACATCCTGTGGAATTCCAAAGTGGTCGATCGTGGTCTGATCGCACCTTTTCATTTCGGCAGCGCTTACAACATATTTTGAATTCTTGTCAACTATCGGTAAATTTTTCATCTTCTACGATTATCCCATCTTGTTCTTTCATACCGGCTTTTAATACTGGATGTCGCTTATCGGGATCATACTTAAGATCAAAAAGGTCTATGACCTCGGGACCGAAAATGTTATGCATGTAAGAATAGACGTTAAAGTTCTCTATCTCCTTTTCCTGCAATCTGATGACATTCTTCTTAAGCTTGACTCTGACCTGAGATACCCACTCGTCAATGGCATCTATTTCTACGGTGTTGTCATGCATCTTCTTATAGAAAAGATTCATGGTTTCAATCATAAGCTTAAAATTTGCCTGATAGATTTCCCTAGGGAGACCGAGCATATTGTCCTCACACTCCTCTATCTTCTCATTACATTCCTTGATAAGACGGGTGTGATCATCAATCTCAGCCTCTATCTTCTTACGCTGCTTGGGATTCTTATCCGCATCATCCCTAAGTACAACGATTTCACCAAGAAGCTTTTTCTTAAGCCTCTTGATATCCTTGATCTTTTCTCTGGTCTTTTCCTGCGTCGCCACAAGCTTAATAAGCTCCGCCTCAAGCTGCTTAATTCTTGCAGTCTTAGGGCTCAGCACGAAAAGATCCTGCCATTTTTGGTCCTTGAAAAGAACTGGGACATCCTTTCCAACGAGTGCATCGGAATAAGTGCTACTGTCCTTCGCCATATCGGCTCCCTCATATGGTTATACTACTTCAGATTATGCGATTTTTCGTATCTCTCTACGCTGTAGGTAAGCTTCATCAGCGAATCTGAAAGATGTACATTTTCTACCTGCACATAATCCGGCAGTTCAAGATCCACATGCGCAAAATTCCATATTGCCTTTATTCCGCATTTCACAAGCTTGTCCGCCATAGGGACAGCCTGATCCTTTGGAATCGTAAGAACTGCTATCTCAATTTTGTTGTCCCTAACAAACTTTTCAATCTCCTCTACTGGTCTGATCTCAATATCCCTTATCTTCTTACCGTGAAGCTCAGGATTTAAATCAAACGCGCCTTTAAAAATAAATCCCCTGTTAAAAAAATTGTTGTAGCCTGAAAGCGCCTGTCCAAGATGCCCTGCTCCGATAATAATAAGAGTATGCTCTTTTCCAAGGCCTAAAATCTTACCAATCTCATCATACAGATACTCCACATTATATCCGTAACCCTGCTGACCAAATCCGCCAAAATTATTAAAATCCTGCCTTATCTGTGAAGCAGTAACCTTCATAATATCGCTTAATTCCTGAGATGATATACGTGTAATGCCCCGG
The DNA here is from genome assembly GCF_000423945.1 of Butyrivibrio sp. XPD2002. Classification (GTDB taxonomy): domain Bacteria; phylum Bacillota; class Clostridia; order Lachnospirales; family Lachnospiraceae; genus Butyrivibrio. Next base: position 41,373 of record NZ_AUIY01000001.1, on the reverse strand, counting down.
TCCTTAAGCTCTCCAAGGTATCTGAAATATCGTGGCAGGCGGCTGATAACCGCCTGGGAAATATCTTTTCTTGTCATGTTTCCTCCAAACTTAACTTCACCGAATATATTATGTTTTTCATTAATTAGCACTGAAAATTCGGTTATATTTAATTATACTATCTGTTAAAATTTAGTCAATGTGTGAAATTGCCTATACAACATCATTTCCCATAAATTTAATAAACGTGAAAAATCCTTTCATATTCGGCATTTTCCGGTGAAAAATTGTTTCGAAAAAGTGCATATTTAGGTTTTCTTTAATAGTAAGTTTATGCTTTGTTTCGAATTGGAATTTATAATAATAAATAACTTCGTGTGTCCTTTTTTTGAAGTTGTGAGGGTTATATTATGGGAATGTCAATCGGAGGAATTAACGGATACGATATCTACCAGACCAAGCCTATGAACCTGAGCTTATCCAATCAGGCTCCTGTTTCAGATGTTTATGACAAACATAAAGCTGTAGGCGACGTGGCAACCGTCCCGCCTGTGGTATATCCAAATGCCCAGGAGGTAAAGATCGGTGAAGTCGCTAGTACTGATGGCAAGGATGAAGCCTTAAAGGTTAGTCAGCAGTACAACAACATTGCTTCCAAATTCGGAAATACGACAGTTGGATATGGCCGCGATATGACAGGCTACTCCTATGGTCAGAGTGGAAGCTCATTTGACGCCTTTGCTTAACGTGAATAACAGAAATGCTCCGGTTTCCCGGAGCATTTTTTTATTCTGATAATTCTGCCCACTCATCATAGAGAGTGCTTAATCTTTCTTCATTTGCCGTAAGCTCATCAGATAGCTTTCTCACCTTTGCAAGATCAGTTGCAACATCAGGATCAGAGAGCTCTTCGTTTATCCTCTCATTTCTTTCCTCGAGCTTTGCTATCTCTTCTTCACATTTTTTAAGTGCAGCTTCCTGCTTTCTCTTCTTCGCAGCCTCTTCCTTTTGAGCCTTCCAGTCTGCTGCGCCTGAGCCTGAATTGTCAGAAGAAGCGTTGCTGTTTCCTGCAAGCTTACCAAAGGAGCTGCCGGTTGCAGCTGAGGTGCTGTCCATTCCAATGCCTCTTCCAAAGGATGATGCATTTCCGCTCTCAGCAAGAACTCTTGCGGTCTGCTCCTCACAGTGCTCCATGTAGTAATCGTAATTACCTAAATAATTAATCATTCTGCCGTGTTTAAGATCAAGAATTCTTGTGGCAGTCTTATTTATAAAATAACGGTCATGGCTTACATAAAGTACTGTTCCCTCGTAGCCTGAAAGGGCATCCTCAAGGATTTCCTTACTGGTGATATCAAGGTGGTTTGTAGGCTCATCAAGGATAAGGAAATTAGCATCCGAAAGCATAAGCTTAGCAAGAGAAACTCTTCCCTTCTCACCACCTGAAAGATCGCCAATCCTCTTAAATACATCATCCCCTGTAAAAAGAAATGCTGCCAGGGTATTACGGATCTCGGTATTATTCATGGATGGATAGGCATCTGATAGCTCCTCAAACAGAGTCTTCTCATCATGAAGCACCTGATGCTCCTGATCGTAGTAGCCTATGTGAACCTTAACGCCAAGAGTGATCTCTCCGTCATCAAGACTCTCCATTCCGTTTATTATCTTCAGCATGGTGGTCTTACCGGTTCCGTTATCACCGATAATAGCAACCTTCTCACCGCGCTTGATATCAAAGCTAATGTTCTCAAAGAGCTTTTCATTGGCAAAGGACTTGGAGATGGAATCAACATGCATTACATCATTACCGCTGACACATGAGGGAGTGAGGGTAATTCTCATATCATCCCTTGCCTCAGTAGGCTTTTCAAGTCGTTCTATCTTATCGAGCATCTTTTCTCTGCTCTCGGCACGCTTGATGCTCTTTTCGCGATTAAACTGCTTGAGCTTTTCAATTACCTCTTCCTGATGCTTTATCTCTGCCTGCTGGTTAAGATATGCCTTGAGCTTGGCAGCTCTTATCTGCTCACGCTTTTTTGCATAAGCGGTGTAATTGCCGATATAAACATCAGCGCTTGTCTGATCTATCTCAATAACCTTCTGAGCAATTCTGTCCAGGAAATATCTATCATGGGAAACTATAAGCACAGCTCCCTTGTAGTTCATAAGGTAGCCCTCAAGCCACTTGATAGAGTTCATATCAAGGTGGTTCGTAGGCTCATCAAGGATAATAAGATCAGGACTCTGCAGAAGGAGCTTACCAAGAGCAACTCTGGTCTTCTGACCACCGGAAAGAGTTGAAATCCTCTTATCGAATTCCTCCTCTGAAAAGCCAAGACCCTTGGCAACGCCAATTACTTCACTCTCCCAGGCATAGCCATTCTTAAGCTGAAACTCATGGTTCATCTGGGCATAGCGCTCCATAAGTCTGTCCAGCTCCTCGCCCCTGAGAACGTCCATCTGAGCCTCTGCGCTTCTTATCTCTTTTTCAAGCTCTATAACGTCTCTTTTCATCTCACGAAGTTCTTCGTAAATGCTGTGAGCGCTGTCTATGTTCTGGTTCTGAGCAAGATATCCGACCGTTGTGTCCCTTGAAAGGGTGACAGTTCCTGTATCCGGCGTAAGCTCGCCAATAAGCATCCTTATAAGGGTTGTCTTACCTGCTCCGTTAATTCCTACTATAGCAGCCTTCTCATTGTCCTCTATGTGAAAAGATACGCCTTTTAATATATCCTTACCGTCAAATGATTTTGATAAGTCATGACAATTTAAAATCATAAAAAGTTCTCCAAATAAAATGTGTGCCTAAGCACCAACGCCTAAACACACATTAGATTATCATGAAAAAATACATTGGGCAAATAAAAGCCCTAAGTTTTATGCTTCAAGAGTAAAATCAGCTGCGTTGTCGGTTGCAGAATCAAATCCGACAAATACACTGAAATCCCCTTCTTCGCTGTCAAACTTATTCTCAATAGTCCAGAATCTGAGCATCTCCTCTTTGATCTCAAAGCTGACTTCCCTGGATTCACCGGGAAGGAGCCTTACCTTCTCAAAGCCCTTAAGCTCTTTTACTGGGCGGACTCTGCTTCCGGCAAGATCTCTAATATAAAGCTGAACAGTCTGAGTTGCAGCTGCAACACCTGTATTTGTCACCTTTACATTGGCTGTTATCTTATCTGATGAAGTACCTTTACTCAATTTATCCTTTTCAAGCTCTACCTTAGAGATATCAAAACTTGTATAGGTCAGGCCATAGCCAAAGGGATATCTCGCCTCATTAGGGCAATCCAGATATCTGGTAGTAAAGTTTGAAGGTCCAACCTGCGGCTTGGGTCTTCCTGTCATGAAGCAGTTATAGTAAATAGGCTCCTGTCCAACTATGTAAGGGAAGCTCATCGGAAGCTTTCCTGAAGGTGAAAATTCACCTGTGAGCACATCCCATATTCCATGTCCGCCCTCTGTTCCGGGACGCCAGCAGATCATAAGCGCATCTGAAAGCTCCGGTATATGCTCAAGCTCAAGAGGTCTTCCTGTGAAGATAAGAGTTACAAGCTTCTTTGCTATTTTTCTCATCTCATAGAAGAGCTCCATCTGAACATCGGGAAGCATGATATCCGTGCGGCTTGTGGATTCACCTGACTGTCCGATGTCCTCACCGAGGCAAAGCACAACCGTGTCAGCCCATTCAGCAACCGCCTTTGCTTCATCAAGAAGCCTTTCATTATCATCATAAAAGCTGTCGCTGTGGTATTCACTTATTCCAAGAGTAGTGTCATTATCAAGAATTGTACTGCCCTTAGCGACACGTACGATTGTATCCTTAAGAACGCCAAGGCCACCTCCCTGATTCATACCAAGGAAAAGGCTGACATCCTTACTTTCTCCTGCAGCTTCCATGATTGTCACTGTCTTTTCAGGATCAAGTGAAAGTGCCCATGAGCTATGGAGATTCTTCTCTGTTGCATAGGGACCGATAAGTGCTATCTTCTTGTCCTTAAGAGGAAGTGCCTCATCTCTGTTTTCCAAAAGAACAAGCGATTTTCTTACAGCATCCCTTGCAATCTTTCTGCTCTCATCTGAAAAGGTGATCTCCTCATATCTCACCTTAGATGCGCCGTGATAAGGATCCTCGAAAAGTCCAAGATCATTTTTAAGATTAAGAACTCGTAAAACTGCTTCATCAAGGAGCTTGCCATCAACCTTTCCTGAAGAGATAAGCTCCTCAAGATTAGCAGCATAGCTCTCTGTACACATGTCGATGTCGACACCAGCCTCAATTGCAAGCTTTGCAGCTTCCTTTAAATCCTTGGCAAAGCCCCAGGGTACCATCTCTCCGATTGCACCCCAGTCGGAAATAAGAACTCCGTCAAAGTTCATCTCTTTCCTGAGAATATCTCTCATGAGCAACTTGTTACCGGAAGAAGGAATTCCGTTCAGTGTATTGAAGGAGGTCATTACAAGCCTTGCGCCTGCGCCTATTGCCTTATCATAACCCTTAAGGTACTGATCTCTTAACGCATATTCCGAGAGCTCTACGTTGTTATAGTCTCTTCCTGCCTCAGAAGCACCATAAGCTGCAAAGTGCTTAACACAGGCAGCAACATGCTCCTTATCTGCAATATTATCTCCCTGGTAGCCGCGAACCATTGCAGAGGACATCTCACCGTTAAGATACGGATCTTCACCTGTTGACTCCACTACTCGTCCCCATCTTGCATCCCTTACAAGGTCCACCATGGGAGAAAAGGTAACCTGAATACCATCTGCAGCTGCTTCTTTTGCCTGAATCTCAGCACCCTTCCTTGAAACCTCAGGCTCAAAGGTTGCGCCCTGTCCAAGAGGGCAGGGGAAAACTGTATCATGTCCATGGATGACATCAAGCATGAACAAAAGCGGAATATGATGTGGCTGACCTGCCATATACTCATCCTGAATAGCCTTAACCTTCTCAGCACCTCTTATTCCAAGTACACTTCCTGCCATCTTTTTTAATTTGTCGAAGGAAGCCTCATCAGCAATACCTGTCACAGCAAAATCCGATTCAAAGGCAGAGCCCGGGAGCTGTACAAGCTGCATAATTTTCTCTTCAGTCGTCATGTCGTTTAATAAAGCAAGTAAATCTTCTTTTTTCATAATCTTCCTCCAGCGTAATATAGATTAGTCTACTGTAATTCCAAAGTACTCCTTCACAGCCATGTACCATAATCCGAAGGTCTCCTCGTCATACATTGTGGAATTGTACTCTGTTTTTCCGTTATTAAAATAAAACTTTTTGTTGGCAGCATCAGAAACCCAGACATCATCGTTTCCGTATGCGCTTATCTTGTAGGCGTACAAATTGCGGTTATCATTTGGTATACGCACTGCCTTAAGCTCCACTGCCATGTCATGGAACTGATTTGAAACAGTTGAAGCATAGATCATTGATGTAGCAAAGGACTGATCATCCTTATAAAGTGAAGGATCAAGAAGATAAATCGAAAGCAGATCATAATAAAGCTGACGATTTAAGGTTCTGCCCTTTTCAAGCACCCAGCCATCGACGAAATCAGCATATTCTCCGGCAGTAATTCCCTTGTAGATAACTGTATTGGCATTTACGGTTCCTATGGGAACTACATAATCAGCTTCACCATCGTTCGCGTATTTAGCAAAGGTATACTCGGTAAAATTGAGATTTTCATAGCCTGCAAAGGGATCATCCTCGTTTCCGACCTTCACAGTATTCTCTGCTGCAGGTTCATCCGGAGTCACAGGATCAGTATATGTATCAACATCCGCAGAATAGCCGCTTGTGCTTTGACTGTTTTTCGCTACAGAAACCTCATGCAGAGCTCCCATTATAGAAACTGTGCCATATACCACAACTCCAAGAACGGCAACAACCAGGAATGTTACAACCAGTGCTGCGCCCTTATTAGACTTTTTCTTGGTGTAATAAGGCGTCATACCAGATCTTTGTGAACTATATGGATTCTGTGAGCTGTATGTATTCTGAGAGCTATATGTGTTCTGTGAGCTGTATGTGCTCTGGTAATTATATGAACTCTGAGAACTTACCTGGCTCTTTGCCTTGGCCATCGTGACCTGTTTACCGCAGGTCGGACAGTAAACCTGTCCTCCCTGAACCTCTGCCCCACAATTTGTACAAAACATTTCTTCATTCCTCCACTATATAAAAACCTTATCTGTTCCCCACGTATTTATCCCATCTATCGTCTCTTATAGCGCCCTTCCAGTTAAGACCAAATCCGAAGTCATACTTATTTCCTTCTGAATCTGTATATGGCTCATAATCAAAAGGCACATCTTCCGAGTGCTTCTCAATAGTGCTCATGTCCTTAGGAAGCTGCACGGGAAGCATTCCTGAAGGCTCAGCCTTACCGCTTACTATGCTAAGAACAGCTGCTGTTTCAACACCGAAGTTAACAAGAATTGCATCCGCATATTTTTCAAACTCTGCCACGATGCAGGGGTTGTTCATCCTGATAGAAACAATAACAGGCTTATCTCCCATCTGCTCCCTTGCTTTTATAACAAGGTCTAAGTCGCTTTCATTGGCAGCTCTGTTCGCTTTTCCCTTATAGCTTCTGTTATCAGAATCCTCTCTGAAGTCTCCGCCTGCAATGCTTACCTCTCTTGCATCCTCAGCTACATAATTCCTGTACTGAAGTGTTACAGGTCTGTAGCCTGTTTCCTCTGTATAGCCGTCACTTACGGGACTCTCAATGAAGCATATAGCCATATCAGCATCCTTGGGGTCATCCGTCACTTCATAAAAAGCTGCCACATCTTCAGGCTTAGCTCCCGGTAGATCAATGGCCTCAACCATGTTTCTCATAAACCCCTTATGTGCATCTATATGACGTCCGGGAATATAAACCTTTTTCTTTCCGGATACAGGAAGTACGCCGTTATTTTTTACCATAACGATACTACGGAGCTGAGCGTCAAAGCCTTCCTTCATGAATTCATCACAGCCAAGAACCTTGCCACTGTTTTCCGCATCAAGATAAGGATTCTCGAAAAGGCCGCATCTAAAGCTGTTAAGAAGAAGCCTTACAGCGCTCTCCTCAAATCTTTTTCTCATAGCCTCTTCGCCGTGGCGCTCACAGCCAATGCGATAAGCCTCTAAGATAGGCTTAATATCATTATTTCCGCCGAACTGGTCAACACCGTTTTCTATTATGGTAAGGTGCCTCTCAGCTTCAGAAAGCTTTTCAGTTCCATAGCATCTTGAGCCAAAGGAATCAATCTTATCTGAAGGATCCTGTGTGATTCCCCAGTCAGTACAAACGATTCCCTTATAGCCATATTTATCTCTTAAAAGATCGCCAATAATGTATTTACTATAGCTGTTTCCAACATTTTTGCCTGAAGGATCAACTCCCCAGCTCACAGTATAATACGGCATTACAGCTGAAGCCTGCTCTGTTCCGTCGAGCTTAAATGCACCCTCAAGGAAGGGCTTTAAATGCTCTTCAAAATTGTCTCCCGGATAAACAGCATATTTTCCGAATGCATAATGGGCATCTCTTCCTGCTTCGCAGGGACCGCCACCGGGCCAGTGCTTGACCATTGCTGCTACGCTGTCTCTTCCCCAGCCATCGCCGCATTTCTCATCATTCTGCAGGCCTTCACAATATGCCTTTGCATAATCAGTCGCGAGCTTACTGCTCTGACCATAGGTATCAGCAACTCTCATCCATCTGGGCTCTGTGCCAAGATCAATCTGCGGACCAAGCTCAGTTGTTATTCCAAGTGCTCTGTACTCCTTTGCTGCAACCTTTGCAAATTTATTTACAAGCTCGGGAGAAAAAGTAGCTGCAAGTCCAAGTCCAAGGGGCCACTTACTTGTTCCCTTCGCCTCTGTTTTAAATTCTGCAGCAGTGCTTCCTGCTCCGTGCCTCGGATCAGAGCTTGTATTAACAGGAATACCATGGGGCATCTCCTCGCAGAGAGCCTGCATTTCATTGTTCCACTTTGCTGCTACCTCTCCATTTTTTAGCATCATTGCAAGAACATATCTGACATGATCCTCAGTGAGGAATTTCTTTTGCTGATCTGTCAGTTCATAGTCTTCAGCGCCACTCTCCTCAAAGCTCTTACCACCTCTGTAGGTAGCGCCAAACCATGCACCGCTTTCAGCTGGAACTACCTGATGAGCACTGTACATCATAAGACCTGCCATCTCTTCAACGCTTAGTCTTGAAGCCAGATCCTTAGCTCTCTCCTCCGGAGTAAGCCTCCAGTCCTCATAGGGGACAAGCTCACCTGTCCTCTCCAAATCCTTGAAAAAAAGCCCATCCTTTTCAATAACGGGAGCTGTACAAACTCCAAGGGATGGACCGCTTTTATTCTCAATAACCCTAATATCTGCCATACCTTTCTACCTCCAAAATACATTGAACCCAATGCACTAATTTTAGCATATACAGGCAAAATATAGTAATAAAAAACAGCAGAAAACCCTAAGATTTTCTGCCGTTTTATCAGCTTACGCTTTATATTTATTATTGATTACTCTCTGAGCCATCCATAGTTAGTAATGTCGATTGAATCAACGACACCATCCTCGATGTAGATGTAGTAACGGTTAGCTGAATAAGCTGCGTCACTGCTCTGATCGAAAGGAATCTTATAGATCTCAGTTGTTGTTGAGTACTCGTAGTTCTTAATGCCGTTCTTGTTGAGCCACTTAAGAAGATCTGCCTCAGACATACCAGCCTTAAGACCTGCAGGGAACTCCATGTTGTTACCGAAGTGACCATCGGCGTAGGAATTTACGCTTGTAACAATTGTATTCTTAAGGTATGTAGCCTTCTCGTTGTAGTTGAATACTGTTGCTGTGATGTAAAGGTCACCCTTATGTATTGTGATTACATAGCCTTCGCCGGCACCAACTGCATACTCATCCTCAACATCATAATCCCAGCCGTTCTCCTCCATAACTCTGAGCGGAACAGGAAGGTTATAAATCTGACCGTCAACCTGGAAGTTACCGGAGAAGGGATCTGAACCAAGTGTTGTAGGAGCTGTATAGAGATTGAGGTAATCAGGTGCATCTGCACTGATCTCTGCCTGCTCTAAGTCATCGGGCTCTGTCTCATTACGGAAGCTGATGTAATCGCAAATGCCATCCTCGAATGAAACACTTACCTTCTTCTCATAATTGTCATCATTGTGATCCTTGTAATATGTGTAAACATGGCTTATTGATGAATCGTAAATGTCATCGGGCTCACCGCAGATATCCTTAACATCCTGCTCTGTGCTTGAACCGATCTTGATAGAACCTGACTTAATTGTGATATCAGTACCAAGCTTCTTAACATCATTGTCATATAAAGTGATACCTGTAACGTAGCAGTCCTTAGCCTGCTGAGCGTCCATGCTGAAGTTCTTAACATCTACAGAGATGCTGCTCTTTTCACCAACGGGGCAAATAAGATAGTAATAATCTGTGTTGCCTGCACCAAGCATTGTAGTAGCATCAGTATTTGTATCAAATTCCCAGCCATCATCAAGAAGTACGCTGACCTTCATGGGAATCTGGTAATTGTAGCTGCCGATAGCAAATGCGAAGAGGTCATCTGTATTTACTGAAGGTGCCTGGCTGTTAACTGCATCTGTAGGCTGCTCCTGAACAGGCTCCTCTGCGGGCTGTTCTGCAGGCTGCTCCTGAACGGGCTCCTCTGCGGGCTGTTCTGCAGGCTGCTCCTGAACAGGTTCCTCTGTGGGCTGCTCCTGAACGGGCTCCTCCTGAACAGGCTCCTCAACGGGAGTTTCTACAACAGTTTCTTTTTCAGGAAGCTCCTCAGGTGCCTCCTGCTTCTCTATATTAGCTGCGCTGTCCTTGATAAACTGAGTAGCCTTAACTACGCCGAAAATACCAAGTCCGATAAATGCAACAATAATAACGATAAGTACGATGAACGCTACCTTCTTGTTCTGAGCACTCTGCTCCTTTTCAATTGCAGTGGGATCATAGCCCAAAGAAGCATTATCATTCTGAGCCCCAAATGAATTCTGTGCTCCGTATGTGTTCTGAGCACCATAGGTATTCTGATTACCATAGGTGTTTGATGCGCCATAAGGATTCTGCTGTCCAAAATTGTTAGGTGCACCTGACTGTGAAAGAGGCTTTCCTGTAAACGGATCGAATTTGGGTCCTTCAGGAGTAGCCTGGCTGATAGGCTTGCCTGTCAGCGGATCGAATTTAGGTCCCTCTGAGGGAGCCTGCTGGTTAAGGGGTTGCCCTGTTATAGGATCGAATTTAAAACCGCCGTTATCCTGGTTTGTAATCGGCTTTCCTGTAACAGGATCAAATTTGACATCACTCATTTCATTTTCTCCTCTATAATAAATTCATACAAACGCCTTAGATTTTAGCAAATTTTTAACAAACCAACAAGTAAATCATGTCAAATTTTAAGGTTTCAACTTATCAATTATTGCTGATTATTACTATCATTTTCAACTTTCTCAGCAATTATCTCGCCGTGGCGAAGGTATGAGTCATAAGCAGTATCCCCTCTGTGATCAGGAATCACCTCGGTCCCATACAGGTTTTTCAAGGTTTTTCCAAGGTAATCCGTGTATTTATTACTGCCGTTGTAATTAAGATGTGAGCTGCCATCGGATATATCAGAACCACCGGTATAATCAAGGCCAATTTCTTCGAGATGCTTAAACACATAATCAAAGCACACATGGTCATCCCCCGACTCGTTAAGCTCTTTTACATAATTCTCAAGCCAGTTATAACGTGCTGTTTCCTCCTGCTTTAGCCCCTGCTGCTGTTCCACATTTAGCGCATAGGGAACCATTGTTATATAAAGCTGAATGTTGTTCTTCTTCGTATATTCAACGATTTTATCAAGATACTTAACGGATTTTTCAAGAGGTGGCTTGCACTCATCAGTCTCAATGACAGGATCAGGCATGGACTCATTATGAAAATGGGGAACATATCCCTTGTACGCACTAAGGTCATTTCCAAAGGCCGCCTCAAAGTCTTTCTCCTCCAGATCGTTATATCTGTCGTGATAGCCCCAGAATGAGGGAAAATACTTATTCCACAGTTCCTCCTTATTATCAAAGCAGGCATTCATAAGCTGAAGCTTATTAGCAGAAAGCTTCATTCCGTATAAGCTGTCTCCAAGGAAATAATAGTGGAATTTGTAATCCTCCTGAAAGGCTGCAGCGCTGAAAAAATCAAGAACCACAACCTTTGGCTTTTGATATTTACATATCTCCTTAAGATAATGGTAGGACACCCAGAGGGACTGCTCAGCAGACGACAGGTCATACCCTGCAATTCCATAATCACTAAAGAGCTTTGCTGTATTTATGCCACAGTGAACATGGCTGGAGCCAAGCATTACAACATCAATCGTGTCTTTTGGCTGATCGTACAGAGCTCGCATCTGCATGACACCGGCCTCTGTCTTAGTCCGCAATATATTATTAAAAACCCAGAGCGCACTTACAAACACAATAATGCTAAGTGCGGTAGCAATAATTCTTTTCATAAATTCATATCCTCAAACGGGTATTTATCACTAATTCTTATGCTCTATCAGAACTGCGCATATACAAAACTTCTGATCTCCTCACCTGCTCCGTATCTTCCAAAGACAAGAATTACAAGGGCAAGAAATGCAAACATCAGGCCTCTTGAAAAATCTCCCCACTTGGAAGAAATAAGCTCAGGCGGAATAAGCTTTTTCCTGTAGGACACTCCATCCATAAGGGTAAGAAGTGCAATCGACAAGCCTGCAATCCACCACTCTATGGGGCTAAGTCCAAGCATCAGCTTATCCTCAATCTGAAGACCTGCCCTTAAGCCCTCCGCATTCATAAACGGAAGCATACCCTTTATAAATCCAAAGGCATCAGTAAGGGTATCTGCCCTAAAGAAAATCCAGGCAAAGGAAACTATGCAAAAGCTGATTACTCTTCCGACCATTCCCTTAACAAGAAACGCAGCTTTACTCTTTGATAAGCTGTTTGTGATGACGTTCATAATTCCATGGATAAGCCCCCAGATAATGAAGGTAAACCCTGCGCCGTGCCACATTCCGCACACAAGGAAAACAATAAGGATATTAAGAGCCTTTCTTGCACTTCCCTTGCGGTTTCCTCCAAGAGGAATATAGATGTAATTCCTGAAGAAATTACTGAGGGAAATATGCCAGCCACGCCAGAACTTGACGATATTTTCAGTAAAATACGGTGTCCTGAAATTCTGCGTAAGCTCTATGCCAAACATCAGTGAAATGCCAATCACAATATTTGTGTATCCCGCAAAATCGCAGTAAATCTGAATCGTATATAAAAGTGACGTCAGGATAAGCACCAGGCTTCCATACATTTCCTTTTGTTCAAATACCGTATCAACGACGATTCCAACCCTGTCTGCGATAACAAGCTTCATGAAAAGTCCCCAGATAAGAAATGACAGGACTCTTATAAATCTTTCAAAATCAAAAAGCTTTGTTCTTTCACTCTTTTCAAGGTTCTCTATGAAATCTCCCGCTCTCTCGATAGGTCCGCTCATCCATTTGGGAAACCACATCATGTAAAGAGCAAAGCTAATTGGATTCTTTTCAGGAACTATTTTCTTCAGCTTCACATCGGCGATATAGCTTATTGCCTGGAATATATAAAACGAAAGACCGATTGGCATTCCAAGCCGGGTTACCCTCTCAGGCACTGATGCACCTATGAGAGATGCTCCAAAGCTTAAGTATTTCCACCCAAACAAAACAGCAGCAAGTATGATGATTCCACAGGCTGCTGCAGATTTTTCCGCTGCCATATTCTTATTTTTCTGAAAAACAGAAACAAGAAGTCCGCAAATAAATGTGAATAAAGAGATGATCGCCAGGGCAATAATTCCAAGCTCCTTCCCCTGCCAGTAAATGAAGAACACACTGGCAGCCAGAAGAATGTATCTACGAATTTTGCCCGGTGCTATATGAAACAAAAGAAAGGTCAAAAACAAAAAGCAAAAGGTTGTTATTTGAAAGTGCATCTTTCCTCCAACTCACTGTATGTCATCTGGGTGCCCGCCGAATCTCCCCACAGATATTCTGATCTGAAATCATATTCCCCATCAGCTATCATCATATCCCTATCAAAAAAGCGCTTAAAAAGGTCATCACCCATATACTGGTTAAAGGCCTTAAGATAGTCCTCCTCAGAGACAGAATTGCCATTTCCATCCTCGTAGGAGAAGCTATCATCCCCTTTATTAACAACCAGCATTCCAAGCTCACCAGGCTGACCTGTCGCATCATCTATACTGAAAAAATGGCTCTCTATCCTGTTTCTGGCATCAGAAAACTCATATCTGACATAAATATTATGGTTCGGATAAAGCGCAGCATAGGTGCCAGGGTTATAGGTATCCTCGCCCACATCAGCCGCCTCGTAAATAAGCACAGGCTCAGAAATCCCGCCATTTACATAGGTGCAGTAATAGGCAGATTTTCCGATAACATCATGCATTATAAGCTCAGGAATTCTGTCTTCATTGACATCAACAAGTGAGAACCTTGCAAGGTCATCCGATATATCAGAAAAAGCACCTGCGCAGGAATCCTTATATGCGGCAGCTCTCTCCAGAATCCCCTGATTATATTCAGCACTTGCTATTATCTCATCAGGATTAATTTCAACAGGAGTCTCCACAGGAATCGCCTCGGTGATATCCGGAGTCACTTCTTCCTCTTCATTCTTTCTAAACACCAGAAGCCACACAATAAAGATCAGTAAAACAAGCACAAGGCCTGCGATCACAGAAAGAAAGAGCTTAAGTTTTTTATTGCTTTTTCTTCTCATTTCCATTCCCATCCTTCGCCTGCAACTTCAGCCTTTAGTTCCTCTACGTTAACATCCCATGATGAATATTTCTCATCACCTCTGTGGTCAGGCAGAAGCTCCTCACCATATCTTTGCCTCAAATCCTCAGAGAGGTATTTAGCAAACTGAGTGCTTCCGTAATAGTTTAAATGAGAGCTTCCGTCAGCAAAATGACTTCCGCCTTCATAGTCGATTCCAAGGTCTGATATGTGTTTAAAGGTATAGTCAAAGTAGACATTATCTATACCCTCGTTTTTTAGCTCTGAGAGGTAATTTTCAAGCCAGTTATATCTAAGGTCTTCCTCCTGGGTTACGCCCTCCTGCTGACCTACATTAAGCTTGTAGGGAACAATGGTGATATAGAGCTGTATGCCCCGCTCGTTAGTAAAGTCTATTATTTTCTTTAAATACTTTTGGGATTTTTCAGATGGAGCTTTCACATCAGTGGTGTTTGGAGACGGTGTCTCTATGGCCGCTGATTTAAATGACGGCGTGTAGCCTTTAAATGAACTGTAGTCCTTATTCCAGTCTGCAGAAAGGCTGGCCTCATCACTACCCTCCTCACAGCAAAAATAGGAAGGAATAAATTCCTTCCTCAGATCTTCATTACCATCGATGGCTGTCTCGATCATTTGGAGCTTGTTCATGGAAAACTTAAATCCATAAAGAGCTTCCTTCAGGTAATAATATTTGTCGGCATAGCCATCTAAAAATGCAGCAGGAGCAAAGAAATCCAGCACTACTACCTTAGGGCTCTGGTACTTGCATACCTCCTTAAGGTAGTAATATGAAATCCATATCGCCTGCTCGGCAGATGAATAATCATAAGCTGAGATTCCGTAGTCTTCCCACATCTTTGCGGTATTTATACCGTAGTTTACATGACTTGACCCAAGCATAACCACGTCTATGGAATCCTCAGGCTGGCTGTACATAGCAAGCCCCTGCCTGATTCCTCCGTTTGGTCTGTCAGCAATCACCCCTGAGGGAACCTGAACAGAACTGAAAAGACAAGTTATGGTCAAAAGCAAAGCCATTAAACATTTCATTTACACATATCCTCATAAGTTTCTCTGATAGCCTTGATAAACTGCTCAGAGTTAAGCTTCTTAGCGTTAGGATTGCTTGTGATAAGAAGAAGGTCACCTGTCATCTGACCGCCCTCGATGGTAGAAAGTGTAGCCTTTTCCATGTTGTCAGCCCAGTCGATAAGACCCTGGATTCCATCAAGCTCTCCGCGCTTTCTCATAGCACCTGTCCATGCGAAAATTGTAGCTACAGGGTTTGTGGATGTCTCCTCACCCTTAAGGTATTTGTAGTAATGACGCTGAACTGTTCCGTGTGCAGCCTCGTACTCGTAGATTCCCTCAGGAGAAACAAGTACTGATGTCATCATTGCAAGTGAACCGCAGGCTGATGAAACCATATCACTCATTACGTCTCCATCGTAGTTCTTGCAGGCCCAGATGAATCCGCCCTTAGACTTCATTACGCGGGCAACAGCATCATCGATAAGTGTATAGAAATACTCGATTCCTGCTGCATCAAACTTAAGCTTGTAGTCCCTCTCGAAGGTCTCATCAAATATCTCACGGAATCTAGCATCATAGGTCTTGCTGATAGTATCCTTTGTAGCAAACCAGAGATCCTGCTTTGTTGAAAGAGCATATTCAAAGCATGCCTTAGCAAAGCTCTTGATTGAAGCGTCCTTATTGTGAATACCCTGGATGATTCCGGGTCCGTCAAACTCCTGAATGGTCTGTCTGATCTCTTTTCCGTCAGCGCCTGTAAATACGAGCTCAGCCTTTCCTGCTCCGGGAACTGCGATCTCAACATTTTTATAAACATCACCATAAGCGTGACGTGCTAATGTAATAGGCTTCTCCCAGGTCTTAACGTTGGGCTCGATTCCCTTAACAAGGATGGGAGCTCTGAAAACTGTTCCATCGAGCATTGCACGGATAGTGCCGTTAGGGCTCTTCCACATTTTCTTTAGGTCGTACTCCTCAACTCTTGCTGCGTTAGGTGTGATCGTTGCACACTTAACAGCTACGCCGTACTTCTTAGTTGCAACGGCACTGTCTATTGTAACCCTGTCATCAGTCTCATCACGGTATTTGAGTCCAAGGTCATAATACTCACTCTTAAGATCAATATAGGGCTCAATGAGCTCTTCCTTGATCATCTTCCAGAGAATCCTGGTCATCTCATCTCCGTCCATCTCAACAATAGGGGTGGTCATCTGTACTTTTGACATAGCATCTCCTCTCTTTAAGTAAATTTATATTAAGCTTTTTCAAACATTTCCAACAATCCGTTATTTACCATATTATCATAAGCACTACGCATATGCCTATTGGCAATTTCCTCAGCCCTGTCAGCATCCTTGTCACGGATTGCCTCCATGATCTGCCTGTGCTCATCATTGCAGTCCTTACCGCGTTTTCCGGCCAGGGTCTTCTGTCTTATCTGCCATACATACTGGTGATAATCCTTGAGCAGGTGCTCTAACATCTTGGAATCGCAGGATTCATATAATGTTGTATGGAACCTGTTATCAAGCTCTGCCAGCTGATCGAAGTGTCCCTTCTTTTCATGAAAATCTGCCAGATAAACGATTTCCTCAAGGTCCTCCATCTGCTCATGGGTTATATTTTCACAGGCCCACCTTGCACAGAGTCCCTCGAGCTTGGATCTTATCATATAAATATCCCTGATATCCTTGGCACTTATGCCAACGACATAAGCTCCCTTATTAGGAATAATCTGGACAAGGCCCTCCAGCTCAAGCTGCCTTAGTGCTTCTCTCACAGGTGTTCTGCTGACGCCAAGCTCTTCACCTATGGCAACCTCTTTAAGTTCCTCGTGATCTGCATATTTTCCGTTCAGGATGTCTTCACGTATTCTGTTAAATACTCTTCCCCGAAGTGAGTATTTATCTGTAACTTCCGTTTTTAAGTCTTTCTTTTCCATATCTTCTATTGTCTTCCCTCTTATGGATTCCTTCTAAAAAAGATTATCATTTGGAAAGTTCTTTTATAGCTCCGTCTGTCACTTCAATTCCAATGAGCTTTGAAACCTCAGCGATTTTTTTGGTAAGCTCCTCGTCATACATAACAGTTACACGTCCGTTAGCATATTCCTCATCTACCCATTCCTTAAGAACAAGCACAAGCTTTGAGTCTTTTCCGATAGCCTCATCACCCTTTAAGTGATAGTGAACATTGATCCAGTGAGCTATACCTGCAAGTCCTGAAGTGTTTGATACAGCACTTACAGGGGGTCTTCCAAGGAACTTATCCGTATCAAAAATGTTATAGATCTCCTCATTTTTAAGAAGTCCGTCTGCGTGGATACCTGCTCTTGTCACATTGAAATTCTTACCAACAAAGGGTGTCTGCGGCGGGATGTGATATCCAAGCTCCTTCTCGTAGTACTGAGCAAGCTCTGTAATAACCTGTGTATTCATTCCGTTCAGAGTACCCTTAAGCTGAGCATACTCAAATATCATTGCTTCAAGAGGTGTATTACCTGTTCTCTCACCGATACCAAACAGTGATGCGTTAACACCTGAGCAGCCATAGAGCCATGCAGTTGTTGAGTTGCTGACTGCCTTATAGAAGTCGTTGTGTCCATGCCACTCTATAAGCTCACTGGGAACACCTGCGTTAGTATTAAGCGCATAGATGATACCCTGAACACTTCTGGGAATAACCGCACCTGAGAAGTTTACACCATATCCCATGGTATCGCAGGCACGAACCTTGATCGGTATTCCATACTCCTCTCTGAGCTTCATGAGCTCCACACAGAAGGGAACTACAAAGCCATATATATCAGCTCTTGTGATGTCCTCAAGGTGGCATCTGCAAGCAATACCCTCCTCAAGGCAGTCGCGAATAACACTAAGATAGTGCTCAAGAGCCTGTTTTCTTGTCATCTTAAGCTTTAAGAAAATATGATAGTCTGAGCAGCTTACAAGGATACCGGTCTCCTTCATGCCGATTTCCTTAACAAGCTTAAAATCCTCCTTGCTTGCGCGGATCCAGCTTGTAACCTCAGGGAATTCATAGCCTCTCTCCATACATTTATAAACAGCATCTCTGTCCTTTTTGCTATATAAAAAGAACTCACTGGCACGGATCATTCCGTTCGGTCCGCCAAGCTCATGCATCTTATCATAGATGTGGACTATCTGCTCTGTTGAGTAAGGTGCTCTGGACTGCTGTCCGTCTCTGAAGGTTGTATCTGTGATCCAGATGTCCTTAGGCATGTTGTGAGGAACAATTCTATCATTAAATGGAATCTTAGGAACCTCATCATATGGGAACATATTTCTGAAAACATTGGGTTTTTGTACATCGTCAAGAATATACATATGTTCCTCAATTTGTAACAGATTGTTATGTTCATTCATCGTCACCGGTCTGTTCTGGAATGTCTCGTCCTGCATTTTGGTTCCTCCCTTAAAACTGTTTGTTTTGCTATTATATATAATCTTTGCATTATTGTATACAATGATACGAAACATGTCAACGCTTTAATGTGATAAAGTGATAAAAAATCAATAAAAAGATGGCATATGAACAATATGCTCATCTGCCATCTTTTTTTCTTCAAATCAAACGGGAAGTTCTGCTCTCGCTCCGCTCGCCAGAACAACTTCAGCTGACTAAGCTCGAAAAGACCTCGCTAAGTCATCTGAGTTTGAACTGGTTAATCAATCTTGTAAGATCCTCAGACTGTGCTGTCAGCGACTGTGATACATTGCTGGATTCCTGAGCTGTCTCAGAATTACTCTGCACAACAGTAGATATCTGATCGATACCTTCGTTGATCTCTTCCATGCTGGCTGCCTGCTGCTGTGCCATCTCTCCGGTGTCAGCGATCATACCGGTAATCTCTTCAACTGATGCCTGCATCTGCTGAAGTGCTTCTGTGGTCTCAGCCACAACATCATTACCGTTTCTAATCTCTTCCATTGTATCCTGGATAAGCTGGTGAGTATTCTTAGCAGCCTCTGTACTCTGACTTGCAAGTGTACTGATCTCATCAGCAACAACTGCAAAGCCTTTTCCTGATTCACCTGCTCTTGCTGCCTCGATTGAAGCATTAAGCGCAAGGAGCTGTGTCTGCTTGGCAATGGATTCGATTGTATTTGTTACCTGCTCGATCTCGTTTGAAGCCTCTGTGATTCTGACCATAGCATCTGTAACAAGATGCATCTTTCTCGCACTGGCATCTGCATCATCGCGAACCTTGCCGGCCATCTGACGTGATCTCTCAGCTGTCTCGGCCATGGTCTTGGTCTGCTCTGTAACTGTGTTAACAGAAGCTGTAAGCTCCTCAACCGCAGCAGCCTGATCCGTTGCACCCTCTGCAAGGTCTGTGGCGCCTCTGCTCATTCCGCTTGCGCCCTCAGATACATGGTTGGAGGATTCTCTTACATGAGACAGGGTATCTGACAACGAATCTGTGATATTATCTAAAGCTTCGCTGATAGGAGCAAAATCTGCTTTATACAATTCGGGATGAAGTGTTCCCTGTGAAAAATCGCCGTCCGCAACGAGCTTAAGAGTCTCTCTGATATCCGAAACAATCTGCTCTGTTACACCTGTGGATTCACTAAGATCCTTGGCGAGTCTTCCAAGTTCATCCTCTGATTCATAATCAATTTCGATATGAAGGTTTCCTTTTGACATCTCGTCAGCTGCCTTGGAAATTTCTTCAACAGGAATAAGGATAGCCTTTGAGAGTTTTTTCTTAACATCGATGATGTAAAGAAGTACAAGGATAACTATGATCAAAGTGATCGAGCTCATTACGATTCCGAGAATAAGTGCATTCTTATATGCCTTTTCTGCAGATTCTGTAGAAGCGCTTGATACACTCTTGAAATCCTGAACTGCCACATCAAGTGAAGGATATAACGTATCGTTGAAGTAGAAGAATATCTCCTCGGAGGTAGATCCATCATTAAACATATTACCGAGGGTAACTCCGTTCGCTTCAACAGCCTTAAGATCCGAAGATACCTTATTTATGGATGAACTGTCATCCATAACCTTGGCAAGCTTACTGAGGTTTTCATCGAACTCCTCAAACTTACCCATTGCTTTATCAAGCTGTTCCTGCCTGATACCCTCATCTGGTGACGAAAGTGCCCACAGGAATGACTTAGCCAAAGCCTGAATATCAATTCTTATCTCAGCCTGAATCGTATTCATCGTATAATACTTTTTGTATATCGTACGAATAGAAAACAGCGCTGAAACAATTGTAATTGCCAGAATTGCAACAGCAATGCAGAACATCGTAATAATCTGCTTGAAGGTGGAGTTAAATTTTTCCTGAACGCTGAGATTATGAATTCGCTTCTCATCTACGCTCACAAGATTCTTTATACTCATAATTTGCCCCCTATCATAAAAGAAAACCTACCTACACTTAATTTTAGCAAATTATGTGAATAATGCAGTAATATATTAACGATTTTTCAAAAATTTTATATTTATAAATTTTGTAAAATTTTTTAGCAAACAGTCAGTATATCCGCCACAGAATTGATATTTGTCTCAGCCCTGTTGCTCTTTGCTGCAGCCCCTATTGCCACGCTGTGCATTCCTGCCTCAATGGCTGCATCTATCCCTGCATCTGCATCCTATTGATGGTATAGGTGACTACGAAACCTCACATATAGGTGCAAGAGTCAGATGGAGAACCAGTGCCGGTAAATAATTCAAACCTTACCGGTACTATTTCACCTTTATCTTTTGCGATTTTGAAAAATGGCCATAGTATTTCTTTCCTTCATACTTCCTGAATGCTCTTACCTTAACCTTGTAGGTGCCTTTGGGAAGCTTCTTTGCCGTAAAGGATCTCTTTGTAGTCTCTACGATTATCCACTTGCCACTCTTCCTGTACTTTATCTGATATCCACTGGCATCAGTGATCTTCGCATACTTTACCTTAAATTGTCCCTTGCCTCGCTTAAGCTCTGAGATGGTAACCTTTGACGCCTTGACATTCTTCATCTTTTCAAGGCCTGTGGGGCTGCCAACTCTTACTTTTATGGAGCCGATCTCCTGTCCATCCTTATTCTTTGCAATAACACGGCATTTTCCGACCTTAAGTCCATGGACATAAGCTTTTCTATACTTTTTGCTGTCTCTTTCTACAGTAGCGATCTCAGTATTGGTGCTCTCCCAGATTATCTCAGTATTTATTGCATCGGTGGGATATACCTCTCCGGTGATCGTTTCAATTTCGTCAGGCTTTATCTTAATCTCATCATCCTCAAACAGGAGCTGGGTATAATTCTTCTGCCTTACATTCACATGACAGGATGCAGTTTTTCCGTTGGCTGTAGTAACGGTTATATCAGTGCTTCCAATTGCCACGCCCTTTACAAGACCATTACTGTCAACAGTCGCATAAGAGCTCTGACTGCTATTCCAGGTATAGGTTGTAGTAGCTGTGGTCGGTGTAAGTGTCGGTGTAAGTGTAAATGACTCTCCGGGTGAAATATCCCTGGTTGTTATATCCAGAGTAACTCCCTGGGGTTCATTTGCATCAACAGTCACGGCCTCCGTATCCGGTACGGTCACAACCTCAGATCCGTTTCCAGCCCCAGGTTCTGTCTGACCCCCTGGCGTTGTTTCGCCCTCTGCCCTTGTAGCTATAGCCGTATTAAAAAATACCGTAAGCGAAAGACACATGATCATAATTAAGCTGGTAAACATGTTCCGTTGGTTTTGTTTCCTCATAATATTCCCCTCATAAGCTCGCACTGCATGAAAAAAACATGCATCAAAACAACGTATCTATGATATATTCTAACAATCAAAGCCCAAATAATCTCACAATATCCAACTATTTAAGAGTAAATTTATAAACGCATAAAAAAATTTAAACTCCTTTAATAATGTGCAATTCATAACAAAAACCGCTACATGTCCATATCGAGCATGTAGCGGTTTTGAAATTGTATCTTTTATAGGACAGCTGATATTACTTCATAACGATGTTCACGATCTTGCCGGGAACATAGATCTCTTTGATAATATTGCCATCAAATTTGCCTGCAATAGCTTCCTTAGCCTTAGCAAGTACATCATCCTTAGCATCATCCTTGCCAATTGAGATGGTTGCACGAACCTTACCGTTAACCTGAACAGCGATCTCTATTGTGTTCTCTACAGTAAGTGCCTCATCATACTCAGGCCATGTCTGCTGGTAAAGTCTTCCCTCACCACCGATTCTCTGCCAGATCTCCTCTGTGATGTGAGGAGCAACAGGGTTAAGCATTGTGATAAGTGTCTTATACTCAGCCTTGTTTACTGCATTCTTCTTATAGAAATCATTGATAAGTGACATCATAGCAGCAATAGCTGTGTTGTACTTAAGGTTCTCAAAGTCGCTTGAAACCTTCTTAATGGTTCTGTGCATCTCACCCTTAAGATCATCTGAGTACTCATCTCCGTCAACAAGAATATCCTGGAGCTTCCATACTCTCTCAAGGAATCTGCGACAGCCCTTAACGCCGTCCTCAGACCATGAAGCAGCAAGGTCGAACGCACCGATGAACATCTCATAGGTACGAAGTGTATCAGCACCGTAATCCTCTACGATATCATCAGGATTAACAACGTTACCACGGGACTTACTCATCTTCTCGCCGTTCTCACCAAGGATCATTCCGTGGCTTGTTCTCTTCTGATAAGGCTCAGTTGTAGGTACTACGCCCTGATCATAGAGGAACTTGTGCCAGAATCTTGAGTACAGAAGGTGAAGTGTTGTATGCTCCATTCCTCCGTTGTACCAGTCAACGGGAAGCCAGTATTTAAGTGCTTCCTTGCTGGCAAGTGCATCCTTGTTGGTAGGATCTGTATATCTGAGGAAGTACCATGATGATCCTGCCCACTGAGGCATTGTATCTGTCTCTCTCTTTGCAGGTCCACCACAGCAAGGGCATGTTGTGTTAACCCAGTCTGTCATAGCTGCAAGAGGTGATTCACCGTTATCTGTAGGCTCGTAGCTGTCTACCTCAGGAAGGAGCAGCGGAAGCTCTGACTCATCGATCGGAACAAATCCGCACTTCTCACATTCAACGATCGGAATAGGCTCTCCCCAGTATCTCTGACGTGAGAATACCCAGTCACGAAGCTTGTAGTTAACCTGTGCATGACCAATCTTCTTCTCTTCAAGGAAGGAGATCATCTTTTCCTTAGCATCTGCTACTGAAAGGCCATTGATGAAGTCTGAGTTAATAAGTACGCCTGTAGCAACATCTGTAAATGCAGCAGCGTTAACATCAACCTCTTCACCATCCTTGGCAACAACCTGGATGATAGGAAGATCAAACTTCTTAGCAAACTCCCAGTCTCTGTCATCATGAGCAGGAACCGCCATAATAGCACCTGTACCATAGCTCATAAGTACGTAATCTGAAACCCAGATCGGGATCTCTTTTCCGTTAACAGGGTTGATAGCCTTAAGACCATCAATCTCAACACCTGTCTTATCCTTGGCAAGCTCTGAACGCTCGAAGTCTGACTTCTTGGCAGCTGCCTCTCTGTATTCGATAACTGCGTCCCAGTTATTGATTCTGTCCTGATACTTATCAAGGTAAGGATGCTCAGGAGATACAACCATATATGTTGCACCGAAAAGTGTATCGCAACGTGTTGTATAAACTGTAAGGTGATCCTCTGTATCCTTGATTGCAAAGTCTACCTCTGCACCTGTTGAACGTCCGATCCAGTTCTTCTGAGAAACCTTGACTCTCTCAATATAATCAACACCGTCAAGACCATCGATAAGCTTATCAGCATACTCTGTGATCTTGAGCATCCACTCACTCTTAACCTTGCGGACAACCTCAGAACCGCAACGCTCACAAACGCCGTTAACAACCTCCTCGTTTGCAAGACCAACCTTACATGAAGTACACCAGTTAATAGGCATTTCCTTCTTATAAGCAAGTCCGGCCTTGAAGAGCTTTAAGAATATCCACTGAGTCCACTTGTAGTAATCGGGATCAGTTGTATTAATTTCTCTGTTCCAGTCAAAGGAATAACCCAAAGAATGAAGCTGGCTCTTGAACTTCTTAACGTTGTTAGCTGTTACGATCTTAGGATGAATGTGATTCTTGATCGCATAGTTCTCGGTAGGAAGTCCGAAAGCATCCCAGCCCATGGGATAAAGAACGTTATAACCCTGCATTCTGCGCTTACGTGCAACGATATCCAGCGCTGTATACGGACGCGGATGACCTACATGAAGTCCCTGACCTGAAGGATAAGGGAACTCAACAAGTGCATAGTACTTGGGCTTAGAGTAATCATTGCTTGCTGCAAATGCATTCTCATCATCCCAAATCTTTTGCCATTTTTCTTCAACTTCTTTGTGATTATATAACTCTGACATTTGAGATACCTCGTTTTTTTAGAATATAGTTAAGAATTTTATCATATTAAAGTGCCATATTCAAGCGAGGTACCTCAGTTCTATGTTATGGAAGTCATCCTTTTTTTGGTAAAATATTTGCCCAGATTCTCAATTGGCGCAGGCTTTGCGTAATGATAGCCCTGAATATAATCGAATCCTCTGTCGATACTGAATTTCTTCTGGGTCTCATCCTCGACACCCTCAACCAGAGTAACAAAGCCATTTTTCTTGAAAAATTCGATCATATAGGTAATGATATCGTCTACGCGGTCGTCCTGAATAGATTTATAGAGAAGTGATTTATCGAACTTAATGGTCTGAACCGGAACATCAACAACTCTCTCGAGATTTGAATAGCCTGTTCCGAAATCATCCATATAAAGCTGTATACCTTCCTTGTTAAGCATATCCATATTGTGCTTAACAGCTTCATAGTTGTCCGCCATCATGGACTCTGTAAGCTCAAGTCTTATCATCTTCTGATCAACCTTGTAGCTGTGGATTATGTCCATAATTTCCTTATAGAAGGTCTTATCAGTAAAATCTGCAGTTGAACAGTTTATCGTCACTGCATCAAAATCATACTCCTCTGAGAGCTTTTCCAGAGCCTTACAGACCTTGTGCATCATTATAACGGTTAGAGCATGGATACAGTTGTTCTTCTCTGCGATCTGGATAAATGCATCCGGAGGAATCATCTTTCCATCTATTGTAAGTCTCATCAGTGCCTCTGCTGACCTGAACTCATCCTTCTCTACACTGTAGATAGGCTGGGCATAGCAAAGAATACGTTCATCCTCGGGATCCATCTTAACCCTGATATCCATAAGCGCCTGCTCGATCTTAAATACTTCATCAAACTCTCTGAAGTCTCTGCCATTGGCGAAGTAATACACATTTTCTCCATCCTTGAGCTTCTGTTCTCTCATGTACCACATGAAGAGCTGTGACCATTTATTACCAACTGCAGCAAACCTTCTGCTATCTCCGCAAACACCAAGGAAATAATGAATATGCTCCTCTGTTCTTTCATGGAAATTATCCAGAATATCTCTTATATGTTCCGCATAATTCTCGGCGTCAGAGCGCTCCTTTGTCTCAATAACAGATACAAAGGTTCCAAAGTTTACCCTATAGAGGAAAATCTTATTAGATATTCTCTCAATTTCCCTGCAGACTCTTGCCATCTCCACAGTAAGACCATCATAGTCAGGTGTAAAGGAACTATCCGTGATCTGGGGGAAATCAATATATGCCAGGTAGAAAATCCTCCCCCTTCTTGTATTTGTCAAAAACTTACTTTCAAGAGCGCTCAGATTCTGACATCCGGTCTCTTCATCATAGGGATTTGAATGGAAAAGCTGATAGAGAATAACCAGCGGCATTACGTAAGTCGCACCTGTGAAAATTGAGTGTCTGGCAATTATCTGAGCCACAAGAAATACAAGTTCTACAGGTAATAATATGAGTGCTGCTCTTATAACAATTCTTGAAACATAACGCCTTCTCAAGAAACATGCAAAAGTGCAGATAAGCACACAAACAATACCTGCAACACAGTAAAATCTTGTAAAATGAGATATATCTATGCCATCAGTTCTGACAAAATACAGATTCTTCATTGCAACCTGATAAATCACACCTGCAAAGTATATAGTTGCAACGAGAACATAGAGCATTACTATTACAGATTTTTTCTTCAATCTTTTCTCACTTAAGAGATTCACATAATTGAATATGAGGATAAGAATAAAAAGATATAAAACCAGAAAAAGTACAAGTAATGCCGTAAATGAATTTCTATCATAATAGGTTTCAACATTACTTGCGACTTCTACTATCATTATCTGAGTTGCAGTCGCAAATACAGACACAACAGTTCCCAAAACAAGGAACTTGAAGGATTTTGACTTTTTGGGCTTGGTCAGAGATATAAAAATCAAAAGAAGCACAGCAAAAAGAAGGCTGGCATATTCTCCGATTATGTCATATCTTAACCCCATATGCATTCCAAATTGTGGCATATCAATTCCTCACAAAAAGCATACTTATGCATCATCAGATTTATCGTATCATATAGATATAAGCACGCTTTTAAAAAACTATAAAAAAATAATAAAGAGCTGACATTTCGTAAATTTAAATGTCAGCTCTTTTATAGTCATTTTATTACAGCTTAATCTTCTATGCTGTTTTCCTTAACCTTTTCAGCTCTTGCTGCAACTTCCTTCTGCTGAATATCTGAAGGAGCCTGCTCGTAGCGAGCGAAACTATATTCATAGTCTCCTGCGCCACCTGTCATGGATCTTAAGGTTGTGCAATATCCATAGAGTTCCATCATCGGGATATCAGCCTCGATAACCTGCTTGCCATCGCCGGTAGGATTCATTCCAAGTACGCGGCCTCTTCTCTTGTTAAGGTCACCCATTACGTCACCGGTGAATGCATCCGGAACAGTAACCTTAAGTGTAGCAATGGGCTCTAAAAGAACAGGTGTAGCTTCCATGAAGCCCTTCTTGAAGGCGTTGCTTGCTGCAACCTTGAATGCCATTTCTGAAGAGTCAACCGGGTGATAGGATCCATCATAAAGTGTAGCCTTTACACCGACAACGGGATAAGCTGCAAGAGGTCCTCTCTGAGAAGCCTCAGCAATACCCTTCTCAACTGCCGGGAAGTAGTTCTTCGGAACAGCACCACCTACTACAACCTGATCAAAGATATAAGCCTTTGTATCGTCGCCTGAAGGCTCGAAACGCATCTTAACGTGTCCATACTGTCCGTGACCACCGGTCTGCTTCTTATACTTGTACTCTACATCTGAGTTCTTGCGGATTGTCTCTCTGAAAGCTACCTTCGGCTTATCGAGATCAATACCAACCTTGTACTCGTTAAGGAGCTTACTTACAGCGATCTCAAGGTGCATATCACCCATACCATAGATAAGTGACTGATGATTCTCTGCATCGTTTACAACCTTAAGAGTTGCATCCTCAGCTGAAAGCTTGGCAAGTGACTGAGCGATCTTATCGATATCAGCCTTGTTCTGTGCCTTATATCTCATGTATGTGTAAGGCTCGGAAATATCCATCTTAGCATACTGTACAGGATTAGCCTTTGTTGAAAGTGTATCACCTGTAGAGATATCAAGCTTCTGAAGGGCACCGAAATCACCTGCGTGAAGCTCGGGAACTTCAATAGTCTTGTTGCCCTGCATTACATAGATCTTACCGATCTTAACTTCTGTATCCTTATTGGAATCGTACATAACGTCATCAGTCTTGATAACACCTGAACGAACCTTGATCATTGAATACTTTCCAATGAAAGGATCCATCATTGTCTTAAATACAAAAGCTGTCTTCGGCTTGGAGAAATCGAAGTTAGCTTCGAAAATCTCATTGGTCTTCATGTTGATGCCGGCCATCTTGCGGTTCTCAGGTGCAGGCATGTACTTAATGATATCATCAAGCAGTGTGTAAACACCCTGTGCAAGAATACTTGATCCCATCTCAATGGGAACGATTGAACCGTCACATACGTTGTTTCTAAGTGCAGATCTGATCTCCTGCTCTGAGAAGATCTCTCCGCTGAAGTATCTGTCCATGAACTCTTCACTGGTCTCAGCAACTGCTTCCATGAGAGTATCACGATACTGACTCAGATATTCCTTGTTATAATCAGGAACCTCGCACTCAACTGCGTCCTTGCCTTCCCAACGGAAGCCCTTTTCCTGAATAACATTTACGTAACCAACAAACTTCTCATTCTCACGAATAGGAAGATTGAAGGGTGCTATCTTCTTTCCATATTTATCTGTAAGGTCCTGAACTACCTGTCTGTAGGATGCATCATCGATATCCATATCTGAAACGAAGAACATACGAGGGATACCATACTTTTCGCAAAGATCCCATGCTCTCTCTGTTCCGACTTCAACACCGGCCTTACCGGAAACTACGATGATCGCTGCATCAGCAACGCTCATTGCTTCCTGTACTTCGCCAACGAAATCAAAGAATCCGGGTGAATCAAGAACGTTTATCTTGTGTCCATCCCACTCCATTGCAATGTTGGTAGTGCTGATTGAAAACTGACGCTTCTGTTCCTCTTTATCAAAGTCACTGACGGTATTTCCATCAGATACTTTACCCATTCGGGAAGTAATTCCGGAGAGGTAAGCCATTGCTTCCGCCAGGGAAGTCTTGCCGGCTCCACCATGGCCTAAGAGTACGACGTTGCGTATTTTGTCACTTGTGTAAACTTTCATATCTTGCTCCTCCAAGTCTTAAATTATGTTGGGAAAAAATAATGAAGTATTTTTTAGATTCCCCCTAACCCTATGGATATATTTTACTAAAATTGTGCATACAATACAAGTAATTCGGTCAAATTTGCACAATTGGGTAAAAAACATCCAATTAATAGATGTTGTAAAATCAAATCGATTGATTTTCGCACTTTAACGTGATATAGTGTAAACTGTTCAAGGCTTTTTTATACTACTAAATATGTACTTTCCAAGGAGTTTTTCATGAATACAGATAATCTGACCTGTGGTTTTATAGGTCTTGGTCTTATCGGCGGTTCAATGGCCAGAGCCCTGAAAGCCAAGAATCCTAAGATCCGCATTATTTCATATACACCCCATCCCGAAACATCACTCAAGGCTAAAGAGGATGGAATCGTTGACGAAGCCTGTGAGAAGGTTGATGAGAGATTTTCAGAGTGCGACTACATTTTCCTGTGCGCACCGATTGAAAGAAATAATGATAATCTTTCTCTTATAAAGCCTTATCTCAATCCTAAGACAACACTTACTGATATCGGCTCTGTTAAGACAAGCATCCATGAGCATGTTAAGGAGCTTGGACTTGAGGAGCAGTTTATCGGCGGCCATCCCATGGCAGGTACCGAGAGAATCGGTTACATAAACTCTAAAGCTTCTATTTTAGAGAACGCTTTTTATATTCTTACAAAAACAGAAAAGACAACCGACGAACGAATTGAAAACTACAGGGAGTTGGTTGAGATGATGGGCGCTACACCGCTTATTATCCCCTATGAGCAGCACGACTTCATAACAGCTGCAGTAAGCCATGTTCCTCACGTTATAAGCGGATGCCTTGTTAATCTTGTTCATGACAGCGACTCAGAGGACGGTCTTATGAAAATGATCGCCGCAGGTGGCTTTAAGGATATAACCAGAATTTCATCATCTTCACCTGTTATGCTTCAGCAGATATGTCTTACAAATCACAAGAACATATCCGTACTGCTTGATAAGTACATCAGCTATTTAAATGAGATGAAGGCAGTTATAGATGATGTTGACGGCAACGGTCTTATGGATTTCTTCTCATCCGCAAGGGAATACAGAGATTCCTTCAATGACCTTAGACGCGGTCCTATCCAGAAGACCTATGTTATCCGTGTTGATATCGCAGATGAGCCCGGTAACATCGCATCAGTTGCCACTCTTCTTTCCGTCAACGGAATCAACATCAAGAATATCGGCATTGTCCATAACAGAGAATTCGAACACGGTACATTAAGTATAGAATTTCATGATGACAAAGCCATGGAAAAAGCATTAAAATTATTAGAAACTCACGGATATCCGTCAGTTGACTGATACCCTTTGACACACTAACTTTTACTTGAAAAAAGAGGGAACCAACCATGATCAGTATTGAAAAAAGCACAAAGCCTTTAACCGGCAATGTATTTGTTCCGGGGGACAAATCAATTTCTCACAGAAGCATCATGTTCGGTGCTATTTCTGAAGGAGCCACAGAGATAACAGGTTTCTTAAAAAGTGGAGACTGTCTCTCCACAATTGAATGTTTTAAACAGCTCGGTATCCTTATTGAGCATTCCCAGAGACCCATGAACGGTGTTCCTACCATAACCGTACACGGTAAAGGACTTCACGGTCTCCATGCTCCGTCTTCTACTCTTTATACCGGCAACAGCGGAACCACAACCCGCTTATTATCTGGAATTCTGGCTGCGCAGCCCTTCGATTCCATGATCACAGGTGACAGCTCAATTGAAAAACGTCCGATGAGCAGAATCATCAAGCCCCTTACACAGATGGGTGCTGATATCAGCTCTGCTCTTGGCAATGACTGTGCTCCTCTTATGATCAAAGGTGGTAAGAGACTTCGCGGCATATCCTATCACAGCCCTGTTGCTTCTGCTCAGGTTAAATCCTGTGTTATTCTCGCAGGCCTTTATGCAGAAACAGATACAGTAGTTTATGAGCCCGCGCTTAGCAGAAACCATACAGAGATAATGCTTCGTGCATTCGGTGCTGATATCCATGACGAGGTTGATGTTAAAGGTGGCTCCTCCGCTATCCTGCATCCGGGACTCCCTCTTCGTGGAATCAAGGTAAATGTGCCCGGAGATATTTCTTCAGCAGCATATTTCATCGCAGCTGCACTCCTTGTTCCCGGCTCTGACATCATCATTCACAATGTTGGAATCAACAAGACAAGATCCGGAATTCTCAGCATCCTCACTCAGATGGGCGCTGATATCCAGCTTGAAAACGTAGATGAATCAATTGAGCCAAGAGCTGATCTTCACGTAAGATACTCAGAGCTTCACGGTAATGAAAACGGACGCTTCGAGGTATCAGGAAAGCTTATCCCGACCATGATCGACGAGCTTCCCATCTTTGCTGTAGTTGCCGCAACAGCTGATTGCACCACTATAATCAAGGATGCAGCGGAGCTTAAGGTAAAGGAATCAAACAGAATCGATACCGTATGCAATAACCTGAAGGCCATGGGCGCTGATATAGAGCCCACAGATGACGGAATGATAATTCATGGCGGTAAGCCACTTCATGCTACCGATATCGATTGCAACAACGATCACAGAATAGCAATGAGCTTTGCAGTTGCTGCTCTTGCTGCCGAAGGTTCAACAAGAATTCTTGATGATAAGTGCGTTGGAATATCTTATCCGGACTTCTTTAAGGATCTTAAAAATCTCACAAAATAAAACAAAGTCATGCGATTTGAAACAAATCGCATGACTCTTATTTTTTGTCTTAAATGTATAGATTAGTCTCTTCTGAAGATATCTCTTGAATAAACCTTATCTGCTACATCATCGAGGCAGGAATCGTATCTGTTAGCGATGATCGCTGCACTCTTCTTTTTAAACTCATCAAGGTCATTAACCACGTGGCTTCCGAAGAATGTGGTTCCGTTTTCAAGTGAAGGCTCGTAAATAATTACGGTTGCACCCTTAGCCTTGATTCTCTTCATAACACCCTGAATACTGCTCTGACGGAAGTTATCTGAATTACTCTTCATTGTAAGTCTGTAAACACCGATGATAACCTCGTGCTCCTTCTTAGCATCATAGGACTCACTGTTACCGTAAGCGCCTGCGATATCAAGAACTCTGTCAGCTATGAAATCCTTACGTGTTCTGTTGGACTCAACGATAGCCTCGATAAGGTTCTCCGGGACATCAGAATAGTTAGCAAGAAGCTGCTTAGTATCCTTAGGCAGGCAGTATCCGCCGTAACCAAAGGAAGGGTTATTATAGAAATCACCAACTCTGGGATCGAGGCATACGCCCCTGATGATCTGATCAGTGTTGAGGTTCTTCATCTCAGCATAGGTATCAAGCTCGTTGAAGTATGATACTCTGAGTGCAAGATATGTATTTGCAAAAAGCTTAACTGCTTCAGCCTCTGTGAAGCCCATGAAAAGAACATCTACGTTTTCCTTAAGTGCTCCCTCCTTCAAAAGCTCTGCGAAGGTATCAGCAGCCTTTTTAAGCTCAGCGTCATTCTCATCCATTCCCACGATAATACGGCTGGGATAGAGGTTATCATAGAGAGCCTTGGACTCTCTAAGGAACTCAGGGCTAAAGAGCACCTTATCTGTTCCCATCTTCTCTCTTACTTTTCTGGTGTAACCAACGGGAATAGTACTCTTGATTACCATGTAGGCGTTAGGATTAACCTTCTTAACAAGGTCAATTACAGCCTCAACAGCACTGGTATCAAAGTAGTTCTTCTTACTGTCATAGTTGGTAGGAGCTGCGATAACTACGAAATCAGCGTCCTTATAAGCAGCCTCTCCGTCTGTTGTTGCAGTAAGATCAAGCTCTTTTTCTGCAAAATATTTCTCAATGTAGTCATCCTGGATGGGTGAAATACGCTTATTAAGCATCTCAACCTTCTCAGGAACAATGTCTACAACTGTCACCTTATGCTTCTGTGACAGTAAAGTAGCGATTGAAAGTCCGACATAGCCGGCACCTGCAACCGCAATCTGTAAGTCTTTAAATTCGCGCATAATATAATCCTTTACATTTCCTCGAGTGTATCCTGAACAGTCTCATAAACAGAGATTCTCTGTCTGTCATATTCAGGCATTCCGATGAAAATAGCACCATATTCATAGCTATCCTCAAGGGCAGTTCCTCGAACGATTTTAATGAATACATGAAGAACCTCTTTAGTCCAAATGGTGAGGTTACATTCATAGTTATCCCCCATGGTAAGCTGTAAGTCTGACTGAAATCCCATTCCTGCACGGGAACAGTTTATAACTGAAATAGCAACTGCCTCCGGCTCTGAAGTAGAGCAAATAGGTTTCATGATGAGCTCACCATCAAGGTCAAGCCTTTTGTATTTTCTTCTCTCTTCCATAATTTCCCCCTCAGATAAATAATGTTCGATTTAGAAAATAATTATATCTTAAATCTCATCATCCGTAAAGAAACATGCATCGCCAAAGCTAAAGAATCTGTAACGTTTTTCGATAGCTTCATTGTATGCGTTAAGCACATTTTCTCTGCCTGCAAGTGCTGAAACAAGCATAACAAGCGTTGATTCCGGAAGATGGAAATTTGTTATAAGGCAATCTGTGACCTTAAACTTATAGCCCGGATAAATGAAAATGGATGTATTATCTGCACAGGGCTCGATATGTCCGTTTTCACCGGCAGCGCTCTCGATGGTTCTGCAGCTGGTTGTTCCAACACAGATAACCCGATGTCCGCTCTCCTTTGCCTTATTTATCTTATCCGCAGCTTCTTTATTAACCTGATACCACTCTGTGTGCATATGATGCTCAAGAACGTTAGTAACCTTAACAGGTCTGAAGGTTCCAAGTCCCACATGTAGTGTTACATACGCAAGATCAATTCCCTTGTCCTGGATTTTCTTTAAAAGCTCCTGAGTAAAGTGAAGACCTGCTGTGGGCGCAGCTGCTGATCCCTCATACTTTGCATAAACTGTCTGGTACATATTCTTGTCCTGAAGTTTATGTGTGATATAAGGCGGAAGCGGCATCTCTCCAAGCTTATCAAGCACCTCCTCAAAGATTCCTTCGTAGGAAAACTGAACAAGTCTGTTACCCTCTTCAACAATATCAAGGATCTTAGCATTAAGAAGTCCTTCTCCGAAGATAACCTCTGCGCCGGGGCGAAGCTTCTTCCCGGGCTTAACAAGTGTCTCCCAAATATCATTCTCTCTTCTCTTGAGAAGAAGTATCTCAACTGCAGCGCCTGTATCCTTCTTGGTTCCAAGAAGACGTGCAGGGATAACCTTTGTGTCATTTAACACGAGGCAGTCACCGGGCTTAAGATAGTCGATGATATCATGAAAAATCTTATGGGTAGTCTTACCCGTATTCTTATTCATTACAAGAAGCTTTGCATCATCGCGGGCAGGAAGCGGGTCCTGAGCGATAAGTTCCTCGGGAAGATCAAAATAATAATCGCTGGTGCGAAGACCCAGATTAGGGTCCGCCGCACCTGAATTTGTAATACTCAATATTTTTCTCCTAAAAATTCATAAGGAAATTCTGCTCTCGGGCTAAAGCCCTCGCCAGAACAAAGTTCGATCACGCAAATCAAAGATTTGCTATCTCACTTTACATATTCGTAAGACTAGCCTTATTCAGGAATGTCTTGTAGCCTCTGTATGCCTCATAGACATCAGCCTTGGAAGTAGCTTCATAAGGTGCGTGCATGTTAAGAACTGCTACGCCGCTATCAATAACATTCATTCCGTAAAGTGCAAGGATGTAAGCGATTGTTCCGCCACCACCTACGTCTACCTTACCAAGCTCAGCCATCTGGAATTCCACATCATCCTCTTCGAAGATGCTTCTAAGATGAGCGATGTACTCAGCGTTAGCATCATTGGAGCCTGACTTTCCACGGCTGCCTGTAAACTTACTAAATACAGGGCCATAGCCAAGAAGTGATGCATTCTTCTTCTCAAACTGACCTGCGTAAAGCGGATCGAATGCAGCGTTAACATCAGATGAAAGCATGCAGGAATTTGCAAGGCATCTTCTGAGCTTAAGCTCGCTGTACTCACCACAGAGATTCATAAGCTCTGCAACAGCGTTCTCAAAGAACTTACTCTGCATACCTGTAGCGCCTACGCTACCGATCTCTTCCTTGTCAACAAGGATGCAACAGCCTGTTCTCTTAAGGTTCTTAACATCAAGGAGTGCCTCCATTGAAGGATATGCACATACTCTGTCGTCCTGACCATAAGCAAGGATCATTGAACGGTCAAAGCCTGCGTCTCTTGCCTTTCCTGCAGGAACGATCTCGAGCTCTGCTGAAAGGAAGTCCTCCTCCTCGATACCGTAAAGATCATAGAGGATTCCAAGGATACCACGCTTAACAGCGTCGCTTACCTTGCCGCTCTCTTCCTTAACTTCCTTCTCATAGGATACAGCATACTGCTGACCATCTGTGAGCTTGCTGTTTTTCTTATCAGCCTTCTTCTTATCATCACTCTCGATAACGAAGGGTCTGCTTCCAACAACAAGATCAAGAGCCTCACCCTCTACTACATTGGAGGCCTTCTTGCCCATAAGATCAGCTGAAAGGTGAATAAGAAGATCACTGATGAAGAATACCGGATCGTCCTCATCCTCACCTACATTAAGCTGTACTGTTGTGCCGTCCTTCTTTACAACTACGCCGTGAATTGAAAGCGGAATAGTAACATACAGATATTTCTTGATACCACCATAGTAGTGAGTATCAAGGTAAGCAATGTTTGTATCCTCATAAAGGGGATTCTGCTTAACATCCATTCTGGGAGAATCGATATGAGCACCCAGGATGTTCATACCGTTCTCAAAGGGCTCGGAACCGATCTGGAACATAACAATAGACTTGTTCATCCAAACGCTGTAAACCTTGTCGCCCTTCTTAAGCTTTGTGTTCTTGCCGATGAGAGTGTTGAGCTCTCTGTAGCCCTTTTCCTCGATCTCGTTTACGATTGTGTCAATCGCTTCACGCTCTGTCTTTGCGTTATCAAGGAATGTCTTATAGTTGTCAGTAAATGACTCTAATTCTTTTAACTGCTTTGCAGTGTATTTTGTCCATACGTTGGTTCTTTTCATATGTTCTCCTTTCCCCTCATCCGCCCTTCGGGCACCTTCCCCCTCTGGGGGAAGGTGTCAGCGAAGCTGACGGATGAGGGTTCATAATCAACTTCTAAGCTTAATATTCAGGCTCTCAAGGCCATTCAATATCTTCTTCATAGCTGCATTGATCTCATCATCTGCAAGGGTTTTTTCCTTGTCTCTGAATGCAAGTGAATAAGCCATGGACTTGAAGCCCTTCTCAATCTGAGATCCCTCATAAATATCGAAAAGTTCAAGCTTCTCAAGCTTCTTACCACCGCGCTGTCTGATCATCTTCTCGATGTTGCCGGCTGTTACATCTGTAGGAACTACCATACTGATGTCTCTTGTTACAGCAGGGAACTTAGCGATTCCTGTGTAAACACGGTTGTAGCTTGCGTGAGGAACGATTGCAGGAAGATCAAGAACTGCAACATAAGCTCTTGAACCGATTCCATAGTTATCAAGTACTTCAGGATGAACCTCACCAAGATAACCGATTGTCTCTCCCTTGAAGCTGATAAGTGCCTGACGTCCGGGATGAAGGAAAGGCTTACCTGCCTTAGCATCATACTCAAGCTCGTCAGCCATACCGATCTGTCCAAGGAACTCCTCAACAGCACCCTTCATTGTGAAGAAGTCGCCATCACCGTAGAAACCAAGAACAAACTGTGCTCTCTCATCGGGAAGTTCCTTAAGAGGAAGCTCCTTAGCGATGTAGATATTAGCTATCTCGTAAAGCTTAACATCCTTGTTTCTGCGCTTGAAGTTAGTTGCAAGGCTTGTAAGGATAACGTTAAGCGGGATTGTTCTCATAATTGAGAAGTCCTCACCAAGAGGGTTTGAAATTGTAATTGCATTTCTCTCAGGAGCATCCTCAGGTAAAAGAAGCTTATCAAATACCTTGGGGCTCTCGAAGGAATAGCCGTAAGCCTGTGAGAAGCCGCAGAACTGTGCAACCTCACGAGCTGTCTTCTCAACAGTCATCTTGAATGTAAGCTTACCTGTTGTAGGTGCATTCTTAGGAAGTGTAGAAGGAATCTTGTCATAGCCATAGAATCTTGCAACCTCCTCAGCGATGTCACAGAAGCCTACAAGGTCCTGTCTGAAGCTGGGGATAATAATCTCGTTTGAAGCCTCGTCATATACAAGCTCTTCTCTTGCAAAGATATCAAGCATAGTCTGTCTGTCGATATCTGTACCAAGAAGCTTGTTGATTCTCTCGGGCTCAAACTTAATTCTGTTCAGAGGCTTGATAGGTGATTTTGCCTCAACAATTCCAGATGTTACCTTACCACAGCCAAGCTCGTTAACAAGCTGACATGCACGATTGATAGCATCCTCAGCGTTGTTAGGATCAAGACCCTTTTCAAAGAAGCCAGAAGCATCAGTACGAAGGCCGATTCTCTTAGCACTCTTACGGATGTTGGGACCATTGAAGGTAGCAGCCTCAAAGAGAACTGTCTTAGCACCCTCTGTGATCATTGAGTTCTCACCACCCATGATACCGCCGATAGCTACTTCCTTTTCGCCATCACAGATCATGATAACTTCGCTGTCGAGATTTCTCTCCTGACCGTCAAGAGTTACAAACTTCTCGCCGTCCTGTGCTCTCTTAACAACGATCTTGTTGCCAGCGATTGTTGAAAGGTCGAATGCATGCATGGGCTGACCATACTCAAGCATTACATAGTTAGTAATATCAACAATATTGTTTATAGGTCTTACACCGTTAGCAGCAAGTCTTCTCTGCATCCACTCGGGTGAAGGACCAACCTCTATATCTGTACAAACCCTTGCGCAGTAACGTGAGCAAAGATCTGCATCCTTGATCTCAACTGAAATATAATCAGAAGCCTTCTCAGAAGTCTCCTCAACCTTAACCTCAGGAGCCTTGAAGGGAAGCTTGAAGGTAGCTGCTGTTTCTCTTGCAATACCAAGAATGCTGTAGCAGTCTACGCGGTTACTTGTTACTTCAAATTCGAATACTGTATCGTGAAGACCGAGCACCTCTACTGCGTCAGCTCCAACCTCTGTATCCTCAGGAAGAATATAAAGTCCGTCCTCGGGAGCATCCGGATAGAAATCCTTTGATGAACCAAGCTCCTCGATAGAGCACATCATACCTGCACTGGGAACACCGCGAAGCTTGCCAGCCTTGATCTTGATTCCTTCCTCAGGATTCGGGCTGCCGTCATGTCCGCCTGCAACTCTTCCGCCATCAAGAACAACAGGAACCTTATCGCCTTCCTTCATGTTCTTTGCACCGGTAACGATCTGAATCATTTCAGAGCCGATGTTAACCTGGCAGATAACCAGTTTGTCAGCGTCCGGATGAGGCTCGATCTTGTCGATCTGACCTACAACAATTTTCTCTAAATTTTTATCAAGGCGATGAAATCCTTCGCCCTTTGTTCCGGAAAGTGTAAGTGCATCAAGGATTTCCTGATCACTTGCATTCAAATCCGGTACGTATACTTTAAGCCAATTTAAATTAGCATCCATATTTCTAATCTCCTTTTTATGTAATAACCTCGCTAAGTGATTACTTTTAGAACTGCTCTAAGAATCGTATGTCGTTCTCGTACAGGAGACGCATGTCATCAATCTCATATTTAAGCACTGCAATTCTCTCAAGACCGAGACCGAATGCAAAGCCGGTGTACTCGTTAGGATCGATTCCACTCATCTCAAGAACGTGAGGATGAACCATACCGCAGCCAAGGATCTCAATCCATCCTTCGCCCTTACAGAAACGGCATCCCTTACCACCGCACTTAAAGCAGCTTACGTCCATCTCAGCAGAAGGCTCTGTGAATGGGAAGTGATGAGGTCTGAATTTAACCTTAACGTCCTCCCCGAAGATCTCCTTGGCAAACTCAGCAAGAGTTCCCTTAAGATCAGCAAAGGTGATGTCCTTATCGATAACAAGACCCTCGATCTGGTGGAAGCTGGGGCTGTGTGTAGCATCAACTTCATCTGCTCTGAAAACACGACCGGGAGCGATCATCTTAATAGGAAGCTTACCCTTCTCCATCTCATGAACCTGAGTTGAAGATGTCTGTGTACGAAGAAGAAGATCTCCTGAAATATAGAAAGTATCCTGCTCATCCTTTGCAGGGTGATCTGCAGGGATATTAAGTGCCTCAAAGTTGTAATAGTCCTTCTCAACCTCAGGACCCTCAGCAACCTCATAACCCATTCCGATGAAGACATTCTCAACGTCCTCAAGAGTGATGGTATTGGGATGACGGTGACCTACGTTATTCTTCTTTGCAGGAAGTGTAACGTCGATAGTCTCGCTGGCAAGCTTAGCCTCGCGGACAGCAGCCTCCATCTTCTTCTTTGTAAACTCGAGGTTCTTTTCGATTTCCTCTCTTACTTCATTTACCATCTGGCCAACCTTGGGTCTGTCCTCAGGTGCCACATCCTTCATGCTCTTAAGGATACTTGTAAGTTCTCCCTTTTTACCAAGGATAGTTACGCGAACATCATTAAGCTTATCAAGACTTTCTGTCTCTTCGATCTGCTTAAGCGCACTTTCCCTGATTTTTTCTAACTGCTCTTTGATCATGTTTACCTCCTAAAAAATAAAATCCCTTACATCGTTAAAGATGTAAGGGACGAATATAATCCGCGGTACCACCCTGATTCCTGCCATAAATACATGACAGACACTCATTTTAATCTTAAATTGTAGCTCCGATGCGAAATTTCCGAACTGTCTTTACCAGACAGGCTTCCAGCCAGTGACCTGTCTCTCTATTATGGAAAACAGAACATCCCGGGGACACGCCCCACATCATCAACGCTCTGCCCATTAGTTTAACTACGAGCAAATAAAAAGTCAAGGTGAACCCCATAAATTTATGGTAGGAAAATATCATGTCCCGTCTGTTATTATACTATTTAGTTGTGTTAATATTATTAATCGTACACAACAATTTCAGATAGGATGACATCATGAATCGCAACAAGAAAAAATATCGTTCACAAATATTAAAATTAACAATCCCGATCGTACTTCAAAATCTGTTAAGCGTCGCAGTAAACTCAGCTGACGTGGTTATGCTCAACTATGTGGGACAAAGCCATATATCAGCAGTTTCTCTTGCTGCCCAGTATGCCAGCGTTCTGTTTATGATTTTCTATGGTCTTGGTACCGGAGTTACCATGCTCTGCTCCCAGTACTATGGAAAAGGCGACATGAAGGCCATAGATGTTATAGAAGGCATCGCTCTTAGATTTTCACTTCTGGCCGCATTTGCATTTGGCGCATGTGCCATGTTCTTCCCAAGATATATGATGCGCGTGTTCACTCCTGACCCGGAGCTCATCACCATCGGAGCCTCATACCTCAGGAACATCAGCGTCGCTTATATCTGCTGGGGTGTTATCGAGATATACCTTTCTACCCTCAGAAGTATAGGAAGAGTCACCATCTCAACAGTTCTGAACACCATAGCCTTTTCGCTTAATATCCTGCTTAACGCGGTGTTCATTTTCGGA
Source organism: Butyrivibrio sp. XPD2002 (assembly GCF_000423945.1). GTDB lineage: Bacteria > Bacillota > Clostridia > Lachnospirales > Lachnospiraceae > Butyrivibrio. The sequence goes on along the minus strand of NZ_AUIY01000001.1, from coordinate 1,153 downwards.
CTTTTCGGAGCACCGCAGCTTGGTGCCGCAGGTGTTGCTCTTGCAACCTCAATATCAAGAGTTATAGAGCTTATCTTATGTATCATTGTCTCCATCAGAAGTAAAAATGCAAAGCTCAAGCTCTCCTACATGTTTATTAAAAATGATCTGCTTCTCAAGGACTTTTTCAAAATGGCACTTCCTGCCATGCTAAACGATGTATCCTGGGGCCTGGCATTTTCCATGTACTCCGTAATCATCGGACAGTTCCTCGGAAGCGACGTGGTTGCTGCTTATTCCTTCACTTCCCTTGCAAGGAATTTCGGAACGATCCTTTGCTTTGGCGTTGCCAGCGCAGGTGGAATCCTTCTTGGTCAGATAATCGGTGAAAACCGTCTCGAGGATGCGGACGAAGCGTCCAAGACACTTATGAAAATGACAGTGTTATTCGGTGCAATAGGAGGTCTTATAATCTTCCTTCTTATGCCGATATTTCTTAGCTTTGCAAATCTTACACCGCTCGGAAAAGACTATTTAAAAACCATGCTTTTCATAAACACCTATTACGTAATGGGTGCTGCTGTTAATACAACTCTTATCGCAGGAGTATTCAGAGCAGGTGGTGACAGCCGCTGGGGCTTTATCTGTGACACCATCGATATGTGGTGCTACGCTGTTCCACTGGGATTTATAGCCGCTGCACTTCTAAAGCTGCCGCCCATGTGGGTTTACTTCCTTCTCTGCACCGACGAATTTGTAAAATGGCCTTGGGTTATCGGTCACTACAAGAGCAAAAAATGGCTCCGCAATATAACAAGAGATGAATACTAAAAACAAGGGGCTGTCGCACTAAGTGAACTGCTACCCGTCAAGTAGACAATAGAAAAAACAAAATTTTCTGCCATCAGATTGTTGATCTGGTGGCAGTTTTTATGCTACCGCCAGATACTGCTCGTACTTCTCGAATGGTGTTAAAATCCCAAGTTTTCTCTGTAATCGCCTAGTATTGTAGTATTCTATGTAGTCCTCTATCATTTTCACAAGAGTGTCTCTGTCAGTGAATCGGTTCCCATAATACCGTTCGCGTTTAAGTATTCCCCAAAATCCTTCCATCGGACCATTATCGATGCATTTAGCTACACGGGACATGCTTTGTGTCATTCCAGCAGCTTCA